>CAVWOZ010000056.1:0-233810 GCA_963756595.1 uncultured Acidobacteriota bacterium
TTGAACATCTGATAGCGGAAGTCGCGCGGCCGGTTGCGGTAGAGCAGGATCCCCCAGGTCTGCACCGGCGCCGAGTTGTAGCGCAGCGACGAGAACGGGATGCGGAGCTCGAGCGTCCAGCCGGTCGGGGTGATCCGCGCCGCCGAGTCCCAGTAGAAATCCGGCGAGGGGTCCTCGCCGCTGGTGTCGTTGGTGATCGCGTCGTACTGGATGCCGCGCGGATTGGCGAAGAACTCGAACGCCGTCTTGCCGTCGTTGCGGGTGTCGAGGGCCACCCCGCCGTAGTCGGTCGAGCTCGCCAGGTCGTCGTGGTCGCCGAGCGGCGCGCGGATCCCCTTCGGGTCGGGGTCCGAGAAGTCGAAGGCGGCGTAGAAGAAATGGTCGTCGTAGGTCAGCCAGGCGACCGTCTTCACCTTCGGCTCGATGTTGTCGCCGGGGTTCGTCTCGTAGAAGGTCTCGACCCGCGCCGCCCCCTCCCACCCCGCATCGCCCAGCTTGCCGTCGACCTCGATCGGCCCCTTGGCGCGCGGGATATTGAGGGGGGGCGAATCCTCCGTGGGAGCCTGGGCGAGGAGGGCGGCGGGGGCTGCGAGCGCGAGGAGGAGGACGCCGAAACGGGCTCGAAAGGTGCGCGGCATCGCCCTTCTACGGCCGTCGGCCGGCAAAGTTTTTCGCCGGCCTGGCTCGCCCCTTGCACCTTGCTCTTTCGCTTTGAGCCCCACTACGCAACGCCTCCTCGTCGTCTCCAATCGTCTGCCCATCGTCCTCGAAAAGCGGGACGGCGGCTGGGCCTTGAAACCCGGCTCGGGCGGCCTGGTCAGCGCCCTCGCGCCGGTCCTTTCGCACCGTGGCGGGGTGTGGATCGGCTGGCCGGGGATGGCGCTCGAGCCGGACGGCGACTGGCAGGCGGTGCTCGCCTCCGGCTACCAGGAATCCGGCTACGAGTTGGTGCCGGTCCTCCTCTCGGAGGAGGAGGTCCACGGCTTCTACGAAGGGTTCTCGAACGGCATCCTGTGGCCGCTGTTCCACGATCTGCTCGGACAGTGCAACTTCGACCCTTCCTTCTGGTACGCCTATCTCAAGGTCAACGAGAAGTTCGCCGACCGCGTCCTCGCCCACAGCCGCGCGGAGGACTTCATCTGGGTGCAGGACTACCAGCTCCTCCACGTCGCCGAGCTGATGCGCCGCAAGAACGAGGCGGCACGGATCGGCTTCTTCCTCCACATCCCCTTCCCGCCGCTCGACATCCTGCTCAAGCTCCCCTGGCGCGGCCAGATCCTGCGCGCCCTGCTCGCCCACGACCTGCTCGGCTTCCAGACCCCGCGCGACCGCCGCAACTTCCTCACCTGCATCGAGAACCTCCTCCCCGAGGCGGAGATCGAGAACGACGGCCCGATCGCCACCGTGCGCCTGGGCTCGCGGGAGGTGCGGGTGGGAGCCTTCCCGATCGGCATCGACTTCGCCTCCTACGAGGAGTCGGCGCGCTCCGAGGACGTGGCGCGCCGGATCGTCGAGCTGCGCAACCGGATGGGGCCGCGCCAGATCATCGTCGGGGTCGACCGCCTGGACTACACCAAGGGGCTGATCGAGCGGCTGCAGGCGTTCCGCAACGCCCTCCAGCGCTACCCCGAGCTGCGCGAGCAGGTGATCCTCTTCCAGCTCGTGGTCCCCAGCCGGGAAGGGGTTCCCGGATACCAGGCCCTCAAGGGGCACGTCGAGCAGCTGGTGGGGGAGATCAACGGCGAGTTCTCCTCGGCGGGATGGGTTCCCGTCCACTACCACTACCGGAGCCTGGCCCGGCGCGACCTGATCGCCCTCTACCGCATGGCGCGGGTCTGCCTGGTCACCTCGATCAAGGACGGCATGAACCTGGTCGCCAAGGAGTTCTGCGCCTGCCAGGTGGACGGCTGCGGGGTGCTCATCCTCTCCGAGTTCGCGGGGGCCGCGGCGCAGCTCCAGGAGGGGGCGCTGCTGGTCAACCCGCACGACATCGAGGGGATGGCCGACGCCCTCAAGGCCGCCTTCGAGCTCAGCGAGGAGGAGCGCTGGTGCCGCATGGACGGGATGCGGCGCACCCTGCGCGCGCAGGACATCTTCTGGTGGGTCGACTACTATCTCCAGGCCGCCCTCGGCACGGTGCCCGAGGACTTCCGCGCGATGAAAGAGTACTTCCCCCCGATGGACTTCGAAGAGTACCTCTGACCCCATGCTCCCCTCCGCCCTCGCCGCCTGGGACGCGATCGCCGCGCGCCTCGACGGCCGCCGCCCCGCCCTCTTCCTCGACTACGACGGCACCCTCTCCCCGCTGGTGGAGCGGCCGGAGCTCGCCGTCCTGCCGGACGCGGCCCGGGAGGTGCTCGGCCGCCTTGCCGCACGCTTCCCCGTGGTGATCGTCTCCGGCCGCGGCCGCGAGGACGTCGCGGAACGGGTGGGCCTGCCGGACCTCGTCTACGCCGGCAGCCACGGCTTCGACATCGCGGGGCCGCGACAATTGCGTCTCGAGGTCGGCGACGGCGTGCCGGCGGCCATCGAGCGCGCCGCCGGGCGGCTGGAGCGCGAGCTGTCCGGCATCATCCAGAGGGGCGGGGTGATCGTCGAGCCCAAGCGCTTCGCGATCTCCGTCCACTTCCGGCTCGCCGCCGCGGCCGACGTGCCGGCGATCGAGCGGGCGGTCGACGCCGCCCTCGCCGCCGAGCCCGCCCTGCGCAAGGGGCACGGCAAGAAGCTCTTCGAGCTCCGCCCCGACCTCGACTGGGACAAGGGGCGCGCCCTCCTCTGGCTGCTCGGCGAGCTCGGGCTCGACGCCCCCGACGTCCTCCCCGTCTACCTCGGCGACGACCTCACCGACGAGGACGCCTTCCGCGCCGTCCGCGGGCGGGGGATCGGAATCCTCGTCGGGGACCCTGGAGACGCTGAGGAAACACCGCGGGAGACCGCGGCGACGTACCGGCTCCGCGATCCCGCGGAGGTGGTGGCGTGGCTCGAGCGGCTGCTATGCTCCCGCCCCGCATCTGATCTGGCCGGAGAGGCCGACCTGGAGACTGACTCTTGAACGATCCCCGACCGGTGCTGGCGGCGCTCGACAACGCGCCCTCCCTTCTCATCCCCCTGATCCTCGACGTCCCCGAGGCCTGGCGCAAACGCCGGCCGGTGCCGCACAAGTGGTCGGCGCACGAGCACTTCTGCCATCTGGTCTCGCTCGAATCGCGCTTCCGCCAGCGCCTGGAGACGATGCTCGCCGAGGACAACCCCGAGCTCGAGCCCTTCTATCCCGCGCCCGAGGACGAGTCCGGCGGGCTGCTGGGGGTGGACCTCGAGGCGGCGGCCGAGCAGTTCGTCCGCGAGCGCGCCGAGCTGGTGGCCCGCCTGCGCGACCTCCCGCCGGAAGGGTGGGAGCGGGTGGGCCGGCACCCCGAGTACGCCTACTACACCGTCTTCGGCATGACGCGGCACCTGTCGCTCCACGACGGGCTCCACGGCTACCGGATCGAGGACTCGCTGCGCCGCACCGAGTGGCCCGAGCAGGAGGCCCCGGCCGCCATCGCGCCGGCCCCCCCGGAGCCCGACGAGCCGACCGTCGAGGCCGGCATCCCGGGCTCGCTCGCCCGCATGACGCCGGGGGAGATCAGCCTCCTCGGCCCCTTCCAGGTGCCGGGGCTCTCGCCGCGGCCGATCCGCGTCTACCTGCCGCGCGGCTACAACCCGGCCGAGCCGCACTTCGGGCTCTACATGTTCGACGGCCAGAACGTCTTCGACGACGCCCCCTCCTTCTCCGGCGGCTGGTACCTCCACGAGGCGGTCGAGGGGCTGGCGAAGGTGCGGCGCCCGGCGCCGGTGGTGATCGGCATCGAGCACGGCGGCCCGGGGCGGAACCTCGAGCTCTCCCCCTTCCCGTTCGAGAGCGATCCCGGGCAGATCGCGATCCTCCTCGACTGGGTCACCAACCATCTGATGCCCGCGCTCACCGCCGAGCTCAACCTGGTGCCTCCCCCCCTCGGCGCCGTGGTGGGAGGCTCCTCGATGGGGGGCCTCGCCGCCCTCTGGTCGCACTTCCACTACCCGCAGAGCTTCGGCGGCGCGCTCGTGATGTCTCCCTCCCTCTGGGTTGCCAACCAGGCGATCTACGTCGACATCGCGGCCCAGCCCAACCCCCCCGTCTCCCGCATCTACCTCGACGCCGGCGCCCGCGAGGACCGCGGCAGGGTGGTCGAAGCCGTCAAGCGCATGGCCGAGCACCTCGTCGAGCGCGACTACGACTCCGACCGCCTGATGTGGCGCGCCGACGCCAAGGGAACCCACAGCGAAGCCGCCTGGAGAAGGCGGCTTCCGAAGGCGTTGCGGTTCATGTATCAGTAGGGGCTGATCAAATACCGCCGGCAGACCCTCCTCCCGGCGAGCAGGTGCTGCTCGGAGCTGCCGAAGGGTCGCCCACGCTCACCTGGCGCAGGAAGGGCACGGCTCCCTCGATCGGCTTGTGCAGCAGGTCCGCATAGACTCCGAAGTCCGCTTCCGCCTGGGGACCGCTCGCCGCGTCCATCCCCAGGAGGCGGTTGATCTCCATGTTCGTGATCTCGATCTGCAGATCGCCGCCGTTCGCCGGACGGAGAATCAGCTCACCTGACGTGGTCCTACCGTTCCGATTGGCGACCGTTCTGATTGCCACCGAGCTGCTGAACGGCACGGTGAATTCGAAAGAAGTAGCGATCCGCTGGTAGAACTTGGACTTTCCTGGAGGAACGATCGTGCAAGGGAAATCGGTCAGCTCGAGCGACCTGAGCCGGCCTTCCGTCATCTGGACGCGCGCCAGGATGGGCTGATTCGAGCCGGGCGGAGTGTTCAGGATCGCCGGGTTGATGTCCGGGCTGTCGGAAAATATCTCGCCCAGCGTCGCCATCCACCAGAGCGAGTCCCGCTCCAGCTTGTTCAGATTGGGCGAGGCCGGGTCCACCGGCGCCTGGTTCGAAAGCTCCAGGGCATGGCGTTCCATCGGCTGACCATCGGCGACGAAGCTCAGATCCTCGCCGATCAGCAGACAAGCTCCCTTCGTCATCTTTCCGTCGGAATCGGGGATGCAATGGACGTTCGCCCTGCGGGTGCTGGCCGGGTCATAATCGGCCAGGCTGAATTCCAGCAGAGGGAAGTGCTGGTCCAGGACTTCGGAAGTCACGCTCGCCGTGTTCGAAAGCAGGCGCGCACGGGTCAGCCGCTGCAGCAAGACAGTGGCCTCCGTGGGCTTTGGATCCGAGGGTTTGCCATCCTTGTCTTTGAGCGGCTTGTTGAAGATGAACGTGCACAGACCGGAAAATTTGACGCGAAGAGTGGGCATGACGAAGACTCCCTTTCTTCCTGCTGATGATGAAATGGCGATTGCTTACTATGCTCCAGCGGCTACTCGGCGCTGGCGCCGATCACTTCAAAGGCCCCCCAGGCCCGCATGGACCGATCGGTTTTCCCAGAACCATGGAGCATCCCCAGTTGGGCCTTCCGCAGGGCGTCCACAGGGTCGTCGCCGGCCGCCAGGAAACGGTGGAACGCAGCGAACAGCTCGGCCGTCACCCGGTCGTCGACGCTCCACAGGCTCGCCACCACGGACGGCACCCCGGCGGCCAGGAACGCCCGGGCTAGGCTGGTTGCGCCCTCGCTGCTGGGAATGTACTCATTGCCGGTGTCACAGGCCGCGAGAACCACGAGGCGGGTGCGGGGGAGCTTGAGCGAATAGATCTCCTGTGCGGTCAAGGCTCCCGGGTCCCGCGCCCCTTCCGGCGCGAGCACGAGCTTCGACTGCAGGGGATTGCGCGGGTCGACCAGCGCATGACCGGAGAAATGAATCCATTCCGCCAGAGGCGCCAGGGTCAGGAACGTCGACTTCACCGCATCTTTGCCTTCCAGCAGCCGGGAATGGGTCAGCGATGCGATGCGACGGACCTCGGCCGCCGATTCCGGCAATGACGGCAGGTCGGAGAACAGGACGCGGTCCACCGCCGGATCGCCGATGACCAGCCCGGCAGAACGCCCGGCCTTCTGGTCGGCGGCCTGCCGTTCGAGGGCATGGATATAGAGGGTTGCGCTGGGTGCTACGGCGAGCGGATGGTCCTCGATCAGCAACCTTCCCGTCGATCGATTCTTGAGGACGGCGAACGGCACCTGGTGCAGAACCTTGTCAGGAATGAAGACGATCCGCTCTCCAGCGGGAACCGCCGCCAACCAAGGGCCGACGAGCAGATCGAAGAGCTTCACCGCCGCATCGGCCCCTCTCACGCTGCCGAAGTCCTGAAGCGACGCGGCCCGCCACTCAAGCTCTCTGCGCGAAATCTCCTTGTCGTAGAACCTCGGCCGCCTTTCATCCCTGCGCAGCTCCCAGATCAGAACCCGGTCGGGAAGGACGGAAAGCTGCACCAGGGTCGTCCCTGCCGGCAGCCGGGAGCGGATCTCCTCCATGGGGAGCGGTTGCGGTTCGACCGAGGCGCCGCTCGTCCAGAGCGCGGACTCCGTTCCCGGCAGAACGCGGGTGCGCGACCGATCGGCGTAGGCGAACGCGAGATCCGGATCATGGCCGGCCTGAAGGGAGATCATCTCGTCGAAGACCTCGTTCGTCTCCTCCAGGAGGGAAAGGCGGAGATCCTCCTCGGAGAGCTGCTCGCCCAGCCGATCGTAGGCCAACAGAGCGCTCCTGAGGTCCTGCTCCGCCGCCAGGTCATCTCTCAACCGGCGTTGGGCCTGACCACGCGCCAGGAGGGTCCTGAGGGAAAAGAGCCGGTTCTCGTCTTTTTGATACACGGCGAGGGCCGAGGTCAGAAGGTCCACCGCTCTTCGCGGATCGTCCTCCACCCGCATCTCCCCTTCGATCATCGCCAGATCGGCTCTCTTGTGGCGGATCTGCGAAGCCTCGAGACCGCCGATCCTGGCCGCGGCTTCCCGCAACGAGGCTTCGGCCGCCTCCCGATCACCCATGTGCTCCTGCATCCGGGCCCGCCAGACAAGGGCCTCGACCGCGGCCACGGCATCCGCGTGGAGCGCGGGACCGACCCGGGCTCGAGCGAAGAGCAGTGCCGCCGCGTCGGCGCCGTCGCGCAGGGCCGCGTCGCCCGCGATGAGAAAGAGGTTGGCCCGGGCCACGTCGTCGCTCAGGCTGGGCAACGTCTGCAGCGCCTGATAGATGTACTGCCAGGCTTGCCGCTCGCGGCCCAGCGAGATCAGGATATGCCCCAGGAGGCTCACGGCTCTGGAGACGTGCTCCCCCTCTCCGAGGCCGCGAAACTCGGCCATCATCTGCCGATAGTCGTCGACAGCCGCCCGCTTTCGCCCCAGACTGTCCTCCAGGAGAGCCCTGGCCCAGAAGGCGCTACCGCGAAGCCCGGCGTAGGCTCGTCCCTGCAACTCTCGGAAGAGACCCTCCGTTCCCTCTAGCCCATGGAGAAACTGGCTGTTCTGGTAATCGCAGAAGATGAGAAGAAGGTCCGCCCGGATCACCAGGGGGCTGCCGATGCGTGCGAGCGTCTTGCGCGCCGCCAGGAGTTTCTTGACAGCCTGCTCGCACCGCCGCGCATGGTAGTCGAGCTCCCCGTCGCGGAGGCTCCGGCAGGCCCGGACCAAGTCCCGCCACCGGCCGGGGTCGCCGGCGGCGGAAACGGCATCGATCACGGCCACCGAATCATGGACCAGATGCTCGCCGTCGATCTTGACCAGCGCGTCTCCCACACCTCGCAGGATGCTGAGCCGGCTGGCGGCGAGCTCTTTCTGGCCTTTCTCGACAGCGTCCGCCCATTGGCCGAAGAGAACCTGCTCCGCGAACTCCCGGGCCGCCTGGCGGTGCCGGTCAACGACCCCTTCGACCTCTCGCATATCCCCCTTGATGGATGCCTGCTCGAGCCGCCCCCGCTGCCCCTCCCAATCGTTCGGCGCCGAAAGCTTCGCCAGAGCTCTCTGATGCCTCTTTGCTTCGGTGGCCCAGCCCGGCGCCGCGTCCAGACGCAGGTAGTCCTGCCACGCCTCGATCGCGTCGGGCACCAGGAACAGGCGCTCGAGCGCCAGGGCTCGATTGAACCGAGCCTCCGGAAGAGAGCTGTCCTCCCGTACCGCACGGTCGGCGGCGCCGTAGGCCCGCAAGAGATCTCGCGGGTCTTCGGTCCGCGACGCGCGGACGAAATAAGCGGCCCCGAGATCGCTCCAGTTGCGTGCGTTGCGGGGATCGGCCCCGCTGGTCGTTTCGAGCCGGTGGATGGCCCGGTTCAGACCGCGGGGGGTTCCGTCTCTCAAGAGAGCGTCGAGCCCATCTGTCGCTCCCTCTCCGTCCGAGAGCTTCGGATCCGCCGGGCCGCGGAGAACGGGTCCGCCTTTTGGCGAGCCATGGTCCTTCCCGAGAAGGCGTGGTTTACCGCAGACCGCAGGCGCAATCAGGGATGAAGAAGGCTCATCGGTCGGGCAGCGAGCGTACTTGGCCCCACCCGTCAGACGGGGCTCCACCGCGCGGATGGGCCTCGGCCGTTGAGGGCACCCCGCGAACCCGAAACCGACCAGCCCGATGGAAAGCGCCGCCACCGTCCGGGGCGCCTTCACCGACCCCTCCAACGACACATCTGCATGCCAACCTCCAGCGCTCCAAGCCGTGTGGGCATGGTACCAGAGGAGGTCGGGACCAGAAGGAGGTAGGATCAGGATCAAGGTCTCGTTGAGCATTTCGGCAGTCGGTTCCTACCGGATGGACGGACGGACAGCCCTTTTTCCCGGATGGGAAGATCGCGGAACGGTCCGTCCAAACAGGGGATCGACACCCAAGGAGAAACGCAATGCCAAATCACGACCTGAAGCTCCTGCCCCCGACGGTTCCTGCCAACTTTGAGGTCGATCTCGACTACGATCCACACCTCCAGGAAGAGACACTCCGGTTTTTCAATACGAAAAAGGTGAGTCAGCATATCTATCTAAATGGGGCCCAGAATCTCGTGGATGTTGTCGCAAAGCTCAAGACACAGAAGGTCCCGGAGGACAAGGAAGCCCAGGAGAGCCAGGAAGACAAGGAGGAAAAGAAGTCGATCCCACCTATACCGGGGGGGATTCTACAGAGCTGCCGCGTTGGTGAACGGTTCGTGACGGGCGCGGTAGCGGCAGCGGACATCCTGACAGTCAGGCGCCAGGTCGAGAGTCTCAAGGCCGCGCTGCCGGTTCATCTCCATCTGTTCAATTCGGTGCCAGCGATTCGCTGTGACCCAGGCTCGCTCGTCACCGCCGCCCGCGACAATGGGAACCGGTACAAGGACCTGGATGGATCGGATGTCATCGTCGGCATCGTCGACTTCGGCTGCGACTTCCGCCACCAGAACTTCCGCCAGTCTTCAGGTGCGACGCGCATCCTCTCTCTCTGGGATCAGAACGATCCGGCCGACGGCGATACGCAGGCGAAGGGCACTCCTCCGGACGGCTTCTATTACGGCAGGGAGTTCACCTCCGAGATGATCGACCGTGCACTGGCGTCGGGAGACGACAACGCATATCGGGTCTTGGGCTATACGCCGCCGCCCGCCGCGCACGGCACTCACGTCATGGACATCGCGGCGGGCAACGGGCGCGAGCTGAATCTTTTCAACGGCAAGCCCGGCAACTTACCCCCCCTGCCTTCCGCTCCGGGAGTCGCCCCCCATGCCCAAATCATCTTCGTCAATTTGAAAAGTTTCGAGACCAGCTTTCTCGGCAACTCCCGCTGTCTTCTGGAAGCGGTAGCCTACATTTTTAAGAAAGCAGATGAGCTTGGAAAACCCGCCGTGGTCAATCTCAGCCTATCAACCACCGGCGGCCCCCATGACGGCACCACGCCTGTCGAGCAGGCCTTCGAGGAGCTCGTCAGCCTGAAGGCCGGGCGAGCAATCGTCACCTCCGCCGGGAATGCTTTCTTGATGAAAAGCCATATTTCAGGCAAGGTCGACAAAGGAAATCAGAACAGAGCCACCATCTTATGGAACACCGACTCTCGTAACACGAATCCCGACGAAGGGGTCAAGAACGAGATCGAAATCTGGTACCCGAAAGGCAAAAGATTGAACGTGACCCTCTACGCCCCGGACGCCCAGGAGCCAGTGGGCTCCGTGTCTCTCGGGGAAACCAAGGAGCTCTTCGACGGCGACACGCGGGTCGGTCGCATCTGTCACCGGGAAAAAGACCCGAACAACGAAGACAACCATGTCGACCTCCGGCTTCCGCATTACGATGACCCTGGCCATCCCTGGAAAATCGAGCTGGACAGTGAGGATGGTGAAGTTCCCTTCAATGCCTGGATCGAGCAATCCGAACGCGGCTTGTCTCGCTTCGTTGGAGAGATAGACAGCCGATGCACGCTGGGGTCTATCAGCTGCGGCAACGGCACTTTGACGGTAGGAGCTTTCGATACTTTCGAAAAGGCGGTCCTCTCGCCCCCATATATTCAGACATCCGCGGGGCCGATCCGGGACACCGCGGTCAACGATAAAAAGAAGGAGGCAAAACTGCTCCGAGCCAAGCCCGAGTTGAGCGCTCCGGGCGTGGGGATAGTGGCCGCCCGAGCCCAAGGGGGAGTCACCGTCATGACAGGTTCGAGCATGGCAGCCCCTCATGTAACCGGCTTGATAGCCCTCCTGTTCCAACTGGCACAAAAATCCGGACGGGGTTCGCTCACTTTCGCAAAGACCTGCGATATCTTGACTCAAGCGGTAGACGCCCTCTCAGCGGCCGAACCGAAGGAGCAACTCGGCAACGGACGTCTCAATGGGCCTTCGGCAATCCAGAAATTGTTTACTATCGTCGTGCGCTCGGTCTTTCTGGACGTCAAGGTAAGCGCCAAGGATCTTACGGAATTTGCCCATAGCAGCCCGGACGCGAACGCTCTGATCAAATTTCTAAATAACCACACCTATTCCAACCAGGAGAGCACAGACAAGGTTTTGTCCTTCGTCGGTTTCCTTTTGGAACAGGTGAAGACCGACAATTACGTTCGTCTGACGATGGACTTGCTGAGCTGACGGAAACCGCTCGTGGGCTCCGCTTCGCCCTCTTCGGAGCGGAGCCCGCGTCAGCCCAAGACCAACTCTACACTTCGAGTCTCGCCATCCCCCCCCGCCACATGCGCCGCCGCCACCCGCACGGCGAAGCGAACCGCCTCCAGGCCGTCGAGCCCGCGCTGCCGCCCCACGATCAGCCCACCCATGCAGGCGTCCCCCGCGCCGACCAGGAACCGGGGCTTCTCCACCGCCTGCCGGGCCGTGCCGATCCGGCCGTCGACGAGGAAGGTCAGGCCTTCGGCTCCCCGGCTGACGACGGGCAGGCCGACGCCGCGCGACCGGCGCCGGATCGTCCAGCGTGAAGCCGGGGGCGCGGAAATGGGCGGCGGGGCGGCCGGAGGCGAGATCGAGGACGGTGAGGTTGCGGCGGGTGGGTGCGTCGATGGGAACGAGGGCCGTCTCGACTCCATCAGCCTGCAACAGGCTTTGGAAGCGGTCGCGGTCGGCTTGTCCGATCAGTCCGTAGGCTTTCACGGGCTCGCCGAGGGCTGCGATGGTCCGTGCGGCGTTGATTCCCTTGCCGCTGGCGAGCGTCCGGTGCTCGCGGAGGTCGGAAACGCCTCCGAAGTCGAGCGCGGAGGCCGTGAACAGCTCGTCGAAGCCGGTGTTGAGGGTTACGGTGCGGATCATCGGGCTTCAAAGCAGAGGTTCGAAGCGAAATTTCTCTTCGCTCGAAGTGGAAACGGGCCGCAAACGGTCTCGCGGGCTCTCGCGCAGACTGTTTTTCCTCGTTGCGAAGGCTCGCGGACGACAAAAACAGCTCGCGCGATCGTTTTCATCGCTTGCGAGACGAGAAAATTCGTCGAGCTTCCCGGTTTCCAAGGTTCGCGAGAGACAAATCGAGCGATGCGAGCGGCGAAAATGGCGTTGCGACGGCCGCGCGAGGGCTGTCGAGAGGCAAGCGAGGCGTATCAGGCCTCGCCGAGCGGCGCGTGGTAGGCGACGCTGGCGCCGATCCAGCTCTTGTCCTTGTTGAAGTCGACCCCCATCATCTTCCCCTTGCTGATCCGCACCAGGCTGTTGACCAGGGTCGGGCGGTCGCGCCAGAGGAACATCATGCGGATCTCGGCCTTGGCGGGCTCGTCGGGGGTCTCGATCGCCGCGGCGTACTCGACCTTCCTCTGCAGGATGAAGTTCTCGGGGTCGGGGAGCGAGCGCAGGCGCTCCTTCGTGGGGCCCAGCTCGACGCCGAGGCCGGCGAAGGAGTAGAGCGGCTTCAGCACGTAGTTTTCGAGGTCGTCCGGAATCTCGTTCAGATCGCTGACGAACCAGGTCGGCGGGCAGTAGCGGCTGTGGATGAAGGGGAGCGAGAACTTGCTGAGCTTCAGGTACCAGTTGGGGTGGCCGACCCAGGTCACGTCCTTCAGCTCGCGGTGGAAGATGTGCGAGAGGTCGATCCCCTTGCGGTCCACCTCGTCGAAGATCACCCGGTTGTAGATGCGGTGGATCGGCACCTCGCGCCCGCCGGCCTGCTCCGAGCGGTAGAACAGCCGCCCGTCGCGCGCGATCACCTCGCGGGCGTTGACCACCGGGATGCCGAGGAGCTGCTCGGTGACGCAGAAGTCGATCCGGGTTTTCTGTTTGTCGGGGTCGATCTCGAGGAGGACGACGTTCTCCGGATCGGCGTCCGCCACGATGACGTCGCGCAGCGCGGCGGGATAGGTTTCGGCGGTGAGCCCCGAGAAGTAGGGGGAGAAATCCGCCGGGATCGCCGGGAAGTTGGCGCGGTACTCCTGGTCGAGGAGCCACTGGAAGCCGTAGAGCGACGGGAATCCCTGAAGCTCGATGAGCCGGGGGGCGAGCTCGCCGTCCTCGCCGCGCACGATGGCGAAGTCGACCTGGAAGAGGACCGTGTGCCCCTCGTCCCCCGGCACGTGGAGGGCGGGCGGCACGGCGCGGCCGGCCTGGGCGAGGTATTCGTCGGAAGTGACGAAGCCCAGCACCTCGTGGGCGGCGGCGATCAGCTCGCGGGTGAGCGGGGCCGGCAGGAAGATCGGCGTCTCACAGATGCGGAAGGCCGGGGGACACCCCGAATTCCGTCCCAGGGCGCGCACCATCTCCTCGTAGGCGCTCTGCGAAAAGGCGGCGTTGTACGCCCGGCGCTGCTCGGGGATCATCGGTCGGGGTCACTCCAGGCCGAGGTGGGTTTCCTGCACGATGAAGTCGACGACGCTGCGCACGTCGTTCGTCGCCTCGAAGACGGCGATCTGGCGGTCGGCGCCGGTCCCAGTGCGCAGGATGTGATGGATGTAGTCGATCTCCTGCCGGCTCCCCAGCTCGTCCACCACGTCGTCCACGAAGTCGAGCAGCTCGTGGATCAGCGTCGAGCAGTCGACCTCCTCCTGCTTGCCGAAGTCGATCAGCTTGCCGGTGATGCCGTGGCGGGCGGCGCGCCATTTGTTCTCGTTGAGCAGCAGGCGCCGGTAGAGGCGGAAGCCGAGGTTCTTCTGGATCAGCTTGTAGAGCTTGACGGTGACCGCCTGGATCAGCGCCGCGAGCGCGATCGTCTCGTCGACCCGCATCTGCATGTCGCAGATGCGGAACTCGAGGGTGTTGAAGAACGGGTGCATCCGGATGTCCCACCAGATCTTCTTGGCGTTGTCGATGCACCGGGTGCGGATCAGCAGCTTGATGTAGCTCTCGTACTCGCCGAGGCTGGTGAAGTGGTCCGGGATGCCGGTCCGCGGGAAGCGGTCGAAGACCTTGCTGCGAAATGACTTGAGGCCGGTGTTGCGCCCCTGCCAGAAGGGGGAGTTGGTCGACAGGGCGAAGATGTGCGGCAGGAAGTAGCGGGCGGCGTTCATGATGTGGATCGCCACCTCGCGGTCCTCGATGCCGACGTGGACGTGGAGGCCGAAGATCAGGTTGGCGCGCGCCACCTGCTGGAGGTCCTCGACGATCGCCTTGTAGCGCTCGTCGGGGGAGATCAGCTGGTCCTTCCAGTGGGCGAAGGGGTGGGTGCCGGCCGCCGCGATGGTCAGCCCGTTGCGCGCCGCGAGCTGCGACAGGTTGCGGCGCAGGGAGATCACCTCGCGGCGGGCCTCGTGGATGTCGCGGCAGATGTTGGTGCCGACCTCGATGACCGACTGGTGGAGCTCGGGCTTCAGCTGGTCGGCCAGCGTGTGCTCGTCGTCGAGCAGGTACTGGACGTGCGAGCGCAGGTCGCGCGTCTCCGGATCGATGAGCTGGAACTCCTCCTCGATCCCCAGCGTGAAGAGCTTCGCCTCCATCGTCTCGAGCCTCCTCGCGGGTTCGCCCTACTCCTTGGGTGTGAGGGCCGAGGCCGCCGCCTGGACCGCGTTGACGGCGGTCGCCACGACGTTCCCCACCAGGCCGGCCCCGGGAACGCTCCCCACGGCGGAGACCGGCGCCGCGGCCCCCTTCCGGACGTACTGCCCCCAGCGCAGGTTGTCGCCGCCCTCGACGAAATTCTGCGCCTTGCGGATCACCATGTCGGCCGCCTTGTCGACGATCCAGGCGAAGTTCTCCTGGCCGATCGAGCTCACGTCGGCGTCCGGCGCCGGGTTGCAGAAGTCGATGGCGTACGGGACGCCGTCGCGCACCGCCATCTCGACCGTATTGAAGTCGTAGCCGAGCCAGACGTTGAGCGCCAGCACGTCGTCGTGCACCTTCTGGAGGAGGTCCGGGCTCACCGGCGGCCCGTTCTTCACGTAGCGGGCGTGGAACGGCTGCTTGGGGTCGTACTGCATGATGTGGATGTCCTTGCAGTCGAGGCTGTAGCAGCGGAAGTACTCGGTGAAGACGATCTCCTCCTGCAGCATCATGACGAGCTGGCCGGTCTCGTCGTAGGCGCGGAAGAACTGCTCGCGGTTCTCGACCCGGTAGACGTTCTTCCAGCCGCCGCCGGCGAACGGCTTGAAGAAGGCCGGGAAGCCGATGTACTCGAAGATCGCCTCCCAGTCGAGCGGGTAGGCGAGGTTGCGGAACGACTTGTCGCTGGTGTCCGGCGGCAGCGCCTTCGAGGGGAGGAGCACCGTCTTGGGGACGGCGACGCCGATCTTGGTGGCCAGGCAGTTGTTGAAGAACTTCTCGTCCGCGCTCCACCAGAACGGGTTGTTGACCACCGCCGTGCCGTTCAGCGCCGCGTTCTTCAGATAGGCGCGGTAGAAGGGGACGTCCTGCGAGATGCGGTCGACGATCACCGCGTACCCCGAGGACTCCCCCTGCACCAGCTTGTCGATCTTGACCGGCTCGGCCGTGATGCCGTCCACCTTACGCGCCGCCACGCGGTCCGCCAGCGCCCAGGGGAAGGTGTCCTCCTGGCCGAAAAGAATGCCCACTTTCTTCATCTGTTTCCCTCCGATTTCCAGCCCATTTTCCGACTCGGCGAAACACTACCACAGGGCGGACGGGGTCGTTCGTGGAAGCTACGAGCGGGCGCGCCATCCGTCGTGTCCGGGTTTGAGCCTGCTAGCCTCCTTCGGGCTCCGCTCGCTTCGCTCGCTGCCAGTCGGCTGCGCGGCTCAAACCCCGGACCCGACTCCGCCCTCCAGGCCGTTGACATTTTCTCTCACCTACCCCAACATATTGTTGTGTCGAGGGTCCACGCCTCCTCCCTGGAGTGACGTGGCGGTTCCAATGAGGCTTGGGCGGCCCACGGGACCGGGCGGGTTGGGACCCGCCGATGATGCACACGCCCAGGAAGGAGGTGGTCCAGTGATAGAAGGCAAACACGGTTCAGTGGAGGTGGCGTCCTCGTAAGGGGATTCTCCACGTGTCCGGTCACCGGAGGGTAGTCCCCGAACGGGAACCCAACGCCACCGAAACGGACCCTTGAGACCCCGGCCCCCACAAGGAGCCGGGGTCTTTCGTATTCAGGGGCCTGGAGAGCAGCCCAGACTCGTCGCCCCTGCTCGCCTCCTTCGGGTTCTGCTCGCCGCCTCGGGAGCCGCGTCGTCGCCCCTGCTCACCTCCTTCGGTCTACGCTCGCTTCGCTCGCTGCCAGTCGGCTGCGCGGGGCAACGACGCGGCTCTCGAGGCTGTGGTGGTCTTGCAAAATAGAACGACCGTTCGTATACTTTCTGCATGGGTAAGGGAGCCGAAACCCGCGAGCGCATCCTCGACCAGGCGGTCCGCCTGGCCAGCCGGGACGGGCTCGAGGGGTTGACGATCGGGACGCTGTCGACGGAGCTGGGGCTGTCGAAGAGCGGGCTGTTCGCCCATTTCGGCTCCAAGGACGAGCTCCAGCTCCAGGTCCTCCAGGCGGCCGTCGAGCGCTTCGAGCAGACGGTGATCCGCCCGGCGCTCTCGGCACCGCGCGGCGAGCCGCGGATCCGGGCGTTCTTCCTCAACTGGATGGCGTGGGAGGACGACCCCGAGATGCCGGGGGGGTGCCTGCTGGTCGCCGCCTCGGTGGAGCTCGACGACCGTCCGGGGCCGCAGCGCGACTTCCTCGTCCAGGCCCACCGCGACCGCTTCCGCTTCACCGCCAAGGCGGCTCGCCTGGCCATCGAGGCCGGGCATTTCCGCGCAGACCTCGACGCCGAGCAGTTCGCCTTCGAGGTGAACGCCCTGGCGCTCGGCTACCACCACTCCCATCGCCTGTTGCGCGACGAGCAGGCGGGCTTCTACGCCCGCGCCGCCTTCGAGCGGCTGCTCGCCGGCTGCCGGAACAATCCTTCGTCAACTTCAGGAGACCGCCATGAGTAATCCCTCGATGGATGCCTATATCTTCGACGCCGTCCGCACCCCGCGGGGACGCGGCAAGGCCGGCAAGGGGGCGCTCTCGGGCGTCCACCCGCAGGAGCTCCTCGCCCAGACCCTCAACCAACTCGCCGCGCGGGTCGGGATCGACCCGGCGGACGTCGACGACGTGATCGCCGGCTGCGTCTCGCAGGCCGGCGAGCAGGGGGCGAACATCAGCCGTAACGCAGTGCTGGCCGCCGGCTGGCCGATCGAGGTCACCGGCACCTCGGTCAACCGCTTCTGCGGCTCGGGGCTGCAGGCGATCAACTTCGCCGCCATGGGGGTCGCCTCCGGCGCGCAGCAGCTGGTGGTGGGGGGCGGCGTCGAGAGCATGTCGCGCGTCCCCATCGGCGCCGACGGCGCGGGGCAGGACGGCGAGAACATGACGCTGCGCGGCAAGGTCTTCCAGGTGCCGCAGGGGATCAGCGCCGACCTCATCGCCACCCTCGACGGCTTCACCCGCGAGGAGCTCGACGCCTTCTCGCTCGACTCGCAGCGCAGGGCGGCGGTGGCGCAGAACGAGTGCCGCTTCGGCCGCAGCCTCTTCCCCGTCAAGGACCCGGTGACCGGCGCCGTCCTCCTCGAGAAGGACGAGTTCCCCCGCCACGACACCACGCTCGAGGGGCTCGCGGCGCTCAAGCCCGCCTTCCCCGCGATGGGCGCCACCCCGGTGGGCCCCGCCGGCGAGACGCTCGACCAGATCGCCCTCGAGCGCTACCCGCAGCTCTCCGAGATCCACCACGTCCACACCGCCGGCAACTCGAGCGGCATCGTGGACGGCGCCGCCGCCGTGCTGATCGGCTCCGCCGACTACGCCAAGGCGCACGGCCTCAAGGCTCGCGCGCGCATCCGCGCCATGGCGACCGTCGGCTCCGAGCCGCTGATCATGCTCACCGCCCCGACCCCGGCGTCCAAAAGGGCCCTGGCCAAGGCGGGGATGGAGGTCAAGGACATCGACCTCTGGGAGATCAACGAGGCCTTCGCCGTGGTGCCGCTGCAGACGATCCGCAACCTCGGGATCGACCCGGCCCGGGTCAACGTCAACGGCGGCGCCATCGCCCTCGGCCACCCGCTGGGCGCCACCGGCGCGATCCTGCTCGGCACGGCGCTCGACGAGCTCGAGCGGCGCGGCCTCGCGACCGCCCTCATCACCCTCTGCATCGGCGGCGGCCAGGGGATCGCGACGATCATCGAGCGGGTCTGACGAGCGGGTGTAAATCACCCGCCTTTCTGCAAGGAGGGTAGAGATGGACGTTCAGGTGGACGACGGCCTCCAGATCCGCGCGCTCGACGGCTTCGAGCTCGCGGCCACCCTCTACACACCGGTGAATGGCGAGGACCGCCGGACCGCGGTCCTCGTCAATTCCGCCACCGCCGTCAAGCGCCGCTACTACGACGGCTACGCCCGCTACCTGGCGGACGCGGGGTTCACCGTGGTCACCTACGACTACCGGGGGATCGGCGGCTCGCGGCCGCGCAGCCTGGTCCGCTTCTCCGCCTTCATGCGCCAGTGGGGGGAGGAGGACCAGGGGGGCGTCCTCGCCTGGATCGCCGCCCGTTTCCCCGATCACAAGCTGCTCGTCGTGGGGCACAGCGTCGGCGGGCAGATCGTCGGGCTCGCCCCCGGCAACGAGCGGATCGGCGGGATGATCGGCATCGCGGCGCAGAGCGGCTACTGGCGGCACTGGCCCGCCCCGGCGCGCTACCGGATGGCGCTGCGCTGGTATCTGGGAGTGCCGGTGGCGAGCCGGCTCTTCGGCTACGTCCCGGGGTGGCTCGGCACCAAAGAGGACCTCCCCGGCGGCGTCGCCCGCGAGTGGGCCGAGTGGTGCCGCCAGCCCGACTTCCTCTTCGAGGGGCACCAGGAGCGCCGCCGCGGCTACGAGCGCTTCGCCAAGCCCCTGCTCGCCTACAGCTTCGAGGACGACGACTACGCCCCCCGCGCCGCCGTCGAGAGCCTGCTCGACGCCTACCGCGACGCGCGGGTCGACCACCGGCACGTCACCCCCAAGGAGCTGGGCGCAACGGCAATCGGCCACTTCGGCTTCTTCCGCGAGCGCTTCCGCGCGACCCTGTGGCGGGAGTCGGCGAACTGGCTCAGCGCGCAGGCCGCAGCCGCCTGAGGAGCTGGACACGGGGGTTCTTCACGCCGGCCCGGCTCCCGTCGCCGCCGTCGGCGGCACGATCGAATTCAAGGCGTCGATGATCGCCGGCACGTCCTGGCTCTCGGTGGCGCGGATGAGGTTGACCGCCTGCGCCACCAGCCCCTGCGGCTGGGTGATCAGCCGTCCCAGGAACGCCACCTTGGCGTCGAGCGCCTGGACGGTGAGCGGCCAGGCGGCCGGTGGCTGGAGGGCCAGGATCTCGGCGTGCAGCCAGGCGTCGTCGCGCGCCGCGTCGAGGCTGAAGTCGAGCGCCGAGATGGCGTCCTCGCCGCCGAGCTGCGCCAAGAGGCCGAGCAGCGGCGAGAACTCGCCGACCGTCGCCTCCACCTTGGGGAGGAGCCCGGCCAGGATCTGATTGATCTTGTCGAAGTCGCCGTGGAAGGCCTGGAGGGCGGCGCCGGGGAAGCTCTCGCCGGCGGCCACCCCGAGGTCGAGGTTGATGTGGGCGTTGATCCCCACCAGGAGGTCCTGGAGGATGATGAGCTGGCCCGACCGCATCCCCGAGAAGGCCACCTGCCAGCACTGGCTCGGCTGGCCGCCGGAGGTCCAGGTCTCGTAGGCCGCGAAGTAGCGGTTGGCGAACTGGGCGTCGAAGCGGTCCATCCGCGGGCCGTCGTCGAAGTACCCGGTGGCGATCCCCTGCTTCACCGTCAGCGTGACCTGCCGGTAGAGCGCCGGAAAGTACCCCAGCGGATCGCGCCGCGCCTTGCAGTCGGCGATGATGCCGTCGAGGAGCTGCAGAACCTCATCGATGTTATTGGCCGAAATATTGATCTTGGCTGGCATGACGGCGAGAGCTTATCGCTCGCCCGACCGAACTGCCATGCCGGGCTCACGGGAAACTCGAGACCATCACTGCCCGCAGCCGCGCCTCCACCCCCCGCAGGTCCGCGATCAGCATCGCCCGTGCCTCCTCGCGGGCGGCGTCGTCCGGCATGCGCAGGATGGCCGAGGGGTGGTAGGTCGCGGTGAGCCAGGGGGCCCAGGGGGTCTCGAAGAACTTGCCGCGCTCGACGGTGATCTTGAAGCGGGAGCCCATCAGGCTCTGCGCGGCGGTGGCGCCGAGGCAGACGATGACCCGCGGCTTGACGATCGCGAGCTCCGTCTCGAGCCAGGGGCGGCAGGCCTTGACCTCCCCCGCGGAGGGCTTGGCGTGGATGCGCTTCTTCCCCCGCGGCTCCCACTTGAAGTGCTTGACGGCGTTGGTGACGAAGACCTCCTCGCGGGCGATCCCCGCCGCCGCGAGCGCGTCGTCGAACACCTTGCCGGCCGGCCCCACGAAGGGTTTCCCCGCCAGATCCTCCTGATCCCCGGGCTGCTCGCCGACGAAGAAGGCCGGCGCTTCCCGCGGTCCTTCGCCGAGCACTGCCTGGGTGGCGTTCTTGTAGAGGTTGCAGGCCCGGCACCCCTGCGCCGCCTCCCGGAGCCCGGGGAGGGTGGGCCGTTCCGGGATGAAGTCGAGAGCGGAGGGGTGGGTCGCGGCTTTCGGCATCGTCGGTCTCCTTTCCCGAGGACGAAATACAAGGAGCATGCCATGATGTCGCGTGCGGGCGTCACGCCGTCCCGGGACTCGGCCAGGAACCCCGAGCGGTGTCCTCGCCACCGGAGAAAATTTTTACAGAGCTGTCACGGTTCCCCTTTGGCAGTACACTTACGGAAATAGAACCGGTTCTCAGAAGTTGACCTTTGAAGTGGGGTGAGGTGGTCGTCGAGCCAAGCCCCAAACCTTGTAGTCATGTATCTATTTTTGGAGAGGAGAAACGTCATGAAGCTTTACCCCCGCAGTCTCGCAGTTGGAGTCGTATCCGCCGCCCTGCTGATCGCCGCCGTTCCGGCCGCTCAGGCCCGGTCGTTCGACCGGCACATCGTCTCGCAGCCCGCCTCCTGGTTCGACGCCGCCCTCGCCTGGGTGTCGGAACAGCTCGTCGGGACCCCGCAGGCACCGGCGGCCCGCGGCCCGCAGACGAAGTACATCACGGTGAGCAAGCCTCCGGCCCAGCCGTTGACCAGCTCGTGCATCGACCCCAACGGCCTGCCGAAGCCCTGCAATGGCGCAGGCGCCGGGGGAGGGGTCTAAGCCAGGGCGCTCGCGAGCGCCTGCCTCCCCCCGCGCGCTTAGGACGCGGGGGGAGTTTTGTCGGTCTGAGTTGTCTTTCGGGAGGTATGAAATGTTGCAGAATCATCCGACGATCGAAGATTTGGAGGGTTTCCTTAAAAATGCGTCGCGGCCGGGTCACGCGGCGCGCAACGCCAAGATCCTGCGTCACCTTCTGGGCGACTGCCAGGTCTGCCACGAGCGGCTGAGCCTGATGGGCTGGCCGGCCAGCCGGCTGGAGCGCCTGGTGTATCTCCCGGGGAGCGCGGAGGAGCTCAGGAACCGGCAGGCGGGGAAGACCGGCTACAACTACGACCGCGCCTTCACGCTGGCCGAGCAGGTCATCGATGGGTTCCTGGTGACGGCTCCCCTGCCGCGGATCTCTCCCGAAACTCTCCTCGCGGAGCTCGACCGCATCCCGGTCGCTCGCCAGCTCCAGCTCGTGGAGGAGGACGAGAGGTTCGCCGCTCCCCAACTGGTGCATCCGCTGATCCAGCGCAGCCACGACTCCCGCTACGCCGATCCTGACTCGATGCTCCACTGGGCCAGCCTGGCGCGCAGCATCGCGACCCGCGCAGGGGCCGAGGCCACCGGCAGCGCCGCGCGGCTGTCCGATCTCAGGGGGCGAGCCTGGGGTCACTACGGCAACGCCCTGCGGGTCAACGGCCGCCTGCGGGAGGCGGAGACGGCGATGGTCACCGCCCAGGCCTACCTCGAGGCCGGCACCGGCGACCCCGCGGTCAAGGCCCGCCTGTTCGAGCAGATCGCCTCGCTGCACACCTTCCAGCGGCGTTTCGAGGCGGCCATCGCGGCCCTCTCCGGCGCCGCCGACATCTACCGGCAGCTCGGCGAGACCCACGCCTTCGCCCGCACCCTCGTCACGCAGGCGATCGCCTGCCTGCTCGACGGCTCGGCGGAAGGCGCCGTCGTCCTGCTCAATCAGGCGATCCCGCTGATCGACCACGAGGGCGACCCGCACCTGCTGCTCGCCGCCTGCCACAACCTGGTGCGCTGCTACATCGACCTCGACCAGCCGGAGCAGGCGCTGTCGATCTACTCGGAGACCCGCGACCTCTACAAGGAGTTCGGCGACAGCCTGATCCTGCTGCGCGCCGGCTGGCAGGAAGGGCAGCTGCTGCGCGACCTCGGCCATCTGCGCGCCGCCGAGACCGCGCTGCTCCGCGCCCGCCAGGGGTTCCTGGACCGCAACCTGATGTACGAGGTGGCGGTCGTCTGCCTCGACCTGGCGGCGCTCTACATCAAGCTGAAGGACGTCGAGGATCTCCGCGAGACCGTGACCGCCACGGTCCCCATCTTCCGCGCCCTGGGGGTGGACCGCGAGGCGCTCGCCTCGCTGCTCCAGCTCCAGCAGGTGGCGGACCACGAGCAACAGGCCATGGAGCTGATCCGCTTCCTCACCGCGCGGATCGAGCCCCTGGCCCGACGCGGTCTGCTCAAATGAGATCCCGCGGGGCGGCGCCGGTAGTCTTTGGGGGCACCGGTGCCGCCCCGTCGTTTTGCCTCGGCACGCCGTTTCTCGTCTCCTCCGCTCTCCCCGCCTCCTCCTGCGCCAGCCGCGCCTTTCGGCGGTCCTCCCCGGACGCATGGGCTGCCTTTCAGTGGGTGCTCTCACCGTGTCCCGTTTTTCCTTCGCGGAACACCAGGGAAGTAGAGACGTATCCATTGAAGGTCGTAATTTCCGCGATTCCGGTATCGGAAGATCCGGCCCTGGAACCGCGATTCAGTAGAGGAGATGAGTGTCATGACCCGCATTCCCTGCTCGCGTCAGATCGTCGTCCTTGCGACTCTTCTTACATTGACCGTGGTGCCGATGGCCGGCGCCCGGAGCGTGGGCGGGCCCGCCGCCCAGCCGGCCGGCGACAGCTGGATCGGCGTCGCCGTGCGGGCCGTCGAGGGGCTGTTCAATTCCGCGTCCACCCGCTCGCATCGTCCGGTGCAGAACCGCAAGGACGACTCGACCGCGAACAAGCCGGCCGGCGGCGGCTGCATCGATCCGGGTGGACGTCCCAATCCTTTGTGCTTCTAGAGGCCCTTGGACCTTCTCGAGCGGTTTGGATCGCCAGCCTTTAACGGTGGTCATTTGGAGTTCTGGAGACTCGAATGTTAGAAACTCACTTGAGCCTGGAAGATTTTGAAGGCTTCCTGAAGGGCGGCTCTCGACCTCCCCTTCCCGAGCACAACGCGCGGGTGCTGCGGCACCTGTTGCGCGACTGCCCGGTCTGCCGTGACCGCTTGAGCACCCTCGACGCGACCCATGGACGTTCGTCCCTGCTGTTCAGCCTGGCGGCGGAGGCCTCCGCCCAAACCGGTGAAGAGCCCTCCGCCACGCAGTCTCCGCGGGCCGCGTCCTATGACTACGATCAGGCCTTCGCGGGCGCCGACCAGTCCATCACGGCCTTTCTGATGCTCGACGCGCCGGAGATGGAAAAACCGGCCGACCGCTGGCTCGCCGAGCTGACCGGCCTCCCCGAGGCCGAGCAGGTCGAAAGAGTGCGCGCGGTGGCAGGCTACGCACATCCGCTCGTGATCCGCGAGCTGGTGGAACGGAGCCACTCGTCCCGCTACCGCGGTCCCCAGGAGATGCTGCATTTCGCCAATCTGGCGAGGCTGGCCGCCGAACGGATGCCGGCGCCGAGCGATGGCGCGGCCGCCAGGAAGGCCGCGGACCTGATGACCCGCGTCTGGGGCCAGTATGGCTCCGCCCTGCGAGTGTGCAGCCGGCCTTACGAAGCGCACGAAGGATTGGCCAAAGCCCAGGCCTACCGGCTCCAGGGGACGGGTGATCCCGCGCTGCGCGCCTGGATGCTCGGCAAGCTCACCTCGCTCGCGATCTCCGAGGAACGCCTGCGGGAAGCCGTGCAGTTGGCCGAAGAAGGGGGAGAGATCTTCCGCGAGCTGGGAGACAACCAGGCGCTCGCGGGACTGCAAACCCAGAAGGCGGTCGCCCTGATCTACTCCGGCGAGACCGAAGCAGCGCTGCGCGCCCTGCATCAGGCGATTCCACTGATCGAATACGGGGAAGACCCCTACCTCCTGCTCTCGGCCTGTCACAACCTGATCCGCTGCTACATCGATCTCGACCGGCCGGATCAGGCCCTGATGCTCTATTCGGAGATCCGCGAGATCTACAAGGACTTCGACGACCCGCTGATCCTGTTGAAGACCTCCTGGCAGGAAGGCAAGCTGCTCTGCGACCTGGGCCATCTGCGGGCCGCCGAGACGATTCTGCTGCGGACCCGCAAGGGCTACATGGAGAAGGGGATTCCTGCGGAGGTGGCGCTGGTGTCGCTCGACCTCGCGACGGTCTACGTGAAGCTGGGCCTGGTCGACGAGGTGAAGCGGACGGTGATCACGACGCTGCCGATCTTCCACGCCCTGCGGGTGAAGCTCGACACGCTCGCCGCGCTCCTCCAGCTCCAGCAGGTCGCCGATCAGGAGCAGCAGGCCCTCGAGATCGTCCGCGCCCTGAGCTCCCGGATCGAGTCGCTGCCCAAGAAGCACGCCGCCTGAGCCCTCGCCGGCGGCGCGCCGAGCGCCGCCGGCCGCTACGCCCTTCCCTGCTCTTCCTTCCAGGCCCGCCGCCGGGCGAGCGAGCTCCGCACCACCCGCAGGCTGGCCTCGAAACGGCGGTCCATCACCGGCGCGGTGGGGAAGCCCTCCACCGACGCTTCCCGCCTTCCCTCGTCTCCGCCGCCGTTGCGGGGAGGCTCCTTGGCGTCGAAGCCGTACAGCCAGGCGAAGAAATCGCTGGGCGTGGTGCTCAGCAGGGGGAGGACCTCCAGCACGTCCTCGAAGCTCAGGCGCTGGCTCCCCTCGAGCAGGCTGCGCAGGCGCCCGGGCTCCCAGCCGAGGCGCTCCTCCAGCGCTTCGAGGCGGGCTCCGCTCTGGACGGTCAGCTCACGGAGCAGACCGGCGATCCGACGTTCCTCAGGGTGTGTTGACATCAATGCCTTCTTGATTCCAGATCTTATTTTACAGTAAGTTCGCAGCAAGGGGACAGACCCGCGGCGGGCACTTAGCGTATCATCGCGCCTCCCGCCGGTCCCCCGGCGCCCTCACCCTCGAGACATCACCGAGACGAATGCCGCGCCTCCTCCGCTCCCTGCTCCTCACCCCGTTCACCGACGCCTTCCACGGCCTCGACCGCTGCCTCGACCGCGGCGTGCGCGCCCTCCTCCTCGCCGCGGCGGGGCTCGCCGCGGGGTGGTGGCTCTATGTGCCGTTGCATGAGTTGCTCCACGCGGCGGCTTGCCGGGCCGCGGGCGGCGGGGTGACACGGCTCGAAATCGACCGGCTCTACGGGGGGGCTCTCCTCGCGCGGGTCTTCCCTTTCGTCGTTCCCGCCAGTGAGTATGCCGGCCGCCTCTCCGGGTTCAACACCCGCGGCAGCGATCTGATCTATCTGGCGACCGACCTCGGCCCCTTTCTGCTCACCCTCTTTCCGGGCGTCTGGGCGCTGCGCCGGAGCGCCGCGGCCGGCCAGGCGGCGCTCTTCGGCGCCGCCCTCCCCTTCGCCCTCGCCCCCTTCCTCTCGCTCGGCGGCGACGCCTACGAGATCGGCTCGATCCTCGCCACCCGCCTCCCCCCCTGGGCGTCGCCGGCGCTGCGGCAACTGCTCCGCGGCGACGACGTCGCGAAGAAGCTCGGCGAGCTCGCCCACCTGCCCGATCCGCCCTGGGGGGGCGCCCTCCTCGCCCTGCTGCTCGGCATCGCCTGGGCCTTCCTGACCTACGCCCTGGGCGGCGCGGTGGCGCGCGCCCTGGGGTGTCCACCGGTGGCGACGGTGGCGGCGGAACGCGCGCAACCTGCCGCCGGGCCTTAGGACGCCAGCCGCTCCCAATCCGAATCCGGCGCGTCGGTGGCGATCGCCAGGCCGCCGTCCGAGCCGACGAAGATGGGGTCCTTGACCACCCGCACCTTGCCGCCGCCGACCGTCTGCAGCTCCTGCTCGAGACGCGGCCCGAGGCCGCGGATCAGCCCGGTGCCGCCGGAGAGGACGATGTTGTTGCGCACCTTCTCCTGGTACTCCGGCTGCACCCGCGACAGCAGGTCGAGCATCGACTCGACCATCGGCGGCAGGATGCTCTCGCAGGCCTGCCGCATGTCCTGGGTGACGTCGAGCTGGGTCGGCTTGCCGTTGACCGGCGCGGTGACCACCACCGGGCTCTTGGGCGCGCCGACGAAGCTCCCCTGCTCCTTCCACTCGCGGACCATGTGGATCGAGAACTTCGCCTCCGGATAACGGCCGCGGATCAGCCGCATCAGCGTCTCGTCGACGAAGTCGCCGGCCTGCGGCAGGGTGCGCTGGTCCTCCTCGGTGGGGAGGCGGCCGTTCATCACGCAGAAGTCGGTGGTGCCGGCGCCGCTGTCGATGATCATGGTGTGGAGGAGCGCCTCGATGCCGTAGGCGACGGCGAACGGCTCGGAGACGATGAGCAGGCTGTCGACGGCGTTCGCGAGCGCCTTCCTCACCTGCTGCTTGTTGACCCGCAGCGCCTCGGCCGGCACGCCGACCACGGCGCGCACCCGCACGCCGTTGCGCGCCTCGGGGTCGACCCCCACCAGCGAGAGGAGATGGCGCAGCAGCTCGCGCACGGCGGCCTCGTCCTTCTCCGAGCCGTCCTTGATCAGCCCCTCCTCGAGCGGCCGGTGGAGGTCGAGCATGGAACGGTTCTCGAGCGCCTCGCGGCCGATCAGCACCGGCTTCTTCAGCACCCGCTTGGCCACCATGTCGAGCGGCCACCCCACGTAGCTCTCGATCACGTGCCGCTGACCGTTGGAGGCCGAGATGGAGCTCCTCGACGTCCCCAGGTCGATCCCCACGTGGAGGGTCTCTTTCTTCTCACTCATCGCGATTCCTTTCTGGCGGCGACGTTCAGCTCCGGTTCCTCGACGGACGCCGCATAGGCGCGGATCCCCTGCGCGAGGGCCTCGGCGATGGACTGCCGGTATAACGGTTTGGTCAGCAGCCGGGCCTCGTCGGCGTTCGACAAGGATGAGACCTCGGCCAGGATGGCGGGCATGTCGGTGGTGAGCAGCACGATGAACGGGGCGGTCTTCACCCCCCGGTTCTCGATCGCGGGGCTGACCTTGCCGAGGGTCTGGAAGAGGGCCCCCTGCACCGTCTCGGCGAGCTTCTTGGACTTCTCCTGCCGCACGCCGGCGTAGATGCGGTCGAGCAGGCGCCGCATGTCGGCGAGCGAGTACCCCGACTCGCGGTTCTCGGAGGCCACCAGCCGGGTCAGCTCGGGGTCGTCCGTGGGCCCCATGTAGTAGGTCTCGAGCCCCCCCGAGCGGCGGTTGGCGATCCAGTTGAGGTGGATCGAGACGAAGATGTCGGCCTGCGCCCGGTTGGCGAGCCCGCCGCGCTCCTTGAGCGAGACGTCGCGGTCGGCCTCGCGGGTCATCACCACCTGGAAGGCCTGGGTCCCCAGCAGCCGCTTGAGCCGCTCGGCGATGTCGAGCGTCAGGTCCTTCTCGAGGGTCCCCTCCGGGGTGCGGGTGCCGGTGCTGGCGCCGCCGTGGCCGGCGTCGATCACCACCGTGCGGACGGCGAGCGGGAAGACCGCGGCGTCGACCGCCCGCGGCGCCGAGGTGAACGCCACGGGCGTTGGGCTGCCGGCCGCAGGCGAGCGCAGGACCGGGCCCGGCCGCGCCGGCAACGCCGCCATCGCCGCCGGGGATTCGGCGCCCTGGTGGCGCGACGCGATCAGCCCCGAGGAGCCGAGCAGGGCGAGCGAGAGCGCCACCGCCGCGGCGACGCGGAGAGAGGGGGGCCAACGGCGCCCCCGGCGCAGCGTCCGCGGCAGACGGCCTTCGGCCAGCTCGACGTTCTGCTGCACCAGGTCGCGCAGGAGTTGGCGCTTGATGCGGTCGACATTCGCCATCAGCGTTTCCCGGGCAACTTCAGCAGGCTTCTTTGCAACATTGTTTCAGGACCTGGAATCCTACACCACTCGGGGGCGCCGCGGTGGCGGAGCTTGGCCGGCCCTCGAACCGGCCAAGCTCCTGCCGCTCAGCGCCGCTGCAGGTGGATCTTCAGCCGCTTCGGCCCCGCCTCGACCTGGGTGACCACCGCGTTCGGATGCGCCAGGTCGAGCACCACGTGGAGCTCGTTGCCGCCGTGCGCTCCGGCGTGGAAGCCGATGCGGACCTGCAGCACCTCGGGGGTCCCCACCCGCACCCGGCTCTGCGCGAACGGCTGGCGGATGCCCGAGAGGCGGAACAGCTCGCGCGGCGGATTGCCGTCGATCCGGCTCTGGCTGTAGACCGACGCCGGGAAGGCGCCGTTCCCCCAGAGGATCACGTCGGTCCCCCCGGCGGACGCCTCGTAAGTGATCTTGTCGAGCGCCGTCAGCGGGGTCCCGGAGTCGGCGCCCGCGGCGCCCGCGGACGGTGCGGACGGCTTCATCCGCGTGACCGGCTCCGGCAGCGGAGGCGCGGCCGCCGGCACCGCGGGCTGCGGAGCCGGGGTGGCGGGCTTCTGCGCCTTTTGCGGCGTCTGAGCGGTCTGCGGGGTCAGGGCCGGCGGCGCGGCGGACGGGGCGGCGGCGGACGGCGAGGCCGGCGCTGGAGCGGGCGGGGTCCCCGCGGGCGCCGACGTCGCCTGCGCCTCTACGTCAGAGGTCGCGGGGGGCGTCGCCGCGGCGGAGGGGACGGCGGCGCCCGCAACGGCGCCAGGGGCCGCCACGCGGGGGGCGCGCGGCGCGCGGCGGGGATGGGTCACCGACTTCGCGGGCGCCGCGGCCTCCTCGTCGCCGCCGAGCCCGACCCAGCCCATCACCTGGTCGCGGATCAGGAAGAGCCCGGCCGCCAGCAGCACGCCGGCGACGATCAGCACCAGGGGGAGCCGGCTGCGCCGGCGGGAGGCCACGGCGGCCCCCCGCGCGCCGCCCGGCCCCAGGGTCGCCGCGAACATCGGCGGCGCGACGGCGGGGGCGGAGCCTTCCTCGAGCTCCGGGTACGGCGCGGCCTCGGGCGGCACGGGGGAGAGCAGGTCCGGGAACGGCTCGGGGCCTCCGAGCGGCCCGAGCGGCGGCTCGTGCGGCGACGGCAGCCACGAGGGAGCCTCCTCCTCCGGCTCGTCGAAGGCGCGCGACGGCTCGGGTGTGCGGGGAGTTCCGTAGGGCGGCGGCGGTGGCGGCAGCTCGAAGACGTCGGCCGGCGGCGGCGCGGGGCGCGGCCAAGCCCCGGTCGCGTGATCGATCGGCGGGCTGTCGACCGGCGCGAGCGGCGCGATTGGCGCGTCCGGGAGCGCGACGGGAGCGGTCTCCCGCGGCTCCTCCGGCAACGCGGAGAGAACCGTCATCGCCGGGGAGACGGCCGGCGGAGCGGCTGAAGGAAGAATCGGCGCCGGGATCTCCGGTCCGACGGGGAGCGGGTCCGGCGGGCGCTGGGTGACGTCGTACGGCGTCCCCCCTTCCAGGATGTGCTGATCGACGATGCGATAGATCAGCTCCTTGCTCCCCTCGCTCAGCTCGAGGAAGCGCAGCCCCATCCCCGCCGGCCGCGTCGGCCCCTCGTCCTCCATCCGGTTCCAGACCACCTCGCCCCGCCCGCGGATCAGCTCGAAGCCGTCGCCCAGGCGGAAGGCGAAGTCGAGGATCGTGCCCAGCGCCTGCGGCGCCCGGGTGCGCAGGAAGATCCCGCCGGGGGAGAGGTTCGACGAGTATTCGCTGATGAAACCGTCGAACCGGTCGAACTTGAGCTGGACGCGGGTCTCCAGCGGCACGCGCCGCGAGTCGCGGGGGATATTCGAATAGTCGACCATGGCTCCAGGCTAAATAGGCTTCGCATCATACCAGTTTCGAAACGCGGCTCGAAATCGCGGCGATTCCGATCCTGGTCCTGGTCTCGTCCTGGCTCGGGTCCGCGCAGCCGACTGGCAGGGAGCGAAGCGACCGCACACGAAGGAGGCGAGCAGGACCCGACCAGGGCGAGGCCAGGACCGCTGGCGGCCGGCAGGCAGGCACGAGGGCTGCACGTCCGATCGTCGCCGTACCCTTTCCTTGAGGAGACCTGTCGATGAGAGAGATCCTGCTTCCCGCCCTCACCCTCCTCCTCGTCCTCCCCGCCGCGGCCCGCGCCGACGAGCGGATGGACCAGGCGCAGCGCATGGCCCAGGAGCACCAGCACGACAAGCCCACGGCGAGCCCGGCGGCGGTCGAGGCGCCGGCGCAACCCGTCACCGGCGAGGAGGTCACCTACGGCGAGTCCGCCGGCAAGCCCCTCCACGGCTACATGGCCCGCCCCAAGTCGGCGCAGGGTCCCCTCCCCGGCCTGATCGTGATCCACGAGTGGTGGGGGCTCAACGACAACATCCGCGCGATGACCCGGCGGCTCGCCGGCGAGGGGTACCAGGCCCTGGCGGTCGACCTCTACGGCGGCGCCCACGCCGAGACCCCCGACGCGGCCATCAAGCTGATGAACGCCACCCTCCAGCACATGGACGCCGGCAACGACAATCTGCGCCACGCCGCCGCCTGGCTCGAGGGGCACGGCGTCAAGACGCTCGGCGTCGTCGGCTGGTGCTTCGGCGGCGGCTGGTCGCTCCAGACCTCCCTGCTGATGCCGGAGAAGATCCAGGCCACGGTGATCTACTACGGCCACCTGGAGACCGACCCCGCCAAGCTCGCCGTCCTCAAGCACCCCGTCATCGGCTTCTTCGGCGGCGCGGACCCGAGCATCCCCGCCGACTCGATCCACCAGTTCGAGAGCGCCCTGAAGAAGCAGGGGACGCCGGTCGAGGTCAAGATTTACCCCGGCGCCGGCCACGCCTTCGCCAACCCCTCGGGGGGCAGCTACCGTCCCGACGCCGCCAAGGACTCCTGGCAGCGGACGACGGCGTTCCTCGCCCGCAACCTCAAGGGAGGCGCGGCGGCGGCGAAAAAATTGACGGGCTTGGAGTCAAGGAAAAGAAAAGGAGAGCGGGGAAAACAACTCAAAAATAAAAAAGAGGCGGCAAACCTCGCCGCCTCCCTCTCATCTCAAGAAACTTGAGATAACAGCCGTCTTACATCTTGGCTTCGTGGGTCCGCGTAACCTTGGAGGCCTTCATGCCGTCCTTCGCGTAGGTCACGACGACCGTGTCGCCCACGTGGAGGTCGCCCATGGTGATCGCCTTGCCCTTGGCCATGAACTTGGTGTCGTCGGACGTGTTGTAGGTGTCCTTGATGGTGATCGTCTTCGCCGTGGCGTCCATGGCGGTGATCTTGCCGGTGGCGTGGCTGGCGGTCGACTTCTTGGTGGTGGTGGTCTTGGTGGTGGTCGTCTTGGTGGCCTTGGTGGCGGTGGCCGACGTGGCCGGCTTGTCCATGCTGGTGCTGGGGGTGGTCTGAGCGAACGCCGCAACCGCACCGAGAGTCAGAACGGAAGCCAGAGCAACAACGTGAAGCTTGCGCATGTGAGCGCCCTCCATAGAATGGTCCGGAGTTCATCTCCGTCCGTTTTTGTTTCAAATTCGACTGAGAACGAGGCTTTACAACTGGCACTGGGAATGCCGACGTGCGGAGCATACACCAGGCGCCCGGGAAGTCAACACCCGGAAAACTGAGCGTTCCGTTGCCCTGCGCGCTGGCCCCCGGGAACCCGTTCAGGGGGCCAGCAGCGAGGCCGCGTGCCGGGCCGCGCCGAGCAGGGCGGCGCGATCGTTCAGGATCACCCGCACGGGGACGTTCTCGAGGTACGGCTCGAAGCGCCCCTTGTCCCGGAAGGCGGCGAGGAACGGGCCGTTCGCCAGGTGCGACAGGATCTTCGGCGCGATGCCGCCGCCGAGATAGACGCCGGCGGTCGCAGTGCCGAGGAGCGCCAGGTTGCCGGCGAGCGCCCCATAGGCGGCGACGAACATCGCGAGCGCCCGCGCGCAGAGGTCGCACTCGCCGCTCACCGCCGCCTCGCCGATCACCTTCGCCGGGTCCTCCTGGGCCTCCAGCGCCGCGCGCACCCGCGGGCTCTCCGGCAGCCGGCGGACGTCGCGCAGGAAGCCGTAGAGGTTGGCGAGCCCCGGTCCGGAGACCACCCGCTCCGCGCTCACCCGCCCGAAGCGCTCGCGCAGATGGGCCAGCAGGTCGACCTCGTCCGCCGTCCGCGGCGGATAGTCGGCGTGCCCCCCTTCGGAAGGGACGGGCACGAAACGACCGCCGACGCGCGGCAGCAGCGCCATGCCGAGGCCGGTGCCGGCGGCGAGCAGCGCCCGGTTCCCCTCCGGCTCCGGGCTCCCCGCCTGGAGCACCGCCACCTCGTCGGGCTCGAGGAGGGAGATCCCCTCCGCCGTCGCCACCAGGTCGTTGATCAGCACCACCGGCTCGACGTGGAGGTCGGCGCCGATCCGCGCCCCGTCCACCACCCAGGCGAGGTTCGGCGTGCTCGCCCGGTTCTCCGCCACCGGCCCGGGGATGCCGAAGCAGGCGGCCCGCAGGTCGAGCCCCACCGGCCCGCCGTCGAGGAACTTGTGGATCACCTCCGAGAGGCCGGGGAAGTCGGCGCTGTGGAACTGGTCCGAGCGCAGCAGCCGCAGCCGCTCGCCCGTCCCCTCGAAGAGCCCCAGGTTGGTCTTGGTGCCGCCGACGTCTCCCGCCAGGATCATGGGTTACTTCGTCTCCAAGGCGGCCAGCACCTTCTTCAGCCCCGCGTCGTCGTCGCGCCCGAGTTGGAGGCGCAGCACCTTCCGGCCGCGCTGCTCGAGCGCCTGGCGGTCCCCCTCGGCCTGGGCGCGGATCAGGGTGCCGAAGGTGAAGCTGGTCTCCGGCACCGCCACGTCCTCTCCCGGCTCGTCGACGATCTGGAGGAAGCGGCAACGGTCGGAGCCCCCCTTGTGGAGCTGCCCGGTCGAGTGCAGGAAGCGCGGTCCGTAGCCGAGGGTCACGGCGAGCTTCGTCATCCCATGGAGCCGCGCCTGGAGCGCGCGCAGCTCCTCGGTGGTGCGCGCCCGCGGCGCCAGGTAGGCGTGGACCCCCAGGTAGTCCCCCGCCTGCGCCCCCTGCACCCAGTTGTTGAGGGCGTGATGGAGCGCCTCGTCCCCATGGGGGTCGTCCACCCGCACCTCCCCTTCGGAGGGCGGCAGGGTGCCGCTCTCGGCGGCTTTCATCATCTTGGCCGACAGCTCCTTGGCGAGCTGCACGTCGGGCTGGTCGAAGGGATTGACCCCGATCACCGCCCCCGCCGCCGCGGTCGCCACCTCCCAGCGGAAGATCTCGGCGCCGAGGTCGTAGCGGTCGGCGAGATGGAAGCGGGCGACCGGATGCCCCGCCTTCTCGAGCGCCGACAGGGCGTCCTCGATCTCCTCCACCTCGTCGCCGTCGAGCAGCAGGGCGGCGAAGAAGCGGTCGTCGCCATAGGCCTCCGGGCCCCCCAGCGGCTCGCTGGCGACCGGCACGATCCCCCGCCGCTCCCCTCCCGCCAGGATCGTCTTGCCGGTGCTCTCGGCGATCAGCTGCTCGATCCAGTCGGGGAAGGAGGCGAGCGAGTGCGAGGTGACGAAGGTCACCTTGTCGCGGCCGGCGCGGGCGAGCTCCCCCATCGCCGCGCCGAGGCGCAGGCCGGGGTTGGTGTCCGCGCTCTCCCGCGGCGCGCAGGCGTCCGCCATCTCGCGGGCGCGGGCGAGCAGGTGCTCCACCTCGACGCCGAGGAGCGCCGCCGGCACCAGGCCGAACGGGGTCAGCGCGCTGTAGCGCCCGCCGACCTCGGGCGGGGCGCTGAACACGCCGCGGAACCCGCGCTCGCGGGCCAGCTTCTCGAGCGGCGTGCCGGGATCGGTCACCGCCACGAAATGGCGCCCGCGGTCGGCCGTCCCCTCGAGCTCGGCCCAGAAGTAGCGGAAGTAGGAGAGCATCTCGGTGGTCGTCCCCGACTTGCTCGACACCACGAACAGGCTCTTCGCCGGGTCGATCCGACCCCGCAACGCCCGGATGGCGGCCGGGTGGGTGCTGTCGAGCACCTCCAGCTCCGGATAGCCGAAGGCCGCGCCGAAGGTCCGCGCGTAGACCTCCGGGGCCAGGCTCGAGCCCCCCATGCCGAGCACCACCGCGTGCTTGATCCCCTCGTCCGCCACCTCGCGCCCCAGGCGCGTCAGCCGCGGCACCTCGGCCGTCATGGTGTCGGGCAGCTCGAGCCACCCCAGCCGGTCGGTCAGCTCCGCGATCGGCTGCGGCGACCACAGCCGGTAGTCCTTCTGCCACAGCCTCTCGCCGAACCCCTCCCCCTGCCACTGCGCGAGGCGCGCCTCGACCGCCCCCTTGTAGCTTCCCAGCCGGATCTCTCCCTGATCGCTCATCTCATCCCTCCTTCTTCCCTTCTTCCTTCCGCCTGCCGCCGCCCGCCGGACTCCCCGCCGGAGGCGAGCCCTACCTTATCGCAAGTTCCCCGAGCCCCGAGCCCGCCGGAGACCTCTCTGAAGAGCTGGAGCCCCCATGCTACGATCCGCGCATGAAGAGCTTCCCGCTCCGCGTCGAAGGCTTCGCCCTGGCGCTCTGCGTCCTCGGGCTCCTCGGCGCGTCCGGATGCCGGGGGCCGGTGCGCGGGCACAACTACGTGGTGCGCGCCGAGCTCGCGCAGCCTCCCGGCTCGACCGGACCGCACACCCTCTTCCTCCATCACGAGGCGATCGACGACTGGGTGAGCCGCGACGGCCAGCAGGACGGCATGGACTCGATGGCGATGCCCTTCCCGGTCGCCGCCAACGTGCCGATCTCGGCCCTCAAGGCCGACGACAAGGTCGAGGTCATCCTCCACGTCGACTGGGACGCCGACCGGCCGGTCGAGATCACCGGCCTGCGCATGCTCGACCCCGGGCTGCGCCTCGTTTTCCGGGCGGCGCATCCGCCGGGGAAGCCCGCGGGCCCCGCGGCGGGGCAACCGGCGCCCAAATCCTGATCCCGAGACTCAGAACCGAACGACCCGAAAGGTCAAGGAGATTTCGATGCCTGTACGCAAAGCGAGCGCGGTGTGGGAGGGCGGTATCAAGGACGGCCACGGCACGGTGAAGCTGGGGAGCGGCGCCTTCGAGGGGCGGTACTCCTTCAGCTCGCGCTTCGAGGAGGGGACCGGCACCAACCCCGAGGAGCTGATCGGCGCCGCCCACGCCGGCTGCTTCTCGATGGCTCTCTCCGCCGGCCTCGGCCGCGCCGGCCTCACCCCCACCCGCGTCTCGACCACCGCCAAGGTCCACCTCGAGAAGGTCGGAGAGGGGTTCAAGATCACCCGCATCGAGCTCGACAACGAGTCCGTGGTGCCGGGGACCGACGACGCCACCTTCCAGGAGCACGCCCGCAAGGCCAAGGAAGGCTGCCCCGTCTCCCAGGCGCTTGGAGGGGTGGAGATCACCCTCAATGCGCGGCTGGTGAGCTGAGGCGGCGGGGCGAGGCGCAGGACCGGCGCGTTCAGGGCGACCTTGCCTCTGGGGCCTCGTCCCCTGCGAAGCCTCACCCCCGGCCCCTCTCCCACCGCACTCCCACCCAACCGGGAGAGGGGAGGCTTGCCCCAGCCGGAAGCGCGCGTAGGGTGCGCTGTGCGCACCAGAAACGTTGATGGTGCGCGCAGCGCACCCTACGAATACGCTGATCGCAGAGCCCTCCCTCTCCCGGCCGGCGGGAGGGGGTGGGAGAGGGACCGAGGGTGAGGGCTTCGCAGGGCATGCCGCCCCAGCCACCATCCACGCCCCCCCCCGACCCCTCACATTTCCCATCCGCTTCCCTCCCCCGCTCCCGCGCCCCCCAGAAAATAGCCAATCATCTATTTCCGCCTTGACATCTCCTCTGCACGCCCATACCCTGCTCGTGATCGCTTCCGCTAGGTCGAGATTGCAGAGAAGGAGATGTTCGAATGGTCTGGAAAAAGAGTGACGATCCGCCCACCCACCACCCCGACCCGACCCCCGCCCCCCCTCGTCCCCTCGCCACGGCGCCCAGCACGCCCCCTCCCGTCAACCCGGAGCCGCCCCGGCGCAGCTCGACCGGTGCCACGATCGGCCCGTCGATCTTCATCAAGGGAGACCTCTCGGGCGAGGAGGACCTGGTGATCGAGGGGCGCGTCGAAGGGAAGGTCGACCTCAAACAGAACAACGTGACGGTCGGCAAGAACGGCCGCGTCCGCGCCGACGTCTTCGGCAAGGTGGTGATCATCGAGGGCGAGGTGGACGGCAACGTCTTCGCCCGCGAGCAGGCGATCCTGCGGCAGGCGGGAGCGATCCGCGGCAACATCACGGCCCCCCGCGTGGTGCTCGAGGACGGCTCGCGCTTCAAGGGGAGCATCGACATGGAGGTCCCGAAGGAGATGGGTGGCCCGGTGAGAGCGTCCGAGCCGAGCCGGCACGAGCCGGCCACCGCGGGAAGCGCGGGAGCCCCTGCCACCGCGGGAGCCGCGGGAGTGAAGGCCACGGCGTAAGTCGATGAGCTGGTTTTCACCCCGCAGCTCCGCCTCCCGCAAGGAGGGCGGCCGGACTCAGACCCCGGAGGCCGAGCCCGAGGTCCACCGGTCGCTCGCCCTGGCGGCGCTGTTCGACACCATCCGCCGGCGCAAGATGACCGTCCTCGACCTCGGCTCGACCGTCGGCGCCAACGTCGAGTTCCTCTCCCAGTACGGCTGCAAGCTGTTCCTCGAGGACCTCTACCAGGCGCTGTCGACCCGCGTCCCCTCGGGGGGCGAGGAGCATGCCAACCCGCAGTTCTTCGCCGACTTCCTGGGGATTCCCGAGGACACCCGCTTCGACGTCATCCTCGCCTGGGACCTGTTCAACTATCTCCACCGCAAGGAGCTCGCCGCCTTCTCCGAGCAGCTCCGGCGCTACACCGAGAGCGGCGCCCTCCTCTTCGCGCTGATCTCGTACCACAAGACGATCCCGGCGCAGCCCTACCGCTTCCGGATCCAGGACGAGCAGCACCTGATCTACGACCGCCGCACCCCCACCGAGCGCCCCTCGCCGCGCCTCGCTCCCGCCGAGGTCACCAACCTCCTCAAGGGGTTCCGCGTCGACCGCTCGTTCCTGCTCAAGCACGGGATTCAGGAGTATCTGCTGGTGCGGGAGTAGGACTGAAAAAGCCAAACAGGGACTGCGAGGACTCCAGGGACAGCAGGGACGAGAAAGCGCCGACGCCGGCACATCTCTCTCGTCTTTGTCGTCCCTGTCGTCTCTGCTGTCCTTGATGTCCTTCCCTCCACCGCGCTCCCGGGCTAGAGTGGCGCCCGCCCTTTCTGCCGGGGCGCGAAATCACCAGGAGGCCCCCCCGATGCCAGCCGATGCCGCCCTGCTCGCCAGCGTACCGTTCTTCCAGTACCTCGACGCGGACGAGCGCGAGGTCCTCGCGCGGCAGCTCGACGTGGTGCGGGTCGCGGCCGGCGAGATCGTCTTCCACGCCAACGACCCCGGCGGCACCCTCTTCGTCATCCGCGAGGGGAGCGTCGAGGTCTTCTTCAAGAACGACACGGGGGAACGGATCGTGCTCGAGACCCCGGGTCCCGGCGAGGTGTTCGGCGAGGTCTCGTTCCTCGACGGCGGCGCCCGCACCGCCTCGGTCCTCGTCGTCGAGGACCTCGAGGCGCTGGCGGTCGACCGCGACGACCTCAGCCACCTCTTCCGCGTCCACCCCGAGGCGGGGCTCGACGTCATCGCCGCGATGGGCAAGCGGCTGCGCCACACCGTGGAGCTGCTGCGCAGCACCACCGCGCGCAACGTCAACGTCGAAGCGGAGGACCGCCGCTCGACCGTGGCGCGGGCGGCGGACTGGGTGGCCGAGTTCTCGGGGAGCATCCCGTTCCTGATGCTCCATCTCCTCTTCTTCGCGGTCTGGATCCTGCTCAACGTCGACTGGCTGCGGGGCTGGAAGCCGCCGATGTTCGACCCCTTCCCCTTCGGCTTCCTCACCCTCGTCGTCTCGCTCGAGGCGATCATCCTCTCCGTCCTCGTCCTGCTCAGCCAGAACCGGCAGACCGCGAAGGACCGCATCCGCGGCGACATCGAATACGACGTCAACCTCAAAGCCGAGCTCGAGATCGCCCAGCTCCACGCGAAGCTCGACCGCCTCCACGTCGAATCCCTGAGCCGTCTCGAGGAGCTGCAGCGGGCGGTACGGGGGCGGAACGGGGTGTAGGACGACTTCCCCAACCGTGGAAACCTCGCGGCGAAGGAGGTAGAGACGTGACAGGTCGTAACGAGAACGCCGCGGCGGCCACGGGGACGGCGTCACGTCTCTTCGCAGGGCAGGTCGTCCGATCCCGGGCTAAGGCGTAGGTACCTTGGGTTCGGTGGTCTTCGCCGCCAAATAGGTGCCAGCGCTAATGCCCATCAAAGCGAGGAGTGAGTTGTCGAAATCAGGCATCGCCAGGGTACGGTAAACTGTGCACCCAAAAATGATGCCCAAGACAACAGACCACGCGACGTTCTGAAAGCGATGGAAGCTGACTCCCTCCGCATCGCTCAAAATGTCGACAAAGAATTCCTCGATCTTACCGCGTAGCGCAGTCGCCGGGACGGCCGGAGCCGCAGGGACTGCCGCGACGACCGGAACCGCTGGAATCGCCGGAACCGCTGGAACGACCGGACCTGCTGGGTCGACTGGTACCGCCAGAACCGCCGGCGCTGCTACGGGAGTAGGCCTACTTGCATCGATTATCGCACCGCCTACAACTGTGCCCGCGCTGATTCCCAACAGTGCTAGCACGGAGCCAGTAATCGAGCTCAAGACATCGCCAGTGACCAAACCAATCAGTAGATAAGAGCCGAGGACAATAAAGAACCACCAGGCAGCCTGGGTTCGCGCCAAGCTGAAGGAACGGCGCGGAGCATCCGCGGAGGAGGAGACACTGTCCCGCAGCACGTTGCTATTGGCCGCCAAGTAAAAAAATGCAATGACGATCGCGGCGAACAGAAGAGACCATACTGCCAATCGTCCGTGAGGAAGAACGTCAAACTGGATGATTGAGCAGGAGGGAAAGGCATAGCCGTCGGCCAAGCCGATGCTGACGCGGACCTGACGCTTCTTCAAGCCTGGGTAGCCGAGGAGGTAAGACCAAGCATCCTTCGATGCCTCAGTGGGTGTCAGGGTGAAGTAGAGCCGATTCCCTTGGGCACTGAACTTTGGCGAGGGCTCGAGGTTTGGGATTGGCCGACCGTTGAGGTATAGGACAAGCTGTTTGCCTTTGCAGGCTGGTTGGGCGAGTTGTGCCAAGAGGCCTGGAAGTCCTTTTTGAACCTCGACGGTCAAGACCTCGTCGAGTTGAATCTCCTTGGAGTGGTTGGACTTTTCGTCCTTTGCAGTACACGGATCCGATGCAACACACGGCTCCGATTTCTTGCGAGTTTTAGATATTATCTCATGAAAGGCATCATCGACGGTGAGAGGAGTGACGTCACACAAGGGAGCTGGGTCGGCTGCCGGATGAGCTTGAGCGCCGATCATCGCGGGAAACGCCGTAATCAGCAACCCACAAAACAGCAATGCTTGTTCCGATCTTCTCTTTCTCATGGCCGATCCTCATCGGTTAGGGGACGCACCTCGTCCCGGTTTCCTAGAAGAATGGACGGACCCCTGGGAGATTTTTCGGGACAGGACGAGACCGCCGACCGGCAAGACGCCGACCGCTCGATGAAATCTCAAAAGGCCGGTGGGGGATCTACTCGAAGAAAGACAGAGCTCGTAGCCGAAGCCTACACAAACGGGAAATTGAGCTCAGTGAAACAACCGCCACTCCTGCAACAGATCCTCCTGCGCGATCCGCACCTCGTCCCCCACCACCTGGTGGCGTAGTGGGACCGGCGAGCATCCCCCGCCCCCGCCGTTGACGGCGCTCAGGCGCATCGTGCTGCCGCACTTGTTGTCGACGATCCAGCCGTTTTCGAAGCGGAAGCCGCGGCGCAGCTTGTGGTGGTTCTCGGAGGCGTCGAAGGCCGCCTGCACGGTCCCCTCGCCGTCGCGCCCGACGAAGAAGTCGACCTCCTGGTTGGAGGCGTTCAGGTAGCGGTAGAAGCGGACCTGCTCGGGGTGCAGGTCCGCGATGCCGATGCGCACCGCGCCGTCCTGGCCGGCGGTGACCTTCTGATGGGGATCGGCGGTGCCGCCGCTGCCGAGCACCACCCCGCCCAGCACCACGGCGGCGACCACGGCGATCCCATGGATCGGCTTGAACTTGAACATCGTCGTCTCGCCGCTCAGCAGACGGTGCTGTTGCAGAGGCAGGTCGCGAAGCAGGCGGTGTTGGCGTCTGAGCCGCAGAGCGGCAGCTTCGTCACCTGGCCGCCCACCGCATCTCCCAGGGCAGGATCGTGGAGATCCCGCAGGGTCTCGCGGCTGAGCTGGAGCTTCTTCGACGGCATCTTCTTCTTCATGATGGCGATCCTCCTGGTTCGAAGTCTGTTTCGGTCCTCGGTGAAAGCCGCCCGCTCAGCAGGGGTCGGTGGCGCAGCCGCAGCTCGCGATGCAGTAGGTGTAAACCACCGAGAAGCAGGTGGTCGTCTTGCCGCCGATCGCTCCCCCGACCACCTCGTGGAGGCTCTTCAGGGTCTCGCGGCTGAGCTGGAGCTTCTTCGTGGGCATCTTCTTCTTCATGATGTGGGTCCTCCTGTCGTGAATTCTACACCAGGGGCGCGATCTGGCGCCAAATCGGCAGGCTAAGATTGAATGCGGACGGCCCGGAAGCCTCTTGCCCGTAGGGTGCGCTGTGCGCACCAGCGAGGTCGTGGTGCGCACAGCGCACCCTACGAAGGATCTACGCCTGTGCAGCGTCCTCTTCCTTTTCAGACCGTCTGTTTTTACCGACAGATCGCAGCGTCGAGCGCCTTGCAGGCCCCTGGCGGGTGAATTGCAATCGATCAAACTGGAAGATCCCCAAAATCGTTTACAAGATTTTTACAATCGATCACAAAATACGGGAGCGACGATGATCCAACGAGCCGCCGGCGGTTTCCTCCTCCCTTTCCTGATCCTCCTTTCCGCCCCATCGGCGCGGAGCGAAACGCAGCCGCCCGCGCCGCGCGCCGCGAACGTGCTCGAGGCGGTGAGCGGCTCTTTCGAGCAGATCGCGCGCGAGGTCAATCCCTCGGTGGTGCAGATCTACGTCAACGGGTATACGGCGGGGGCCGCCGGGCGCGGCGCCTCGAGCATCCTCACCAAGCGCCAGGCGACCGCCTCGGGGATCATCCTCGACGCCGACGGGCTGATCGTCACCAACGCGCACGTGGTCGACCGCGCGACCCGCGTCCAGGTGCTGATCCCAGCCCCGGCGGCGAGCGAGCCCGGCGACCCCGCGCTGCCGGTGGCGGAAGGGGCCAAGCTCACCGCGCAGGTGATCGGCATCGACACCGAGACCGACCTCGCGCTGATCAAAGTGCCGGCGCACGGCCTGAAGCCGCTCGAGCTCGGCGACTCGAGCGGGCTCCGGCAGGGGCAGCTCGTGCTGGCCTTCGGCTCGCCGCTCGGCCTCGGCAACACGGTCACCATGGGGGTGGTGAGCACCGTCGCGCGGCAGCTCGCGGCGGACGACGTCCCCTGGTACATCCAGACCGACGCGCCGATCAATCCGGGAAACTCCGGCGGCCCGCTGGTCGACACCTCCGGGCGCGTGGTCGGCATCAATACCCTGATCCTCAGCCAGTCCGGCGGCAGCGAGGGGGTGGGCTTCGCGATCCCCAGCAACACCGTGCGCTACATCGCCGGCCAGCTGCGTGCCAACGGACGGGTGCACCGCACGGTGATGGGGGTGCAGGTCGAGACCGTGGACCCGACGATGGCCGCGGCGCTCAAGCTGGCGCAGCCGTGGGGGGTGATCGTCTCCGATCTCGATCCCACCGGGGCGGCGGTGGCCGCGGACGTGCGGGTGGGGGACGTGATCCTGAAGATCGACGGCCGGCGGGTGGCGGACGTCCGTCAGTTCGCCCTCAACCTCTACCAGCACGCGGTCGGCTCGGTCGCCGAGATCGACCTGGTGCGCGACGACCAGCCGCTCAAGCTCCGTGTGCCGGTGCGCGAGCGCCCCGAGGACCCGACGCGGGTGCTCGACCTCGTGCGCCCGGAGAAGAACCTCGTCCCCGAGCTCGACATCCTCGGGGTCGACATCGACGACAAGCTGGCCGACGCCCTCCACTCGGCGCACGGCAAGGGCGGCGTGCTGGTGGCCGCGATGTCCGCCGACGCCGCCCCGCCGGGCGACCGCTTCCAGCCCGGCGACATCGTGCGCGCCGTGAACCGCACCCCCGTCCAGTCCCTCGCCGAGCTGCGAAAGGCGGTCGCCGGCTTGAAGGACGGCGACCCCGTGGTGGTGCAGATCGAGCGCCAGGGGATGCTGACCTTCGTGGCGTTCGAGATCGACTGAAGTACAGCGTAAGTCTCAGCGCCCTCCGCTCTTCCCGGCGTCGCTCGCCTGCCGGGCCAGCGCCTGGATCACCGAGGTGCTGGCGAGGAGCGCGGGCGCCAGGGCGTGCGCCTCGTCGATGTCAGGGCCGAACGCTTCCACCACGTGGACTCCGCCGAAGGTGAGGACGCTCACCCGAAAATGGTCCTTCGCCAGCGCGGTCGCCAGATGCTGGTCCCGGGCGGGAGCGCTCCGCACCAGCGGCTCCCCGGCGCCGAGGAGCTTGCGGATCCCCTGATCGATCTCGGCATCCTTCCCCGGCGCCTCCCAGACCTTCACGGCGCCCTCTTCTCCCAGCCAGCGGGCCCGGCCATCGGCGTAGACGGCGAGCGTGCCGCCCCCCCCTTCAGTGCTCAGCTCGCAGACCACCCCCTGCACCGGGTCGCCAGTTTTCGGATCGGGCTTCTCTCCGAGCTCCCGCAGCGCTCTCCAGGCCCAGAGCTGGATCCGGGTCTCGGGATTCTTCAGCAGCGGCCACAGATCCGTCTTCGCCTCCTCGACCTTCCCCGCGCGCACATGGGATTGGGCCGCCGCGAAGCCGTGGAACAGAGTCTCCGCGAGGGGATTCCCCCCTGGGAAGAGCTCGGCGCTCTTCGCCAGCGGGTCGTCGGCGAAGAGGAGATCCTTGAGATACGCGATGCCCGCCGGGCGCGGCGCGAGCGCCAGGAAGCAGAGGGCGAGGACGGCGAGGACGAGCAGGGTCAGGACGGCGGTGGCGAGTCCGGGCTTCATGGGCATCTCCCTGGTCTGACGGCGGGTGCGGGTCCGATTCTATTCGGAAGTCGCCAGACCTCGCCGGACCCCGCGGAAAATGATTGCAACTCAGAGCCGGGAAGGAGAAAGTATCTCCCATGACCGACGCCCCCCAGCCCCCCCCGACGCCGCGCTCCCTTCAGACCACCTGCTGCATCGCCGGCGGCGGCCCGGCGGGCGTGATGCTCGGGTTCCTGCTCGCCCGCGCCGGAGTCGCGGTGACGGTGCTCGAGAAGCACGCCGACTTCTTCCGCGACTTCCGCGGCGACACGGTCCACCCCTCGACCCTCGAGCTGATGCACGAGCTCGGCCTCCTCGACGAGTTCCTGCGCGTCCCCCACCAGGAGATCCCGCGCCTCGACCTCGAGATCGAGGGGCGGGTCTACGCCGGTCCGGACTTCTCGCACCTCCCCACCGCCTGCAAGTTCATCGCGCTGATGCCGCAATGGGACTTCCTCGACTTCCTCGCCGCGCACGGCAAGCGTTACCCCGGCTTCGACCTGCGGAGGAACGCGGAGGTCACCGACCTGATCGCGGAAGGCGGGCGGATCGTGGGGGTGAAGGCGAAGACCCCCGAAGGGGAGCTGGAAGTGCGGGCCGACCTCGTGGTGGGGACGGACGGCCGTGGCTCGACGGTGCGCGACCGGGCGGGGCTGCAGGTCAGGGATTTCGGGGTGCCGATCGACGTCCTCTGGTTCCGCATCCCGAAGAGCGCCGACGATCCCGCCTCCGTGCTGGGGCGGATCAAGGGGCAGACGATGCTGGTCACCCTCGACCGCGGCGACTACTTCCAGTGCGCCCTGATCATCCGCAAGGGGAGCTTCGGGGAGATCCGGGAGAAGGGGCTCCCCGCCTTCCAGGCCACCATCGCGGACGCCGCGCCGTTCCTGCGCGACCGCATGCGCGAGCTCGACGACTGGGAGAAGGTCAAGCTGCTGACCGTGCAGATCAACCGCCTCCCCACCTGGCACCGCCCCGGGCTCCTGCTGATCGGCGACGCCGCCCACGCCATGTCCCCCGCTGGCGGGGTCGGCATCAACCTCGCCGTGCAGGACGCCGTGGCCGCCGCCAACCGCCTCGCCGCGCCGCTGCGCTACGGCCGAGTCACCGCGGCCGACCTCCAGGCCATCCAGCGCCGCCGCGAGATGCCCGTCCGCCGCATCCAGGCGGGGCAAGTCTTCGTCCACCGCCGCATGTTCAGCCGCCCCGGCCAGGTCTTCTCGATCCCCGCCCCCGCGCGAGCCCTCCTCGTCCTCCTCGGCCCCCTCCTCCGCCGCCTCGCCGCGCGGATCGTGGGGATCGGGTTCCGGCCGGAGCGGATCGAGACGGGGGAGGTGTGTAGTGCGCCCGAAGTCCGAGACCCGGACGGGGGAAATCCTGCGGCGAAGGCGGTAGAGACGTGACAGGTCGTAACGAGAACCTGTCGGCGTCCACGGGGACGGCGTCACGTCTCTTCGCAGGGCAGATCGCTGAGGACTCCCCTTCGGAGGGATCACTTTCGCGCCAAGGCGGCCCCGCTAGCCGCATCGACTCGATGGCGAAAGACCGCCTCGATAAAGATCCCAGCTTGGGACAAGCTACACCTAGACCTGATCCAACTCCTTCGTCAACCCCATGGCTGCCCCCACGCGCCGTTCGAGAAGGCGATCCCAGAGGTCGAGGCAGCGGAGATAGACCGCGTTGTCCTGATCCTTCGCTTGCTCATAGAGCCTCAAAAGCAAGGGAAGGAGCTGACGCACATGCCCGGAACTCCTCGTCGCCATGTTCTTCGAAGCCTCGGCCAAATCCCCAGCGAAAGTAGCCCCCACCTCCAGCAGGCAATCCGCGAAGGGCAGCAGGTTCCCCGTTTGCCGATCCAGCGCCTGCAGAAGAGGCGAAGGGTTCGCCTGGAAAGCCTTGGATCGCGCAAATGCGTTCCAAGTCTCGCGATCGCCTCTGATCCATCGCAAGTCCAGATTCTTAAAACTACTAGCCACGGCCCTGGCCACGCCGTCGTCGTTATCCTCTGCCAGCCGCAGAAGGGTAGTCTTGGCCGCCTCGGCAAAGTCACCTTCTCCCAGCAGGGAAGCAGCCACCTCAGCGATACCCTTACGCTGGGGTTGGACGCCTGTAAGACAGGCCTCAAACTGTTCCTCGAGCTGCCCCTCGACCAGAAAACAGGCGGCGACTTGAATCGCCCCTGCGGTCGCGACTGCAGATAACGGGCACCGTACCATCCTCTCGATCGTTGGGCGGAGCTGATGCAGATGAGTTCGGTACGTATAACGAAGAAACCGACTTGCTTCCCGAGTTCCGAGGATCGCGTCCGGACCTTCACAGGCCTGCAAGAACCATTGCACGGCCAAGTCTCGGTCGATGTTGATGACCGGGAGGCATGCGGCAAGCGCAGCGACACGCACCGCGGGATGCTCGTCCTGAACCAGGCTCTCCAGGGCTGGCCGAAGGGCTTCAAAAAGAGCCGGCTGTGCGAATAGAAGCTTGGAGATGGCGAAGGCAGCCCTGCCGCGAGTTACATTCAGGGCGTTATCGTCCAATCGATCGAAAACCTCAGAACCCTGATTCGAAGAGCCGATCGGATAATAGGCAGGATTCGGATCGCTATGGTGCTGAGCGACCCAGACGAGCCGCTGAAGGGCGGTCTCCGACCAGGGATACTTGGGGTAGCAACCCAGGAGGTCACAGAAGTTCCTGGCTCCCTCGCTGTCGTCGCTACATATCAATGCTTGCATCGCGCGGAGCTGGAGCATCGCCTCCAGGGCCGCGTGAGTTGGCGGGCTCCAGTCCTCACTGGGCGGCTGATTACCTGGCCAAGCCAGGCCGGCTAGGATGGCTCCCCCATACGCCCGATGGGTGTCTGACGGGAATAAAGACGCCAACTTGGCAAAGCGTTCGGGCTGCCTCTGAGCCATGCTCCGAAAATCTGAAGAAAAGGTTTCTATAGAGGCTTCCTCAATCAGGCCGTCACCTCTGGGACTTTTCTTGAACCTCCACTTGCTACTCCGCTTGGACAGTTTCTGATTCGTGGCGATCTTGAGCCATCCCGCATCCGTCATCCCTGCTTTCGTATCCTCGGACAAGGGCGAACCAACCCATCCGGCATGAACCTCCTCCTCGTCCTCCTTCGAGAGCCTTCGAGATGAAAATTTTCTCTCTAATTCCTTGATCCGAAGCTCGGTCGCTGCCGACCGCCGCTCGGCCGGGAGTCTTGGCAGCAGGCGATGAGCAGTCTCCCCAAAGGATCCCGGATCCCTCAGATCTCCGTCCTCAGTGACCCACCTATGGCGGCGCTTATAGTTTTCCAGAAGATCTGGCTCGACATACTCGAGCAGCCATCGCTCAAGCCGTTGGAAGGTCTCCGGAGAGCATATGGGAGCATAACGCGCGATCAGTTGACCTGGAAGCACCCACCAACCCGAGCCACGGCGGCGCTTGAGCCTGGCTCTCCAAGGATCTGCCATCAACCATATCAGAGCCCAGTCAGCCAGGTCGGGAGACGTCGGCCCTTCAACCAGGCCATCGAGAAATAGGACCTCCACAGGTCGGCCAACTCGCGAGGCCTCTTCTCCCAGCGTAACGAATTCCAGCCAATTCTCTTCGAGTAGCGCAGCAGCAAGATTCTTAAGGAGCTGGACCACTGGCATCAGGTTTTCAAAGTCTACAGCATAGGATTCGAGAACATGGCCCGCTTCACCCTCATACCTTCCAGCCTGGACAGCGAGACTGGCCGCTCGAAACAACATCTCCCAAGCGAAGGCTTGGTCCGGGCCGGGAATGCTATAAGAATTAAGCTTGTCCAACCCAAGCCAGCTGATCTCTGGATGACGGCCTGGTCGGTGCCGGTCCTCTCCGCGACTGACGCTGAGGGCGAAGGCCAACAGAATGTACGTGGCAAGCTTAACGAAACGGTCGGGCTGGCTGGTAGCCAGCTTGTCCCATTCAATGTGATCCGCGTCGTACGCACCCGTCTTTGCCAGCCCGAGCCTGACCTCAAAGAGTGCGTCCGAGTCGTGAGTCGGGTCGAATGGCAGCACCCCGAGGATGTTCTGCGTCCAGGTCGCATCTTTCTCCATGTAGGGCATAAGCAGGCGAGCCACACGATCGCCACACTTTTCGGCAGCATAGAGAAGCATATGCAGAGCCTGCCTCTGGTAGTTTTCGTCTTGATTGGCTAACCAGGCAGCCCAAATACCGCGGTCGTCCAGTGCTTCGAACCAAGGAGCCTGACCACGGAGAACCTCCGCCAGCACATGTTCGCGCCAGAAGGGCCGGTCGAGAAGCGCGAGCACTAGGCCAACCTCTTCGGCACGGGGATCGCTGACTTGGCCAAGGAATTGAAGAGCTAGAAGGCGGAGGTGGAACCGAATCGCCTCTCCGGCCCCCAGTTCCGGTTCCGACAGGAGGGACTGTAGTGTCGCTAGGTAGACCTTGTGCTCCTCGGCACGTAGCGCCACGAGGAGAAGGCGAAGCTGCTCACGCCGAGCGAGCGACTGCTCCTCTCGGCCACCGAGCCAAGCCACGAGCTTCTCAGGTGCCTCGGCAGGAGTACATTTGTCCAACTCGCCAAGCAAGTATTTGGCGATCAGGTAGTCCTGATAGCTCTGATGACTGAAGATGAACCGTCCGCGAACCTCGTCTATTTGAAGCAGGTGTTGGTGCTGGTAAAGCTCCTTCTCTCGCTCTGTCATACCGAGGCCTCGCAGGCTCCCAGTCAAGACAGCACCCTTCTTCACCGCCTCGACGAGCTTCACCTCAAGCTCCTCAGCTCGCTGCCTTGCAAGGCCGTCCTTTGCCAACTCGTCGAGCCGGGTAGCCCAAAACTTCTCCATCAGCCGCCAAGCGGAGTCGAATCTAGGTATGGCTTCCGTGGTCCGGTAGATGGCCAGCCACATCTGCAAGTGGTGAATATGACGCAGCAGATCCTGCTCTTTGGGTCCGAGAGCCGGCGCAACACCAACACCGAATCCGGCGGCACCAATAGCAGCCTCGACATCCTCCAGAGAAAGCTTCTGTACCTCTACCCGGCGCAGATTCTTGGTATCCCGCTCCCAGCCACGAAGCTGAGGATCGTGCTCAAGATCGAAGGTGCGACAGCAGACAACGACCTTCAAGCCGGTAATCGAGAGAGCCTCCAGAATCATCTCGCGGCAGACATCCCACGCCTCGCTTGAATGAGCGGCTGTCCAACGAATCGCGTCGAGCTGATCGATCAGTAGGATGCCGCCCTTCTCTGCACCTACAGCAGCGAGACTTTTTGCTGGAGACTCAGTAAGCTCCAGCCCATCGTGCGCAAAGCGCTTTGGATTACCTCTGAGATGCTCCTGATGCCTGTCGAGGCGGAGAGGCAAGAAGGATATGCCCCTTCCGGCGAGGTCCTCCGCCAACTCAAACAGCACGCCACTTTTCCCGGAACCCGCCGTGCCATGAACCACCACGATGCGAGTCGTCTCCTCCTCGAGAAGAGCGAGTAGCTCTTGCGTCTCCTTCCGTCGAATGAGCTGTCCCCCGGCGAGATTGTGCCGCAAGGACTCGGAGAATCGACTCTGGAGCCGCATCAGGATAGGTTCGATTACCGCAGGCGTAGGAGCACCTGGAATCCGGCGCTCCGTGGGCTCCCCCTCCTGGGCTCTACGGATTGCAGCCACGGCTCGACTGATGCCGTCTTCCGAGATGCCAAGACTAAGGTCCAGGGACTGATACTGCCTCAAAAAGAGAGATCCTTGGTCTAACTGCTCCTGACTCGCACCAGAGAGAAGGACCGGAATAAGGGACCGCGCAGATTCTCGAACGACAAGATCATGTGCAACATCAAGCTCCTTCTCCGTCCAGGGCCCGGGCCCTTCAGGGCCGACGCAGATCATGAACGAACGGCTCGCCTGCAAAGCCGCTTCGAGAGCAGGTGACCACGCCTGACCAGGTTGTATTTCGTCGCTGGATAGGAAAACGACGAGTCCTGCCCCTCGAAGTCGTAGAGCAAGCTCATTCACCTCCGTCCGATTGGCGCTGTTGTGAACAAGGAAGACGTCATAGCCGTTTCCTGGTTCGTCATGCATCAGAGGCATTTTCATTTCGTTGATGGTTGAAGGCCGCCTCCAGGTAGTCGATCTGGCCGGCCAGCAACTCCTAAGCTATCATCAGTGTCTTTGGCCCTTTCACTTCGAATGGGGGGAGCTGAATGCGGGCCAGAGACGAGATCTTATCGTGCCGACCGTGACAGTCCACCTCTCTGACGCGAAGTACGCGCGCCTCCGTCAAATGGCGGAGCAGAGAGGAATCAGCATGGACCAACTCATCGACGAGCTGTCGACCCTGGCGCTGGCCGACTTCGACGCCGAGACCCGCTTCCTTGCGCGGACCGGTTTGGGTTCGCGGGAGGAGGGCCTGGCCCTGCTGGACCTCCTGGCTCGGGAGAGCTGAGAGCTCCCATGGCGGCAGGCATCGTCCCTTCGGCGAACCTCATGTACTGGAACGACCTCGAGCGCCACGTCGGCGGCGCCGGCATGGAGGAGATCTGGCAGGGGCATCCCACGGTGCGGGAGGCGATCAATGCGCGGATCTCCGGGGACTCAGGCGTCTGGCCGCTCGACTGGTTCCGGGGCGCCTTCGCGGAGCGGCTGCCGTTCGCGCGGGCGCTCTCGATCGGCTGCGGGGCCGGCGCGCTCGAGCGCGATCTGGTGGCGAAGGGGATCTGCGAGCGGATCACGGGGATCGACGTCGCCGGTCCGCCGCTCGAGAAGGCGCGGCAGGACGCCGCCGCCGCAGGTCTGAGCGACCGCATCGCCTACGAGCAGGCCGATGCCCGCGAGGTCCTCGCGGCGCGGACCGGCGGCCTGGATGCCGTCTTCTTCCACGCATCGCTCCATCACTTCGACCGCCTGGACGATCTCCTCCGGCTCGTGGCCGGCGCCCTCGCCCCCGGCGGGCTGCTCTACGTCGACGAGTATGTGGGCCCTTCGCGCCGGCAATGGCACCCGCTCCGGCTGCTCCCCGCGAACCTCGCCTACTACACCCTCCCCGCCTCGGTGCGCCGCCCCCGCCTCGTCCGCGCGCCGGTCAACGACGAGGACCCGACCGAGGCCGTCGCCTCGCACGAGATCGTCCCCGCGATCGCGCGCCACTTCGACGTCCTGGCGCGCCGGGACTACGGCGGCAATCTCCTCTCGCTCGTCTACCCCAACCTCCGCCGCCCCGACGCCAGCTCCCCCCGCCAGCGGGCCGACTTCCAGCGCGCCGTCGAGCGCCTCCTCGCCTGGGAAGGGCGGATGCTGGGGAGGACGCGGTCCTACTTCACTGTGACGGTGGCGGGGAAGCGGAGGTAGCCGGATCGCGGTCCTACGCTTCCCCAGCGATTTTTCGGTTGCCCCCTCTGATTTTTCGTCTCCTCCCTCTCGCTCCCGAGTCCCTCCCCGCGTTCCCCAAGTCGCTCCCCGTCATTTTTCGGTCGCTCCCCCTGATTTTTCGTCACCGGGAACGAGAGGTAGCGATCCAAAAACGAGGGGGAACGACTAAAAAACGCGAGGGAGCGAACGAAAAACGGGAGGGCGGGACCTTTCCCTCCGTTCCCACAGCCGGCGAAGCGCTGGGAGGAGACGAAAAACCCGTGGGCGCCTTCGCGTTTGCCGTCGGCGGACGCGTCCGAGAGCTTCGCGGTGCCGCGCGAGCGCTCCGCTCAGACCACGATCCCTTCCCACCGCCAGCGCAACACCTTCGGCGTGAAGGGAGGGATGTCGAGCGGCGCCATCGGCGGCTCGCCGGCGCGCCAGAAGTGGCGGGCGCCGAGCGATTCGCCCGTCGAGTAGAAGCACAGCAGATGGCGCAGGTCCGCGGCCGACATGTCGGAGAGCCAGGGGACGAGCTCCGCGAAGCCGGTGTCGAGCAGCACCCGCACGCTGTAGGCGCAGGCCTCCCGCTCGTAGCGAAGCACGGTGGCGATCACCTCCTCGCTCAACGGGCCGGCCGCGGGATCGAGGTCGAGGATCCCCTGGAGGTTCCATTGCACGGTGTGGCCGAAGAGGTGGAGGAGCATGAAGAGCTCGTCCTCGGCGCCGAGGTTCTCGGCGAGCCGGATCTCGGCCCCGTTCAGATCCCCATAGAAGCCGGCGGGGATCGGCGCCCAGGCGATACGGACGCCGTAGGTCGTCTCGAGGTAGAAGCGGATGGAGACGAAGGCGTCGGCGAAGGGGCGGTCGGGGTCCCGGCGTTCCACGGCACCGATGATAATCCGGACGCGCGCGGGAGGACTGTACAATCGGCCCCGCTTCGAGAAGGAGGGCCAATTCTCGCTATGATTCCCCAGACGCCGACGCTCTGCATCCTCGCCCTCCTTGCCGGGTCCGGCGCCGCCTCGGCCGCCGAGCCCTTCGTGGCCATCCCTCCCGACCAGGCGGCGCAGTATCACCTCGACTTCGCGCGCCACTACTTCGCCACCCCGGCCGCGGAGGTCGCGGCCCGCCAGGCGCTGGACGCCCGGCTCAAGACCCTCGAAGCGCTGCGCGGGAAGGTCGCGAGCTCATCCGCAACCTTGCTCCAGGCGCTCCGCCTCGAGGAGCAGGCCCGGATCGACTTCAGCCGCCATCTGGAGTATCTCCATCTGCGCCACGCCGTGGACACCCGGGACGAGCAGAGCGCGACGGACGAGTCGGCGCTCGCGGCGGAGCTCGCCCGGCGCACCAGCTTCCTCGACGGGGAGCTCCTGGCCCTCGACGCCGCCACCTTCGAACGCTTCGCGGCGCAGACGCCCGCCCTCGCCCCCTACTGGTTCGCCGTCGAACAGGTCCGGCGGCGCCGCGAGCACACCCGCCCCGTCGCCGAGGAAGAGTTGCTGAGCACCCTCGGCCCGCTCGCCGCCGAGTGGCCGTCCGATCTCTACGACACCCTTCTGGACCACGTCCCCTTCGGCACCGTCGCCACGCCCGCCGGGCCGCTCGACGTCCGGCGCCAGCGTGCCGCGATCGCCCAGAACGCCGACCGCCAGGTGCGCGAGGCGGGATTCATGCAGCGCTACGCCGCCCTCGCCACGCAGCAGGATCTCTTCGCCTTCACCCTGCTCCGCCTGGCGCGCTCACGCAACACCCTCGCCCGTCTGCACCATTTCGAGACTGCGGCCGACGAGGCCTATTTCGGCAGCTTCCTCAGCTCGCCCGAGGTGGACCGCCTGCTCGCCGCGCTCGCCGACCGCGCGGACGTCTACAAGCGCTACCAGCAGCGCCGGGCCGACGCCGCCAAGGCGAGCCTGGGCGGGGCCGATCCCCATCCGTGGGACATCCTCCCCGCCGCCGGCGTCCCGCCCCGCTTCCCGATCGCCGAGGCGCGGCAGATCCTGACGAAGTCCCTGGCACCTCTCGGCCCCCATTTCGGCGCGGCGCTCGCCCAGCTCCTCGATCCGAAGAACGGACGCCTCGACGTGGTCTCCGGGGAGCACCGCGCCTCGGGCGGCTTTTCCCAAGGCTTCATCGGCGTCGACAGCGTCTTCTTCACCGGCGGCTACGACGGCTCCTACAATGACCTCCGCGTCCTGGCGCACGAAGCGACCCACGCCGTCCATCGCCAGTTGATGTCCGAGAGCGGCGTCTCCCCCCTCTACGCGAACGGTCCCCACTTCCTCTTCGAATCGTTCGCCTCGTTCAGCGAGATGCTTCTCGCCGATGCCCTGGAGGCCGCCGAGCGCGACCCCGCGCGCCGGCGCTTCTTCCACGAGCAGTTCCTCGACGGCAAGGCCACCGTGATGTTCGTCGCCGGCCCCGAGGCGGCGCTGGAGCAGGCGGTCTACGCGGGAGCCCGGGACGGCACGCTGCACGGCCCCGCGGATCTCGACGCGCTGACGCAGAAGATCTTCGCGCGCTACTCGATCTGGCCGGAGCGCGAGCCCGCGCTGCGCTCCCACTGGATGGCGATCCCGCTGATGTACGAGGACCCGTTCTACGACCTCAACTACGTCTATGCGGGCCTCCTCGCCCTCGAGTACTCCGCGCTCCAGAAGCAGGACCCGCAAGGCTTCGCGACCCGCTACACCGCCCTCCTCGAGCACGGCTTCGACGCCCCGCCCGCCGAGCTACTGTGGAGATACCTCGCCATCGACCTCGACGACCGCAAGCTGGTGACGGACGCCCTGCGCGTGCTGGAGGCCAAGATGGAGGTCAAGCCGGCGGAGGAACCCTGAAACTGGGGACGCCGGGCTTGCCAACCCCCGCTCCCCTCGCCTACCGTGGAGGGATGACGACCCAAGACCTCACCTCCCCCCGCACGCTCGGCGCCTCCGGCCCCACCGTCTTTCCGCTCTCGCTCGGCTGCATGGGGATGTCCGGCATGTACGGCCCCGCGGACGAGGCCGAGAGCCTCGCCACGATCCACGCGGCGCTCGACGCTGGCATCACGCTCCTCGACACCGGGGATTTCTACGGCACCGGCCACAACGAGATGCTGATCGGCCGCGCCCTCCAGGGGCGCCGCGACCAGGCCCTCCTCTCCGTGAAGTTCGGCGCCCTGCGCGGCCCCGACCAGAGCTGGCTCGGCTTCGACGCCCGCCCCGTGGCGGTCAAGAACGCCCTCGCCTACAGCCTGACCCGCCTCGGCGTGGACCACATCGACATCTACCGCCCGGCGCGCCTCGACCCGGCGGTCCCCATCGAGGACACGATGGGCGCCCTCGTCTCGCTGGTCGAAGCCGGCTACATCCGCGCCATCGGCCTCTCCGAGGTCGGCCCCGAGACCCTGCGCCGCGCGCGGGCCGTGCACCCCCTCACCGACCTCCAGATCGAGTACTCGCTGGTCAGCCGCGGCCCCGAGGCGGAGATCTTCCCCCTCCTCCACGAGCTCGGCCTCGGCGTCACCGCCTACGGCGTCCTCTCCCGAGGCCTCTTGAGCGGCTCCCGCCCCGCCGCCAAAGGAGACTTTCGCGCCATCCTCCCCCGCTTCAAAGGCGAAAACGGCGAGCGCAACCGCCGCCTCGTCGAAACCCTCGAGCGCCTCGCCGCCGAAAAAAGAATCACCGCCACCCAGCTCGCCATCGCCTGGGTCATGGCCAAGGACGAGATGATCGTCCCTGTGATCGGCGCCAGAACCCGCGCCCAGCTCACGGAGTCGCTCGGGGCGCTGGAGGTGAAGCTGACCGAGGAAGAGCTGCGGAGGATCGAGGAGGCCGTTCCGGCCTCGGAGGTGGTGGGGACTCGGTATGACGAGCGGCAGATGCGGATGTTGGATAGCGAGCGGCGGTAGGGGGGGCAGGCCGAGTGAAGGGCAGACGTAAGGGAGACCGGCGCCGCGCCACGATGCCCGAAGCTCCGGCGTCCCGCGCCCAGCTTCCCGAGGAGGAGAAGCCGTCGGTCAAAGAGCTCCTGCTCGCAATCCCGCCCGGCGGCGAGGACTCCGACTTCGAGCGCAGCCTGGATCTCGGCCTGGATCGCCCTCGTTTCCCTTGAACAGACCTTTTCCCCGGTTTCTACGACGAAGATCCCGTAGTTCCGTCCAGGAGGGTCTATTCCGGGTTCCGGTGCCCTGGAACAGTCTGCGGTGGCGGCAAACAGAGTCCGGGCCGTTTTTTCATTGTTTTTTGGCTTCAAACATTGTTTTTTGGCTTGAAACATTGTTTTAAACGGCCAATACACAATTTGGACGGCTCAAACAATGTTTCAAGCCAAAAAACAATGTTTGAAGCGTCCAAATTCTGTTTGAGCCGAAAAAACAATGTTTGAAGGGCCTGGACGCTGGAAAAGGCGGAAAGCCGGCGGGACGCCGGCGCTCCCAGGAAGACATTGCACGCTTGGAGGAGGGCGAGGCGGCTACAGCGGCGTGTAGTTTCCCACGACGTGGCTCTCGGCGATCTTCTGCAGGCCCTGCACCGAGTAGCGCCGGAAGTAGTCCTTGGCGTGGTGCGTCTCGAGGGCGGCCGGGGAGCGGTACTGCTCGTAGATCAGGAACTTCCGCGGGTCGTCGAGCGAGCGGTGCGCCAGGTAGAGGAGGTTCCCCGGCTCCTTCCGGGTCTCGATGGCCAGTTGACGGAGATCGTTCACGGCCTCGGCCTCGTGACCGGCGCGGATCGTATACAGCACGTCGACGCAGACCCGGTCGTCCGGCGCGGTCTTCCTGGCACCGCCGGCCACGGAGCGCGCCGCGATCAGGACCAGGGCCATCGCCAGGGCCAGCACGCACGGGATCAAGCTCTTCGGGATTCTCATCGTCTCCTCCTGACGCCCTCCTGGGCCAGGAAGAAGCGAAGCAACCTGCGTGCCTCCGTTACTCCGCCTCGAAGTAATCCCCGTCCACCCGCGGCAGCCGGATCGTCCGGTAGTGCGTGACGGCCACTCCGGCCTCGATCATCAAGGCGGTGAGGCGAGCCCCATCCAACAGGACGACGTTTTCCGAGACGTGGGCGCCGTACTCGCGCGCCTCTTTGGTGAAGGTGGAGGTGGTGATGAAGACCCCCTTCTTCGCCTTCTGCCCCGCCAGGGCGCCGAAGAAGGACTGGATCTCCGGGCGCCCGACCGAGCCCTGCCAGCGCTTCGCCTGCACGTAGACCTTCTCGAAGCCCAGCTTGTCGAGCGAGATCACGCCGTCCACTCCGCCGTCGCCGGAGCCGCCGAGGCGCTTGAGGTCGTCGCGGCTCGAACCGTAGCCGAGGGCGTGCAGCAGGTCGAGCACCAGCCCCTCGAAGAAAGCGGGCGGCGACTGCGAGATGCGTTCGAGGAGCTCGCGCGCGACCGCGCCTTCGATCTCCTTCATGGCCGCGTCGATCCGTTCCTCGGGGGCCTGGGTCTGCTCGACGACGGAGCCGGACGATTCCGGGACTTCTCCGCCCGGCTCGTTGGCGCTCGCCACTTGCGCCTCTCGACGGATGCCGCGGGATGTGGCCTCGTCCAGCCCCGTCGGGTGAGCCGTCAGGAGATCGCGGCCGCGCGCCGTAATAGGCCACAGGCCCGAAACCGGGGTTTCCGCATATCCGGCCGCCTTCAGCTCGTGCAGGCTCCAGCCTACGCGATACCAGTACCGGTACCCTCCTCCACTCGGAAGCTGCTCCTCGCGCTCCTCCTTTGAAAGCTGCATGGCATCGGCGGCCGGTTCATAGATGTCTCGCCGCCGAATCCCGTCCGGATGTTGGGCGAGCAGGGTCAGGATGGCATGGAAGAATTCATGGAGCAGGGGGAGGGTCGAGACACTCACTCAGGGTTCTCCAGGGAAGTCAGGTTGCACGTCACCGCACCAAGCGCCAGCTTCGCCGAGCGACCGGGCTTGCCGTGGTCTCGATCGCCACGCCCACGGCGGCCAGGCTTTCGAGGAGCTTCTCGGCCTCGTCCGGCTTGACCTTCTTGAAGCGGAGCGGGAAGTCGTCGGCGTTCGCCTCGCCCAGTTCCGCCAGAAGATCGCGGGCGGCGACGACACGGGCGGGCAGATCCTTCGGCCACACGAGCTTGGCGGCCTTTTTCGCCTTGGCGCCCTTCGCCGGCACGGCGGTTTCGGGGCCGGTCTCGAGGAAGGAGACTTGCGTCGCGGCCTTGGTGCCTTGGGGATTCTGGAACTCCGGGCGTAGCCAGCGGATCAGACCCTGCTTCTCCTCCTCGGCCCGCTCGTGGTTGAGGGCGACGAGGCGCTCGAGGATCTCCTCGTCGGTCAGGGTCGCCGGCCAGCCGTAGGCTTCGAACACGGCGGCGTCCAGCTCGTCGTGGAGCTGCTTCAGAACGGAGACGAGGGCCTGCTCGTGGATGACGCGGTCCTTGTCGGTGAGCGGCTCTCCGGAACGGAGTTTTTCCAGGACGTTGTATATGCCGGTGAGAGTGAGACCTGGATGCAGCTCTTGTCGACGCTTCCGGTGAAAATCGATGGATTCCCCCAGATGACTCACGCGCCCAGCTTGCTCCTGAGAACAGGAGGGAAAAGGGAATGGGTCAAAACAACGAGTTTTGATATATCGAGGATCGTTTCCAACACCGAGATGGCTGCCAGCAGCTAGCGCCCACACGAGGTGCAGCCGCGAGGAAAGCACCCCTAGTAAAAGGGCGTCCGAAGTCGCAATAGCTATTAATGCGTCGTCAGGAAGTGTTTCTCCGTCAACAAAAACAAAGAATCTATGCTTTGACGTAACAGGAGTCGCCAAGAATCGCGAGAGCCCTTGAAGAGCAGGTCGAAAAGAAGCTCTAGGCTCGCCGAACAACCACCAGGACGTCCGATAAACGGCGCGATTATTTTGCAGTCTTTCGGGCCTCACACGATCGTACAACCACTGGTAGATCTCTGGTACTCGAGCCTGTGCCTCGGCCTCGGTAAGGCCAAACAAATCTATGACCAAAGCGTTCCGACTCGAACCAGTTACATCTCTACCGTTCAAGTAGGGACGAATTCGCCGCAAGTACTCACCGCCGCGATCTCGACCTAAAAGGCCAGCTTGACGTCCGGAGACGATGAATCCTGCCCCGTGCAGCTTTACACCTGGACATGAGAGGCCATCGTTGCTGCGCAAGGGTTCAACGTTGATAACAGATGTCCCAACGCTGAAATCTGAATTTATTTTCCCATCGCGCTGGACAAGGGTAACGAAGGGCTCACCGCCGACGGAACGTTCCTCCGCAGCGATGGTTAGAAGTCGCCCTATCCCAGAACCACCGGCGACAGAAGTCATAGCTACACGCACGGCCGCTCCGTCCGCTGAATCAATCCATGGATGATCAGGCACCGCGAATATCAGGTGCGCATGGTTTCCATGAAGGTATGGCTCAATAACTTGCCGGTTAAACGCTTGGGTAATACTATTTGTCGTAATCAACCCGAATCTCCTAACCATACCTTCTTTAACCAACCGCGCCGAATGATTCCACCAGTACATAACATAATCGGCAGTCTCTGGCACTTCGTCATGTGCGCGACGGAGCGCTTCGACATATCCATCCCCGAGCGCTAATCTCATGCGCTTGTTGCCGATGTATGGCGGATTTCCGATAATGAAGTCCACCTTTGGCCACGTCGCCTGGCGGGGATTGGTATAACGGTAGAGTGGTACTCGTGCCTGATCGTCGGGGACTCTTTCCCCCGTAACCGGCGACACCTTCATCGTCTCCCCATCCCACCGCGTCACCGGTTTGCCCTTGTCGTCCCGAAGCAGCTCCTCCCGGTCATACGCCAGCACCGCATCCCGGCACTCGATGTTCCCGTAATCGTGAAGCACCGGCTGTGGCACGGTCAGGGCGCCGCCGGGCTGGCGGACCTGCCACTGGAGGTAACCGATCCAGAGCACCAGTTCCGCGATCTCCTTCGCCCAGCGCTTGACCTCGATCCCCAGGAACTGCTCGGGCGTCACGCGGTAGTCCCGCATCTCGAGGCCGATCTGCTTGTACCCAAGCTCGGAAAGGAGCGCCAGCACCTCGGTCTCCAGGCGCTTGAAGAGATCGAGGGTGACGTAGAGGAAGTTACCCGTGCCACAGGCCGGATCGAGGACGCGGGTACGACAGAGCGTGTGGTGGAACTCGAGGACGCGCTTCTGGGCATCCCCCACCTTCCCCTGCTCGACAAGCTGCTGCACCTCGGCGCGTACCAGGTCCCAGTCGCCGCGGAGAGGCTCCTCAATGGTCGGCTTCACCAGCCGCTCGACGTAGGCGCGCGGCGTGTAGTGAGCGCCCAGGCGGTGGCGTTCCCTGGGATTCAAGGCGCGTTCGAGCAGCGTGCCAAAGATCGATGGATCGACCTGCGACCAATTGCTCTTCGCCGCCATGAGGAGGAGGATCAACTGTTCCTTGGTGAGGACCGGCGCATCGTGGGTTGAGAAGAGGCCGCCGTTGAAGCGCAGGAGCTTGCCTGTGATGTAGTCCGCCCCCTGATCCATGGCGCGCCATAGCGAACCGACGCCGCCGGGAAACGAGGCCGGATTGGGCAGCCAATAATTTTCCAGCGAGTCGGAGAACAGATTCTTCGGCAGCAGCCCGACGTTCTGAGCGAACATGGTGAACAGGCAGCGCATAAGGAATGTGGCGACCCGCTCGGGGTCCTGCCCCGCTGCTTCAAGGGCGCGCGCCAGCGACGCGATCTGCTCGGCGATATCCCGGGTGACGGCGGCCGTCTCCTTCGACGGATCGAGAGAGAGTGGATCGGTCCAGATCGTCCGCAGAAGGTCCGCGTGATCGGCCAGATCGCGGAGGAAGAAACGCCTCCTGTGGCCGTCGGGAAAAGCCCGGTAGTACCCCGTGCCATCGAACGAAGCGTAGACGTCAAAGCAGTAGCCGATGTCGCAGACCAGCAGAAACGGCGGCGGGGAGTCCAGAAAGGTGGCGTAGCCAAGGGCCTGTCCCTGCGCCGAGCTCATCATCTGGTTCCAGGCCGGCGAATCTCGACGTTTGGGACCAGACGCGGCTCCCTGCTTGGCCTCGAGAAGGAAACACCCTTGCTTGTAGAGATCGACCCGCCCGATCGAGGAGCCGCCCTCTCGGGCGCGCACCACATCCTTCTCGAAGACGTAGACGTCCTGGCCGGAGCTCCCTGTCTTCGGGTTGGGCCGCTCGACGCCGAGGACGTCGCACAGCTCGTTGAGGAAAGAATCCTTGTTCGCGCGCTCCGCGTCGCCGCTCGCGGACCAGCGGGTGATGAAGGCTTCAAGGGTCATGCGGGGAGGAGTTTATCGCAGGGCGGGGAGAAGCGTCGGGCTGGGAGGACAGTGAAAGCCGGCGGGACGCCGGCGCTCCCAGGAAGAGCAGCGGCGCTGCGGACGGTTCCGCCTTGGCACCCGACGCTCCCTTCGATCGGCGCCCCGTCCGCCTCGCAGTATCAGGAACTTGCCCTCTCGCCGCCGCGCCGATCGCGCCGGGAAGAAGATCCCTATACTGAAAAAGGACCGATCAGAAAAGGAGACGAACATGAAGAGATGGAAGCTGATCCTGCTGGCCGCCGTCCTGACCGTCGGGGCGATCGCGTCCGCCCCGAAGACGGCGAGCGCCAGCCTGGTGTGCGACCTGTGCACGTCGAGCGGCGGCACCGACTGCATCTCCTGCTGCCGGTGCGACGGCTACACGATGTCCTACTGCGCCAAGTACGCCTGCGGGTAGAAGGATCGCCCGGCGGCATCCGGCTCCTCGCGAGCTCCGACCTGAGATAGGGTGCGGGGATCGAGAGGAGTCGGCATGCCCGAGCAGCACGTTCCTGTCCTGATCGCCGGCGGTGGCACGGTGGGGCTGTCGGCGGCGTTGTTCCTGGCCCATCACGGGGTGCGGGCTTTGGCCGTCGAGCGGCGGGCCGGGCTCTCCATCCACCCGCGGGCGCTGGGGATCGGCCCGCGCACGCTCGAGATCTTCCGCCAGGTGGGGCTCGCAGACCCGGTGCTCGCGGTGGGCGGCCGGCTGGCGGGGGGGCGCGGGCGGATCTCGGTCTCGACGCTGGCCGAGGCCGACTGGACGTCGCTCTCCGCGGCACCGCTGGGCGGAGGCGATCCCGGCGTCCCCCTGAGCCCGGCCCAGGGGGGGCGCTGCAGCCAGGACCTCCTCGACGAGATCCTCCTCGCCGCCGCCCGCGAGCGCGGCGCCGAGGTCCGCTTCGGCGCCGAGATGACCGCGATCGAGCAGGACACGGCGGGGGTCACGGCGACGCTGGCCGGGGGCGACGGCGGGAAGGCCCAGCAGATCCGCGCCGACTTTCTGATCGTGGCGGACGGCGCCGGCGGCGCTCTCCGGGAGCGGCTCGGCATCCCGGCCGCGAGCCCGACGGGGACTCCCGGGCTGGGCAGCTCGATCATCAACATCCTCTTCTGCGCCGATCTGCGCGCGATCACCCGGGGGCACGAATTCTTCACCGGCATCCTCGCGAACCCGGTGATCCCCAGGGGAATGCTGATGGCGATCGACGGCCGGGAGCGGTGGGTGCTCCACGTCCCGTTCGATCCGGCGCGGGGGGAGACGGCGGAGGATTTCACGCCGGAGCGCTGCCGCGAGCTGGTGCGGCGCGGCGCGATCGGTGAGCTCCCCGCCGGGATGCCGGAGGTGCCGGTCGAGATCCTCAGCATCCTCCCCTGGCGGGTCGCCGCCCGCCTCGCCGACCGCTTCCGCGCGGGGCGGGTCTTCCTGGCCGGCGACGCGGCTCACGTGGTGCCGCCGACCGGCGGCTTCGGCCTCAACTCGGGGGTCGCCGACGCGCACAACCTCGCCTGGAAGCTGGCGCGGGCGCTGCGCGGCGAGGCTTATCCCGCGCTGCTCGACAGCTACGACGCCGAGCGGCGCCCCGTGGCAAGCTTCACCCTGGAGCAGGCGCTCCTCCGGCTGGCGCGCCCGGAGCTGCACTTTGACCCGTCGCGCACGGCGGAGCGGGAGGCGCTGGGGATCGCCAACGACCTGGTGGTCCACCTCGGCTACCGCTACGACTCGTCCGTCCTCCTCGGCGCGGAGCCGATGCCGTCCCTCCACGATCTGGCGCGCGACCTCGACGGCGCACCGGGCTCCCGCGTCCCCCACGCGTGGCTCGAGCGGGACGGACGGCAGGTCTCGACGCTCGACCTCGGAGGCTCCGACTTCGCGCTGCTGGGCGGTCCCTCGGCGGAGGGGTGGTGCGCGGCGGCGGAGCAGCTCGGGCTGCCGGCTTTCCGGGTCCCGGGAGAAGCGGCGGACGAGCCGCAACCCGATCCGGGAAGAGCCTGGCACCTCGTGGCGGAGGTGGGAGAGGAGGGCGCGCTGCTGGTCCGGCCGGACGGCTTCGTGGCCTGGCGGGCGCAAAGCGCCGCCCCGGCGGAGGCCGGAGCGACTCTCGCCGGAGCGTTGCGGGTGGCGATCGGCCTTGAAGCGACTCCTCTCTCCTAATGCCCGCTGAACAGCCGCGAGGCCCACTGGAAGATCGGCCGCTCCACGAAATCCCGGTGCCGGGGGGTCATGAAATGGTCGATGTGGCCGAAGGTGGGCTGGAACAGAAAGGTTTTGTCCGTCGAGCCGAACTGCGCGAGCTGGTCCGCCATGAAAGGGCCGAAGCCGCGCCCGGCGCCGAGCGCCAGCACCGAGCCGTGGAAAGCGCCGAGGTTGGCGGTGAATTGGGTCTCCACGCCGGCCAGCGAGCAGCTGATGTCCCGCACCAGCGACAGCGGGGCGTAGGAAGTGAAGCGGGCGATGTCGTCGGTGGCGCGGGCCTCCGAGGCGTTGAACAGCCGGTCCTCGGCCAGGCTGCCGTTCATCAGCACGTAGTTGGGGGTCGGCATGGTGGCCGGGCCCGGGGTGGGCGTGCTGAGGATGGCGACCAGCGCCTGGTGATTCGTCAGGGTCGGCGGAAAGAGAGGGATCGGCGTGAGACCGCCCGGCGTGATGCTCGCCAGCTCGGCCGTCATCTTGAGGACGTTTTCGCCCACGCCGTCGAAGACCAGGCCGGCGGCGAGCTGCCCCTGGAGCGTGGTGCAGTACCCCTGATTGATCGCCAGCACCTGCGGGTTCTTGCTGTAGAGCATCCCCTCCCACTCGATGATGCCGTCCCAGTCGGTGGGATGGGCGTTGGCCACCGCGACCGCCAGGATGCCTCCCAGCGAGGCGCCGCCGGTGACGATGCGCGTGCCGGGATGGAGGATCTCGATCTGGGCCCGGACGAACGCGATGTCGTCCACCATCGACGCCAGGTCCCAGGTGGCCATGATCGAGCAGTCGAGGGCCCCCGCCTCGCAGGTGCCGGCGGGGATCCCCTCGAAGCGCGGCGAGTAGCCGTAGACGTCGAAACCCCGCTGGGCGAAGAACTCGGCGATCGAGGATCCCGGGGCGTTGTCGGGGTCGCGCTGCTCGTAGAAGCTGAACGTGGTGCCGAGCGGCGGCAGAAACAGGATCGAGCCGGGGGACGGCGCGGACGCGCTGGCCCGCGCCAGGCGGACCATCTTGAACCGGTCGAGCGGGTGGGCGCCGGCGCGGACGGTGTACTCGGTCCGCACCAGGCCGCCGGACCGCGTCGACGAGGTGGAGGCGATCTGGTAGGGGCCGGAGGCCAGGGCGCCTCGTGCGAGGAGCGCGGCGCCGAGGAGCGGCAAGAGGACGCGTCGGATCGACATGGAATTCTCCTTTTCGAAGAGGGAGAATTCACTATACGCCGAAAGGCTGGAGGTGGGGCGGGTCCGCGAGGTGCAGCGGGAGGTGGCGCGGGAAAAAGCGGGCGGTGGGCCGCCCGCGAGGCGTCAGGAGGGCCTCGCGGGAGAGCCCGGGCCGCGACCTCGAGTCGCGGGCCCTGCGTGGACACCCTCGCACCCCTCTGCTACCTTTGGTGGGCAAAACCACAAGGAGGCATCATGAGGACGATCGGTCTCTCCATGACGTTGCTTCTCGGCCTGCTCCTGGCCCCGATTGCGGCACCGGCGGCCCTCCTCGCGGAGGCCGCGGACAACGCGGCGCCCGCGGTCGCGCTCACCGCCGAGCCCTCCCATCACCTGGTGCTCGAGAACGACCAGGTCCGCGTCTTCCGCTTCGAGCTCGCGCCGCACGCCTCGACGCTGCTGCACCGCCACGGGCACGACTACGTCTTCGTCACCCTCGGGGATGCCCACTTTTCGAACGAGGTGGAGGGGAAGGCCCCCGTCGAGGTCAGGCTGCCGGACGGCAAGACGGGCTTCACCCCCGGGGACTTCGCGCACCTGGCGAAGAATCTCGAGGACACTCCTTTCCGCAACCTGACGATCGAGCTGCTGCAGGACGGCAAGCTCCGCCAGGCCCCCTCCCCCTGGCCGCCGGAGGCCGAGGGAAACCGCGACCTTCCGGGCGTGCGGATCAGGGTGCTCTCGGTGAAAGACGGCGTCCGCGTCTCGGAGGTCGAGGTCCAGCCCGGCGCCACGATCCCCAAACATCATCACGACGGCCCCCACCTCGTGGTGGCGGTGAGCGACCTCGAGCTGCGCAGCGAGGTCGAGGGCAAGGGGCCCCTCGGCCCGGTGGCCACCACCGCGAAGGCCGGCGACCTCAAGTGGATCCCCGGCGATCTCACCCACACGCTGACCAACACGGGGAAGAGCCCGGCGCGGATGGTGACGGTGGAATTCGCGAAGTAAAACCGATCAGTCCGACAGCTCGAACCGCAACGCCACCGCCAGCGCGTTCTTGCGTGTGGGATCGGTGCCGGGGTGCAGGATGTACTGGAGGTCGGGCTGCAGCGCCAGGTGCTTGCCCACTTGCAGGAGCCAGGTGAGCTCGAGGGCCGTCTCGGTGCCGGTCACCGGGAGGGCGTCCTGGCGCTGCTGGTCGAGGAAATGGGAGCCGTTGCGGGCGAGGGCGACGGCGAGGCCCAGCTCGTCGTTGGCGAGCGCGGGGAGGAGCCCGGAGAGGGCCAGGCCGGCGCCGGCGTAGGAGCCGAAGCGATCGACGCGGGAGTCTCCGCAGCCCGCTTGCAGAAAGGCGTGGACCTGCCGGGCGGACCCGGAGGCGCCGGTCGCGCTCTGGTAGAGCGGCGCGTCGGCGAGCCCGTAGACGCCGCCGCTGCCGTGATGGCGGACGGGGGTGCCCGCCGGCCCCCGCTCGCTGAGGTCGTCGAACGACGCGGTGTAGTACCAGCCGCCCACGGCCAGCTTGCCGTCGTAGGGAGGGAGACCCGAATTGCGCCCGATCCGCAAGCGCCGGGAGCGCGGCCCGTCGTCCGGCCCGCCGTCCAGAAGAGGACGGCGGAGGAAGGCGGCCTCGGCGACCAGCAGCTCCCCATCCCCTTTCGCGAACAGCCGCGCCCCCTCCCCGGGCGCTCGACCGGCGCGCCGTCGAGCACGGCGGCCCGCAGCACGACGCCGGGGGCCGGTTTGAAGGCGAGGCGGGCGCCCACCGACGTGTCCGGGTAGATCGACGGGCCTCCCGCGCCGCTCTGGGAGAATTCGGGGCCGAGGCCGAACGAGCTGTTCAGGAAGAGGCCGGCCGTCTGGAGCCGGTAGAACTCGCTGTTCAGGTCGTAGCGCCCGACGAGCAGCGAGACCCGGTTCCCCGGCAGGTTCTGCTGGAGCCAGGCCTCGTAGAGCTGCGCGCCGCCGGGCGCCGCGAGATTGCTCACCCCCTGCGCGTCGCCCACCCAGCGCCCCGGCTGTTCGCCATGGGCGGCGAGCCCTTCCACGAAGAGGGTCATCCCCCGCCAGCCGAGCAGGCGCTCGCCGTCGACGGTGACGGGCACGCGGAGCGTGCCGAGATAGACCGTGCCCGTGCGCAGCCCGCCCGTCGCGTTCACCAGCGCCTCGCCGTCGTAGATCACCGAGTAGGTGACGGCGGGCGGTGCGGGTGCGGTGTCCGCGGCAGGCGCGGCGTGCGGGACCACGGCGGCGAGGCCAACCGCGAGGGTGGCGATCAGGCTCCGTCCCGGGGGATCGGTCTTTTTCCTCTTCATCGGTTCCTTGGTGCGATCGACGCCAGGAAATTATCGATGGACGCCCGGAGATTATCGAAGACTACCGCCGGACGCCCGGGCATGAATGCCCGGGCTACGTCCGAAACGAAAAGCCGGCTGAAGCCGGCTCCGAAGTCAGAGTCGCCTCTCAAGGAGCCGGGTTCACCCGGCTTTTCGGTAGAAGCGTAGCCCGGGCATTCATGCCCGGGCGGAGGAGGGGCGGAAATTCACCGGCCGGTGCTAGGGTTGCCGAGTACGAAGGGGACCCCCGATGACCGAGACCACTGAAGAGACTACCCACGCCGAGCCGCCGCTGCGTCAGGCGTTGCGGGGGATCCCGCTGCTGGCCGATCTGGCGGAGGAGGAGATGGACTGGCTGGCGGCGAACGCCGAGGAGCTCCATCTCGCGGACGGCGAGGTGGTGTCGCGGCAGGGCGAGCCGGCCGAGCGGATGTCGATCGTCCTCGCCGGGGAGCTGCGGGGGCGGGGGGAGACGGGATCGGCGGCGGTGCGCACGTTCATCGCGCGGGCCGGCGAGATCACCGGCCTCCTCCCCTTCTCCCGCCTCAAGACCTGGGGGGCCACCATCCGCGCCGTGGGCCCCACCCGCATCGCCGTGGTCTACGCCGACCGCTTCGACGAGATGCTCGAGCGCATCCCCGCACTCGAGGCGCGGCTGATCGGCGTGATGACCGACCGGGCGCGCGAGACCACCCGCGCCGAACAGCAGAACGAGAAGCTCCTCGCCCTCGGCAAGCTGTCGGCGGGGCTGGCGCACGAGCTGAACAACCCCGCCTCGGCCGTGGGGCGCGCCGTCGCCGAGCTGCGCGCGCGCCTCGCCGGCCTGCCGGCGCTGACCGCCGCGCTGATCCACCAGGGGGTCGAGCCGCCGCAGATGGAGACCCTCTGCCGGCTGCACTCGACCTCCGAGCAGGGAGCCGCCGAGGGGACGGGGCTGGCGCTCGATCCGCTGACTCAAGTCGACCGCGAGAGTGAGATCGGCGACTGGCTGGACGACCGGCAGGTGGCGGAGTCGTGGAAGCTAGCCCCCACCCTGGTGGCCGCCGGGATGACCGCCGAAGAGCTCGAGCGGCTCACGGCGGGGATTCCCGCCGCCCTCCTGCCGGCGGCGATCCCGTGGGTGGAGACCGGCGTCGCCCTCCAGCTCCTGCTCGGCGAGATGGAGAACGCGGCGCGGCGGATCTCCGACCTGGTCGGCTCGATCAAGGAGTACTCCCACATGGACCGCGAGCTGACCGAGAAGGCGCCGACCGACCTCCACCGCGCCCTCGACAGCACCCTCACCATGCTGGGGCACAAGGCGAAGGCCAAGGGGGTGACCGTGGCCCGCGAGTACGATCCCGGCCTGCCGCCCATCCAGGGGTTCCCGGGCGAGCTCAATCAGGTGTGGACCAACCTGCTCGACAACGCCTTCGACGCCGTCCCCAAGGGGGGGAAGGTGACCGTCCGGACGCGGCGCGTCGACGGCCAGGTGGAGGTGGTGATCGCGGACGACGGCCCCGGCATCCCGCCCGATCTCCTGGGGCGGATCTGGGAGCCCTTCTTCACCACCAAGCCGATGGGCGAAGGCTCCGGCCTCGGCCTCGACATCGCCCGCCGCATCGTGGTCGGCCGCCACGGCGGCGAGATGCGCCTCGAATCCCGCCCCGGCGACACCCGCTTCCTGGTGACCTTGCCGGTCGGGGACCGCGCGGCATAGCAGCGCTTTTCAGCCTTACCCTCCCCTCCCCCGGGGCATTTTTCTTGCACTCTTCCCTGGCCTGCGCAGGTCCCGCGGAGCCCGCGGGGCCGCGCATCTGCCGCCGCGAATTTTCAACCGGAAGGGAGCACAGCCATGGCGAAGACGGGGGCCGACATTCTGATCGAGACGCTGATCGACTGGGGGGTGGACACGGTGTTCGGGCTCCCGGGGGACGGCATCAACGGCATCATGGAGGCGCTGCGCAAGCGGCAGACGGAGGTCCGCTTCATCCAGGTGCGGCACGAGGAGTCGGCGGCGTTCATGGCGTGCGCTTATGCCAAGTACACGGGGAAGCTGGGCGTCTGCCTGGCGACCTCGGGGCCGGGAGGCATCCATCTGCTGAACGGCCTCTACGATGCCAAGCTCGACGGCCAGCCTGTGCTCGCCATCACCGGTCACGCCTACCACGACCTGATCGATACCTTTTCGCAGCAGGACGTCGACCTCGACAAGCTGTTCCAGGACGTCGCGGTCTACAACGCGCGAGTCACCGGCGCGCCGCACGTCGAGAACGTGGCGAGCCTCGCCTGCCGCGCGGCGCTCGGCTATCGCGGCGTCGCCCACATCAATTTCCCCAACGACCTCCAGGACCAGGAAGGGGGGGAGCGGACGCCTCGCAACGTCCCTCATCACAATTCCGACGCGCCCGGCCGCAGCGCCGCCCTGCCTGCCGAGGAGGAGCTGGCGCGCGCGGCGGAGATCCTCAACGCGGGGAAGAAGGTGGTGATCCTCGCCGGGCGCGGCGCCCTCCACGCCGGCGACGAGCTCGAGCAGCTCGCCGAGACCCTCGGCGCGCCGATCGTCAAGGCGCTCCTCGGCAAGGCCGCGGTGCCGGACGACAGCCCCTACACCACGGGCGGCATCGGTCTGCTCGGCACCCTCCCGTCGCAGGAGGCGATCGAGGGGTGCGACACCCTGCTGATCGTCGGCAGCTCGTTCCCCTACATCGAGTTCTACCCCAAGCCGGGAAAGGCGCGCGGAGTGCAGATCGACCTCGATCCGCTGCGCATCGGCCTGCGCTATCCCGTCGAGGCGGGGCTGGTCGGCGACACCCGGGCGGCGCTGCGCGAGCTGCTGCCGCGGCTCGAGAGGAACGAGCACCGCGGCTTCCTGGAGACGGCGCAGAAGGGGATGCGGGAGTGGTGGCAGAAGATGGAGGAGGAAGGCTCGCGGCAGGATCTGCCGATGAAGCCGCAGGTGGTCGCCTGGGAGCTGGGGAAGCGGCTGCGCGACGACGCCGTGGTCTCCTGTGATTCGGGGACGATCACCAGCTGGTTCGCGCGCCACATCCCCGTCAAGCGCGGCCAGATGCACTCGCTCTCCGGGACGCTGGCGTCGATGGCCAACGGCCTCCCCTACACGATCGCGGCGCAGATCGCGCACCCCGGGCGGCAGTGCGTGGGCTTCGTGGGGGACGGCGGCTTCACCATGCTGATGGGCGAATTCGCCACCGCGGTCAAGTACGGATTGCCGATCAAGATCGTGGTGATCAAGAACAACTCGCTCGGCCAGATCAAGTGGGAACAGATGGTCTTCCTCGGCAACCCGGAGTACGAGTGCGAGCTGCAGCCGATCGATTTCGCGGCCTTCGCCCGCGCCTGCGGCGCCAGGGGGTACACGATCGAGGACCCGGCGGCCTGCGGCACCATCCTGGACGAGGCGCTCGCCCATAAAGGCCCGGTGGTGATCGAGGCGGTGGTCGATCCCAACGAGCCGCCGACCCCGCCCAGGATCACCGCCAAGCAGGCCGCCCACTTCGCCGAGGCGCTCGCCAAGGGGACGCCCCACGGCGGCAAGATCGCCCTCACCGTGCTGGCGGACAAGGTGAAAGAGATGGTGTGAAGCGGCGAAGCTACCCCTCGGCCAGCTTGATCCGCTTGCCATTGATCAGGGCACAGATCTCCAGGCTGCCGCCGAGCGCCTCGACATATCGGCGCAGCGTGGAGATCCGATGGTCCTCGCGCCGCTCCATCTTCGACAACTGTGACTGAGTGATTTCGACCCGTTGCGCCAGCTCCCCCTGGGTGAGCCCCACGGCCTCCCGCAGGGCGCGCAGATCCATCTCCAGCAACTCGCGCTCGACTTCCTGATCGATCTGACGCAGCTCTTCAGTCGTGAATTTCTGCGCCCTGATGTCGGACCACTTCTTGGCTGTCATGGCAACCTCCTCTGCATCCTGAGTTGCGGAGACTCAACGGAGTCCTTTCAGGTAGCGTTCCCAGATCGCCTCCGCCTTCGGGACCATCCGCGAGTAGAACCGATCGTCCCCGGTCTTGTCGCCGCCAAGGATCAGGACGGCCTGACGTTTCGGATCGAAGGCGTAGACGATCCGCAGCGGGCGTCCCGAGCTCTGAACGCGCAACTCGCGTAAAGCGTGACGGCATCCCTCGAGGGCCGAGCAGTAGGGAAATCCGAGCGCGGGCCCTTTCGCTTCCAGAAGCCCGACCCCTCGGACGACCGCTCGGGCATCGGGACCACTGAGCCCAAGAAACCATTCCTCGAACTCGGCGGTGCCGAGAACCTCGACCATGAGTATGCCTCCGAAGGACTAGTCCGTCAAGGGACTAAGAGATCGTGTCGGACCCGTCTGGAGGGGTACGGACTTCTCGAAACCGACGATTCGTCCTTGGAACGATATCCGAAAGAGGCGACTGAAAAAAGAGAAGAGCTCTTGGGCGGAACTGCAAACTACGACTGCTTCGATCCCTTCTGACCGGCAGCCGACGCCCCCTCAGCGGGCCGCGAAGAACGCCTTCGCCGCCGCGAGCGACCGCCGGTTCGGGTCGTCGCTCCAGCCGGCGACGATCCGCTCCTGCTCCTCGCGGGTGAGCTTCCAGGAGAGGGGGGAGGCCTGGCCGAGCTGGAAGACGACCTGCAGGCTCTCGATGCCGTAGCTGCGCAGGACGCTCTGGATCATCTCGACCTCCACGTTTCCCACCGCCGACTGCGAGGAGGTGCGGACGTGGTACATGGTGAGCAGGGGGCCGGCGGTGGCATACAGCCAGGAGCTCCGCTGCCGCGCGCCGGGCGCCGCTCCCGGCCCCTCCGGAAAGGCGCGCAGGAGGACGAGGAGGAGCCGGCGCTCCTTGAGCTGCTCTAACTGGTCGGGGGCGAGCGAGCGCAGCCAGTTGACCACCGTCACCACGCCGAAATTGTCGTAGTAGCCGCCGTCCGCCAGGTGGAAGCCGGGGGAGGCCGGCCGGCCGTCGACCTCCTGGGCGCGGGCGAGCGGCGCGACGTAGGGGAAGGTCGCCGAGAGGCGCGCCGCGGTGGTCACCGGCAGGTCCCGGTTGGGGTAGGCGGAGGAGAAGAACAGCCCCTTCCAGCGCGCCGGCCAGTCGAGCGGCGTGAGCAGGAAGGGCTCGCCGGTCTCGCTGGCGGTGGCGTTGAGCACCGCCGCCGGCAGCCAGCCGGCGAGCGCCCCCTGCCCCCAGCCGGAGAGCATGGCGTCCGGGTGGCGGAGCTGGCGGCGCCAGGACTGCTCGAGCGCCCAGCCGCGGTCGATCGTGCCGGTGCGCAGGCAGAAGCCGCAGAAGACCCGCCAGAGGTCGGGATAGGCGAGCCCCCAGGCCGCCGCGTCGAGGCTCGGCTGCTTGGCGGCCGCCACGATCTCCCCCAGGGCCTGCTCCGACGGCGGCCCCTCGGAGGTGAAGCGGTCGAGGAAGTAGAGGGTCCCCACGCTCCCTCCGGAGACCGCGCTGATCAGGCGGATCGAGCGGGTGAAGTCGACGCCGATCTCCCGCTGCAGCGAGGTGAGGGCGACGGCCGTCCACAGCGACGCCGTGTTGCCGCCGCCGCTCGCCGCCACCACCACGACGGGATGGCGGAGCTCGGGGTTGGTCCGCTCCGCCGCCTGGAAGGCCTCGCTCGGCAGCGGCACCGGCGCCGCCTTGACCGCTCCGGGACCGGCGGCGACGACCGGCGGCAGGGCCAGCCGGTAGAAGTGATCGGTCTCGAAGGCCTGGCTCGAGAGGTAGGAGAGGGCGAGCAGCGGCAGCAGCACCGGCACGCGGTAGCGGTCGAGGAAGAACGAGATGCCGGGGAGCGCCCAGCCGACCAGCATGAGGATCAGCATCACGTAGCCGAGCGCCGGCATCGAGCCGCGGTCCGGGCGCAGGAGGAAGAACCCGAGGGTGTAGAGGCAGGCGGTGACCGCGAAGAAGAAGGCGGCGAGGAGGTGTCCGGGGCGCACCGCGTCCGCGGCGTGGTCGCGGTAGCCGTGATCGGAGGCCGGCGCCGGCACCGCATCCGCGGCCTTCCGCCTCGCCGCGGCGGAGCGGAGGTGAGGGAGGGCGTCGAGCCAGCGGGGGCGCCACGGGAGCAGGATGCCGGCCGGGGGGTGCGAGCGGTCGCGGAACAGGGCACGGAAGACCGCCGCCGCCAGCAGCCCGAGGGCGGCGAGCACGATCCCTCCCGCCGCCATCGCGAGGTTCCGCCCGAACGGCGGCGGCGAGAGTTCCACGGCGGTGCCGGTCAGCGGCCAGGCGAGCAGCGCGAAGAGGGGGAGCCGGTGGCGCCGGAACCACGCCGGCAGGGGGAACGGCGGGACGGCGAAGCGCAACGGCGCGTAGCGCAGGATCACCTCGCCGGTGATCATCACCACCCAGGCGGTCAGCGTGGCGAGCCAGGAGACGAGCAGGATCTCCCGGTGCGAGAGCACGAAGAGGTTGCGCAGCAGGGAGGGAGCGACCCGCAGGGAGAAGGGGGCGAACCCCACCAGCACGGTCGCGATCAGGAGCGGGAAACGCCAGAAGTAGAGGTAGGGGAGCAGGGGGATCCGGCGCTGGGCCCAGACGGTCAGCGCCAGGAGCAGGACGGCGGCGAGAACCCAGGCGATGCCGCTCATCGGCGGCTCCTCTCGAGCATCGCAGGGGCTCTACGTCAGGGCGGACCCGCGAGGCCGGCCTCGAAGGCCCGCGCCGCGCGCACCAGGGCGGTGACCGACTTCGCGTCGTGGATCTCGCCGGAGAGGGCCTTCTCCACCGCCTCGGCGAGCGGCAGGCGCTCGATCGAGAGGATCTCGTCGGCTTCGAGCCCCTGCTTCGCCGCCTCGAGGCCGGTGGCGAGAAAGAGCCAGATCTTCTCGTCGGTGAAGCCGGGGGTGGTCCAGATCCAGCCGAGCGGCTCGAGATGGGTGGGACGGTAGCCGATCTCCTCCTCGGTCTCGCGGGCGGCGCCGGCCTCGGGCGACTCGTCGCCGTCGAGCTTGCCGGCAGGGACCTCGAGCAGCCAGCCGCCGGTCGCGTAGCGGTACTGGCGGATGAGGAGGACGGTGCCGTCGGCGAGCACCGGCACGATGGCGGCGGCGCCGCGGTGGCGGACCATCTCCATCTCCACCTCCCGGCCGTTGGGGAGGCGGACACGGTCGACGTCGACGCCGAACGTCTTGCCGCGGTAGATCTCGCGGCGGCCGAGCAGCTCGGCCGAGCCCTCCGCCTTCCGATCGTCTGTCACGGGTGCCCTTCCCCTTCCGGGGTGATCTGCGCCTGCTTGTAGCCGGCCGGGATCTCGAAGATTCCGGGCGAGACGGCGGCGTGGGTGTCCATCTGGGTCACCTCCATGGTGGTGGTGGTGCGCGTCGTCTGGTTCCGCTTCTGCGAGGTCGAGCTGGAGACGGTGACCATCTTGAGGGGGAACCCCTGGAACTTGCCGGCCTGCCCCGCGAGCAGCTTGTCGAAGTCGGCGTTCCCCGTGCGCGGCGGGTCGGAGCGCAGCCAGACGCCGAGGCCGACGTCGGTGAGCTTGGTGGTCGCCCAGACGTCCTGCTCGCTGACCACGTTCGAGGAGTTCCCCATGCCGAGGACCTTGACCGACATCGTGTAGGTGGTGCGGAACTTGTAGTGCCGGGTGGGGACGCCGGCGACCAGGCCGCCGTCCTCCTCGGCGACCTTCTCGGTCTTCGGATCGCTGAACTGGATCTTGAGCAGCGGCCCCATGCCGTTCATCACCGCGCCGACGGCCCCCATCATCCCCTGCACGCTCCATTCGGCGTAGCTCTTGTCCTCGGGGCTCACCAGATAGAGCAGCTTGCCGCCGTCCTTGGTGACGATGTAGGTCCCCTTCTGGGCCATCGGGTTGCCGTTGCTCTCCACGAAGACGACCTTGGCCTTGTCGCCGGCGACCCATCCCTCGGTCTGGATGTCGCTGTTGCGGGCCTTCCCCCCTTCGGCCTCGGTCCGGGTGACGGCCTTGTAGTGGATGCCGGCGAAGCTCGGGGCCGCGGCCAGCAGGCAGATCGCGCTGAGGACGAAACGATTGGGCTTGCTCAAAACGGAGGCTCCTTCTCTGGAAGAGAACCGATGATCTCCCATCGGCGCCGGGCTGACAAGGCGGCGCAGGGCCCCCTACACCGAATTCAGCAGCATCAGCTCGTGAGGGTGCGGCTCCAGATACACCTGCTCCTGGAGGTAGGCCACCTGCTGGCGCCGCACATGGTGGCGCAGGAGGGTGAGCGGCACGATCAGCGGCACCAGCCCCAGCCGGTAGCGCTCGACGGTGGCGGCGAGCTCGGCGCGGTCGTCGCCGTCGAGGGCGTCCGAGACGAACCCCGCCAGATGGTGGAGGACGTTGGTGTGCCCCCGGCGGCTGGCCGGGCGGCGGAGGATCTGGGTCAGCCCGGCGCGATAGGCGGCGGCGAGCTCCGCCGTGGCCGTCCCCTTCCCGGCCTCGCCCAGCAGCCGCCCCAGGCGGCGCAGGCCGGCCTGGTTGCGCGCCATCAGCAGGAATTTGTGGCGCTCGTGGAAGCGCATCAGGGCGGCGCGCGTCCACCCCGCGCGCTCCCCTTCCCGCCAGCGGTGATGCACGAAGAGCCGGGCGATGAAGCTCTCGCGGAGGCTCGGATCGTTGAGCCGCCCCTCCTCCTCGACGGGGAGGTCGGGGAGGGCCGCCACCAGCGCCGCGGCGAACAGGCCACGGCCGTCCCTGGCGGGAATCCCGCCCGCCGCCGAGCCGGCCGGATAGACCTCGACCCGTTCCAGGCCGCAGCTCGGGCTGTCCTTCTTGAGCACGTAGCCGTCGAGGTCGAGCGCCATGAGCTCGGCCGCCCGGCGCGCGGCCCAGGCGCGCATCCGTTCGGTGAGATCCTCGCCGGTGCCCGGCATCACCAAGCGGATCTCCTCCCCGGGGGCCGGGCCCTGCTTCTCGAGGCGGATCGGCGGGCGCGGGGTGCCCATCCCCACCTCCACCTCGGGGCAGACGGGGACCCACTCGACCCAGCGCCCGAGGGTGTCGACGAGGAAGGAATCCCGCTTGTGGCCGCCGTTGTAGCGCACCTCCGCCCCCAACAGGCAGGAGGAGATGCCGAGGCGGAGCCTGGGGAGAGCGGCGGCGGGCATCGCCTATCTATAGCAAGAATCCGACAGGAGCGCGGCGGGGAGGGTGGTAGGATGAGCGCTCACGGTCCTCAGATCCGTTTTACCTTCGGGGGTGTGCTCCCATGCTCCGTGCCGCGTTTCCTTTTGCCCTCGCCCTGCTGGCGCTCTTCCCCGCTCCGGGATCGGCCGCGGTTCCCGCGGCGCCGGCCCTGGTCCGCGACCTCGACCCCCGGCCCGGCGGCGGCGTCCCGGCGACCCAGTTCTTCCGCGCCGGCGCGCGGACGGTCTTCGTGGTACAGGACGCGGGCTTCGTGGAGACGGGCGAGCTCTGGTCGACCGACGGCACGCCGGCGGGGACCGGACGGCTGCGCGCCTTCCCGGCGCACCTGCGCATCCTCGGCACGGCCGGGGACACCGTGCTCTTCGCCACCCCGACCCTGGTCAATTCCGCCTTCGCCGAGCCGAGCCGCCTCTGGCGCAGCGACGGCACCCGCGAGGGGACGTTCGAGCTCGGGCTGGTGCTGGGTGCCGACCTGACGGACCCGACGCAGAGCCCGGCTCTGGCCTTCGGGAACGCCGTGCTCTTCTCCGGCTGCACGCCGGGCGGAGGGTGCGAGCCGTGGACGAGCGACGGCACGCCGGAGGGGACCCGGCGGCTGCGGGAGATCTTTCCGGGGCCTGGGGGCAGCGCGCCGCACGCCTTCACCGCCTTCGCGGGAAGGGCCTGGTTCTTCGCCCAGGACGCTCACGGCGCCGGCCTCTGGCAGACCGACGGCACGACCCGCGGCACGCGGGAGGTGCTCGCCCTCCCCCCCTTCGCCTCTCCCCGCCACCTCTTCGTGCAGGGGTCCCGCCTCTACTTCACCGAGGGGGTGAGCGCCTTCGGCGGCCCGGAGGGGGTGCATCTGTGGACCTCGGACGGCACCGCCGCCGGCACCCACCTCGTGCTCCCCTTCGCTCCGACCCGGAGCGGCTCGGGGCCCCAGGTGATCTCTCTTTTCTCCGGCCTCGGCGACCGCGCGGTCTTCCTGGGCGTCCGGGGACGCGGGGATTACGAGCTCTGGATCACCGATCCGGCGGCGCGCTCCGCGCACCCCCTGACCCAGGTGGCGCCGCTCCCCCACGGGGGCTATCTCCCCTTCGGGGGGATGACGGCGGCGGCCGGCGGCCGGCTCCTGTTCACCCTCTCCGGCCGGCTGTGGACGAGCCGCGGCACCCCGGCCGAAACCCGGCCGCTCGACGGCTGCCCGCGGGGGTGTCCGGAACAGGCGACGATCTGGGGCGCGCTGCCGGCGGCCTCCGGCCGCGTCCTCTTCCTGGTCGGCGGCAGCGGCGCGGACGCTTCTTCCCTGTGGACGAGCGACGGCACGGGGGCGGGGACACGCAAGGTGGCCGACCTCTGCACGGGGTCCTGCACCGGCGCTCCGCAGCTCGCCGGGATCCTCCTCGGCCGGGCGTACTTCTACTTCGACGACCGGCTCTGGGTGACCGACGGCACCCTGGCGGGGACTCTGGCGCTCGCCGACCGCCCCGTCACGCTCTTCGACTACAACTCGCCGCCGCCGATCTTCGCGGCGGGCGACCGGGTCTTCTTCCCGGCCCTCTCCGTTCAGGGCGTCACCGAGCTCTGGTCGACCGACGGCACGCCGGCGGGGACCGGGCTGCTGGCCGGCCTGGGAGGGGGCGTGGGCTCGCTCCCGCAGGGGTTCTCGCCGTTCAAGGCCGGCGTGCTCTTCTTCACCTGCAGCGACAACCAGGGAGAGCCCTGGTACAGCGACGGCACCCGCGACGGGACGGTCGCCCTCCCCGGGATCACCTCCTGCGCGGGGCTGCAGACCGGCAGCAATACGGCGCCGCCGGTCCTGCGGCTGGGGGATGCCGCCTTCTTCATGGCCTACAGCGCGGACTTCGTGGGGGGCCTCTGGCGCACCGACGGGACGCCGGCGGGGACCGCCCCCCTCTTCGTGCCCGGGGCGGACGAGTACCTGGGGGACGCCACGGTGTTCCGCGGCAAGCTCTTCTTCACCACCGCGACCGACACCGAGACCCGCTTCTGGACTAGCGACGGCACGGCGGCCGGCACGGAGCGGCTCTACACCCTGCCGCTGCGCTACGTGTTCGGCCTGACCCCGGTGGGGGACCGCGTCCTCTTCCAGGGTGACGACGAGCAGGGGACCCACCTCTGGGTCACCGACGGCAGCGCGGCGGGGACGCTCACCATCCCGGGCGTGAACGGCCCACCCTTCCTCCCCTTCGCCGGAGCGTTCTATTCGCTGTCCAGCGACTCGCTGACGCGGACCGACCTCACGCCCGCCGGGTCGCAGCTCGTCCTCCCCAACGACTCGAGCTCCACCGCACTGTTCAATTTCCGCGCCTTCGCCGCCTTCGCCGGATCGCTCTTCTTCGTTGCCCAGTCCGGGGTCCAGTACGACGGGCTCCCCCATCCCTTCGGTCTCTACCGCTCCGACGGCACCGCCCGCGGGACGGTGCGGGTTCGGGAGCTGGGCGAGGATCCCTACCCCTACAACATCGCTCCTCCCGCGGTCGCCGGCGGCCTGCTCTATTTCGCGGCGGGCGACGCCGAGCACGGCCAGGAGCTGTGGCGCAGCGACGGCACGGCGGCGGGGACCTTCCGGGTTGCCGACCTCCAGCCGGGGGCCGGCTCCTCGATGCCGGCGGAGCTGACGGCGGCCGGCGACCGCCTCTTCTTCACCGCCGACGACGGCGAGCACGGCCGCGAGCTGTGGGTGACCCGCGGCGCCGCCGGCGATCCCCAGCCGGTCGGCCGGACGACCGACGGCACCCTGTCGCTCGCGCCGCAGGGGCTCACCGTCGCCGGGGACACCCTGTTCTTCAGCGCCGACGACGAAGCCCACGGCCGCGAGCTGTGGAGCCTGCCGCTGGCGAGCGCGGCGGGCACGGCCGGAGAGGGGCGGCCGTGAAGGCCGCCGCCCTGCGAGCCGCCGCCGTCGCCCTGTTGGCGGCGTGCCTCTCCGGCGCCGCCTGGAGCGTGCCCCCGGCGACGCCGGCCCTGCTGCGCGACCTCGATCCCCGGCCCTCCGGCGGCGGCGCCGGCGGCAAGCTGCCGTCGCAGTTCGTCCGCGCCGGCGCGCGCACCGTCTTCGCCTTGCAGGCGACGAGCGTCCCCGGCTCCTCCGAGCTGTGGGCGACCGACGGCACGCCGGCGGGGACCGAGCGGCTGCACGCCTTCTCCGGCCCGCTGCTCCTCCTGGGAACGACGGGGGAGGTGGCCTTCTTCACGGTGCCGCGGGTGATCAACGATACCTACCCGGCGGCGAGCCTCCTCTGGCGCACCGACGGCACCCGCGACGGGACGTTCGCGCTCGGCGTCCTGCTCGGCGTCGACGGCTCGAACGGCTCCAATCCGCCGCCGGTCGCCGGCCTCGTGCTCGGGGATGCCCTGCTGTTCTCCGGCTGCACGCCGGAGGGGGGGTGCGAGCTCTGGCGGAGCGACGGCACGCCGGAAGGGACCCGGCGGCTGCGCGAGATCGTGCCGGGGGCGGCCGGCAGCGCGCCGCGCGGCTTCGCCGCCTTCGCGGGGCTCGCCTGGTTCTTTGCCGACGACCCGGCCGGCATCGCCCTCTGGAGCAGCGACGGCACGCGCAGCGGCACCCGGCGGGTGCTCAGCTTCCCCCCCTTCGCCTCCCCCCGCCACCTCGTCGTGCAGGGGTCCCGGCTCTACTTCACGGAAGGGGCGGGGCGCTTCCACGGCGACGAGGGGCCGCGCCTGTGGACCTCGGACGGCACCGCCGCCGGCACCCACCTCGTCCAGCCCTTCGCCGGCTCCCGCCGCGGCGGCAATCCTCAGGTCATCGTCCTCGCCCCGGGGCCCGGCGACCGCGCGGTCGTCACCGCCGTGGCGGGAAAGCGCGATTCCCAGCTCTGGATCACCGATCCTGACGCACGCTCGGCCCACCCCCTGACCCACGCCCCCCCGGCACCGAATGGCGGCATCCGCCTCTTCGGCGCCACGGCGGCGGTGGCGGGGCGCCTGCTCTTCGCCGTCGACGGCTGGCTGTGGACGAGCCGCGGCACCGGGGAGGGGACGCGGCTCGACGGCTGTCCGGGAGGGTGCCCCGCCGGAGCCGAGGTCTGGGGCGCCCTGCCGGCCGCCGCGGGGCGCGTCCTCTTCGCCGGCGGCAGCGGCGCGAGCGGCTTCTCCCTGTGGACGAGCGACGGCACGGGAGCGGGGACGCGGAAGGCGGTCGACCTCTGCCCGGCCGGCTGCGACTCCACTCCGGCGCTCGCCGGCCTCTTCCTCGGCGAGGCCTTCTTCTACTTCCGCGGCCAGCTCTGGGTGAGCGACGGCTCGTCCGCCGGCACCCGGCCGCTCGCCGACCGCCCGGTGACGTTCGCCGACTACGGCCTGCCGCCCCCCCTCTACGCGGCCGGTGGCCGGGCCTTCTTCCCCGCCCTTTCAGCCGCGGGCGGCCTCGAGCTCTGGTCGACCGACGGGACGCCGGAGGGGACCCGCTTCCTCGCCGGCCAGGAGGAGGGGGCGAGCTCCTTCCCGCAGAGCTTCTTCCCCTTCCGGGGCGGCGCGCTCTTCGTCACCTGCATCGACGGCCAGGGGGAGCTGTGGAGCACCGACGGCACCGGCGCCGGGACGCGCCCCCTCCCGGGCGCGCCCAGTTGCGCCACGACGCCGGACTCCGAGCCGCATCCGCCGACTTTCGTGCCGTTGGGAGAGGCCGCCTTCTTCGCCTCCCTGACCGCTGATTTCGCCTTCCAGCTCTGGCGGACGGACGGCACGCCGGCGGGGACCTTCCCGATCTTCGTGCCGGCGGCGGACGAGTCCCTGGAGGACATCGCGGTCTTCCGCGGCAAGCTCCTCTTCCTCACCAGCACGGAGACCGAGATCCGCTTCTGGGAGAGCGACGGCACCCCCGCCGGCACCTCCCCGCTCTTCTCGCTGCCGCTGGCGACCGCCTTCGACCTGACCGTCGTGGGGGACCGCCTCCTCTTCGTCGCCGACAACCCCCCGGAGGGGGACAGCCTGTGGGTCAGCGACGGCACCGCGGCGGGGACCTGGAGCCTCCCCGACCTGCCGGACCGGCTGCCCCGGCCGCTGATCCCTTTCGCGGGAGCCTTCTATTACCTCGCCGCCGACGTCCTGGTGCGGACCGACCTCACCCCCGGCGACGCGCGGACGGTGCTCCCCGGCGCGCAGGCCCCGGTGCCCCTGTTCAACCTGCGCACCCCGGTCCTCTTCGCGGGAGCGCTCTACTTCCTCGCCCAGACGGGGGTCCAGTTCGACGGCCAGCCCCATCCGTTCGCCCTCTACCGCTCGGACGGCACCGCCCGCGGGACCACGCTCGTCAGGGTGATCGGGGACGACCCCGGCTACCCCATCCCCACCCCGATGCAGGTGGCCGGAGAGCTCCTCTACTTCGCCGCCGGCGACCCGGAGCACGGGGAGGAGCTGTGGCGCTCGGACGGCACGGCGGCGGGGACGCTCCGCGTCGCCGACCTCCAGCCCGGCCCGGGCTCCTCGCTCCCCGCGGAGCTGACGGCGGCCGGCGACCGGCTCTTCTTCACCGCCGACGACGGCGGGCACGGCCGCGAGCTGTGGGTGACCCGCGGCGCCCCGGGGGATCCCCAGCCCCTCGGCCGGCGGACCGACGGCACCCTCTCCCTCGACCCCCGGGAGCTCACCGTCGCGGGAGACACCCTCTTCTTCAGCGCCGACGACGGCATCGACGGCCGCGAGCCGTGGAGCCTGCCGCTCGGCCCCCCGGCGGCGGCGGGCGGGCGGCGATGAAGAAGGCTTCGCTCCTCGGGTTGCTGCTGGCGCTGCCGGTCTGCCCGCCGGCCGCCGCGATGGCCGCGGAGGCCCCGGCGCCCCTCCTGGTGCGCGACCTCGATCCCCGGCCGCACGATCCGAACGGGGCCGGCGTCCTGCCGCGGGAGTTCTTCCGCGCCGGCGCGCGCACGGTCTTCGTGCAGGAGGACTCCGGCTCCGTGGCGCCGGGCACGCTGTGGGCGACCGACGGCACGCCGGCGGGGACGCAGCGCCTGCGGAGCTTCCCGGGGTATCTGCGCCTCCTGGGATCGGCGGGGGAGGTGGTCTTCTTCGTCACCCCGGTCGTGGTCAACGATACGTTCCGGGAGCCGAGACGCCTCTGGCGCACCGACGGCACCCGGGAGGGGACGTTCCCGCTCGCAGCCGAGCCGGGCCTCGACCGCAGGAGCGAGGAACCGGCGTTCTCCGCCGTCCCTTTCCAGGGCGCGCTCCTCTTCTCGGGGTGCACGCCGGCCTGGGGCTGCGAGCTCTGGCGCAGCGACGGCACGCCGGAGGGGACCCGCCGCCTGCGCGAGATCGTTCCGGGGACCGGCGGCAGCGAGCCGCACGATCTCGTCGTCTTCCAGGACCGCGTCTTCTTCTTCGCCGAAGGCCCGGCCGGCGCCGGCCTCTGGCGGACGGACGGCAGCCGCCCCGGCACGCAGGCCGTGATCAACCTCCCCCCCTTCTCCTCCCCGCGCGGGCTCGCCGTCCAGGGGGACCGCCTCTACTTCACCGCGGGAGGAGCGGGGCCCAGCAACTCCCTGGGACCGCAGCTGTGGACCTCGGACGGCACGGCGGCCGGCACCCGCCCCGTCCCCCCTTCGCGCCGTCGCGCGACGGCCGGAGCCCCCAGGTCGTCTCCCTCGCCGCCGGGCTGGGCGACCGCGCGGCCTTCGTCGGCGTGCGGGGGAAGCGAGACTTCCAGCTCTGGATCACCGATCCGGCCGCGCGCTCGGCCCACCCGCTGACTCAACGCCCGCCGCTCCCCGACGGGGGGACCCTCCCCTTCGGCCCCACGGCGGCGGCGAACGGGCGCCTCGTCTTCACCGTCGACTCCCGGCTCTGGACGAGCCGCGGCGACCTCGGCTCCACGCGGCCGCTCGCCGGGTGCCCGGGAGGGTGCCCCGCCCAGGCGACGGTGTGGGGAGCGCTCCCCGGCTCCCCCCGGCAGGTCCTGATCGTGGACGGCAGCGTGGCGAGCGGCTTCGCGCTGTGGACGAGCGACGGCACGCCGGCCGGCACCCGCAAGCGGGTCGACCTCTGCGCCGGCCCCTGCTACGCCGCGCCGGCGCTCGCCGGGCTCTTCCTCAGCCGGGCCTTCTTCTATCTCGAGGACCGGCTCTGGGTGACCGACGGCACCCCCGGCGGCACCCGGCCGCTGGCGGACCATCCCGTCCCCACCCCCCTCTACGCGCCGCCGTCGATCGGCCAGGCCGGCGACCGGGTCTTCTTCCCGGTCTTCGCCGACACCACCGGCACCGAGCTGTGGACGAGCGACGGCACGCCCGAGGGGACCGTCTTCCTGGCGCGCCAGGAGGACGGCGCCGGCTCGCTGCCGCAGGGGATCGTCCCCTTCGCGGACGGGGTCCTCCTCTTCACCTGCATCGACGACGTCGGGCAGCCCTGGAGCAGCGACGGGACTCGCGACGGCACGCGCCTGCTCCCCGGGGCCACCAGCTGCCAACGTCTGGGGAGCAGCGATCCGCCGCCGTCGTTCCTGCGGCTCGGCGGCGCCGCCTTCTACAGCGCCTGGACGGACGACTTCGTGAGCCAGCTCTGGCGGACGGACGGCACGCCGGCGGGGACCGCCCCCTTCTTCAAGCCCGAGGACGGCGAGATCCTGGTGGGCCTGGGGACGTTCCGTGGCGGGCTCTTCTTCGCCACCGCCGCCAGCGCCCCCAGCCCGGAGATCCGTTTCTGGGCGAGCGACGGCACGGCCGCCGGCACCGCGCGGCGCTTCACCCTGCCGGGGCAGCTCGCCTCCGGCTTCACGCCGGTCGGGGACCGGCTGCTCTTCGTGGCGGCAGACCCCGACCGCGTCGGCTCGGATCTCCTGGTCACCGACGGCAGCGCGGAAGGGACCCGCGTGCTCTTCGCGGGTGCGGAACCTTCCCTGACGGATTCCGTCGTCTCCTCGGGCGGAGCGTTCTATTTCCTGAGCGACGGCCTGATGCGCACCGACCTGACGCCGGAGGGGACCTCGCGAGTCTTTCCGGACGACGGAAGCCCCGCCCCGTTCTTCGACATCGAGGGGCTCGCCGCCTTCGCGGGATCGCTGTTCTTCACCGCCGAGACCGGCAGCCCGGACGACGACGTTCCCGGCTCCCGCGTCCTCTACCGGTCCGACGGCACGAGGGGAGGGACGGCCCCCGTCAGGGACCTCGGCGTGATCCCCGGCAACCTCGCTTTCGACCCGCGGGGGGTGGTGGCGGGAAGCCTCCTCTACTTCGCCAGCGCCAGCGCGGAGCACGGCGAGGAGCTCTGGCGGACGGACGGCACGGCGGCGGGGACGCTGCCGGTTGCCGACCTCTTCCCGGGCGCGGAGTCGTCCCGTCCCCGGGAGCTGACCACCGACGGCGACCGCCTCCTCTTCACCGCCGACGACGGCGAGCACGGCCGCGAGCTGTGGATGACCCGCGGCGTCCCCGGCGATCCCCAGCCCCTCGGCCGGCGGACCGACGGTACCCTCTCCCTCAGCCCCGCGGGGCTCACCGTCGCCGGAGACCGCCTCTTCTTCAGCGCCGACGACGGCGTGACCGGCCGCGAGCTCTGGCTCCTGCCGCTGACTCTGGAAAACCCCTAGGAGCAATGCCACCATGCGAACCCGACCGGTCCTCCTCCTCCTCGCTCTCCTCGCGCCTGCTTCCGCCACGGCCGCCGCGGCGGCGGACGGCCCCGCCTCGCTGGTCCAGGACCTCGACACGTCCCGCCCCGCCGCCGGCACCGAGGCGGCGCCCGAGCAGTTGCGGACGGTGGCCGCCGGTGTGGTGTTCCTGACGCCTCCCGACGACGCGGACCCCGCCGCCCGCCTGTGGGTCGCCGACGGCACGGTGGGCGGCACGCGGGCGCTCCTCGCCTTCTGCGAGCGCCAGGAGTGCGCGCAGCCCCCGACCATGGTCGCCTCGCTTCCCGGCCTCGCCTTCTTCCTCGCCCAGAGCTACGGCTCCCCTACCTCGCCTCGCCTCTGGCGCACCGACGGCACCGTGGAGGGCACCTTCCCGGTGACCCCGCCGCTCGCCTATTACGCCCTCGACAGCGCCGTCTTCTCCAGCCATCGGCTGGTCTTCACCGCCTGCCCGACGACGGAGCGCTGCACCCTCTGGTCGACCGATGGCTCGCTCGCCGGCACCGTGGAGGCGCCCCAGGTCTCGCCGGGGAGCCTGGTGGCGATGGGGGGGCGGATCTGGTTCCTCGGCCAGGACCGCAACGTCCTCGGGCTCTGGTCGACGGACGGCACCGACGCCGGCACCCGCCTGGTCAAGCGCCTGGACCCCGGCTACCTCTGGCTGCTCACCGCCTCCGGCTCCCGCCTCTTCTTCATGACCGGCGACGAGAGCGGCGAGATGTGGACGAGCGACGGCACGGCGCGCGGGACGCTCCACCTCAAGACCTTCTTCGAGTCCGACCACGACTTCTTCCCCCGGGTCACCAATTTCTTCGTCCCCGACGGCACGGGGGCGGTGGTCTTCGCGGCGGTCAAGGATTCGAACGTGGTCGACCTCTGGCGCAGCGACGGCACCCGGGCCGGCACCCGGCCGCTGACCCGCTTTCCCACCGCCAGCCTCGGCAGCTACTTCTCGCCCAAGCTGCGCCAGGACCAGCTCGCCATCGCCGGCAGCCGCATCTTCTTCGTGGCGGACGACGGGATCTCCGGGCCCCGGCTGTGGTCGAGCCGCGGCTGGCTGACGTCGACGGCACCGGTCTCCGGCTGCTCCGGCCCCTGCCCGGCCGTGCTGCCGGACTCGGCTCTGGTCCCGCTCGGCGAACGGGTGGTGTTCGCCGGCCGCGACCTCGCCCACGGCGCCGAGCCGTGGGTGAGCGACGGCACCGGAGCAGGGACCCGCCTGCTGGCCGACCTCTGCCCGGGCGTGTGCGACTCGCACCCCGACTCCCTCGCCGCGCTGGCAGGGGTGCCCGGAGAAATCTGGCTGCGCGCCAACCTCGACCTCCCCCGCCTGGTGCGCACGGACGGCACGCCGGCGGGGACCGCCCTCCTCGCGCCGCTCGCCGCGCGGGCGGGGATCGACAACGGCCTCCCCCAGCCCCTCGATCTCGCGCCCCTCGGCTCACGGGTGATCTTCCCCGGCAGCGATCCGGTTTCGGGAGTGCAGCCCTGGGTGACCGACGGCACGCCGGCGGGGACCCGGGCGCTCGGCGGCCTGCCGGTGCCGCGGGGGTCCGCCGATCCGCAGGACCTCGCCGTGCTCGGGGGCCGCGTCGTCTTCACGGCGAGCGACGGCGCGGCGCCGTCGGCACGCGGCGTCTGGGTGGCCGAGCCCGCCGGGGCCTCCCCCTGCCGCTCCCCGCCGCCGGCCCGGCCGGCGCCTCGCAGGTCACCGCGGCGGGTGGCCTCGCCTACTTCATCCTGGACGAGGGGGATGACGGCGGGGACGACCTCTGGCGCACCGACGGCACCGCGGCCGGGACCTTCCGGCTGGCGGCGTTCCCGGGGCGGCGCCTGAGCGCGCTCGTCGACTTGCGGGGCCGTCTCCTCGCCCTCGTCTCCGCGCTCCCGGGGGAGATCCCCTCCTTCGCCTTCTGGACCAGCGACGGCACCGCCGCCGGCACCGTGCCCGCCTTCCGGCCGCCGGACGACACCCTGCAGGTGACCAACGTCGCCGTGCTGGCGGGAGGGGTCTACTTCGCCGCCCTCCGCGAGCAGACGCCGCAGCTCTTCCGGAGCGACGGCACGGCCGCCGGCACCCACGCCCTGCTCGATCTCTCCTGCCCCTGCTCGCCGGAGCTCTTCCGCTACACGGTCCTCGACGGCACGGTCTATTTCGAGTGGGTGCCGGGCGGCGTCTTCCGCACCGACGGCACCGCCGCCGGGACGGTGGCGGTCTACCCGCCGCCGGACGCGTTCACCCGCTACGTGGAGGCCGACTTCCCTTACGCGTTCGCCGGCAGCCTCTACTTCGTGGGGCAGACCCACTGGCCCGCCGACGGCCGCGTGCTGGTCTGGCGGGGGCTCGCCGGCGGCAACGCCCAGCGGCTGACCACCGAGGGGGTCTCCGCTTACCAGGCGGTCGTGGATCCCGAATTCACCGCCGTGGGAGGGACCCTCTTCTTCCGCGCCTGGGACCCCGACCACGGCCTGGAGCTGTGGAAGACCGACGGCACGCAGGCCGGGACCGCCCTGGTGCTCGACGCCGTCCCCGGCCCGGATTCCTCCGATCCCCTGGAGCTCAAGGCGGCCGGCGGCCGCCTCTACTTCTCCGCCCGCGACCCCCTCCACGGCCGCGAGCTGTGGACGAGCGACGGCACGGCGGCCGGCACCCACCGGGTGGAGGACCTCGCCCCCGGACCCTCCTCCTCCGCGCCGGCGCGGCTCACCGTGGCGGGGGACCATCTCTTCTTCACCGCCGACGACGGCGTGACCGGCCGCGAGCTGTGGAGCCTGCCGCTCCCCTGAGCCCTGCTACGATAGGCCCATGCCACCGCTCGACCATCCCCTGCTCATGATCCCCGGTCCGGTGGAGGTCTCGCCGGCCGTCGTCGCCGCGGCCTCCGTGCCGCCGCCCAGCCACACCGCGACGCGCCTCCTCGAGGCCTTCGGCTCCGCGATCGAACGGATGCGGGAGGTCTGGCGCTCGGGGCCCGGCGGCCAGCCGTTCGTGGTCGCCGGCAGCGGCACGCTCGCCATGGAGATGGCGGCGGCCAACCTGGTGGAGCCGGGGGAGCGGGCGGTGGTGATATCGACCGGCTTCTTCTCGGAGCGGATGGCCGAGATCCTCCGCCGGCACGGCGCCGAGGTGACCGTGGTCGCGGCCGAGGTGGGGGACGTGCCCGCCCTCGACGCGGTGGGGGCGGCGCTGGCGGAGGGCTCCCCGGCGAAGGCGCTGTTCGCCACCCACGTCGACACCTCGACCGGGGTGCGGGTCGACCCCGAGCCGCTCTGCCGCCTCGCCCGCGACGCCGGGGCGCTCGCGGTCTTCGACGGCGTCTGCGCCACCGCCGGGGAGCGCTTCGAGATGGCGGATTGGGGGGCGGACCTCTACTTCACCGGCTCCCAGAAGGCGATCGGCCTCCCCCCCGGCCTGGCGCTGATGGTGGCGGGGGAGCGCGCCCTCGCCGCCCGCGACGCCCGCAAGGCCCCCGCCCCACCCCTCTTCCTCGACTGGCAGTCGTGGCTCCCCGTCCACCGCGCCTACGAGGAGCGCAAGCCGAGCTACTTCGCCACCCCGGCCACCACGCTGGTGATGGCGCTCGCCGCCGGCCTCGGCGAGATCCTCGAGGGGGGGCTGCCGGCACGCCTGGCGGCCCAGACGCGCACCGGGGCGGCGATGCGCGCGGCCTGGAGCGCGCTCGGCCTCGCCGCCGTGCCGCGGCGCCCGGCGGTGACCGCCGACACCCTGAGCGTCCTCCTCTTCCCCCCCGGGGTCGACGCCTCGCTCCTGCCGCGGATCGCCCAGCGCGGCGTGGTGGTGGCCGGCGGCCTCCACCCGGCCGTCAAGGCGACCTCGTTCCGGGTCGGCCACATGGGGTACGCCGTGACCCGCCCGGACTACCTGCGCCGCACGGTCACCGCGATCGCCGAGGGCCTCCGGGAAGCCGGCGCGGCGGTGGATCCCGCGGCGGCGCTGGCGGCGCTCGACGGGGCTCTCGCGGTGCCGGCGTAAGGGGAAACAAGAGACCCCAGGGACTGTAGGGACACCAGGGACAGGGACAGCAGCCTCTCAGTCCCTGCCGTCCCTGGTTGTTCCCCCGGCGGGAATACCGCCCCCGCTCCCCGGTTTTACCCTTCGCCCGCCAGTGAGGCTTTACCCCCGTGCCCGACCGTGACGAACGCATCCGCCAGGCCCTCCAGCTCCTGATCGACGAGGCCCGGGAACGGATCGACCGCCATCCGCTGGGACATCTCGTCGCCGGGCGCGGCGAGCGGATCGACCTCCGCCTCTCCCTCCCCACGGCGTGGCGCGACGGCCAGCTCCCGAAGGTCGCGGGCGAGGCCGCGGAGGCCCTCCAGGAGGCCGTGCAGGCCCTCCTCGAGCACAGCTCCCTGTTCCGCCCCGGGCGCGTCCTCTGCCTGCGCTGCCAGACGGCGACCTGCGAGCATTCGGCCCCCGCCGAGGGGCGCCAGATCTTCGCCGGCTGGGGGCCCGCCGGCCTCCCCCGCTTCGTCGACTTCGGCCAGTGGCTCCTCCAGCGGCGCGATCCGCGGGTCGACCTGCTCTACCGCGACCCGCCGCAGCGGGTGGCCGTGGTGGTGCCGGAGGCGGAGCTGGCGGGCGGCCTGATCCCCGCCTTCCGCCAGCGCGAGGACAGCTACCGCATCCACGCGCAGGTGACCGCCGGCTGGTACCAGGCCCGCGACCCCGCGGGGGTCCGGCGGCCGTTCGCCGTCTCGCTGCAGCTGATCTCCACCCGGGCGGCGCGCCAGGGACGGCGGTTCGGCGTCAACGTGGTCGGCACCGGCCCCGGCGGCGAGCCGCTCGAGAAGCTCTACGACCCGCTCGGCGGCATCCCCTGGGGGGACGCGGTGCGCTGGGCGCAGGGGGTGCTGGCGGGGATCGAGGGGGAGAAGCAGGAGGCGACCGAGAAGCGGTTCGCCGGCCTCGCCCAGGCCGTCGCCCGCCGGCTCGAGAAGGACGCCCGCGGGGCGGAGCGGCGCACCCAGCACGGCCAGCAGCGCCACGCCGAGGGGGACCGCCCCACCCGCATGGCGCTCGCCGACCTCTCCCGCGCCACCCCGGAGAACCTGCTCTACGACGTCCGGCGCGAGACGCTGGTGGTGGTCGGCGACCGCGGGCGCGCCCACGTCTTCAATCTCGCGGGGAAGCTGGTGACCTCGGTGCGCTACAACCCGGGGGTGATCGAGAAGCGGCGCAAGAACGGCCTCTGGCGGCCGGCCGCCGCCGAGGAGGTGCGGAAGGTCCGCGCGCAGGTCGAGGCGGTCGCCGCCGCCCCCTGAAACCCGACGGGGATTCGCGGCAGGGAGTAGAATGCCCCGCACATGCCGTCGCTGACCCCGCTGCTGCTCGTCCTCGCGCTCGCCGGCACGGAGCTCGCGGTCCCCGGCGTGCAGTTCCCCACCCCGACCGGCAAGGTGTGGGTGGAGACCGCCTCCCCCGGCGGCGGCCGGCCGCGTGAGGCGGTGGGGCGCGGCGTCATCGAGGCGCCCCCCGAGCGGGTCTTCCGGGCGCTCATCGACTATGCCCACTGGTCGGAGTTCATGCCCTTCCTGACCACCTCCGACGCGAAGCCGCAGGCGGACGGCTCGGTGCTGGCGTATCACGTCCTCAAGCTGCCGCGCACCGCGGGGGAGCGCCACTACCGGGTGCGCTTCCGGCAGCGGATCGAGACCAACCGCGCCGGCAGGACCTGGAAGATCGAGTGGAGCTACGTCCCGGGGTCGGGGAACATCGCCGATCACCACGGCTCCTGGACGCTGACCGCGCTCGGCGCCGGCCGGACCTTCGCGGTCCTCCGCCTCTACAACGACACCGGCGGCCTCGCGCCGCACTGGGTCGTCGACCGCGGCACCACCGAGACGGTCCCCTGGATCTTCCACGGCCTGCGCCAGCAGATCCGCCGGTCGCGCTACGACGGAACTTAGGTTAGAATTTCCACGGTTCATCCCTCTCATGCCTGAGCAGAAGAACATCGTCTCGCTCGACGTTCATCTCGGCAACGAGCTCCACCGGCGCTCGACCGAGCTGACCCGCGCCTGGCTCGACCGCCTCCTCGCGCGGCTGGACGTGCAGCCGCGCCGGATCTTTCCGGCCGAGGCGCTGCTCAACCGCATCCCCGAGGTGCTGAGCGCCGTCTCCGACTACCTGGTCACCGACGGCGAGCTCTCCGCCCAGGAGCTGGTCCACGACGAGTTCACCAAGCTCGCCCGCCTGCGTCGCGAGCAGGGGTACGACATCGACGAGATCCTGGCCGAGTTCGAGATCCTGGGGGAGATCCTCTACAAGGCGCTGCGCGAGGACGCCCGCAGCTTCCAGCGCGCGGTCCCCCCCGACTACGCCATCGAGGTCGCCGAGCGCCTGCACCAGGCGCTGGCGACGATGACCCGGATCACCGCGGCGACCTTCCGCGAGGAGGGGTTCCAGGACCGCCGCGAGCGGGCCCGCCTGCTCGGCGGCTTCGGACGCGACCTGGCGCACGAGCTGCGCAACCGCCTGGCGACCGCCGAGATCGCCGTCCATCTCCTCGGCAACGAGGGCACCGACTCCGCCGCCCGCGACAAGGCCCTGCGCACCCTCCAGCAGACGCTGCGGCGGATCAAGGGGGTGGCCGACGACGTCCAGGCGCTGGCGATCGCCCAGGGGTCCGAGGAGACCGCGCAGGGACGCCGCCTGTCGCTGCGCACGCTGGTCTCCGAGACGGTCGAGGAGCTGCAGACGATGGCCGCAGAGCGGCAGGTGCGGCTCGAGATCCAGGAGCCGATCCCCGACGTCCAGGTGGACGCCACCCGGGTCGAGCTGGCGCTGATCAACCTGGTGGGGAACGCGATCAAGTATTCCGATCCCGAGGAGGAAGACCGCTGGGCCCTCCTGAGCGTCCGGCGGCAGGAGGACGGCTACTGGCGGATCTCGGTGGCGGACAACGGCCTCGGCGTCCCCGAGGAGATGCAGGCGCTGATCTTCGAGCAGTTCGTCCGCGCCCATCCGCAGGTGGCCGACGGCACGGGGCTGGGGCTCGCCATCGTCCAGGCCGCCGTCGACCAGCTCGGAGGGCGCGTCTGGCTCGAGAGCGAGCCCGGCCGCGGCACCACCTTCCATTTCACGGTGGTCGACCCTCCCGCGGCGCGGGAGGATTAAACTGGAGCTGCGGAAAGGAAACACCGAGATGAAGACCGAGCTGACCCGCCTGCTGGAAGACCTGAGGAACGACTCCCGCTTGCTGGACGAATCGCGGACGCTGCTCCACCGCCCGGATTCGGCGCTCCAGTGGGCCCACGAGAAGGGGTACCGGATCACCCGGGACGACCTCGCGGTGCTCCTCGACAGCGACCGCGAGCTCTCGGACGACGACCTCGACCAGGCCGCCGGGGGCGATACCGCCTGGCCACCGGTCTAGGGTTCGGCCCAGCGCGGCCGTGACGCTGACCACCGCCCATTGGCTGGCGGTCCTCGCGCCCCACCTGACGGAGCCGCTCTTCGCCCCCCAGGCGCTCCTGCGCCTCTCCCGGAGCAGCCGGTCTCTCCCCGGAGAATGCCGGGGAATCCTCGAAGTGAGGCTCGCCGCCGCCGCTCCGGAGGTCGACCTTTCCCTGCGCCTGCAAACCGCCGCCCAGGCCCGCGGCGTGGCGGCGTTGCTCCCCCCCTCTTCCGGACGGGACTTCCTGGCGCGCTGGTCCGCGCCGGAGGACGCGCTCGCCGCCATCCGCGCGGTCTGGCTGGAGCTCGACCTCGACCGCGAGCGGGACGAGGAGACGCCGCCGGCCCCCGTCCTCTGCGCCCGGATGCCGCGCGACCCCGCCCGCGGCTGGCTGCTGGACACCCTGCTCCCCGCCCTCACCGGCCGCCCGCTCCCGGCGGAGCGGCGCCGCCTGCTCCTCGCCTGCCTCGACCTCCTCCCCTCCGCCGCCCGCCTGCTCTACGTCTTCGATCTCGGCGCGCGCGGGCTCGACGCCGTGCGGCTGGAGGTCTACGGCATGGAGCCCGCGGAGATCCTCGCCTTCCTCCGCGCCAGAGTCCCGGCGACCGCTCCCTCCGCCGAGACCGTCCTCCCTCTCTTCGCGGATGTCGAAAGGCTCCATCTCTCCTTCGACCTCGGCGACGAGATCCTGCCGCGGATCGGCATCGAGGGCTCGTACCCCCGGCAGCCCTCCCGGGAGCCCCGGTGGGCCGCCTGGATCGATCGCCTGGCGCACGAGGGGCTCTGCACGTCCGCGAAGCGGGAGGCCGTGCTCGCCTGGCCGGGATACGACACCTTCTGGACCGCCCCCCGGGCGTGGCCGGTGGCCGAGATCGGCCCGCGCGGCTTCTGTCTCCGCGCCCTCAGCCACCTGAAGGTGGTCTGCCGTCCGGAGCGCCCGCCCGAGGCGAAGGCTTATCTGGTGTTCGGACCGCCCGACCTGTCGAGAGAGGGGGCTCCGGCGACCTCTCCGAGCAGCCGCTCCACCCTCTCCACATAGGCCGGTACGCGCAGCTCCGCGAAGATCCGGCGGGCCTCCCCGAGACGGCGCGCCGCCTCGGCGGACCCGGCTCCCGGCACGGCGGCCAGCGCGAGGAGGGTGCGCCCGACCTCGAAGGGGGCCTGAATCGCCTCGAAGCTGGCGAGCGCGTCGAGGAACGAGGCCGCCGCCGTCTCGGGGTCGCCGGCCGCCGACGCGACCCGGCCCAACGCCCGTTGCGCCATGCCGCTCCCGTAGCGGAAGCGCACCGCCTCGGTGGTTTCGAGCGCCCGCCGGGCGATCTCCCGAGCCTCCTCGCGGCGTCCCGAGAGCAGGAGGGCTTCGGCCAGAAAGGCGGAGAACCAGCCGAGGAGCTGGAGCATCCCGGCCTCGAGCAACCGCGCGGTGGAGCCCTCCAGCGCCGCGATCGCCCGCGGCAGATCCCCTTTCTCCAGGAAGGCATAGCCCAGGAAACCCAGCGCCGCCGCGGTATTGAGCGGATCCTGGGCCCGTTCCAGCCCCCCCTGGCACTCGGCGATCCCGGTCTCCCAGTCCCCTAGAGAAGCGTGGAAATAGCCGGTGCTCCACGAGGGGTCGAGGCGCGGGTCCTGCAACGCCTGCCAGAGAGCGTCGGCCCACTTCATCTTGTCGAAGGCCGCCTCGAACTGGCCCAGGACGTAGTGGTGGAATCCCGCCACCCAGTACGCCTGCCCCTGCCACCACGGCTCGTCGCTGCGCTCGAGCAGGGCGAGAGCCTCGCGCCCGTGCTCGATCCCCTCCGCAAACCGGCCCGACCAGAAAGCGTCGCGGCAGAGGACATACCAGGCTTTCCCCTCGGTCGCCGCGTCGCCGCACCGCCGCGCCGCCGCGATGGCGAGGTGCGCGCTCGCCGCCGCCGCCGCCTGGTCGCCGAGGTAGCTGTAGGTATGCGCCAGCCAGAAGTGGAACTGCCCGGTCGCCGCCGGGTCCTCCAGCCCTGCCACCAGATCCTGATGGGCCAGGAAGAGCTCCAGCGTCTCCGGAAAGAGCGCGAGCGGCAGGAGAGACTCCGCCAGTTGCAGGATCAGCTCGAGACGGCGACGGTCGCGGACCGTCTCCTCGCGGGGGGACAGGCGGTCGCAGTGGGTGAGCGCCTGCCGCAGCGCCTGCGCCGCCTCGGCATGCGCGTAGCGGCCGGCGGCTTGGGCCGCGAAGAGCGACAGGTAGGAGACCGCCTTCTCCGCGTCGTCGGCCGCGGCGTAGTGATAGGCCAGCCGGTCGTAGACCTCCTCGAGATGCCCGGCGTGGAGCTGCTCGAAAGCCCTTCCCGCCGACTCGTGCAGGCTCTGCCGCCGCCCCTTGAGCAGGGTCTGATAGACCGCCTCCTGGGTGAGGGCGTGCTTGAACAGGTAGCGCGGCTCCTCGGCCGTCGGCTCCTCGTAGACCAGCTCCCAACGCTTGAGGTCCCCGAGCAGCGGCACCAGGTCGGCCGCCTGCTCCCAGACCCGGCTGAGAAGGTGGAGCGAGAACTCCCGGCCGAGGACCGAGGCGGTCTGCAAGAGCCGCTTGTGCTCCTCCGGCAGGCGGTCGATGCGGGCCATCAGCACCCCCTGGATGGTGTCGGGGACCAGCACGTCGGGATGCTCGAGCAGCGAGCGGGTCAGCTCCTCGAGGAAGAACGGGTTCCCCTCGGCCTTGCTGAGCACCGCCTCGACCAGCGCCTCGGCGGGGTCGGAGCGCCGCAGGACGGAGCGGATCACCGCCTGGCTCTCCCCCTGGGTGAGCCGCGAGAGGGTGATCTGGGTGGCGTACGACTTCTCGATCCAGGGCGGCCGGTAGCCGGAGCGGTAGGTCACCAGGAGGAGCATGCGGGAGACCACCAGCCCCTCGACGAGGAAGTTGAGGAAGTCCTCGGATGTCCTGTCCACCCAGTGGAGGTCCTCGATCTCCAGGATCACCAGGTCCCCCTGGCCGGCGTTGAGGATCATCTGCCGCAGGATGCGGAACGTCCGGGCCAGGACGGCCTGCGAGCTCAAGGCCGCGAGCGGCTCGGTCCCCGCGGCGATCCCCAGCAGGTGGAGCAGATAGGGGAGCGCCTCCGCGACCTCCACCCCCGAGCGCTCGAGGCTCGAGGTGAGCTTGGCGGCGATCGCGGGGGGCTCGTCCCCCTCGGAGATCCCCGATTCGTTGCGCAGCATGGAGAGGATGGGGAGGAGCGGGACGCCGCTCGCGTAGGAGACGCAGCGCCCGGCCAGGAAGCGCACCGGCCCGTCGAACAGCAGGCGATGGAGCTCGTAGACCAGCCGCGACTTGCCGGCGCCGGCCTCCGCCGCGATCCCCACCACCTGCCCCTCCCCCGCCGCCGCCCGCTCGCGCAGCTCCTCGAAAGTGCCGATCTCGCGCTGCCGGCCGACGAACGGGGAGCGCGCCATGGCGTCGAGGATCGCCTGCTCGGACTGGACGACCCCCATCCCCAGCAGCCGGAAGACCTGCACCGGCTGCTCCTTCCCCTTGACCTGGATGGGGCCGAGCGCCTCGAGCCGGGCCGCCCCGTGGAGGAAGCGGCGGGTGTCCTCTCCCACCAGGATCGTCCCGGGCTCGGCGAGCGCCTGGAGGCGCGCCGCCAGGTTGGTGGTGTCGCCGATCGCCGTGTAGTCGCTGCGCAGGGAGTCACCGATGCCGCCGACCACCACCCAGCCGGTATTGATCCCCATCCGGACCTCGAGCGCCTGGCCCTCCTTGGCCCCCAGCTCGGCGCGGTGCTCGTGGAGGAGCTTCTGCAACCCCAGAGCCGCGAGCGCCGCCCGCCGGGCGTGGTCCTCGTGGGCGATCGGCGCCCCGAAGAGCGCCATGAAGCCGTCGCCCAGGAACTGGTTGATCGTCCCCTCGTAGCGGTGGACCTCGGAGAGGGCGAGCTCGAAGAAGCGGTTGAGCAGCAGGTGCATCGTCTCCGGCCCCAGCCGCTCGGCGAGCGCCGTCGACCCCACGAGGTCGCAGAAGACCACCGTGACCTGCTTCCTCTCCCCCTCGAGAGCGGAGCGGGAGGAGAGGACCTGGTTGGCGAGGTGGGGGGGCGTGTAGCTGTGGACGGGCGCCGAGCGGGCCTCAGCGGCCGGGGCCGCGGGAGCCGATTCGTCCATCTTCGGCGCCCCCAGGGCGGAGCCGCACTCGCCGCAGAACTTGAACCCCGGAGGGTTCTCCGTCCCGCACTGGCCGCACACCGCCGCCAGCTTCGACCCGCACTGGCCGCAGAACTTCATCCCGGCGGGATTTTCGGCTTGGCATTGCGGGCAGTGCATGGCCTATCCTTCATCAATAAGTCTACACCAGTGGACTTATGGATGAACGCGCCTGGCGGCTCTAGGAAGCTGCCCTCTACGCAATCGGCCGACGCACCTCCTCAGCAGAAGAGCCAAACATCTGGCTCCGCAGTTTGGGTGGCAACCCCCTCCACTTCACTGAATCTCGCAATGTATCGGCTCGGATCTCATGCGAGCGATGCGTGTCTGCCTCAAGGCAAAATTCTGCCAACTCTCCAACAATCGCGTACCAGAGAAGGCAGCATCCATGAACACCGAGACTAAAGAATCGCTCCAAGTTCAGCAGGTAGCTCCCCCACTGATTTACCAAACGGCCGTATTGCGCCAACAAAGCGAACTGCACTTGTGGAAAAACCGCGCCCTCCGGGTTGCTACAGGGTTGCGAAGACTCAACCAGCCAAGGCCATTCATCATTCGCATTACCTCCACCGATGATAGGACCAGCCAACTCATCTAAGACTTGAACCATCATCGACTTCAACAATTCACGAGGAATAGCTCGCACGTCTCTTGGTCGCCAGTCACGATGAAAAGGGAGATCTCTAACTTGGCGTCAATGCATGATGCTATGAGTGAGCCACAGGGACGAATCGCTTCGCTTCTTCTCCCAAACCGCCAGCGCATTCGCGCCAAGTTGTTCCTTTGCTGAATACAATGCAATTGCATATAGTTAGGCCAGCATCTTCCAGCTTCAAATCGGCATCCATCGCGACGAATAAGTGACCTCTAGCGGTCTCCTCAAGACCGCGGCTGAAGTCGTGGTAAGCGATTCCGGATTCATAGGTAGAGCTCCCTAGAGTCCACGCAAGACCTCGGTGCCGGCCGAGCAAGCAGAAAAGGATCTCGGCCTCTTGATAAGTTATGAGTGCTTCATCCAGAGCCCCTCTACGGCGAGCCTCCAGCTCTTACTATAGGCGAAAAAACGGCTACGAAGCTGGAGACGATCCCCGGGCAACATCCAGCCAATGGATACAAGGAACTTCAGGGAGTTGAAATTATGGGCAAACGCTGGAGGGATGGATTGTGGCTTTCGAAGCAAGCCTATACGGTAGGCACGGAAAGCCTTGGCAAGGAACTCGTCCAGGATTCGCTCCAATCATTCGCTTGTACAGATGAAATTCAGCAAAAACGGTGTACTCTCTACTCAGTGCAGGCGACGTGTATCCTCTTTAGCTATCCTAAGTCGGGAGTCAACGCCTGTGCCGGCCGCGCCGGCACAGGAGTTCTCATCCTTTAGCTGCAGCCAATGTTGCAACCGTTGTTGATGGTAGGACCGGTAACTGTCCCTCCCGAGGCGTCTTCGAGCTCACCATCTTCGAGCTCCGTAACCTCGAGATTCTCGGGTTCGACAGGATTCTTTTCTTGATCAGCCATTGTTCTACCCCTTTGTAGATGAGCCCTTCGAGGCTCGTTTCCAGGATGCCCCTCGCAACGGTGCGAGAGCAGGAATCTAGAGTGCTGGAGCAGGGTCCGCGCCGGATCCGGTCGCCGCCGACTGGCGAGAAACACTCCCGGCCTTCACCGGCACACGGCGCCCATGACGACCGGGAGCGTCGAGAATGGCCAACAGTTCCCCCTTGGGGTTTTTACGGGTCGATATGCAGGGCTGGGTGTGCTCCTCGATGCGAACCAGGGGGCAACTGATGCCCTGGCAATTCGGCAAGACGACGCACTTGCGGCACTGGCTGTCCTGCTCGAAAGCAGGCTCGGTCCAAAGAGCCATCCGGTCCCCGTCGATCTCCAACTCGCCTTCCGAAGTCAGGCGGCCCACGACGTTGTAGTCACTCTTGTCGAGGACTATGGTGCACTTCATGACTTTTCCAGTGGCACCGATCAGGAAGTTGTAGGGACGGGCGGCATAGCAGACCTTGCTTCCCATGCGGACCGCATCCCGCAGAGTACCGAAGTGCATACCCTGCCGGCGTGCCTGGGTGAGGATGTCGCGCTGAATCGCGGCGGACTCGTCGCCGCCGCAAACGTCCAGTTTAGCGTCGTTGGCGCCCCCCCATTGACCCACGGCTTTTAGGAGCAGGCTGAACCTTGCGTCGTTCCCGAACTCCTTCGACAACAAATCGACGAACGCCGGCAGGCCGGTAGCGTTCACGCGGTCGAAATTGACCCTGAGCAGCACTTGAAAGCTGTCGTCACGCCGCGCCAGTGCCTTGAGGTTGTCGAATATCTGATCAAACGTCGGGCTGCCGTCACGGCCGGCCCGGGAGTGATTGTGGTGCTCCGCCAACCCGTCGAGCGTGATCTGGAAGTGACGCACCTGCCAGGATAGAAGCATGTCAGCTATCTCAGGAGTCAGCAGATAGCCATTAGTGGTCATATTTGAAGTGAAGGGAACCTCATTCTCCTCAGCACTCTCCAGAAAGAACGGCGCCAGGTCTTCCACCGCTTTCCAGCCGTAGAGGGGTTCGCCCCCAAACCAGCTCACATGGAGCCGATTGAGCTTCTTGATACGCTTCTGAACCAGCTTCTTGATCCCTTCTCGCACCTCCGGGATCATGGTTCCCCGAGCAAAGTCCTCATAGCAGTACGTGCAGCGGAAATTGCAGTCTTCGGACGCCAGCAGGATCAACTCCAGCACATCGGTCCGATAGTGCTCCTGGCCGAATAATTGCTGGAACTGTCGAAACTCGTCGGCGTCTCCGCGCACGAGATAGCCACGCGTGGCCAAGTACTCGACGACGTTCTCCTGCGGTGCTGCGAACCCCTTTTTTTGTAGGAGATCGAGCACCCGCTCGCGGTCCTCGGGCTGGAAGACCGTCAGTTTTCCGCTGAGGGTGTTCCATAGCACCAGCCGTCCGTCCTCGGCGGTGGCGCGAACGTTGTATCGGGAAGGAACCCAGTGCGGGCTCGGGAGATCTCTGGACAGGCCTTCGGGAGGGGGAGAGTGAAGATCGTGAGGCGATCCCTGCAGGATGTCGAACTTACCCGTCAGACCAAGGGGCATAGGGGTCTCCTATCTGCAAGCGGTTCAGCTCGTTCGGGCAGAGCAACGCCGGGGAGGGAGGATGAGCCCCTTGCAGGGGACTCATTTAGCCTGCCTCTATTACCTAAGGTACGCTGATCCGATAAAGCGGGACAACGAAGATATATTTTTGGAAGCTCTCTACGACACCAGCACCCGCTTCACCATCCGGTCGAACCGCTCCCCCGCCAGGTAGACGCCGTCGAGCACGTTGGGGTCGAGCTCGTCCACGTCGTCCTCCTCTTCTTCCGCCTCCTCTCCGGCGGCGCCGCCGGGAGCGAGGTCGCGGTGGCGCTCTCTGACGGTGGTCGACAGGTAGATCGCCAGGGCCCGGTAGAAGCGGGCGGCGAAGCTGGGATCGGCGGCGAGCTTGCGGGTGAGGATCGCCTTGGAGAGGGCGAAGACGGTCGAGTCCTCGAGAGCCTTGACGGTGGCCGAGGGGGGACGGGCGTCGACGAAGGACATCTCGCCCACGATCTCGCCGGCGTTCAGGCGGGCGAGCTCCCTTTCGGGCCCTCTCTTCCCCTTCAGCCAGACGGCGAGATTCCCTTCCAGGAGGATGAAGACGGCGTCCACCGGCACCCCCTGCTCGATCAGGACTCCCCCGGCAGGGACGAACCGCCGGGCGCCCGCGGTGAGCATCCACTCGACGTCGTCGTCGTTGAGCTGGCCGAAGAGGAAGAGGACTTTTCTCATGCTGCGCTCCTTGATCAGGCGATCTGCCTTTCGGCGAGGCGGGTGAAGGGGCCGTCCTTGGCGAGCAGCTCGCGGTAGCTCCCCGACTCCACCACCCGGCCGGCGTCCACCACGTAGATGCGGTCGGCGTTCTCGATCGTGCTCAGGCGGTGGGCGATGACGATGCGGGTCGCCTTCAGGCGCTCGAGGCTGCGGCTCACCATCTCCTGGGTGCGGTTGTCGAGGGCGCTGGTCGCCTCGTCGAAGAGGACGATGCGCGGCCGGTTGACGACCGCCCGCGCGATCAGGATGCGCTGCTTCTGGCCTCCCGAGAAGGTCTCCGCCCCCTCGCTCACCACGGTGTGCATCCCCATCGGCATCGCCTTGATGTCCTCCTCGAGGCCGGCCATCCGCGCCGCCGCCCAGGCGTCGTCGATCCCCAGGCTCGAGTTGCCGGTGATGTTCGAGAAGAGGCTCCCCGCCATTGGGCGGCCGGTCTGCAGGACGACGCCGAGCTGGCGGCGGACCGACTGCGCGGCAAGGCCGGCGACGTCCTGGCCGTCGAAGTAGATCGAGCCCGAGGTCGGCTTCTCGAAGCCGAGGAGGAGGCGCAGGCAGGTCGACTTGCCGGCGCCGGAGGGGCCGACCAGAGCGATGAACTCCCCCGGCGCGGCGCGGAAGGAGACGTCGTCGAGAATCAGCGGGCCGTCCTCCTGGTAGCGGAAGGAGACGTGGCTGAACTCGATCTCGCCGGCGAGCTCCCCCGGCTCGGCCTTCGAGGCGTCGACCTCCGGCAGCGCCTGGAGGATCGGCGCCAGGCGCTCGTAGACCGGCACCATCACCAGGACGCTCGAGAGCGCCGAGACCAGGGAGAGCGCGGCGGCGAGGAACTGGCCGAAGGCGGCGCTGAAGGCGAGGAACTCTCCCGTGGGCATGACGTCCGTCGAGGCGGAGCCGACGACGGCGAAGATGACCAGCGAGGTGAGCACCCCATAGACGGCGTTGAAGGCGGTCTGCACGTTGGCGGCCCGCTGCGCCGCCAGGGTGCGGCGGCGCTGCTCGGCGAAGCGGTCGGCCCAGCGCGCGTAGGCCCGGGCCTCGGCGCCCGCCACCCGGAGCTTGCCGATGCCGTTGATCAGCCCGAAGAGGAGGCTCGCGATCTTCCCCTGGAGGTCGAGGAGGGCCCGCTGGTGGCGGATCTGGAGGTAGACGAGCGCCGCCGTGACCGCCGAGAGGAGGAACACGAGGACCGTCGCGATCAGCGCCAGCCGCCAGCTGTAATAGAACAGGAGGCCGAAGCTGAACACCGAGAAGACCGTCCCCAGGAGGAGGGTGAGGACGTTGCCGGTCAGCATCTCGCGGATGGCGTTGATGCCGAGCGAGCGGTTCGCGAGGTCCCCCACGGTGTAGCGGCGGAAGAAGGCGGCGGGGAGGGAGAGGAGGCGGTCCCAGACCGCCGATTGCAGCCGTCCGTCGGCCTTGCCGCCGATGCGCAGGACGGCGAGGCTCCGCGTCAGCTGGAAGACCGCCCCCGCCACGGAGGCGACGAGGAGGGCGAGGGTGATCTGCAGGAGCTGCCCGCTCTGGGCGGCCGGCAGGACGGTGCCGAAGAGCTGGCCGGTGAGGAGGGGGACCATCATGCTGAGCAGCCCGCCTCCCGCCCCCATCAGCAGGATGGTGACGACATCCCGCCGGCGCCCGGTCAGCGCCGAGCGCAGCAGGTCGCCGGGGGTGACCGCCCGCTCCGGGAGGGGGGGATAGAACATGTGGGCGTCGCCGCTCAGGCTCTCGGCGACGGCGGCGTCCACCCGCACGCGGCTGCCGTCGGCGGGATCGGCCAGCTCGTAGCTGCGCGGCGAGAGGGGGAGCAGGGCGACGGGGCGCTTGACCTTCTGCTCCGGATCGAGCGCGCGGAAGGCGACCAGCGGGCCGTTGTCGCGCCGCCACCAGTCGTCGCGCAGGATGACGCGACGGGAGCGCACCCGCGAGGCGCCGCAGATCTGGGCGAGACGGTCCTCGAGCTTGCCGCCGGCCGGGGCGTCCAGGGGGGCGCGGAGAGCGATCCCCTGCGCCTGGCCGACCAGCAGGCAGGCGGCGAGGAGCGGATCGGCGGCGTCCGCGACGGCCGCCGGCTCCGCCGGCTGGAGGATGGAGGCCAGCCGGGCGTAGGCGCCGCGCAGGCGGGAGCGGTCGAGGGCCAGACGGCGCCCGAGGCGCTCGCGGTCCTGCGCCGCGAGCTTCCGGTCGTGGAGCGCGACGGAGCGCAGGCAGACCTGGTGGAAGCGGGCGACCCCCGGCCAGAGCTCGTCGACTGCGCCGTCTTCCGAAAGCAGCTCCCGGGTCCCGCGGGTCGAGAGGACCGTCTCCCCCTCCCCTGCCGCGATCAGCCAGAGCCCTGCCGGCACGGGGAAGAGCCCGCGGCCCACCGTCAGCCCCTCCTCGCCCAGGAGCCGCGAGCTCCCCGCTTCATGGCGCACCCAGACCACTCCGTCCTGGGTGCGCGCCGCCTTCCCCGGCGGGAGACGGGCTTCGGCGCCGGCGCGCAGCTCCTCGAAGAGCTTGGGGCCGGCGGGGCGGACGAGCCCCCCGCCGAGCGCGACCAGCCAGGCGTCGAGCCGGGCGGCGAGGTCGCCCGCCGCCGGATCGCCGGCCAGCGCGCGGAGGCGGGCCGCCGAGACGGGGCGCAGGCGGGTGCCGGGCCGCCCCACCGCCAGCAGGCTCAAGCCTCCGGCGGCGTCCTCGGCGGGCTCGGCGGGGCTGGCTTGCTCTCCCGCCGGGGCGCAGAAGAGCTGTCCGGCCGCGACGGAGGCGAGGTGCGTCCGCGGCCCCTCCTCCCCACGCGGCACGGCGAAGAGCTCGGCCCCCCCCTGCTCGACGATCCACAGCGCCGGGCCGGCCGCGCCGTCGAGATGGAGGGGGGCGTTGGCCGCGAGCGGCAGCGCGCTCCCCGCCGCCAGGGCGTCGTCGAGATCGGAGGCGAGGGGCGCCATCCCTCTACTCGCCGCCGATGAGCCGGGCATACGGCCCGTCCATCCCTTTGAGCTCGTCGTGGGTGCCGCGCTGCGCCACTTTCCCCTTCTCGAGGACGATGATCTCGTCGGCGTCGCGGATGGTGCTCAGGCGATGGGCGACGATCAGGCAGGTGCACCCACGCCGCCTCAGGCTCTCGTCGATCCGGCTCTCCGTGGTGGGGTCGAGGGCGCTGGTCGCCTCGTCGAGGACCAGCAGGGAGGGACGGCCGACCAGGGCGCGGGCGATCTCGAGGCGCTGCCGCTGGCCGCCGCTCCAGTTCGCGCCCCCTTCCTCCACCGGGCTGTCGTAGCCGCCGAAGCGCGCGGCGATGTCCTCGTGGATGCAGGCGTCCTTGGCCGCCGCCACCACCTCCGGCAGCGGCAGGGTGGCATCCCACAGGGTGAGGTTCTCGCGCACGCTCCCCTCGAACAGGAAGACGTTCTGGTCGACGGTGGCGAGCGAGGCGGTGAGGACCGCGGCCGGGATCTCGGATCGGCGGCGGCCGTCGAAGAGGATCTCGCCGCCCCACGGCTCGTAGAGGCCGGTCACCAGCCGGGAGAGGGTCGATTTGCCGCTCCCCGAGCTACCGACCAGGGCGACCCGCGAGCCCGGTTTCAGGGTCAGGCTGAACCCCTCGATCAGCGGCGGATCGAGCCGGCTGTAGCCGAACGAGACGTCGCGCAGCTCGAGGGCGCCGGCGAGGCGCACGGCGCTCCCGGTCGGTGGGAGCTCCGCCTCGCCCCGCGCCGCGCCGGGGTCGAGCCGGTAGCGCAGGACGTCGTCGAGCCGGCTCATGTCCCCCTCGACCGTCTGCAGGCGGCCGCCGAGGCTCACCAGACGGTTGATCGGCGCGATGAACGAGGCCATCAGGAGCTGGAAGGCGACCAGGCCGCCGAGCGACAGGCTGCCGTGGATCACCCGCAGGCCGCCGACCCCCAGGATCAGCGCCGTGTTGACCGCCGAGAGGAGCGGCGGGACGGCGTCGAGGATCTGCGAGAACTGCTCGAGCTCCTGCTGGCCGTTGACCACCTTGGCCTGGTACCCCGCCCAGCGCGCGAAGAGGGACGATTCTCCCCCCGTCGCCTTCAGCGTCTCGATCGTCTGCAGACCGCCGATCGCGGTGCCGAGGAGCTTCCCCTGGTCGACCACCAGCCGGCGGTTGCCGTCGACCCGCCGGCGCGAGACGAAGCGCAGGGCGACCACGTTGAGCGACACCACGGCGATCCCCACCAGGGTCAGCACGGCGTCGTAGCGGAAGAGGACGAAGGCGAAGAAGCCGATCATCAGGGCGCCCAGGGCGTTGGTCGCCAGCTCGCGCGACAGCAGCTGCGCGACGCGGTCGTTGATCGCCACCCGCGAGCTGATGTCGCCGGCGAAGCGCTGGCTGAAGAACTCGGACGGCAGGCGCAGCACGTGCCAGAGGAAGCGGCTCGACGAGCCGACGGCCAGGCGGGTTTCGAGACGCAGGAGGTAGACCTGCTGGATCCAGGTCAGGGCGCCCAGCATCAGCGCCGCGAACCCCATGCCGCAGAGGAGGGGGGAGAGCCAGTCGCGCCGCCCTTCGAGCAGCACGTTGTCGACGAAGACCTTGGAGAAGACCGGCACCACCAGCGAGGGGAGCGCGAGCGCGAGGCCGGCGAGGAAGACGAAGGCGAGCGCCCCCCGCGACCCTGCGAGGCGGCGGCGCAGCGCCGGGATCAGCCGCGGCGGCTCACCCGCCGGCCGGAAGTCCGGCCCCGGCTCGAAGGTCAGCACCACGCCGGTGAACGCCTCGTCGAGCTCGGCCTCGGTCACCTCGCGCGGCCCGGTCGCCGGGTCGTTGAGGAAGACCCGCCCCTTGCGGAAGCCGTCGAGCACCAGGAAGTGGTTGAAGTTCCAGTGCAGGATCGCCGGCAGCGGCAGCGTGCGCAGCGCCTGCGGCTCCTTCTTGAACCCCTTGGCGACCAGGCCGTAGACGCGCGCCGCCTTGACCACGTTGCTCGCCTTGCTGCCGTCGCGCGAGACGCCGCAGGCCACCCGCAGCTCCTCGAGCGGCACCCAGCGGCCATAGTGGGCGAGGACGATGGCGAGCGCCGCCGCGCCGCACTCGACCGCCTCCATCTGGAGGACGGTGGGTGAGCGGACGGCGCGGCGAGCGCGCGGCCAGGCGAGCATCAGAGCCCGGTCTCCTCCCGGATCCTGGGGATGAGGAACCGGAAGGGGCGGTCCTCCTTGACCACCACGTCCCCCGAGGCCAGGGTGCCGCTGCTGATCTTGAGGTCAGGTCCGCGCGAGGAGGACCAGCGGTAGCCGGTCGGCGTCCGCGGGTCGCGCACCAGGGCGACGTTGACCTGGATCGGCGGCCCCTGCGCCATCAGCTTGGTGACCAGCGCCTCGTTGCCGAGCAGGCGGGTCATGCCGCGCGAGGAGGAGGGGAACTCGGCCACCCAGGTCACCCGGCCGAGCAGCGAGCCGTACTCCTCCCGCTTCACCGTGCTGGGCGACAGGCGCACGGCCATCCCCTTCTGCACCGTCTTGCCGGTCGCGGCGGGGACGAAGAGGACCGCCTGGAGGTCTTCCGAGAGCACCTCGACCGAGAGGATGGCGGTCCCCGGATTCACCACGTCGCCGTGGTTCGCCAGCACCTCGAGCACCCGCCCCGAATAGGGGGAGAGGATGTTGACGTTCTCCCCCAGCTTGGCGTTCAGCTCCTTGATCTCGAGCTCGAGGTCGCGGATCGCGGCCTGCCGGGTCTCGAGCTGCTGGTCGAGCGCCTGATCGGCCTCGATCCGCTTGAGGTCGAGGCCGCTCAGGTCGAGCCGCGCCTGGGCGAGGGCGTCGCGCTTGGTGTTGAGCGTCTGCTGGGTGGCGAGGAAGGTCTCCTTGGTGATCAGGCCGTCGTTGAGCAGCCCCTGCTGCGCCGCCAGCCGGTCGTTCAGGATCGTGAGGTCCTTGCCGAGCGCCTCGATGGTGTGCTCGAGGTTGGCCCGCTGCTGCGCGAGGTCGCGCGCGCGCAGCCCCTTCTGCTGATCGGAGATCCGCGTCGCCTCGCCATACTGGCCGCGCAGGACGGTGAGCTTCGAGCGGTCGTCGGCGATCTGGCGCAGCAGCGCGAGCTGCTGGATCTTCGCCACCGGCTGCCCCTTCTCGATCACGTCGCCGACGCCGACCAGCACCTCCTGGACCTGACCGCTGGCATTGGCGACCAAGTCGGAGATCCCCCCCTGGCGCAGCAGGATGCCGTCCCCCTGCGCCTCGGTGGGGATCGACCCCCAGATCCCCCAGCCGACGGCGGCGAGCAGGAGGGCCCCGAGGCCGGCCAGGGCGAGCCACCCCCGGGGGTCGGTGACCTGCACCATCTGGTCGAGCTGCTCGGGCGAGGAGAGCCGCTCGAGCGCCACCTTGCGAAAGATCATCGATTCACCTCCACCGGCAGGGGTTGCGGGAGGGTGGTCAGGCGGCCTCCCTCGATCTCTCCACCGTCCGGCGCGGCGCCGCCCGCGGCCGGGCCGCCGGGGCGGCCGGAGCCGGCGCCCAGCAGGGTGCCGGTCTGGAAGCGGAGGTTGAGGATCGCCAGGGCGAGGGCGAGCTCGGAGGCCACCTCGGCCTGGCCGGCGGCGGTCAGGCGGTCCTTCTGGTTGATCAGGTCGAGCAGCGTCGAGCTCCCCCCCCTGAGCTTCTTCTCCTCGTTGGCGACCGCCCGCTCGTAGAGGCGCACCGCCTCGGCCGCGCGCACGACCTGGAAGGCGTCGCGCCGCACGGCGTCGAGCGCCGCGGGGACGTCCGCGCCGATCCCCTTCGCCACCAGCTCGACCGCGAGGGCGTTCTGCCGGCGGGCGGCGTCGATCTGCAGGAGGGTGCCGCGCGCGGCCTGATTGAAGGTGGGCCAGGAGAAGACCAGGGAGGCGACGGCGCTGGCGCCGGGGACGTTGCGGTAGAGGGGCGAGAAGAAGCTCGCCGTGTCGGCGCCGCCGGTGAGCCCCGAGTAGCCGGGGGAGAGGACGAGGTCGAGCTGCGGCTTCAGGGCGTTCAGGGCGGCGGGGCGCTCGAGGTCGATCTCGGCCAGCCGCTGGCGGGCGGCCTCGAGGTCGGCACGGTGGCGCAGGCCGAGATCGACGTAGGGTCGGGCCGCCGCCGCGACCGGCGGCACCTCCTCCGGCCGGACGCCCGGGAAGGGGTCGGCGGGGAGGGGGAGCGCCGCGATCTCCGCCGCGTCGAGGCCGATCTCGCGCCCGAGGGCGGAGCGCTGGGTGAACAGGTCGCGCTCGCCGCCGATGCGGGCCGACTCGGCCGCGGCGAGGCTCGCCTCGAGCTGCACCAGGTCGGCCGCCGGCACCTGGTCGGCGGCGATCAGCTTGCGGGTGTTGGCGAGCAGCTCGCCCGAGCTCTGCTCGCTGGCGCGCAGGACCCCGAGGTTGGCCTCCGCCGCCCGCACCTGCCAATACTGCGAGGCGACGGCCAGCACCCGCTGCGCCACGGTGTGGCGGAGGTCGAAGCCGCTCGCCACCAGCTCCCGCCCGGCGGCGAGCTCCGCGCCCTGGACCGCGGCGCGCCCGCGCCCGCGCAGCAGCGGCTGGCGGATCCTGAAGGTGACGGTCGCGAGGTTCGACGCCTGCGACCCCGGCGCCGCGCCGGTGATGTCCTGGGCGCGGTCGATCTCGAGCCCCGGCTCGATCGACAGGCCGTTGCGGAACAGCTTGCTGACCCCCAGGGTGCTCTGCAGCGTCCGCGTCTCCTGACCGGTGACGAAGCTCTTCGGCGCCGTCTGGTCCGCCGGGGTCAGGCCGGAGGAGACCACCGGATCGAAGGCCCCGGACGCCACCTGGAGCAGCCCGCGGGCGGCGTCGACCCGCGCCGCCTCGATCGCCACGTTGGGATCGTGCTCGAGGGTCAGCCGCACGGCGGCGAGCAGGCTCAAGGCTCCGGGCGGCGGCTCCTCGGCTCCGGCGAGCCCGGCGGCGAGCGCGATCAGGCTGCCGAGCGCGATCCCGAGAACTCCTGGCGACAGGCTGCGCACAAAGATCAAAGTGCTTTAGGCTAGCAGCGATGAGCCACAAGCTTCAACTTGCCCGTCTCGGCGCCTCGCCGGAGGAGGCGGCCGAGCTCGCGGCCTACAACGAGAACGTCTTCGATCTGGCGGCGCTCACCCCCGGGCTGCGCTTCCCTCTCCCCGACGAGCCGTTCGTGGCGTTCTGGGCGGCCGCCGAGGCGGCGGCGCGGGAGCGCGGCGCCGTCGCCGCCCTCGCCGAGCACCTGCCGCAGCTCCGCTTCCCGATCGAGGCCGGGATCAGCGCGACGGACCCCTACCGGGCCGCCACCCGGCGCGGCGTGCCGCCGGCGGAGATCCCGGAGGCGACGGGGCTGGCGCTGGCGCGGCCGGAGGCCGTCGAGCTGGTGCTCCACGCGAGCCCCGCCGGCCGCATCCCGCTGCTGATCGCCCGCGGCCGGGAGGAGTTCGTGGCGCTCGTCCAGGCCCTCGCGCGGCGCAACGAGCCCGAGGAGATCCCCGCCTCCCAAGGGGCGCTGATGGTCGCCGGCTACAACAACTGGAGCCGGATCGCCGAACTCCGGGCGCTTTGGGAGGCAGAGGACCCCGCCGGGCGGCGCGAGCGGGCGACCTGGGGCGAAGAGCTCCAGCACCTCCAGGCGCGGCGCGAGCTCTACCAGGACCGTTTCATCCTGCTCTCGGACGGCCCCTACAGCGCCGTGCCGGCCGCCGACCTCGGGCTCGCCGAGGAGGAGTGGCGGAGGCTGTCGCTCCTCATCCGCCGCGACCACGAGTGCACCCACTATCTCACCCGCCGTCTGTTCGGCTCGATGCGCAACAACCTGCTCGACGAGCTGATCGCCGACTACGCCGGCCTGGTGGGGGCCACCGGCCGCTTCCAGGCCGCCTGGTTCCTGCGCTTCGTGGGGCTCGAGGAGTTCCCCCGCTACCGGCCGGGCGGGCGCCTCGACCTCTACCGCGGCAAGCCGCCGCTCTCCGACGGCGCCTTCCGCGTCCTTCAGGCGCTGGTGGTGCGGGCGGCGGAGAACCTCGAGCGCTTCGACGCTTCCCGGGAGGCCGGCGAGACGGTGCTCACAGTCGCCGCGCTCGCCTCCCTGCGCCTCGAGGAGCTGGCCGCGGAGGACGCCGGGGAACGCCTCGCCGGCGCCCTCGCCGAGGTCCGCCGGCGGCTGGGGATGCCGGAACCCTGAACGCCCCTCAGAGGCTTTCGAAGAAGGCGTGCTCGTCGTCGTGCAGCGGGATCCCATCGCGGCGGCGCTCGGCGGCGCTCGCCGTTTCGAGGTCCCCCGGCGCCAGCACCCGCTTGCCCGGCTGGGCGGGCTCGGCGCGCACCGCCGCCAGCAGGCGGGAGAGCTCGTCGCGGAAGGCCGCCGCCGGGCGGAAGGCGGCGACGTCGAGGGCCAGGAAGAAGTGGGCCACCCGGCGCGGCGCGTCGTAGGGGGGCGCGTAGAGGTGCGACAGCTCGGCGTCGAACGGCATCCCGGCGACCACGGCGCAGAGGATCTCCACCATCATCCCCAGACACTGCCCCTTGTGGCCGCCGAGGGGCTTCAAGGCGTCGCCCTCCTCCACCACCCAGGCAGGCTCGACGGGCAGCCCCTGCGACCGGTGGTGCTTCACCTTCGAGTAGGAGACCTGGCTGGTGGCGAAGTCGGCCGAGAAGAGGTCGTCGCCGGCGCCGCCCACCGCCATCGCGATCGGGTTGGTGCCGAAGGCCGGGCGGGTGCCGCCGTGCGGCGCCACCAGCGCGTCGCTGTTGGTGAAGGCGAGCCCGAGCATCCCCTGGCGCGCCATCGCGAGCGTGTAGACCGAGGCGGCGCCGAAATGGTTGGAATTGCCGACCGAGACCGCCCCGGTGCCGAAGTCGCGGGCGAGGCGGACCGCCTCGTCCGCCGCCAGCCGGCCGGCGACCAGGCCGAGGGCGCCGCCGGCGTCGAGCCGGCGCGCCGCCGCGCGCTCCCCCGACCAGCGGAGCTCCGGGACGGCCCGGCTGCGCCCGCCGTCGAGCTCGGCGAGATAGGTCGGGAAGAGCCGCACGCCGTGGGTGTCGATGCCGCGCAGCGAGGCCTCGAGGAGGCCGTCGACGACGAAGGCCGCGTGCTCCGCCGACACCCCGCGGCCGGCGAGTGCGCCGTGCATCCGGCCGGCGAGGTCGGCCGCCGGGAGCCGCTTCAAGCCGGGTTTCCCGCCGCCGCCAGCGCTCCCGTTCGCGGGGCCATCGCGCCGGCCCGGTCGCGGACGAAGCGGGCCAGCCGCGCGATCCCCTCGTCGATCTGCTCCTCGGTGACGTAGCTGAAGGAGAGCCGCACCTGCCGCTCGCGGCCGGGGGAGAGGGCGAAGAAGCGCAGCGGGCAGACGATCACCCCGTAGTCGCGCGCGCAGGCCGTCAGGTCGTCGTCGGTGAACTCGAAGGGGAGGGTCAGGATGAGGAAGAACCCCCCCTCGGGGCGGTTCCAGCTCACCCCTGTGGCGCCCTCTGGGCCGGCGAGCTCGGCCTCGAGGCGATCGAGCATGCGGTCGCGGTTCGCCCGGTAGAACGGCAGCTTGCGCTCGACGATCGGACGCAGCGACCCTCCCGACTGGAGCAGGATGCCGCCGGCGATCGCCTGGATCAGCGGCGAGGTGTTGACCGTGGTCAGGCTCTTGATCTTCGACAGCTCGGCGGCGAGCGGCACCCGCGCGCCCGACGGCAGGAGGACCGGCTGGTCGGCCACCAGATAGCCGAGCCGGAGGCCGGGGAAGAGGGTCTTCGAGAAGCTCCCCATGTAGACCACCACCCCCTCCTCGTCCAGCGCCTTGAGGGTGGGCAGCGGCGCGCCGTCGTAGGAGAACATGCCGTAGGGGTTGTCCTCCCAGATCAGCATCCCCTCCTCGCGGGCGACGGCGAGCAGCTCGCGCCGTGCCGCCAGCGGCATGCGGGTGCCGAGGGGGTTGTTGAAGTCGGGGACGTCGTAGAGCGCGCGCGGGCGCCGCCCCATCGCGCGGGCCGCGGCCGCGGCGCGGCGGACGGCGCCGGGCTCGAGCCCCTCGTCGCCGGTGGCGATGGGGATCACCGTCAGCCCCATGATGCGGGCGAGGCCGGGGATGCCGATGTAGGCGGGATCGCTGACCAGCAGCGCGTCGGTGGCGGGATCGATCAGCGCCAGCAGGAGGATCGCCATCCCCTCCTGGCAGCCGGTGGTGACCACGATCGAGCCGGGCGAGGCCGTGATCCCCTCGTCGGCCGCGAGCTGGCGCGCGATCGCCTCGTTGATGATGCCGTTCGTCTTGTTGTACTGCCCGAGGTCGTCCCAGACGGCGCGCGCCGGGACGCCGGCGGCGGCGGCGCGCGCCGCCACCCAGGGGGCCGCCGCGGCGAGGCTCTCCTCGACGTCGAAGTGCCGTTCCGCCGGGCGCCCGGGGGCGAACGAGACGGCCCGCGGGTAGCGCAGCACCACCTCGTTGAGGAAGTTCATCACGTCCAGCAGCGGATCGGAGAGCCAGCTCTTGAGGGTGATCTCCATCGTGCTTCCTCCGCGGTTTCCGCGGTCTTGCGGTCTAGAAGGTGTTCTTCTTCTCGAGCTGCTCGAAGAGCTGCTGCACGCTCTGGTCGGAGAAGTCGCCGCCCATCCGCTCGATGAACTCGAACATCATCCCGGACCCCTTGTCGCGCTGGCTGAAGATCTGCCGCAGCCCCGGGCTCTGGATCACCGTGGTGTCGAACTCGTAGCCCGCGGCCTTCAGCTCGTCGGCCATCTCGGGGAGGTTCTCGACCCCGAAGGCGACGTGCTGCACCCCCGGGCCGAAGTGCTCGACGAAGCGCGAGACCTGCGACTCGGAAGAGGTCCCCTCGAGCAGGACGACGGTGATCGACCCCGCCTTGAGAACTCCCGAGATCATGCCGGTCTGCTTCCCCTCGGTGCGCCGGCGCTCCTTGAGCTCGAAGCCGAGGACCTCGGTATAGAACTTGATCGATTCCTCAAGGTTCTGGACGGCGATCGCCACGTGGTCGATCGAGGTGACGTACTTGGCGAGGCCCGCCGCTGGTTTGGCTTCATCGTGCATGGGAAAGACTCCTAGGGAGATTGAGGGAAGGGTTTGAACATCTCTGGCTCCGGGCCCTGGCGGTCCGGCTGATTATACAGGTGCTTCGCCTCGCCCCTTCCGGGACGCGGCGCTCCGTGGTGTCCTGGTTTGAAGGCTGCTCGCCTCCTTCGGGCTCCGCTCCTTCGTCGCTGCCAGTCGGCTGCGCGGCTCAAACCAGGACATCACCCCCGCCCCATCTCCGGGCCGTGGACCCCCTCCGGGGGTCTCGCAAACCCTAGAACCTCTAGGGCGAAAAAGTTTCGACCCCGATTTTCCGTCTCTTCCCCGGCAGGAGGAACAAATACCCATGGACGGAAGATTCGACACCTCGTACCCGCTTCTCTTCTCGCATCCCCGGATGGTGGCTGACCTCCTCGGCGGCTTCAGCCCCGAGGAATGGATCGGCTGGCTCGACCTCGAGACCCTCGAACGGCGCGACGGCGAGGGCCCGCCGGCCCGGGACGGCATCGTGATCTGGCGCTGCCGCTGGCAGGGGGGCTCGGACTGGGTCTACCTGCTGCTCAAGGCCCAGGAGGAGGACGACCCCTACATCGCCCTCCACCTCGAGCTCTGCCGCAACCTCTTCTACCGCGCCCTGCTGCGGCGGCAGCGCCGGCAGCCCGGGCAGTCCCGGCGCGGCCTCCGGCTGCCGGCGGTGGTGCCGGTCGTCCTCTACGCCGGCGGCGCCCCGTGGACGGCGCCGCGGGACGCCTGCGAGCTGTTCCTCCCCCTGGTCCCCGCCCTCCAGGGGCACGTGCCGCGGACGCGGTATCTGCTGCTCGACGCCGCGCACGCCCCGCTGCCGGCCGCGGCACCCGCGGGGCGGCCGGACAACCTGGTCGCCCTCCTCTGCGAGCTCGAGCGCAGCCGGACCCCCGAGGAGGTCGACCCGCTGCTCGAGCGGCTGGCGGCGCGCCTCGCCGAGACCGGCGACGAGCCGCTGCGCCGGGCGTGGAGCCGCTTTCTCGGCCTCTCGTTCCTGCCGCGCCGCTTCCCCCTCCTCTTCCCGGAGCCCGCCCCCGAGCCGGCTCCCGTCGCCGTCCCGGCCGCGGACGCGGACGGCGGGAGGACCGTGTGCTAGCGTGCCCGCGATGCCCGCGACCCCCTCCACCCCCGCGGAGGCCTTCCGGCGGCTCGCCGTCGAGCTCGACCCCGCCAGCCCGCTGTTCGCGGGGCACTTCCCCGGCCATCCCATCCTGCCGGGGATCGCCCAGCTCGCCTTCGTCGAGCAGGCGCTCGGAGGCAGCCTCGCCGCGGTGCGCTCGCTGCGGCTGCGGCGCCTGGTCGTACCGGGCGAGACGCTCGATCTCTCCCTCGCGGCGCCCGACGGCGAGGGGTGGGTGCGCTTCGAGATCCGCCATCGGGGGGAGGTGGTGAGCAACGGCGCCGTGCGGACGGCGGCCTTCGACCCCGCCGCCGGCGACGAGACGGCGGCGGCAGGAGGGGAGGCCGCCGCGCTCCCGCCGCTGCCGCACGCCCCGCCGGCCCTCCTGGTGCGCGGCGTCGCCGAAGCCTCGCCCGAGGAGATCGTCTGCACGGCCGAGGTCTCCGCGGAGCACCCCCTGGTCCGCGGCGGGCGTTTCCCGGCCCTCCTCGGCATCGAGGCCGGAGCGCAGGCCGCGGCGGCGCTCGAGGCGCTGTCTGCGATGCCGGCACGGCAGGCCGGAGGAGAGGAGAGCGCGCCGCGGATCGGCTACCTGGTCGGCGTCCGCGAGGCGGCCTTCGCCGCCGCCACCCTCCCCGCCGGCCGCCCCTTCCAGGTGAGGGCCAGGCTCCAGGGGAGCGCCCCGCCGCTGGCTGTCTACGAGATCGGGGTGGGGGGGGTGGTGAGGGCGACGATCAGCACTTTTTTGGCGGGAGGATGAGGCGCCGCTCCAGAGGGTGGCAACGAGGGACCGAAGGGACTGCAGCGACAGCAGGGACTCCCGGTCCCTGAAGTCCCTGCCGTCCTTTAAGTCCCTGGTTGTCTTTCACTCGTGCCGGAGGATCGCCATCGGATCCACCCGCGTCGCCCGGTAGGCCGGCAGCGAGCTGGCCGCGAGCCCCACCCCGATCAGCAGCAGGGAGACGCAGAAGAAGACCGCGGGGTCGGTCGGCGTCACCTGGAAGAGGAGCCCCGAGAAGATCGTGGTGGCCCACGAGGCCGCCACCAGGCCGAGGACGAGCCCGGCGAAGGTCAGCGCGAGCCCCCGCCGCAGCACCAGGCCGATGATCTCGGAGCTGCGGGCGCCGAGCGCCATGCGGATCCCCAGCTCGCGGGTGCGGCGGCTGACGGCGTAGGAGAGGACGCCGTAGAGCCCGATGGCGGTGATCAGCACGGCCGTCAGGCTGAAGCTGCCGAACAGCCAGGAGAAGAGGCGGGGGAGCGAGAGGGTCTCGCGGACCTCGTCGTCGAAGCGGCTCGCCTCGACCGCCAGCGCCGGATCGAGCCGGTGCAGGACGACGCCCAGGGTCCCCAGCGTCCGCAGCGGGTCGCCCGCCCCCTTCATCTTCACCTGCAAGGCGAGGGCGGGCTCGTAGTGCTGGGCGAGGGGGAGGTAGAAGTAGGGGTGCGGGTCCTCGGGGAGATCCCAGAAACGGATCCTGCGCGCCACGCCGATCACCTCGCGCACCGTGCCGTCGCCCAGCGTCACCCGCTCGCCCAGCGGGTTCTTCCCCGGCCAGAGGGTCTGCGCCGTGGCCTGGTCGACGATCACCACGAGGGGGGCGCCCGGGCGGTCGAAGCGCGAGAAGTCGCGGCCGCGGACGAGCGGGATGCCCAGGGTGCGGAAGAACCCCGGCGACACGACGTCGAGCTCCACCGTCCTCGGCAGAGGGCTCCCCGACGGCTTCAGGCTGCCGACGCTGGTCTTGCCGCCGACCCGGGCGAGCGGCACGGTCAACGTCAGAGCGGCGCTCTCCACCCCCGGCAGCCGCTCCACCTGCTCGAGGAGCTGATCGTAGAAGAGGCGTCCGGCCCGCTCGCTCACGCCGTGGAGCGACAGGTCGGTCCGCAGGTTGACCACCCCCCGGCTGCTGAAGCCGGGATCGATCGAGCGCAGGTTCTCGAGCGTGCGCACGAAGAGCCCCGTCGAGACGAGCAGCATCAGGGAGAGCGTCACCTGCGCCACCACCAGGACCTCGTGCGGGCGGGTGCGCCCGGGCTCCCCGCCTGCGCCCCTCTGGCGCAGCATCGGCACCACCTGGCGGCGCGTCGACCACAGGGCCGGCACCAGGCCGAAAGTGAGCCCCGCCGCGAGCGAGATGCCGAGGGTGAAGACGACCACCCGGCCGCCGACGGCGACGTTGTCGATGGTGGGGAGGAACCTGCCGAGGGAAAGGCCGTGGACGGCGTCGAGCACGAAGAGGGCGAGGACGAAGCCCGCGCCCCCGCCGAGCAGCGCCAGGGCCAGGCTCTCGGTGAGGAGCTGGCGCACCAGGCGGGCGCGGGTGACCCCGAGCGCCATGCGGACGCCGATCTCCTCCCGCCGCGCCGCCGCCTTCACCAGCAGCAGGCCGCCCAGATTGGCGCACACCACCAGCATCAGGAGCGCGGTGACCAGCGAGAGGAGGAGGAGCGGCCCGGTGAGCAGGTCGGGGCTGTCGGGCCAGTTGCCGTTCCACGCCGAGACCAGCAGGGCGGGGGGCTTGTGCCCCTTCGGCGCTCCTGCCGCGAGCCGTGCCGCCAGACGGTCGAGCTCGCTCTGCGCCCGCGCGCGGTCCACCCCCGGAGCGAGACGGCCGAAGAACGAGAACAGCCACGCCGGCGCCTCGGCCTCGAGCCCGCCGGGAAACGGCGTGCCGAGGACGAGCGGCGCCGTCTCCGCCAGCACCCAGAGGTCCGCCCCCTCGGAGTGCAGGGTGCCGCGGAACCCCTCCGGCGCCACGCCGGCGACGACGAAGAGGCGCCCGTTGATGCGCAGCGGGCTGCCGATCACCTCCCGGCGCCCCCCGAAGACGCCATGCCAGAGGTTGTCGCTGAGCACCACCTCCAGCGGGACCTGCCGTCTCCCCTCCCCGGGGACGAACAGCCGCCCGAGGGCGCCGTGGAGGCCGAGGACGTGGAAATAGTTGTCGCTCACCACCTGCCCGGTCACCCGCCGCGGCTCGCCGTTCCATTGCAGGTTGATGGGGACCGAGAGGTAGGTCACCAGGTCGGTGAGGATGCGCGGCGCGGCGGCCCGCCGGTAGAGCTGGAAGACCGGGTAGCTGAGGCCGGGGGTGAGCACCTGCTGGCTGAAGCCGGGGAGGATCATCGGCTTGCAGGAGAGGGAGATCAGCCGCTCCTGGTCCCGGACGCCGGGAAACGGCCGCAGCAGCAGCGGGTCGATGACGCTGAACACCGTCACGCTGGCGCAGATCCCGAGCGCCAGACAGGCGACGGCGACGATGGTGAAACCGACGTTGTTGTTCAGCCGGCGGATGCCATACCGCACGTCGAGGGGCATGTTCATCTTCAAGACCGCGACCGCTCCGAAGGAAAGAATCTCCTTGTGGTGAGAACCTGCACAGGCTAGCATTTTTGAATGACATTGAAAACGCTCGGGCTCGCTCCTCTCCTCCTTCTGTTCGTCGCGCCGGCCCTGGCGGAGCCGGCGGCGCAGGATTCGCCCTTGCAGTGGCCCGTCCCCCCGCCGGGGCCGCGCCAGGAGGTCCGCTTCCCCCATCTCCTGATCGGGGCGGCGGAGCTGGCGCGCGCGCTGCGTCCACGGCCGGCGGCCGGCGCCGCCTCGCCCGCCACCCTGGCGGTCGACGCGCGGGGGGGCGCCGCGTTCGCGGCGGGGCACCTGCCGGGGGCCGTCCCCGCCGGGAGCGCCCTCGCCGGGGCCGCGGAGGACGACGCGAAGGACGGGGCGGAAGGCGCCCCTGACGACCTCTTGCGTCCTCTGCGGCGTCTGCGCGATCGCCTCGCGGCGCTCGGGATCTCGGGGCGGGAGACCGTGGTGATCTACGGCGATGCCGACCGGGAGGCCGTCGCCTACCTCTACCGGCTGCTGCGCTGGGCGGGTTGTGCCGAGGTGCGCATCCTCGACGGCGGCCTCGCCGCCTGGCGGGCCGCCGGCGGGGGGGTGGAGAGCGGAGAGGGCCGCCGCGCCCCCGCCGCCGCCTTCCAGGCGGTCCACCCGGCCATCCGGGAGGCGACGGTGGTGGACGCCCCCTGGGTGGCGGACCACTTCGGCCGGGCCGGGTTCGAGCTGTTCGACGTGCGCGACGCCCGCGGCTGGGAGCGCTGGGAGACCCCGCCCACCTTCGCCGCCGGACACATCCCCGCGAGCCTCCCCTTCGACCCCAAAGCGCTCCTCCCCGCGGGCGGCGGCTGGCCGGAGCCGGCCGAGCTGCGCCGCCGCCTGGGCACCCTGGGCCCGCGGGCGGGCGACGTGGTGCGCCTCGACTCCACCTTCGTCCTCTCGGGCGAGGACGCGCGCGACCGGCGCCCCGACCTCGGGCTCCTGCTCTTCACCCTGGCCGGCCTCGAGGCGCGGGTCTTCCCCGGCGGCTGGCAGGAATGGACGGCGGCCTCCCGCCCATTTGCTCACCCGATCGTGCGGGTGCTGCCCGCCGCAGCGGTGGCCGCCCTGCTGCGCCGGGAAGTCCCCGGGCTCGCCGCCGACCGCCCGCCGCGCGGACTGATCCTGATCGACCTGCGCGAGCCGCGGGATTTTGCCATCGGCCACCTCCCCGGGGCGCTCAACCTCCCCATCCTCCGCTTCGCGGCCGACTTCGAGCCGCTGGTGGCGGCGAACTGGCCACAGGCCGACCGCGCGAGCTTCCCCCTCCTCCTCTACTGCTACGGCACCGACTGCGTGCGCAGCCGCGAGGCGGGGGCGGAGGCCGCGCGGCGCGGCTTCCACAACGTGCTCTGGTTCCGCGGTGGGGTCGAGGAGTGGCGGGAGGGCGGGCTGCCGCTCTTCGACTCGCCGTTCCTCGACGCGCCGCCGGCTACGGCCTGGTCACCTGCTGCGTCCGGATATGCAGGCGCACGTCCTTGACCTCCACCTCCGTGCCGTCTTCGAGCGCCAGGGTGTCCCCGACGCTGAGCGCGCCGTTGCCGTCCTTGTCCTTCCAGCCACGGGAGAGGTGCGCCCGGCCGGCGCGCGGCTTGACCTCCGTCCAGCGCTGCCCCTCGAGGCGGGCGACCGCCTCCCCCTGGGCCTCGAGGACCGCGCCGTTCGAGAGGTAGTAGCCGGGGCCCGTCCAGGAGATGACGTACGCCTTGCCGTCGAGCTGCAGGGCGGTGCCGACGGTGATCGGCGCCGTGATCTCGACGTGCACCATGGCGCAGTTGGTGGCGTGGAGCATCTGGCAGTAGAAAACCGTGCTGGAGTCGGCCCGGGTCTCCAGGGTGATCTCCTGGGCCCGACCGGCCGGCAGGATCGTGAGCAGACCGAGGACGACGAGGAGGGCGGAGCGAGGGAATTGCATTTTTCTATCCTTTCTGAAATGCTGTTTGTGCAGGGCGGCTACACCGACAGCTTCTTTCCACCTCCTCGCCGAAATAAACTGCAATGCAAGACCTGCAACGATCCTATCACGTCTGTCCCGGCCAGATCCGCCGGAAGCAGAACCACTGGTGCGGCTCGCGGCGGATCGCCGCCTCGAGGTCGGCGGCGAACCGGTTCAGCGCCGCGGCGAGATCGCGCTGGCGGTCGGCGCTCTGGGTGACGGCGATCGGCGGGCGCAGGATGCAGCGGTAGCGCAGCCTCCCCTGCCGGAGGACGAAGACCGGCACGATCGGCACGCCGGCGGCGCGGGCGAGCGCCGCGGGGCCGACCGGCAGCGCGTAGGGGCGGCCGAACAGGCGGGTCTCGACCGTCCGCCCCCCGGCCCGCGGGCGGTCCCCCTGGAGCGCCACGATCTCGTCGCGGCGCAGCGCGTCGAGGAGGCTGACGCCGAGCTGCGGATCCTCCGCGAAGTGGGTGGTGTAGAGGTCGCCGCCGCAGCTCCGGATCAGCCCGGCAATGAACTCCTGGGCCCGCGGATCGGTCTCCGCCTCGCGCACCACGTGGATGCGCCGCCCCTCCTCGGCGGCCGGCAGCATCGAGCCGACCTCCCAGGCCCCCATGTGGGCGGTGACCAGGATGAAGCCTCGCCGGGAATCGGCCAGCTCGCGCCACCCCTCGAGCCCCTCGGCCTCGACGGTGAAGACCTGGTCGGTGCTCAGCCGCTCGTAGCGCTCCGAGAGGCACCAGGCGAAGGTCAGGAAGGTGCGGTGGATGCGCCGCTGGCGCTCCCACCAGCCGCAGGGGCCGAGCACCGCCTCGAGGTTGCCGGCGATGGCGTCGCGGATCTTGCGCAGGGCGATCCAGAAGAAGGCCGTGCACAGGGTGATCACCAGCGCCAGCACGCGCTCCGGCAGGATGCGCACCGCGAGCTGGTGCAGGCGGAACCAGACCACCCCGGTGACGTGGAGGGGCCCCAGCAGGCGGCGGCTCCACCCCCCTTCGGGCGCGTGCGGGGGGGAGCTTGACGGAGTGCGACGCTCATCGGGTTTCTCGGGTGCCGGCTGCCGCTGCGGGCGCTTCGTCTCTGCCAGTCGATGGGTCGCCCGTGGTCGCGCCGTCCTCATTGTCCCACGAATCGGTCCGCCGCCGCCCGCGCCCCCATCCCAGCGCCGCCTCGAGGGCCGGCAGCACCAGGACGGTGGCGAGCAGGCAGGCGGAGAGGCCGAGGGCGACCAGGATCCCGGCGTGGCGGAGGCCGGGGACCCGCGAGGTGGCGAGGCTGCCGAAGCCGATCACCGTGGTCAGCGTGGCGAGGGTGAGCGGCAGGCCGAGGTCGGCGGCCGCCGCCTGGAACCCCCGCTCGGGGTGCAGGCGCTTCCAGTGCACCGCGTTGGCGCCGAGGGTCATGCCGGTGCCGAGCAGCAGGGGGACGGTGAAGGCGCAGAGCAGGTCGAGCGGGTGGCCGAGGGCCCCCCACAGCCCGAACGTCCAGACGCAGCCGAGGGTCAGCGGCAGGGCCGAGAGGAGGGCGTCGCGCACCCGCCCGCGGAAGGAGATCAGGACCACGGCGCCGATCAGCACGAGCGCGAGGGCGCTCGACCGCGCGAGGTCGTGGAGCGCCAGGTCGCGCAGCTCCGAGCCCACCCAGGGGATCGAGGCGAGCGCCACGTCCCGGCGCTCGGGGACCAGCCGCGCCAGCTCCGCCGCCAGCTTCTTCGGGTCCATCCGCGCCCCCATACCGAGCGGCAGGCGCACGTGCACGGCGACGACCGCGCCCTGACCGCTGTCACCGTTCCTGGCGGGCGCCGGTTTTTCGAGCCGTACCAGCTCCGCCATCCAGCGCGGCCACTCGGCGAGGGCCGGCGCGCCGGGGTCCTTCCCCCGCCCCAGCTCGCGCAGGGTGTCGAGGGCGGCGGCGAAGGGGGCGGGCTTGAAGCCGGCGCCAATGAGCTCGCGCTGGAAATCGTCCGCCGCCCGCTCCAGGGGGAGCGCGCGGAGCTCCGCCATCCGCTGGCTCAACCCCTCCCCCACCACCAGCCAGTCGGAAGGGGAGGTGATCTCCGCCTTCGGCCCGAGCCGGCGGGCGAGCAGCTCGCGCGCCGCCGCCGCGCGGTCGACCGCCTCCCCCAGGGTCCGCCCGCGCAGCACCACCGAGAAGGTGTCGAGCCCGACCGAGAACTTCTCGACCAGCAGCCGCTCGGCCTCCCCCGACGGCGCGTCGGCCGGGCGCAGTGCCCTGAGGTCGGTCGACAGGCCGAGGCGCGAGATCCCCCACCCGGCGACCGCCGTCACCAGGAGCACCGCCGCCAGGGTGAGGCGCCAGCGCCGCGCCGCGAGCGCCGCGATGCCGGCGAGCACGGGCGCCCCCAGGCGGGGCCACAGCCGCAGGGGACGGAAGCCGGCCGACGCCCGCGGGAAGGCGGCGAGGATCGCGGCCCCCAGCAGGGCGGTGGCGGCCAGGGTGGCGAGGACGCCGAGCGAGAGCACCTGCCCGAGCTCGCGCAGCAGCCGGAAGTGGGCGACGCCGAGCGCCGCGAGCCCGGCGGCGGTGGTGATCGCCGTGGTGGCCACCCCCGGGCCGGTCTCCCGGAAGGCCGCGGCGAGCGCCGCCGCCACCGTGTCGCCGGCGAGCCGCCGGTCGCGGAAGCGCGACGAGCCGAGGATGCCGTAGTCGACCCCCATGCCGAGGAGGGCGGCGGCGAACCCCACCCCCACGACGCTGATCGTCCCCAGGCCCATCTCCGCCCCGCCCACCATCCAGACCGTGCCGGCGGCCACCGCGGCGAGGATCGCCGCCGCCAGGAACCACCCCTCGAAGCCGAGGACGATCACCAGGGCGAGCCCGACGAAGGTGCCGGAGGCGGTCTTCTCGAGGTCGCCGCGCAGGATCGACTCGTCCTGGGCGGCGTAGATCGGCCCCCCCACGGCGCGGAAGTCGAGCGCCGCGCCGGTCGACGCGCGCACCTCGCGGTACGCCTTGGCGAGCGCGGCGAGCAGGGCGCGCCCCCCCTCGGGATCGACCTCGGCGCTCGCCGGGGTGAGGATCACCAGGGTGGCGTCCCCCTGCGGCGAGATGAAGGCGCCGCTCAGCGGGTCGATCGGCAGCGAGGCGGCGGCCGTCCCCAGCAACCCCTCGGAGAGCCCGAGGGGATCGGCGGCGAAGAGGGGGGCGGCGATCGCCCCCACCGGGCTGCGCAGCGCCTGCCGCATCTCGGCGACCCGGGCGGCGATCGCCGCCGGCTCGAGCCGCCGGGCGAGGTCCTCGCGCCACCCCGGCGCATGGACGAGCAGCGGCATGCGGGGGGCGACGCGGGCGAAGAAGAAGCGCTCGTCCTCCTCGGTCAGCCCGGCGCGCGCCTCGGCCACCAGCGGGCTCGTGCGCATGCGGTCGGCGAGCTCGGAGGCGGCGTTGATCAGGGTCTCGGAGTCGGCCGGCTTGCCAGGGGCCGCCCGCACCAGCACGAACACCTTCTCGAAGCCGCCGAAGGTGCGCAGGAAGGTGCGGTAGTCCTCCGCCGCCGGCGCCCCCTCCGGAAGCAGCGCCTCGAGCTGGGTCTCGATCTTGAACCGCGAGGCCGGGATCAGCGCCGCCAGGGTGAGCAGGAGCGCCGCCGCCAGCACGGCGCGCGGGCGGCGGGCGATCAGCGCGGCGAGGGCGGAGGAGGCGCGGCCGAGCATGGGTGGACGGCTAGGCCGAGGCCCCGGCGTCGACGACCAGGGTCTGGCCGGTGATCGCCGCCGCCCCCTCCGAGAGGAGGAAGGCGACCGCCGCCGCCACGTCGGCCGCCTGGACGCCGCGCGCCAGGCACTCGCCGGCGCGCAGGTGGGCGATCGCCGCCGCCGGGACCCCGGCGGTGAGGTCGGTCGCCACGAAGCCGGGGACCACGGCGTTGACCCGCACCCCGCGCTTGCCGGCCTCGCGGGCGAGCGAGCGGGTCAGCCCCAGGATGCCGGCCTTCGAGGCGGCATACGCTCCCTGCCCCGCCACCCCGTGGAGCGCCGAGAGGGAGGAGACGTTGACGATCACCCCCCGCCGGCGCGTCATCATCCCGCGCAGCACCGCCCGGCAGCAGCGGAAGAGGCCGCCGAGGTTGGTCTCGAGCACGGCGTCCCAGTCCTCGTCCGAGGTCAGCGCGAGGAGCGACTCGCGGCGGAGCCCGGCGTTGTTGACCAGCCGCTCGACCGGCCCCAGCGCCGCCTCGACCTCGGCCACCAGGTCGTCCGGCCGCGCGCGGTCCTGGAGGTCGAGGCGGAACGCCGCCGCCCCGGTCGCCGCCGCGACTTGCTGCGCCGCCGCCGCGTCCTGATTCCAGGTGAAGGCCACCCGGGCCTCGGGGGTTTCGGAAGCTGTCGCGAGCGCCTCGACGATCGCCCGCCCCAGACCGCGGCTGCCGCCGGTGACCAGGGTCACGCTCACCGCAGCATCTCGAGCCGGGCGCGGGTGACGGCGCCGGCGATCCGCAGGCTGTCGAGGAGCGGGCGATAGTGGCTGGTGGTGCGGCCGTCGGCGAAGCCGAGGCGCACCGGCACGGTCACCACCTTGAAGCCGCGCCGCGCCGCCCGCACCACCACGGCGCTCTCCGCCTCGAAGCGCGCCTCCGGGAAGCCGACGTCCTCGATCAGCCGCCGCGAGTAGAAGCGGAAGCCGGTCTGGATGTCGGAGAGCGGCTGGCCGGCGGCGAACGAGATCGCCCGCGACGACAGGCGGTTGCTCGCCCGGCGCAGCGCGCTCATCTCGCTGAACAGGTGGTCGCGCACGCCGAGCACCAGGTCGTTGCCGGCCGCCGCCGCGGCGAGCAGCTTGGGGATCTCCTCCGGCAGGTGCTGGCCGTCGGCGTCGAGGGTCACCACACCGTCGGCGCCGTGGGCGAAGAGGTCGGCGAAGGCGAAGGCGAGCGCCGCCCCCTTGCCGCGGTTCTCCGGGAAGGAATGGACCCGGGCGCCCGCCGCCCGCGCCTCCTCGGCGGTGCCGTCGGTCGAGCCGTCGTCGACCACCAGCACCTCCGCCAGCTCGGCGAGGGCCCCGCGCGCCACCGCCCCCACGGAGGGGGCCGCCTGGAAGGCGGGGATGGCGCCGGCGATCCTGGGCTTCTTCGCGCTCATCGGCTCGCTTCCTCTCCGGCGGCTCCGCTGGCTCCGGGCGCCCCCAGCAGCAGCCACGCCGCCGCGCCGCCGGCGGCCAGGGTGGTGACCAGCACGGTCCGCGGCGGGGTCCAGGACGCCCCGTCGTGCGGCACGATCCCCAGCTCCGGATCGGCGGCGGCGAAGCCCGGCGCCGGTCCGAACGGCGCGCCCCCCGCCGCCAGCAGCGCCGCCGCCAGCAGGCCGCCGCCGTACTCGCCGGTGAGCGCCTTGGGGGCCACGATCGGCGGCAGCGGACGGTCTCCCCAGGCGGCGCGCAGCACCCGCGCCTCCAGACGGTCGCCGTCGCGCGAGCCGGCGGCCCCGGAGACGACGAGGTCGACGTCCGCCACCCCCAGCCCGGCGCGGGCGAGGGTCCGCCCCAGGGCGCGGGCCAGCGTCTCCGCGCCCGTCCCCCAGCCGGTCGGCGGCGCCGTGGGGTCGAAGGCGCTCCCCCAGGCGAGCAGCCGGGCGAGGGGGTGCCCGCCGCGGCGCGCGAGGTCCCCGGCGCTCTCGACCACGATCATCGTCGCCCCCTCGCCGGCCAGGAAGCCGTTGCGCGCCCGGTCGAAGGGGCGCGCCGCTTCGTCCGCGCCAGCCTCTCCATGAGCGAGCGCCCCGAAGCGGTCGAGCAGGGCGTGGAGGAGGGGGGTCATCTCGTCGACGGCGCCGGCCAGGGCGCGGCGGGCGCGTCCGGCGGCCACCTCGCCGGCGGCGCGGCCGAGGGCGATCAGCGGCCCGGCCTCGCGCTGGCAGACGGTGAGGCTCGGCCCGGTGGCATGGCAGGCGATGGCGATCTGCGCCGCCGGCGCGTTGGCGACGCTCTCGGTGAACAGGGAGGGGGAGGCCGCCTCCGGCCCCTCGCGCAGGATCTGCTTGAGCAGCGCCTCGGTGTTGGTCGACGGGCCGAAGGCGGTGGCCACCACCACCGCCGTCCCCTCCTCGTCCTGCGCCGGGAGGCCGGCGCAGCACAGCGCCATGCGCGCCGCCGCCACCGCCAGCTTCGAGGGGGGGCTCATCCGGCGCGCCTCGCCGGGCGACAGCAGCGCGCCGAGCTGCCCGGCGGGGACCAGCGCCGCCCGCCGCGACCCGCCGGGGCGGTGGTAGCCCGCCGAGCGGTCGACCTCGGAGGAGAGCGGCCGCCCCTCGGCGAGCGCCGCGGCCAGCCGCTCGGACCCCGAGCCCCACGCGCCGATGGTCCCGACTCCGGTCAACAGGATCGGGTCCTTCAAGCCGCCGCGTCCAATGTCCGGGGCGTCCGGGGCAGCAGGGGCGGCCCGGGCCAGCGGGAGAAGACGAGCGCCGCGTTCGAGCCGCCGAAGGCGAGGCTGGTCGACACCGCCGCCCGCGCCTCGGGGAGCGGCAGCGGCGCGCCGGTGACCAGGGCGGCGGCCAGCGCCGGGAGCTCCTCGCCTTCGGGACGGGCGCCGTTCTCGCAGGCGGGCACCGCCGGCACCGGGTGCAGCTCGCCGTGGCGCAGGCAGAGGATGGTGGCGACCGCCTCGAGCGATCCCGAGCAGCCGAGCAGGTGCCCCACCACCCCCTTGGTGGCGATCAGCGGGATCGCCGCCGCCCGCGCGCCGAACACCGCCTCGAGCGCCTTCCACTCGGCGGCGTCGTTGAGCGCCGTGCCGGTGCCGTGGACGTTCACGAAGTCGATCGCCGCGGCGTCCAGACCGGCGTCGGCGAGCGCCGCCGCGAGGGCCGCCGCCGCCCCCTTCCCCGCCGGGTCGGGCGCCGTCATGTGATGGGCGTCGCAGGAAGCGCCGGCGCCGGAGAGCACGGCGAGCACCTCGGCGCCCCGCGCCAGCGCCCGCTCGAGCGGCTCGAGCACCAGCACCGCCGCCCCCTCGCCGAACGACATCCCGGCGCGCGCGGGGCTGAACGGCCGGCAGGGGACCTCGTCGACCGAGCGCAGGGCGTTGAAGCCGGCGTAGGTGAGCTGGCAGAGGGAGTCCGAGCCGCCGGCGACGGCGATCTCCACCTCCCCCGAGCGCACCGCGTCGAGCGCAAGCCCAAGCGCCAGCGCCCCCGAGGCGCACGCCGAGGAGAGGGTCTCGACCGGCCCGGTCGCCTGGAGGGCGCGGGCCACCGCGTCCCCCGGCCCGTTGACCTGCTGCGAGGCGAGGGAGGCGATCCGCCCGCCGCGGTGACCGGTACGCTCGGGGAGGAAATCTTCGAAGAAGAGTTCCCCCTCGAACATCCCCCCCGTGCTGCTGCCGAAGAAGACCCCGGCCGCCTCGAGATCCGCCGCCGCGAGCCCGGCCTGCGCCACCGCCTCGCGGGCGGCGAAGAGGGCGAAGCGGTCGGCGACGGAGAGGCGGCGGTCCGCGAAGAGCGCGGCGAGCGCGGGATCGCGCTCCAGGACGTCGGCCGGCGGCTCGGCGACCTCGGCGGCGAGGTGGGTCCTGTGCCGGCTGTGGTCGAAGCGGTGGAAGTCGCCGACCCGGGAGCGCCCGGCGCGCAGCCCGGCCCACAGGGCGTCCACCCCCCAGCCCAGGCCGCAGACGGCGCCCATCCCGGTGACGGCGACGAGCCGGCTCCTCTGTTCTCGCTGCATGGCAAGTCCTCGAAGCGGCCGCCCCGCGAAGGGCGATGGCTCTAGGTCCGGCCCTCGATGAATTGGGAGAGCGTCGAGACCGAGGAGAAGACCTCGCGGCCGATCTCCTGGCTCTTGATCTTGATGCCGAACTCCTTCTCGAGCGCCACCACCAGCTCGAGCGCGTCCACCGAATCGAGCCCCAGCCCCTCCCCGAACAGGGGGGCCTCGTCCTCGATCATCTCCGGCCGCATCCCTTCCAGGTTGAGGCTCTCGATGATCAGGCGCTTGATCCGGTCCGGGGTGGCGACGACTGCTTCCGACATAAAGCGAAAACCTCTGAAGTCCGGCGGCCTCTTTTATCCACCGTGCGGTAACGTCCGCAGGTTGTTCTTACACCGAAGGGGCAATGCTAACGTGCCCCCGGGGGCGCTGGCAACTCGAAGCCTTGTTTCACCAAGTCCTTAGCGGCGTCCATCATCCTCCTGAACGCCTCCTGAACGCCTTCCCGGGATCGGCGGCGCGGAGCCGCCTCTAGTATCATCCCTCCTCCGTACCGGCCCCTATCGCCAGATACCGAAAGGAGAACTGCGGCAGTCTTGAGCTTTCCCGACCCGATCCTCCAGGCCTTCGAACGGCTCGTCCGCCGCGCCCCGCTCGCCCCGCTGGTGATCACCCCGGAGCGCAGGGCGACCGTCGAGGACATCGCCGCCCTGGCGCGCGCCGCCGGGCGACGGCTGGCGGATGCACACCTCGCGCCAGGGGCGATCGTCGGGCTCGCCGCCGCCAACGGACCGGGGTTCCTCGCCTCGCTCCTCGCCCTCCGCCAGGCGGGGCTCGCCGCCCTCCTCCTCGACGCCCAGACCCCGGGGACGGAGGCCCGCCGCGTCCTCGCCGCCCTCGGCGCCCCCGCCCTCCTGCGCGCCCCCGGCTGGCCCGCGGGGCCGGACGACTGGACGCTGCAGATCGCCGGGCAGGTGGCTGGAGAAGATGACATCCCCGTCCTCTCTCCGCCGCCCCTCCCCCCGGGCACCGCGGTCGTCAAGCTCACCTCCGGCTCGACCGGCACCCCGCGCGGCATCGCCGCCCCTGCCGAGGCGTTGCTCGCCGACGATGCGGCCCTCACCCGCACCATGGGGCTCTCGGCCGAGGACCGCCTGCTCACCGCGATCCCCCTCTCCCACTCCTACGGCCTGTCGAGCCTCGCCCTCCCGGCCCTGGTGCGCGGCGCCGTGCTCGCCCTCCCCGACGCCGCCGAGGGGTACGACCCCATCCTCACCGCCGAGCGGACGGGCGCCACCTTCTTCCCCACCGTGCCCGCCTATCTCGACGCCCTGGTGCGGCGGAGCGACCCGCCCCGCCTCCCCGCCTCCCTGCGCCTCGTCACCACCGCCGGCGCCCCCCTCTCCGCCGCCACCTCCGCCCGCTTCCGCGAGCTCTTCGCCCTCCCCGTCCACGTCTTCTACGGCTCGAGCGAGTGCGGCGGCATCTGCTACGACCGTGAGGGGGGAGCCGCCGAACGGGGGACGGTCGGAGCGCCCGTCGACAGGGGTGACGATCACCCTCGAGCCGGTCGACGGCTCCTCGGATCTCTGCCCCGACCAGGGGGGACGGGTGGTGGTCGAATCCCCCGCCGTGTCGTCGCAGTATTTTCCGGACGCCGACGACCGCCTCCGCGGCGGCCGCTTCCTGGCCGGCGACCTCGCCGTCTGGCGGCACGGCGAGCTGGCGCTTGCGGGGCGGGTGGACGACCTGGTGAACATCAAGGGGAAGAAGGTCAACCCGCGCGAGGTCGAGGGGATCCTCTCGGCGCTCGCCGGGGTGGACGAGGCCTCCGTCCTCGGCCTCGCCGTCCCCGGCCGCGGCGAGCTGCTGCGCGCCGTCGTCGCCTGCCGCCCGGGGAGCCTCACCGCCGAGGCGGTCGTCGCCTGGTGCCGCGAGCACCTCTCGGCCCACAAGGTGCCGCGCAGCGTCATCCTGGTCGAGGCGCTCCCCCGCAACTCCCGGGGGAAGCTCGACCGCCGCGCGCTCCTGGCATTGGGCGGGGAGCTGGGAAGCGGGCGGCCGTGACCGGACCCGCGGATCGCCCCCCGTACCGCCCGCCGGCGCTCCAGATCGCGTCGCTCGCCCTCCACGCCGGCGCCGCGGTGGCCCTCGCCGCCGCCCCGCGCCACTGGCGGACGATCGCCGGCGTCCTGGTCACCAACCACGTGGCGCTCGCCGCCGCCAGCCTCTGGCCGCGCGGCTCGCTGGTGGGGCCCAACCAGCTCCGGCTCCCGGACTCCGCCGCCCGCCGGGGAGAGGTTTCCCTCACTTTCGACGACGGCCCGGACCCCGAGGTCACCCCGCGGGTGCTCGACCTCCTCGACGCCGCCGGCATGCGCGCCAGCTTCTTCGTGATCGGCCGCCGCGCCCGCGCCCACCCCCGCCTGGTCGCCGAGATCGCGAGCCGCGGCCACCGCGTCGAGAACCACACGGAGACCCACCCGCCCCTCTTCGCCTGCTACACGGCGGGGCTCCTGCGGCGGGAGATCCTCCCCGTCCAGGAGCTGATCGCCGATGGCCACAGGCTCGCCGCCGCGCCTCTTCCGCGCCCCCGCCGGCCTGCGCAACCCCCTTCTCGACTGGGTGCTGCACACCGCCGGCCTGCGCTACGTCTCCTGGACCCGCCGCGGCTTCGACGCCGTCGAGAGCAACCCGGCCGCCATCGCCCGCCGCCTCCTCCACGGCCTCGCCCCCGGCGACATCCTCCTCCTCCACGACGGCCGCGCCCACGGCCCGCGCGGCAGCTGGCGGCGGCAACCCGGTGGTGCTCGCGGCCCTCCCCCCGGTGCTCGCCGCCCTCGCCGACCGCGGGTTGCGCTCGGTGGCGATTCCGGCATCGTCCGCCGGCGCCCCCGGGGCGGCCGGCCCGGCCCCACTCCTGCAAGCAGATTCCGGCGGATGATCGACGAGATGCCGAAGGCGCCGGAGGCGCATCCACCGAAGTCGAGGAAGCCCCCGCGCCGCTTCGTGCGCGAGATCCGCGACCTCCTCTTCAAGCTGCGCACCCAGGCGACCTCGCCGGGGGAGCAGGCGGCGGCGGTGGCGCTCGGCGTCTTCATCGGCTGCAGTCCGTTCTACGGCTTCCACCTGGCGCTCTGCCTCCTCTTCGCCCGCTGGTTCCGGCTGAACTTCGCCCTCACCTACCTCGCGGCCCACATCAGCCTCCCCGGCCTCGGCCCCTTCCTCTTCCTCGCCGAGCTGGAGACCGGCCGCCGCCTGCGCGGCGCGAGCTATCTCCACGTCCGCCTCGCCGATCTCAAGGCGCTGAGCTTCAAGCAGGCGGGGTTGGATCTCCTCCTCGGCAGCGCCTTCATCGGCGGCGTGCTCGCCCTCACCTTCGCCTTCGTCGCCTGGCACCTGGCGCTCCGCCGGCAGGCCCACCCCACCGAGGAGGCCCTGCTCGGCGACGCCTCCCTCCCCTACCTCGAAACCGGCATGTTCCACTGGGAGTTCGCCCGCGGCAAGCTGCGCCACGACCCCCTCTACTTCCAGCTCCTCCGCCGCGGCCTCCTGCCCCCGCGAGGGGACCCTCCTCGACCTCGGCTGCGGCCGCGGCATCCTCTTCTCCCTCCTGCGAGCCGCGAGGGAGCCCGCCGCCCTCGCCGCCTACCCCGCCGACTGGGCCCCCCCGCCGAGCCTCGCCTTCCACGGCATCGAAGGAAACCCCGACATCGCCGAAGTCGCCCGCGAGGTCCTGGGCCCCCAGGCCGAGATCGAGACCGCCGACCTCCGAGCCGCGACCCTCCCCCAAGCCGACGCCATCCTCCTCCTCGACGTCCTCCACTACCTCCTCCCCGCCGACCAGGAGACCCTCTTAGCCAAAGCCGCCGCCGCCCTCCCCCCCGGAGGCGTCCTCCTCCTCCGCGACGCCGACGCCGCCGCCGGCTGGCGCTTCACCGCCACCCGCCTCCAGGAGCGCCTCTCCGCGATGTTCCGGAAGCAGTGGCGCCAGAAGTTTTATTACCGGAGCGCGGACGAGTGGAGGCGGTTGCTCGAAGGGCTGGGGCTGCAGGCGGACGTGCAGAGCATGGGGATGGGGACGCCGTATGCGAATGTGTTGCTGGCGGGGCGGCGGGTGGGGTGAGGCGATGCCTCGCTGAGCCCCTTGGTCCAGGAGCCCAAGACTTGGGAGGGCGATATGACGCCTTTGGGTAGGCATGACCAAGGCCGCCGACAAACAGAAACTTCCTCAACCTAAAGTCACCGCGCTCATAGCCACCTCCTTCTCGGCGCCTCTTTTCGGTGGATACTATGGGCTCTACTCGCTAATTCCCCCGCTTCGGCTCTGTAAGACGCCTCATACTGGGTCCACCGTGTGAAATAACCGTTGCGTCGTTGACATCTCTAAGATTTCATCGAAGTCTCGCCGGAACCGCTTCGTCACCTTGGGATCAGAGGTGGCAGCTATTTGAGTGATCTCCTGTGAAGGCCCAACGGACGCCTCCCAAGCGATCCTGTCCTGGCTTTCAACAATGAAGAGCCTCCTCAAGTGGGAAGGAAGACTTCCCGCAATGGTCAAGTATACCTCAACTCCTACTTTGATTTGCGCATTCAAAATTTCTACCACCTCAGCATCCTTAAGCTGATCGATGCTTTCGAGAAAAAAAATTCTGACAATACGCCCCTTACGTTTGATAAAATCTGCCATTGCTTGTTCTGTTTGCTGGTTCCGCCAAAAATATCTCCGAAGAGGCAAACTGGTCGCGAACAGCGTTGCTTCCGGAAATTTCTCCAACGTTCTACGGTAAAAATAAGGGAACGACTCTATGTCATGGAGATAGATGCGTTGCTCACGAAGCGCGGCGTCAAGTGTTGCCAACAACTCGGATATATGCTCCCCAAATACCGCACGCAGCCTCGGGTCAATCTGATTTTGCAGGAAATTAACCTGATCGGCGGCGCTATGCTCGCCAGCTCTTTGCATTTCCTTAACCACCTGCAGCAGAGTTGCAATTCTCTTCTCTATGATGTGAATCAGCATGGGCAAAAGCCCCGCCACAACCAGGAGCGTTAATATAGGAATATGCTTGGACATTCCTGAGTCCGGATCGAATCCGCCAAGAGCATGGAATAAGGAGATACATATACTTGCCCCTGCCGTTAACCAGACAACGATTTTTTCAGTCTGTTCAAGGTTCATCTCATGCCTCGCTTCCTTTGCAGACGGATTCTCCATAGCAAGAGCTGCAGAGCGCCCTGTTGTCGGCCCCCTATTCAATGGTAGCCTCGTACTCATACTGATTGCGAACCTCACCGGGCCTAGAAAGAATGAGCAGGCGAACTCCAGCCCGAATGCCGCAGTTGCTCACTGAGAGCACGGCCTCGGTGGCCGAAGATCGGGTTCAGTTCGGCCGCTCGCTGATCGGCCCGGTCGTTGGCTTCGATCAGAGGAGAAACGCCTCGCCGCTTTGCCGCTACCAAGATGTCGCGCACGTCCACAGCTACCCGGCGGAGTGCATTCTCGATATCCTTGAGCAGATTGCCAAAAGGCTCATTGGCACAGTTGACTATACCGAGGCGATTGCACACAAAATCAGGGACGAAAAGAATGTCCAGATCCGCCAAGCGCGTAGCATCTTCTTCACGCTCCAGGATGTTATTAGCCGCGCCGCAGATAAGGCGCACACCGCTATGGCGAAGACGAGGAATCGTCGCGGAACTAACCGTAGCCCCATTGGCACAGGGAGCGAAGATCTCTGCCTCTACATCATAGATGGATTCCGGCGGGACTATGTGGACTTGGGAGGAGACTGCGCGTGCGCTCTCAAGAGCTCCGTTATCTAGATCACTAACCCAAATTTGGGCTCCGGCTTTAGCCAGCAGCGTGACTAGAGGCAGGCCGACGTTACCAGCGCCTTGGACTGCAACCCTCACTCCCTCCAAGATGTCCCCTCCCGTGAGGACTTTCCAGGCGGCTTGCATGGAATCTATGACTCCCTGGGCAGTATGTGGAGAGGGATTCCCGCTGCCCCCGGCCTCCTTTCCGATACAGGTCACGAACCGGTTAACCCCTAGGATCGTGTCCATATCCGAAGTCTTCGTGCCCACATCCTCCGCTGTGTAGTAAAGACCATTGAGGCTAGCAATGAAACGCCCATAGGCTTGGAGAAGGCGAGTTCGCTCCCTCGTCCCTGGGGTCCGATAGGCCGGAGTGTCAAGCGCCCGGGTGATCGGACAAAGGCCCTTGCCTCCCCCCCACCAAAGATTCGCGAGTGAGTTCTTTCGGGTCATACCTTGGGACAGACGCAAGCCATCAGAGAGAGCCTCCCCCAAGCTGGAATACTTCTTGGAGCGTAGCCCTCCCTGCGCCAGCCCACGCCGCGTATCATGAACAAAAGCAAAAAAGACAGTGTCGAGACCGTCTTCACGGCCGATGAAGATTCCCTCATGGGACGCGAAGTCGGAAGAATGCTCAAGGAAGCTCTGAAGGGGAGCGAGGACTTCCGGATGAGATAGCTGGAATCGCCCGTTGTGGTAAACTATGTATGCACGATAGATGCCCGCCTCCTTTAAGATGCTATGAAACTCTTCCAGGGTCTGGTTCCCGCAAAAGCTCTGGACCTCCTCAGTGTGGACCATAACGCGCTTCTCCCTTCCTCTGTTTAGCGAAACAGCGTCTGCAAAGCAGCATATCGCACCAACTCTCCCTCTGTCAAGCACCAAGTCGCGATTATATTTACCCAAGCATCGACACCGTTGATGCTCGAATCGTCCCTTAACGAGGACACCAAGCAGGTTGTGCCGACAACCTCTTCCAAAACCGCGCCTTTTCTGGCACCATCTGATGGAGATTTCGTCCACTCTTCATGCGTTCCCCCCGCTCCTAGATGAGGAACCGAGGGATCGAGAAAAGGGCATCGCAAGGTAAGAAGAGAAATGAGGAACTAGATGGCCTCACTAAGTCCTGAACTCGGAGAATGGTGCCAGCGGGTCCTCCGCGAACTGAACGAGCAGTTTCCGCCGGAAATCTACGGCCTATACCAGCCGGAGACCAACTTACCTCACTACCTGGCCTTGGCCGCCCGCTTGGACGCGCAGTTTGGCGACCCGATTCTCGCAAAGAGCGCATTCCTCCATGGCATCCACAGTCAAGAATTGCGGCGGCTTTCGGAGGGCCTCTTGGAAAGGTCCGTGCTGGATGTTCTGGAAGAGAGGGAGAAGTTACGTGCCTTGGATGCGAGAGATCCTCATGTCCGAGAGCAGCTCCTCACAAACGTGCTCCCGGATCTCCGTGAGGCTAGAGCCATTGTGCTTTTCGTGATAGAGCAACTTCACCACTTGGACTCTGAAGATCTCCTTCTGCAGTGGTCCCAAGAGTTCCACCGCTGCCCGACAGAACCGCCGGAAGGCCTCGAGGTACGGTTCAAGGATAAAACCGGTCGCGCTGAATTACAAGGCTTCATTGATTCAGTTCTAGCTCCGACGGCAGACTTCTTCGGTCTCCGGCGGGAGCGGAATGCACTTGAAGATGCGAGCCTCCTTTATTTTCACAAATCACGCTTCGACGATCTCTTGGCATTGGTTCTCGCTGAATCAGGACCGGATGGTGCGTGTGTAAGAGTATCTCGGCTTGTGTCGAAGAGCTTGGCTGATCTTTCCGCCTCAGAGCTTCTGGGGATCTGCTGGGAATGGCGACATATTGGTGGCTTGGCACAGGCGTTTACCCTCACTCAGCAGGAGTGGGAAGACAAGAGAAAAGGCTTCCGAAGGGCTCTGCGCAAGGCGGGATTCGTCACCGTCACCTGCGCGGATGAAGCATCTTGTTACCGCGCGCTCTATCTCCTGCATAAACACTTCCGCTACCGCCCCACGGAATTGCGGGATTATCTGGCTAAGCAGAGCCTCGATGGCTATCAGGCTCTCCACACGATCCTTGCCTTGGAGAACCAGAATTCTGGCTTCGGAGAAGTGCCAGAAGCCATTGCCGTTCGTATTATGCCGACTGCCGAGGCATCTCGCTATCGGTCCTCGGGCCAGCCTCATCTCGAGAGTATCGCCAAGCGCCTGACCTCCAACACCGGACTAGGGATCCGGGTGTTTACTCCTGACGGCCGCGGCATCCCGTTGCCGATGGGAGCTACAGTACTTGAGTTTGCCAGTGCTCTGAATCACAGCTGGCTCGTCCACCTCGCCGGCGCTACTGTGAACCGCAGGCCAGCAAGCCTGCTCCACCGGTTGAATCCTGGCGATGTTGTTTGGCTAGAGAAATCCGATGATTTTCTTCCTCTGCCCAGAGATTGGCAGGACAAAGTCACGTCCAAGGAAACCGTGAGGGAAATCGTGAGGGAGTTTCGTCGTCATGCGAGGCCTTTTCTAGAAAGGGTCGGTCGCAGCTGGCTGCGTGAACGATTGCAGTTACAGGAAGGGATCGAGCAGCTCCCGGAAGATGGAGATCTCGATTCGCTCTTGGAAGACGCCGCGAACGGAACGGGGCATTTCCAGGGAGAATCAAAAGCCTCTTCCATTCTGCGCGCTTTTGGCGTAGTCGATTTTCAAGGGCGTGGCGAAGACCTCCCCTTCACGAGAACTATGGATGACGGCTTGTTGACGAGGCTAGTGAGAGATACCGCCAAAGAACTCCGGAAGAGAGATTGCCTCATCGTAAATGATTTCGACCTTCCAGAAGACTTGCGCCTGCTTGCCAAGCGTACGGTGCTCTGTCCCGAATGCAAGCCGTCCCTAGCCAAGCCCTTGCTGGGAAAGTTAGAAGAGGGCACTCTCACGCTTCATCGAGCGGGCTGGGAGTGCGGGACAGGAGGCATTGCTATTTCTCGTCTCCGGACCACTACTCGTCGCCAGTTCTTCGTCCTTGAGGTAAAGAACCGGATCGGCCTCGCGGCCACCGTCTTTGAGGTCTTTCAGCGCCATCTTGTCAATGTTACCGAGTTCGTCGGGATGGAGCTCGGGAGACAATGGGGTATTGCTCGGGTCGAGACCGACAGAATTAGTCAGAAAAGGGCCCGCCAGATTATGGACGACCTCAGCGCCATTACAGGGGTGACGCGCTTGGTACCGCCGGACGAAGATGACGCCCCGGATTGGGAGACGCCCCTGCCACCTCGGCGTCGCCTTGGATTCGACCAACTGGCTCTGTCGGCGCCTTACCTCTGCGGTAATGAGATCAACGACGATAACTACTTCTATGGCATGATCGGCGCGCGGGCTGAGTTGCGCAAAATCTTCGGTGAGACCCTCCACACCGAGTTATACCAAGGGAGAATGGCCTTTATCAAAGGACCAAAGCGCGCCGGAAAAACCTCGCTTGCGAAGTTCTTTCTGCGCGAACTGGATCGCAGCACTTATTCGCCCTGCCTTACTGTGTATTACGAAACACCCCGCCGAGGTACCTCTTGGTCGAAGGCGGAAGGAGTAATCTGCCGGGAAATATTGCGCCGGGCGCACAATCTCGCCGGCAGGCTTGGGACCAAATTACCCATGCCTAAGAAAGAGTTATCGCTTGTTGAGATAGAAGAACATGTTCAAGGCCAACTCTGCTGTACTGTGGTGCTGGCAATTGATGAGGCTGTCGGCTTGTTCCTTGCCAGCACACAGGCCGGTGAGTCAGGGGCGATAAGCTCACTCCAGTCACAGATTCAGGGTCGGCCCAACTTCCTAGTGCTCTGGATTGGCCCTACTGCCGAAGTTCGTTACCTCCTTCCCGAGCATCAGAGCATTCTCAACCACGCGGCCCAAATTCCCATCAACACCTTGAACTTGCCCGAGGCCAAGAGCCTCCTCACAGCTGAGAACTTCGGCCTCAAATACCGTATTCGAGTTCCCCATCGTTTAGCTCTAACAATCCATCAGGTGACTCGAGGAAACCCTTACTGGATCAGTAATATCGGCAGGGGTATGTACGGTAATAGGAAGGAGAATAGGAAAGATGGAATTATTCTCTATTCGGACGATCTCTTACGCACTTCTATAGATGGTCTCTTCGATGAGCGAATTCCGTTCCTTCATTGTCTTGAAGATACTCAAGCAGATCCACCTCGCCCCGGATGCACACGTCTAATTCTGGAACTGCTTGCCGTCCTGGATATAGGCGAGGGGTCTGATGGCATCCCGCTTTTGGTGTACTGCGCGATAAGCTGCTACAAAAAGGCACCGAGATGACGATCGAAGAACTCGAGCGGCTCCTCGATGAACTTCACACCCCAAGGCTCGGTAGCTTCTGCGCGGAATGAGAGTGGACAGCAGCTTTGGTCGGTTTCTACGCCACTGCTTGGTGAGTACTTGCGCTATGGCTGCGCGTCGGTTTCAGTTCCCTCGGAGCGCCTCCATGAATAATATGGCCAAGAGCGGGCCTCTATACCGGGAAGTCCTGCGGAGCATTTACTCCCGGGCCCTGGAGGACTTGCGCAATCCTTCTAGTCTTAAGGTATTTATCTCCGGCGGCCGCGGGCTAGGAAAAACATTCCTGATTAAGGAGCTAGCTGAATCGCGCTCGCAGGGTGCCGAATTAGAAGGCCGAATAATCGAAGGACTAAGTTGGCAGGGTGCCCTGCAAAGCATTGCTGATAGCCACAAAAATTTTTGTAGATGGCGCGACATAAAGGCCGGCTTAGAGCCCGATGAGAAGGTGTCAATGAGAAATCTTCTCATCGACGATATCGATCGATTGATCTTCTCCGTGGGGACTCAGGAGCCCAGTGCCTTTAAGGAACTTATGGCCAATCTACTGGACCTGATTACGGGGTTGCCTGAGAGCGGTAGGTTCTGTGCTTTCACTTCACTCTTTCATGCCAATCGATTAGCTGAGCTCTTAGAGTTGATGGACTCTCTACAGAAATGGGATCGCAATACCAGCATCGCAATCAGAACGTTCTCTGGATTCATTCAGATGTACGAACATGTCCAGCTTAAGCCATGGTCGGGTGAGTGGAGAAAAGGAATTAAGACGCTTGTAAAAACTTTCCTCTATGAACTTTCTCCCGCAGAGCAGGAGATCTGCAGATCAGCAACTAACTAATCTCACCGGGGGCCATCCGGCCCTGCTGGTCTCAGCCGTCTCCCAACTCGCGAGCTTGATAGCAGCACATAGCCTTTGGGGAACAGCCGACCAACTGAAGATCCTGATCGAGGATGCAGTTCGCGAGAGAGGACTCGGAGCGTTACGCCGCTCCTTGAGCAGTCTCCGCGATGCCGAGCGCGAGGAATGGCGAAGCGCCTACGACGATCTTCGCCAGTTCGCGCTGGGCGCCATTTCGGCACCTCCGAGCCGGTCGCGAGAGATCCTGGTTGGGGAGGGCCTCCTATATAAGGATGAAGCTACTCTTAGATATGCCATTCCAGGTGAAATCCTACTCGGGGAGATCGTGCGAGAACCTGCGGGGCCGGTTCTGATGGAGATCGAGCCTGATCTGCAAGCGCCAGACAAACGCGGACATCTGAGAGTATGGGATCGTCACAGGGAGCGGCGAATAGCTGTCTCGGGAGGATCGTGGAGCGTGCTCAAGACCATATTTTACGAACCGACACGGATCGTCTCTCTCGATGAGTTGCGTGAGCTAACCCACTTGAAAAAAGAGAACGCAGTCCGCTCCGCCATCCAGCGCCTCATCGCGGACGCTCGCGCGTCTGGAGTCGACAACATCCTCGAAAACCACTACGGAAAGGGATATCGCAAAGGAGAGTCGCCTGAATGGCTTGACGCGTCGTGAGGTTCTACTCACTGCGAGGTCACAATGCTCAATAGGGTACTTCTCAGAAAGATCGGGACTCCGAAGAGATTTTGCTAACCCTAGTCTGCGCGCGCTTTCCTCAACCTCACCCGCCTCCCTCGCCGACGGCTCAACGCTGGGAGAGCCCATCCCTCCTTGGTCCAGTAAGCTCGGAGCACACGATGGACAAGGAAAACAAAGCCCACCTCGAGGCCCGAGGCTGGAAGGTTGGATCGGCGGAGGAGTTTCTCGGTCTGACCCCAGAGGAAGCGGCCTATATCGATCTCCGGCTCAAGCTCAGCGAGGCCGTGCGGGAGCTGAGGAAGAAGAAGCACCTTACCCAGGCTCAACTCGCCGAGAGGCTCCAGTCGAGCCAGAGCCGGGTGGCCAAGGTGGAGTCCGGGGACGAGTCGGTGTCTCTGGATCTGCTCATCCGGTCTTTCCTGGCGCTGGGGGCAACCGACCAAGATCTCGCCCGGGTGATCATGGGGAAGCTCGCGAAGGCGTCGTAACCGCCGGCGACACCCTGCGGCGAAGGGAGTAGAGACGTGACAGGTCGTAACGAGAACCTGTCGGAGGCCACGGGGACGGCGTCACGTCTCCGGCGGAGGGTGGGCCGGCGCCGAGGCACGGCGCGACCGGGGCAGGGTTCCGGGCCCTTTGATGTAAGACGGATCGGTGGGGAGGTAATCCCTCCGAAGAGGCCGATCCGGCGGCCTGCCCTGCGTAGAGACGTGCCTCTTCCGTGGTTTCCCAGGCGACCTTGTTAGGACACGGCGCGTCTCTACCGCCTTCGGCGAAGGATCTCGTTGTCAGGCGACGGTTACGATCAGCCCCACCCCCGCCTCAATCGCGGTCTCGACGCCCCGCAGCATCGCCCCGAGGGCATGCTCACCCTCGCTTCGCGGCGTCCCAGCCCAGGTCACGAGGGCCTTCCGTTCGCGACGAAAACGCGTGCATTCGCCGAGGGTCCAGTAGCTCAAGCGGAAGACGCGGTCCCCGGATTCGTAGGGGAGCTCTCTCGTGTCGCGGAGCACGGGGCGGCCGGGGGAGCAGCCCACGGTCCCGGTTCGGAGTCGCCTGGGTCGATCCGGCGTCCCGAATCTCGTTGCGCCTCTTGACTGCGCTCCGGAGGGTCGCATTTTCTTAACTTCGCCATCGCCGCCATCTCTTGTGGTAGCCTGATCCGGATCAGCCATCCATTCGAGCTACGAAAGGAACCCTGCCATGGCGCCGCCGACGCTCACGTTTACCCTCACGTTGCTCTTCAACGAACAGGTCGGCGACGATTGGGGCAATTGGCAATACGCCGCCGCCACTGCCGTCGAGCAGTCGACCCAACAGACGGTGCAACTGATCGCCACCAAACGGGACAACAGCCACGCCGGCATCAACTTCCCGGCCTCGATGCTGACGGCGACCCTGATGTTTCCTGCGAGCGCTGGCCAGGTTCCGGCGAACCTCACCCTCCAGGGTCTCCACGACCTGACGACCAATAACGAGACGGGCAGCGTCAGCTCGGCCTCCTCGGAGCTCGCCGCCTACATTGGCGGCACCTTCTCGTTTACGGCGGGCCTTCTCACCATCTCTCCGTCCGGCGTATGAGGGTCTTGGGCGGCGGGAGACGGTTTGTGCGACGTTGCCCTCGATCCAGGCGGCGAAGCGATCGAGCGGTCCGGACAGGGAGTTGCCTGGGTCGATCCGGCGGTCTGCCCTGCGAAGAGACGCCCCGCCGTCCCCGTGGCCTGCGTCGCGCTCTCGTTCATCGATGGGAGCGTCTCTACGGACACGTTGTCGTGACGCGAACGATTCCGCAGGAGGGACGTCCGGAAATGCGCGATCGCCCGGCCCATTGACACCGGACCCGTAGAGACGTCCCCATCGCATAACGATACCCTGCGCAGGCCACGGGGACGGCGGGGCGTCTCCGGCGGAGGGTTGGCCGGCGCCCAGGGCAACGCGCCACCGGGGCGGGGTTCCGGGGCCCTTTGATATGCCACGGAGACAGGCGGGCGCTGATCCCTCGGAAGAGGTCGATCCGGCGTCCTGCCCTGCGAAGAGACGCCCCGCCGTCCCCGTGGCCTGCGTCGCGTTCTCGTTCATCGCTGGGAGCGTCTCTACGGACACGCTCCCGTAACCCGGGCGATTCCTCCTGAGGAATGTCGGAAAACGCGGTATCGTTCCGGCCTTCTGCAACGGCCCCGTAGAGACGCTCCCATCGCATAACGATACCCTCCGCAGGCCACGGGGACGGCGGGACGTCTCCGGCGGAGGGTTGGCCGGCCAAGGGCACGGCGCAATCGGAACAGGGTTGAGGGGGCACCTGGAAGGGGCCGCAGGTCCCAGCGATTCTTCCAACGTCTCAGCGATTCTTATTTTCCCGCTGCGATTCTTATTTTGGCCCAGCGATGCTTATTTTCCCGCTGCGATGCTTATTTTGGGCCAGCGATCCTTATCTTGGCTCAGCGATTCTTATTTTGTCTCAGCGATTCTTCCGACGAGCCAGCGATTCTTATTTTGGCCCAGCGATCCTTATTTTTTGCCAGCGATTCTTATTTTGGCTCTGCGATTCTTCCAACGTGTCAGCGATTCTTATCTTGGCCCAGCGATGCTTATTTTCCCGCTGCGATGCTTATTTTTGGACCGTGGCGGGGCGGGGAGAGGGGGCGCCCTGAAAGGAGCCTCGTCCCATGCTCAGAATATCGTGAAGCTCGGATCGCTGGCCTTCGTGCTCTCCGCCCTGATCATAGCCCAGCCGCGGACCGCATCGGCAGGTCTCTGTTGCACCGTCTGCGGGGATATCTACGACAGTTGCACCGCGAACTGCGCGTTCACCAATCCGACCTGCTTCCAGAACTGCCCCACTCCGAGCAGGCCGCACGGCGCTCGCAGAGGCTCAATCCTCGTCGCCTTCGTCCTCTTCTTCTACGTCGGGCGCGTCCTCGCCGTCCTCTGCGGGCAGCCCGACGGTGACGCGGAGGTCGGCGGGGTGGATGTGGCGGCGGGCGGCGGCTTCGACGGTGGCGCGGTCGAGGGCTTCGAGCTCGGCCTTGCGGTGCTCGAAGTCGTCGACCGGGATGCCGTACTCCTCGGCTTCCATCAGCAGGTCCGCCCACTGGCGGGCGGTCTCGCGGCGGAAGGGCTCGCGGCCGAGGAGGTAGGCGCGCGCCTCCTCGAGCTCGGCGTCCTCGAGGCCGTCCTCGGCGAGCCGCGTGATCTCCTCGATCACCCCGCGCTCGGCCTTCTCCACCGTCGCCGGGGAGGTGCCGACGTAGGCGAGGAGGCGGCCGGGGTCGAGGCCGGAGCCGGCGATGGTCTGGGCGTAGGCGGTGTAGGCGAGCCCCTCGCGCTCGCGGATGCGGGCGGGGATGCGGCCGGTCAGGCCGGCGCCCGAGCCGAGGACGACGGCGAGGAGCTCGAGCGCCGCGTAGTCCGGATGGCGGCGGGGGACGCTGAGGTGCCCGACGTAGAGGTGCGCCTGGTCCTCGGCGTCGGTCTCGACGTGGACGCGGGGGCCGAGCCCCTTCGGCTCCGGGGGGCCGGGGTAGGGGTCGGCGCCGTTCGGGCGGCGGGCGAGGAGGCTCAGGAGGCGCTCCTGCACACGGTCCTCGTCGACCACGCCGGCGACCGCCGCCAGGATGCCGTGCGCCTGGGCGCGGCGGTGGAACTCCTTGCAGTCGTCGGGGGTAAGGGCGAGGAGGCTCTTCTCGCTGCCGTGCAGGGGGCGGCAGCGCGGGTGGGGGGCGTAGAGCTGCCCCAGGAACCCCCAGGCGGTCTTCACCTCGGGCTGGTCGGTGAGGCTCTCGAGCTCCGCCGCCGCCTGCCTCGCGAGCCAGGCGCAGCGGTCCTCGGGGAAGGCGGAGTCGAAGAGGAGCTCGACGGCCCACTCGAGGGCGAGCTCCCAGTCGGCGGCCAGGGCGTCGATCGAGAGGCTGATGTCCTCGAAGGTGCCGTTGCTCTGCAGGATCATCCCTTTGCTCTCGGCCTGCTCGGCGATGCGGCGCCAGTCGCGCCCGCCGGCCCCGCCGGTCCCCTCGGTCAGCATGCGGCCGGTGATCAGCGCCTGCCCCGGCAGCGGCTCCTCGCGCCCTCCCGCCCGCAGCGAGAGGCGGATCGCCACCACCGGCGCCCCCTCCACCCGCCGCACTCGCACCACCGGTTGCGGAGCCGTCATCGTGCTTCCTCCCGCAGGAGGCCGTCGACCGCGCCGACCAGGGCGTCCACCTCCTCGCGCGTGTTGTAGTAATGGGGTGAGATGCGCAGGGTGGGGACGGGCGAGCCGTCCTCGCCCGCGGCGACGCTGGTGTTGATCCCGCGCTCGCGGAGGCGGTGCATCAGGCGGGCCGCGTCGGACCCGGCGAAGGTGACGGTGGCGATCGCGCAGAGGCGCCGGCCGCGGTCGCAGACCTCGGCCCCGGGGAGCGCGGCGAGGCGCTCGCGGACCTCGGCGGCGAGGCCGGCCGCCCGCGCGCCCGCCTCCTCCACCCCCACCGAGAGGGCGTAGCGCGCCGCCTCCCCCAGTCCCAGCACCAGGGCGTAGGGGAACTCCCAGTTCTCGAAACGGCGGGCGCCGTCCTTGAGGGTAAAGCCACCCTCTGCGCCAGCGGTGCGGTCCGCCCCGCGCATGTCGATGTCGAGCGGGTAGTCGCCGCGGGCCAGGGCGCGGTCGGAGACGTAGAGAAAGCCGAGGCCGCGGGGGCCGCGGAGGAACTTGCGCGCAGTGCCACCCAAATAGTCGCAGCGCAGCCGGGCGGTGTCGACCGGGAGCTGGCCGACCGCCTGGCAGGCGTCGATCAGATAGGGGACGCCGAGCGCCTCGCAGACCTCTCCCACCCCCTCGACGTCCTGGACCAGGCCGGAGTTGGTGGGGATCCAGGAGACCGCGACCAGACGGCAGCGGGGATCGGCGGCCAGCCGGCGGACGGAGCCGGGATCGACTCCCCCCTCGGGGAGGTCGTCCGCGACCCGCACCTCGAGGCCGCGGCGGCGGGCGAGAGCTTCATAGAGGATGAAGTTCGACGGGTAGTCGCTGGCGGTGGTCACCAGCACGTCCCCCGGCGCGAAGTCGAAGGCGGCGAGGGCCTGCGCCATGGCGACGGTGGCGTTCTCGACCACGGCGACGTTGCGCGGCGCGCCGCCGAGCAGCCGGCCGAGGTCGGCGTAGGCCTCCTGCAAGCGCCCGGCGGCCTCGTCCGCCGCCTCGTAGCCGCCGATCGTCTGCTCCCGGTGGAGATGGCCGAAGACGGCGTCGAGCACCGGCCGCGGGGAGAAGGAGGCGCCGGCGTTGTTGAGGTGGACGCGCGGGCTGGGACCCGTGCAGCCGGGGGTGTCCCGGCGCCAGGCCGCGAGCCGTTCGGCGGAGACCGGTGGGACGGGCGTCACGATTTGGGGAGCGACCAGCCGACGACCGAGCCGCGTTCCGGGCGGAGATAGGCCTCGGCGACCTCGTGCAGGCGGGCCGGGCCGGTGGCCAGCAGACGCTCCATGTGGAGGTCGAGGTACTCGAGGTCGAACAGGGCGAGCGCGGTGCCGACCGACAGCGCCTGCTGGTGGACCTTCTCGTGGCCGAACACCCAGTCGGCGACGGCGATCTGGCGGCAGCGCTCGAGCTCCTCGGCGTCCGGCGGCTGGCTGCGCAGCTCGGCGAGGAGCTCGAAGATGCGCGCCTCGACCCGCGCCGGCTCGACGCCGGGGACGACCTCGGCGGCGATGGTCAGCGTGCTGGCGTCCAGCCCCTCGGAGATGTCGGCCGCCACCCAGACGCAGAGCTGCTCCTCCTCGACCAGCGGATGCTGCAGGCGGCTGGTGCGCCCGCCGGCGATCACCGTCGCCGCCAGACGGAGCGCCGGATGGTCAGGGTGGGAGGCGTGCGGCGCCGGCAGGGCGAGGAAGAGGCGGGCGACCTCCCCCTTGCGCCGCTCGAGGCGTTCGACCTGGGTGGGGAGCGCGGCCGGCGGCTGGAAGCCGCGGCGCGGCGCGCCGCCGGCGGGGATGCCGCCGAGCGTGCGCTCGATCACGGCGAGCGCCGAGTTGTCGATGTCGCCCGCCACCACCAGGATGGCGTGGTCCGGCCGGTAGAAGCGGCGGTGGAAGGCGCGCAGCTCCTCGACGCCGGTGGCCAGCAGCTCCTCCTTGGTGCCGAGCACCGGGTGGCCGTAGGCGTGGGCGCCGTAGAGGCGCCCCTGGACGGCCATCTCGAGGGCGTCCCAGGGCTCGCTGTCGTACATGGCGATCTCTTCGAGGATCACCTGGCGCTCGCTCGCCACCTGCTCGGGGTCGAGGGTGAGGCCGTTCATCCGGTCGGCCTCGATGGCGAGCGCCTCGGTCCAGCGGTCGGCGGCGAAATTGAAGTAGTAGGCCGTCGTGTCGTGGCTGGTGAAGGCGTTGTTGACCCCGCCGAGCTTCTGGGTCAGGCGGTCGATCTCGCCGGGGCCGAAGCGCTTCGACCCCTTGAACATCATGTGCTCGAGGAAGTGGGCGACGCCGCCGTGCCCGGCCGGCTCGTCGCGGGTGCCGGCGCGGTAGAAGACCGCCGAGGTGACGATCGGCGCCTGGGCGTTGGCGAGCAGGCAGACGGTCAGCCCGTTGTCCAGCCGTTCGAGCTGGAGCTTGCCGGGGAGCGACTTGAGCTGCGAGGGCGCCATCAGGGCGCTGACGTGGGAACGCATCTCTCGAACGGTACCATGCGGTCTATTCACCCGGCCCTCCTGCTGTCATCGGGACGTCGATCCGCTCGCGGTCCCGCTCCGCCGTGGCCACCACCTCGACCAGGATGTCCTGGCGGCGGAAGCCGGGGGAGACGATCGAGATCCGGTACTTGCCGGGGGCTAGCTCCAGCCATTCCTTGGCGCGCAGGAAGCCGCCGCCGCCGAAGCGGCGGGCGAGGCCGACCACCTTGCCGTCGACCCGCACCTCGGCCGTGGAAGAGGGAGGCTGCAAGCGGAAGGCCACCGCCTCGCGCACCCGCACCGTCCGCAGGTCGGAGGCGTCCACCTCCTCGGCGGCCGCCGACTGGAGATGGGCGGGGATCGGCGTCTTCCCCCCACCGCCCCGGCCTCGACGGCGACGCGGTACTCCTTGAGCCCGGGCTTGCGGATCTTGATCAGGTGGCTGCCCGGGTCGGCGAAGGTGTAGGTGCGCGCCCCGTGCTGGCCGTTCCAGTCCTGCGCCTCGCCGATCACCCGGCCGTCGACCAGCACGTGGGCATCCCCCGGCTGGACGTTGAAGGTGACCTCCATACCGGTGCGCATCGAGCGGTCCACGCGTTCCGCCGCCGGTTCCGGCTCGGCCTCGCGCTCGGGAGCGGCCGGGACGGGAGCCGGCGCCGGCACCGGGACGGGGACGGGAACATGAGCGGGAGCCCGCTCCGGGCTCTGGCTCCGCGGGATCGGGCGCTCCTGGCCGGCCGGCTGCACGTTGGCGGGAGGCGAGGTGCGCGGCGCCGGCGGCGGAACCTGCCGCGGTACCGCGGGAGGAGCGCTCGAAACCGCGGGAGTCATCGGCGCGGGAGCCGCAACCGGAGGCGGCGCCACCGAAGGAGCCGGAGCCGCGCTCGAGAGAGGGGGCCCGCCGGAACCGGAGGAGGCTCCACGCTCGCCTGGGTCCCTGCCGTCCCTGAGGTCTCTCCCGTCCCTTGTTGCGCCGTCTGCGCAGCCGCCTCCGCCCCCCCCTTCCACGACCGCCAGACCATCCACCCCCCGACCCCCAGCGCCGCAGCCATCACCAGCAGCACCACGCCGATCAGCATCCCCACGGGGAGCGGCTTGCGGCGCGGCCGGGGGAGCGGGGGGAGGGCGGCCGGCGCCGCCTGGGGGAGCCTGGGGGGGGGATCTGGCCTAGGCCGGCGGCGAGCTCCCGGGGACCACCTGCTGGAGCGGTCGGCAGGCTGGCGGCGACCGTCGAGGCGCGCACGCTCGGCGTCGTCCCCGGCGAGGCGGGCACGGTGCCGAGGGGGGAGGGGGCAGCGGTCGCGGCGCGTCGGATTGCCCCCGTCGCCTTGCGAGGGAGGATGCGGGTGGCGTCCAGCTCTTCCAGGGCGCCGGCCGGTGCGGAGAGGGTCTCGTCGGACAGCTCGGCCTCGATGGCGGCGAGCTCGCGGGCCGCCTCGCCGCCGGTCGCCAGGCGGTCGCCGGCCCCCTTGGCGAGCATCCGCCGCAGCAGCTCCTCGAGGCGCGGCGGCACGGCGCGCAGCTCCGAGACCGGCGGCGGGTCCTTGTGCAGGATCTGGTAGACCAGGGTGGTGATCGTCTCCCCTTCGAACGGCCGCTTGCCGGAGAGGATCTCGTAGAGCACCACGCCGAGCGAGAAGATGTCGCTCCGGCCGTCCAGCTCCTCGCCGCGGATCTGCTCGGGGGAGAGGTACTGCGGGCTCCCCATCACCGACCCCGCCATGGTCAGCTCGGTGCTCTGCCCGGCCATCTTGGCGATGCCGAAGTCGGCCACCTTCACCCGCCCGAAGCGGTCGAGGAGGATGTTGCTCGGCTTGATGTCGCGGTGGACGATCCCCTGGCCGTGGGCGTAGTCGAGGGCGTCGGCGACCTGGCGGACGACGCGCAGCACCTCGCGCAGGCTGAGCCGGGTCTCGCCATTCTCGAGCCGCTGGGCGAGGTCGGTCCCCTCGACGAACTCGAAGGCGAGGTAGAGCATCCCCTCGGCCTCGCCGGCGTCGAACAGGGTCACCACGTTGGGATGGAGGAGGCGGCCGGCGGCCCGCGCCTCGCGCAGCAGGCGCTTCTTGCGGTCCTCGATCTCCTGCGGGCGGCCGACCAGGCGGACGGTCTTGATCGCCAGGCGGCGATCGATCTGGGGGTCGTCGGCGAGGTAGACCTCGCCCATGGCGCCGGCCCCCAGGAATTTGACGATGCGATAGCGGCCGACGAGGTGGCCGCCGTCGAGGGCGTTCACCGCTCGACGGGTCCCTCGCCCGGCGCGGGCTGGACGGAGGCGGGCCCGGCGGGCCCTGATCGGGGCTCGGGTCGGGCGCCAGGCCGATCCCCGGCTGGGGCGTCGCCCGCGTTGTCCACCGGCTCGCCGGACTTCTCCCCTTCGTCGCCGGTCGCCACGTCCTCGCGCGAATTGAGCGCCGCGCGGGCCTCGTCGGCCTGCTCGGCGGGGACGCGGATGTTGACGCTCGCCAGCTCACCGATCTCGGCCGGGAACTCGCTCGCGTGGAGCGATTCGGCCTCGGCCTCGATGCCGCTGCTCTGGAGGAAGCCGATGACGATGCTCGCCTCGCTCTCGCTCCCCACGATCTTGACGATTTCCCACTCAGCCATCTCAGCCATCAGGTCCCTCCCCGTTGAAATTCGATCATAGCGCAGCCACCGGGCCGGACGGCCGGTCTTCGCGCCGGTCGCCGCGCCCGTCTTCGGCAGCCGGCGGACGCGCCGGCACCGGCTCGGCCGCCTCGGCGGGCGTTCCCCGGCGCGCGCCGGCGTCCGCCCGGGCGCCGCCAGCCCCTCGAGCGTGTAGGGGACGAGCTCCTGGCGCGGATACCAGTGCCGGCTGTGCTCGGCGAAACGCTCGAGAGTGTGGTGCCAGCGGTAGTGGGAGACCACCATCGACCGGCCGTCCGCCTCGATCCAGTTGCAGGTGTTGGCCTCCCGCTCGCCGCCGCGGCCGCGGTTCGAGGTCGTCGTCCCCGAATGGAGGATGACGACCGGCGGCCGCCCCTTGGGGTAGAACTCCTCGGAGTTGCCGATGTAGGCCTGGTGGAGGTGCCCCGAGAGGATCAGGTCGACGCCGGCGCTCGAGAAGAGGTCGATCGCCTCGTAGGCGTTGGCGAGCACCCGCTGGGTGCCGAAGTTCGGCGGCGGGATCATGTGGTGGTGGGCGACGACCACCTTGAGCACGCTCTCCGGCGTGGCGCGCAGCACCTTCTCCACCTCGAGCAGCCGCCGCGTGGTGATGCGGCCGTCCTTGAACGTCCAGCCGAAGGCGGTGTTGATGCCGACCACCAGCAACTCGTCGTCGCGGTACGTCGGCTCGAGCTCCGCCGCGAAATACTTCTTGTAGCAGCCGAAGGGATTGAAGATCCGCTCGCCGATCCGGTAGAGGGGGACGTCGTGGTTCCCCGGCACGGTGAGGGTGGGGAGGCCGAGCGCCTCGATGCGGTCGACGAAGGCGCGGGCCTGCCGGAACTGCTCCGGCTTGGCGCGCTGGGTCAGGTCGCCCGAGACGACGACGAGGTCCGGCCGCTTGACGCCGAGGAATTCGAGGACCCCCTCCGCCACCCGCGGCAGGTGAGGGGGTCCGAAGTGGACGTCCGAGATGTGGAGGTCGCGCGCAGTCTGACTCGCGCTCCTGGTAGAGCATCTGGGTGACGTTGCGCGACAGCTCCGAGGAGACGAAGGCCGACAGCGCGGCCACGATCTCCCGCCCGTGCCGCCGGCCGATGAAGAACCCGCCCGCCGCGGCCACCAGCATCGCCGGGATCGGATACCGCACCACCAGCCGCTCCCATTCCAGTCCTTCCGGCACCAGGTCGTCGATCAGCCCTTCGGCGAACGACTCCCGCTCGAGGATCTCCATCGTCGCGTCTCCTCCTGTCGAAACGGTATGCGAAAGCGGGGGCGCTCAGGCGGCGCCCCCCCGGTTGTCTCTACTCTTCCTCGGAGCGGCGGCCGCGGACGACCAGGCCGAGCAGGAAGCCGACGCCGGCGGCGATCAGCACCGCCTTGGAACTTTGTCCGCGCACGTAGAGGCTGACCTCGCGCGACACGTTGCCGGCCTCCGAGCGCACCCGGGCGTAGCGCTTCTGCGCCTTCTCGGTGACGTCGCCATAGGTCTCGCGCGCCTTCTCGGCGCCGCGCCGGATCTCCTTCTGAGCCCGCTCGGCCCCGCGGCGGACGTCGTGGGAGACCTTCTTGTAGCGGTCCTGCACCTGATCGGTCACCTTCGCGTAGGTGTCCTGCGCCGTCTTGAAGGTGTCCTGGGCCTGGTCGCCCAGCTTCTGGAAGGTCTGCGCGCCGCATCCACACCGTCCACCACCGCGTCACGTGCCGTTTCGGCGCCGTCCTGAATCTCCGACTTGATGTCTGCCATGGCCTGGCCTCCGGTATCTGAAAGGAACCTCGATCTTACTCCTGGATCTGCCGGGCATCCGGCAGGGGCATAGGTGAAGAAGGTGTAGCAGAAATCGTGCCGCCTTCCTCCCGGAGCCCGGTGCTAGACTCACCCTGCCGTGGTAGACCTCGACCAGACGATCGCCGCCCACCCGCGGCGGCGCGACGACGGCGGCCCCTCGTTCCTCGGCAAGCTCGCCCGCTACTTCCACCTCGCCTTCCGGGTGACCTACGAGGACGGCCTGCTGCTCACCGCCTCGGCGCTCGCCTTCGTCACCGTCCTCTCGCTGATCCCGCTGCTCACCGCCCTCTCCTTCGTGGGCGCCCGGGTGTTCAGCCAGTACCCGCAGCGCAGCCTCGAGATCTTCGTGCAGATCCTCCCCTACTCGGACAAGAGCGTGGTCGACGCCATCTCCGAGTTCGTCGACCAGGCGGCGACCATCCACGGCGCCGGGGTGATCGCCTTCTTCGTCACCACCCTCTATTTGTTCGCGACGGTCGAGGAGACCTTCAACAAGATCTGGAACGTGTCGCGCCGGCGGCCGGTGCGGGCGCGGCTGGTCTCCTTCCTGCTGCTGATCTTCTGGGGGCCGCTGCTGGTCTGCGCCACCTTCTCGAGCCCTAGCGGGCTGCGCCACACGCCGTTGGGCGCGGCGAACGAGGAACTCCGCTCGACGCGCTCCCCTTCGCCGCCACCGCCCCGGGCTTCACCATCCTCTACTGGCGGGTGCCGTACACCAGCGTCAAGCTGCGCAGCGCCCTCGCCGGCGGGCTGCTCGCCGGCATCCTGCTCGAGATCCTGCGCGAAAGCTTCGGCACCTACGTCGAGGTGTTCAGGAACGTCAGCATCGTCTACGGCAGCTACGCCTTCGCGCTCCTCTTCATGATCTCTATCGACCTCACCTGGACGATCATCCTGTTCGGCGCCGTGGCGACCTACACGGCCCAGCACTTCTCGCTCCTCGCCAAGGGGCTGCGCCGCCACCCGCCGGTCGAGGCGGCCTGGGTGGGGCTCGCCAGCCTGGCGCTGATCGCCCAGCGATTCGACCGCGGCGAGCCGCCGCTCTCCCGCGAGGCGCTCGCCGACCGCCTCTGCCTGCCCACCACCGAGCTCGAGCGCATCCTGCGCCCGGTGGCGGCGCAGGGTCTCCTGCAGTTGGTGGGGGATCACGGCTACGCCCTCGCCCGCGACCCGCAGCGCATCGGCGTCGAGGAGGTGCTCGCCGCCTACGACCACCGCGCCCGGCGCGGCGCCGAGCTGGTGGGAGGGGAGATCGCCCCCCGCCTCCAGATCAGCTGATCGGCGACCTCGCCACCCTCCGCGCGAGGACCCTCGGCCCCCTCTCGATCGCCGGCCTGCTGGCCCCCGAAGGCCCCCAGGAAACGCCGGCCTTGCCCCCACCGGCACCCCCGCGTACAATACCGCCCTCCAGCACCGTGGGGCAGTAGCTGAGCTGGGAGAGCACCACGTTCGCAACGTGGGGGTCGAGGGTTCGAGTCCCTTCTGCTCCACCATTTTCCTTCCTTCTCTTACCCGACCGGGCTTGTCCACGCCCCCTCCGGCGATCCGCGAGGACGGTCAGCCCGGCAACCGGTCGCGTTCCTCTTCGATCACTCGAGCAACGTCGATTTCCTCCGCCGCTTGCGGCTTGGCGATGAGGCGTTTGCCGCGACGGACGAGATCAGGGCCAGTCACCGCTCGGACAAGGCGAAGGGAGAAGCCCTCAATCACCATCTCCAACTCGGTGCCGGCCGTGAAGCCAAGGCGCTGCCGCAACTCGGCAGGGATGGCCACTCGACCCGCTTTGTCAATGATGGTTGTCATGGGCATAGCGTACTCTTGTTGCTACTTCCTCCCAGCCTCGCAGGGCAGGCCCTTTTGGTCTTCAAGTTCCTAACGTAGTGGCGGGGCTTGTCCCCGCCTGGGTTAGGGCCTGCGGGGCGTCGGCAACTGATCTCGCAGGAGCCCCCAGGATTGCCAATTCTTGAGGAACGAACCTCCTGGCGACCCGTACCACGATGGTGGTAGCGAAAAACCCTCCGATCTGTGGATGTGCCAGTCCGGGCGCGCGGCCTATCTTCATGCCGTGGACAGTCACCCTCGAAGATAGATTCCCGACACCCTGACCGCGGCGCGCCGGCGCCGCACCGGAGCCCCCGATCATGAGCATGCCGTCCACCGAGTCGCCGACCACGCCGCTGACGATCACCGAGCACGAGAGCAGCAGGTCGAGCGCGCCAACGCGACGGGCAGCAGCCGGTCGTCTTCGTCCACGGCCTGTGGCTGCTGCCGAGCAGCTGGGACGCTGGGCCACGGTGTTCGAGGAGGCCGGCTACACCGCGCTCACGCCCGGCTGGCCCGACGATCCGGAGACGTCGAGGAGGCGAACGCGAACCCGGAGGTGTTCGCGCACAAGACGGTCGGCCAGGTCGCGGACCACTTCGACGAGATCATCCGCGGGCTGACGAAGAAGCCGGCCATCATCGGCCACTCGTTCGGCGGCCTGCTCGCGCAGATCCTCGCCGGACGCGGACTGTCCGCGGCGACCGTGCCGATCGACCCGGCGCCGTTCCGCGGCGTGCTGCCGCTGCCGTTCTCGGCGCTCAAGTCCGCGTGGCCGGTGCTCGGCAACCCGGCCAACCGCAATCGCGCGATCCCGCTCACCTTCGAGCAGTTCCGCTACGCCTTCGCCAACGCCGTCAGCGAGGAGGAGGCGCAGGAGCTGTATGAGACGTTCGCCGTGCCGGCGTCCGGCGCGCCGCTCTTCCAGGCGGCGACCGCCAACCTCAATCCCTGGACGGAGGTGAAGGTCGACACCGAGAACCCGGAGCGCGGGCCGCTGCTGATCCTCTCCGGCGAGAAGGACCACACCGTGCCGCTGGGCGATCGCCAACGCCTCGTTCAAGCAGCAGCAGCGCAACCCCGGCGTGACCGAGATCATCGAGATGCCCGACCGCGGGCACGCGCTGACCATCGACAACGGCTGGCGAGAGGTCGCCGAGACGGCGCTCGCGTTCGTCAAGCGCTTCGTCAAGGCCTGACCTCCGGGCGAGGGTCAGTGCGACAGGCCGGACAGCCACTTGCCGGCGATCGCGCTCAGGATCACCAGCCCCACCACCAGGAAGAGGAGCACGCCGAGCAGCAGCACGCGCCCCCAGCGGTCCCGCCCTCCGGCGAGGAGGGCGAGGCCGCCGAAGATCTCCACCAGGTAGACGATGGGCAGCAGCACGGCCCCCGCGCAGGACACCCGTCCGGTGCCGTGCTGCCGGAACAGGACGACCCAGAGCCAGACCAGGGCGAGATCGGCCAGCGCCACGGCGAGGGCGAGCGGCCAGGCGGGCTTCTCGGGCGGGCGGGCCCGCCCCTCGAAGACGGCGACCGCCCGCTCGACCTCCGCCGGCGCGTGACCGGCCTTCGCCATCTCCGCGCGCAGCTCGGCGAGCGGAAAGGCCGGCGCATTGGCGCGAAGGTAGGCGAGCAGGGCCCGCAGATCTTTTTCCGACATCCGCTTGGCGGCAGGGGATCAGCGGGGGAGGACGTCGAAGCCGAGCGCCACGGCGTTCTCCCGCACGCGGTGGTCGAGGCTCAGCAGGACGAGGTCGTGGATCGCCGCCTGGGCGGCGAGGGCGCTCGCCACGTGGAGGGCGTCGAGGGTGCGTAGCGGCTCGGCCGGGAAGCGCCGCCGGGCCCGCTCGAGGACCTCGCGGTCGAGCTTGAGGAACATCCAGTGGGCCGCCGCCGCGGTGAGGAGGGCCCGCCGCCGGGCCGCCTCGATCTCGGAGAGCAGCCCGGCGGTGCGGGCGCGCACCAGCGCCCGCTCGCACTCGACGAGCGTGAGCTCCGAGGCCACCACCCCCTCTGCCTGGTCGAAAGCCTCGCCGACCGCCGCCGCGGCCTCCTCCTCGAACAGCCAGGCGAGCACCGCGCTCGATTCCGCGTAGAGGTTCACCGGCGCTCCTCCCGCTCCTCGTCGAGCAGCCGCGCGGCGGTGCCGGCCGGGGCCACCGGCCGCTGGCGCGGGTAGAGCCCCGGGCGGTGCGGCTCGGCCGGCAGGCGGACCACCCCGCGCCGCACGAGATCCGCGAGCCCCGGATAGCTCTCGAGCAGCTCCGTCGACGCCGCCGGCGGACGCAGCTCCGCCACCACCTCTCCCCGATCGGTCACCATGACGACCTCCCCTTCCCGGACCAGCCGGACGTATTCGCTGAGTCGGTTCTTGAGCTCACGGATTCCTACCTCCTTCATGGAAGCTAATGTAGCCACCAGTGGCCACATTGTCAAGCGCCAGAATTTTCCTGCGATTTCCTAGAAACGGAAAATCGCTCCCCTCCTCGATCGGGAACCTGCTCACTGACTGAGCAATCGAATGCAGAGGCCAGGAAGTACAATGGTTATCGCTGAACGTCGATATGTCGCGAGACGAGGAGTGCTTCCCCGTCCCCGCGACCCTTCCGCTCAGCGCTTCCCGTCCCTCGAATCAGGAGAAAACCTTATGCGCTCCGCCTTTACAAGCCGTACGCTTTCCCGTCCCATCCTGTTCCTCTCGCTCGTCCTCGCGCTGTGGGCCGTCCGCCCCGCCGCGGCCACCACGCCGCTCGGCGCCACGATCGTCGGCGGCAGCGTGCAGTTCGCCATCTACTCGGCGAATGCCACCCGCATCGAGGTGTGGATCTTCGCGACCGCCACCGCCTCGACGCCGAGCGCCACCTACTCGCTCACCCAGACCGACGTGCCGAACCACATCTGGACGGTCACCGTCGCCGGGCTCGGCGCCGGCACTCTCTACGGCTATCGCGCCTGGGGTCCCAACTGGACCTACAACGCGAGCTGGACGCCGGGGAGCGGGCTCGGCCTGGTCTCTTACGCCGACGTCAACGGCAACCGCTTCAATCCCAACAAGCTGCTGACCGACCCCTACGCCAAGGCGGTGACCGGCGAGCCGGCGCGGGTGAGCGGCCACTACTCGACGGCGATCCTCGGCGGCACGGCGACCTACGCCAACGTCGACAGCGCCGGGGCGATGCCGAAGTCGATCGTGGTCAGCGACACCTACAACTGGACCGGCGACGTCAAGCCGAACGTGGCGATGAAGGACTCGATCTCCTACGAGGTCCACCTGCGCGGCTTCACCAAGAACGACTCGACGGTGACGCTCGCCCAGCGCGGCACCTACGACGGCTTCGCCTCGAAGGCCGCCTACTTCAAGACCCTCGGCGTCACCGCCGTCGAGCTGATGCCGATCCACGAGTACCCGCAGTACGACGACCCGGTGGGGGGCGCCACCGCCGACCGCGTGAACTACTGGGGGTACATGACCACCCAGTTCTTCGCCCCCAACCGCGAGTACCTGTGCACCGACATGACCTCCTGCTCGTACGTGGCGGGCGAGCAGGTCACCAAGTTCAAGGACATGGTCAAGGCGCTCCACGCCCAGGGGATCGAGGTCTGGCTCGACGTCGTGTTCAATCACACCTGGGAGGGAGGAGCCTGCTCCGGGAACGCGGTTCGTTACATGAGCCTGCGCGGCCTCGACAACGCGAGCTACTACACCCTCGCCGACGACAAGACCTGTTATTGGGATTCGACCGGCACCGGCAACAACCTGAACGCCAGCCGCGCGCCGGTGCGCAACCTGATCCTCGACAGCCTGACCTACTGGGCGAACACCATGCACGTCGACGGCTTCCGCTTCGACCTCGCCTACGAGCTCGGGCGCGAAGGGACGGACGGGCGGGATTTCAACCCCAGCGCCACCACCCTGGTGCAGATCGCCTCGACCGCCTCGGCCAACGGCTTCAAGGTGGTCGCCGAGCCGTGGGACACCTCCGGCTTCGGCGTCGGCCAGTTCCCCTCCGGCTGGTCCGAGTGGAACGGCTCCTACCGCGACAACCAGCGGCAGTACATGAAGGGGGACAACAGCCAGGTGGGGAGCCTCGGCGCCTCGATCACCGGCACCTGGTCGGGGTTCGCGACGCCCCCCGAGACGGTCAACCTGGTGACCACCCACGACGGCTTCACGCTCAATGACCTGGTGACCTACAACACCAAGCAGAACGGCACCGGCCCCTGCAACCCCACGGGCGCCGACGCCTCGAGCGGCAACGACACCAACCTGAGCTGGGACAGCGGCGGCGACGAGGTGCTGCGCCGGCGGCAGATCCGCAACTTCGCCACCCAGATGCTGGTCGACTTCGGCTCGCCGATGATCCTCGCCGGCGACGAGTTCCGGCGCACGCAGAGCGGCAACAACAACGGCTACATGGCCGACAACTCCTGCGGCTGGATCGACTGGAGCCTGCAGGCGACCAATCAGAAGACCTACGACTTCTTCCGCAAGATGATCGCCTTCCGCAAGGCCCACCCCGGCCTGCGGCGGTCGGTCGACGTGGCGGGGGCCGACCACGACGGCGACGGCTACAAGGACCTCGCCTGGCACGGCACCACGCCGGACACCCCGGACTGGACCTCGACTTCCCACTCGCTCGCCTGGCTGATCGACGGCTCGAGCTCCGAGACCGGCGGGTCGGCGGACGCCCCCGACCTCTACATCGCCTCGAACGCCTACTTCGGGAACCTCACCTTCACCATCCCCACCGCCCCCAACAGCAAGTGCTGGTATCTGTTGGCCGACACCGCCGACTGGGCCGAGGGGACGGGGAACGTCTATTACGACCCCACGGTTTCGGTCTGGAACTCGCAGCCGCTCGCCAAGATGGCCGGCACCACCTACGGCGTCCAGGCCCGCTCGACGCTGATCCTCGCCGCCCGCCCCTGCACCGCGTCCGAGGCGATCCGGGTCGACTTCACCGTCAACGGCTTCACGACCGTGGTCGGCCAGGACCTCTACGTTGTCGGCAGCGTCCCCGAGCTCGGCAGCTGGGACACCACCAAGGCCGTCAAGCTCAACTACGTGAGCAGCAGCCAGTGGAGCGGCCCGGCCTTCTTCTTCGCCAGCAAGGGGGCCGCCATCCAGTACAAGTACATCTGGAAGCAGGGCGCCACCACCACCTACGAGGGGGGCAGCAACCGCAGCTACACCGTGCCGACCACGGGCGCCGGGACCCGCAGCGACACCTGGCAGCCGTAGAGTGAGATGAAGTAAGGATGGTCCAAACCCGGCGGCCGCGTGGCCGCCGGGTTTTGGGTTGGGTTAGAATCTCTCCCGAGGCCCAGGATGAAGATCACCATCACTCTCCCCGACGAGATCGCCGAGCGGGTCCGCCAGCTTCCCGATCGCGATGCCTTCGTCTCCCGTGCCGTCGAGGCCGCGCTCGCGGGCTCGCCTGCCGCACCGGCGGAGGCTACGCCGTCGCGTTGGGCGCAACTGGTGGAGAGGGTCGAGAGCCAGGCGTTCTCTCTCGGCAGCGCCGCCAGGGACTTCGACGCGGACCGGCGGGAGTTCCGGCAGAATTTCCGTTTCCCGCACGACGAGCCGTCTGACGAGCACTGATGCTCTACCTGCTCGACTCGGACAGTCTCTCCGACTTCTACGAGCCGGGATCTTCAGGCCACGCGAAGATCGCCCGTCGGATTGCATCCCTCAGCAACGCCGACCTCGTCGTCATCTCCATCCTCTCGCTCTACGAGCTGGAGTATGGATGGGCCAACGCTCCGGAGGAACTGAAACCTGCGATCCGGCGCAGGATCTCCGCCGCCCAGAGTCACTTTTCTCTGCTGCCGCTGACTCCGGAGGCCGCGCGGCTGTTTGGAACCCTGAAGGCGCGGCTGCGGGAGCGCCGCCAGTTGAGCAAGAAGGCCAGCAAGGCCCACAACGTGGACCTCATGATGGCCGCCACGGCGATCACGGAAGGGTGCACCCTGGTCAGCGCCGACCGGATCTACTCCGACCTCGAAGGGATCGATCCGACGTTGAGGATCGAGAACTGGCTCGAAGTCCTAGAGCACTACGAATCCCGGTGCACCGTATCCGGCGAGAAGGCCGGCAGGCAGACGGCGACGTACTCGGCGCCTCCGGGCTCGGGGCTGCTGTAGCGCACCCATTCGCCCGGCGCGCTGACCACGGCCTGACCCGCGCGCGCACGTCGAGCGAGCCTCCCTCTTCGTGCTCGACGCGCAGCATCCCCTTGAGGACGACGGTGATCTCCTCGAACTGCGGGCGCCGCCCGGGCTCTTCCTCCTCCATTCCTGGGGCGAGACCATGCGCGCCACGCTGACTCCTGCGCGCCCGGAATCGACCCGGCCTGCGCACTCCTCGATCCGCTTCTGTTTGTTGCCGGCCGCCTCGATGACGGCGGGGGCTGCGATTGATGCTTTCGGCACTCTCGCCCTTGTTCTGAAAATCCGGTATGGCAAACGTAGGGGCGGGGACAAGTCCCCGCCCAGTGGGGGCCGGCCGGAGTCGTGAGCTGACCGAGCGAAACTTTTCTCCTCCCCCGTACTCGGGGGAGGCCGGAGGGGGTTCGCAACCTCCCAACCAGAGGAAACGTTCGGCCTGCGAGCACCCCTCCTGACCTCCCCCGAGTACGGGGAGGAAAAAAGCACCCTGCGAGATCGGTTGCCGCGTCCTGGCCGGCCCCCACCCGGGCGGGACGAGCCCCGCCCCTGCGAAATCGCTCGTCTCCGTACAGCTCTCACTTCACCAAGCAGACTCTTGCCATCCAGATTGGTCGTCGGCTTGACGCTGTAGAGGTCGAGGATGGTGGGCATCACGTCCCCCATGTAGGCGCCGTCGGCGACGCGCAGCTTGAAGCTGCTGAACAGGATCCCCTTCACCAGCTCGGGATAGACCGAGCAAGTGGTCGCCGCTCCAGATCTCGGTGTTGGGCTCGACGATCGCCTTGGCGATGCCGCCCAGGCTGTCCTGCCAGCCGACGCGGTACCCCTCGTTGTTCGACGGGATGAGGTCGGGGATCAGCACCGGGTCGTAGACGCCGGCGTAAGCCTCGTCGCGGGTGAAGACGTGGGCCACCGGGTGCTCGCCGGTCTCGGGGTCGATGTAGGCCTCGAGCCCGGCTCTTGATCTGCGCCGCGACCGTCTTGTAGTCCTCGCCCGGCTTGACGATCCCCTTCCCTTCCCGACCCGCCTCGTTGATGTAGATCTGCCCGAGACCGAGGGCGTAGGCCTTGGTCTTCGACGAGTCGACGTTGACAGGGAACTGCCCCTGCTCGAAGAGGTCCTCGAGGTTCTTGCGCTTGGCGTCCTGGCCGGTCAGCGTCATGAAGCCGTTCTGCACCAGCCAGGTGTTGTAGTTCATGCCGCGGCGGAAGGAGGCGAAGCCGTGGTCCGAGAGGACCATCAGGGCGGCGTCCGGCCGTTTCGCCATCGCCTCGCCGACGATCTTGTCCATGTCGATGTACGCCTGCTCGACCCAGGGCCCCCACTTCGCCGCCCCTTCCGCCGTGTAGAGCGGATGCTTGGGGTCGAGGAAGCGGAACATCAGCTGCGCCGCACGCGGTCGGTGAACTCGAAGTAGTGGACGAGCACGTCCCAGTCGTTCTCGGCGAGCGCGCCGGTGAAGATCTGCTTCTCCTTGTCGACCGTCTGATGGACGTCGTCGAGGAAGGTCTGCTCGTCGGCGGTGCCGCTGGTCAGCGACCAGGCGTCGATGATCCCGTAGCCGCGGGTCTTGAACAGGCCGTGCTGGCGGGTGAGGTCGTGGACGAAGCTCGCCGGCGTGGTGACGTCGAAGCCCGGCGGCAGGCGCTCGGGGTCGAAGTCGATCGGCGACAGGTAGAGCTTGATCTCCGGGTCGAGCGCCATCAGCTTGAAGCGGCCGATGCCGTGCACCTTGATCAGCGGATTGAACGGGAAGGTGAAGTGCGCCCAGTTGCTCCACTCGCCGACCTTCAGGGTGGTGCCCTGGCCTCCCAGTCCTGGATGCGCAGGCTCTTGCGGTCGGCGGGGACGGTGAGGGTCATCGGGATCTTGACGTGCTCGGTGTCCGCGTTCTCGGCGGCGGTCCCCTTCTCGGGAACAGCTCGTTCGGGACCTCCTTGATCTCGGTCTCGATCGCTCCCTCGTTGTCGACCAGCTCCACCACCTCGACGCGGAAGTCGCCGCCCCCCTTGGGGGTGAAGAAGAGCTCGGAGGTGAAATAGAACGGCTTGCCGATCCGTGCCGACAGATCCGGCACGCCGAGGCCGGAGAGGAGCTCGCCGTGCTCGAACTCCTTGGGCGGGAAGGTGACCGGAATGCGCATCACCCGCACCCGCTTGCCGGCGTGGCCGAGGAGCTTCCAGAAGGTGTCCCCCTTCTGGTTGTCGTTGATCGCGATCGGCCGCGACTCCGGCAGCACCATCCCCGCCGCCACCCCGGCGCCGATCCCCGCCGCGATCGCGAGCACCCCGGCGACCGCCGCCGCCACCGGCCAGCGCAGGCGGAAGAGCTTGAGCAGCAGCACCAGCACGAGGGCCACGACGACGGCCGCGATCAGGCCCAGGATCATGCCGTTGTTCTTGCCGAACAGGGAAGGTCTCCTTCCCCTTCTCGGCCGCGGCGAAGTCGGGGCGGTAGGTCTTCGGGTCGCGCTTCAGGAAGTCGAAGACGCCGTGCCGCCCCGGGTTCAGGCCGGTCGAGAAGGTCGACCACGAGACCGGCGTCTGCGAGGGGATGGTCGGGCGCAGCGGCGAGAATCCCCCGGAGGGCGCGCAGCTTCGCGAGGTTCGGCAGCTTCCCCTCGTCCATGTACTTCTGGGTCAGCTTGGCGTCCGCGCCGTCGAAGCCGAGGATGATCAGCTTCCTCGGGGCCTGGGCAAGGAGCGGCGAGCGAGCGTCCCGCAGGCCACGAAGGAGAGGACGGCGAGGACGGCGAGGAGAAGAGGACGGATCTTCAGGCTATCTTCAGGCTCATAGGGTCACGGATTTCCCGATTCGAGGTTGAGCGGCGACAGCGAAAGGCGGATTCTAGCAAACCGCCGGTTCCGGGCCGCGCAACTCATGGCTTCGTGACAACGTATCAGGGAGATCATGACTCCCAGCCGCCCACCGCTCCGCCTTCTCGCTCTGCTCGCCCTCGGCGCCCTCGCCCTGGCGGCGGCGGTGGGGATGGCGCGGGCGTGGCTGCCGGAGTGGCGGAGCGGACCGCTGCCGGAGAAGCGTTTCTTCGTCGAGCGCTACCGGGAGCTGGCGCGCGAGGCGGGAGCCCGGCTCGAGCCCGGCGAGCCGCGGCTGGAGTTGAAGGTTCACGACAAGGCCGCGGCCCGCAGCGGAGGCGCCTCGACGGGCTCTCCGCGGGCCGCCGATGCGGTCAGCGATTGGGCGGCGGCCTGGTGGTCGAGGTGCGGCAGTGGGCCGCGCTGGCCTCGGGGAAGCGGCAGGAGCTGATCGTCGAGCTCCTCCCGGCGGCGAGCCGCGAGCCTCCGCTGGGGACGAAGCCGAAAAACGACAAGACGGAGATTGGAGGGGCAAAGTCCCGGTCATCGCCCCCCGAGCAGGAGGCCCTGGCGCGGCTGCTGGTCCGCTCCGGGGAACGGCTCGGGGCCGGTGGCCCCCCCACGTCGTGGAAGGCGGGGATCACCGTCTATCCGCTTCCGGCAGCGTGCCGCCGCAAAGGGTCGTCGCCTCGACCTTGACCAGCGAAGGGACGATCCTCTTCAGCCGGGAGCTCGCCGAGGAGGAAAAAGGGGGGAGAGCACCCGAGGTGGCCGAGATCGTCCTGGTGACGCTCACGGGCGCCCTCGGGGTCTGCACCGCCCTCTACTTCTTTCTCCGGCTGCTCTTCCAGCGGCGGATCGATTTCATCAACGGCGCCGCGATCGCCGCGTTCCTGCTCGCCGTCTGGGACCCCGTCGTCCTGGCGGCCGACCCCAGCTGGGTGGGAGCCGCCCTCCTCAGCCGGCTCCATCATCACGGTCCTCTGGGACTTCGTGCTCTGGTCGACCGCCGATTCGTTCCTGCGCGCGGTACAGCCCGACGCGGCCCTCGGCCCCGACGCCCGGCGCACCGGCCGCCTCGGACCGCGCGGCCGCCAAGCGCTGCTCGCCGGCCTCGCTTTCGGGGCGCTCGCCGCCGGCGTCCGGCTCGCCGCTTTCGCCCTCGCCGCGCGCCTTCCCGGCGTCTGGGCGGACGACCCAAGCCTCCCCCTCCCCCTCTTCAGGGACTCCAGCCCGTTCGCCAACGGCGTCATGTTCGCGTCGGGAGCCGGCATCGCCGTGGCGCTCACCCAGCGCTACCTGCCCGCGGGCCCGCTGGGCCCCGTGGCCGCGTGCTCGCCGCCGGCCTCGCCCTTCCCTTCGTCGGCTGCACCCGGCCGGCTGGACCGTGGCCGCCGATCTCCCGGTCGCCGCGCTCCTGGTGCTCGCCACCCGCCGCGCCGGCCTCGTCGCCCTGCTCACCGCGGGGATCTGCGTCTGGGTGCTGCCGGCGGCGGCCTTCTCGGCCCTCCATCTCGCGTGGCTCCCCACCTTCGCGCTGACCGCCGGTTTCCCCCTGCTCCTCCTGGTCCTTGGCTTCGTGGGGCTGCGGCGCCCCGAATGGGTGGAGCGCGAACGCCTTCGCCAGCCCGCCTTCATCCGCCGGCTCAAGGAGGAGCGGCGGCTGAGCCACGAGATGGACCTGCTGGCGCGGATGCAGCGCGAGCTGCTGCCAGCGACGCCGGCGATCCCCGGGTGGGAGATCCAGGTCCCCTCTCTCCTCGCGACCGAGGCCGGCGGCGACCTCTACGACTTCCTGACCGACGAGGCGGGGGACCTCTGGATCGCCGCCGGCGACGTGGCCGGCCATGGCTTCTCCTGCGCCATCGTGCAGGCGATGACGAGCGCCGCGCTGACCGGCACGATCGGCGCCGGCCAGCTTCCCTCCGCGGTGCTACGCGGCGTCGACCGCGTGATCCGCCGCGGCGGCGCGCGCCGCAACTTCACCTCGCTCGCCGTGGTGCGCCTCGACCCGCGGACCGGCGAGGCGCTGCTCGCCAACGCCGGCCACCCCTTCCCGCTCCTCCTCACCCCCGGCGGCGAGGTGAAGGAGATCGACCTCCCCGGCCTCCCCCTCGGCTCCGGGCCGCCGCGCACCTACGCCGACCTGGCGTTCCGATCCCTCCCGGCGGCGCCCTCGTCTTCTGCTCCGACGGCCTCTTCGAGGCCACCGACCCGCGCGGACAACGCCTACGGCTACGAGCGCCCGCGCGACCTCCTGCGCACCTCGCGCGCGGGACCGCTCGGCGGCCGAGATCCTGGAGGCCCTGTTCGCGGACTGGAAGGCCTACCGCCGCGAGGAGGGCGCTCCGGCGGACGACACCACGGTGCTGGTGGTGAAGCGGCAGGCGGCGGCTGAACCAGGGACGAAAGAGACAGCAGGGACAACAGGGACCGTAGGAGGCGAGCTTCAAGCTCCCTGGAGTCCCCTGAGGTCCCTGCTGTCCCTGGTACCCCCCCTCACCAGGTCTTCGGCGCCAGGATCGCCCCCAGCAGGTCCGGGTGCATGGCGTCGCGCTCGAGGTGCGGGTGGCGCTCGCCGTCGTGGTAGGCCACGCGGAAGGTCCGGACGACGTCCCCCTGCTGGGCGGTGATCTCGATCGGCGACGTGGTCCCCTTGGCGCCCTTGGCGGCGCGGATCTCCTCGGGGAGGACGTCGGGGGTCCACGCCCGGCCGCCGACGGCGACCAGCTTCATCCCCGGCCCGAGCCCCGCCTCCCAGGCCGGCGAGCCGAGGACGACGTCGTCCACCGTGCCGTCGGTGCGCACCCAGAGCCCCACGGAGAAGCTCTCGTCGACCTGCTTGTTGGTCTCGGCGCGCGCCTTCTGGTAGGTGTTCGGCTGCTCGTTGTAGACCAGCCGCCACCCCGCCGCCGCGAGGCCCCCGAGCGGCGCCTGCGGCGCCACGGCGTAGATCCGCTGGGCGAAAAAACCTTTCCAATCGTAGGGGGTCACCTTGGCGAGGGCGGCGTAGACGTCGTCCACCGTGTAGGGGACCACCGCCGGCGGCGTCGACGACTCGCCGCCGAAGAAGGAGCGGCAGAAGTCGTCGAGCGAGCGCGCGCCGCCGCTCTTCTCGCGGATCACGGCGTCGGCCTCGAGCCAGATCAGCGACGACTCGTCGTAGTAGTCGAGGGTGCGGCGGTAGGAGTTCCAGGCGGTGGGGGCGCCGGAGAGCATCCAGACCGAGCGCGCCGTGTCGACCAGCGGCCGCCACTTGCGGCCGGGGCGGTTGTGCTCCGCGGTGGCGGCGATCCAGGCCTCGAAGTCGCGGCTCTGCTCGAGCGTGCGCAGGCCGCTCCGCGTGGTCAGCAGGAAGTCGCCGAGGTAGCGGGTCAATCCCTCGTAGACCCAGAGCAGCTCGGTGTCGAGCGCCTGCTGCGTGTCGCGGACGGCGAGCCCGGCCGGGCGCCGGTACTTGCCGTTCCAGGAGTGGACGTACTCGTGCGGCAGCAGGGTCGCCCAGCGCAGCAGGAGCGCGTCGTCGGTGACCAGCCCGGCCTCGCCGCGGTCGTCGCTCGACTGGTGGTGCTCGAGGCCGTTGTGGTCCATCGTGTCCCCCATCGCCACCAGCCAGCGGTAGGACTGGTAGTGATGGGCGCCGAACAGCGCCAGCGCCTCGGCCGGCACCCGCTTCAGGGCGGCGACGCGCGCCTCGGGGAGCGCCAGCGCCGACTGCCGGTCGGCGGCGAAGCTGACGTGGACCGGCGACTCGCCGCCGGCGAGCTCGACCGTGCGGAAGATCTCCCCGGCGAGCACCGGCGAGTCGATCAGCGTATAGAGGGAGACGGGGGCGAAGGCGACGGCGCCGCCCTTCGGGGCGCCGGCGGAGCGCACGCGGCGGAGCGCCGTGTCCCACTGCCAGCCGGCCGGCAGGCGCAGGGAGGCGCGCACCGGCACCTCGGTGTCCCGGCGGCCGAGGGGGTAGACCAGCAGGTCGTGCCAGTCGACGATCACGAGGTGCGGCGTGGCGTTCAGCGTCTCGCCGTAGCCGCCGAGGCCGAACCCTTCGATGGGCGACAGGTAGTCGAGGGTGACCTCGACCGCCGCGGCGCCGGCCGGCACCTCGACGTGGACCAGGAACATGTCGGCCGGATCGCGGTGCCAGGGGAGCTCTTTTCCCGCCGCCGAGACCGTGAACCCCGCCACCTGCATCACCGGCCCGGTCGGCGCGTGCTCCCCCTGGATCCACTTCGGATAGGCGAGGGTGAGGGGCCCCGGGGCGGCGGGGATCACCATGCGCGAATGGAAGATCCCGCGCGGCGCGTCCGTGGCGTCGACCGCCAGCTCGATCGGCCGCGGCTCGGCGGCCTCGGTGCAGGGGTCGGCGGCCGCAGAGAGGGCCCGCAGCCCGAGGCCGGCGAAGGCGAGGACGATCGGAAGGGGCGCAACGGGACCCGGCGGCTGGGCATCGGCTCGTCTCCTTTGGAACGCCGGCCGATGCTACCAGCCTTCCGGGGCTCCGGGAGCCCGCGCCGCTCAGCCCTTCGCTTTGCCCTTCGCCTTGCGCCTTCCCGTCCTTCCCCTCGTCGTCGTCGCCGCCCTCCGGCTGCGGCGCCTCGAGATGGAAACGGTGGAGGAAGCGGTGGAAGACGGGGGCGAAGACGACGCCGGCGATCACCAGCACGGCGAGCCCCGAATAGAGGGAGTAGAGCCCCGCGAAGAGCTTGCCGGCGTCCGTCTTCGGCTGCTCGAGCGGCCCCATCCCGCCGAGCAGCATGGCGGCGTTCAGGAACGCGTCGAGCCAGCCGAGCTTCTCGAGGAAGTGATAGCCCAGCATCCCCGCCAGCAGCGACACGGACGACCATGGCGAGGCCGAAGAGGGCGCTGGCGGCGACCCGGGTGAGGAACTCGCGGCGCGGCAGGAGGGGCTGGTACTTGCGTTCGAATTCGAACATGGCGGCGAGGGTATCACCCCTCGGAGCGGCATCGTTGACGGCCCTCCGGGGTTGGCATAGCCTGAGAAACCGCAGGGGGGGACGTGCCGATCGCGACGAGAGATCCCGGCGTGCTGAGCGTGGTGGGAGCCGGCCCGGCGGGGCTCTCGGCCGCCCTCGCCGCGCGCCGGGCCGGGCGCGCGGTCGTCGTCTCCGAGCGCAAGGCGGACGTCGGCGCCCGCTTCCACGGCGACTTCCAGGGGCTCGAGAACTGGTCGCGCGACGGCGACGTGCTCGAGGAGCTCGGCGAGATCGGGATCGCCCCCACCTTCGAGGCGACGCCGTGCCGCGAGCAGGTGGTCTTCGGCCCCGACGGCCACGAGCACACCTTCCGTGACAGCCGCCCCTTCTACTACCTGGTGCGCCGCGGCTCGGAGCCCGGCACGCTCGATCACGCGCTCAAGGAGCAGGCGCTCGCCGCCGGCGTCGAGATCCGCTTCGGAGAGACGGTGCGGCAGGACCCTGCGGACAGCGGCGGCATCGTCGCCTGGGGACCCCGGCGCGCCGACATCCTGGGGGTCGGCTACCTGTTCACGACGGATCTCGCCGATGGCTGCTTCGCGGTGATCGACAACCGGCTGGCCCCCGGCGGCTACGGGTATCTTTTGGTCGCCGGCGGGCGGGCGACGCTCGCGGTCTGCATCTTTCGCGACTTCGAGCGCGCGTCCGAATACCTGGAGCGCACGGTCGACTTCTTCCGCCGGCGCGTGGGGGTCACTCTGCGCGACCCCCGGCGCTTCGGCGGCGTCGGCAACGTCCGCCCGCCGGCGCCTCCCCGCCGGAGCTCGCCCGGCGGCACGGTCTGGACCGGCGAGGCCGGCGGCATCCAGGACGCCCTCTGGGGGTTCGGCATCCGCTACGCCATCCTCTCCGGCCGCCTCGCCGTGCAGGCCGCGGAAGACGCCGTCGAAGCCTATCGCCGGCGCTGGGAGCAGACGATCGGCCAGCCGCTGCGCACCAGCTTCGTCAACCGCTTCCTCTACGACCGCGCCGGAGCCCTCGGCTACCGCTGGATCCTCCGCACCCTCGACCGCAACCCCAGCCCCGCCCATACCCTGCGCCGCTTCTATGCCCCCCGCTGGTGGAAGCGGGCGCTGTTCCCGCTGGTGGCGCGGCGGTTCGCAGGTCCGGAGTCATCGCAGACGTAGACTCTCCTCCCTCTCACGAAAGCCTCGAAATCCAGGACCGGATCTGTTGCTCGCTCTTCGAAAGCGTTGATGTCCTCGGCGTCTTCGATCAGCGCCGACCTCACGGCATCATTGACCAGATCTGAGACGGTTCGATCGCTGGCAGCCGCCTTGAGCCGCAAGGCCCGGTGGATCTCCGCTTCAAAGTAGACCGTCGCTCGTTTGGCATCGCTCATGCCTACCGGTCCCCCGGCACCCCGTAATCCCACACCCCGCGCCCGAAGGTTCCGAAACGCATGAGATGAGCGGCGGGGACGGCTTCGACGCTGGTGTAGGGGACGACCGGCGCGGCGCCGCCCAGCAGGCTCTTCCAGGTGGAGTTGGCGGCATTGAGCACGTAGGGGCCGGCATCGGTCGCGGCGTAGAGGGTGTGCGCCGCGGTGCCGTCGAAGGCGAGGGACCAGACGAGCGTCGGCGGCAGCCCCTTGGTGAACGGGGACCAGGAGGCGCCGCCGTCGTGGGTCACCAGCACCGAGGAGGCGCTGTAGCCGGCCCCCCCCGCGAAGCAGGTGAGCGGATCGACGGGCGAGACCTGGAGGGTACTGAAGGCCTGATAGATGGACAAGGGCTCCACGGCGGCCGAGACGCTCCACGAGGCGCCGTGGTCGCGCGACCACCAGAGATGCCCTTCCGCCGTCGCCGCGTACCAGACGCGGTGGTCCGAAGGGGCGATGGCGAGCGCCACGACGAAGTCCCCCTCGTCTGACGAGAAGCTCTGCGGAAACTGGCTCTCCGCGAAATAGTCTCCCCTCTCATGGGTCATCCGCCAGATGTGATCGCCCCCCACGTAGACGGTCGACGGATCGTCCGGGTCGGCGGCCGTCGCCTGGAAGAAGGCGCCGGCGGACGTCGGCAGCGGGACGGAGACGACTGACGACGTTTCCCCCACCGGCGCGAAGTCGAGAAGGGCGCCGGGATAGACGGTGAAGACGTTCGTCAGGTCGTGGGTGGCGGAGGTCAGATTGCCGTAGTCGCCGCCGAACCGCTGCACGGTGTCGAGCGGCGCGCCGGGCCGGCCGCCGGCCGGCAACGACTCCTGGAACCCCTGGTCCTGCGTGCCGGCCACGAACAGATCGGGGTTCGTGGCGCTGCTCCAGGTGCCATAGACCTCCGAGTTCCTCAGGCCGTTCAGGGTCAGGTTCGACACGGTCAGGCCGCCGTCGGTCGACTGATAGGTGCCGCCGTCGCTGCCGAGGAACAGCGTCTCCCGGCCGCCATAGAGAAAGAAGTCGAGGCCGCGGACGTCGGCGTGGAGCTTGCTGGCCGGATGCTGGTAATACTCGGTCCAGTCGTTGATCGCCGCGAAGCTGCGGCCGCCGTCGGCCGAGCGCATGGCATTCACGAAGCCGTAGAGGATCAGGTCGGGCTTGGTGATCGAAACCGCGAACGAGTTGCGGTTGACGGGCGAAGATGCGAACGTGGACCGCTTCTCCCAGGTCAGGCCGCCGTCGTCCGAGGCGTAGAGGTCGGAGGGGTAGTAGCCGCCCTGGCCGGCCGCGGCATAGAGCGTCGGAGCGCCGGCCTCCGAGCCGCGCAGATAGACCACGTTGAGCCGCGGGTCGATCGCCTCCCCGCGCGGCGAGAAGCTGGCGCCGTGATCGGTCGAGACCTGGAGCTGCCCGTCCACCATCAGATAGAGCGGGCCGGCGCCGATGCGGCTGGTCCAGATCCCCGGCTTCTCCTCATAAGCCCAGCTCTGCAGCACCTGAAAGGTGAAGCCGCCGTCCCGCGAGCGGGCGAGAAACCGCTGTGCCGCGGTGGCGTTCTCGGTCGCCCCCAGCAGATAGAGCGTGCGGCGGTCGCCGCCGTCCTGGATCATCTCGTCGACCTCGTACATGCCGGCGAGCCCCTTGGCGCGCGTCCAGGTAGCGCCGTGATTCCGGCTCACGTACACCGCCGAGTCGAGCTCCGCCTCCGCGGCGGCCACCCAGGTCTCCGGCGCCGGGGCCACCACCAGCCCCTTGAGATAGGCCCGGCCGAAGCTGTCGTTGAGCGGCGTCCAGGCCTGCGCTCCCGGAACGCCGCTGAAGACGCCGCCGGAGAGGGACCCGATCAGCAGCGTCTTGCCGTCCGGGCGCACGGCGGTCGTCGCCGTGGCCCCGGCCATGTTGAGCGGACCCCGCTCGTGCCAGACCGGCCGCGGCCCACCGGCCTTCGCCAGCAGCGCTCTCTGGGCCAGGGCCGCCTCGCGGTTCGCCGCCTCGATGGCGCGCCAGTCGACCCCCGGCGCCGCGCGGTGCCGGCTCTCGATCCACCGCAGCAGGCGCGCGTGCTCATCGCCCCCCTCCTCGCCTTTCTCCTCGCCGGAAATCGGCGCCAGCGCACTCCGCCCGAGGGCCAGGCGGCGGCCGTGGACCCGGACCGGTGCGCCCCGGCGGCGGGTGTGAGAACGCCGCACGAAGCCGGCGGTCAGCGTCAACAGGATCACGGCCCCCAGGAAGGCGGCCCAACGGAATCTGGATCGAGCCTCGAAACCAAAGGATTGCGAATTCATGGCGGTTCTCCTCCCGCGCGCCGGGGGGAGATACGGAGAAGGGGGCTCAGGGTTGCGCGTCGAGCTCGGCTCAGCGCCCTCCAGGCACGCTGTAGTCCCAGACGCCCCGCCCGAAGGTGCCGAAGCGCATGAGGTGGGCGGCGGGGACCGCTTCGACGCTGGTGTACTCGATGAGCGGCGCGCCGCCGCCCAGCAGGCTGCGCCAGGTGGAGCTCGCGGCGTTGCGCACCCAGGGGCCGGCCTGGGTCGCGGCATAGAGGCTCCCGGCGCCGTCGAAGGCGAGGCTCGAGACCACGGTCGCGGGGAGCCCTTTCGCCGCCGGCTTCCAGCTCGCCCCGCCGTCGTGCGTCACCCACAGCGGCGGGGTGCCATAGCCGCCGCCGCCGGCGAAGCAGGTGAGCGGATCGGTGTCCGAGACCCGCAGCGCGAGGAAGACCATGTACGGCGCTCCCGCCCGCGCCGCGTCCCAATCGGTCCAGGTGACGCCGTGATCCCGGGAGGACCAGATGTGCCCGTCGCGCGTCCCCGCGTACCAGACCCGGTGATCGGAAGGGGCGACGGTCAGCGCGAACACCGCGTCCCCCTGATCCCCGGCGAAGCTCTGCGGCAGCTCGGTCTGCTGGAAGTAGTCACCTCCCTGCCAGGTCATCTTCCAGATGTGATCGCCCCCCACGTAGACGCTCAACGGATCGTCCGGATCGGCGGCGAGCGACTGCGCGAAGATCGTGGCGGTCGCCGGCAGCTCGGCGAGGAGGAGCGACGACGCGTCCCCCCCGGCGCGAAGAACAGGAGAACTCCCGGATAGAGGGCGAAGACGTTCGCCAGATCGTGGCTGGCCGAGGTCAGCCCGGTGAAGTCGCCGGTGATCCTCTGCACGGTCCCGAGCGGCGCGCCCGCGCTCCCGCCGGCCGGCGGGAGGGTCTCCTGAAACCCCTGGTCCTGCGAGCCGGCCAGGAAATGGTCGGGGCTCGCGGCACTGCTCCAGGTGCCGTAGAGCTGCGCGTTCCCCAGACCGTTCAGGGTCAGGTTCGAGACGCTCAGGCCGCCGTCGGTCGACAGGTAGGTGCCGCCGTCGGTGTCGAGGAACAGGGTCTCCCGCCCCTGGTAGAGCGCCACCTCGAGCCCGCGGACATCGGCGTGCAGCCGGCTCGCCGGCGCGTCGTTGTACTCCGTCCAGTCGCTGATCTTCGCGAAGCTGCGGCCGCCGTCGGTCGAGCGCCAGGCCTCCACGCTGCCGAACAGGACGAGGCGCGGGTCCTCGATGGAGGCGGTCAGCGCGCCGGTGAACCGATTGGACTCTCCGAAGGAAAGGCGCTTCTCCCAGCTGAGGCCGCCGTCCTCCGAGGCGTAGAGCCGGTCGGGAAAGGCGTCCCGCCCGACCGCGGCGTAGAAGGTCGGCGCGCCGGCCTCGGAGCCGCGGAGGATCACGTAGTTCGCCCCCGGGACGACCACCGGGCCGACCGGCGAGAAGGTGCTGCCTTGATCGGTCGAGACGGCGAGCTGGCCGCCCGACATCAGGTAGAGCGGGCCGGCGCCGACGCGGCTGGTCCACAGCCCGGCGCGCTCGTCGACGGACCACCGGCGCACGATGGTGAAGCTCACCCCCCCGTCCCGCGAGCGGGCGAGGATCGGCAGCCCGGAGAAGTTCCCCGGGTCGACCCGCGCGAGCAGATAGAGCGTCCGGCGGTCCCCCCCGTCCTGCACCAGCTCGTCGATCGCCAGCAGTCGCGGGAGCCCCCTCGGCGCCGACCAGGACACGCCGTGGTTCCTGCTCACGTAGAGCGCGCCGCTGAACGATCGGTCGACCGCCGCGACCAGGGTCTCCGGCGGGGAGCTCACGGCGAGCCCCGCGATGTAGCCGGCGCCGAGGGTGCCGGGGATCGGCGTCCAGGCCGGGCCTCCCGGCGTGCCGCTGAACAGGCCGCCCCGGCCGGAGCCGACCAGCAGGGTCTGGCCGTCCGCGCGCACGGCGGACACCACGGTGACTCCGGCCATGTTGAGCGGCCCCCGCTCGTGCCAGACCGGCTGCCGGCTCCGCGCCTGCGCGCCGGCCCAGGCGGCCGCCGCCTCGCGGTTCGCCGCCTCGACGGCGCTCCAGCTCGTCCCCGGCGGCGCGGGGTGCCGGCTCTCGATCCAGCGCAGCAGGCGCGCGTGCTGGTCGCCCCCGGCTTCCCCTCGCTCACTTCTCTCCTCGCCGGAGATCGGCGCCAACGCGCGCCGCCCGAGGGCCAGGCGGCGGGCATGGACCCGGACGGTGCGCCCCGCTCCGGCCGGGCCGGCGGGGTGCGAGGAACGCCGCGCGAAGCCGGCGGTCAGCGTCAACAGGATCATGGCCCCCAGGAAGGCCGTCCAACGGAATACGGTCAGATTCCTGAAACGAAACGATTGCGAATTCATGGCGGTTCTCCTCCCGCGCGCTGGGGGAGATACGGAGAACCGGCCTCAGGGTTTTTGCCCGGACCCTCCAGGGCCGGATGATAGGGTTCGCTCGCTCGGGACCGCTCAACCCCAACCCCGGAGGCCCTTCGCATGATGCATCACCGGACCGCGGCTTTCCTGCTCCTCGCGTCGCTGCTGCCGGCCGCCCCCGCCCTGGCGGCGGCCTACCATTTCAGCTCCGGCGGGCCGGACAACCAGATGGCCGCCGTGTCGCAGCCGGGCACGGCGGGCGTCGAGGCCGAGGCGGCCGACGACTTCCTGCTCGACCAGCCGACGACGATCACCCACGCCACTTTCACGGGCCTCTTCGCGGGTGGTACGGGGCCTGCCAACCCCTCGGACGTGACGGTCGAGATCTACCGCGTCTTCCCGCAGGACTCGACGGTCCCGCCCTCCAGCCATGTCCCCACGCGCGCCAACTCGCCGAGCGACGTCGTCCTCGCCAGCCGGGACAGCGCGGCGAGCGGCCTCACCTTCACCACCTCGGTGCTCTCGGCGACCTTCACGGCGCTCAATTCGGTGCAGAGCGGCGGCATCCATCCCGTCCCCGGCCAGACGACCGGCGGCAACGGCCCGCTGACCGGCGAGGAGGTGGAGTTCGACGTCACCTTCACCTCACCGCTCGTGCTGCCGGCCGGGCATTATTTCTTCGTCCCGCAGGTGGCGCTGACCGGAGGCGCCACCTTCTACTGGCTCTCCGCCCCCAAGCCGATCACCGGCGCGGGGACCCCTTTCACCCCCGACCTCCAGAGCTGGATCCGCGACGCCAACCTCGCCCCGGACTGGCTGCGCCTCGGCACCGACATCGTCGGCAGCGCGGGCGGCGCCGCGCCGCCGGCCTTCAACGCCGCCTTCACGCTCGACGGCATCGTGGCCGATCCCGTCCCCACCCTCTCGACGTTCGGCTTCCTCGCCCTCGCGCTGGGGCTCGCCGCCGTGGCGCTCCAGCGGCTGCGAAGCTGAAGCGAGGCCGACGGCCGATCAGCCCCGCCGCTCGGTGGGGCTCTTCTCCCCCGTCCCGGGGAGCGCGGCTCCACCGCCCTCGCCACGGGACGCGGCCTCCAGGAGGCTGTCGAGATCGGGATAGCGGTAGAGCGTTCTGGCCCCGTTCCCCGGCAGGCCGCCGGTGTCGGCGGTCGGACCGTAGACCGAGTAGAGGCTCACCCCCCGCAGGCGGAGGAGCGCCGAGAGCTGGCCGCGGTGGTGGGCCGAGTGGGCGATCCGCCGCGTCAGCACCCAGGCCCGGCTGCGCTCGACGTCGAAGAAGCGGACGCTCTCCGCGAACCACTCCTCCGGCTTCTCCCGCAATCGCTCAAGGCGCGCCGTGGACGCCGCGGCGTAGGCGCGGAGGAAATCGAGACGCGTCTCCTCTGCCGGCAAGGCCGGCGCCCCGAGGTCGATCCCCAGCAGGTTCTTGAACCAGCCGTCCTCGCCCGCGCACTGGTGCACCATGTGCTCGCGCGGCGTCCGCGCCCGAGGCTCGGCGCGAAACTCGAAATCCTCCTCGGTCACCTGCGTCCAGACGGAGAGGGTCTTCAGACGCTCGGTGTCGTAGGTGTCGAGGAGGAAATCGTAGCGGTGCATGATCGAAAGCGACGCCGTCAGATCCCCAGCAGGTTGCCGCTCACTTTGACGTACCCCTTCTCCGCCGCCCACAGGCTGAGGGGGATCGCCGCCAGCTCGTCCACCACCGGCACGGCGCGGCCGTCTTTCGTCATATCGATCGTCTTGATGTAGGCGTGGCAGGTGTCGCACGCCTCGACGCGGACGTGCGGCAGCTCCTCGGCGACGTAGACCGGGAGCTTCTCGACGTTCTCCTCGCCGCAGGCGGCGCAGAGGATGCGGCGGAAGTCCCACTCGTGGGCGCAGAGCGAGCAGATCAGCGAGCGCTTGCCGCCGTCCCCCAGCGGGCGGAGGACCCCGGCCTGCGGCAGGCCGCCGCAGAGGGGGCAGAGCGACGGGGTGCCGTGGAATTCCTGGGGAGCGAGATGGTCGGCGAGGTGCTCGGCGTAGGGCTGCAGGAAGGCCCAGGCGAGGAGGGCCGCGGCAGGATCGAGCTCAGGCGAGCCTTGGCGCCAGAACTCGTCGAGCAGCGCCCCCTGCTCCTCCTTCCCCGCTTCGCTCAGCGCCGCGGCCACCTCCGCCAGCGGGGGCGGCGCGACCTCCTGGACGCGCACCAGGAACGGGCTCAGCCAGGGGAGGACGGCCGGCAGCTCCAGCTCCCCTTGCAGGGCGCCGTGCCCCGGCGCCAGCCCGGCGTAGAATGACTGCTGGAAACCGGTCAGCGCCGCGTAGAAGCGCAGCCCCTCGGCGGCGAAGGGATAGCGCGCCGCCAGCTCCTCGGCCCGCCGGAGGCGCTGCTCCCACTTGTCCCCGCGACCGGCGAAGCCGCCCGTCATTCCTTCGCCGCGGATTCCCGGGCCACCCGGTCGTACCAGAGCCGGTGGAACCTCGCCGCCCAGGCGCGCGGCACGTCGCCGCGGACGATCGACGAGAAGGCGCCGCGCTCGACCGCCATCCCCATGTAGACGTGGATGATGAACAGGCCGATGGTCAGCAGGGCGGCGATGGGATGGAGGATCACGGCGAGCAGGCGCAGCCCGCGCAGGCTCCACGGGATCCAGTGCGGCTCCCAGAGCACCAGCCCGGAGAGGAAGAGGAGAATCCCGCAGACCAGGAACCCCCAGAACAGCCCCTTCTGGCCGGCGTTGAAACGGTCCTCGTCGGGGACCTCGCCGTCCTCGTTGCGGATGTAATGCTTGATCGACCGCATCCACTCGCGGTCGCGCGGCGTGAAGCGCATCTCGCCGGCCCAGACGAAGAACATCCAGATCACGGCGATCGTGAAGATCACCCCGAACCACGGGTGCAGCTCGCGGGCGATCGTCGGCCCGCCGCAGATCACGGTGAGCCAGAAGAGCCAGGGGGACCAGAAGGCGAGGCCGCTGATCAGCAGGTAGAGGTAGGAAAATCCCGACAGCCAGTGCATCAGCCGCTCGCGGAACGTGTAGCGCAGGACGCGGTCGTGCGGCCGCAGGTAGGAGACGCTCATGGCTGTTTGCCCTCCCGGAATTCCTCGTCACCCTCCTCGACGACCTTCGGCCCGAAGCGCAGGTAGTGGACGAAGACGCCGATCACGCCGCCCACCATCGCCAGGTTCCCCAGCCACTTGAGCGGCTTCTTCCACAGCCAGACCGTCCACGGGATGCGCGGATCGCTGGGCAGGCCGCCGTAGGCCTCCGGGTTGGTCGCGTCGTGCAGCACGTAGAGCACGTGGGTGCCGCCGACCCCCGACGGGTCGTAGACCCCGGCGTGGGCGAAGCCCGACTGCGTGCGCAGCTGCTGGGCGCGGGCCTCGCCGAGCTCCTTCATCTCGTCCTTGGTGCCGAAGTGCAGGCAGCCGGTGGGGCACGCCTTGATGCAGGCGGGCTCCAGCCCCTCGGCGACGCGGTCCGAGCAGAGGGTGCACTTGAACACCTTGCGCGAGGTGGGGCTGAACTTCGGGATGTCGAACGGGCAGCCGGTGATGCAGTAGCCGCAGCCGATGCACTGGTCCTGCTGGAAGTCGACGATGCCGTTCGCGTACTGCACGATGGCGCCGTCCGCCGGGCACGCCGCGAGGCACCCGGGGTCCTCGCAGTGCATGCACTGGTCCTTGCGCATCAGCATCATCAGGCCGCCTTCCGGCGGCTCGTACTCGTTGAACTTGATCAGGTTCCAGAAGTTGTAGGTCGTCTCCGGCATGGTCTGATAACTGTTCTGGAACGTCGTCTCGTGAAAGGAGAGGCCGTTCCATTCCATGCAGGCGACCTCGCAGGCCTTGCAGCCGATGCAGGTCGTGGTGTCGACCAGCTTGGCGACCTCGAACTCCCGCTTGAGGCCGGCGGCGGGGACCGACCCCGCGTGGCCCGAGATGCGGCGGACTTCCAGATTGGCTTGGCTCATCGGCAGTCCCCCTCAGGCCTTCTCGACCTTGACCAGGAAGCCCTTGAACTCGGGCGTGTAGGCGTTCGGATCGAAGACGGTGGGCGACAGCCGGTTGACCAGGGTTCTGGCGTTCCTCTCCTTGTCCTCCTGGATGCCGAGGAACCCCTGATGGATCGGGATGCCGATCTGGTAGACCTTCTGGCCGTCGATCATCATCGGCTTGATCCGCTTGGTGACGAAGGCCTTGGCGACGTAGAAGCTGCGCGCGCTGGTCACCTTCACCTTGTCGCCGCCCGCGATCCCCAGCTCCGCCGCCAGCTCGACCGGCATCTCGACGAACGCCTCGGGGATGAGCTGCACGTTCATCGGATTGTTCTTGGTCCAGTAGTGGTAGTGCTCGACGAGCCGGTAGGTGGTGCAGACGATCTTGAGGTCGCCACCGGTCTGGGCGTAGGTGTCCCCCTTGAACTTCTTGACCACCGGGTTGTTCGACTGCCCGGGATGGAACGCGTTCTTCACCGGGCTCTCGATCGGCTCGTAGTGCTCGGGGAACGGACCGTCGGCGAAGAAGGCGAGCGGCGCGAACAGACGCCCCACCCCCTCCGCGTTCATGATGAACGGCCCCAGGTGCTCCTCGGGCTTCGAATCCACCTTGAAGTCGGGGACGTCGTTGCCCACCCACTTCTGCGCCGCCTCGCTCCACCAGACCTGCCGCCGCTCGGGGTCGTACGGCTTCCCCGCCGGATCGCACGAGGCGCGGTTGTAGAGCACCCGGCGGTTCGCCGGCCACGACCACGCCCAGTTCTGGTAGATGCCGAGCCCCGACGGGTCCTCCGTCCCCCGCCGCGCCGTCTGGTTGCCGGCCTCGGTGAACGAGCCGCAGTAGATCCAGTTGCCGCAGGACGTGGTGCCGTCGTCCTTCAGCCAGGCGAAGCCGGGGAGCTGCTGCCCGGCCTTGATCTGCTGCTGGGTCGCCGGGTCGGTGAGGTCGGCGAGCGCCTTGCCGTTGATCTCCTTGGCCACCTCGGTGAGCGACGGATGCCGCGGATCGGTGTAGGGCCAGGTGAGCTTGAGGATCGGATCGGGGAACTTCCCCCCCTCCTTCTGATAGAGCTCCCGCACCTTGAGGAAGAGCTGGGCGATGATGTCCTGGTCGAGCCGCGCCTGCCCGGGCGGCGGCAGCGCCGCGTTCTTCCACTGCAGCCAGCGCGAGGAGTTGGTCATCGAGCCGTCCTTCTCGGCGAACCCCGCGCAGGGGAGGCGGTAGACGGTGGTCTGGATCTTCGCCATCTCCGCCTTGTCGATGCCGGGGGCGCGCCAGAACTCGCTGGTCTCGTCCGGATAGATCTCCCCCACCACCAGCCACTCGGCCTTCTTCAGCGCCTCGATGTTCTTCTGCGAGTCCGGACCGATCGCCACCCCGTTCATGCCGAAGGCGAACATCCCCTGGATCTTCCCCTGGTGCATGTTGTCCCAGATCTGGGTCCACGAGTAGTTGCGGTCGACCTTCGGCAGGTAGTTGAAGGCCCAGTCGTTCTCCTTCGTCGCGGCGTCGCCGTACAGCGACTTGAGCAGCGAGACGGCGAACTTCGGGGTGTTCGACCAGTAGTTGAAGCTGTTCCACTCCCCCGGCTTGGAAGAGGTCGGCGTGACCCGCTTGGCGTAGGCCGCGAAGTCGGTGTCCGCCGGCGCCGGCACTTTCAGATAGCCCGGCAGGTTGTCGAAGATCCCCGCCATGTCGGTGGCGCCCTGGATGTTCGAATGCCCGCGCAGGGCATTGACGCCGCCGCCCGCCCGCCCGACGTTCCCCATCATCAGCTGCAGGATCGCCGCGGTGCGGATGATCTGCGAGCCGAAGCTGTGATGGGTCCAGCCGACCGCGTAGATGATCGTCGCCGCCTTCTTCATGTCGCCGCCCTTGCGGACGGAGGTGAAGAGCTCGGCGGCCTTCAGGAACTGGTCCTTCGGAATGCCGGTGACCCGCTCGACCATCTCCGGCGTGTAGCGCGAGTACTGCCGCTTGAGGAGCTGGAAGACGCAGCGCGGATGTTGCAGCGTCAGGTCGTAGGCGACGTTCGGCGGCAGGGTCGGGGGCGGCGCCCCGGCCACCGCCTTGCCGCCCACTTCCGTGGGGAGGAACCCCTTGGGGGCCTCGCCGCCGCCGCCGGTGCCGCTCGCCTTCTGGTCGGCGGCGTCATGGCTCGTCGAGCCGGCGGTCGCCGCCGGGCTGGCGGGCTTCGCGGCGGAGGCCGGAGGGGCCGGAGGAACCGGAGCCGCGGCGGCGGCCGGAACGGCGGCCGCGGGCGGCGCCGGCTGGCCGCTGACGTTCCCCCCCTCCTCGTAGTTCCAGCTCGACTTGTCGTAGACCTGCGTGGCGGGGTTGAAGCCCGAGTAGAGCCCGTCCTCCGGCAGCTTGAACCCCTCCTTCACGATGAAGGCGGCGTTGGTGTAGTTCACCAGGTAGTCGTGGGCCAGGCGGTCGTTGTCGATCGCGTACTTGACCATGCCGCCGAGGAAGGCGATGTCGGAGCCGGCGCGGATCTGGAGGAAGAGGTCGGCGGTCGCCGCCGTCCGCGTGAAGCGGGGGTCGACCACGATCATCTTGGCGTTGCGCACCCGCTTCGCCTCGATCGCCCACTTGAAGCCGCAGGGGTGGTTCTCCGCAGGATTCCCCCCCATGATCAGCATCATGTCGGTGTTCTTGATGTCGGTGTAGCCATTCGTCATGGCCCCGCGTCCGAATGATGGTCCCAAACTTGAGACCGTGGGGCCGTGTCAGACTCGGGCCTGATTTTCCAGGTAGCAGACCCCCAGGCTGCGCATGGTCTTGACGACCAGGAAATTGAACTCGTTGGTGTCCGTGCAGCCGCCGGTGAAGGCGATCCCCTCGCAGCGGTTGACCGTCTTCCCCTGGGCGTCCGTGTCGACGAACGAGGCGTCGCGCGACTTCTTCACCCGCCGGGCGATCTCGTCGAGCGCGACGTCCCAGGAGATGTCCTCCCAGTGGTCGGAGCCCGGGCGGCGCACCTGCGGCTTGGTGAGGCGCCGCTCGTTCAGGATGTCCTGCTGCAGCGACGACCCCTTGGGGCAGAGCGTGCCGCGGTTGATCGGATGGTCCGGGTCCCCCTCGACGTGGACCACCTGCGGGGTGACGTTCTTCGCCTTGTCCCCCAGCGTGTAGATCAGCACGCCGCAGCTCACCGAGCAGTAGGGACAGGTGGAGCGGGTCTCGGTCGCGCGCGCGATCTTGAGCTGGCGCATCTGCGCGTAGGCGGGGGCGAGGTCGAAGCCGAAGACCGTGACGCCCACACCCCCCATGGCCCCGATTTTGAGGAAGGTCCTGCGGGAGAGATTCATCGAACGCCCCTCCATGACACCGCGTGACAGGAGGCGGGCTCCCTGCGAAGGCCGGGAGGCCCGCTAGGATGAACCCGAACTGTGTACCACAGGGGCGGTGGGTTGGCAAGGCGCGGCGGTGGGTGGGCGCGCCGGCTCGGCGATGAGCCGAACCTTCTGATCTCGAGAGCCTTTTTCCTCCCCCGTACTCGGGGGAGGCCAGGAGGGGGTGCTCGCAGGCGTGTACGCTTCCTTGGTTGGTGTGGAGTGCCCCCTCCTGACCTCCCCCGAGTCCAGGGGAGGAACAAAGCTCCCTGCGAGGTCAGTTGCCGCCGTCCAACGCCGCCCCCCATCGCGATAGGCGCGACAGGCGCGATACCATCCCCCTCACGGGCCGCCTCCCAACCGCCCGTCCCGGAGGTCCAGCATGTCCATTCGACCGGTCAAGCGCCTGATCCAGGCCAAGCCCACCCTCGAGGGGGCGGGCGTCCACCTGCGCCGCGCCTTCGGGTTCGGCGACACGTCCGATTTCGACCCCTTCCTCCTCCTCGACGACTTCCGGAACGACATCCCGGAGGACTACCTGGCCGGCTTCCCCTGGCACCCCCACCGCGGGATCGAGACGATCACCTACGTGCTCGCCGGCACCGTGGAGCACGGCGACAGCCTGGGGAACCGCGGCGCCATCGCCGCCGGCGACGTGCAGTGGATGACCGCCGGGCGCGGCATCATCCACCAGGAGATGCCGAAAGGGGACGCCGCCGGCCGCATGCACGGCTTCCAGCTCTGGGGGAACCTCCCGTCCTCCCTCAAGATGACGGCCCCCCACTACCAGGAGGTGAAGGCGCCCGAGATCCCCGAGGTCACCGACGACGACGGCACCCACGTGCGCATCGTCTGCGGCAGCTTCTGGGGGAAGAGCGGCCCGGTCGACGGCATCGCCGCCGACCCCGTCTACCTCGACGTCTCGCTCCCCCCGGGCCGGCGCAAGTCGCTCCCCGTCGAGACCACCCGCCACGCCTTCGCCTACGTCTTCGCCGGCTCCGGCAAGTTCTGCAACGCCTCCGGCCCCCTCGCCGTCCCCACCGAAGGGCTCGGCTGGGCGGACACCGCGCCCCCCGCCGACGCCAGCGACCGTTCGCTGGTCGTCTTCGATCGCGGCGACGAGGTCACCGTGCAGGCCGGCGACCAGGGGATCCGCTTCCTCCTCGTCTCCGGCAAGCCCCTCGCCGAGCCCGTCGCCTGGTACGGCCCGATCGTGATGAACACCCAGGAGCAGCTGCAGACCGCCTTCGACGAGCTCCGCGAAGGGACGTTCCTGAATCCGGAGGCGAAGAAGTAGGGATTCAAGCCGGTGCAGTGAACGAGAACACCCGCCACGCGTGCGGGCTCCCCGGCCGCGTGGATTCCGTGTAGGCGCCCCGCGTCGCCTCCGCGATGACGCCAGCCCAGAACGGCAGCGCCCCGGGAGTCCCCTCCGACACGCGCACGGTCCACCGGCCGGGCAGGCGCTTCCACAGCAGGATCGCCGCCCGCCGCCCCACCCCATGCCGCCGTTGGCTCCGGATCACGAAGAACTCGGCGACGTCGAACACCTCCGGGTCCTCCGTCGCCGGCGACCCCTTGGTCACCAGCGCGAACCCCGCCACCCGCCCACCGCACCGGATGAGGAACGAGAACCGGTGGTCCGGCTCCGCGTGATAGCGCTCCAGTTGCGGATAGCCGAAACGTCCGTCCGCCCCCAGCTCGACGTGGGGGAAGGCCGCGCTGAGGTCGTGGATGTACAGCTCGAGGAGATTCGACAGCAACGGCAGGTCCGCCTGCGTCGCCGGCTGGAGGGTCACCGCGTGGGGATCGGTCATGGGATGCCTGCGACGAGCGCCATGAGGAGCGATTCGTGGTATTCGCCGTCCACCAGCATGTGATGCCGCAGGCGCCCCTCGGTCACGAAGCCGAGCGCCTCGTAGAGCGAGATCGCGCGCCGGTTGTCGGCGCGAACGGTCAGCTCGATGCGCGTGATGCCGAGCCTCCCCGCGGCCTCCAGGGTCGCCTCCATCAGCGCCCGGCCCATGCCGCGCTCCCTGTGCTCGGCGATCAATCCGATCCCCAGGACGCCGCTGTGGTGGAACACCGGCCGCGTGTTGCGCACGACGTCACACCAGCCGGCCACCGAGCCGCCGACCTCGGCCACGAATTGCGGATTCCCTTCGCGGAGGTTCGTGCGCACGAACTCGCGGGTGGTCGCGAGGGGCGGCGCCTCCAGGAAGGCGAGGAAGCGGTGCTCGCGCGCCACGCTGTCGACGGTGGCGTGGAAGCCTTCGATGTGCTGCTCGGTGATCGGCAGGATCCGGTAGCTCATCTCCTGGTCGCCTCGTTCCCGGAGTGTTCCTCCAGTATCCCATGACACGCCCTGGGGGCGATCCAGGCCGCGGGGAATTCGCCGTTGACGAGGGTCACCCGGCCAGCCTGGCGAGAAGCTCCTCGGCTCGCAGGGCGACTTCCGTGTCGACCTCGAGGAGGCGACCGAGTTTCAAGGGACCCAGCAAAGCCTGCTCCTCGAAGCTGGCCTGGAGCGCGGCAAGGCTCTTTTGCTCATCGAGATGGCCGGCGTGCCGCCGGCGGCTGACAAACCGGGCGGCCGCGACGCGCGGGCTGCAAACGCAATACACCTCCACGAGCTCACCCGCCAGGGAGGACAGCCATCCGGTCGGCGTGCCCGATTCCGACGCGGAGCGCGGGTGACGCCACCACGAGACGATCACGGCGTTGGGGAGCGCGCACGCTTGTCGTCGCAGCTCGTCGTCCGCGGCGCGGCTCAGCTGGTTCCGCCACTCAGGGTCGCCCACGCCCAGCGAATCAAAAAAGCCCTCCAGGATCTCGTCCTTGTCGAGCAACGGCAGACGGAGAGCCTCGGCGATCGCTCGAGCCACAGTGGACTTGCCGCTCGCCGGCAAGCCCGAGACCACGATGTATCGATTCGGCACCCTTGACGCGGGCATCTCTTTTCCTGGCAAGATTGCAAACAGTCTACGTCAGACGCTTTGTGCGCGTCGCCATAAGCCATCCTGGAAGGCGTCCCAAAAGCGCGCCCCGAAGGGGCGAAAATCTGATTAGCCCGGTGCTTTAGCGCCGGGTTTTAGGGTTTCCCCATTCCCACCCGCCCCGAAGGGGCGGTGCTTTTCGCACAGCCTCTTCGATTGAAGAGATTTGCCCGAAAAACACCGCCCCTTCAGGGCGGATGAGGAGGTTGGGGGCCATGGGACCCGGCGCTAAAGCACCGGGCTACTCAGATTTTCGCCCCTTCGGGGCGCGCTGTGGGGAGCCTTCCAGGACGCCTCATGACGACGCGCATAAAACGCCAGGTCCGGAATGATTGGGCTCCCTATTTGCTCATCGTGACCCTACCCGTTTCCGCTAACAAGGGCAGATTGGCGTTACGAAGTCATTGATTCCAATCCAACACTCTGTCTAAGGGATGCGGATTCTCTGAGTGCCTTTTTAGAGCCTTTTCCGCCACCAGTTCCTTAACTGACTCGTCCAAGAGATCTGCGATGAAGTCGTTCAACGATTTGGTACCACGCACTACATTTGCAGTTCTCAGGTAGTCTGGCAGGGCGGAATCCCGCAGCCCCTTGAGCGTGAGTACACCCAACCGTTTCACCTTTCCATAGCCGTAGCCAATCTCAAATGGTACCCAATATGACATCACCGTCTTTTCCGAAACGACGCAAATCATATGAGTACTGGAGTCGATACCCTTCTGAATCTGCAAGGTCACCGCATCTGGATTTCCTTCTAGCACTAGCTTAGACAGATCTTTGTCATTTTTGTCAAAATACACATCCAAGCCCGCGTTTAATATATAGTCAGCTATTGACTCACAAGCTTCCATATCTTCCCTCTTATGGCTCAAGAAGATACAAGGCACTCCCGGTTCAACGGAAACACCCTCCTGCTGTGCATATTTATACATCATAAAAACTAGCCTGCCCAGCGCTTCCGCCCTATTCGAACCCTGCCTTGGCAAATTTCGCCTCCTCTTCGCTATTATAAATCACTTGGAATGATCCCTGTCGGCCGAATTATTGGAGAAAACCCGGTCTTATACTACGGAAATTAGACAATCAAAGAGCGAGCGCCCACCGCGCAAGCGATCCGAGACGCTCTCGCGTTTCCGGTTTCATAGGCCGCGCGAAGTCCGTCCCGGCCTTACCCTCTCGCGGGATGAACGCACCCTGGAGCGAGCGCCGCGGCGCGTCAGTCCTATTAGCCGTATACCCATGCCACGTGGAGCCGTGGAAGACAATGAGGGAGCCCGCCGGGCCGCAGGCCAGAGCCTGGTCGCCGTGGTCGGCCCCGCAATCGGCCAGTGATTCCTCCGGGGTGCCCGGCCAGCGGTGCGAGCCCGGCACGAAGCGGGTGGCACCGTTGTCGGGACAGAAGGGGTCGATCATCAGGAGGAAGCCGAGCAGCGGCCAGTCGGCCGAGTCGCGCCGCACGTCGACGTGGAGATCCTGGTTGGGAGTGTGCGGATGCAGCGTACGGGCGTGGAACGAGCTGAGCTTGAAGGGTCGGCCGATGACGCGGCAACACGCTTCCAGGAGAGGCGGGAAGACGTAGAGAGATTCGAAGTCGGGGCCGCGGTTCACGAAGTCGCTGACCCGCGTCGTCGTGCTGCCGACCTTCACGTCCTCCCCGGTCGCCGACGCCACGCCGACATCGTACGCGCGGGCCAGACGCTCCATCTGGGCAGGCGGCACCGGGCCGGGGAGCACCACGAAGCCGCGCTCGTCCAGCTCGCGGGCGGCGTCCGGCGAGAGCTCGGTCCCCGCGGCGAGCGTGTTGAACCAGGAGTGAGATCGAGCCGAGTCGATCATCGATGGTTGTCCTCGGCCACCAGCTTGGCCTGGCTGGCTCGGGGGGAGGACAGCGGCTCCAGAGTGACGTCCAGGCCGGATTCGGTGCTCGTCGGGAGCTCGAGCACCGCCGGCTTGAATCCATCCTTCGTGATGACCACGACGAAGTGGCCGATGCCGGTGACCGTCGAAGCTTCGCACTTGCCCGTGGAGTCGGTGGAACAAGCCGTCCGTTCCTTCTCCTTGAGCTCATAGCGAACCGAGACGGCGGCGTGAGGAATCGGCCCGCCGCTCCGGTCGTGAACGATTACGTCGACCGCGAACAGGACATCGCATCCCGCAAGGAGGAGAAGGAGCAGACCGAGAGCGCCGGCACGTCCCACGGCAACGTCCCTCTCAGGCCCGCAGGCTCTCACGGGGCGAGCGCCTGGCCGGCGTCCTCACTCCGCCGCTTTCCAGCCGCCATCCGGCTGCGGCAGCCAGCGGCGCCCCTCGCCGTCGAGCCACTCGCCGAACGGCTCGCCTTCCTTGAGGTCCGCGCCGAACCGCAGGACGTGCCCGTCGGGATCGGTGACGTGCAGCTCGCGGGAGCCCCAAGGATAGTTCGTCGGGGGATGGCGGATCACGGCTCCCCGCGCGCGGAGCTCGTCCTGCAACGCGTCCGCGTCCCCCACTGCGATCCACAGCCAGGTGCCGGGGTGCCCCTGATCGCCGACGCTGAGCATCAGCGAGGCCTTTCCCCGGTGGACGGAAGCGTAGTTGCCCTCCACCTTCCAATCCACTCGAAAGCCCAGGACCTCGACGTAGTAGGCCAGGCTCGCCTCGAGGCTCGCGATGCGGAGGATGGGGACGGCGTTGCCAAACTCTCCGGGCGTCTCAGGGTTCGTCATGAGAAAAGAGCTCCATCGTCATGAACACGTTGTCCGGGGATTCGACGTAGTCGCCGAAGGGTCCGCAGGAGGCGAATCCGAAGCTTTCGTAGAGCGTCTGCGCCGCCTGGAAGGCTTCCTGGGAGCCGGTTTCGAGGCTCAGGCGCCGGTAGCCACGCGACCTCGCGACTTCGACGATGTGGGTGAGCAGGGCGCGGCCGGCGCCGCGGCGGCGCAGCGCGCTCGGGGTTCGCATCGACTTGACCTCGCCGTGCGTGGGATCGAGCTCCTTGAGGGCGGCGCAACCGAGCAGGAGCGGGCCATCCCAGGCCGACCAGAAGGTGATCCCGGGGCTGCGGAGCGACTCGAGGTCGAGGGCGTGAACGTGCTCCGCCGGGGTCAGCTCGTACATGTTCCGCAGGTGCTCTTCTAGCAGGGCATGGATCTCGGGGCGGGTGAGGTCGTCGATTTCGATTCTCATGGCAAAGAAGGTAGTTTTTGCAGCGTTCGAATCTCCCTCTTGCGCCCGGGGTGAGCGTCGAAGAGGCGGCGGTGGCTGGCGAGCGAAAACTCATCCTCGCGGGTCTCGTAGGCCCTCACCCAGGCGAGGAGCAGCTCCAGGTTCCGGTCCTGCGCCGCGGGGCTGGAGTATTTGTGCGGCTCCCAGGGACGTTGGCGGCAGTTCTGGAGGCAGGCCTCGTATCTCGCTTTGCGGGTTGAGCTTAGCGGCTGGCTGGCGCACCGGTCAATGCAGGCGGAGCGCCAGGGCGGCGTCAGGCGGCGAGCGCCGCTTCGGCGGCCGCGTGGCGTGGAGGGCCGTGGTGTCGAAGAGGGGGAGCGCGGAGTCCTCGGGCTGGACCAGGAGCGAGATCTCCGTGCAGCCCAGGATGATGGCCTCCGCCCCCTGGCCGCCGAGCGTCGCCATGATCCTGCGGTAGGCGTCCCGCGACTCGCCGGTGACCACCCCCAGGCGCGGGAAATTATGTATACGAGGGGGGGGCGAAGGTCCGGGGTCTCAGGGCAAGGGAAAGCCGAGGAGGTCGGCGAGGTACAGATACGGACCGTGGGAATCCTTCCGGACCTCGCCGGACCAAAACGCGGCAGGACGCTTCTCGCACAGGAAGGCTCGCTGCTCGGGGGGCAGGCTCTTCAGTTGCACCCGGATTCGGCCCTTCCGGGCTGGGGTGCCGGCCAGGACTCCACGGGCCGAGCTCGAGCTCGCTCGACAGGAGCTCGGCAGCAGGGACCCAAAGATGGTCACCTTGGCTCCCAAATACAAATCTGCGTGCGCCGTGACGTACCACGGGTCGGTGAAGTCGTAGCGGATGATTCGCCGCTCGTCGGCACAGGACTTCAGCCCCTTCAGGAACGCGATCCGCTCGCGGAGCTTCCCGAGGACGCAGTCACGGACGGCGGGGACGTTCTGGCAGTTGTTCCGATCCCCGAGCCAGAACAGCTCCTCCGCACGAAATTCGGCCCGGGCCGCGCCGGAGCAGCGCAGCCGCTTCCATTCCGTGTTCAGCTCCGAGTCCAGCCGCCCCAGCTCGGCATCGGCGCAGATCAGGCCTTCGACCAGTCCCTCTTCGCAGCCAGAACGGCGAAGGGTTGCCCGGTCTGGCACGGCGGGGGTCGCGCCGCCGGCGCCGCCATTTTGCGGGTCCTGCGACCTGACGGTCGGCACGGCGCTCAGCGCGGCGACGAGAGTCATCACGGCGACGGGAACGAATCGTTTCATCAAGGCCTCCTCGGCGGGAATCCGCCTTTGATGGGGCCATCGTGACGTTCATAGAGGGAGGCGGTGTGAACGGGAAATGAACGGCTCGGACCGGGAGAAAGCTCGTCCAGAGGACACCATGGCGACGATCTTGCCCTTTACCTGTAAGGCCGACAGCCGAAGCCTTTCTTGCCGCGCTGCCCGACGCTGACGTCCTCCTCGCGGGCGAGATCTTCCACGATCGCAGCGAATTGCTTCTGGGATTCAGACAGCGTATCGGTCACTTGATGACGACTATTCTTGCGCTCACCAGGAAATCTGTAATTTACCATGCGCGGAAAGGGACCTTAGATTTCTCAACACCACAGCCAGTGACACCTAATTTACCTAATAAGCTCTTGACAGCATCACATGCGAGGTCAGGGTGTGGAGTAGGGCCGACGATTATTTTTTTGATTTGCACTGGCCTGTCTGAGATTGAAAGCGGGAGATTCGCAAAAGGGATAAGATGGGACCTTCCAGGTCGGTGGCTAAACATCGAGTTCGTGTAGGGAAGGGGCCTTGAGACCAAGCGCCATTCTGCCTCTTCTTCGAATGCCTCGTGCTTGATAAGGGGCGCAATAAATGCCAAGGCCTGTCTAAACGACATGGCCCAGATGAAATGGCTTGATGGAATTAGCCCCACTGTCATCGCTTGCCGATGTTTTATCTGCCTAACATGGAAGTCAACAAGCTCCTCTATAGCCCCTCTCTGCCTGATCGGATCGTATGTGCACTTACCTAAGCAGAAAGCGAACAATCGCTCCGCCACCTTTTCAAGCTCGGAAGAAGGGAACCCTATGGAGTAGCCGGCTCCAGGAGGGCAGTAACCTCTCCATTGGCTAAGCAGGTCGGCTCTAGCAGAAAAAGAACAGACAAATATATTGATCTTTTCAATGACGTCGATATCATCGACAAGCTCGTCTTTAATGTCTTTGTCGCCGGAGCTTGCCTCTATGGCCTCACGAGCAAGGGAAAGAGCCAGGCGGAACTCTGCCTCGTCGTTCATATAGATAGCTTTGGATGCCCATAGTTCGCGATTCTCAAGGATGCCAAGAAGACCTTCTTGAGACGTATAGTGATAGAGTTCTCCGGGGGGATCAGCAGAGATAATATTTTCTAAGATATTCATGGTAAGCCAAGTTTTATAGCGACGTGTCCATATACCTTCAATCTCAATCCCTCGGCCTGAAGAAGCACCAAGCGCTTCGTGTGCGGCTGGGGGCTAACCGCTCTCGTCCACTGTCGGGCCGTACGAGCCCGGCACTGGCACTTCGAGCAGCTTGAGGTAGCCGGAGAGCTGTCCGCGGTGATGGATCAGGTGGCTCCAGTTCATGTCGCGGAACATCAACTCACGTGGCTTCTCAACACCTTAGCGTTCATCTTGACGCCAGGGTTGTGTGGCGTCCAGACCAAAGAAGTGCCTTGCACTTCGCCGACACTGCACAGATACCTACTACCATACATCCAGCGCGACTGCTCGCAAAGCCAAGCTTCCGCTAATTTTTTAGCCTTCTCTGAAAGGCATAGACAAACCCCTCCGGTGCTCCCTTAGTTTCTTCATAAGTTGCTCGGCAATCATCTCAACCTGGGAATCCAGGTCCCCAGCACGATCAAACTCTAGCCCTCCTACCTTCCGAGACTCATCGAATATCGATGGCGGAGCATCAGAGAACCAAATGGGTACGACAGCGCCATCCTTCATCCTACCGCGAAACGCGTCGGACTCAATCTTAGCCCAAAGTCGCTTAGGATATTCTGGACCAAGGAGGACCGCGACGAATTGTGCTTCTGATTGGTATATTGGTCGCAGGTACAGAGCGAAATCATATCGCCTTTCAAAATCAACAGAGACGAATCCTAGCTCGACGGCAAACTGACGCCATCGAATTTGCCGAATGTAAAATAGAAACTGAGGGTCTTCCACAGTCAGTTGCTCAGACGTCGGATCGTAGTGCAACACAGATCTGATTTCAGGATCACCGTTGATGAGGCTATTCAAGAAGCCTTTGTCGACAACCTGACCGACGCTGCCCCTCATTTCTTTGTGCTCTCGCGTCGAGTCTCTCAAATCCAGCGTCCAAGAGTCCGACTCGGCAAGCCATCTCAGAATGTGAAGATATGGCGCCCTTCCTTCGCTGCGAAACTTTGTACCGCGACAGAACCTCTGACAGCGACTCTTGAAGGATCTTCCGAGCCTCTCCCAGACAGCAGAGCGGATGCCCTCGAGACTGACGTTCACGTCACGAGTCGACTCCGAAGCCTCCAATATCCCCTCATGCAAGCAGACTTCATGACATAGCATCTGCGCCAAGTAGAAGCTCCCTTGGGCAAGAGAGGTAATTTCGGCCTTAACGTTGAGGCAAATCGACAGCGCGGCCTCGCCCTTATCTATTAATTCCAAAACCTTGAAATCAGGATTGGTTTCAAAAGTTATGACATCCAACCTATTAACAAGATCGTGAGCAAAATTAATCAGGTTTTCGCCAGCTTTGTTGATGCCCACGATGATCAATTTGTCGGACTTACTCTCTTCATCCGCGAGCGTCTTCAGGTAATCCGCAATTTTCTCTCGTATATCATCCGAGAGCTTATGGAAATCGTCAATGATTACTACGCCAGCTCCAGGTGGCATCGAAGCTAGCTGAGAAATCATACTGACATCATCCTCCTTCCGAGCAGATAATTTCATCACGCTGCCCGCCAAACTTAGTTCTTGTAAGGCTGTTTCTACAGCGGAGGTCTTTCCAATGCCCGATGGCCCTTCGATAACAAGGCCACGCCCGGGTGTCCTTAAGTTCACGATGAGCTGGGGAAATTCTTTAGGCTGCACGAATGTATACGTTGGCACTCCGCTTATCTTAAAAACTTCTTCCATCTTTGGCTGTTGCATTTCACCCACCTTAAGAAGGCGAAGCCAAAGGTTCGTCGTTAAGTCTTTGACTTCAAGACGCGGAACTTAGGCACTCTAGCTTAACCCAGCGTAAATCAGCTTCTTGAAGGCTAGGCTGCAGCCAAGGGCCCAAATGGCGACACCGGCACCGCCTTGAAACTACATGTATGTGGCAGTCACTAGCTGCTGGCTAGAGACCTCAAGCTCCGGCAGGTTTCCTTTGACCACTTCTTCATACCTACCGACGGCTCGCAGGTGCCTGCGCATACTATACGTCCTAGTTCTATTAGTTCTTTAAATCTATCCTGGATCCTGATCGAGGTCAACGCCTTGGCCTTGATCAGCCAATTTGGAAAAGGCTCTGAGCCGCCCCGACGAAGTGCCTGGCACTTCGTCGGCGCTGCGATGTAGCGAGTAGCTCACTCGAGCTCAGCGCGAAGTCGCGCAACGACCTCGGGCCCTGAGACAGCGATGGCTGCGCCCGATTCGATCTCGGCGTCGCGATGCGCAGCCAATGCATCCCAGGCCGCGTCACGCGCGAGGTCTGCGTCGAGGCTGGCGACGACTCTATCGAGCAGCCGAGACCGAGCCTCAGATGGGAGCTGCAACACTTCTTCCGCAAGGGCTTCGATCGGGCGGGCCATAGAGTTCTCCAGGAGGGCAAGCTCTTCACTTTCATTGACTTGCGCCATCCTACGCTCGGCCTGCTTGCGCGTCAATATGGTCGCCAGGGGTGGACCGGCTGGCTCGCTGCGGTCTGGACGCGCCGCTTTCCGCCTCAACGAGCCTATGACTCTCCCGTTCCACCGGCGAGGGTCCAAAGCTCTCAGGGCAAGGGAGCTCCGAGGAGATCGGCAAGGTACAGATACGGGCCGTGGGAATCCTTCCGGACCTCGCCGGACCAATGCGCCGCGGGTCGCTTCTCGCACAGGAAGGCTCGCTGCTCGGGGGGCAGGCTCTTCAGTTGCACCCGGATTCGGCCCTTCCGGGCTGGGGTGCCGGCCAGGACTCCACGGGCCGAGGTCGAGCTCGCTCGGCAGGAGCTCGGCAGCAGGGAGCCAAAGAGGGTCACCTTGGCTCCCAGGTACAAATCTGCGTGCGCCGTGACGTACCACGGGGCGGTGAAGTCGTAGCGGATGATTCGCCGCTCGTCGGCACAGGACTTCAGCCCCTTCAGGAACGCGATCCGCTCGCGGAGCTTCCCGAGGACGCAGTCGCGGACGGCGGGGACGTTCTGGCAGTTGTTCCGATCCCCGAGCCAGAACAGCTCCTCCGCACGAAATTCGGCCCGGGCCGCGCCGGAGCAGCGCAGCCGCTTCCATTCCGTGTTCAGCTCCGAGTCCAGCCGCCCCAGCTCGGCATCGGCGCAGATCAGGCCTTCGACCAGTCCCTCTTCGCAGCCAGAACGGCGAGGGGTTGCCCGACCTGGCACGGCGGGGGCCGCACCGCGCGCGCCGCCATCCTGCGGGTCCTGCGACCTGGCGGTCGGAACGGCGCTCAGCGCGGCGGCGAGAGTCATCACGGCGACGGGAACGAATCGTTTCATCAAGGCCTCCTCGGTGGGACTCCGCCTTTGATGGGCCATCGTGACGTTCATAGAGGGAGGCGGTGTGAACGGGAAATGAACGGCTCGGACCGGGAAAAAGCTCGTCCGGGACGTTTTTGGCCCCAAATTCCCTTTTTTCACTCTGATTTTTGTTTTTTGGAGCTATCGGTCCCTTCAAACAATGTTTGGACCGCTTTTAGAGACTAAAATCCAATTTTTTGGACCTGCGGATTGATTTTTGGGCCTAAAAACGGCTCATAGCGTCTATGGATTGATTTTTAGGGCCTAAAATCAAAAATTAGACCCGAAAAAGGAATTCCCACCTAGAAAAGGGGCTGGAGATCGCATTCAAGCGGCCAAAATGGCATTCCACGGGCTTTCAGCGCGGAAAAAGCCCCGCGAGTCCCGAATAGCCTCGCTCGGACTTAAAATCCGCGCACGAAGCGTAGCGCCTCCCGCGCCAGGGGGAGTCCTTCCTCTGTGGACTCCGGATGAAGCGCCAGCCACTCCTTCATCAGGCGCCCGTGCCCCGGATCGAACTTCCGGCCGACGTTCGCGGCTTCGAGGGCCTCGACCCGCTGCCGCGGCAGCTTGACCACGAGCTGGCCCGCGGAGGACACCATGGCGAAGATCTTCCCCTTCACCTGCAGGGCCGACGAGCCGAAGCCCTTCTTGCCGCGCTGCCCGACGGTGACGTCCTCCTCGCCGGCGAGAGCCTCCACGATCGCAGCGAAGTGCTTCCGGGATTCCGCCATCGTATCCGTCACTCGGGCTGCCCTCCATTGTCCGCCGTCGGTCCATACGAGCCCGGCACGGGCACCTCGAGGAGCCTGAGATACACCGAGAGCTGCCCGCGGTGGTGGATCAGGTGGCTCAAGGTCATGTCGCGGAACACCAGCTCGCGCGGCTTCTCGAACCACACCTTGCCGTTCATCTTGAGCCGCCAGGGTTGGATGGCTTCGAGATCGGCGGCACTCGCCATCGCCTCCTTCGCCTTTTCCACCTCGGCATCGAAGCCCGCAAGCAACGCCGCCACCGAGGAAGCGCTGAAGGGTTGGTAGGGACTCCGGTCCAGGTCGAGCTCGTCCGCGGCGAAGACCGGCTCGACCCAACGGAGGCAATCGACCAGGTGCGAGGCCAATCTCCCCGCCGTCGAAGACTTCGGATGCGGACGCCATGCGAGCTGATCGGGCGGCAGCCGCTCCAGATGCCGCCGCGCCGTCGCCGTCTCGTGCGTGAGCTCCGCCAGGAGGAAATCGATGCGGGTCATCGTGGGGTGTCCAGGGCTGAGACTACGTTGAGCACTTCGGCCTCCAGCCGGTCGAGGTTCTGCTCGTTCGCCGCGGTCACGAGCTCGGCGATGCGCTGGCGCTCCTCCGCGGTGTCGAACACCTGGCGCCAGCCGACCACGGTCTGCTCTCCCTGCGCCTCGAAGGTGATCGTCATCACGAAGTGGTGGCCCGACAGGTGCTCGAAGACGACCCGCTCCGGCGAGACGACCTCGACGAAGACGCACTCGTTGGGGTAGTCCGTGCCATCCGGCGCGTGCAGGAGGAAGCGCCAGTATCCGCCCGGACGCAGGTCGAACTCGTGGAAGGTGCTGGTGAATCCCTTGGGCCCCCACCAGCGGGTCAGATCGGCGGGATCGCTGAAGGCGCGGAAGACGCGCTCGCGCGGCGCGGCGATCCGGCGGGAGTGGAGGAATTCGCGGTCGGCGGTGGATTCAGCGGGCTTGTCGCTCATGGACGCGATTTTAGTCGAGATCGTGCGCCCTCCCCTCACCTCGTTTCGCCCGCGATCGGCGTGTACACCACGTGGACCTCGCTCTCACCCGGGGTGCGGGGATTCTTCTGCTGCAAGGCGACCGAGATGTGGCGGAGGGTCCAGACGAGCAGCCGCTGGTCGAGGGGCGCTCCGGCGGAGTCCTTCGTCTGGGAGGGGGTGTCGGAGGTCGCGGGGCCGAGTTGGGTTTCGAGGGCGGTGCGCACGGCGTCGAAATCGCTCTGGGAAAAGCTCAGGGCGTAGTGGCAGAAGCGGCCGTCCGGCGCGAAGAGGAGGCCGGGGCGCGCCGGGCTCTTCAAGGCGGCGCCGAGATCGGCCCACTCGAGCGTCTTCTCGGGGGTGAAGCAGAAGGTATCCCCATCCCGCTCGAAGCAGCTCAGGGGTTCGCCGGCGGGAAAGCCCGGCAGCGAGGAGATCGTCTGCTTCACGGAGGAGAGAGTCGCCCCCCACTCGACCCGCAGGTACGGGGTCGACGCGGCGCTCGGGCCGAAGGCGCTGCGCAGCAGGATCCCCTTGGGCTCGCGCGCATCGAGCTCCGGCGAGCCGCCGTGGTCCGGCACCACGGTGAGCTGCATCGCATGGCTGGGCGACGCGGCGGCGGGAGACTCCGGAGCGGCGGGGCCGCCGGCCGCCCCGGCAGCCGCAGCCCAAACGAGCGACAACCCGCAGAACAACGCGAGGGAATGATGCATGGGGATCTCCTTGTTCTACATATCTTAACTGCAAATCTTCTTTTTAGCGCCAGGAAAGTCGAAACGCCCGGCGCGCGCCGCGAAGGAGGTACGCGGGCGCGGCGACGGTGTTTCGGGGGAGCGCTGAAGAAAAGCGGCCGGCGGCCTAGATCAGCCGCAGCTCGCGCTTGATCTCGTTGACGCGCGCCTGGACCTCGGCGCGGTCGAGAGTGCGGTAGCGCTCGGGGAGGAGCTCGCGGCTGGTGCACTCGAGGACGGCGACCAGGATCTGCATCTCGCGCTCGTGGTTGTTGACCGGCGGGATGAAGTCGGTGAACGCCTTCTGGAGATGCTCCGGCTTGACCTCGGAGGACTCAGCCGCCTCGGCTTCGAGGATGGCGCGCACCAGCACCGCTTCGAGGTCCGAGCCGGAGAGGCCGAGGTACTGGTCCTCGGTGGCGACCGCGGTGATGCTGGTGACGGCGGTCTTGAGGCCGAGCTTCTTGACCATCACGTTGTAGATCTCGTCGTACTCGGGGGCGGTCTCGGGGTAGAAGAGGGGGATGTGCTCCTCGGCGCGCCCCTGGCGCTTGAGGTCGATCGGCAGCAGGTCGGGGCGGGCGGTGATCAGGAACCAGAGGATGTTGCCGCGGTTCTTGGTGTCCCCCATGAAGGCGGCGATCTGCGCGAAGACGCGGTTCTGGGTGCCGGAGTCCCCCTGCTGGTCGCGGTTGCCGAGGGCGGCGTCCGCCTCGTCGATCACCACGCCGACGGGGGTGAGGGCGGAGAGGATCTTCAGGATGCGCTCGAGGTTCGACTCGGTCGAGCCGACCCACATCGAGCGGAAGTTCTTCAGCTTGACGCAGGGGAAGCCGATCTCCTTGGCGAAGCACTCGACGAGGAAGGTCTTGGCGCTCCCCACCGGGCCGCAGACCAGATAGCCCATCGGCACCGCCGCCGGGTTGCCGCGGGCGATGGCGCGCGAGGCGCGGCGGAGGCGGTCCTTGACGGCCGGCATGCCGGCCACCATCGAGAGGTCGAACTTCGGCTCGACGTACTCGAGGAGCCCCAGCCCCTCGGTCTCGATGACCTCCTTCTTGACGTCGCGCGCCCGCTCGCGGGTCAGCCGCTCGCCGTTGGCGTCGGTGCCGTCGAGGAGCTGGCCGATCTGGACGCGGGTCATGCCGGCGGTGAGCTCGGCGAGGCGGGCGGCGGGGAGGTCGGACTTTCCCGCGTACCACTCGGGGGAGCGCACGGCCTCGAGGTAGGTCAGGCGCTCGCGGGCGTCCGGGCGGAGGATCTCGACCTCGCGGCTGGCGTGCGAGCGGACGAGCTTGGGGTCGAGCTCGGAGAGGCTCTCGGTCACCATCACGATGACGATGTTCTTGGCGAGGAGCACCGGGTCCTGCGACCACTTGCGGAGGTAGACCAGCACCGCGCGGTCCTCGGGGGTGCGGTAGGCGACCTCGGCGGCGGGGACGACCGTCTCGGCGAAGGGGAGGAGCAGCACCACCGGGCGGGCCGGCTGCTGCGAGGCGCAGAGGCGGAAGTAGGAGTCGAGCAGGGCGAAGCAGTTGGCGGCGTCGCGCGGCAGGGAGTCCGCATAGTTGGTGCCGTGGACGGCGTCGTAGGCGCGCAGGCGGTCCTGGAAGTGGCCGCGCGCCGCGGGGGTGGCGAAGCCGAGCCCCTCGGCGCGGTTGTAGGTGACGATCGACTGCCAGCCGCCGAAGAGCTGCTGGACCAGGAAGTCGTCGAGCGACAGGAAGGTGAGCCCGGACGGGCCGCGCACCGGCACCAGGTCGGCCGGCACGCCGTGCAGCACGAAGGTGTTCGCCTGCTTGGCGTTGACCGCCCGCGCCAGCGCCGAGGCCCAGGGAGGGAGCGAGTCGAGGAACGCGGCCGGGGTCGGGATGGCGTCGGGCATCTCTCGGCGGTCTCCGTTAGCCGGCGTCCGGCAGCTTCTGCGGCGTGGCGGCGGCGTTGCCCTGAGTGGGGAACGGGGCGGCCTCGCGGACGGCGTCGGGCTTCTTCAGCCCCATCTCGACCTCGAACTCGGAGAGCACGCTCTGCGCCTGGAGGGAGCGCGCCTTGCGCTCGTTCTTGATCCGCTCGACGTCGAGGCCGCCGGTCGCCACCTCGACGGAGGCCTTGGCCTCGGCCGAGCGCTGGCGGATCTCCTCGAGGTACTTGTCGTTGGTGGCGGCGGTGCCGTAGGTGTCGAGCTCGGCGATGGCGGAGGCGGCGTTCTTGAGCGCCGAGGCGTTGCGCGACTCGGTGATCGCCTTGCGGCTCTCCTCCATCTTCTGGCGCAGCTTCTGCTTGATGTCCTCGACGGTGATCTGGGCGTTCTCAAACGCCTTCGAGGCGGCGGTGAGCTGGTCGTTGGTGGTGGTCAGCTCGGTGCGCACCTGCTGGAGGCTCGCGGCGTCGTCCTCGGCGAGGCGGCGCGACTCGGGGCTCCCCTCGGTCAGCGCGGCCTTGATCGAGCTGATCAGCTGCTTCTCGCGCGCCGCGAGGGCGTCGCGCCCCTGCTCGAGGCGGATGACGGTGGCGCGGGTGGTGACCAGGATCTGGTTGAGCTTGGGGAGGGTGTTGCGCATCTCCTCGATCGACTCCTGGAGCATGACCTCCGGGTCCTCGGCGAAAGAGATGAAATAGCCGACCCACGACTTGAACACTCGGGCGATGCGCTGGAACATGGTGTCTCCTTAAGACGGGAGGCCGGGCACCGCCAGGGGCGGCCGGCCGTCGGCTTTCAGCTTGCGGGCTTCTCCGGGGCGGACGACGGTACGGCCGCCGCCGCGGGCGGGCCCGATTCCGCCGTCGAGATGGGGTTCTTCTCGACGAACGGATTGACGGCGTCGAACAGCTTGCGCTCCTCGGCGCGCTTCTGGGTCAGCCAGCGGGTGAGGCGGGTCTGCTCCGCCTCGAGGGCGATCCGGTTGGCCTCCATCGTCTCGCGGTTGGACTGAGTGACCTTGTCGATCTCGGCCTGGAGCCTGGCGTTGTCCTGGTCGGTCTTCTGCGTGTGGGCGGCCAGCTTGTTGCGCAGGAACTCCTCGAACTTGTCGAGCGCCTGATCGCGCCGCACGGCGTCCTGGACGATGTCGGTGACCGGCACCGGGCCGGAGGGGTTCATGTTGAGGAAGCCGGTGAGGGCCGCTGCCTTGGCGCGGGTGTCGAGCGTCGCGAAGCCGGGGGAGTTGAAGATCTCGAGCACCTTGTAGACGCTGTAGCCGTGCGGCGGATCGACCACCCCGGCGGCCTTGAAGACGGCGGGGAAATCCGGGATCTCGTCGCCGGGGTCCGTCCCCGTCCCCTTCCCTCCCGCGGCGGCCGAGGCGGCGGCGAGCTTGCGCTCGTCGATCTCGGGGGCGGCGGGGATCGACGCCAGGAGGTCGGCGATCTCGTCCCGCGGCGGGGCGGGGGCGGCGGCCGGCGGCGCGGGCGCCGGGGCGGCCGCGGGGTCCATCTCGACGATCTTCATCCTGCTGAGAACTTCTTTGAGACCCATGGTTTCCTCGCCGGTCCGTCGTTAGGGAAGTGACTCGAAAGCCTATTCTCTTTCAGGGCTTACGGGAAGGGACGCGGGAAGTTGCCGGCCCGCCGGCGCTACACCTCGTACTGCGGCCGCCGGAGCGGCCGCGGGAAGGGGAGGAGGTTCGAGGTGGAGACGAGCGAGCGGCGCAGCGGCCCGAAGGGGTCGATCTCGGCCATCTCCCGCCGGGTCAGCGTCCGCACCCGGACCACCCGCCGCGGCAGGCGGGCTCCCCAGGGATCGCAGCCGCGCTCGAGAAACGCCGCCAGCAGCCAGCAGCCGAGGGTCCGGCGAGTCGCGTTCACGGGCGTGATTCTACTCCGCCTTGCCGGTGGTGTCCTCGTTGGCCCTGCTCGCCTCCTTCGGTCTACGCTCGCTTCGCTCGCTGCCAGTCGGCTGCGCGGGCCAGGCGAGGACACCGGGAACCATCCGCCTTGCCAAGCGGGGGCGTCGGCAGTAGGATTCCGGTTGAACGCTTAACGCGTCAACTATCGGCAGGAGGATCTTCATGAGCGAAGCACAGCAAACGTCGCAGCAAGCGCCGAATCTCCATACCCCGGTCCAGGTCGGACCGTACACCCTTCCCAACCGCATCGTGATGGCGCCGATGACGCGCAGCCGCGCTGAGGCCGGCAACGTGCCGAGCGACCTCGCGGTGACCTACTACGCCCAGCGCGCCTCGGCGGGGCTGATCGTCACCGAGGGGACGCAGGTCTCGCAGCAGGGGGTGGGGTACATCGGCACGCCGGGGATCCACGACGAGGCGCAGACCGCCGGATGGCGGAAGGTGACCGACGCCGTCCACGCCAAGGGGGGGCGGATCTTCGCCCAGCTCTGGCACGTGGGGCGGATCTCGCACCCGCTGCATCAACCGGACGGCGCGCACCCGGTGGCGCCCTCCGCCATCGCTGCCGAGGGGCAGACCTACACGATGGAGGGGCCGAAGCCGTTCGGCATGCCGCGGGCGCTCGACATCAACGAGATCCCGGGGGTGGTGGGGCAGTTCGCCGACGGCGCCCGGGTGGCGCTCGCGGCCGGCTTCGACGGCGTCGAGATCCACGGCGCCAACGGCTACCTGATCGACCAGTTCCTGCGCGACGGCAGCAACCGCCGCACCGACGCCTACGGCGGCCCGGCGGAGAACCGCGTGCGCTTCCTGCAGCAGGTGACGGACGCCGTCGCCGGGGTGTGGGGAGCCGACCGGGTGGGAGTGCGCCTCTCCCCCACCGGCTCGTTCAACACGATGAGCGACTCGGACCCGGCGGCGACCTTCGGCCAGGCGGCCCGCGCGCTCGACCGCTACGGCCTCGCCTACCTCCACGTGGTGGAGCCGCTGGTGCGCCCGGAGGGGATGCCGGCGCCGGTCGCGCCGCTGCTGCGCTCCCTGTTCAAGGGGCCCTTCATCCTCAACGGAGGGTATGACCTGGAGACGGGGAACGCGGCGCTGGCCGCCGGCGAGGCCGACCTGATCTCCTTCGGCGTGCTCTTCCTCGCCAACCCCGACCTCCCCGAGCGCTTCGCCGAGCGGGCGCCGCTCAACGCTCCCGACCAGGGGACGTTCTACACCGGGGGGGCGAAGGGGTATATCGATTATCCGGCGCGGGGCGGGGCGGCCTGAGGTACTGCGCTCCGGAGGGTGGAACCAGGGACTCAAGGGACGACAGGGACAGCAGGGACAAGGGACTCCGAGGTCCCTGGAGTCCCTGCAGTCCCTGCCGTCTCTGGTTGGTGCCTGAGCTTCTAAGCTAAGGCAGGAACCCCGTGCGGTCGTAGAGACCCGGCAGGTCGTCGAGCCCCGGCCAGGCTCCCGGCAGGATGTAGTACTTGATGTTGCCGGTGCTCAGCTGATCGATCCACACCTCGACCTGCGAGGTGTTGAACTTGGTCACGTTGGGCCACAGGTAGCCGTTGGGCTTCGGGCCCACGATGCGGACCAGGACCTCCGAGCGGCCGGGGACGGAGGCGCTGACGCAGAGGGTCTCGGGGACGCAGTCGGACTCCTGGACGCCGGTGATCGGGGCTCCCGCGGTGACCCGGACCTTGAACTGGAAGCCGGGGATCTGGCTGGTGGCGAGCCAGGCGCCGGCGGGGGGCGCCGGGGCCGAGAAGGCCACGTTTCCATTGACGGCGCCGTTGTAGACCGCCACCGCGTCGCGGGCGTTGCCGTTGAACGACCAGACCGCCAGCAGCCCCTCGACCGGCCCGGTGATCGGCGCCGCGAGGTCCGCCTGGATCTGGCTCTGCGTCCGCGCCACGTTCCACAGACTGACCTCGTCGATCGAGCCAGCGGGGGTGTGCGCGTAGGAGACGTCGCTGCCGATCCGCACCTCGGAGGTGTCGCTGGTCAGCGGCCCCGTCTCGGCGTGCGAGCCGGCGAGGGCGCCGTTGATGTAGTGCTTGCGCACGGCGCCGTCGTAGGTCACCGCGATGTGGGTCCACAGGGTGGTCGAGATCGTCCCGGCATCGAAGTTGACCGCCCCCACCGACTGGTTGTAGCCCTTGATATAGGAGCGCAGGGTGGTGCCGCAGACCCCGATCCACCAGGCCTGGGTCCACCCCTTGCCGGCGATGCTGGAGCAGCCGCCGCCATTGGCGTCGGTGACCTTGACCCAGGCCTCGAAGGTGAAAGCGGTGGTCGGGTTCAGGGCGACGTTGTGGGGGACCGAGATGTAGCCGCTGGTGCCGTTGAGGTCGAGCCAACCCCCGAAGGGCTGGGCGGCGGCGAGGCCGGGGAGGGCGACGGCGAGGGCGAGAGCCAGCGTCAGGCTTCCCAGCAGGCGTTTCGGAACGGGCAAACCGCAGATTGAGATCATCGCAAGGTTCTCCTGTTACAGAGGTTGCAGAAAACGATCGCTAGGGGCAGGTGGCGAAGGCGTTGCTGTCGGTCACCGCCGGCGCGGGGGGGCCGGGGTAATTGAAGTAGACCTTGCTCACGCCGGCCACGACGTCGATGACGTTCATGCGATAGAAGAGATTTGTGGTCGCCGCCGAGTAGACCCAGTAGCGGCTGTTGAACGAGCAGGCGTTGATCGACTTGACCATCACCTCCCAGTTGTCCGGGCTGAAGAACCAGAAGACGCCGGAGCTCGGGCTGGAGATCGCCACGTGCGCGACGCCGTCGGACGGCCCCGGCGCGACGGCGGTGCGGAACGTCGCGGAGACGGCGAAGTGCCCTTGCAGGCAGAGCGCCGTGGGGCCGCTCACCCCGCACGTGATGATCGCCGGGAAGGTCAGGGCTCCGACGCCGGAGCCTGCGACGGTGCCGTTGTGCCCGCCGACCGGATCGAGGGCGGTGCCGTCGAGCGGCCAGACCGCCACCAGCCCGGTCTGCGGGGTATGGGTGACGACGTTGATCGTGCTGCGGATCTGGCTCACCGACCGGGCCACGTTCCACACCCGCACCTCGTCGATGGCGCCGGTGGGGGTGAAGGCGAAGCTGAAGTCGCTGCCGATCTCGACGGGGCGGCTGCTGGCGGTCAGCGGCTGCGTCTCCGCCCAGGAGCCGACCAGCTCGCCGTTGATGTAGTGGAAGCGGTGAGCGCCGTCGAACACCACCGCGACGTGGGTCCACTCGCTCGCCGGCACGATGCCGGCGTCGCGGAAGGTCCGCCCGTTGGTCGCCCCGTTGACGCTGTCGTAGCCGCGGACGTAGGAGCGCAGGACCTGGTTGCCGCCGGACCGGCAGAGCCCGAGCCACCAGGACTCCGTCCAACCCTTGCCGACCAGGCTGACGCAGGAGTCCGCGGACGGGATGGTCACCGCGACCCAGGCCTCGACGGTGATCGCTCCGGTGGGGTTCAGGGCCGGGCTGTCCGGGATGGAGACGTAGCCGTTGGTCGGCCCGCTGAACGTCGCCCAGGCGCCGAAGGGCTGCGCCTGCGCCGCGGGGACCGCCAGGAAGGCCAGCGCGAGGGCCGGCACCAGGGACTTCAGGGTCCATCGATTCAGAGTGGATCGCATCGACTCCTCCTTGCAGAAAAAGCCGGGCCGAAAGGACGGAACGCTACCCGATGATCCTACACCCCAGAGCCCGGCATCCCGATCAGGCGCCGGGGGTGGGGAAAACGTTACGGACGGACCGGACGCGCGCCCGTCCCGGCGCCGCGGAAGATCGCGAGGTACCCCTCGAGCGCCTCGAGGGCGAGGCGGTCGGCGGGGGTGTTGATCACCCGGATGCCGCCGCGGCGCAGGTGGCGGGCGAGGCGGCGGTTGGCGAGCTGGATCTCGAGGCTCGCCACCTGGGCGAAGGCGGCGGCCGGGGTGGCGGGCTCGGCGGCGGCGAGGGCGCGCAGCTCGGGGTCCTCGAGATTGAGGAGCAGCGCCCGGTGGCGGCGCCCGAGGCGGAGGAGCGACTCGCGCAGCAGCTCGGCCGCGGCGAGGTCGACCACCGAGGTGAGGAGCACCGCCGTGGCGCTCCGCGGCTCGACGGCGAAGGCCGCCTCCGCCGCCAGGTCGTAGGCCGGCTCGACGAGGCGGGCGTCGAGATCGTAGAGCGCGGCGTAGGCGAGCGCCGCGCCGCGCCCTCCCGAGCGCACCCGCACGGTGCGCAGCACGCGGTCGGCGAAGGCAACGATCGTCACCTGGTCGCCGCGCGCCGCCGCCACCCGGGTGAGCGCCAGGGTGGCCGCCACCGCGTAGTCGAGCTTGCTGCGCCGGCCGTCCATCCCCGCCATGGCGCGGGCGCAGTCGAGGAGGACGACGAGGCGGGCGCTCCGCTCCCAGGTGTCCTCGCGGGTCACCGGCCGGCCGTGGCGGGCGGTCGCCTTCCAGTGGATCTTGCCGATCGGATCGCCGGCCAGGTACTCGCGCAGAGCGTACGGCTCGGTGCCGACGCCGTGCATGCGCTGCGGGATCTGCCCCATGCGGCGGCGCTGGGCGAGCGCCAGGAGCTGGCCGACCGTCCCCTCCCAGCGCACCTGCGGATAGACCCGCACCGGCTCGGGGGGGAGGAGGTCGGCCTGCGCCCAGGCGAGCTTCCACGGCCCCAGCACCCGGGCGGTGAGCGGGCCGGCCGGATGCTCCCCGCGCCGCCGGGGGGTGAGCGTGTAGCTCCACCGCGCCTCCCCCGGCCCGGCGAGGGTGAGCGCGCGGCGCAGCGGCTCGCCGGCGAGGCCGGGGTGGAGCCCCTCGCGGAGGACCAGGGTGAGCGGCCGGCGGGCCGCCGCCGCGGACGATACGCTCACCGCCACCTCGGCGGGCGCCTCCTGCACCAGCAGCAGCGGCCAGCGCCGCGCCGCCGTCAGCGGCGTGCGCCGGGCGCGCAGGAAGTCGATCCCCGCCGCCAGCACGAGCCCGAGGTCGAGGGCGAGGGCCCCCCAGGCGAGGCGGTCGTCGAGGAACGAGGCGACCAGCAGGAGGGTGGCGAGCCCGAGGAGCTGGAAGAGGCGGGCGGCGGGCATGGGAATCGAGGAAGGCGGTCGGGAAAGCGCCTCAGTGCGGCACGGGGACGGCGGCGGCGACCGTCTCGAGGACCCGCCGCGGTGTGAACCCCTCGAGCTCGGACTCCGCGGTGAGCAGCAGGCGGTGCGCCCAGCAGGGGACGAGGCTGCGCTTCAGGTCGTCGGGGACCAGGAAGTCCCGCCCCTCGAACAGGGCGCGGGCGCGGCCGGCCTCGAGCAGGGCGAGGGCGGCGCGGGGCGAGACGGGGAGGTCGACCTGCGGCGAGCGGCGCACCCCCGCCGCCAGCTCGGCGAGGTAGGCGAGGAGCTCCTCGGCGACGTGGACGCGGCGCGACGCGCGGCGCAGCGCCGCCGCCTCCCCCGGCCCGAGCACCGCCGCGGGGAGCTCTCCCCCCGCTTCTCCGAAGGTGCCCACCAACGTGCCGGCGACCGCCTGGCGGTAGAGGTCGAGCTCGGCCTCCGGCGCCGGCAGCCCCATCTCGATGCGCGCCAGGAAGCGGTCGAGCTGCGCCTCGGGGAGGGGGTAGACCCCCTCGAACTCGACCGGGTTCTGGGTGGCGATGACGAAGAAGTCGGCGCCGAGCGGCAGGGTGACGCCGTCGATCGTCACCTGGCGCTCCTGCATCGCCTCGAGCAGGGCGGCCTGCGTCTTCGGCGGCGTGCGGTTGATCTCGTCGGCCATCAGCAGGTCGGTGAACACGGGCCCGCGCAGCAGGCGGAAGGAGCCGGTGGGGGCGTCGAAGACGTTGGTGCCGATGACGTCGGCCGGCATCAGGTCGGGGGTGAACTGCACCCGGCTGAAGCGGACGCCGAGCGCGGCGGCGAAGGCGCGGGCGAGCAGGGTCTTGCCGAGCCCCGGCACCCCCTCGAGCAACGCGTGGCCGCCGGCCATGTAGGTCACCAGCAGGGTCTCGATGGCGGTGCGCTGCCCGAGCACCACTCCTTCGAGGGCGGCGGCGAGCCCCTGGGCCGCCTCGCTCAGGCGGTCGTTTCCGGGGGTTGCGGGGGTCGCGGGGGTCGGGGCGGTCTCTGCGATCGGATTCATGCGGCGCTCTCCCTCTCTTCCAGATCCTTCTTCAGGTCCATCGGGGTGATCGTTTCCACCCCCCCGTGCCGGCGGCGGGCCACCTCGCGCGCCAGGGCGACGAGCTCGCGGGGGCCGGCGGTGGCGGCGCGGCGGTCGAGCTCGGCCGGCAGGTCCTCCTCGCCGGTCAGGCGGTCGAGCTCGCGCACCCGGGCGAGCAGCCGGCCGGCCGCCGCCGCGTGGTGCCCGAGGCGATGGTGCAGGGCGCCGAGGCCGAGCAGGAAGGCGCCGGCCGAGCCGGCCGCCCGCGGCGGCTCGCTCCACGCCGGGCCGAAGCGGCGCGACAGCGTCCACACCCCCACCAGATAGAGGATCGCGAGGTGCACCAGGACGAGGTCGAGCGTGCGGCCGAGCGCGGCGCTCTCCTCCGGCGCCCCGGAGATCAGGCCGTGATGATACTCGTCGAACGTCCAGCGGTCCCCCAGGGTCCGGCGCAGGGTCTCCAGGAGGTCGGCGTTGCCGGGGCTCCCCGCGTCCGCCAGCCGGGCGTTGGCGAAGGCGTCCGCCGGCAGCAGGACGATGCGGCCGCGGTAGCGCCGCAGCAGGGCGATCATCGGCTGCCCGAGCGGCGAGCGGTAGAGCGCCGCCCCCTCCTTGGGGATCTGCGGCGCCCAGCGGGGGGCCCAGACGCGGACCGGCGCCGATGTCTTCGCTGTCGCCGGCATGCCGCGCGCCGGACGCAGGTCCCACTCCCGGTGCGCGAAGGCCCGCCATCGCCACGGGACCAGGGTCGGCTTGCGCACCTGGCGGAGCGTGAGGCCGAGCCCCTCGAGAGCCACCGTCTCGCCGCCGGGGTGGAGCTCGCCCGAGTAGGCCAGCACGAGGTCGCCGCCGCGGCGCAGATGGTGCTCGAGGGCGTCCACCACCTCCGCCGAGGCGCCGGCCTGCCAGGGGAAGGTCTCGACCAGCACGCCGCCCGGCGCCATCTCCTCGAGCGGGCGGTCGAGCAGCCGCACCCGCGCGCCGCGCGCCGCGAGATAGCGCCGGGCGGCCAGCCAGCCGTCCGCGCCCCGCGAGAGCGCGCTCCCCCGCGCCTCGCCCCCCGCCGTGGTGAGCAGCGCGGCGGCGCCGGCGGCGACCAGCAGGGCGGCGGCGAGCACCAGCGGACGGGAGCGCCTCATCTCATCCCCTCCTCATCCCAGGGCCGCTTCGAGACGGCCGACCAGCGCCCGCACGTCGTCGGGGGAGGGGTGGCCGGGGCCGTAGGTGAGGGCGTCGAGCCGCCGGGCCAGGGGGAGGAGGTCGGGGCGGCGCGCCTGGGCCACCAGCTCGCGGCTGGTCCAGTCCGCCTCGGCCCGGCTGCCGGCGAGCGAGCGGGCCAGCCACCACCAGAGGGCGAGGAGGGCCGCCGCCGTCTCCCCCGCCGCGAGCCGCGCTTCGAGCTCGGCACGCCAGGCCGCGGCGTCGCGCTCGGGGGCCGGCGCGGGGCGGGAGCCCGGCGTCCCCTCGGGGCGCGCCCGGCGCGCCCGGCGCGCCCGGCCGGCCCGGCGAATCGCCGGCACCAGGGCGCGGACGCCCAAGGCGAGCATGGCGAGCACCACCAGGGTGGCGAGGACGAGAAACGTCGTCCGCGAGAGATGGAACATGCGGGCGCCGCGCATCAGCGCCGCCACGATCGCCTCGGTGAAGGCGGTGGCGAGCTCGCCGAAGTAGGAGCTGGCGGGGGGCGCGGGGACGCGGGCGACGTGGCTCGCCGCCAGCACGCGCGCCAGCACCGCGCGATCGGCGGCGGCGATCGGCCCCAGGGTGGCCGGCGGCGCGGGGAGCGCCGTCCTCAGGGACAGCAGGGACGGCAGGGACATCAGGGCCAGGGCTCGGCCGGCGCCGCGGGCGAAGCGGGGAACACGGCGTCGATCTCGCTACGCAGGTCGGTCCCCTCCTTGCGGTCGCGGACGTCGAAGAAGAGCATGCCGATCGCCACGCTCGAGTAGAGGTAGACGGCGGTGGCGACCAGCGAGCCCAGGAAGACCGCAGGCACCTGCAGCCAGACCCAGCGCGACACCACGGTCTGGATGTCCTCGTGCCCGCTCAGCGCTTTGCGGAAGAGGTCGATGAACATCGGGAGCTGGAATGGCAGGCTCACCAGCAGCGAGGCCAGATAGAGGATCAGCGTGACCGCCAGCATCACCAGCAGGAGCTTGACGATCGGACTCTCGGAGAGGCGCCGGCCGGGGTTGTAGCGAGCCAGCTCGATGCTGCGCGACAGCGCGGCGACGCCGAAGACCTTCTCCTCGACCATCACCGGCCCTACGAACGACAGCAGAGGGGCGACGTAGAGCACCGGCACGATGCAGAAGAGGAGCGAGACCCCGACCGCCAGCCCGAACAGGAACAGGGTCCACCACACCTTCGGCTGCAGGGCGAAGCGCCAGGCCCGCTTCATGTCGATCGGCCGCCCGGTCAGCGCGTCGAGCGCCGCCGCCTGGCCGGCGGTGTAGGCGATGCCGGAGAAGAAGGCGAGCACGAGGGCGAACAGGAAGAACTCGCCGCTCTGGATCAGCGACTGCTGGAGGTCCACGGTCGGATGGGCCACCTGGCCGCGGATATTGACGGCCTGGACGGCCGAGAGGAGAGCCCGCAGGACGGCGAGCGGGATCGCCACCGACGGGAAGATGGCGGGCAGGTAGGCCCGCGTGCGCCGTTGCGCCTCGTCGAGCAGCGGGAAGAAGGGCATCAACCCCGGGCGGCGTTCGAGCAGGGGATCGGTCATCGGCCAGCCTCGGAAGGGACGTCGGGAACGGGGTGCAGCGCGAGGGCGAGGAAGGCTCCTTCGAGAGCGAGCCCGAGGACCAGCTTGACGGCGAAGGGGAGCGCCGGCGCGGGGGAGACGAAGGTCTCGACCAGCGCCAGGACGACGAACCAGGGGAGGCAGCCGAGCAGCACCGCGAGGGCGTCGCGCCCGGCGTCGCGCAGCGCCTCGGCGCGCGGGCGGTCGCCGGCGGCCACCAGGGCGCGGCCGAGGTTGAGCCCCGCCGCGGCCGCGACCAGGATCAGCGTCAGCTCGAGGATGCCGTGGGCGGCGATGAAACGCAGCAGCTCGCCGGCCAGCGAGTAGTGCAGGGTGACGCCGAGGGCGGCGCCGAGCAGCAGGCCGTTGAACAACGTGATGTAGAGCGGCACGATGCCGGCGACCACGCCGCCCCCCCAGGCGGAGAGCGCCACCGTGAGGTTGTTGGTGGCGATCCGCGACGAGGAGACGCTGGGGGGCAGGGTGGTCACCAGCGAATTCGTCCACAGCTTCCCCTCTTCCAGCCCCTGGATCGCCTCCGGGCCGAGGATCACGAGGCCGAGGCCGGGGCGCAGCACGCCGAGCGCCAGCCCCCAGAGCACGGCGAGGAGGAAGAGCGCCGTGACGGCGCCGAGCGGGGCGAGCTGGCGCTGGAAGGCGGCGGGAAAGGTGCGCCGGAAGAAGGTGGCGAACCCCCCCGTGCTCCGCTCGCCGGTCAGCCGCCGCGTCCCCTCGACGGCGAGCGCCTGGAGCCTGCGGGCGGCGGCGGTGCCGGGGAAGCGGGAGGCGGCGAGGGCGTGGTCGTGCAGCACCTGGCGGTAGCGCAGGGCCAGCTCCTCGAGCCCATCGTAGCCGAGCGCGCGGTCGCCTTGGCCGCCAGGGCCGGGGCGGCGCGAGGCGGCGAGGCGCGCCGCGAAGTCGTCCCAGAGGGGACGACGCAGGCGGAGGAAGCGGGCGTAGTCCATCGGCCGCTCCTACCCTTCCGCCTGCAGGGCCTGGCGGATCGCCGCCACCGGATCGCTGTAGGTGTCGATCCCCGCCAGGAGGTCGGGAGCGTCGCGGCGCAGCCCGGCGAGGATGCGGTCGGCCATCTGCCAGGACGCCGCCGGGTCCTCGAGCGTGGCGGCGCGGGCGAGGAAGGTCTCGACCAGCGTCAGCTCGCGCGGCCCCCAGCCCGGCGGCACCCGGCCGAGGAGGGGCAACCCCTCGGGCGGCCGGTCGTGGATCACCAGCGTCCCCGCCAGCCGGTCGCCCAGCCGCCGCGACAGCGGGTCGACGGCCATCAGCACGACGCCGAAGACGAGGTCGAGGCTGCGCACCAGGTTGCGGGTGAGCAGGGCGCCGGCGCCCGGGCTCCCCCCCTCGGCGGTCACCACGCGCAGCTTGAGCGCCAGCTTGCCGAGCGTCCGCCCGCCGGTCGCGATCTCGAAGGTGGCGAAATAACCCCAGTCGAGCAGGAAGACGCCGAGGGCGAAGAGCACCGTGGCCGCGGTCGCCGACAGCCGGCTGACCAGGAAGGCGACGGCGAGCGTCCACAGGAGGAGCAGCACGGCGAGCGCCAGATAGTCGAGGAACGCGGCGAGCGAACGGCTGCCGAGGCCCGCCACCGGCAGGTCGAGGCGGATGTTGTCCAACCCCAGGATGCTCTCAACGCCCATGTCGGCCAACCCCACGACTCCTGTTCTTCGAAGTCATAAGGGTAGCAGGAAGGAGGGACGGCAGGGACCTCCGGGACTGTAAAGACAGCTTCGCGCGAGGCAAGCCGGTGAGGACGCCACGCTTTTTTCCTCCCCTGTACTCGCGGGAGGAAAAAGGCATCTTGCTCCCAAGGCTCAGCCCGCCTGAGGAGTGAGGAGAGTTGCAGGCTCCTCCCGCTCAGCGCCGCTGCTGCGCCTCGCCGGTCATCGGCACGAAGCGCACGGGGAGGACGCTCGCGCGGTCGAAGCCGCCGTCGGCGCGGCGGGTGAAGACGAGGAGGCTCTGGAGGGCGTCGCGGGCGCCGACCGGGATCACCAGCCGGCCCCCCGTCTTGAGCTGGGCGAGCAGCGGCGCGGGGACGGCGGGGGGCGCGGCGGTGACGATGATGGCGTCGAACGGCGCCGCCTCGGGCCACCCCTGGAAGCCGTCGCCGACGCGGAAGCGGACGTTGCGGTAGCCGAGGTCCGTCAGGGTGCGGCGGGCGCCCTCGGCGAGCGGGCGGAGGATCTCGATGGTGTAGACCTCGCCGGCGAGGTGGGACAGCACCGCCGCCTGATACCCCGAGCCGGTGCCGACCTCGAGCACCCGGGCACCGGGTTTGAGCCCGAGCAGCGAGGTCATCAGCGCCACGATGTAGGGCTGCGAGATCGTCTGTCCGGAGCCGATCGGCAGCGCCTGGTCGGCGTACGCCCTCCCCCGTTCCTCCTCGGGGACGAAGAGGTGGCGCGGCACCGCGGCGACGGCGGCGAGCACCGCCGGATCGCTGATCTCGCGCCCGCGCAGCCCCTCGACCATCCGCCGGCGCGCCTCGGCGCTGCCGTCGTCCGCGGGAGCCGGGGGGACCGGCGCCGCCGACGGGGTCTGCGCCGCGGCGCCGGCGAGCGGGCGGGCCGACCCCAGGGCGAGCAGGGCGAGCAGAGCCAGGGCGGCTCTAGCGGTGGCCATCCTGCGCCTTCCCCTTCATCGGCGAGAGGCGGACCGGGATCACGGTGTGCTTCTCGAGGCCGTCGGCCGTCTTGGTGATCACCAGCAGGTCCTGGAAGAAGCCGTTCCCCACCGGCACCACCATCCGGCCGCCGACCCTGAGCTGTTGCAGCAGCGGCTTCTGGAGCGCCTGGAGCGAGGGGGGCGCGGCCGACAGCAGGATGGCGTCGAACGGCGCCCTGCCGGGCCACCCCTGGTAGCCGTCGGCCGCCCGCACCTCGACGTTGTGGTAGCCGAGCACCATCAGCCGCTTGGCCGCCTGGTTGGCGATCGGCTCGACGATCTCCACCGAGTAGACCTCGCGCGCGATGCGCGAGAGCACCGCGGCGTGATAGCCGGTGCCGGTGCCGACCTCGAGCACCTTGTCGCCGTGCTTGAGCTCGAGCAGCGAGGTCATCAGCGCGATCACGTAGGGCTGGTAGAGGCTCTGCCCCGGGCTGATCATCAGCGGGTTGTCGCCGTAGGCCTGGGCCCGCATCGAATCGGGGACGAAGAGGTGCCGCGGCACCTGCTCCATGGCGGCCAGCACCTCCGGCTTGGTGATCCCGCGCTGCTTGACCTGCTGCTCGACCATGGCGTGGCGCAACGCCTCATAGGCGTCGCCGGCCCAGGCCGACACGCCGGCGGAGACCAGCACCGCGAGCGCCAGGAGGACGAGCGACGCGAACGACGGACGACGGCCCCGGAGGGCCCGCGGATTCACCGGCCGCTCCCCTCCCGCTGCTCCCGCTGCTGCCGCTGATAAACGATCTTGCCGTCGACCAGCGTGTAGTCGACCGGCGCGTGCGCGATCCCGATCTCCGGCCCGGTCATCGGGTCGCTGGCGAAGACGGTGAGGTCCGCCCGCTTGCCGACCGCCAGCGAGCCCACCTCGCGGTCGAGGAAGAGCGACCAGGCGGCGTCGAGGGTGAAGCCGCGGAGCGCCTCCTCGCGGGTCAGCCGCTCCCCCGGCAGCCAGCCGCCGGGGGGGTTCCCCTGGAGGTCCTGGCGGGTGACGGCGGCATAGAGCCCGAGCCGCGGGTCGGCCGACTCGACGGGGAAGTCGCTGCCGAGGGCGAGCCGGCCGCCGGCGTTGAGCACCTTGCGCCAGGCGTAGGCGCCGGCGAGCCGGCGCTCCCCCACCCGGTCGCCGGCCCACGGCATGTCGGAGGTGGCGTGGGTGGGCTGCATCGAGGCGATGATCCCGAGGTGCGCCATGCGCTCGATGTCCTCGACGCGCAGGATCTGCGAGTGCTCGAGGCGGAAGCGCGCCTCGGGGCGGGGGCCGCCGAGGGCGTGCGACATGGCGTCGAGGGCGACCAGGCCGCCGCGGTCGCCGATCGCGTGGATGGCGACCTGGAACCCCTTGGCGGCGGCCGCGGTGGCGACCTGCTGCAGGTGGTCGCCGGTCGACACCAGGAGGCCGAGGTTGCCGGGGTCGTCGCTGTAGGGCTCGAGGAGCGCCGCGCCGCGGCTCCCCAGGGCGCCGTCGGCATAGAGCTTGACGCCGCGCACGGTGAGGCGGGCGTCGGGGTCGATCTCGGGGCCGCGCGCGAACCAGCGCGCGAGCAGCGCCGCGTCGTCGGTGAGGAAGACGGCCGCCCGCAGCGGCAGCTCGCCCGACTGGCGCAGGGCGGTATAGGCGCGGAGCGGCCCCTCCCCCACCCCCATGTCGGTCACCGTGGTCAGCCCCAGCGCGGCGCAGTGGCGGGCGGCCGCGACCAGCCGGCGCCGCAGGTCGGCGTCCGAGGGGGGCGGCAGCCGCTGCTCCGCGAGCCCCATGGCGTTGTCGACCAGCACGCCGGTCGGGTGCCCCGCCGCGTCGCGCAGGAAGCGTCCGCCGGTGGGGTCGGCGATCGCGGCGTCGATCTTCAGCTCCGCCATCGCCCGGGCGTTGAGCAGGGCGGCGTGGCCGTCGATCCGCTCGAGCCAGACCGGGTGGCCGGGGACCGCCGCGGAGAGCGCCTCGTGGGTGGGGAAGCGCTTCTCCGGCCAGCGGTTCTGGTCCCACCCCCGGCCGCGCACCCAGGCGCCCGCGGGGAGCTTGGCGGCCGCCTCGCGCACCCGCCGCACCACCTCCTCGTAGGTGGTGACGCCGACCAGGTCGACCTCCTCCAGCGCCTCGCCGAGGCCGCCGAGGTGCGAGTGGGCGTCGATCAGCCCGGGGGTGACGGCGCGGCCGGCGAGGTCGATCACCCGGGTCCGCGGGCCGGCGAGCGCGTCGGCGCCGGCGCCGGGCCCCAGGTAGACGATCCGTCCGCCCCGGACGGCGAGGCTCCCCTCGACTTTCGCCGGCGGCTCGACGGGATAGAAGACCCCGTGCCTCAGGATGAGGTCGGCACCGTCCTCTGCATGGGAAGGGCGCGCCACGGCGGCGATCGCCGCGGCGAACAGCAGGAAACTCAAGGCAGGCCCCATTCTCGGCGACATTTCGACATTTCTCCCGGATCGTCTCCCCATGGCGTGAAGCCTGAGGGGTGCAAAGACCAAGCCATTCGGAAACACTTGTGGATGCTATGTTTTTGCGGGCCCCGATGTACACTCCCGCGATGATTCCGGACGGCGGTCCCCTGGCGCTCGCGGAGATCGTCTCGCGCCTCGAGCACCTGCTCGCGGGCTCCACGGCCGAGAGCACCGAGATCTCCTGGCTGGAGGTCCGCCGCGGCCAGGAGAGCGGCGGCAAGGGGCGGCGCGACGGCCGCGAGTCGTTCGAGCGCTCGATCCTGGTGCGGGTGCGCGAGGGCGGGCGGACGGGGATTCACCGCACCGCCGCCGCCGGCCTCTCGGAGCTCGAGAGCGCCGTGCGCGCCGCGATGGCCCAGGCGCGCCTCGCCCTCCCCTCCCCGCCGCCGCTCGCGCCGCCGGAGCTCGCGGCCCCCGTGCCCGGCCCCAATTCCCCCACCGCCGCTGACATCGCCGCGCTCTGCGACCCCGAGCTGGTGCGGATGACCCCGGTCCGCGCCCGCGAGCTGGCGGCGTCGATTGCAGGCGCCGCGGGCGGCCCGGGCGGCAAGGGGGAGGCCTGCCGCTTCGGCTGGGCCGAGGGGCGGCTCGCCTTCGCCGGCACTCTCGGGGGTCCGAACGGCCTGCGCCGCGCCGCCGCCCTGACCTCCGCCTGGATCGAGGTGGTCTGTGGCCGCCAGCCCGGCGCCGGGCGTGCCGCGGCGGCCTCCCGCTCGCTCCTCCGGCTCGACCCGCAGCAGGTGCGCGAGCGGGCGCGGCAGCGCCACGGCCCCGCCGACGTGGTGGCGCCGCCCACGGAGCCGGCCCCCCTGCTGCTGGCGCAGGAGGCCGTCGCCGCCCTCGTCGAGCTGCTCAACCGCCAGGCGTTGCGCTCCGATGCCTTCCACTCCGGCCTCTCCTGCCTCCACGACCGGCTGGGGGAGCAGGTCTTCCACCCCGCGATCCACCTGCGCGACGATCCGGCCGACCCGCGCGGCCTCCCCGTGCCGTTCGACCTGCTGGGCGCCGCCGCGCGGCCGCTCGACATGATCGCCGGCGGCCGGGCGCTCACCCCCGCGATCGACGATCGGCTGGCCGCCCGGCTCGGCCGGGCGCCGACGGCGCAACGGACGGCGCCGGACGAGGCCGCCGCCGGCCATCTCTTCCTGCTGCCGGGAGAGGCCGCCGGGAGCGACCTGCTGCGCGCCGCCGAAGGCGGCCTGTGGATCTCCGCCCTCGACCCGCTCGAAGCCTTCGACCCGCGGACGCTCCGCTTCCGGGCGGTGGCGCGCGGCGTGCGCCAGGTCCGCGGGGGCGCGCTCGCCGCCTCGCTGCCCGACCTGATCTGGGAGGACGACCTCCCCGCCCTGCTCAACAAGGTGCTGGCGGTCGGCTCCGACCTGGTGACGGTGGCGACCGGCTCCGGCCTCCTCTCCGCCACCACGGCGCCGAGCCTCGCCGTCGTCCGCGGCCCCGGCCTCCTGCGAGTCGCCGCCGACTGAGCCGGGGGCGTCGACGGAGAGCGCCATAGACTGCTCTTCCATAAACATGCTCATTGATGTATAGTGGTCCTCGAGGCCGCCTCTCGAGGCGTCCAGGCCTTCCGGGGTTCCGCCGACGAGCGTCCGCCGTCGGTTCCATGGAGTCCCACGGCGGAAGTTACGCCCCGCGGTACCAACCTTCCAACCGCGGCGCTTCGAACACGGCGTCGCGCGCCACGCCCGAGGGGACCGGATTCATCCGGTCCCTTTGCCTTTTGGGGAGAGCCGGGGAAATTTCCCGTTTCGCACACCATTCCGGTCCGACGCTCCAGTCTTCCGTCCAGCCGCACTTTTAGACTTAGACAGACTTAGACGGGCAGACCGTCACGGTCGTGGTGACCGCGCCGGATCGCTTGCCCGGAGGGGGACCTCATGACGCCCAAAGCTTTCCGCCGCACCGTCGCCACCCTGCTGATCACCGTCCTCGCCCTCGCCGCCGGTGCCGCACCGGCAGCAGCCTCGCGGCCCGCACCGCCAGCGCCAGGCCGACGACCCGGTGACCGTCGAGCCGCTCTCCCGGCTCGTCTCCTTCCTGGTCAGCTTCCTCGACATGGCCGGCATCGGCATGGACCCGAACGGGAACCACTAGCCGCCCTCCGTCGCCCTCCTCCCTCCGACCGGCGCCGATTTTTTCCCGGCGCCGGTGTCACTTTTTTCGCCCCAGCAGCAACTTACTCATAGGAGCGGTGTGTCAGACCAGGACGGTGCGGGGAGTCGCTCCGGTGCGGAGCCGGAGAGGAGGAAAGCCGTCGGAGCCTGGCAGCGACGGCTGAGGGTGTGTCCTTTGGAGGGGGGGTCGATGATCGCGCAACATCCGGATCGCAACGCGCTCGAGCGCTTCTCGCGCGGCGAAACCGCCGGCGCCGAGGAGCGTTGGATCGAGGCCCATCTGCGCACCGGGTGCGCCCGCTGCCAGCTCGAGGTGGACGAGCTGCTCTCCCGGCTGCTCGCCGGCTCCCCCGCCGGAGCCGCGCCGCGAATGCCGCGATGCCGGAACGCCGGAAGCGCGAACGCCGCGGAGGAGAACCGCCGCCTGGGACCGCCTCTTCGCCTCGCTCGAAGCCCGCCTCGCCGTGGCCACGGCCGAGCGCGAGCAGGCGCCCGCCCTGGTCGCCGGGCTGCTCGCCCGCTCCCGGGAGGAGCAGCCCGTCCTGCTCCGCCTCGACCGCCGCCTGCAGACCCTCGCCGTCTGCGAGCTGCTGATCGAGCGCTGCTTCGAGGAGGGTTTCCGCGACTCCGCCCGCTCGCTCGAGCTCGCCGACCTCGGGCTGCTGCTCGCCGGCCTGCTCGACGGCGAGCGTTACGGCCGCTCCGTGGTGCAGGACCTCCAGGCCCGCGCCTGGGCCTACCTCGGCAACGCCCGCCGCATCGCCTTCGACCTCGCCGGCGCCGAGGAGGCGCTCGCCCGCGCCGAGCGGCTGGCCGACGGCGGCTCCGCCGATCCGCTCGAAGAGGCGAGGATCCTCGACCTGCGCGCCTCGCTGCTCAGCGACCAGGGGAAGTTCGAGCAGGCGGCGGAGCTGCTCGAGGTGGTGATCGACATCTACGACGACCTCCGCGAGCCGCACCGCAAAGGGCGGGCGATGATCAGCAAGGGGCTGTTCCTCGGCTACTCGGGCTGGCCGGAGGAGGCGATCCGCGAGATCCGCAAGGGGCTCGGCCTGATCGACTGGGAGCGCGAGCCGCGCCTGGTGCTGGGCGCCCGCCACAACCTCGCCTGGCTGCTCGCCGACTGCGGCCGTCTGGAGGAGGCGGAGCGCCAGCTCGCCCGCCTGCGCCATTCCGGCCACGGCATCTCCGACGCCTGGACCGAGCTGCGCTTCGCCTGGCTCGACGGCCGCATCGCCGCCCGCCGCGGGCGGCACGGCGAGGCCGAGGCGCTCCTGCGCCAGGTCCAGAGCGGCTTCCTCGCCAAGGGGCACGGCTACGACGCCTCGCTGGTGGCCCTCGAGCTCGCCCACCTCTACCTCGAGGCCGGGCGCCTCACCGAGGTGAAGGAGCTCGCCACCGGCATGCTCGAGGTCTTCCTCTCCCAGGACATCCACCGCCAGGCCCTCGCCGCCCTCGCCACCTTCCAGCAGGCCGCCGAGGTCGACGGCGCGACCCCCTCCCTGGTGCAGGAGATCTCGACCTACCTGCTGCGGGCGCGGAAGAACCCGCAGCTCAGGTTTGCCAAGACGGCGGCGTAGGCGAGGGCTGACCACGGACTGACAGGGACGAGCACGGACTTTCACGGACAAGGCGGGCGCGGGATCCGGCGTCCGTGTGAGTCCTTGTTCGTCCGTGTGAGTCCGTGTGTCCGTGTCAGTCCGGCCCTTCCTCCGCTATCCTCCGCAGGTGCCGCCCTCCCTCCCCCTCGTCCCCGCCGCCACCGCCCGCCGGCTCCTGCTCGGGGCGCAGGGGCTGCTCGACGATCCACGCCGCAAGGCTTCCGCCGACGTCCTCTACGCGCTGGTCGAGCGGATGGGGTTCGTGCAGATCGACTCGATCAACGTCGTCGAGCGGGCCCACCACCTGACCCTCGCCGCGCGCCTCCAGGGGTACCGGCCGGCGATGCTCGAGCGCCTGCTCGAGCGCGACCGCCGCCTCTTCGAGCACTGGACGCACGACGCCTCGGCGATCCCCACCGTCTGGTACCCCTACTGGAAGGTCCGCTTCGAGCGCTACCGCCGGAAGGTGCCGGGAGCACCCGTGGTGGAAGGAGCGCATCGGCCCCGAGCCGGAGCGGGTGATCGGCCAGGTCCGCGACCGCATCGCCCGCGAGGGGGCGCTGATGACCCGCGACTTCGAAGGGGAGCGCCCGGCCGGGAGCGAGCAGGGGTGGTGGGGGTGGAAGCCGCAGAAGACGGCGCTCGAATACCTCTGGCGCACCGGCGAGCTGGCGATCGCGGGGAGGGTGAGCTTCCACAAGGTCTACGACCTCGCCTCGCGCGTCGTCCCCGCGGGCGACGCCGCGCCGCGGCCGGGCGAGGCGGAGCACGTCGACTGGGCCTGCCGCTCGGCCCTCGAGCGCTTAGGGGTCGCCAGCGCCGACGAGCTCGCCGGCTTCTGGCGCGCCGTCACCCTCGCCGAGGCGCGGGCGTGGGGGGAGCGGGCCGCCGCGGCCGGCGAGGTCGTGGCGGTCCAGGTGGAGGCCGCCGACGGCTCCCGGCCGCGGGCGTCCTGGGCCGTCCCCGACTGGCAGGAGCGCGCCGCCGATCTCCCCGCAGCCACCCCGCGCCTGCGCCTCCTCTCCCCCTTCGACCCCATCCTGCGCGACCGCAAGCGGACGCTCCGCCTGTTCGGCTTCGACTACCGCTTCGAGGCCTTCGTCCCCGGCGCGCAGCGCCAGCACGGCTACTACGTGCTGCCGATCCTCGAAGGAGAGCGCCTGGTCGGCCGGCTCGACCCCAAGGTCCACCGCGACGCGGGGTGGCTGGAGGTCAAGAACCTCTGGTGGGAGCCCTGGGTGCGGCAGAGCAAGGGGCGCCAGGCCTCGCTCGCCGCCGCCCTCGACCGGCTGGCGCGGCAGGTCGGGGTGGAGCGCTGGGCGTTGCCGCCGGGTGCCTAGCGCCCGGCCCGGGCCAGCGCGCGCTGCATCAGCAGGTCCTGGCTCGAGCGCGCCTCCTCCTCCGCCGCCGGGCGGCGCTGGAGGTAGGAGCCGTCGGACTGCATGTCCCAGGCCTTGCAGTTGTCGGCGAGCTGGAGGTCGAGGATCGCCTTGACCTCCTCCTGCGCCCGCGCCCCCTCGATCGGCACCGCCGCCTCGACGCGGGCGTCGAGGTTCCGGGTCATCCAGTCGCCCGAGCCGATGTAGTACTCCGGGCTGCCGCCGTTGGCGAAATAGAAGATGCGGGCGTGCTCGAGCAGCCGGCCGACGATGCTGATCACGCGGATCGTCTCGCTCTTGCCGGCCAGCCCCGGCCGCAGCCGGCAGATGCCGCGCACGATGAGGTCGATCTCCACCCCCGCGGCCGAGGCCTCGTAGAGGGCGTCGATCATCTGGCGGTCGTCGAGGGCGTTCATCTTGGCGATGATGTGCCCGCCCCGCCCCGCCTTCTGTTGCTCGACCTCGCGCGCGATCATGTCGAGGAAGCGCTGGCGCATCCCCACCGGGGCGACCAGCAGCTTCTTGAACTGCGGCTGGTAGACGAAGCCGGTCAGCATGTTGAACAGCTGCAGGACGTCCTGCGAGATCTCCTCGTTGGAGGTGAACAGGCCGAGGTCGGTGTAGAGCTTGGCGGTCTCGGGGTTGTAGTTGCCGGTCGCGATGTGCACGTAGCGCTTCAGGGTGTCGCCGTCCTGGCGCACCACGACGGCGACCTTGGCGTGGGTCTTGAGCCCCACCAGGCCGTAGCAGACGTGGGCCCCGACGTTCTCGAGCGCCTCCGCCCATTCGATGTTGGCCGCCTCGTCGAAGCGCGCCTTGATCTCGACCGTCACCGCGATCTGCTTGCGCAGCTCGGCCGCGCGGATCAGCGCCTGCATGTTCGGCGACTCGGGGGAGGTGCGGTAGAGGGTCTGCTTGATGGCGAACACCTTGGGATCGTCCGTCGCCACCTCGATGAAGCGCTGCACGCTGGTGGCGAACGAGTCGTAGGGGTGGTGGACCAGCACGTCCCCCTCGTCGATGACGCGGAAGATGTCGGTCTCCTCCCCCGCGTCGAGGACGAAGGGAGGGGGGGTCACCGGCGTCCAGGGGCGGAAGCGCAGCGACGGCAGCGGCACCGCGCCGGCGAACGCCATCAGGTCCTTCAGGGCGAGCGGCCCCTCGACCTCGTAGACCTCGGTCTGCGAGATCTCGAGCTGGTCGCAGAGCAGCTCGAGCATCCACGCCGGGATGCCGCGCCCCCCCGCCGCCACCTCGAGGCGGACGACGGTGGCGAAGCGCCGTTCGCGCAGCTCCTCCTGGATCACCTCGAGCAGGTCCTCGGCGGTCTCCTCGTTGCGCTGCACGTCGGCGTTGCGGGTCACCCGGAAGGGGAAGGAGTCGACGATCTCCATGCCGGGGAAGAGGCGGTCGAGGTTGTGGGAGATCACCTCTTCGAGCGGCACGAAGCGCAGCGTCCGCGGCACCTGGATCCAGCGCGGCAGGATGTGCGGGCACTTGACCCGCGCGAAGCGCGGCTCGCGGTCGCCGGGCGCCTTGACCGCCACCGCGAGCGACAGGCTGACGTTCGAGATGAACGGGAACGGGTGCGCCGGATCGACGGCGAGGGGGGTGAGCACCGGGAAGATCTTGCGGTCGAACTCCTCGCAGAGGTGGCGGCGCTCGCTCACCCGCAGCTCGTCCCAGGGGAGGAGCTCGACGCCGTGCTGGCCGAGGGCGGTCAGCAGCTCGTGATTGAACAGCCGGCGCTGGCGCGCCACCAGCGGCCGCACCTTGGCGTTGACCACGGCGAGCTGCTGGCGGGGGGTGCCGTCGCCGTCCGGCCCGATCTCGCGCACGTTGCTGGCGATCTGCTGCTTCAAGCCCCCGACCCGCTTCATGAAGAACTCGTCGAGGTTGGAGTCGAAAATGGCGACGAACTTCAAGCGTTCGAGCAGCGGGTTTTCGGCATCCTCGGCCTCGCGCAGGACGCGGGCGTTGAATTCCAGCCACGACAGCTCGCGGTTGAGCAGCGGCGTCGGCTCCTCGGCGGCAGGCGGCTCGGGGCTGGCGACCGGTTCGATGCGCTGAGGTTCGGACATAAGACCTCCGATTCTGCCACAGAGCGGGTGACGGAGATGTGACAAGTCGCGTCCTTGCCGATCGTTACGTCAACGCGACCGCTTCGTCACCCCTCCCGCACGCGGGAGCTTTACGCTTGGCTTCCGACGTGGAGAGCCCTCTCCCACGGCAAACCAGGGAGGAAACGTCGATGACGTCCCGCGCCGACCTGCACGTGCACAGCAAGCACTCCAACCAGCCCAGCGAATGGATCCTGCGCCAGTTCCGGGCGCCCGAGAGCTTCACCGAGCCGCTCGAAGTCTACCGCCTCTGCCGCGAGCGGGGGATGGATTTCGTCACCCTGAGCGATCACGATTCGATCGCCGGCGCGCTCGAGATCGCCCATCTCCCCGGCACCTTCCTCTCCTCCGAGGTGACCGTCGAGTTCCCCGAGGACGGCTGCGAGATCCACTGCCTGGTCGCCGGCATCAGCGAGGCGCAGCACCGCGAGATCCAGCGCCTGCGCAGGAACGTCTACGAATTCCGCGACTACCTGCGCGACCAGGAGATCGTCCATTCGGTCGCCCATCCCCTCTTCCGAGTCAACGACCGGCTGACCCTCGCCCAGGTCGAGAAGCTGATCGTCCTGTTCAACCGCTTCGAGGCGCTCAACGGCATCCACGACCGGCGGGCCAACGCCCTGGTGCGGCGGATCTTCGGCTCGCTCGACGCGGCGGTGGTGGCGGAGCTCGCCGAGCGCCACCGCCTGGCGCCGATGGGGGCGCACCCCGAGGTCAAGACGTTCACCGGCGGCAGCGACGACCACGGCGGCTTCTATATCGGCACCACCTGGACGCGCACCCCGCCCGCCGCCACCGTCGAGCAGTATCTCGGCCACCTGCGGGCCGGCCGCCACGAGCCCGGCGGCGACACCGGATCGACGGTGCGGCTGGTGCAGAGCCTCTACAGCATCTCCTGGGAGTACTACCGCCGGCAGTTCCCCGCCCTGCTCGGCAACCGCCGGGACCCGTTCGCCGAGCTGCTGCGGCGCCTGGCCCAGCCGGGCGCGGCCGGCGGCGACGGACGGGAGGGGCGCGAGGAGGAGCGCGGCGGGCTGCGGGAGCGGCTCGCCCAGGTGGTCGCCTTCCCCGGCACCCGGCGGGCCGCCGGGAACGGGAAGGAGCCGGCCGAGCCGGTCGAGCGGACCACCTTCGCGGCGGCCGGCAAGGCGCAGCGCGGCTCCCTCTCGTCGCTCGCCCGCGAGCTCGTCCGCCACCTGCGCCACGGCCGGCTGGCCGAGAGCCTGTCGGCCCTCACCCACCTGGCGCCGCTGGCGCTCTCGCTCGCCCCCTACCTGGTGGCGATCCAGGCGCAGCACAAGGACGCCGACCTGCTCGCGGCGGCGGCGCTGCGCTTCCTCGGCCGGCTTCCGGAGGACGCCGAAGGGAACGGCGGGGAGAAGGTCGCCTGGTTCACCGATCTCCCGGCCGGCGAGGATGCGGCCCCGGCGGCGAGGATGGCGGTCCGCGCCGGGCGGCGCTGCGAGACGATCGACTGCCGCGACGGCCGGTTCGCGCCGCTGCTCGAGCTGCCGCTGCCGGGGGAATCGGAACCGTTGCGGCTCCCTCCCCTGCTCGAGATCCTCGACCATGCCGAGCGCGAGCGCTACTCCGAGATCGTGATCGGGACGCCGGGCCCCGTGGGGCTCGCCGGCCTCGCCGCCGGCAAGCTGCTCGGCATCCGCCGCAGCGCCGTCCACCGCGGCGACTTCCTCCTCCCCCTCCTCGCCGGCAGCCCGGCCCTCGAGGCGCTCGCCTGGGCCTACCTGCGCTGGTTCTTCGCCGGGATGGACCGCGTCTGGGTGACCAGCCGCGGCGACCGCGAGCTGCTGATCGCGCGCGGCGTCGACCCTGCCCGTCTGGCGCTCGTCCCGGCCCGGGAGAAAGGTCAGACGGAGCCGCTCTTCGCGCCCGGCTTCGATCCGGCGGCGATGGCGGCGATGGAGGAGCACCTCCTGGCCGAAGCCTCGGTCTAGAATGGCCGGGTGAGCACGACGCCGACCGTGGTCGTCCAGACCCTCAGCTTTCCCGCCGGCGCCGCCGAACCGCCACGTTCGGCGGCGGTCCCCTACCCGCTGGGGATCGTCCCCGGCCGCGAGCGGCTGGCGGCGATCGACATCGGCTCGAACTCGATCCACATGGTGGTGGCCGAGGCCGAGCCGAACGGCGGCTACCGGCTGCTCGGGCGCGAGCGCGAGATGGTCCGCCTGGGCAAGACCGGGCTCGGCGACGGCGCGCTCTCCGAGGCCGCCATGCAGGACGGCCTCGAAGCGCTCGCCAAGATGACCAACATCGCCCGCCTGCGCGGCACCGAACGGGTGGTGGCGGTCGCCACCAGCGCGGTGCGCGAGGCGGCCAACGGCGCCGACTTCCTCGCCCGCGTCAAGGCGCTGACCGGCCTCGACGTGCAGCTCCTGACCGGCATCGAGGAGGGGAAGCTGATCTACCGCGCCGTTCGCGAGGTGGTCGACCTCGGCCCGGACAGCGCGGTGATCGTCGACGTCGGCGGCGGCAGCACGGAGTGGATCACCGCCGAGGCCGGCGAGCTCGAGACGGTGGTGAGCCTGCCGCTCGGCTCGCTGCGCGGCGCCGCCGAGCTCGCCGGCGACCCGCCGGGCGCCGCCGCCCTCGACCGGCTGCGCCGCCGGATCGACAAGCGCCTCGTCGCGGCGGTGCCGCGCGCCGCCGTGGGGAGGCTGGTCGCCACCTCCGGGACGGCGGTCTGCTGCGCCGACCTGATCGACCATTTCGCCGACCGCCCGTGGAAGGAGGTCTCCGGCGCCCGCGAGGTGCGCGCCAGGGACCTCGCCGCGCTGGTCGAGCGGCTCCGCCCGCTGAAGCGCCGGCAGATCGCCGACCTCCCCCCGGTCGGCGGCCCGCGCTCGGACAGCCTGCTCGCCGGCGCCGTGCTGCTGCAGGCGCTGGTCGCCCACTCCGCGGTCGAGCGCTTCCAGGTCTCCGACCGCGCCCTGCGCGAGGGGCTGGTGCTCGCCGCCCTCGGCCAGCCGATCCCCTCCGCCGCCCAGCCCGAGGACCTGCGCCGGCGCCAGGTCCTGCAGCTCGCCGAACGCTCGGAGAGCGTCTACCGGCACAATCTACAAACCGCCCGCCTCGCCGTCCGCCTGTTCGACGTCACCGCCTCGCTGCACGGTTTCGGCGCCCGCGAGCGCGAATGGCTGGAGTACGCCGCGCTCCTCCACGACATCGGCTACTCGGTGCACTACAAGGGGCACCACAAACACGCCTACTACCTGATCCGCAACGCCGTGCTCGACGCCTTCGACCAGCGGGAGATCGAGATCGTCGCCAACGTCGCCCGCTACCACCGCGGCGCCGCCCCGAAGCCCGGCCACCCCACGATGGCGACGCTCAAACCCTGGCAGCAGAGGACGATCCGCAAGCTCGCCGCGCTGCTGCGGGTCGCCGACGCCCTCGACCGCACCCACGCCTCCCGCGTCGAGGAGATCTACTGCGCGATCCGCCGGCGCGGACAGAAAGTGACACTCGAGATCCTCTCCCGCTGGTCGGTCGACCTCGAGCTCGAAGCCGCCCGCGAGCACGGCCGTTTCTTCGAGAAGGTCTTCGACTGCGACCTGCGCTTCCGCCAGGGGTTGGAGGTGGCCGAAACCTGACTCTTTTTTACAGCCCTTTGTAAGAAAGCTCTTCCCGCCCTTTCCTCTCCCCCCAGCCCTTCCCCTTCGCTAAATCGCTCGGTGACAAAGAGTTAACACAGATATGACAAGAATTTCACATGGCCCACTGTGGAAAACTCCACAACCGTTTCAAACGGTCGCCTGTCAAGTGGGGATAAGCGAGGCGAAAGTGTATGAATATCAATCACTTACGCCCTTTGCACAGCAACCTGGTCAAAGCGGAGAAAGGCCCGAGAACCGGGCCTTTGGTCCGGATTCCGAGGCATTTTCCACAGCCTTTTCCGCACGAGCTGTGGAAGACTCCATGCTAGCCTCCCGGCCATGGCACGAGAACGGATTCTGCTCATCGAGGACGAGGCCGACATCGCCGAGGTCTTGCAGTACAACCTCGAAAAAGAAGGGTTCGCGGTGGAGGTCGCGCTGCGCGGCGACACCGGCCTCGAGGCCCTGCGCCGTCAGGCGCCGGACCTCATCCTGCTCGACCTGATGCTCCCCGGAGTCGACGGCCTCGAGCTGACCCGCCTGCTCAAGCGCGACAACGCCACCTCCCGCGTGCCGATCGTCATGCTCACCGCGCGCGGCGAGGAGGTCGACCGCATCGTCGGCCTCGAGCTGGGGGCGGACGACTACATCAGCAAGCCGTTCAGCCCGCGCGAGGTGGTGCTCCGCGTCAAGGCGGTGCTGCGCCGGCGGCTGCCCGAGGAGACCGGTGGCGACCGGCTGGAGATCGGCGGCGTCCAGCTCGACATCTCGGGGCACCAGTTGCGGGTGGGAGGCAAGGAGGTGCCGCTCACCGCCACCGAGTTCCGCCTGCTGCGGCTGCTGATGGAGCGCGGCGGGCGGGTGCAGACCCGCGGCCAGCTCCTCTCCGACGTCTGGGGGTATGCCGAGGACATCGACAGCCGCACCGTCGACACCCACATCCGGCGCCTGCGGCGCAAGCTCGGCCCCGAGGCCGACCGCATCGAGACCGTGATCGGTGTCGGCTACCGGCTGAGGCCCTGACCCGCCGTGCGCCTCCTCGGACTGCCACCGAAGCTGCGGCTCGCGCCGCTCTGGCCCGCCCTCGCCGCCGTGGTGACCGCGACGGTGCTGCTCTGGGCGCTGCTGCCGAGCCTGCTCGAGCGCACCGCCGCCGTCCAGCTCTTCGACATGCTCGACCTGGTGGCGCCGATCGCCCGCGAGCGCCTCGCCGACCCCCACGTCGCGCTCGAGAGCTGGGCCGGCCAGCTGGCCGCCGAGAGCGGCATCCGGGTGACCCTGATCCGCCGCGACGGCGTGGTGCTCGCCGACAGCTCGGTCGAGCCCGATCAGGTGCGGGCGATGCAGAACCACCTCGCCCGCCCCGAGGTCCGCTCGGCGCTGGCCAGCGGGCGCGGCATGAACGTGCGCACCAGCGCCACCACCGGCAACCCCTACGTCTACGTCGCCCGTACCCTCTCCGGCCCCGGCGGCGAGGTGATGATCCTCCGGCTCGCCGAGCCGCTCGAGCAGCTGAGCGCCCTGCGCACCCGCCTCGCGGCGGCGATGGCGCTCGCCGTGCTGGCGGCCGGCGTCGCCATCCTGTTCACCTCGCTCTGGCTCGACCGCCGCCTCTTCGAGCCCGCCTCGCGGCTGATCGCCGGCGCGCAGAACCTCGCCTTCGGCCGCGCCTCGCGGGTCGCCGTGCCGGACGAGGACGAGCTCGCCCCGCTCGCCCTCGCCCTCAACCGGCTCGCCGCCACCGCCGAGCAGCAGGTCGAGGCGGTCAGCCAGGAGCGCGACCACCTGCAGGAGATCCTCGCCAGCATGTCGGAGGGGGTGCTGGTGGTCGGCCCGGACGGCCGCGCGCAGCTGATCAACCCCGCCTTCTACCGCCTCTTCGACCTCGCCGGCGACTTCGCCGGCCGGCCGGCGCTCGAGATCATCCGCCACCCCGGCTTCGCGCGGCTGATCGAGGAGACGCTGCGCAGCCGCCAGCCGCAGAGCGCGCAGATCAGCCTCTCCTCCCCGGAGCGGCGGACGCTGCTGTTGGCGAGCGCCGTCCTCTCGGGCGGGGAGCGCGGCGCGGTGGTCGCCGCCCGCGACACCACCGAGCTCACCCGGGTGGCCGACATGCGGCGTGACTTCGTCGCCAACGTCTCCCACGAGCTGAAGACCCCGCTCGCCGCCATCCGCGGCTACGCCGAGACGCTGCGCGACGGCGCCCTCGACGAGCCGCCGACCGCCCGCCGCTTCACCGACCGCATCCTCAGCCAGTGCCGGCGCCTCCAGGAGCTGCTCGCCGACCTGCTGATCCTCTCCCGCCTCGAAGCCGACGCCACCCTCGAGCGCGAGCCGGTGAGCCTCGACGCCATCGCCCGCCACGCCGTCGAGCTGCTCACCCCCGCGGCGCGCGAGAAGGGGGTGGAGATCGAGCTCAGCGAGGAGCCCGTCCCCCCCGTGCCGGGGGACGCCGGCAACCTCGAGCGCCTCCTCCTCAACCTGCTCGACAACGCCATCAAGTACAACCGGCCGGACGGCAGGATCACCGTCCGCGTCGCGCGCTCCGGGGTGAACAGCGGCGGCGAGGCGATGCTCGAGGTGAGCGACACCGGCATCGGCATCCCCCCGGAGTCGATCCCGCGCATCTTCGAGCGCTTCTACCGGGTCGACAAGGGGCGCGCCCGCGAGGAGGGGGGGACCGGCCTCGGCCTCGCCATCGTCAAGCACATCGCCCAGGCCCATGGCGGCCAGGTCGACGTCGAGAGCCGCGTCGGCCGCGGCTCGACCTTCCGCGTCCGCCTGCCGCTCGCCCCCTGAACGGCCGTCCAGAGCCTCGACGGCTGCCTCCCGCGCGCCTTGCACGGAAATATCTAATTGACATTTGTACTAAAATATTTTATTTTCAGCCTCGCTCTGCCTGTCTGTCCCTTGCAGCCCAACGCCGATGCCGGCGTCTCCGGTGCGCCGCACCCCTGACCGCAGCCAGGCTGGTTCATTGATCCTGGATGAGAGGAGGCAACATGTTTCGCTCGATTGGTCGCTTCAGCCCCACCGTCCTTTGCGCCCGCACCTGCTCCGTCGGGGCGGCCCTCACCGCCGCCCTCCTGGTTCTTGCCGCGGCTCGCCACCCCGCCGCCGCGCAGTCGATCTCGATCGACACCTTCAACACCAACCAGGCCTCGCTGTCGCTGACCTATCCGCCATCCGGCACCAGCACCTCGTCCAGCGTCTCCGGCGCCGGCATCCTGGGCGGTGAGCGCGACGTCCAGGTCAACCTCACCGGCGGCGTCATCGCCGGCAACACGATGAGCGCCGTCGTCAGCAGCGGCTTCTTCTCCTACTCCCAGGACGCCACCATCGCCGGCAACGCCCTCGTCCAGTGGGACGGCACGGACGGCTCCACCGGCTTGAACGCCACCGGCCTGGGCGGGGTCGACCTGACCGTCGGCGGCACCCAGGACGGCCTGCTGCTCAACACCTTCTTCGACGACCTGCCGGTCAACGTCAACATCACCGTCTACACCGACGCCGGCAACGCCTCGAAGATGAGCTTCGTGATGCCGGGGCTGCTCTTCTCGTCGACCAACTTCGTGATCCCCTACAACTCCTTCGTCACCTTCCTCGGCGCCGGGGCGGACTTCGCCAACGTCGGCGCCGTCACCATGACCCTCGGCTCGACCGTCACCGCGCCGGACGTCGTCCTCGACTTCCTGCAGACCACCGCCGGCCTCACCGCCGGCAAGACCGTCACCGTGATCAACGACCTCAACGGCGACGGCATGGCCGGGCCCGGCGACACCCTGCGCTACACCATCATCCTGACCAACCCCCTCGACGCCTCCGGCGGCTCGGAGACCGGCGTGATGTATGCCAACCCCGTCCCCGCCAACACCTCGCTGGTGGTCGGCTCGGTGACCACCACGCAGGGGACCGTCACGGCGGGGAACGGCTCGGGAGTCGGGGTCGGCGTCGATGTCGGCACGATGATCGACGGCGCCATCGTCACCATCACCTGGGACGCCGTCATCGCCAACCCGCTCCCCGCCGGCGTGACACAGATCACCTGTCAGGGGACGGCCACCACCGCCACCCTCCCCGGCGGCGTGCTCACCCAGGGCCCCGGCGGCGGGCCGACGGTGATCCCGGTCGTGGCGGGCCCCCTGGTCACCGCCACCAAGGTCGGCACCGTGATCATCGACAACAACGGCAACGGGCTGGCCAACCCGGGGGACACCATCCAGTGGACGTCGGTGATCACCAACACCGGCAACCAGAACGCCTCCGGGGTGACCTTCACCAGCGGCGCCCCCGTCAACACCACCCTCGTGGTGGGCTCGGTCACCACCACGCAGGGGACCGTCACCCTCGGCAACACCGCCGGCAACACCAGCGTGGCGGTCAACGTCGGCACGGTCAACGGCGGCGGCGGCACGGTGACCATCACCTTCCGCGTGCTGGTCAACAACCCGTTGCCGCCGGGGACGACCCAGATCGCCTGCCAGGGGCTGGTCACCGGCACCAACATCCCGAACACGCCGACCGACAACCCGGCGACGCCGGCACCCGGCGACGCCTCGACCGTCCCGGTCGCGGTGGTCGGCCTCCCCATCCCCACCCTCGACGCCTGGGGGATGGCGCTGCTGATGCTGATGCTGCTCGGGTTGGGGATCCTGACCCTGCGCCGGCGCTCCGCCTGACGGCGGAGCTCTCCTACGCCGCCTCGGCCAGGCACAGGCGCCGGCCGAGGCGGACGGCGCCGTGGGAGACGTCGGAGCAGCCGGGGAGGACCACCCGCACCACGGCCACCGGCGATCCCGGCGGCGTCAGCTCCACCACCACCAGCGGCTGGAACCCTTCCCGGCGCAGGGCGCGCTCGCAGGCGAGCACGACCTCCGCGAGGTCGGCGGGGAGCGGCAGGGGCGCCGCCGGGGCGGGGACGATCCCAGCCTCCAGCTCAACTCCTCCGGCAGGCTGGCGTCGAGGCGACACGGCCCCGGCGCCCACTCCCTCCTCGGGCAGCTCTTCGGGAATCCCGGCGAGGATCGTCGCCCGCGTCTGCAGGGCTTCGAGGATGGCGCGCTCGAGGGCCAGATAAGGGTCGAGATGGGCGGCGTGGCCGCGGATCGGCCGCTCCGGCAGGCCGTGCCGGCCGTCCTCGAGGGTGGAGAGATAGGTGGTGGCGCCCCCCATCGTCGGCAGCTGGCGGACCTCGAGGCGGATGCCGTGGCTGGCGAGGCGCGGCAGCAGGCGCCCGATCCACGGCGAGCCGGAGGTGGCGAGGTCGACGCGGGCGCCCGCCTGGGCCAGCTCGGCGACCGCCACGGCGTCGCGCTCGAGGAGCTCCAGCAGGGCATGGAAGACCGCCTCGGTGGGATGGCCGCCGGCGGCGAGGCCGGCGCGGCGCCAGACCGGCGGATTGGCGGCGCCGGGGGGCGGCACGAACGGACAGAGGACGTCGTGGGCGGGGACCAGCACCTCCGCCCCCCAGAACGTGGTGCCCGGCATCCAGGCGAGCGGCGCGTCGCCGGGATCGCCGAGGCCGTAGGGGAGCGGCATGGCACCGGCGGGGACGAAGAGCTCCTCGGCGAGCTCCGAGGGGCGCGCGAGGCGGCACCCGACGGCCGGCCGCGCGCTCCCGCCGCAACTCCAGTACCGCTCGACGGTGCGCAACGAAACAGGCGCCGGAAGAGCCGCGAACGTTACAGGCTGGAGACGGGAGACAGCGGCTTCACCCCAGCTTCAGAAGATTGCCCGGCGTGCCATCGTGCGAATGGCGGATGTCGCGCCCTTCGACGTAGTAGATGACGTCTTCGGCGATGTTGGTCGCGTGGTCGGCGATGCGTTCCATGTTGCGCGACACCAGGAGGAGATGGAGGGCGCGGCTGACCGTCTTCGGGTCCTCGATCATGTAGGTCAGCAGCTCGCGGAAGATCTGCTTGTAGAGGCCGTCGACGGCGTCGTCGCTCCTGCAGACCTCGGCCGCCAGCTCGGTGTCGCGGCGCACGAAGGCGTCGAGGCTGCGGCGCACCATGTCCTGCACCAGGGTCGACAGGTGCGGCAGGTCGATGTACGGCTTGAGCGGCGGCTGCTCGTTGAGCTGCTCGACCGACTGCGCGATGTTCACCGCCGAGTCGCCGATCCGCTCGAGGTCGCTGTTGATCTTCATCACCGCGACCAGGAAGCGCAGGTCGACCGCCGTCGGCTGCTTGGTGCCGAGGATCAGGTGGCACGCCTCGTCGATCTCGATCTCCAGGTGATCGACCTCGTTGTCCCCTTCGATCACCTCGCTGCACAGCTCGTTGTTGCGGTCGAGGAGCGCCTGCGTCGCCTTGGCGACCATCCCCTCCACCATGCCGCCCATCCGCAACAGCGCCTGGCGCACGCGGTCGAGATCCTGATCCAAACGTCGTTCCATGACGATTTCCTTTCGAGTCCCTACCCGAAGCGACCGGTGATGTAGTCCTCGGTCTGCTTCTTCAGCGGATTGATGAAGATCTTCTGCGTCGGCCCGTACTCGACCATCTCGCCGAGATAGAGGAAGGCGGTGTAGTCGGAGACGCGGGAGGCCTGCTGCATGTTGTGGGTGACGATCACCTGCGTGTACTGGGTCTTCAGGTCCTGCATCAGCTCCTCGACGCGGGCGGTGGCGATCGGGTCGAGCGCCGAGCAGGGCTCGTCGAGCAGGATCACCTCGGGCTCGACGGCGATCGCGCGCGCGATGCAGAGGCGCTGCTGCTGGCCGCCCGACATGCCGAGCGCGCTCTCGTCGAGCCGGTCCTTGACCTCGTTCCAGAGCGCCGCGCCGCGCAGGCTGCGCTCGACGATCTCGTCCAGGTCCCGCTTCTTGTTGATCCCCTGGATGCGGCAGCCGTAGGCGACGTTCTCGTAGATCGACTTCGGGAACGGGTTCGACTTCTGGAACACCATGCCGATCCGCTTGCGCAGCGCGTTGATGTCGATCCGCGGGTCGTAGATGCTCCCCCCCTCGAAACGGATGTCCCCTTCGATGCGGACGTTGTCGACCAGGTCGTTCAGCCGGTTGATGCAGCGCAGCAGGGTCGACTTGCCGCAGCCGGAGGGGCCGATGAAGGCGGTGATCTGCTTCTCCGGGATCTTCATCGAGATCTCGTTGAGCGCCTTCTTCTCGCCGTACCAGAGCGAGAGGTCCTCGATGTGCAGGATCGGGTTCTCGATCCGCGGATCGAGCGCCGGATCGAGTGCCGGCGGGGTCTGGGTTTCCGTCATCATCGTTTTCTTTCTTTGTGTCTCTTTACGCCGCTAGACGGCGCTCCCCGCGTATTTGCGCCGCAGGTGGTTGCGTAGCGCGATCGCCACCAGGTTCATCAGCGTCACCACCAGGATCAGCAGGAGGGCGGTGGCGAACACCACCGGCGTCGTCGCCTCGACGTTCGGGCTCTGGAAGCCGACGTCGAAGATATGGAACCCGAGAGCCATGAACTTCCGTTCGAGATGGACGAACGGCGCCCTGCCGTCGAGCGGCAGGGTGGGGGCGAGCTTCACCATGCCGACGATCATCAGCGGCGCCACCTCGCCGGCGGCGCGCGCCATCGCGAGGATCATGCCGGTGAGGATCCCCGGCGCCGCCGCCGGCACCACCACCCGCCGGATGGTCTCGAATTTGGTGGCGCCGAGCGCCAGCGACCCCTCGCGCACGATGCGCGGCACCGCCGCCAGCCCCTCCTCGGCGGCGATGATCACCACCGGCACGGTGAGCAGGGCGAGGGTGAGCGCCGACCACAGGATGCCGCCGGTGCCGAAAGTCGGCGTCGGCAGCGACTCCGGGTAGAACAGGCGGTCGATGGTGCCGCCCACCAGGTAGACGAAGAAGGCGAGGCCGAACATGCCGAAGACGATCGACGGCACGCCGGCCAGGTTGTTGACGGCGATCCGCACCATGCGCACCAGCGGCCCCTGCCGGGCGTACTCGCGCAGGTAGAGCGCGGCGAGCACCCCCAGCGGCGCCACCGCGAACGACATCAGGAAGACCATCATCACGGTGCCGAAGATGGCGGGGAAGATCCCCCCTTCGGTGTTCGACTCCCGCGGCTCGCCGGCCACGAACTCGACCGCGCGGGAGCCGTAGAGGCGCAGCTTGGCGAGCCACCCCATGTCGTTCGGACGGATGGCGCGCACCACCGTGCCGACGGGCATCTCCTTCGTCTCGCCGCTCGCCGTCGTCATCACCAGCGTCTCGTCCGCGAAGCGGTCGCGCAGCTCGGAGAGGCGGGCGGCGAGCCGGTCGTAGCGCCCCTGATCGGCGGCGATCTCGCGCTCGAGGGCGGCGCGGCGGCGGTCGTGCTCCGCGGCCGGCAACCCCTTCAGGTCGAGCTTCTTCTCGGCGAGGCGCAGGCGCTCGATCTGATAGTTGACGTCGCCGATCGCCCCCTTCTCGAGCGCCTGGATGCGGGCGAGCTCGGCGTCCTTCCGCGCGTGGAGCGGGCCGAACGCCTTCCAGACGGCGTCCGGGCCGGCGGCGATCACCTCGCCGCCCTTGCGGCGCAACGCGGTCATCGTGCCGTAGAAGTTCCCCCACTCGAGGCGCTCGAGCATCACCACGCCCCGCGGCCGGACGCGGCTCGCGATGTCCTTGACGTCGACCCAGACGAAGTCGAGCCCGCCGACGTCGCGGTTGCCGATCTTCAGCCGCACGCGGTCGATCGCCTTCGCCGCCCGCGTGCCGGTCTCGGCCGCCGACCGCTCGACGCTCCACACCTCGCCGAGGACCTTCCTGCCGTCCTTGAGCGTCAGCCCGGTCAGGTCCTTCTGCCAGAAATAGCTGAGGCCGTTGTAGCCGAGCAGCGCCATGATGGCGATCACCAGGAGCAGGTTGAGCGCCAGCGCGCCGCCGCAGAGCCAGGTGAGCGCCTGGCCGACGGCGCTCGACCGCCGCCGGTGGTCGCTGAAGAACGAGGCGGCGCGGGGCGCCGCCTCGCGGCTGCGGCTCCGCGCGTCGGCGCCCAGGAGGACCGGCGAGGACGGCGAGGACGGCGCGCGGTCCACCGCGGAAACCTGGTAGCTGCCGGAGGACGGGGTGCGGGAAGAGCTCATGGCGAAGCGGCCCCCAATCAGATGTGCGTGTAGCGCTCGCGGAGGCGCTGTCGCACGATCTCCGCCACGGTGTTGATCACGAAGGTCATCACGAAGAGGAGCAGCCCGGCGAGGAACAGGGTGCGGTAGAGGGTGCCGCCGTGCGGCGCCTCGGGGATCTCGACCGCGATGTTGGCCGACAGGGTGCGGAAGCCGTTGAACGGGTTCCAGTCCATGATCGGCGTGTTGCCGGTCGCCATCAGCACGATCATCGTCTCCCCCACGGCGCGGCCGAAGCCGATCATGATGCCTGAGAAGATGCCGGGTGAGGCCGAGGGGAGGACGACGCGGGTCACCGTCTGCCAGCGGTCGGCGCCGAGGGCGAGCGATCCCGCCACCAGGTTGGCGGGGACGTTCGAGAAGGCGTCCTCGGCGATGGCGAAGATGATCGGGATCACCGCGAACCCCATGGCGAGCCCGACGACCACGGCGTTGCGCTGGTCGAAGCCGAGCCCGGTCACGTTGAGCAGCCAGGTCTTGAAGTCGCCGGCGAACGCCAGGCGCTCGAAGCCGGCGGAGAGCTGGAGGCAGGTGGCGATCCCCGCCGCCAGCACGAAGACGAAGAGGAGCGCCTCGGTGCCCACCGGGAAGCGGCCGCGGAAGGCGCGCGGCAGGCGGCTCCACAGCCAGCCGGCGGTGAGCACGAAGAGCGGCAGCGCGAAGGTCATCAGCACCAGCGCCGGCACCACCCGCTCGATCCGCGGCGCGAGCCAGAGACCGGCGAGGAAGCCGAGCACCACGCTGGGGAGCGAGGCCATGATCTCGATCATCGGCTTGACGTAGCGCTTGTACGCCGGATGCATGAACTGCGAGATGTACATCGCCCCGAAGACGCCGAGCGGGATCGCCAGCAGCAGCGAGTAGAAGGTCCCCTTGAGGGTGCCGGCGAGGAGCGGGGTGAGCGAGAGCTTGGGCTCGAAGTCGTCCGAGCCGCCGCTCGACTGCCAGACCCATTCGGGGCGGGCGTACCCCTCGTACCAGACCTTGCCGAACAGCGACCGCAGCGTGACCTCCGGATGGGGGTTGTGGATGTCGACCTCGGCCACCTGTGCCCTCTGCTGCACGCCGCCGGCCAGGTAGGCGCCGTCGGCCTTCGGAGTGTAGAAGAGGGCCGAGACGTCCTGCACCGGCGACTCCCCCGTCCACAGGGTGCGGTCGGCGGTCGAGAAGTAGAGGCCGAGGCGGCGGTCCCCCGCGGCGAGGAAGCTGCGGTCGCGCTGCGACGGGGCGATGCGGCGGATCGCCCCCGCCTGGCGCCCGAGGTCGTGGGCGCGCGCCAGGCGCACCGAATCCCCCGATTCGTTGACCGCGAACCAGACCGAGAGGGCGCCGTTCTCCTGCCCGACGGCGAGCGAACGGCCGCCGAGCAGCAGGTTCATGGCGGTGATCGGCGCCCCGGCGTTGGCGGTGCGCAGGTCGCCCGGCTGGCCGTCGGTCAGGGTCCACCAGAGGAGGTCGCCGCCCGCCGTGCCGGCGTAGAGGTTCTTCTGCGCGGCGTCGATCACCAGCGCGGTGATCCGCCCCGGCGCGTCGAGCTCGGCGCGGTGCAGGGTGCCGGTCGCTTCGCCGGTGATCTCGTTCTTCTCGACGGCGCGGCGCACCACGGCCAGGCGGCCGCCGGCGAGCGCCGCCGCCACCACCGTGTTGCCGTCGGCGTCGAGCTGCGCCGCGAAGGGTCCGAGCGGGCGGTGGGCCGGGTCGAGCTCGAGGAAGACGGGGGGGGTCTCGTCCGGCGTCACCACCCGCTCGGACCCCTGGAAGGAGACGCCGAAGCCCATGCTCTTGACCACCACGCGGCCGTCCGAGGTGGCGGCGGCGAAGGCGTGCGACTGCGGCGGCACGCTCGCCGCGAGCAGGGTCACGGGGACGACCGGAGCGGCGACCGAAGAAGTCCCTGCCACTGCGGCGGCGGCGGGCGCGGCCGGAGCCGCGAGCACCTCGGAGGTGTAGACCACCTTGCCGTCGCTCATCCGCACCACCCGCACCGTGCCGTGGTCGTCCAGGGTCGAGACGTGGGTCCGGTAGTCGTCCGAGAGGATCGCCTCGATCTTGCCGACCCCCGCCACCGTCACCTTGCGGCCGGCGTCGACGCGGGCGCGGAAGGCGAGCGGCGCCACCTCGACCACGATGAAGATCAGGATGGCGAGAATGCTCGCGATGATGCCGATCCCTCCGCCTGAGACGATCCAGCGGGCCGCGCGGTCGGCGAGCAGGCGCTTCTTCGGCGTCGCGCGGTTGCGCTCGCGCTCCGCGGCGGAACGAACGGGCTGGTGGGGCGGCGTCGCCATCGGCTGGAGCTCCCGGAACGATTGCGGAGGTTGGAGACACGGGAGAGCCCGGCGGCGGCGCGCCACCGGGCTTATCCGGCGCCGGGCTACCCGGCTACTTCAGCTTCGCCAGCTCTTCGTCGACGATCTTGACGGGGAGCGGGATGAAGCCGTCCTTGACGACGGTCGTCTGCCCCTGCTGCGAGAGGACGAACTTCAGGTACTCGCGCACCATCGGATCGAGCGGCTTGTTGGGAGCCTTGTTGACGTAGACGTAGAGGAAGCGCGACAGCGGGTACTTCCCCGAGATCACGTTCTCGGGGCTGTCGTCGATGCAGGCGCCGCCCTTGGCGGCGACCGGCACGGCGCGCACGCCGGAGGTCTTGTAGCCGATGCCGCTGTAGCCGATCGCGAACTTGTCCTCGGTCACCCCCTGGACGACCGACGCCGAGCCCGGCTGCTCCTTGACGGTGTCGCGGTAGTCCCCCTTGCAGAGGGCATGCTCCTTGAAGTAGCCGTAGGTGCCGGAGGCCGAGTTACGGCCGTAGAGGCTGATCGGCTGGCTCCCCCAGCCCCCCTCGTTGACGCCGGCCGCGCCCCAGGCGTTGATCGCCTTGCCGCCGCACGCGTGACCCTTCGAGAAGATGCCGTCGATCTGCGGCATGGTCAGGCACTTGATCGGGTTGTCCTTGTTCACGAAGACGCCGATGCCGTCGACCGCGACGCGGAACTGGGTCGGCTTGTAGCCGTATTTCTTCTCGAACGCGTCGATCTCGCCCACCTGCATGGTGCGGCTCATCGGACCGAGCTGCGAGGTCCCCTGGATCAGCGCCGGCGGCGCCGTCGAGGAACCCTTCCCCTCGATCTGGATGCGCACGTTCGGATACTCCTTCTTGTAACCCTCGGCCCACAGCGTCATCAGGTTGTTGAGGGTGTCCGAGCCGACCGAGCTGAGGCTGCCCGAAACGCCGCTCGTCTTGCTGTACGACGGGATCGCGGAATCCACCTTCGTCGCCTGCGCCATGAGGGCGGCGCTGCCGGCCAGTGTTACCAACACGGCCAGCGGAGCCGCCATGAGATTACGCTTCATCGATCTCTCCTTTGAGGGTTCATTCAATTTTTCGAGTTTTGGGCAGACCGGTTCCCCGCTCCGCGAGACAGACTCTCGCAGAGGAGTTTGGCAGCCACCGCACCTCTCTGTGACAGCCGTGTGACAAACCCTTTGTTTGTTGTGCATAGCTGCAAAAAAGCCTGTCGCAGGGCTGTCACAAGGGCGTCGCAGGGCCGCTCACCCCGCTTTCTATTCTCACCGCCGGATCAACCCGTGTTTGCTCTGCCGGAATGCGGCCCGCGGCCGTACCAGGCAACTTCATAAATGTCATTCGATCGGCTCGAAATCAAAAGGAGAGCAGGAATGCGCAGAAAAGCCCTAGGGAAGGCCGGCTTGCTGGCAATGTTGGTGGCGGTGACGGTGGCGCTGTCGGCGGCCCCGGCTGCCCGCGCCCAGGTGGCGGGCCTGTATTACCAGGAGGTCGAGAAGGAGGGGCGGGTCTACGTCTTCAACACCCCCGAGCGCTTCCACTCCTGGGAGGCCAGCAACGACATCGGCACCGCCGTCACCCTGGTCGGGCGCGGCCCGAACGGCGAGACGATCGTCGCCGAGAACGAGACGGCGATGGACCTCTACCTGTTCAAGCACAACCTGCCGGCCTACGAGCGGCCGACGCCGAAGTCGGCCAAGGCGGCGGACTACCCGTCCAACAAGTTCGGCATCCGCGTCTACTCCGACTTCAGCAGCAAGGAGAACAAGGACGACTTCACCGGCAACAAGAGCGCCGACAGCGGCGTCGGCGTCGACGTGAAGCGCACCTATTTCACCTTCACCCATCAGTTCGACAAGGTGTGGAGCGCCCAGTTCCAGTCCGACATCGGCGACCAGGGGGCCAAGCGCTATGACGTGTTCGTGAAGAAGGCCTACATCCAGGCCCAGTTCACGCCGCTCGCCACCTTCCGGCTCGGCTCGGCGGACATGGCCTGGATCCCGTACGTCGAGAGCCTCTACGGCATGCGCTACGTCGAGCAGACGCTGACCGACCGCCTGACCTTCGGCAACTCGGCCGACTGGGGGCTCCACCTGCTCGGCGGCAACAGCGTCGTCAGCTACCAGGTCTCGGCGGTCAACGGCCGCGGCTACAGCAACCCGACGCGCAGCAAGAGCGTCGACTTCGAGGGGCGGCTCGGCATCACCCCGGTCACCGGCTTCAGCCTCGGCGTCGGCGGCTACAGCGGCAAGCTCGGCGCCGACACCGAGCCGGTCCCCGCTCTCCACACCGCCCAGCGCGTCGACGCGACGGCCGGCTACGTCAGCGACATGTTCCGGCTCGGCGGCGAGTACTTCGAGGCGACCGACTGGAAGAACGTGGCCACCGTCGCCAAGGACAAGGCCGACGGCTACTCGGTCTGGGGGCAGTTCAACTTCACCCCCGAGTTCGGCATCTTCGCCCGCTACGACGGCGCCAAGCCGAGCAAGGACCTGAAGCCGAACCTCAAGGAGACCTACTACAACGCCGGTTTCCAGTGGACGGTCAACAAGGCCTTCGCCGCCTCGCTGGTCTACAAGTACGACGAGGTGAAGGGCGGCACGTTCACCACCGGCGACGCCGGCGCGACCGGCTCCTCCAACGCCAACTTCAAGGGGAAGTTCAGCGAGATCGGCCTCTACACGGTCTACAACTTCTAGGCTCGCGCAGGCTTCCCGTGGTTCGATAAAGGCCGCCC
>CAVWOZ010000057.1:0-110908 GCA_963756595.1 uncultured Acidobacteriota bacterium
AGCTTCACGATCATCTTCCCCACGTTTCCGCCCTGCAGCAGGTCGAGGAACGCCTGCGGCGCGTTCTCGATCCCTTCGACCACCGTCTCGCGGCAGTGCAGCTTGCCGGCGGCGAAGAGGAGGCCGACGTCGGCGAGGAAGTCGTTGAACTGGTGAAACCAGTCCATCACGATGAATCCCTTCATCGTGAGCCGCTTGCCGATCATGAAGGCGAGGTTGCGCGGGCCGGGGGGCGGGGTCTCGTCGTCGTAGCGCGAGATCGCGCCGCAGGCGATGATGCGGCCGTTGCGGCGCAGCGCCGACAGGGCGGCCTCCAGGTGGTCGCCGCCGACGTTATCGAAATAGACGTCGATGCCGTCCGGCGCCGCGGCGTTCAAAGCCTTGACCAGGCTCCCCTCGTGGCTGAAATCCTTGTAGTTGAAGGCGGCGTCGAAGCCGAGATGCTCGAGGAGGAAGCGCACCTTCGCCTCCGAGCCGGCGCTGCCGACGACGCGGCAGCCGCGCTGCTTGGCGAGCTGGCCGGCGACGCTGCCGACCGCCCCCGCGGCGGCCGAGATGAAGACGCGGTCCCCCGCCTTGACGTCGACCAGGTTCAGCCCCACCCAGGCGGTGAAGCCGGTGGCGCCGAGCGCGCCGAGGTAGACGGAGAGCGGCTGCACGGCGGGATCGACCTTGTGGAGCTCGCGCGCCGGCGCCACGAACGCCTCGCGCCAGCCGAGGTTCGAGGAGACGAAATCGCCGGGCTCGAGCCCCTCCGCCCGCGACTCCACCACCTCGCCGACGGCGCCCCCCTCGAGCGGCTTGCCGATCTGGAACGGCGGCACGTAGGAGGGGACGTCGTTCATCCGGCCCCGCATGTAGGGGTCGACGGAGAGGAAGAGGTTGCGCACCAGCACCTCGCCGTCGGCCCCGGCGCCGGCAGCTCGGTCTCGACGAGCTTGAAGTTGTCGCGGGTCGCGCTCCCCTGGGGGCGGGAGGCGAGCTGGATCTCTCGGCTGCGGGTCGGGGTCATGGGCGGGGTCTCGCTTTCTGGTGATTTCCTCGGGGGTCGTCCGGGAGTATAGATGCGGGTTCGATCCGGCCGTGCGTTCACTTCCGGAAGCGCTGGAACCAGTCGAGGATGCGCTGGTCGCGGTCGCGCCAGTCGTAGGGGAGGCCGTGGCTGTCGCCGGCGTAGAGGGTGAGGCTGTAGGTCTTGCCGAGCGCCTGGAGCTTGTCGGCGACGGCGAGCGCGTTGTCGCGCGGGCTGGTCCGCCAGTCGGCGGTGCCGTGGAGGATGAGGACGGGAGCGCCGATCTTTTCCGGCCAGTCGACGACCGAGCGGGCGCGCAGCAGCTCCGGACCGCGCTGGGCGAAGCCGGGGATCAGCTCGCGGTAGACGCCCAGCATCTCGGGGCGGCTCTTGCCGCTGGCGGCGAGGTCGGCCTCGCCGCTCACCACGGCGGCGGCGTTGACCGCGATCCCGCTCTTCAGCGCCAGGTAGGTCTCCATGCCGCCGCGCGACTCGCCGAGCAGGAAGACGTTGTCGGGATCGAGGAAGCCGAGCGCCCGCGCCAGCGGGATCAGGTTGAGGACGTCGTGGAGCTCGGCGCCACCGAACTCGTCCCCCGTGGCCCCGAAGTCGCCGCCGTCGACGCCGCGGTACTGGGTGGCGAGCACCGCGTACCCCTGGGAGACGTAGGAATAGAACCCCTCCTGCTCCCAGGGCCAGAGCTCCCCGAAGTCGCGGTTGCCGCCGCGCAGATAGAGGACGAGCGGCAGCTTCTTGCCGGCATTCCCGGGGGAGTCCTTCGGCTTCCAGAGGAAGCCCGTCACCCGCAGGCCGTCGCTCCAGTAGGTGAGGCGCCGGCACTCGAACCCCTCGTAGGCGCGCCGGTGCTCGTACTCCTCGCGGCTGAGCAGCCGGGGCGCCACGGCCTCGAACGGCTGCATGGCGACGCCGGCCCGCCGCGCCTCGGCCACCTCCTGGCGGTAGCCGCGCTCCGTCCCCCGCAGCCAGCGCTCATAGGAGACGCGGTTCGGCGGACAGGGGGTCTGCTCGACGAGCGTGCCGTCGCGCCCCGGGGGCTTCGCGCCGGCGGTGGCAAGGGGGATGAGGAGAGCGGCGAGCAGGATCACGGGGAGGATCATGCGGATCATGACGCAGGAAGGGCATGCACTACCGGTGCCGCGGCAGGGGGAGCCGAGGGTGCGGAGATGCTGAAAGCCTCCCGGAAGGAGTACCCTGTAACAAACTTTGAACAGGGGCGTTTCCATGGACGAAGGAGAAAGGAGGGCAGGAGGCGTGCAAGCCGCAGTTTATGACTCACCACCTCTCACCAGCCCCCCGGGCACCCTGGAGACGTTGTTCCGGGAGCACCATGGGGCGGTCTACCGCGCGGCGTACCGGATCACCGGCAACGCCATGGACGCGGAGGACGTGCTGCAAACCGTTTTCACCCGTCTACTGCGGCGCGAGGAGCAGCCGGACCTTTCGGAGAACGCGGGAAGCTATCTGCACCGCGCGGCCGTCAACGCCGCGCTGGACCTGATGCGGCGGCGCAAGCGGGCGCGCAAGGTCGACCTCGACGAGGTCGGCGACACCCTGGTGGACCACCAGGAGCCCGGCCCGGAGCGCACCCAGGGGAGCCGCGAGATCAAGAGCCGCCTGCGGGCGGCGATGGCTCAGCTCTCCCCCCGTCAGGCCGAGATCTTCACCCTCCGCTATCTCGAAGGTCTGGGCAATCTGGAGATCGCCAAGATGCTCGGCGCCTCGCAGACCTCGATCGCCGTCTTACTGCACCGCGCGCGCCACCGGCTCCAGAAAGAGCTGGGATCGCTCGAAGGAGAAATGTCATGAGCCTGTTCAAGCACAACGACGCCGACCTGCTGGACGACGCCGTCTCCCAGGTGGCCGGCGAGCCGATCGATCCGCGGCAGATCGAAGAGGCCGCGGCCCGCGTCTGGGCCAAGCTGTCGCAGGGGGTCCCGCTCGAGGCTCCCGCCGCGACCGCCCCGGCCGCCTTCGCCGCCATCTCGGATACGCCCGCCGCCACGGCCGGCCTCAATACTTGCGATGACTTCCAGTCGCAGATCCCCGCCTACCTGCGCGGCGAGCTCTCCCCGGCGCGCGCGCTGCTCGTCGAGGACCACACCCGCAACTGTGTCCCCTGCCGCCGCGCCCTGCGCGATGCCCGGGAGGCGCGTGAGGGCCATCCGGAGATGGCGGCCGCGCGCCGCCGCCCCGCCGCTCCCGCCGCCAAGCCCCGCAATCGCGCGATCTGGACGAGCCTCGCGGCCGTCCTCGCGGTGGCGCTCGGCTACGGCCTCTTCATCCTGGCGCAGGACATGCTCGCCGGCGGCGCCAGGATGGCCCGCATCGAGTCGGTCGAGGGGACCCTCTACCGCGTGGCCGGCGACACCAGCCGGCCGGTCGGCGCCGGCGACTCGGTCGCGCAAGGCGAGGAGATCCGTACCGCCAAGGGCTCGACCGCCCTGGTGCGGATGGCCGACGGCTCGCTGATCGAGATGAGCGAGCGGGCCGGTTTCTCGCTCGACGCCAGCCACAAGGGGAACACCATCCAGCTCGAGCGCGGGCGGATCATCGTCCGCGCCGCCAAGCAGCGCAGCCGCCACCTGTACGTGGCGACCCGCGACGCCCTGGTCTCGGTGACCGGCACCATCTTCGCCGTCAACAGCGGCACCAAGGGCTCGCGCGTCTCGGTGCTCCAGGGCGAGGTGCGGGTGCAGCAGGGAGCGAAGGACGCCCTGCTCCACCCCGGCGACCAGGTGACGACCCATGCCAGCGTCGAGCGGGTCGCGCTCAAGGACGAGGTGGCCTGGAGCCGCAACGCCAAGGAGTACGACCAGCTGCTGGCCGAGCTGACCGCGCTCGGCAAGGACATCGACGCCCGCGTCGCCCGTCCGGGGCTGCGCTATTCGACCAAGCTCCTCGATCTGGCCCCGGCCGGCACCACGGTGTGGATCGCGCTGCCGAACCTGACCAAGAGCCTGTCGCAGACGCAGCAGATCCTCGACCAGCGGATCAGCGAGAGCCCGTCGCTGGCCCAGTGGTGGACGGAGATCCTGCGCTCGACCGACAACGAGCAGAAGTTCCACGACATGATCGCCAAGCTCGGCGACCTGGGGGCCAACCTGGGGGACGAGGTGGCGGTGGCGATGAACGTCGGCGGGGAGAACGGTAACCATCACGGCACCCCGGTGCTGCTCGCCGAGGTGACCAACGAGGCCGCGTTCCGGGCCACGGTGGCGGCCGAGATCGCCTCGTTCAACAGCAGCTCGGGGAAGACGGCGATCCAGATCGTCGACGACCCGGCCAATGCTCCCGAGGGGCAGGCGCTGCTGCTCTACATCCACAACGGCGTGCTGGTGGCCTCGCCGAGCGGCGCCGAGCTGCGCACGGTCGCGGCGGTGCTGGCGGGCGGAGCCAATCCGTTCACGGCGACGCCGTTCCGGACCCGCATCGCCCAGGACTACCACGACGGCGCCGGCTGGCTGTTCGCGGCCGACCTCCACACCCTGGTGGCGGCCGGCGAGGCGAACAAGACCCGCCGAGTCGCGCCAGATGGCCGAGAAGCTCGGCATCCTCGACGTCGACCAGTTCATCATCGACCGTCGCGAGGTCGACGGCCGCGCCGAGACGCGGGCGGCCCTCACCTTCACCCAGACGCGGCGCGGAGTCGCCTCGTGGCTGGCGGCGCCGGCCCCGATGGGCTCCCTGAGCTTCTTCTCGCCGGATGCAAACTTCGCCACCGCTTTCGTCGTAAAGAGCCCGGTGAGCATCCTCGACGAGCTGGTGAGCGTGAACCCGAAGCTGGCGCAGGAGCTGGCCGACGCCCAGGCGAAGCACGGCTTCGATCTGCGCAACGACCTCGCGGCCCCGCTCGGCGGCGAGCTCGCGATGGCGATCGACGGCCCGCTGCTGCCGACCCCGTCGTGGAAGATGGTGATCGAGGTCTACGACCCCGCGAAGCTGCAAGCGACGTTCGAGAAGGCGGTCGCCCAGCTCAATGCGATGCTGACCCAGAACGGCAAGCCCGGGGTGCAGCTCAACACCGAGACCTCCGGCGGCCGGACGTACTACTCGATCGCCTCGGCCGACGGCAAGAGCCCGATCACCTACCTGTTCGAGGACGGCTACCTGGTGGCCGGCCCGAGCCGCGCCCTGATCGAGCAGGCGATCCAGCTCCGCAGCTCCGGAGTGACGCTCGCCACCACCGCGAAGTTCCGCGACCTCCTGGGCCCGGACGGCCAGGTCAACGTCTCGGCGCTGATCTACACCAACATCGCGCCGATCGCGCAGTCGGCCTCGGCGCTGATTCCGAACCGTGTCGGCAAGAGCGGCAAGGCGGGGCAGCACGGCCCGGCCTCGCTCGGCAAGATGCTCGCCGGGCAGGGTCCGACCCTCTACTACGCCTATGCCGAGCCCGACCGGATCGTCTTCGCCGGCAGCAACCAGAACCCGCTGGGGCTGAACCTCGGCACGCTGGCCAGCCTCGGCGGCGTGCTGGGGGCGATGCACACCGTCGATACCGAGCAGACGGTCCACTAGTCCGCCGCCAGGCCTTGGAGACACGACCATGCCGAATCCACCCGTCATCGAGCTCCAGGGCCTGGAGGTGAAGTTCGGGGGGCGTCCGATCCTCAAAGGGTTGAACGCCTCCCTCTCCGGCCGCTGCATCGGCCTCCTCGGGCCGAACGGAGCGGGCAAGACCACCCTTCTCCACACGCTCCTCGGTTTTCACGCGCCGTCCGCCGGCACCGCCCGCATCTTCGGCAAGGACATCAAGACGGAGGCGCGGGAGATCCGCGGACTGATGGGCTACATGCCCGAGAGCGACGCCTTCATCGGCGGCATGACCGGGGTCCGGTTCGTGCGGCTGATGGGGGAGATCTCCGGGCTCCCCGCGGAGCGCGCCCTCGAGCGCGCCCACGAAGCGATGTTCTACGTCGGCCTCGGCGAGGCCCGCTACCGCAAGGTCGAGACCTACTCGCTCGGCATGAAGCAGCTCGCCAAGCTCGCCCAGGCGCTGGTCCACGGGCCGCGCCTGCTCTTCCTCGACGAGCCGACCAACGGCCTCGACCCCTCCGCCCGCGAGCGGATGCTGCGGCTGATCCACGACATCCGCGACACCGGCGAGGTCAACGTCGTCCTCTCCTCGCACCTGCTGCGCGACGTCGAGGAGTGCTGCGACGAGGTGCTGGTGCTCAAAGGCGGGAACGTCGCCACCTACTGCAACCTCGAGGAGGAGCGCCGCGCCAACCGCAGCTTCCTCGAGCTCGAGACCCGCGGCGGCGACGAGGCCGCGTTCACCGCCGCCGTCGAGGGGCTCGGCGTCGAGCTCGCGGCGGGCGGCAAGGCGACGATGAAGCTGGTGCTGCCGCAGGGGGTCGAGGTGCGCGACCTCTACCGCCTCGCCGCCGAGCGGCAGGTGCAGATCCGCCGGCTCGACTACAAGAAGGACTCCTTGCAGGACATCTTCCTCAAGGCGATGGAGATGGACATGGAGGTCGCCGGCCATGGCCGTGTATGAACGCAATTACGGGCGCTACCAGGGGGAGCTGACGCCGACCCGGTCGCGCTTCCTGGTGCTGCCGCGGTATGCGATGAAGGACGTCTTCGACAGCCGCGGGTTCGTGGCCTTCTTCGCCATCTGCTGCCTGCTCCCCTTCGCCGGGCTGCTGATCATCTATCTGCACCACAACATCTCGGCGCTCAACTTCCTCCACCTGCCGCTCGACAAGCTCAACGAGGCGCTGCCGATCGACGCGGCGTTCTTCCGCCGCGGGCTCGACATGCAGGGCTGGCTCTGCTTCCTGATCGCGCTCTTCGTGGGCCCCTCGCTGGTGGCTCCCGACCTGCGCAGCAACGGGCTGCCACTCTACCTCTCGCGCCCCTTCTCGCGCACCGAGTACGTGCTCGGCAAGCTGACGGTGCTCGCCGGGCTGATGTCGGTCGTCACCTGGATCCCCGGGCTGCTGCTGTTCCTCTTCCAGGGTTACCTCGAAGGGTCGAAATGGCTGGGGGAGAACCTGCGGATCGGCATGGCGATCTTCGTCGCGAGCTGGTCCTGGATCCTGGTCCTCTCGCTCGTCGCGCTCGCCATCTCGGCGTGGGTGAAGTGGAAGCCGGTGGCGCGGGTGACCCTGCTGATCATCTTCTTCGTGCTCACCGGCTTCGGCCAGGCGATCAATCACACGCTCGACACCTGGTGGGGGCACCTGCTGTCCCTGTCGACGGCGATGAGCGACGTCAGCGCCCACCTGTTCGGCCTGGAGGTGAACGACCAGCGCTTCCCGGCGCCGGTGTGGGCGGCCTGGCTGACCGTCTTCGCCGGCTGCACCCTCTCGCTCTGGCTGCTCTCCCGGCGCATCCGCGCCTACGAGGTGGTGCGATGACCGCGCTCGCCAGCGTGCCTGCCGCCGACCGGCGCGATCGGCGGGTAACGTTCGAAAACGTCTCGAAGTTCTACGGCGACGTGCTGGGGGTCAACCGGGTGAACCTCTCGATCCCGCCGGGGATCACCGGCCTCGTCGGGCCGAACGGCTCGGGGAAGACGACGCTGATGAACCTCCTGGTCGGGCTGATCCGGCCGTCGCGGGGGCGGGTGTCGGTCTTCGGGCTGACGCCGGAGAGCCCCGAGGAGCTCTTCCGCCTGGTCGGCTACGCGGCGCAGTACGACTCGTTCCCCGCCGGCCTCACCGGCTACCAGTTCATCGAGTCGTACCTGCGGGTGCACGGCTTCGGCGCCAAGGCGGCCGAGGCGCTCGCCTGGAAGGCGATCGAGCGGGTGGGGCTGGTCGAGGCGGCCGGCCGCAAGGTGGCAGGCTACAGCAAGGGGATGCGGCAGCGGGTGCGGCTCGCCCAGTCGCTCGCCCACGAGCCGTCGGTGCTGGTGCTCGACGAGCCGCTCAACGGCCTCGACCCGATGGCCCGCGCCGAGGTGATCGCCCTCTTCCGCCAGCTCGCGGACGGCGGCCTGCACGTCATCGTCTCCAGCCACATCCTGCACGAGGTCGATCTGATCTCGGACCAGGTGGTGCTGATCAACGGCGGCTACATCGTGGCCGAGGGGGAGATCAGCGACGTGCGCGACGAGATGGAGGAGGAGCACCCGGTGCAGGTGCTGATCCGCTGCGACCGCCCGTCGCTCTTCGCCTCGCGGGTCTTCGAGTCCGACCACGTCGTCGAGGCGAGCCTGCTCGACGACGGCAAGGGGCTCCTCGTGCGCACCCGCGACGCCGACCGCTTCTACCTCGCGCTCAACGAGATCGTGCTCGCCAACGGCTTCTCGGTCGAGGCGGTGGCGCCGGCCGACTCCGACGTCAACGCGGTCTACCAGTACCTGATCGGCTCGAATGGAGAAAAGTCGTGAGCGACTTGAGCGAAGTGACCGACACCGTCCCCGCGGCGATCCCCGCCCGCGGCGGGCTTCCCTGGGGGCGCTGGTGGGGGCAGACCCGCGCCGTCGTCCGGCTCGAGCTGCGCAAGGGTTTCCGGCGGCCGTTCGGCCTCCTCCTGCTGGCGCTCGCCCCGATCTTCATCCTGATGCTGCGGATGGTCGTCCCCGGCGGCGTGCGCGACACCGCCGACGTCGCCGGCGCCACTCAGTTCTACGCCGGGCTCTACCAGGCGTTCATCCTGCGCATCGTCATCTTTCTCGCCTGCGTGTCGATCTTCGGCAACCTGATCCGCCGGGAGACGCTCGACCGCAGCCTGCACTACTACTTCCTGTCGCCGATCCGGCGGGAGGTGCTGGTCGCCGGCAAGTACCTGACCGGGCTGCTGGTCTCCTTCGGCCTGTTCGGGGCGACGACGCTGGTCACCTTCTTCCTCGCCTACCTCCCCCACGACTCGCGGGCGGTCCAGCACTTCCTGTTCCAGCAGCACGGCCTCGCCCACCTCGGCGCCTACCTGCTGGTCACCTTCCTCGCCTGCGTCGGCTACGGCGCGGTCTTCCTCTTCTTCGGCTTCTTCTTCAAGAGCCCGGCGATCCCGGCGCTGGTGGTCTTCGGCTGGGAGGGGATCCACTTTCTGCTGCCGCCCCTCCTCAAGGAGATGAGCGTCGTCCACTACCTTCAGTCGCTCAGCCCGGTGCCCGTCCCCGAAGGGCCGCTCGCCACCCTCGCCGACGCCCCGGCTCCCTGGGTCTCGGTGGTGGGCCTCCTCGCCCTGGCGGTGGTGCTGGTCGCCGTCTCGGGGTGGAAGATCCGGCGGATGGAGATCAGCTACGACGAATCGTAGGGGCGGCGCCGCCAGGGGGTGAAAGATGGTGACCTCCTGTTGCGATAACCCTCATCCTCTCAGCGTGTTGAGCCAGCTTTACCCAAGAGGTGGTCACAGATTGTGACCACCTCCTCGGAGGAGTAAACCTTCCGCCTCTCCCTGCGTATCACGATCGAGGGTCGCGTGACGCCGTTCCGCGACTCGGCTATCCTGAGGCGGTTCGCATCCGACGGACATCACAACTGAATCGAGGAGGTTCCATGCAACGCAAGACTTTCGCGTGGCTGCTGGTGGCAGCCCTGGCGGGTACCGCCGCGCAGGCGCAGACCGCCGACGAGATCATCGCCAAGAACCTGCAGGCGCGGGGCGGCAAGGACAAGATCAAGGCCGTGCAGACGGCGCGGATGACCGGCAAGATGCTGATCGGCCAGGGGATGGAAGCCCCCTTCACGATGGAGATGGCGCGCCCGAACAAGATGCGGATGGAGTTCACCCTCCAGGGGATGACCGGCGTCCAGGCCTTCGACGGCACGACCGGCTGGTCGGTGATGCCGTTCATGGGGAAGAAGGACCCGGAGGCGATGTCGGCCGACGAGAGCAAGCAGGCCTCCGAGCAGGCGGACATGGACGGCGTGCTGGTCGACTACAAGGACAAGGGCTCGCAGGTGGAGTACGCCGGCAAGGTGGACGTCGAGGGGACTCCCGCCCACAAGCTCAAGGTGACCAAGAAGAACGGCGACGTGGTGAACGTCTACATCGACGCCGAGCAGTACATGGAGATCAAGGAGGAGGGGAAGACCAAGCTGCACGGCCAGGAGATCGAGGGGGAGACCACTTTCGGCGACTTCAAGACCGTCGACGGCCTGGTCTTTCCGTTCTCGATCGAGCAGAAGGCCAAGGGAGCGCCGGCGGGGATGACGATGTCGGTCTCCAAGGTGGAGGTCAACCCCACCGTCGACGCCTCCCGCTTCGCGCTGCCGGCCACTCCCAAACCGGCCGCCGCGCCTCCCGCCCCCGAGAAGAAGGACGCGGCTCCCGCGAAGCCGCCCGTGAAGTGACCCGGGATCTGGAGATTTTCTGATGCGAGCGACTTTCAACGCGATTCTCGGCCTGGCGGCAGCCGGGCTGGTGGCCGGAGCTGCGATCTCCCAGGCGGCACAGACGCCGCCCCCCGCCGCCCCGCCAGCCGCTGCCGTCCCCGCTGCCCCCGCCGCACCGGCTGCGAAAGCGACCGCGGTGGAGGTCGATTCGAACACCTTCGGCGGGATCACCGCCCGCTCCATCGGCCCGGCCAACATGGGGGGGCGCATCGCGGCGATCGACGCCGTGGGGGCGGACCCGCTCACCATCTGGATCGGCGCGGCCGGCGGCGGGGTCTGGAAGTCGGTCGACGCCGGCCTCACCTTCAAGCCGGTCTTCGACGACTACGACCAGTCGATCGGCGCCCTCGCCATCGACCAGAAGAACCCCAAGACGGTCTGGGTGGGGACCGGCGAGTCGTGGACCCGCAACAGCGTCTCGGTCGGCGACGGCGTCTACAAGACGACCGACGGCGGCGACTCCTGGCAGAAGATGGGGCTCGAGACGACCGAGCGGATCGCCCGCGTCCAGGTCAACCCGGCCGACTCCAACGTGGTCTGGGTCTGCGCCACCGGCCACCTGTGGGACAGCCACCCGGAGCGCGGCGTCTACAAGACGGCGGACGGCGGCAAGACCTGGAAGAAGGTGCTCTACGTCGATCCCGACACCGGCTGTTCCGACCTCGCGGTCGATCCCCAGGATCCGTCGATCCTCTACGCCGGCATGTGGCAGTTCCGCCGCACCCCCTATTCGTTCAGCTCGGGAGGGAAGGGGAGCGGCCTCTACAAGTCGACCGACGGCGGCGACACCTGGCGGCCTTTGAAGACCGGGTTGCCGGCGGGGGACAAGGGACGGATCGCCGTCGCCGTGGCGCCGTCGCGCGCCAACGTGGTCTACGCGCTGGTCGAGTCGAAGGACACCTTCCTCTACCGCTCGGACGACACCGGGGAGAGCTGGCGGCCGGTCAACAATTCTTTCAACGTGCAGGTGCGGCCGTTCTACTTCGCCCGCATCGTGGTCGATCCCACCGACTACAACACGATCTACAAGCCGGGGCTGATGCTGACCGTCAGCAATGACGGCGGCAAGTCGTTCACCGCCGCCATCAGCCTGAGCAGCGGCTTCGGCGCCGGGCCGCACAGCGACCACCACGCCTTGTGGATCAATCCGAAGAACCCGAACGAGATGCTGCTCGGCACCGACGGCGGCGTCTACATGTCCGCCAGCCAGGGGCGCCAGTGGCACCACATGGGGACCCTGCCGGTCGCGCAGTTCTACCACATCAGTTATGACATGAACCGCCCCTACCGCGTCTACGGCGGCCTGCAGGACAACGGCTCGTGGTCGGGCCCGTCGGCCGGGCTCGGCGGCACGATCCAGAACAAGGACTGGATCAACGTCGGCGGCGGCGACGGCTTCTGGGCGATCCCCGACCCGTCCGATCCCGACCTCGTCTACGCCGAGTACCAGGGCGGCGAGCTGTCGCGCCGGCGCACCTCGACCGGCGAGGAGAAGTCGATCAAGCCGCTGCCGCTCGCCGGCGATCCCACCTACCGCTTCAACTGGAACACGCCGGTCCTGGTCAGCCCGACCGATCCGAGGACGATGTACGTCGGCGCCCAGTTCCTCTTCCGCTCGCGCGACCAGGGGGACTCGTGGGAGAAGATCTCCCCCGACCTGACGACCAACGACCCCAAGTGGCAGCACCAGCTGAAGTCGGGGGGGCTGACGGTCGACAATTCGAGCGCCGAGAACTTCACCACCATCTTCACGATCGCCGAGTCGGCGAAGAACCCGAAGGTGATCTGGGCGGGGACGGACGACGGCAACCTGCAGGTGACCCGCGACGGCGGCGCCACCTGGACGAACGTGGCGGCGAACGTCCCCGGCCTGCCGAAGGGTACCTGGGTGTCGAACGTCGAGGCCGGCCGCGCCGACGAGGCGACCGCCTTCGCCACCTTCGACGGCCACCAGACCGGCGACATGAAGACCTACGTCTACCGGACGGCGGACTTCGGCAAGACCTGGAAGCCGCTGGCGACCGACGCCCTCGCCGGGTACGCCCACGTCGTCCGGCAGGACCCGGTGAATCCGGACCTCCTCTTCCTGGGCACCGAGTCCGGGCTCTTCGTCTCGGTCGACGGCGGCCGTGGCTGGTTCCGCTTCACCGGCAAGCTGCCGCGGGTGGCGGTGCGCGACCTCGCGATCCACCCCCGCGACCACGACCTGCTGATCGCCACCCACGGGCGCGGGGTCTACATCGTCGACGATCTCACGCCGCTGCGCCACCTGACCCGGGAGGTGCTCGACGCCGACGCGGCGCTCCTGCCGGCGCGGACGGCGGCGATGACCATCCCGGCCAGCGTCCAGGACTTCCCGGGCGACGACGAGTACGTGGCGATCAATCCCGAGGAGGCGGCCACCGTCACCTACTACCTCAAGAAGCGGCACATGTTCGGCGATCTCAAGCTGGAGGTCTTCGATGCCCAGGGGAAGCTCGTCTCGAGCCTGCCGGCCGGCAAGCGGAAGGGGATCAACCGGGTGAGCTGGCCGATGCGCCTGCCGCCCCCCAAGCTGCCGCCGGCCAACTCGCTGGTGATCGGCTCCGCCTTCGCGATGTTCGGCCCGCGGGTGCCCCCCGGCACCTACACGGTCAAGCTCACCGAGGGGGACAAGACCTACAGCGGCGAGGTGCAGCTGGTTCCCGACCCGCGTTCGAAGCACTCGGACGCCGACCGCGCCGCGCAGCACGCCACGGCGCTCGAGCTCTACGGCATGCTCGGCCGCCTCACCTACGTGGCGGAGACGGTCAAGAGCCTGGAGGACCAGGCGCAGGCGAGGGCGGCGAAGCTCGCCGCCGGCGACCGTCTGCGCCGCCAGCTCGAGACGCTCGCCGCCTCCCTCGAAGGTTTCCGGGCGACGCTCGTCGCCACCAGCGAGGGGGGGTGGATGTCCGGCGAGGAGGAGCTGCGCGAGAAGCTGGCCAAGGTCTACGGCGGGGTCAACGGCTACGACGGCCGGCCGACCCGCTCGCAGGTCGACCAGGCCAAGGTGCTGGGCGACCAGCTCGGCCGGGCGGAGGCCAAGCTGGCGGCCTTCGAGAGCGGCGAGGTGGCGGCGGCCAACGCCGAGCTCGCGAAGCGCAAGCTCGAGCCGCTCAAGGCGACCAGCCGGGACGACTGGGAGAAGAAGGACGGCACGCGGACGGCGGTGCTGCCGGCCTTCCTGCCGTTCACTCCCTCTACGTTCCTGCCGCTCGACACGGCGGCGGCCGACTGAGTGACGCCGGCCGGCTCCCGCCGGCCGGTTTTCGTTCCTGTTTTTTAGCCCCAAAAAACGAAACGGGAGGAAGCCTTCCGGCCTCCTCCCGTCCGAGGGTCGCGCAATGGACCCGGGCTGCCGAGCGGCTTACGCCAGACCCTGGCGACGCTCTTCGAGCAGCTTGCGCATGATCTTCTTGCGGGCCTGTATGGCCTTGCGCTTGCGCTTCACCGAGGGCTTCTCGAAGTGCTGCCGCTTTCGAAGCTCGGTCAAAATTCCTGATTTCTCGACCTTACGCTTGAAGCGGCGCAGGGCGTTCTCGAAGCTCTCCTCTTCGCGCACATGCACAACGGGCATCCGGCACTCACCTCTTTTCGTGGATGGATGAAAACGCCCCCCGGTCGTTCGGGGGGCGTAGGCCCCAATCTCTCTCAAATCGCGCAAAAAGTCAAGGTGCGGGGGAGGGGCCGGGTGGCGTCCTGGCTTGAACCGCGCAGCCGACTGGCAGCGACGAAGGAGCGGAGCCCGAAGGAGGCGAGCAGGTTTCAAGCCAGGACGCTACCCGGCCGGCGGGGGCGACGGCGGAGGGGGCGCCAGGGCGTTGAAGTCGGCGAGATAGACGGCGAGGCGGCCGTCCTCCCGGTGGAACCAGACGGCGGCGGCGGAGCCGAGCGCGTCCTTGGGATAGAACCAGGCGGTGACCCCCTTCTCCGGGTAGCCGCGGACGTCGTCGGGGCGCGGCGCGCCCAGCAGGCGGCGCACCGTCTCCGGGTCCATCCCCGCCTGGACCTGGGCGAAGGAGGCGCGCGTCATGTATCGCCGCCCTTGCGCGCGGGCGAGCTCGGCGCGCAGGCGCGGGTTGCCGGGGTCGAGCGCCAGGTCCTCCTGATAGAGGGCGATGGCGCGCGGGTAGTCGCCGCCGTGCTCGACGAGGGCGCGGGCGGCCTCGATGTCCTGGTCGGCCTTCATGCGCAGCGCGGCCGTCTGGCGGGGGTTGAGCGGCTCGCCCTGGACGGGAGGGTCGGCGCTCAGGAGCTCGGCCAGCCGCCGGTCGAAGTCCCGGCCGAGGGCCGCGATCTCCCCCTCTTCCCGCGCGCGTTCGGGATCGGCCGGCCTTCCCGCGGCGCTCGCGGCGAGCCGGGCCCGGCGGGCGTCGAGGTCCGCCTTGCTCCGTTCGAGCCGCGCCATCGCGGCCTCCGCGGCAGGATGCCGGCGCCGGGCCGACGTGCCGTCCCCGCCGCCGCAGCCGGCCGCCAGCAGGGCGGCGCCACCGAGGACGGCGAGCAGGAAGCCCGCCGTCCGCCGTCCTCCGGCACCGCCGCCCGACCCATACCAGCGCGTCATCGGGCGAAGCTACCATGCGCCCGAAGAGCCGGACAAGGCGTCCGCCCCGCTCGGCCTAAGCCCTTGTGCCTGAGGGCTTTTCTTGACACCGTCGGGCGGGTTCCAGAATAATCATGTTCCCTAGTCGCTATCGGCTTCACAGCGGACGGCCGCGGAGAGAACGGATGTCCCTTTCGGAAAAAATCCACCAGTTGAACCGTGAGATCGGTGACTCGGTCGAGCGAGCGCTCGCCGAGCTACGCCGGGAGATCTCCCAGCGCCTGCACGCCAGCAACGAGGAGATCCAGCGGCGCCTGGAGGATTTCACCCCCTCGCTGCCGACCTCCTACCTGTCGCACGAGGACCTCGCGTCCACCGCCGAGCAGGAGCTGACCCCGGGCGCCCGCCGCGGCGCCCTCGGCGATCTGCGCGACGCCCTCGCGCGGCTCGACCGCGCCCGCTCGCAGGCCGAGATCCTCACCGCGCTGCTGCACGAGTCGGTGCACCACGCCTCGCGCGCCGCCCTGCTGCTGGTGCGGGGGGAAGGGCTGCAGGGGTGGGGGAGCGAAGGGTTCGGCGACGCCGGCTCGGCGGCGCTGCGCGCTTTCGTCCTCGATGCGCCGGACGGCGCCTGGGGCGGCCTCGGGAGGGCGCAGAGCATCGTGCCGCTGAGCGCCGCCGAATGCGCGGTGCTCTGCAGCCGCATCGAGAGCCCACGGCCGCACGACGGCGTCCTGGTGCCGATCGTGCTGCGCGACCGCGTCGCGGCCGTTCTCTATGCCGATCGTCTGGAAGATCGCCCGGATAATCGCCCGGATAATCGCCCGGATAATAATGAGCTCGGCGTCGAGGGGCTGCAGATCCTCGCCTACGCCGCGGCCCAGGGGATCGAGACCCTCCCCTTCCGCGAGCGCGCCGCGACCGCCACCCTCTCCCTCGACGGGAACGAGACGGGTCACGGAGCGCCCGCCGCGGCCGAGCCTCCCGCCGCGGCTCCCGCTGCCGAGGCCGCGCCGCCGCCGACGACGCCGGCCGAGGCCGCTCCCGAGCCCGAACCGGCTCCGGCGGCTCCGGAAACCGCCGCCGAGGAGCCGCCCCCGATGCCCGCCTGGAGCGCGCGGAGCGTGGAGCCCGCCATCCCGCACGTCACCGAGGCGATGCCCCTGCCCGGCTTCCCGGTGCGCCCCGGCAGCTCGTTCTCGCCGCAGCCGCCGGTCTCGCCCCTGTCGACGCTGCGCGCCGCCGGTCCCGAGGAGGAGGAGGCCCCGGTCGCCGACGCCGACGCGCACGAAATCGAGGACGCGATGGCGGAGGAGGTGCCGCGCTATCCCCGCTCGGTCGCCCCCGAGCTCGCGCCTCCCGCCCAGCCCGAGGTCAGCCCGAACGCCACCGTGCTCCTCTCGCGCTCGGGCCTGTCGGGCCTGGAGGCCGAGCCCTCCCCGCCGGCCGCTCCCCTCCGGCCGGTGCCGGCGCCGGTGGCTCCCCCCGAGGAACCGGCGCCGCCGGCTCCCCCGGCGACGTTCGACCGCGGCGGCGCGGGGGGCGCCTCGGGCACCCCCGAGGTGCGCCCGCCGAGCGACATCGAAGGGCCGGGCTGGGCCTTCGCCGCCACCACGCGGATGCCGGTGACGGCGGCGCCCAACACCGAATCGATGCACGAGGAGGCCCGGCGCCTCGCCCGGCTCCTGGTGAGCGAGATCAAGCTGTACAATGAGGATCAGGTCGAGGAAGGAAGGCGCAACCGGGACATCTATGAGCGGCTCAAGGAGGACATCGACCGCTCGCGCCAGATGTACGACGAGCGGGTCGACCCGCAGATCCTGCGCTCGACCGACTATTTCTATCAGGAGCTGGTGCGCATCCTGGCCGCCGGAGACTCGAAGGCCCTGGGGATCTGACCGCGAGGGCCGGCGGGACGTGCCAGAGACCGCCGCAGAAGATCGCCGAAAGGCTGCGGACTGTTCCGCAGCCGTTGTTGCTGTTGGAGTACCGTGAGAAGTAAAAAGTCGATTCGGCACCGCGCCGCGCTCGTCCTGCTGCTCCCCCTCCTCCTGGGTTCCGCCACCACCACGCCCCCGCGTTCCGGCCTCGCCGCCCCCCTGGCCGGGCACTCCGACCGCGCCGCGCTCGCCTACGCCGAGGCGGCGGCGGCGGTGCGCAAGAAAGACTGCGCCGGCGCCTTCAAGGCGCTCGCGCCGATCATGGCGGGGCACGACTCCGAGGCCGCCTTCGCCCGGCTCCTGCTCGGCTTCTACGCCGGCTCCTGCGAGCAGGTGGCCTACGCCGAGGAGCGCCTCTTCGCGGCGCGCAACCCCGACGGCGAGCTCGAGGACTGGCGGCTCTACGCGCTCAGCGATGCCGCCGCGGCGCGCGGGCACGTCCTGCTCGCCCAGACCTCGCTCGCCACGCTGCTCGGCGACTATCCGGGCTCGGCGCTCCGCCCGCGCGCGCTCCTCAAGGCGGCGACGCTCGCCTGGCAGCGCGGCGACGCCCGGCACGCCCTGGAGTTCGTCGGCGCGGCGCGCAGCGAGGAGCTGCGCGGCGACGAGGCGTCGCAGCTCGAGGCGCTCGCCTGGCAGATCGGCATGCAGCAGGGGGACCGCCAGGTGCAGACCGAGGCGGCCCGCCGGCTGCTGGTGAGCTTCCCGTTGAAGGCGTCCGAGCTCAAGGTGGCCGATCTCTTCCATGCCGCGGACGGCAGCTCCGCGTGGACCGCGGCGCTCACCGGCGACCAGCTCAAACGGCGGGCGCGGACCCTGCTCGACCTCAAGCTGGAGACCAACGCGCTCACCTCGCTCGACGCCGTGCCGGTCGTCGCCCGCGATCTCGACTGGCAGCTCCTCGAGGCGCAGACCCTCACCCGCCTCCACCGCGGCTCGGATGCCCTCAGCCTGCTCGGCGGCCGCGAGGCGCCCGATCCGCGCCAGGGCGCGGCGCTCGCCTGGGCCCGCGCGATGGCGGCCGAGGACGCCGCCACCGCCCAGCGCGGCCGGGTGAACCTCGGCGCCGCCGAGCGCCAGCAGCTGCGCGCCCAGTCGCAGCAGTACCTCGAGCGGGTGGCGGCCAGCGGCGCCGATCCCGCGCTGGCGGCCAAGGCCCTGAAGTCGCTCTATGCCGACTACCAGTCCGAGGAGATGTTCGACCGCGCCATCGAGACGCTGCGCCGGCTGCGCAAGCTCGATCCCCGCGACACCACCGGCGCCGCCAACCTCTGGCAGAAGGGGTGGCAGGAATACGGCAAGGGGAACTACACGGGGGCGATCGGCCTGTGGAGCGAGCTCCATTCCCTCTATCCCGAGGACTCGAACGCCCGCCGCGGCCGCTACTGGACGGCGCGGGCCTTCGGAACCCTGGGGGAGGGGGAGCGGGCGGAGCAGATCTACAACGAGGTGGCGCAGGCCGACACCGCGGACTTCTACTCCCGGAACGCGCAGGTCCGCCTGCGCAACAAGCCGGCCGTGCTGGCCGCCGCGGCCCGCACCCCGGACTCCTGGCCGATCGATCCGGCGCTCGACCGCGCCCGGCTGCTGACCGACGTCGGCCTCGACGACATGGCGCTCGCCGAGGCCGAGCTGGTGCGCGAGAAGGCGCAGCCGCGCTCGCTGCGCGCCCTCGAGGCGGTGGTGCTCGCCCACCGCGGCGACCGCCGGAAGAGCGTGCTGGTGATCCGCGACGCCTTCCCCGCCCTCGGCGGCCCCTTCCAGGCCACCCTGCCGGACGAGGCGCGGAAGCTCTACTACCCGCTCGACTACCAGGAGCCGATCCGCACCTGGGCGAAGATGAACCGCCTGCCCCCCTACCTGGTGTTCGGCATCATCCGCCAGGAGAGCGCCTTCGACGCCGGCGCCCAGAGCTGGGCGGGGGCCCGCGGGCTGATGCAGCTGATGCCCGCGACGGCGCGCGAGCTCGCCGCCCAGAACGGCGTCGCCTGGAGCAAGGACCTGCTGGCCGACCCCGCCACCAACGTCCGGCTCGGCACCACGTACTTCCGCCAGGTGTTCAGCATGTTCGGCGAGAACCTCGAGCTCTCGCTCGCCGGCTACAACGGCGGCCCCTACCGCATCAAGCGCCTCTGGCAGGAGTCGGGCCAGGGGGAGACCGATCGCTTCCTCGAGGGGCTCGGCCTCGAGGAGTCGAAAACCTACGTCAAGCGGATCCTGGTCCTGTCCGACAGCTACCGCCAGCTCTATCCCACGGCCGGGTGAGACGCCCCGCCCTCCTCGTCCTCCTGCTCCTGCTGCCGGCGTGCCGCGGCTCCTCGCCGCCGCCGCCGGGGGCAGGAGGACCCATCGTCCTCATCACCTTCGATTCGCTGCGCGCCGACATGGTCGGCCCCTGGGCGAGCGGGGGCGACCGCCGGCTGACGCCGAATTTCGACGCTCTCCTCGGCCAAGCCGACTGGGCCGGCCGCGCGGTCGCGCCGTCGAGCCTCGGCTCCTCCGCGATGGCCTCGCTGTTCACCGGCCTGCGCCCCTGGCAGCACCAGGTGCTGCGGCCGGCCGATCCCCTCTCGCCGGGCCTCTTCACCCTGCCGGAGGCGATGCAGGCCGCGGGGTACGAGACGGCGGGGTTCACCGGCGAGCCCCTTTACTCGCACGACAGCGGCTACGGCCAGGGGTTCGACCGCCTCGAGGAGCTCGGCAAGGGGACCGCCGCCGCCGAGCGGCTGGCGACGATCGCGGCGGCCGCCGCCAAGGGCTCCGGCCGGCGCTTCGTCTGGGTCCACATCCCCGAGCCGGAGGCGCCCTACCTGCGCCATCCGCATTTCGACGACCGCATCGACAGCCGGGGGCTCACCCTCCCCGAGCGGGTGCAGCCGAACGAGCTCGCGCTCTACTCCGATCCCGCGAATCCCCTGCCCCCCGAGCGCCGGCAGGTCTTCTGGGCGATGTACCGCCACAACGTCGCCTGGGCCGACGAGCGGCTCGGCCGGCTGCTCGCGGCCCTCAAGTCGAGCGGCGCCTGGGACCGCACGCTGCTGGTGGTGACCTCGACCCACGGCGAGGTGCTGGGGGAGCGGGCGACTCTGACCGCCGGTCTCGGCCGCGAGCTCCTCGAGGTGCCGTTCGCCGTCAAGCTGCCGCGCGGCGGCCGGCTGCATGTCGCCGAGCCGCGCGAGCGCCGGGTGGCCGCGGCGCGCCTGTGGGCCACCCTGGTGGAGGCCGCCGGCGGAGAGGTGCCGCCGGCCGTCGCGCCCAGCCTCTTTCACCCCTCGGCCGAGCCGGCGACCGCGGAGCTCTACCTCGCCAACGGCGCCAATCAGCTCTCGCTCGTCGACGGCGACGAGCAGCTCCTCTGGGAGGCGCGATTCGCGCCCCCCGAGCCGGACTACTACCGCGCGCAGCTGGCGACGATGCGGGGAGACAACGCGCGGGCGGCGCGCGCCGCGCTGCCGGTGCCGGCGGCGGAGATCCTCGGCCGCCTGCGCGCCGCCTTCGCCGCCGCGCCGCCGCTCAGCGGCCGGCAGGCGCCGCGCCTGGCGCTCGCGCGCTGGGAGGCCGGCGGCGGCAGCCGGCCGCTGGCCGACCCGCGGCGGGCCGCCGAGCTGGCGCGCCGCCTCGCCCTGGCGTGGAACGCCTTCGTTCCGGGCGAGCGCCCGCCGGGAGAGGAAGCCCGTGAATGGTATACTGCCGAGTCGCCCTAACAAGGGGTTTTTCGGGTCCATAGCTCAGCGGTGAGAGCATCCGGCTCATAACCGGCTGGTCCCTGGTTCGAATCCAGGTGGACCCACTTTCGAAGCGCTCCGAGGCCATGCTGAAACCGACCAGGCGAACGCGTAGAAAACGCAGGAGGGGTGCCCCATGCTATCTCTTTGGAGAGGAGCGGATGTCTGCCTATGAATCAGAACCTTAAGAACATCCTCGAGCTGCAAACCGCGCTGAGCCAGCTGCGCGAAGCCGAACAGAGGCTGCACGGAATTCCCGACTGGATGCGCGAGCTGCACGAGGAGCACGCGGCGCGCAAGACGGAGATCGATGCCCTCGAGGAGACGGCCGCCGAGGCGGGGCGGCAGCGGCGGGCGGCGGAAGCGGCGGTCCAGGACGCCCAGGAGAAGCTCAAGAAGTACCAGCAGCAGATCAACAAGGTCAGCACCCAGCGCGAGTACGGCGCCCTCCTGCAGGAAATCGACACGGTCAAGGGGCAGATCACCTCCAACGAGGAGCAGGTCTTCTCGGCGCTCGACGTCAGCGAGAAGGCCGACAAGGAGCTCGCCGCCCTGCGCGAGAGCTTCCGCGAGATCGAGGAGCGCTACGCCGCGGAGCAGACCCGCTGGGACGGGGAGAAGCCCGGGGTCGCCCGCCAGGTCGAGGAGCTCCAGGGGCGGATCGCCGATCTCAAGAAGCGGATCCCGCGCCCCATCGTCGCCCAGTTCGAGCGCATCCTCCTGCGCTACCCCGCGGCGGCGATCGCGCCGGTGCGGCCGATGGAGCGCCCCGGCCAGAAGCAGCGCGAGTGGCACTGCGCGGCCTGCAACTACCGCGTGCGCCCGCAGGTGGTGGTCGAGATCCGGAACGGCGACGCCCTCATCCAGTGCGACTCCTGCAAGCGGATCCTCTACTTCGAGGAGGAGTCGGCCTGAGCGAGCCGGCTGCGGACCTCGCGGAGCGGCTCGCCGGCATCCGCACCCGCATCGCAAGCGCATGCCGGCGCTCGGGACGGCCGGAAGGCAGCGTGACGCTGGTCGGCGCCAGCAAGACTCAACCCGCCGCCGTCGTCGCGGAGGCCTTCCGGGCGGGGCTCACGGTGTTCGGCGAGAACCGGGTGCAGGAAGGGCTCGCGAAGCGCCGCGAGCTGCCCCCGGAGGTCGCCGCCGGGATCTCCTGGCATCTCATCGGCCCCCTGCAATCCAACAAGGTGCGCGCCGCTCTCGATCTCGCCTCCGTCATCCACTCGATCGACCGCATCCGGATCGCCGAGGCGATCGACCGCGAGGCCGCATCGCGCGGGCTCACCGTCGCCGGCTTCGTCGAGGTGAACCTCGCCAGCGAGGAGAGCAAGCACGGCTTCGCGCCCGCCGCCCTTGCCGCGGCGCTCCAGCCGCTCGCCGCCCTCCGCCACCTGCGGATCTCCGGCCTGATGGCGATCCCGCCCCCCGCCGACTCCCCCGAGGGCTCCCGCCCCTGGTTCCGCGCCCTGCGCGAGCTGCGCGACGAGCTCGCCGCCCGCCCCGAGTGGGCGGATTTCCCCGGCTGGCTGTCGATGGGGATGAGCGACGACTTCGAGGTCGCGGTCGAGGAGGGAGCCACCCACGTGCGGGTCGGCACGGCGCTGTTCGGATCGCGGTAGGGCCTTCGTCGCCCTACTCGCCTCCTTTGGGAGCTTTGTTCCTCCCCCGTACTCGGGGGAGGTTAGGAGGGGGTTCGCAACCTGCCAACCAAGGAAGCGTTTCGAACTTCGGAACACCCCCTCCTGGCCTCCCCCGAGTACAGGGGAGGAAAAAGGCTCCTGGATCGGGCGGTTCACGCGAGATGCGTATAAGGCCCTGCCGGAGGCCACCGGCTCCAACCAGCTCCAACCCCATGCTAAGATATCTATCTTTCCCGATCGAAACGCGAGATTTTGTCAGTCGTCGTAAGCTTTTGTCAGGGCTGTAAGGAGGTCCCGGATGGCCATCACCCCCCTCGAGATCCAGAAGATGCGCTTCTCGCAGAAGATGCGCGGCTACGACCCGACCGAGGTCGAGGGCTTCCTCGCCGTGCTCGCCGAGGAGCTCTCCACCCGCATCGCCCAGGCCGACAAGATGGAGCGCGAGAACCGCTACTACCGCCAGCGGCTGGAGGAGACCGAGCATCGCGAGCACCAGCTCCAGCAGACCCTGCTGCGGGCGCAGAAGGTCTCGGACGACATCACCAACAACGCCCGGCAGGAGGCGGCGCTGATGGTCCGCGAGGCGGAGATCGCGGCCGACAAGATCGTGCAGCAGGCGATCGAGCAGTCGACCCGCTTCGAGGCCAAGATCTCCGACCTGCGCACCTCCCGCCGCGAGCTGCAGCTCAAGTTCAAGAACACCCTCGACCTCTTCCAGCGCATCCTGGAGGCCGAGATGGAGGACGAGCGCAACACCGCGACCGTCCTCACCCTGCCGCGCAAGCGCCGGGACGCCGGAGCGTGAGCGCGGAGATTCCAGAGGGGACGCGGCGCCTGTTCAGCGCCTGGGACATGGCCTGGGATGAGGACCTCACCCCGGAGCGCGTCGGCTCGCTGCTGATCGCCCGCCTCCTCGAGGACGGCGACGCGGCCGACCTCGCCTGGCTCCTCGCCACCTTCCCCGAGGCGGAGGTCGCCGCCTGGCTCGCCCGCCACGGCGGGCGGCAGCTGTCGCGCCGCAGCCGCGCCTTCTGGCAGGTGGCGCTCGGGGTCGAGGCCGCCCCCGGACTTCCTGCAGCCGATCTCCTGTGGCCGCTCTGACCCTGGCGCATCGGGAGTCGCTGGCGCCGCGGGCCCAGGAGCTCCTCCCCCACCTCGCGGCGGGCGCCTGGGCGGAGGACTTCTACCTCGCCGGCTCGGCCGCGCTCGCCCTCTACACCGGCCACCGTCCGGTCGCCGACCTCGACCTGATGAGCAACGCCAACCGGCTGGCGAGCGCGCAGCGCCGCGACCTCCTCGGCGAGCTGCTGGCGGCCGACCCCACGACGGCGGTCGAGACCGCGCGCGACGGCTACCTCTCGACCCGCCTCGCGGACGGGAACGTCGGGCTGCGCCTCTTCTACTACCCCTATCCGCTGGTCGGCCCGTTCGAGGAGATCTCGGGGCTCGCCGTCGCCTCGGCCGCCGACCTCGGCCTGATGAAGCTCGGCGCCATCATCAGCCGCGGCACCCGGCGCGACTTCGTCGACCTCTATCTGCTCTGCCATGGCGGCCCCGAGGGGGGCCAGCTGCCGCTCGCCCGCCTCTTCGCGCTCGCCGAGGACAAGTTCGGCCACGTCCGCGACTTCCCCCTCCAGGCGCTCAAGGGGCTCGCCGACCTCTCGCAGGTCGAAGGGGAGCCGATGCCGCGCCTCGCCCGCCCGCTCGACTGGAGCGAGGTCGAGGCGTGGGTGCGCGCCGAGGTCCACGCGCTGGGGCGGGCGCACGTCGGGCTCCCGGCCTGATTCCACACTACAATCCCGTCCGATGCCCGAGACGACCGACCTGCTGATTCACAACCTCTCCGAGGTGGCCACCGCGGAAGGCTCGGCGCCCCGCCGGGGGGCGGACCAGGGGCGGCTGCGCCGGATGCAGGGGGCCGAGGTGGTCTGCCGGGACGGTCGGATCGCCTTCGTCGGCTCCCCCGAGGAGCGCCGGCGCCACTTCGGCGAGCTGCCGGACGCCGAGCGCCTCGACGGCCGCGGCGGCACCCTGATCCCCGGCTTCGTCGATCCCCACACCCATCTCCCCTGGGCCGGCAGCCGCGAGGAGGAGTTCGCGGCGCGCCTGGCGGGCAAGAGCTACCAGGAGATCGCCGCGGCCGGTGGCGGCATCCTGTCGACCGTCGCCGCCACCCGCCGGGCCCCCGAGGAGGAGCTGGTCGCCAACGTCCTGCGGCGGATGGACCAGATGCTCGCCTGGGGGACCACCACCGCCGAGGCGAAGAGCGGCTACGGCCTCAATCAGGCGGACGAGCTCAAGCAGCTCCGCGCCATCCGGGAGGCCTCCGGCCGGCATCCTGTCGACTTGGTGCCGACCCTGCTCGCCGCCCACGAGGTGCCCCCCGAGTATCGGGGCGGGGACGGCTCCGGACGCCGCCGCTGGGTCGACCAGATCTGCGACGAGATCGTGCCGGCCACCGCCGCCGCCGGGCTCGCCCGCTTCTGCGACGTCTTCTGCGAGCATGGGGTGTTCTCGGCCGCCGAGTCGCGGCAGATCCTCGCCGCCGGCGTCCGCCACGGCCTCCTGCCGCGCCTTCATGCCGACGAGTTCGTCGATTCCGGGGGGGCCGAGCTGGCCGCCGAGCTGGGCGCCTTCTCGGCGGACCACCTGATGGCCGTCTCGCCGGCCGGCGTCGAGGCGCTCGCCGGCTCGGGGGTCACCGCCGTGCTCCTCCCCGGCACCAGCTTTTTCCTGCGCAAGCACGTCTACGCCCCGGCCCGGCGCCTCGTCGAAGTCGGGGGTGCCGGTCGCCCTCGCCACCGACTGCAACCCCGGCTCGTCGTTCACCGAGTCGATGCCGATGGTGGTGGTGCTCGCCGTCTTCGAGCTCGGCCTGACGGTCGAGGAGAGCCTGACGGCGGCCACCCTCAACTCCGCCTGCTGCCTGGGGCTGGGCGGCGAGGTCGGCTCGATCGAGGCGGGGAAGCGGGCGGACCTCGTCCTGCTCGACGCTCCCAACCTCCTCCATCTGGTCTACCACTACGGGATCAATCCGGTCGCCGCCGTGGTGAAGGGGGGGAGGGTGGTGCGGCGGGCGGTTTGAAGTACAATCCACCCTTCCGAGATTCGCGCTCCAGCTGTCGACTCCACCAGGAGGCTCGACCTTGCGACCCCAAAACCCCAACCGCCCTCTCCTCCTCTCGCTCTGCGCCCTGGCGCTTTCCGCCGGTCCGGCCCTCGCCGCGACCGGACCCTCGGCCCAGACATCGCAGGCATCGCAGACGGTGCAGGCCGTCCACGACACCCGCGACGGTACCCGCGGCATCAGGGCTCATGCGGTCGTGGACTCCCGGGAGGTGGTCACCTCGTCGGGTCTCCATTACGTCGATCTGCGGGTCGGCGACGGCGACGAGGCGGCGTCCGGCAAGATCCTCGAGGTCCACTACGTCGGCTGGCTCAGCGACGGCACCCGCTTCGACTCGACGCGCGACCGCGACCGCCCGCTGACCTTCCGGCTCGGCGCCGGCGACGCCCTCAAGGGGTGGGACGAAGGGCTGGTCGGCATGAAGGTGGGGGGGCGGCGCAAGCTGGTGATCCCCCCCGGCCTCGGCTTCGGCCGCCAGGGGGTGGGGAGCGTCGTCCCTCCGAACGCCACCCTCTACTACGAATTCGAGCTGCTCGGAGTGCGGTAAGCTCGCGGGCCACGGACGGCGGGAGCGGGACGATCCCCTCTGCCGCCACTACCTCGAGAGGAGCCCCATCCCATGGCAGAGCAGGAAGTCACCACCCCGTCGGGCCTCAAATACACGGATCTCCAGGTCGGCGACGGCGCCGAGGCCAAGGCCGGCCAGCAGGTCAGCGTGCACTACACCGGCTGGCTCGAGAACGGCACCAAGTTCGACTCCAGCCTCGACCGCCCGATCCCCTTCAACCAGGACCGCCCGGCCACTTTCGACTTCGCCCTCGGCGGCGGCCAGGTGATCCGCGGCTGGGACGAAGGGGTCGCCGGGATGAAGGTCGGCGGCAAGCGGCGCCTCACCATCCCCGCCGCCCTCGGCTACGGCGCCCGCGGCGCCGGCGGCGTCATCCCGCCGAACGCGACGCTGATCTTCGAGGTCGAGCTGCTGGGGGTGAAGTAGGATCCGGAAAGCGGGCGACCGCAGGTCGCCCGGGTGCCTTTTTCCTCCCCCGTACTCGGGGGAGGCCAGGAGGGGGCGTTCCGGAGGCCGGCCCGCTTCCTTGGTTGGAGCGCTGCGAACCCCCTCCTAACCTCCCCCGAGTACGGGGGAGGAACAAAGCTCTCTTCGCTCAGGACAACCGGCGTTTTATATCGCTTGCCTCGCCTCCCGGCGGCACCGGCCGATTGACCAGGGAAGGCGCCGTCACCACCGGCACCGCCTCCAGCTCCTTCTCCTTCTTCTTCGCCTCCAGCTTCTCCGACTTGACCTCCTGGCGCAGCCGGGCGAAGGAGCTCATGTAGACGTTCGCCACCGCCACCAGGGCGAAGAAGGCGATGACGTACCCGCGCCAGTCGTCGAGGAGCAGGCGATAGCGGGTGAGGAAGAGGAAGAGCACCGTCACGTAGTGGCTGAAGCAGTACTCGCAGGTGAAGAGGTAGAAGAACTTGCGGGCCAGCAGGGAGCGGCAGCTCTTGGAGCGCTCGGCACAGAACTCGCGAGGCTCGCGGAAGATCTCCTCGTGCGTCACCGTCCACGCCACGCAGGCGATCGGGATCGCCAGCAGGACGAGCCACACGATCTGCTGCAGCCATTGGGTGCTGAGGGGTGGATTCATGGCGGAATCCTCCTGCAAGAGCGGGGCCCTCCACCGGCGTTCGATGGCCGCTGATAAGCTGACCGCGTGAAACCCAAGGCGAAGGTCCTGATCCGAGTCCTGCTCCTGCTGGCGGTCGCCGGCGGCGTGGCGTGGTGGTTCTTCTTCCGTCCCAAGCCGGACCCGCGGCTCGTCCTCTCGGGCTCGATCGAGGCGAACACGGTCGAGGTCGGCTCGCTCCTCGGCGGACGGGTGGCGAGCGTCGACGTCAAGGAGGGGGACGTGGTCCGCGCCGGCCAGACGCTGGTGACCTTCGAGGCCGACCTGCGCGACCTCGAGATCGCCCAGCAGCGCGCGGTGGTCCAGCAGGCCGAGGCGGACCTCGCGCGGGTGAAGCGGGGGCCGCGCCCGGAGGATCGGCGCCAGGCCGAGATCAACTGGCAGAGCGCCGAGACCGACCGCAAGCGCTTCGAGGCGCTGGTCAAGGCCGGCGCGATCAGCCAGCGCGACTACGACGCCACCCAGGTCAAGGCGGCGAACGCCCACGAGACCTACCTCGCGGCCACCCGCGGCGGCCGGCCGGAGGAGGTCGCCGCCGCGGACGCCACCCTGGCCCAGGCGCGCGAGCGCCTCGCCTTCCTCACCCGGCAGCACCAGGAGCTGGTGGTCGCCGCCCCGGCCTCCGGCGTCGTCGAGGTGCTCAACCTCCGCCCGGGCGATCTGGTGGCCGCCAACCAGCCGGTGGCGACCCTCCTCGAGGCGGACCAGATCTGGGTGCGGGTCTACGTCCCCGAGACCCAGCTCGGCCGGGTGCGCATCGGCCAGGGCGCCGCCGTCCACGTCGACACCTTCCCGCACCGCGCCTTCCCCGGGCACGTGGTCGAGGTCCGCACCCAGGCCGAGTACACGCCGCGCAACATCCAGACCCTCGACCAGCGCAGCGATCAGGTCTTCGGCGTCAAGGTGGCGATCGACCCCACCCCGGAGCTGAAGCCCGGCATGGCGGCGATCGTCACCCTGGCCGAGCCGGGCTCAGCCGCAGCGCCGGGCGCGCCGCGATGAGCGAGGCCGCCCCCGCTCCAGCCGTCCTCGCCCCGCCTGTCGCCGGCGCGGACGCGGATGCGGACACGGACGTCGACTACGGCATCCTCGCCGAGGGGGTCTCCCGCGACTTCGGCAAGTTCCGCGCCCTCGACAAGGTCTCGCTCCGCGTGCCGCGCGGCGAGATCTATGGCCTCCTGGGGCCGAACGGCTCGGGGAAGTCGACGCTGATCCGCATCCTCTGCGGCCTGCTGTCTCCCACCGAGGGGAAGGCGGCGGTCGACGGGCTCGACGTCACCCGCCACGGCGAGGAGATCCGCCGCCGCATCGGCTACGTGCCGCAGAAGTTCTCGCTCTACGAGGACCTCTCGGTGCTCGAGAACCTCGACTTCTTCGCCGACGTCTACGGCCTCAAGGGGCCGGTCCTCAAGGAGCGCCGCGAGTGGGCGATCGAGCTGACCGGCATCGGCCCGTACCGCACCCGGCTGGCCGGCCAGCTCTCGGGCGGTTGGAAGCAGCGCCTGTCGCTCGCCGCCGCCGTGATGCACCGGCCGCGCGTCCTCTTTCTCGACGAGCCCACGGCCGGCATCGATCCGGTCGCCCGCCGCGAGCTGTGGAACCTCCTCTTCGACCTCGCGGCGCAGAACGTCACCCTCCTCGTCACCACCCACTACATGGACGAGGCCGAGCGCTGCGGCAAGGTGGGGTACATCTACCTCTCGCGCATGCTGGTCGAGGGGAAGCCGGACGAGCTCACCCACCTCGCCGAGGTCACCCCCGAGGGGACGCGGCGGATCGAGGCGGCCTGCGAGCAGGGGGCCGCGGCGCTGATGGGAAAGGCGCGCGCCAAGCCCTGGGTGCAGGACGTCACCATCTTCGGCAACGCCCTCCACCTGCTGGTGGACGCGAGCCGCGACGACGCCGAGATCGAGCGCGAGCTGACAGAAGCCGCCGGCTCGCCGGTGCACGTGCGGCCGATCGCCCCTTCGCTCGAGGACGTCTTCGTGCGCCTCACCCGCCTCCAGACCCTGCCTCACGAAAGGGGACCGATGAGAGGCTTCGGCGCCATCCTTCGCAAGGAGGGGTTGCAGATGATCCGCGACCGGGCGACGCTCCGCTTCTCGCTCGCCATCCCGATCTTCCAGCTCGTCCTCTTCGGACTGATCGACACCAACGTCCGGCACGTGCCGACGGTGGTCTTCGACCAGAGCCGGAGCGCCGAGAGCCGGGCGCTGATCGACGACTTCGTGAACACCAGCTACTTCGAGGTGGTGGGCTACGCGCCGTCGCGCGCCGCCCTCCGCGAGCAGATCGTGGCCGGCCGCGCCTCGGTGGGGATCGAGGTCCCCCCCGACTTCGACGAGAAGCGGCAGCGCGGCCAGTCGGCGAACTTCCTGGTGCTGATCGACGGCTCGGACTCGAGCATCTCGGCGCAGGCCTTGGGCGCCGCCAACGGCGTCGGCGCTCAACCAGTCGCTCGAGGAGATCCGCGCCAAAATCGGGGTCAGCGATTTTCCCCTGGAGGCGCGGCCCACGCTCCTCTTCAACCCCGACTCGCGGAGCGCCAACCTGCTGATCCCCGGGCTCGTCGCCATCCTGCTCACCTTCTCGGGGACCCTCCTCTCCGCCTACGCCATCGTGCGCGAGCGCGAGCGCGGCACCCTCGAGCAGCTGATGGTCACCCCGGCCTCGCCGCTCGCCGTGGTGCTCGGCAAGATCCTGCCCTACCTCGCGCTCTCCTTCGTGCAGCTCTGCTTCGTGCTGGCCCTGATGACCTTCGTCTTCAAGGTGCCGATCCACGGCAGCCTGCCGCTGCTGCTGGGGCTCTCGCTCGTCTACCTCTTCGCCCTGCTGTCGCTGGGGCTCCTGGTCTCCTCGCGGGCGAAGACGCAGATGGAGGCGACGCAGCTCGCGCAGATCATCCTCCTCCCCTCGATCATGCTCTCCGGCTACATCTTCCCCCTCTCCTCGCTGCCGGCCCCCCTGCGCGTCGTCTCGCAGATCCTCCCCGCCACCCACTTCATCGCCATCTCGCGAGGGATCATCATCCGCGGCGCCACCTTCCAGGACCTCTGGAGCCACGTCGCCGCCCTCCTGGTGATCGCCGCCGTCCTGGTCGCGGGAAGCGCGCGGGCGTTCCAGAAGACGATTTCGTAGGGGGCCAGGTCGTCAGGAGGATTCGCCAGCCCCGAAGGGGCGAAAGCATAGAGCCTGGGGCGTGAGCCCCAGGGAACCGGCCTCCCGACCTTCCAAAGCCCCGAAGGGGCGGCAGCAGACCCTGCCCGGAATGGTCTGCTGCCGCCCCTTCGGGGCTGGGGTCAAATGGCGCGCACGAACCTGGGGCTTACGCCCCAGGCTCTACGCTGCCGCCCCTTCGGGGCTGGCGGTGTGCCCGTCGGGCATTTTCCAGATCCTGCTCAAGCTCTTCGGGTTTCTCGCCGAAAGGCGAAAGGCCGTGCTGTCCCAGCAGGAACAGGAAGGTCGTCCTGGGTACCCCGGCCAGCTTGGCGGCCAAGCCCGAGCTGAGCCTCCCCAATTCGTAGAATTTGACCGCGAGAAGCAGGCGAGCCTCGGCCTCGAACTCGTCCGGTTCCTCTTGCAGGGCTTGGAGAATCTCCGGCGGATAGGGGATGGTCAGGTTCATGGTCGTCACGCTTTCTCGAAGGGTAACACCGCCTCCATATACTCGACAGAGGAGAACACGATGCCTGAGATAGTGATCCAGCTGGACGATGAGACCGCCGAGCGGCTGCGAAAGGCTTCCGAGAAGGATGGGATCAGTCCCTCGGCTTGGGTGAAGCAAGCGATCCGGCTCCGGCTCCACGACAAGCTTCCCGACTCCTTCTTCGCAGTCCTGGGCACCTGGGAGGACAGCCGAAGCACGGAAGAGATCCTGCGGGATCTCCGGACTTCCGGTTAACCCGGCCCGATCCTTGCTCCCCTCCCCAGGGCAAGGAGGAACTGCCTTGCCAAACTCAAGATCCGCCAACACTTACGACCCCCTCGATCCCCGCCGCGACCGCGATCCCCGGGAGCCGACCGACGATCCGGCGCGCGAGGAGCCGCTGGACAATCCCGACGAGGACCCTTTGGAGCAGCCGCCCGTCGGCGACCCCGGGGAGGCCCCGGAGGACGAGCCGGTCCGGCGCGACCCGGATTCGAAGGAGCCTCCGATGCAGATGACGCCGGTGAGGAGCTGACCGCCCGGCCCTGCTAGAGTACCCGCCATGTTCGGCCGCCCGCGCTCCGGCTCCACCCTCTGCCCCTCCTGCGGCAAGCTGGTCGGGGTCAACGACGACGTCTGCCTCAATTGTGGCCGCAAGCGGCCCGGGATGTGGGGGCTGACGTCGCTCCTGCGCGGGGTGGGGAAGGACATGGGGCTGGTGCAGGCGGTGATCGTGGGGAACGCGCTCCTCTACGTCGCCATGCTGCTCTTCGACCCCGGGAACATCGGAATGTCGGGGCTGTTCAACCTGCTGGCTCCGAGCCCCCGCGCCCTGATCCGCTTCGGGGCCGCCGGCGCCATCCCCGTCTTCGCGCTGGGGCACTGGTGGAGCCTCCTCTCCGCCGGCTGGCTCCACGCGAGTCTCCTCCACATCGGCTTCAACCTCTACTGGATCCGCTTCCTCGCTCCCGAGACGGCGGAGCATTACGGCCCGTCGCGCACGGTGATCATCTACTCGATCTCCTCGATCACCGGTTTCCTGGCCAGCAGCCTGTTCGGCTCGCAGCTCACCGTGGGAGCCTCGGCGCCGATCCTCGGCCTCCTCGGCGCGCTCGTCTACTTCAGCCGCCGCACCGGCAACAGCCACGTGGGGCGCATGGCGTGGACCTATGCCATCTTCATGATCGTGATGGGATTCTTCGGAGCGCGCACGGACAACTTTGCCCACATCGGCGGCTTTCTCGGCGGCTTCCTCGCCGGCGTTCTGCTCGACCCCCGCAAGAACGAGACGGGGAACCACACCCTGGCCGCGCTGGTCTGCCTGCTCCTCACCGTGGCCTCGGTCGTGGCCTCGCTGGTGGTGCCGCTGCCGATGCGGTAGCGGTTTCCCGGGAAATTCGTGGCGCCGCCCCGGTTTTGTCCCGCGGGAGCGTCACGCTCCCCCGGTTCTCGTTTTGGAAGACCTGTTCAATGTCACGTTGCACAGGTTCCACGTTCCGGAAAACCTGTGCTTCGTTCCGTTGCGCAGGTTCACCGTTCCGAAGAACTTGTGCAACGTCCCGATGCCCGACGTCAACGTTCGGATGCACGGGTGCATCGTCACGATGCACAAGTTCCCCGGTCTGAAGAACCAGTGCAACGTCACGATGCACAGGTTCCCCGGTCTGAAGAACGAGGTCAACGTCACGCTGCACAAGTTCACCCTTTGGCGGAACCAGGTCAACGTGACGTTTCCCTGGGTCAACGTTCGAGAGCACCAGGGAATCGTCCCGCGGAACCACTTCCACGGTCCGTGGAACCTGTGCAACGTCTCGTTGCACAGGTGCATCGGCCCGCTGCACTTGGTCAACGTCACGCTTCCCCGGCGCAACGGCCGGAAGCACCGGGTCAACGTCACGTTTCACCGGGTCGCCAGATCGTGGCACAGGGCGGGAGCTTGTAACCTTTCGACCCTGGAGCCCGCCTGTGACTGGCGGAGGCTGAGCAGTCCCTGGAATGGCCCAGCTCTGCGCGGCCCCTTCTTCGGTCCAAGCCGAAAGGAGCGTTTATGATGTCTGGAAATCTCGTCACCCGTTCCACGTTGTTCGCTCTTCTGCTGGTGATGCTCGCGGCCGTGTTCATGCTGCTGACGCCGAAGCCCGCCATGGCCTGCCCGGTCGGTTTCAACCCAACGACGTCAACCATCTACTACACCGATGCGAGCGAAACGAAGATCTCCTGTACGGCGGGAGGCTGCGACAACAAGACCTGCACCCCCACACCCTATTTCCGGACCGTTCACCTTTGCTGCTCCGCCTGAGGATGGTTGAAGACCGGGCGGTGTTCTGTGCGCGTCGTCCGAAGGGGCGAAAATCTGATGAGCCGGGTGCTTTAGCACCCGGTCTCGGCTGGTGGTGCTGCTGCCGATGCGGTAAGACGGGGCGGAGGCGCGCGACGCTGGGGGAAAGGCGGCGCAACCCGGGGCGATGGCAATTCTTCTCAGGGACGGACCTCTCCCTGACGAGTACGCCGTCATCCCTCGCGGGGACGGGCCTCTCCCCGGCGGGGATGGAGAGATTCATCGCAGGTACGGGCCTGTCCCTGGCAGGGACACCCCTTTCCCCGGGTTGTTGAGGCCTTGCCCCGGGTTGTTGAGGCCTTTCCCCGAGTTGTTGAGGCCTTGCCCCGAGTTGTTGAGGCCTTGCCCCGAGTTGTTGAGGCCTTGCCCCACGATGCCGAGACGTTGCCCCGGGTTGTCGAGCCTTCGCCTCGTGATGTCGAGGCTTCCCCCCGTGATGTCGAGCCTTCTCCCTCGCGGGTCCGCGGCTCCCCGAGACAGCGGCGCGCTCCTGCGATGCTAAAATGCTCGTTCCCATGGACAACACGTATGAATTCGTCGCGCGCCGCGCCTCGGTCCGGCTGGCCGCGAGCCTGGACCCGAACCTCCCCGCGTTCACCGAGCGAGCCCTTGCCGAGGACGGCGCTCCTCGCGCAACCACCCGCTCCGCTTTCGACATAACCACCGGCATCGCCCTCTCGTCCCTCCTCCTGAACGTCGTCAAGTTCGGCTGGGACGCCTACCGGAGCCTCCAGAGTGACCGGGAGAAGGAAAAAGAGAAGAAGGAAAAGGCCGAGGCGGACGACCGCGAGCTTCGCCAGTTGCTCATCCGCCGGATGCGGCTGAATCTGGGTGAGCCCCGCAGCCTCACGGCCGCGCAACGTGACCTGCTTCTCGAGGCCGTGGCCGAGGAGATTTTAGTTTCCGAGGACTCCGGGCGGCGATGAGCAGCCGCGGAAGGGCTCCCGCTTGGGTGAACAGCTCACTGCACTCGGCGGGCCGGCGGCTTGTGCGCGTCGCTACAAGACACCCTGGAAAGTTCCTCACCGCGCGCCCCGAAGGGGCGAAAATTTGATTAGCCGGGTGCTTTAGCGCCCGGTCTCGGACGTTCCCTATCCCACCCGCCCCGAGGGGGCGGTGCTCTTCGCGTAGAATTCGCCAATCGCCTCATCGACCCATCTAAGGAGGAACGGTGCGGTCGAGCATTGCAAGGCAGCAGGCGAGGGCCACGAGCTATGAGCAAGACCGATACTACGCGGGTGACCGTGAAGCCTGGTGAGGAGCTGCCTCGCGGCGAGACCGATTGGGCGCGCGTGAATGCGATGACGGATGAGGAGGTGATGGCGGCGGCCGTCTCCGATCCCGATGCCCAGCCGCTTGACCCGGAGGCCTTAGCGAAGATGCGCCGGGTCTCTCCCGTGAAGGTCCTGCGGCAGCGGCTCGGCATGACCCAAACCGACTTCGCGGAAGCCTTCCGGCTGCCCGTCAGCACCTTGCGGGATTGGGAGCAGCATCGCAGCATTCCCGATGCACCCGCCCGCGCGTTGCTGCGAGCGATCGACCGTGATCCCGAGACGATGCGACGCCTGCTGTCCGAGGCGGCTTGAACCTCTGGGAGCCGGGTCCATGGAGAAGTGCTGGGAGAAGTGCCACCCTCTTGGCGGCGGCAGGTGAAAAGCCAACTGCACTCGACGGGCCGGCGGCTTGTGCGCGTCGCTACAAGCCATCTTGGAAGGTTCCCCACCGCGCGCCCCGAAGGGGCGAAAATTTGATTAGCCGGGCGCTTTAGCGCCCGGTATCGGACGTTCCCTATCCCATCCGCCCCGAGGGGGCGGTGCTCTTTGCGCGAGCCTGAGGAAGAGCGTAAGCCCGGGGAAGTGCCACCCCGGTCCGAGAACCATGGCAACGTCTCGTTGCACCTATGCCTCAGTCCGCGAAACCTGGGAAACGTCACCCTACCTGGCGAGCACCTACATCCATCCCGCTGGAATGCTTATCCTATACTGACTCCCAGGTGAGCGGTAGTGTCCTTGGATGGTCGATTTCCCCATGATACGCTCTTACAAACAGCTTAATCCAGCGCTGCGCAAAATCGCCCATGTCTTCGTCATCGATAAGTCGCGGCCTATAAGCTTCCTGCTGCACGCCCATCGCTGGCCCCATCGCCTTAAGCGCGGTATACGTGCTGTCTAATGCGTATGGCTGAAAGCCACCACTACCGCCAAGGAAGGGTGAATCCATATATCCAACCTCCCACCAGCGATACTGATCGCCACTGACTCGTGCATACCAGAGCGATGCGCCCCACACGTAGTGTGAAGCTTCATTCTGCGTGACGTTGATAGTTGCTCCCGTAATAATGTCCCACTCGCGACGCTCCACTCCGTCATATCCATAGGACGAGTCAGTCGAGAGCTTTTTGATGTCTAGCCGAGCCGATCCAAGGATTGCTCGCCAGCCGCTCGTTCCTCTGCCTGGTCTCTCAATCGTCACCGATGGTGCGTCCCGCTCAATTGCTGTGAGTAGGTGTTCAATCACCTCGGTAAGCGCCCGGGATGCATCTCGCGCTAGTTGGGCTCTCCGCTCTATCTCTACGCGGCGTTTCTCCGTCTCTGATTCCTGTGCGGCCTGCCGTGCAGCCTCCAGGGCGCCTGCTTGAGCAAGTGTAGAAAACGCGCCTGGGGAGGGTTTGGCCTTGTCTTGGTCGGCGAGGAACTCCTCGAACAGTTTGATTGCACGTTCGCGCGTTGGCCGTGCTTCCGGCGCTTTGCGCAGCATCATCGTCAGCGCAGAGCGCAGGCGGGGATGCACACCCGACAGGTTGGGTGGCGGCGCTTCGAGATGCTGGCGCCGCAACTGGTCTAGAGAGCCTGAGAAGGGTGGCGCTGCGGTCAAAAGTCCATAGCCGATGCACCCAAGCGCGTAGATATCCGTTGCAGCAGAAGCTCGCAAGGTCTGCCACTGCTCCGGAGCAGCATACGAAGGAGTAAGGCATTCCTTGAGGGTGTGCAGCGAAGTCGACTCTTCGACAAAGCGCGCTATCCCGAAGTCCGCAATCTTCCAGCGTCCTTCATGCCAGAGCACGTTTGGCGGCTTCAAATCACGATGCACAATATCAGGCACCTCTGAGAGCCCACGCAGGATGTCGAGCAACGCTCGTGCCGCGGCCTCCTCTCCTAAAGAACCGATCGCATTGAGCTTGTCTTGTAGGCTCTCTGCGGCACAGGCCATGACCACAAAGTAACGCGCTGAATCGGGGTCTAGGCCGGAGTCATGCATGGGGATGACGTGCTGAAAGGACTTGCCCGCAAGGTGCTGCGCAATGGAGAGTTCCCGATGGGCAGCTTGGTTTGCGCTAATCTCCAGCCGTTTCACTGCCACCTCGTGCCCATCCTCATCTTGACCAAGAAACACAGCTCCAAAGCCGCCGGGAGTTCCAAGCGGCCTAGTCTCATCCACTAGCCAGCGGCGGGCCTGTAGCTGAATTGTTCGCATTGCGTCAGTATAGTCGACTCGAAGACTCCGAGAAAAATCTGCAGCGAGAAGCATCTGTTCCAGGAAGTCCAGTTACTACCTGCGCCGCCTTCAAGAGATTCGGAGTTATCGATATCCCACTCGCTACACCGCGCACGCAGCCCGGCCGGCCCCGGCCCGACCGGCAGCCCCCCAACCCCCCTACCCCGGCAAAATCCCCAACTCCTTCGCCCGCCGCCGCACCTGATACGCCTCCTTGGTCTCCTGGCTGCTGAAACGCTCCTCTTTCCACGGGTCGCCGTAGGTGTGGTAGCCGTTCTCTTCCCAGAAGCCGCGGCGGTCTTCGGACATCAGCTCGACGCCGTTCACCCATTTGGCGCTCTTCCAGGCGTAGAGGTGGGGGACGACGAGCCGCAGGTGGCCGCCGTGGTCGACTTCGAGGGGCTCGCCGTTGTGGCGGTCCACGAAGAGGGCGTGCTCGGAGAGGAAGTCCTCGAGGGGGAGGTTGGTGGTGTAGCCGCCGTAGCAGTGGATCATCACGTGCGAGGCCTCGGGGTCGACGCGGACCTGGCGCAGCACCTCGCGAGTCGCGAACCCCTCCCAGCCGTTGTCGAGGGTGGAGAAGCGGGTGACGCAGTGGAAGTCGGCAGTCACCCGCACCCGGGGCAGGGCCTGGAGCTCCGCCCAGGAGAAGGTCCGCTCCGCTTCGACAAGGCCGAAGAGGCGCAGCTTCCAGCGCTCGGGGGCGATGTTCGGCGTGTCGCCGTAGGAGAGGACGGGCCACTTGTTGGTGGCGTACTGCCCGGGGGGGATGCGGTCGTCTCCGGTGTGAGGCGCGTCGTTCATGCTTGCTTGCTTTCCTGTTTTTATCGTTAAACTATAGTATTGTGGAGGAAGATTCCAGATTCACTGGGTTCGTTCAACGTTCAGGAGACTCATCTATGTCGAGAGGATTTCGTGGTATCGCCTGCGCCGGCTTGACGGCGGCTGCTCTGTGCCTGCTGTCGGCGGCGCCGGCGGCGGCGTTCTGCTCGTGAAAACCCCCGTCTACAATACCGGAACTCTCACCGGGACGGGGAACACCTGCTCGGATGCAGACACGGATCTCAGGGTCATTCTGGATGCCGCGGCCACGTCCAACTGCATGACCATTTATGGCCCGAATGCGGACGTCTATTGGTCCAGCTACGTCGTGACCGTGAACTCTTGCCAGCCGAACGGAGTGGGCAAGAAGGAAACGGGCAGCGCCAGCTACCAGTGCATCTCCTGCTCCGTCTGAACCGAAGGCACGGAAGCCGATGAGAGGACCGGCTCCGGGGGGAGAGCCCTGGAGCCGGTCGCGGGGCGCATCGTTCATGGGCTTGTCTCCTCGCGGGAACTCAAGGGTGCCGGCTCCGTATAGGTAGGATACATGGCGACCCACCCGATGTTCTCCTGGCGCGGACAGCTCCACGCCCTGGCCCTGGGGGCGGGGGTCGGCCTCGGGGCGGGCTTCCTCATCTCGCCGGCAACCCGCCCGGGAGCCGCTGGATCTCCTGGATCTACGGCGCCCTGGTCGGCGTGGGGATCACGGTCATGGCGCGGGCGGTGGTGAGGATCTTCCGGGCCCGCTTCGAGGCGATGTCCCGCCCCCAGGCGATCCTCGCGTTCGCGGCGCTGTTCGCCGCCAGCGGCGCCGTGGCCTGGGTGCTCGCGGCCCTCAGCCTCAACCTGACGTTCGGGCTCCACATCCCCGTGCTCTCGCGGGGGAACCTGCTCTCGGTCGGCATCACGGTGGGGCTCGCCGTGACCTGCGGCCTCGCCATCGCGAGCTTCGAGCGGATGAAGGAGCTGCTCGCCGAGAGCGTCGCCCGCCTCAAGGAGACCGAGTTCGCCGAGCGGGAGCTGCTCCTCGCCCGCGACCTCCAGAGCCGGCTGCTGCCGCCGCCCGAGGTGGCGGGGGAGGGGTACCGCGTGGCGGCCCGCAACCTCGCGGCGCGGGTGGTGGCGGGGGACTTCTATGACGTCTTCCGGCTGGCGGACGGCGCCGTGGGGCTCGCGGTGGCGGACGTCGCCGGCAAGGGGATGGCGGCGAGCCTGATCATGGCCTCCGCCAAGGCGCGGCTCCCCCTCCTCGCCGGGGACCGTGCGGCCGAGGCGACGCTGCGCGAGCTCAACCGCGCCCTCGCCGCCGAGCTCTCGCCGCGCGAGTTCGTGGCCCTCGCCTTCGTCCGCTACGACCCGGCGACGGGGACGGCTACCCTCGCCAACGCCGGCCTCCCCGATCCCTACCTGCTCCGAAGGGAGAGCCGCCGCAGCCGCTCGTCGTCCCGGGGCCGCGCCTGCCGCTCGGGGTGCGGCGCGAGGTCGCCTACGAGGCGCTCAAGCTCCGCCTGGAGCCGGGCGACCGCCTCCTGCTGCTGACCGACGGCCTCGCCGAGGCGCCGACCGCGGCGGGGGAGCCGCTGGGCTACGCCGCCTTGGCCGCGCTGCTGGCGGCCGGGCCGCACGAGGGGCCCCGCTGGCCTGGATCGACGCCCTCTGCGACCGGGTGCGGCTCGCCACGGGGCCGGTCTTGGAGGACGACTGGACGGCGCTGCTGCTGGAGCGGGAGGGTAGCCCGGGGCGGCGTCCCCGCCCGGGCAGCCCGGGCAGTCCGAAACGAGAAGCCGGCTGAAGCCGCCTCCGTAGTCGGGGGAGGTCCAGGAGCCGGGGTCACCCGGCTTTTCGGTCGCAGCGTAGCCCGGGCATTCATGCCAGGGGCGGACGGCGTCCGGCATTCGGCTCTCGGGAATTCGTGACCAAGGAAATCACCTTTACACCCATGCCCCTGTCTGCTAGCTTGAGCGGACGGACCGGACCATGCTCACCACGACCCCATCCGCCCAGGAGATCCCCTCTCCGTCCTCCGACCGGCGGCGCCCGGTGCGCTTGCTGGAGACGATCGGCAACACCCCCCTGATCGACCTCTCGGCGCTGACCGGGCGGCCCGAGGTGCGGCTCTACGCCAAGGCGGAGCTGGCGAACCCCGGGGGCTCGGTGAAGGACCGGGCGGCGCTCGCGATGATCCGCGACGCCGAGCGGCGGGGGCTGTTCGCCGAGGGGCGGCGGCTGCTCGACGCGACCTCCGGGAACACGGGGATCGCCTACGCGATGATCGGCGCGGCGAGCGGCATCCCGGTGACGGTCTGCCTGCCGGAGAGCGCGAGCCCGGAGCGCAAGAAGATCCTGCTCGCCTTCGGCGCCGAGCTGCGGATCACCGATCCGCTGGCGGGGAGCGACGGCGCGATCCTCGAGGCGCGGCGGCTGGTGGCGGCGGAGCCCGGGCGCTGGGCGTATCTCGATCAGTATTCGAACCCCGAGAACTGGCGGGCCCACTACCGCTCGACCGGCCCGGAGATCTGGAAGCAGACGGCGGGGGAGATCACCCACTTCGTCACCGGACTGGGGACCAGCGGCACCTTCATGGGTGTGGGGCGGTACTTACGTGAGAAAACGCCGGGGGTCCGGCTGATCTCGGTCGAGCCCGACTCGCCGTTCCACGGCCTCGAGGGGATGAAGCACATGGCCTCGGCGATCGTGCCGCCGATCTACGATCCGGCGCTCGCCGACGAGGCCCGCGAGCTGCCGACCGAGGAGGCGTACCGGATGGTCAAGCGGCTGGCGCGCGAGATGGGGCTGCTGGCCGGGATCTCCGCCGGCTGCAACGTGGCCGCCGCCCTCCAGGTGGCGGCGAGCTCCCGGCGGGCCGGTCCGCCACGATCGTCACCGTGCTCTGCGACGGCGCGGACAAGTACCTGACCGACCGCTTCTGGGAGGAGGACTGAGCATGAGCCGCCTGGTGATCACCCCCCAGGACCTCGAGGCGATCGGCCGCCACGGCGAGGCGACCTTCCCGGAGGAGTGCTGCGGCTTCCTGATCGGCCGTGCAGGCGACGCCGAGGGCGGCGAGACGACGACCGTCGTCGAGCGGCTGATCCCGGTCGCCAACGAGCGCCAGGACAGCCGCCACAACCGCTACGTGATCGAGCCCGAGACGGTGCTCGCGGCCCACAAGGAGGCGCGCGCGGCGGGCGCCGACGTGGTGGGTTACTATCATTCGCATCCCGACCATCCGTCGCGGCCGAGCGATTTCGACCGCGAGCATGCCTGGCCAGGACTCTCGTACCTCATCGTCTCCGTGCAGCAGGGGCGGGCGGCGGATTCGCGCTGCTGGCGCCTCGCCGATGACCGCGACCGGTTCGACGAGGAGACGATCGATCAGGCGGCCGCAACGGCGGCCGCCGTCAGTTTCGACAAGGAGGCGGTCTGATGAGCGTCAACATCCAAATCCCCACCCCGCTGCGCCGTTTTACCGCCGAGCTCGGCGAGGTCGCGGTCGACGGGGCGACCGTCGGCGAGGCGATGAACGACCTCACCCACCGGCATCCGGCGCTCCAGCGTCACCTCTATGCCGACGACGGCGCGCTGCGCAGCTTCGTGAACCTCTTCCTGAACGACGAGGACGTCCGCCATCTCGCCAAGGATGCGACGCCGCTCAAGGACGGCGACACCCTGACGATCATCCCGTCGATCGCCGGCGGCGCAAACAGCGCGGGAGGGGCCTTCGGCCTCTTCGAGGAGCGGGACGACGACGAGCTGCCGGGACTCTCGCAGCCCGAGATCCGCCACTACAGCCGCCACCTGATCCTCCCCGAGGTCGGCACTCTGGGGCAGCGCAAGCTCAAGGCGGCGAGGGTGCTCTGCATCGGCGCCGGCGGCCTCGGCTCGCCGCTCGGGCTCTACCTGGCGGCGGCGGGGGTGGGGACGCTGGGGATGGTCGACTTCGACGTGGTCGACGAAAGCAACCTCCACCGCCAGGTCCTCTTCGGGCGGGGCGCGGTGGGGCGGCCGAAGATCCAGGCCGCGGTCGACCGCCTGCGCGACTTGAACCCGCACATCAAGGTCGTCCCCCACGAGGTGCGGCTCGACTCGTCGAACGCCCTCGAGCTGTTCCGGGATTACGACCTGATCGTGGACGGCACCGACAACTTCCCCACCCGCTACCTGGTCAACGACGCCTGCGTGCTGCTGGGGAAGCCGAACGTCTACGGCTCGATCTTCCGTTTCGAGGGGCAGGTCTCGGTGTTCTGGGGGGCCAGGGGCCCTGCTACCGCTGCCTGTTCCCCGAGCCGCCGCCGCCGGGGCTGGTGCCGTCGTGCGCCGAGGGGGGGGTGCTCGGCGTGCTGCCGGGGATCATCGGCTCGCTCCAGGCCAACGAGGTGATCAAGCTGATCGTGGGCGCCGGCGAGCCGCTGATCGGCCGGCCTGGTCCTCTTCGACGCCCTGAAGCTCAAGTTCCGCGAGCTCAAGCTGCGCAAGAACCCCGACTGCCCGATCTGCTCCGAGCACCCGACGCAGACCGCGCTGATCGACTACGAGCAGTTCTGCGGCATCGATCCGTCGGCGGACGCCGTCGAGCAGGCGTTCGAGATGTCGACCCCCGAGCTCAAGAGCTGGCTCGACGAAGGGCGGCAGGTCACCTTGCTCGACGTGCGCAACCCCCAGGAGTGGGAGATCTGCCGCATCGACGGGGCGAAGCTGATCCCCCTCCCCGAGATCCAGGACCGCCTGGGCGAGCTCGATCCGGCCGAAACCCTGGTGGTCTACTGCCACCACGGGCCGCGCTCGGGCCGCGCCATGAACTTCCTGCGCCAGATGGGCTTCTCGCGGGCGATCAACCTCGCCGGGGGGATCGATTCGTGGAGCGAGAGGGTGGATCCGGCGGTGCCGCAGTACTGAGCGGCGGGAACAAGGGACCCCAGGGACCCCAGGGACAGCAGGGACCCAGAGACAGCGGGCGGGTTTTTGTCCCTGCAGTCTCTGAAGTCCCTCCGTCCCTGGTCTCACCTTCCGCAGCACCTCCCCTTCGTGATAATTCTCCTTCCTCAAAGGAGAATTCATGGACCGCCCCGCCAATCAAGAAGACGCGAAGCTGATCCTGCACCTCTACGAGCTGCGCCGCGAGCCCCGGATGCGCGAGGCGCGCGACTGGATCGCCCGCAGCTTCCGGGTGAAGACGATGGAGGAGCTCCAGTCCCTCTGCCCCCGGGCTCGGACGGCCATACCTCGTTCCGCATGGTCGGCTCCTACTGGGAGATGGTCGCCTCCTTCGTGGTGCACGGCGCCCTGCACCACGAGCTGTTCTACGAGAACTGCCAGGAGCTGCTCTTCTTCTGGGAGCGGGTCCGCGAGCTGCTGCCGAAGCTCCGCGAGGCCAATCAGAACCCGGCGTACCTGAAGAATGTCGAGCGGGTGGCCGGCTCCTGCATCGAGTGGTGGGAGGACCGGGCGCCCGGCGCCCATGCCGTCTTCTCCGCCCGGATCAACCAGATCCCGCCGGGCGCCGCCCAAAGCCTGAGCCCGCGGCGAATTTCATCCCAGGAGATCGATTCTTGAGCCAGAAGACATGGTGCCTCGCCCTCCCCCTCCTGCTGCTCTGCGCCGGCGCCGCGCTGGCCCAGCCGCCGCAATCTTCGCAGCCATCGGAAAACTCCCAACGCCGCTCGGCCTCCATCGTCCGACGAGGCCCCCGAGGCGATGGACCGGCCGCGTTCTCGGCGGGGAGGGCCCCTCGAGCAAGGCCGAGCGGGCCGAGAAAGCCCGCCGCCGCTGAAGGCTGAGGACAAGCTGCGTCACCACCCAGCACCACGCGATGATCGGCGGCCAGGACATCCGCTACACGGCCACCGCCGGCACCCTGATCCTGCGCGACGAGGACGGCAAGCCGCAGGCGTCGATCTTCTTCACCGCCTACACCCGCGACGGCGTCAAGGAGATGGGGAAGCGGCCGATCACCTACACCTTCAACGGCGGCCCGGGCTCCTCGTCGGTCTGGCTCCACCTCGGCGCCTTCGGTCCGCGCAAGGTGGTGCTGGAGGACGAGGGGTGGGCGCCGCCCCCGCCATACCGCATGGCGGACAACGGCGAGTCGCTGCTCGACGTCACCGACCTGGTGTTCATCGATCCGGTGACCACCGGCTACAGCCGGGCCATCCCGGGGAAGGACGCCCGCAACTTCTACGGCGTCACCGAGGACGCGGAGGCGGTCGGCGAGTTCATCCGCCTCTACACCACCCGCTTCCACCGCTGGTCGCTCCCCGAAGTTCCTGGCCGGCGAGAGCTACGGCACCACCCGCGCCGCGCGGCTCTCCAACTACCTCCAGCAGAAGCACGGGATCTACCTCAACGGCATCGTGCTCCTCTCCTCGATCCTCAACTTCCAGACCGCCAGCTTCGCGGTGGGCAACGACCTGCCGTATCCCCTCTTCCTGCCGACCTACACGGCGATCGCCTGGTACCACAAGAAGCTGCCGGCGGACCTCCAGGCGGGGAGCGTGCAGAAGGCGGTCGAGGAATCGAAGAAGTTCGCCGCGGGGGAGTACACGCTGGCCCTGATGCGCGGCAGCCAGCTCTCGCCGCAGGAGTGGAACGACGTCGCCGCCAAGGTCGCGCGCTACACCGGCCTCTCGGTCGACTTCGTGAAGCAGGCCAACCTGCGCCCCGAGATCCAAGCCTTCGACAAGGAGCTGCTGCGCGACCAGCGGCTCACCGTGGGGCGCCTCGACGGCCGCTTCAAGGGGCGGGACCGCGACGCCACCGGCGGGCGGGACGAGTTCGATCCCAGCAACGCCGCGATCACCGGGCCGTTCACGGCGACGTTCAACGACTACGTGCGTCAGGACCTCGGCTTCAAGAGCGACCTCCCCTACGAGATCCTCACCGACCGCGTGCGGCCGTGGAACTACAGCCGCGGAACAGCTACCTGAACGTGGCCGAGGACCTGCGCACGGCGATGAGCCAGAACCCGGCGCTCAAGGTCTTCGTCGCCTGCGGCTACTACGACCTCGCGACCCCGCTCTTCGCCGCCGAGTACACCTTCAACCACCTCGGCTTCGAGCCCGACTACGCGCAGCGGATCGGCCTCCACTACTACGAGGCCGGGCACATGATGTACGTCCGCCGCGCCGACCACCAGCAGCTGAAGAAGGACATCGCGGCATTCATCACCTCGGGAGGCGAGCGGGGGGAGCGGCAACTAGCCGTCGGATATGCTCCCGCGAGATGCCCATGCCGCTTGGAGAGTCAGCGCCGGCCGATGACGCGGGGGGCGCCGGGTCCCCGCCGTCTTCAGGGGCGACGCGTGGTCCTGCTCGGAGGGCTCGGCTTCCTCGGCCTCAACCTCGTCCCGGAGCTGCTGGACGCCGGGGCCCGGGTGGAGATCGTCAGCCGCTCGCTCGATCCGCTGGCGCTCTCCTGGCTCGCCCGCCAGGCCGGCGGCTCCCCGGTCGCCGTGCACTTGGGCGACATCCGCGACGCCGAGAAGCTCCCGGTCTGGCTGCAGGACGCCGACCTGGTGATCAACCTGGCGGGTGAGTCGGGGGCGGTCAAGAGCGCGCGCGACGCGCTGACCGGCCGAGGTCAACGTCGGCGGCCACCTCGCCGTGCTGGAGGCGCTGCGGGAGCGCCGCGGCCCGCGCGGGTGGTCTTCATCTCCAGCCGGCTGGTCTACGGCGTGACCGGCTCGGACCCGGTGGACGAGGCGCATCCGGTGCGCCCCACCAGCCTGTACGGCCTCCACAAGCTGACCGTGGAGCACTACCACCGTCTCTACTGGGAGCACTTCGGAATCCCCTCTACGGTCCTGCGGCTGACCAATCCGTACGGGCCCTTCCAGCTTCCCGACCGGCGGGAGCACGGCATCGTGAACCCTTTCGTCCTCGCCGCTCTGGTGGGGAGACCATCACCCTCTTCGGCGGCGGGCGGGAGTGCGGGACTACCTGCATGTCTCCGACGTTACGGCGGCGATCCTCGCTGCGCGACGGCGGGAGGCCGTGGGGAGACCCTCAACGTCGGCTCCGGGGTCTCGGTGAGCCTCCGCGAGGTGGCCCGCCGGATCGTCGAGATCGCCGGCTCCGGCGAGGTCGCGCCGGCCCCTGGCCCGCGGGGTTCCAGCGGATCGAAACCGGCGATTTCCTCTGCGACATCGGGCGTATCGCGCGCCTCCTCGGCTGGCAGCCGATGACCGACCTCGAGACGGGGCTGCGGAGAACGGTCGCGGGTTACCGGGGGCCTCGCCGCGAGGACTGTCCGGTCGTGATCGGCGGCGCGCGATGAAGATCGCCGATCGCTGGCGCGCCTGCTGCGCCGTGAAACGCTCTCGCCGGCTCTGATGCCGCTGATACCTGTCCGCGCTGATGCCGTCCGGCGAGCCGATCTTCCTCCACCGGCCCACGGCCACCCTGCCACGGCATCACCCCCGAGGTCTTCCGGGGTTTCCATCAGCTGTCGCGCCCCGTAATCGGAGACCCTGGCGCAGCCGCTATGGGGTCCCGCCGGACGTAACCTTCGTCGCATATCACAACTACAAGCACGAGTGCCTGATCGAGAGGCGTTACGAAGCCTATGGGATCCGGGACTACGTCGTGTTCGGAAGAGAGGTCGCGGCGTGGAGTGGGGGCGAAGATCACCCTCGTCCTGGACTATCTGGAGTCCGGCGCCTGCGCCACCCGCTACCTGCTCTGCACGGACGCGGACGACGTGCTGATGATCCGCGACCGGCGTCGCTGCTCGACCGCTTTCGCTCCTACTCGTGCGACCTGTTGTTCTGCAACACCTTCATCACTACCCGCCGGACAAGGGCTGCCGCGACTTCGAGACCCTGAAGCCTACACCATCGGCTCCATGGCCGGCTCAGCGCCGGTGCCTACCTGGCGGAAAAGGAGGCGCTGGCGGGCGGCCTGCGGGAGCTGGCGGACGCCTACCACCAGAACGCGCCGTGGGCGCTCGAGAACGGCGCGTTCGTGGACCAGCTGGGCCGGCGGGTCCACCACGCCGGGACTATCCCAAGATCGAGGTCGACTACCGGAGCCTGGTCTTCAAGCGCTACGACGTGTTCCGGGAGGTCGTGGATAGGGGTCAGTACCAACCCGTCACCCGGACTCGGCCGGCGAGGGCCGCCCGTAGCGCCTCGTGCCGCTCCCGGCTCAGCGTCTCGTTCATCTGCCAGTGGAACTCGACGATCAGCTCCTTGACATAGTCATGGTGCCGTCCGCCAGCATTTTTCAAGGATGGCATGCTCCGCCCCCTCGATATCCATCTTCACGACCAGGTGGTCGTGCCGGTTGAACTTCGCCGAACCCAGCGGCTGAAATCGATGCACTTGACGGTGAAGGGGCGGGAGTAATCGACCTTGGCAGCATTGCGGGTATGGTCCGCCAGCAGCGTCGAGCCTCCCTTGCGGTTCGGTCCCCATGCGGTGGCGAGTAGAAGTCCATCGTGCCGTCGTACACCCACACCGCCTGGGCCAAGAAACGGATCGCGACCCCGGGGTGCCGCCGACGGGCCTCCTCGACAAAGCCGGCGAGCTCGGGTTGCGGCTCAAAAGCAAAAAACTCGCTCTCCAGCCCACGCTCGATCCGCTCCCCGAGAACCTTGCAGGTATCGCTTCCGCAGTCCACGAAAATCCTGCGCGGCGCGCGCCGGACCCTTCGCCACAGGTTTGAGAAGAGGTCGCGCAGTCTGAAATGGGTCACGGGCCGGGCGGTAACGAAACCCTCAGCTCCGGCGACTATATACGATGGCGGCATCGCCCAAGGGCTGTTCCCGACGTCTCTTGACGGGCTCTGAACCAGGGGGTAGTGAGGGCGTTCCTGAACAGTCGAGGTGGAACAGGACCCGTATTCCAGGAGGAGAATTGCGATGAACAAGAAAAAGCTGACTTCCATGCGTTGACCGCGCTCATCCTTTTCGTGACCTGTAGAGCCCTGGCCCATGCGCAGGCGACCCGCACCTGGGTCTCCGAAGTGGGCGACGAGCAAACCGTGCAGCCGCACGGCGCCCTGCAAGACGTTCGCGGCGCCATCTCGAAGACCGTCCGGAGGGCGAGATCACCGTCCTCGATCCGGGCGGCTTCGGAGCGGTCACGATCACCAAGTCGATCACTATCTCCTCCGAAGGCTTCGAGGCCGGCGTGCTGGTCTCGGGTACCAACGGCATGATCGTCAACGCGCGATGCCTCCGAATCGTGGTGCTGCGCGGCCTCGACATCGAAGGGCTCGGGACCGGCCTGAGCGGTATCCGGGTCCTCACCCTCGGCTCGTGTTCGTCAGAAGTGCACCATCAACGACTTCACCGACTCCGGGATCAACTTCGCACCGACCGCCGCCAGCAGCCAGGTCTACGTCAGCGATACGATCGTTCGCAACAACGGAACGTCAGGGCAACGGGGCGGACTTCGTCCATCCGGGCACGGCCAAGGTGAGCTTCGTACAACGTCCGGATCGAGAATAACGTCGTCGGCCTCAAGGCTCAGGGCTCTACACGACGGTGAACGACAGCTTCGCCGCGGGGAACGGATTCGCCGGCTTCTCGGCCGCTGGCGTCCCCCCTTTGAACGTCGAGCGCAGCGTCTCGAGCAGAAACGGAACGGGGGTGATGTGCAACGGTGGCACGATAGTCCGCCTGGGCAACAAGAGCATCACCGACAACCCGACCGCCACCCGGGGGCACGGGCACCTGCTAGTCGTTCAAGACAACGACATCGACATCGCCGTCACCGTCACCGCATTAATTTGCAGGAGGGTCTTGCAGCTTGAGCCGTCGCCGCGAGGGCGGGCGCATCGCGCCGGCCTTTTTTCGGTGATCTGCGCACCGCATCGCCCTGCGGACTCGCCCACTCCCATTCCGGACATGCCTCACCGCAATGCACCCCAGGTCCACGCGGTCGGCCCGGAGCCGGCGGCTCACTGCGATCGATTTTGTGAACGCAGAGAACCTCGGCCTCCGCGACCTCTGCGCCAGCGACGCGCTCGACGTCGGGTGCGGGGTCCGTCTTCACCCAGGCGATCCTCAATCGCGGCATCCCGATCCGGAGCTGCACCCCAGTGGACGTCTCACCGGCCGCTCATCGAAGACCTGAAGCGCCAGGTCGACGATCCGCGCGCTTCCTTGTTCGCGCACCGCGCCGCCCCCACACACCTCGGACAACCTGGCGGGGGACGAACACTACTGCGGCATCGGCGAGCTGCCCGTCGAGGGCACGTTCCACGTCCTCGGGCTGTTCTCGGTGTTCACCCACCTCGAACTCCGTCCGACGCCGATGCCCTGCTCGCCATCCTGCGCCGGCACGCGCGGCCTGACGGCGCGCTGTTCTTCTGGGCCTTCCTCGACCAGGACGGCACGATCGACGTTTCCAGGACCGGTCCCCCGCCTATCCGCTCTCCTGCGCGTGCTATTCCGAGCGTCACCTGCGCGAGCTCGTGGCGGCGAACGGCTGGAGCATCTCCCGTTCGAGCCTGCGAAGCCCCGAGCACTTCATTCAGCATCACCTCGCTCCGCCGTCCGCGCAGGCCGGCTCGCCGGCTCCCCGGCCCCGCCGATCACCACCACCAGCTCCCCCTTAATCGAAGGGCGTCCGGAGAGCTCCGCCAGCAGGGTGGAGAGGGCGCCGCGCAGCATCTCCCCGCGGAGCTGGTCAGCTCGCGGGCGACGGCGGCGGGGCGGTCTCCCAGCTCTTCGCGGGCGTCGGCGAGGCTCGCCAGCAGGCGGTGGGGGGACTCGAAGAGGATCAGCCAGAGGGCGAGCCGGCCCAGCCGCGTAGAAGGTCCGCCGCTTCCCCGTCTTCGGCGGCGGGAAGCCAGCGAAGGTGAAGGGGTAGGGGGGGAGGCCGGAGGCGACCAGGGCGGCGACGGGGGCGGCGGGGCCGGGGATCGGCTCGACCCGCGCTCCCGCGGCGACCGCCTCGCGCACCAGCACGAGCGGGGTCGGAGAGGAGGGGGGCGCCGGCGTCGCTCGCCAGCGTGATCGCTTCCCCTCGCCAGCTCGCCGAGCAGGCGGGGGAGGCGCTGGCGCTCGTTGTGCTCGTGGAAGGAGACGAGCGGCTTCTTTATCCCCAGGTGGGAGAGCAGCCGGCCGAAGTGCTGGGAGTCCTTCAGGCCACCAGGTCGGCCGACTCGAAGGCGGCGCGGCGCGCGGCGACAGATCGTCGAGGTCGCCGATCGGGGTGGCGACGATCAGGAGCAGGCCGGGCATGGTGCATGGTGTCTTTCCGAAAGCGGGGCGACGCCAGCATGGAGGCATGAATACCGGCTCGCCCGCCCCGCTCGCTCGCCGCCCTCCTCCTGGCGGGCTTCCCCGCCGCCGCGCATACCCCGCCAAAACCCGTTCCAAGGTGCAGAAGCGGCCGCGAAGGCGCCGGCCGCCGCCGCTGCCACGGCCGCCGCCCGCCGCAGCCCAGAGACGCTCAAGGACCGGGTGCTCGCCGTGGTGGACGACGATCCGATCCTCGGCTCCGACGTCGAGCGGGTCGTCCGGCTCGGGCTCGAGACGCCGAAGGCCGGGGAGGCCCCCGCCGTCTTCCGCCGCCGGGTGCTCGACGAGCTGATCGAGCAGCGGCTGCAGTTTCACGAGATCGACCGCTTCGGCTTCGAGCAGGTGCCGGTCGACGAGATCCAGCGGCGGGTGGCCGCCATCCGCGCCCGCTTCCCCGACGAGGCGGCGTTCCAGAAGGCCCGAGGAAGTCGGGCTCGACCCCAAGGGGCTGCGCCAGCTCGTCACTCCGCCAGCTCCTGGTGCTCACCTACGTCGACGAGCGCCTCGGCCCCAGCGTCTTCGTCACGCCGGACGACGTCAACCGCTACTACCGCGCCGTGCTGATCCCCGAGATGCAGAAGCGCGGGCAGCCGGCGCCGCCGCTCGACCAGGTGCGCGAGGACATCGCGAGCACTGAAGCAGCAGAAGATGACGGCGCAGATGGAGAGCTGGACCAAGGGGCTGCCGAGAAGGCGGACGTCCTCCTCTACAGCGCCGACGCGCCGGGCGGCCAGCCGCTGCCGCCAGTCGTGAAGACGCTGCGGACTCCCGCCAAGAAGGACGCCCCCAAGAAGGACGCCGCCAGGAAGCCGCCGGTCTAGAGAGCCCGCGGGTCCGCACCGACCTGTCGTCCTTTCGATCCCTTCCCGCTCTCCCCTTGTCCGTTTCTCTTGTCCCGTTTCTCTTGCGAGCTGAACCAAGTCTTGTAGAAAGGGGTATGCTGAAACATCTCTCATGCAAGAAACCAGCGCCGAGCTTCTAGCTCGCCTCCGGCCAGCTCTGGAGGAGATCTTCGCCGCCTATGGGATCTCCGGGGAGCAGGCGCGCCATATCCTCGAGGAGAGCGTGCTCCTGCTGATCAGCAAGCAATGGGACCGGCAGAACCCGGAGCGCTGGCTTCTGCGGATGGTGTCGAACGCTGCCGCGAGGCGACGCGGCTCTAGCCCCTGCCCGCGAAGCTCCGCGGAAATCCGTGCTCGAGCCGCAGCCCCGCGAAGGTGTCGCGCAGGAACGTCTCCGGCCGCTTCGGCAGCTTCCAAGACCTCGGAGGCTCACCCGCTCGATCCGCTCTGCCATCTCCAGGCTCTCCGTCAGCTCCACGTCGTAGATCCCGGCCTCGCGAGCGGCCTCGAGGAGGAGGCGCAGCTCCGCTTCCAGCCGATGGCGGGGGTGGAGCGGCCCGGGCGGGGTGACGGGGGTCAGCTTGAGGACGGTGGCGATTCCCTCGGCCGTCAGGCTCTGCGCCGCCCGCAGGCGCGGACCCGGATCGAGCACCGAGGGGAGGGGTACGATCAGCCGCACCGTCACCGCGTGGCGACGGTCGAGCTCGGTCAGCAGCTCGATCTCCCCCAGGATGCGGGGCGAGGCGGTGGTGATCGCGATCTCCAGCCCGTCCGCGAACGGCAGCAGCTGGCGCAGGGGGCTCTCGTCCCCGCTGTTGCCATGGGTCGTCGACGGCTCGTAGGGCGCCGCCACGGTGCCGAGCACGATGGGAGCGCGACGGAGGGCGGCGCGTTTGACGCTGCGTTCCTGGCCGCGGGCGATCGCCTCCGCGGGGTCGGAGCGGAGGCTCGGAGAGAGGACGAAGAGGAGTGGGAACGTCGCTTGGCGAATCATGTTACGCTCTTTTTACGCCGATCCGCCGCCGCTGTCAAGAGGCAATTTCCGCTCCACTCTCGCCCCGACACCGCCTAGACTACACCGATGGATTTTCACCGGGAAGCCTTCGTCCTCGACGCCCACACCGACGCTCCCACCCGTCTCTGGGAAGAGCCGGCGGATCTCGCCGAGCGGCGGACCGACCGCCACATCGACCTGCCGCGCCTGCGCGAGGGGGGCGTCGACGCCGTGGTCTTCGCCCTCGACGTCCCCGCGTCGATGGACCCCGAGCGGGGGTGGGCGCACGCCCAGGAGCTCTACCGCCTCTCGACCGCGGCGTTGATCCCGGGCGAGCTCGTCAGGCGGCGACCGCCCACGACCTCGAGGCGGCGGCGCGCCGCGGCGAGGTGGCGGTGCTCTTCGGGCTCGAGAACGGCCGGCCGCTGACGGTGCCTGGGGCGGTCGACGACCTGGTGAAGATGGGGGTGCGCTACGTCACCCTCACCCACTGGTCGTCCCACGAATGGTGCGACGCCTCGACCGACGAGCCGCGCCACGGCGGCCTCTCGCCCGAGGGGGAGCGGATCGTCTGGAAGCTGGGGAAGCTCGGCATCCTCCCCGACGTCTCGCACGTCTCGGACGACGCCGTCCGTCACACCCTGGAGGCCGCCTCCGGCCCGGTGATCGCGAGCCACAGCTCCGCCCGCGCCCTCTGCGACCACCCGCGCAACCTGCCGGACGACCTCATCCGCGAGATCGCCCGCTCCGGCGGCCTGGTGATGGCCAACAGCTACCCCGCCTTCGGGGCCCCGAGCCTCCCGCGCCGACGCCCGCCGCGGCGACGAGATCAAGGAGGCGATGCGGGAGATGGAGGAGGAGTACTTCCGCGACCCGCACAAGCTCTGGAAGGAGAGGCACCGCCTGGTCGCCGACCGCCCCTGCCGCCGGTCCCCCTCTCCCTCTTCGTGGACCACATCGTCCACCTGATCGAGAAGGCCGGAGAGGAGCACGTCGGCATCGGCACCGACTTCGACGGCATCCCGGACGTCCTCGAAGGACTCGAGGACATCTCGAAGTTCCCCGCCCTCACCACCGCCCTCCTCGACCACGGCGTCGACAAGGCCGGAGTGAAGCTCATCCTCGGCGGCAACTTCCTGCGCGTGCTGGCGGAGGCGGAGCGGGTGGCGGGGTAGGGGGCGGGATATTCTGTAGCTGCCATGCTGACCCCGCTCCTCGATACGCTGCCGCCCTCCCAGCGCCGGCTCTGGAGCGAGCTGGCAGCCGTTCCTCCCGATTTCGTGCTCTACGGCGGCACCGCCCTGGCTCTCCGGCTGGGGCACCGGACCTCGGAAGACTTCGATTTCTTCTCCAACCAAAGCTTTCAGCCGGACGACCTGGAGCGGAGAATCCCCTTTCTCGCCGGCTCCCTCGCCTCCAGTCCTCGCCCAACACCCTGGTTTCGCGGGTCGAGCGGAGCGGCCAGTCAAGGTCTCCTTCTTCGGCGGGCTGACGTTGCGACGAGTTCAGGACCCGAGAGGGTGGAGGGGCCCGGGTTTCCCGTGGCTTCGTTGCTGGATTTGGCGGCTACCAAGGTCAAGGCCGTTCAGGATCGCGCCGAGGCCAAGGACTACATCGACCTGAGCCGGCTACTGGAAGAGGGGGTCGATCTCGCGGGGGCTCTGGGCGCGGCGCGTACCGTCTATGGGCAGGCCTTCAATCCCATTCTCAGCCTCAAGGCGCTGAGTTACTTCGCGGACGGTGATCTTTCATCGCTTTCCAGTAGCGTTCGATCGCGGTTGACCGGAGCCGTCCGCAGGTCGATCCCGATCGCCTCCCCAATTCCGAACCGTGCCCGGGAGGCATCGCGTCATGACCGACTTGGAGACCGTGGCCAAGCGGCTGTTCTGGTGGAAGACGCCGGCCGAGGCTCTCGAGGATTCGAACCGTTTTTTGGCCCAGGTGATGACCTACGGGACGATCGAGGATCTGGCGGTGGTCAACGGGAGTTTCCGGAGAGCGCTCTGCGGGAGGTGCTCGCGAATCCCCCCGCGGGCGTCTTCGATCCGCGATCCTGGAGTTACTGGCACGTACGCTTCGGCCTTGAGCCGGGGGAGTTGCCGAGACGGACACTGCCCTGATTCACTTAATGAAGAAAAATGGCTGGCCCTCCCGCCACCAAAAGCCCTATACCCGCCTACCCCGTATGGATCCCTGCGCACATCCGTAAAAATGGCGGGTCTGCCGAAGACGGACAGACGCCTGAGTCCTGAGTTTCCCTCACGTGAGATATCCTGCCCTATTTGCACTGCGTGAGCCCTTTTACCGGTGGCTAACTCTGTCGTATTCTTTGTGTTGGAAAAGAGAGCACCCCCCCCCCCCCCCCGTTCCTATCTGTCCTCCCCCCGTTCCGCCCGTCCCAAACTACTCTATTAGATGCGCGACGTGATTTCTCCAAACCTAAAGTACCTGAACTGGCTTCTCTTCCGACAAACTGAGTTCTTTCCGACTTCTCCCGACCCTTGGTCATTGACGATCAAACGTATCTTGCCTCATTTGTTTCCCATTCCCCCTCCCATCTCTCCGAAACCCTCTCCAAACCCTTGACCTCCGATATATATAACTAGGTTTTAAGACGTTCGTTTCCTCCCTCTGGGGCTGTTGAACCCAAAACCTTGTCTCCCACCGCCCTCCCACCCACCTAAAAACATACGAAAAAAGACGAAACCGCGCCGTTGAAACTATCTCCCCCCCCCGCTTTCATCTCCTCTTATAATCCGCGCCGAAGCTTACCTCGGCGAATTACGGCGCGGCCTCACCCTCCGGCTCGAAGATCTGTTCGATCGCGACGCCGAAGAGGCGGGCGAGGCTGAAGGCGAGGGGCAGGCTGGGATCGTAGCGCTGGGTTTCAATCGCATTGATCGTCTGGCGCGAGACGCCGAGGCGCTCGGCGAGCTCGGCCTGGGACCAGTTGCGCTCGGCGCGAAGGAGGCGGAGGCGGTTGGTCAAGCGTCGGGGCCTTCGTCGTCGTGTTCGGCGTCTTTTCCAGAATACCGCCGCGTGCCGAGCCAGGTGCCGGCGCTCCAGGCGAGCATCATGGCGACGGCGACCGCGTACTCGCCGAGCTTGGGGGCGCCGAGCAATTCGAGCAGCGGATAGAGCAGAGAGACCAAGGCGCCGGCGCCGAAGCCGAGCGCCAGCGCCTCGGTCTGGATCCTGCGCAGCAGCTCGTCGGCCTGGCGGAGAAAGATCACGTAACGCCGGATCGCCTGAAGGGCGAGGACCCACGCCAGGGCGGAGAGCAGCCACGGCAGCGCGCCGGGGAGCGACGCCCGCCAGCGGAGCGCCGCCGTGGCGCCCAGGTAGGCGAGCCCCGCGGCGAGCATCCAGAGGGTGAAGCGGCGCTGGTTCCTGGCGTCGCGCGCGGTATAGAAGCCGTTGCCGCACCCCGGCTCGGGCGAGGTGGGGCTCCCCGTCATCCGCCGGATTCCGCCGGCAGCCCGGCGGCGAGCCAGCCCGTGATCCCCGCCGAGAGGACCTGGACTTCGCGATAGCCCATCTTCTTGGCGCGCCGCGCCGCCAGCGGCGCCTTGCGGCAGAACGGATTCGAACAGTAGAAGACGAGCGCGTGATCCCGTTCGACCGGCAGCGCGCTCTCCGGAAACGCCTCGGGGTCGAGGTGGCGGGCTCCCGGAATGTGCGCCTCGCGCCAGCTGCCGGGCGAGTTGACGTCGAAGATCGCGATCGGCTCGCTCTGCATCCGCCGGCGCAGGGTCGCAGGATCGACGGTCTTCAGTCCCATCAGGCGAGCGATCATGGCTGGGCTTGCCGGCACGCGGGACGCCGGCCCTCGGCGCGCAGAACGAGCGGGAGCATGACGGAGCTGCCGAGGATCGGGATCATGGCGGCGAATTGCTCGGAGCCGCTCGACGCCAGGATTCCGCACGCGATGGAGAAGCCTGCGGCCAGCACCAGAACGATCGGGGACGGCAGGAAACGCCGGCGCTGGACCATGTCGGCGCCGAGGAGCGCGAGCACCACGAGCGCGGGACAAGCGACGGCGGCCCACAGGGCATGAGGAGCCGCCTTGATCAACACGCTGGCGAGCAGCAGGACGGCGGCACAGAGCAGGGCAGGACCCAGGTTCGAGAGTGTGGTTTTCATGGCACAGACTGTAAAGCGTCCTTGACGCGATGTCAAGGGTGCTTGACGTCCTGTCTATCCGAAGCTGGTGGGAGTCTTCCTTCCAATTCCTCGAAAGCAGCCTCCCCGTCCAGAAGCTCTCCTCGGTCGGCTTGGTCCAAGCCGATCTGGATCTGGCGGCGGAGTCGTTCCGTAGGGTTTTCCAGATCATTTCTCGGATCTTGCTTAGTCATGATCCAGAGTGAGTCGAGCTCCCGCGCCCCTGCGCTGTATAGCGTACATCGCTACGGCCATGCAGGGAGCGAAGGAGCGGCTCCTCTAGCGGCCAGACGTTTTGTGCGCGTTGCCAAAGGGCATCCTCGCACTGTCCCTTGAAGCGTGCCCGAAGGGGCGAAAATTTGATTAGCCCGGTGCTTTAGCGCCGGGTTCCAGAGGTTTCTCATTTCCATCCGCCCCGAAGGGGCGGTGCATGTGCGCAACATGTTAATTGCAGAGATTTGCCTGAAAGGCACCGCCCCTTCAGGGCGGATGAAAAATGTGGTGCTACGATACCGGCGCTAAAGCACCGGGCTAGTCAAATTTTCGCCCCTTCAGGGCGCGCTGTAGGGAGTCTTCCAGGGGGTCTTTTGGCGACGCGTAGAAAGCGCCAGGCCGTAGACTTTTTGAAGTCTTCCCTGCCTGACGGAGCCAGAGACCTCCGCATTATTATGCATGACCCTTTCGCTCCCCGCGACAAAGGGCAAGAGCGTGACCACAGGTAGCGAACTTCGGTGCACTACACCAGGCTACCGCTGTCCCACCGCGGCCGCCACTCCCTCCACCACCCGGGCCATCCGTACGTAATCCAGGGACGCCGCCGTGTCGCCGGGCGTGTGGTAGCTCGGGTTGCGGACGAACGAGGTGTCGGTGACCATCACGGCGGGAATCCCGAGATCCCAGTAGCTCCGCTGGTCCGAGGCATCGATGCCGGCGTCGCGCGGGGCGATGAGGCTGACGGCGGGAAAACCCGTGCCCTGGATGGCGAGTTTGGCGTCGCGGGTCAGGCTGCGGTCGGTCCAGCGGCTCACGACGGCGATGAAGTTCCCCCGGCGCGGGTAGAGCAGGCGGAAGAGGAGGTTGGGGGCGGGTTGCCGCGGGGTGAAGTAGCCGATCATCTCGAGGCAGATCATGCCGCGGACGGTTGCCCCAGCAGCACTGCTTGCCACTCCCTCGTCCAAGCGGCGCGCTTCCTCTGGAGTAGCCACCAGCTCCACCCGCGTGGACGGCGGCCGGCTGCCGGTTGCCGAGGAGACGGGCGAGCTCGAGGAGGCCCGCGGCGCCGCTCGCGTTGTCGTCCGCCCCGGGTTGGGTCCGAACTCCCCGAAGGAGTCGTAGTGGGCTCCGACCACGAGGAGAGGGCCGGCCGCGGGGCCGAAGTCCGCGACCACGTTGCGGTACGTCCGGCCGCGGATCGCGAACGTCTGATCGAAGACCCTGGCACTTGTTGGCGCGAAACCCTGCCGGAGGTAGGTCGCCGCCGCGTCGAGGCGCTCCGGGTGGTCGCTGTCCCGCGGGCGAGGTCGGTCAGACGCTGGACGTCGCGCCGCAGCCGGCTGGGATCGGCGCGGGGGCCGTTCCGGGAGACGCGGACGCCGAACGTCGGCTGGGTGATCGCCACGGCGGCGAGGCCGAAGAGGAGCGCCAGCGCGGCGGCGGTGGCGAGGAGGATGCGGGCGAGGCTGTGCCAGATGTATCGCATGTAAATCCGCATGGAGATTGGTACGAGAGCCGGCGGTGGTTCATCGCTTGCGATACTCTCCCACCCCGGAGCTTGCCGTGCCCTGGAAACACCTCATCCTGCTCACCCTGCCGCTGTGGATCGTCTGCGGGGCCTGCCTTTCGCTGACGGCGCGGTCGGTGCTCCACCAGGGGCTGGTCGACGTGCCGGGGCAGACGCTCGCGGAGCGGCTGGACGAGACGTTCCGGACGTTCGACGGCGAGCGGCCGGGGGTGGCGGTCGGGGTGTCGCGCAACGGCGAGGTGCTCTATCAAGCGGGGCACGGACTTGCCGACCTCGAAAGTGAGCGGCGGATCGATCCGCACACGGCGTTCCACATCGCCTCGGTCGGCAAGCAGATGACGGCGGCGGCGGTGATGATGCTCGTCGAGCAGGGGAAGGTCCGGCTCGACGCCCCGGCCTCCAGCTATCTCAAGGAGATGCGCGGCTGGGCGCGCGGGGTCACGGTGCGCGACCTGCTCCAGCACACCGCCGGCATCCCGGACACCTACCAGACGCTCGAGGAGCAGGGGTCGACCCCGACCGGCCTCGACGCCCTGCGCCTCCTCGCGCGCTGGAAGCGGCTCGACTTCGAGCCGGGGACGCAGTTCCTGTACAGCGATTCGGGGTACGACATCCTGGGCGTGCTGATCGAGCGGGTCTCCCATGTCTCCTATCCGCGCTTCATGGAGGAGCACATCCTGCGCCCCGCGGGGATGAGCGAGTCGTTCGTCTACGACAAGGCGAAGCTGGCCCACGTCAAGCGGGCGCTCGGCTACCAGCGCCAGTTCCTGGCCGGCTGGGAGCTGCGGGACGACAGCCCGCTCAATCTGCTCTACGGCTCGGGCGGGGTGTACTCGACGGTCGCCGACCTGGCGCGCTACGACCGCGCCCTCTTCGGGGGCACCCTATTGCGCCCGGCGAGCCTCGCCGAGATGCTCAAGCCGGCCGTGCTCGCGGACGGCACCGTGATCTCCTACGGCTTCGGCTGGTCGGTGAAGACTGACGAGACGACCGGCGAGCACACTTACGCCCACTCCGGGAACTGGCTGGGGTTCACCTCGTTCTATCTCCACTTTCCCAAGGACGGCTTGGCGGTGGTGATCCTGGCGAACGGCTCGGACGTCGACGCCGAATCGCTCGCCGCCGCCACCGCCGGGATCTTCCGTGCCTTCGGCAATCCCAAGGTGGGACCGAAGCCCGTTTCCGCGAGCGCGCCGCCCCACGCCGGGCCGAAGCGTTAAGGGGCCGACGCCGGCGCCGGTTCCGGCATCCCCTCGAGCCGGCGGATCTCCGCCTTGAGGGCTTCCGGCAGCGGGATCGGACGGCCGGTCGCGTAGTCGACCCAGACCACGGCGCAGCCGCCGTCCGCCACCCGTTCCCGCGACTCGCGGAAGACGATCTCGTACTCCATCTTGAAGCTGGTGCGGCCGATCTCGGAGACGCGGACGCCGACGTCGAGCTCGGCCGGCCAGCGGACCTGGCGGCGGAAGTTGAGGTTGGCGCTGACCAGCGCCGGGCCGTGCGTCGGCGCGGCGGCGTTCTCGCGGCCGTGGATCGCCTCGAAGTAGCTCATGCGGGCCGACTCGCAGTAGGTGAAGTATTTGGCGTTGTTGACGTGCCCGAACGTGTCGACGTCCCCCCAGCGGACGGCCACCGGCTCGACGAGCGCTGCGACGAAGCTCCCTTCCGGACTCTCACTCATCTCCATATCTCCTTGGACGGCTCTCCGGTATTCTCTCCCGCTGTGAGCCCCGCCACCACCCCACCCCGCCCCGCCTACTGGCAGGAGTGGCTCGCCAACCGGCTCTTCTTCCTGATGTCTCCCGGGCTGACCCGGAGCCCGCAGCCGGAGCCGCCGGACGGCCTCGGGCCCTGGGAGCCGGTGACGATCGAGCGCCGGCGGGGGCGCGGGGTGCTCTCGGGGCACTGGTTTCCCGCCGGGCCCGGCGCGGGTGACGCGCGCGGGGCGGTGCTGCTCCTCCACCCCTGGCTCCCCTGGGGAAGCTCCTACTTCTTCCGGCGCGGCCGGTTGCAGGCGCTGCGCGCCGCCGGCTACGACGCGATGACGGTCGACTTTCCCGGCTTCGGCGGCAGCGGACCGCCGGCCGGCTTCCTGGACCGCGACGTCGAGGACGCCCTCGAGCACCTGCGCCGCCGCAATGGCGATCGCCCCCTCCACGTCTGGGGGGTCAGCTCGGGGGCTTACTGGGCTCACCTGGTGCTGAGCCGGGGAGAGGGCGCGGACGGCGCGATGTTCGAGGACGTCTCCGCCCACCTGCTCGAGTGGTCGTGGCGGCGGGTTCCCCGCGGGCGCCCGCTCTACCTCGTCTTCCGTACCTGCCTGCGCCGCCCGTACCGCTATCTCGACCTGCGCCGCCACGCGCCGGCCCTGCGGGTCAAGGCCGCCGCGTACGTGGGGGGCGAAAAAGACCCCGGGGTCTGGGCCGACGAGACCCGCGAGCTCGCCCGCCTCGCCGGCGCCCGCTGCCTGATCGTCCCCGGCGCCGACCACCTGGCGGCGATCAAGCTCGCCAACCAGGAGGTGATCGAGCTGGGGTTGGCGACCTTCCGGGAGGCGGAGAGGGTTTCCTAGAAGGCCTTCCCCAGACCCGTGCTCGGCCCGAACAGCACCGCGTTCAGGAAGATCGGGGTGGTGGCCCGCCAGAACAGCCGGTAGGCGGGGTCCTGCACGAAGAGCACGACGCTCCCCCGGCCGCGCGGCTCGGTGCCGACGAGGAGCGAGCCGGCGAGGCGCTGCTCGGCCTCGGGCCAGGCGAAGCCGGCGACCACGGGGGAGTCGTCGGCGGCGAGGAGGACGTCCTGGCGCGGGTCGCCGGTCGCCTTCAGCACGTTCGACCCCTCGTAGAGGACGTCCGGCGAGGCGGCGATCCCCAGGGTGAGCGGGTGCTGCGGCTGCATGCGCGTGGCGAGCACGGCCCCGGGGGTGAAGATGGGCCGCGAGGCGAGCTGCTTTTCGACCGGGGTCTCGCTGACCTCGGGGTCCTCGGACTGGGAGTCTTCCTTGTCGTCCTTCTTTTTGGGCGGCGTCCAGCGCTTGATCGAGGTGAGCTCCTTGTCCTGGAGCCAGGTCACGGCGTCGCCGATCGCCACCAGCTCGCCCCCGGCCTTGATCCAGCCGTCGAGAGCGGTCTTCAGCTTGTCGCCGATCCGGTCGTCGTAGTTTCCGGAGGGGAGGATCAGCACGTCGTAGTCGTTGAGCGGCAGGTTGCACAGCTGGGCGAGATCGATCCGGTCGTGGTCCACGCCGATCTGGCGGTCGAGCAGGAACCAGAGGAAGCCGAAGGAGGTGGCGTCCACCCCGTCGCCGCTCACCAGGCCGACGCGCACCGGGCGCACCGCCGGCATCTGGTTCGAGCCGAGGGAGAGCCCCGTCACCTCGTAGGAGGAGGAGAGCGCCTGCGCGGCCAGCGCATCCTCCTTGAGCAGCCCCTGGAGGACGTCGCGCGTCCCCTCCGGATTGGCGCGCCGCGGAATGAACAGGGTCCCTACCGGATAGCTCGCGCCCCCCCCTCCCTCCGCCCCTCCGCCGACACGGAGCGGCGCCGTGGCGAGGCGGTAGTGGATCTTGTGCCGCTGCATCGCCGCCGCCAGCCGGTAGGTGGCGATCCCCTGCGGCGCCACCAGCCAGCCGAGATCGCCGTCTCCGTGGATGCCGACGATCCCGGACGCCACCTCGGCGAGCGGCTTGGCGCCGCCGGCCACGTCGCCCGCCGCCACCCAGGTCTTGAGGTTGTAGGCGAGGGGGAGCGACCAGGCCGTGATGTCGTAGAACTCGGCGTCGAGGTTCTGCTCCAAGCGCTGCCGCTGGCGGTCGAGGAACCCCTGGTTCATCGGCGAGTCGATCTCGAGCAGCGCCGTGATCAGGTTGCCGAGCGGCTGCGCGGTCGACACCGCGTAGGTGCCGGCGGCGAAGCGGTGGGGCTGCGCCTCGCCGGCGGGCTTCCGGGCGAGCGGGCGGACGGGGATCTCCGTCCCTTCGGCGAGCTGGCGCACGTGCACGCCGTGGAAGGCGAGGAGGTCGGCGAGCGCGCGCGCCTCCGGTTGGTCGGCGGGCCAGAGGTAGGTCTTCCCCGGCTCGCTCCCCGGCCGGGCACGGTTGGCGGCGAAGTCCTCGAGGAGCTTGCGGCTGTTGCGGGCCGCGGTGCGCACGGTGGCGAGCGCGGTCGTCAGGTGCCGGGCCACGCGGTCCGCGAGGGTGAGCACCGAGCCGTCGGGCAGCGCCACCGCCGAGCCGGCCCGGCCGCCCCCGGCCACCTCGTAGGTCATGCCGACGGCGCCCCGCAGGCTCGGGTAGGAGTCGCCGTAGCCGGGGTAGAAGAGGTCGTAGTTCTCTTCTTTGTAGTAGATCCACCCCTGATGGTCGAAGGCGGCGGCGTTCGAGCGCCCGAAGGTGTCGAGCCAGCCGAGGATGCGGCGGTCGATCTGCGGATTGATCGGCTCGGACGGCGGCGGGAAGAAGTAGGACGACTCGGTCCCCATCTCGTGGAAGTCGACGTAGACCTGCGGCTCCCAGGAGCGGTAGGCGGCGATCCGCTGGCGGGTCTCCGGCTGGCTCGCCCACGCCCAGTCACGGTTGAGGTCGATCACGTAGTGGTTCTGCCGCCCCCCGGCCAGGGCTCGAAGTGCTCGGCGGCGGTGCGCCGCGGATTGGCCTCGTCGCCCAGGCGCTGCTTGAAGCCGTTGACGTAGCGCTCGCGGCCGTCCGGGTTCTGCAAGGGGTCGATCAGCACCACGACGTCCTTCAGCATCTCAGCCGCCGGCCCGGTGCCGGCGGCGAGCGCCCAGGCGGCGCCCATCGCCGCCTCGGCCGAGGAGGTCTCGTTGCCGTGGACGCCGTAGGCGAGCCAGACGACCACCGGCGTGCGGCGGACGATCCGCTCCCGCTCCCCCGCGGCCAGCCCGGCGGGCTCGGCGAGGCGGAGCGAGTCGCGGCGGATCTCCTCCAGCCGCTCGAGGTTCTCCGGGGTGGAGACGGCGACCAGCTTGAGCGGCCGCCCCTCGCAGGTCTTGCCGTACTCCCACATCTTGACCCGCGGCGTGGCGGCGTCCAGCGCCTCGAAGTAGGCGACGATCCGGTCCCACGAGGTGAAGCGCGATCCCAGCGGATAGCCGAGGAAGGCGTCGGGGCGGGGGAGGTGCTCGTCCGCCGCCGGCAGGTCGACCGTCTCGCCGTGCGACAGCGGCGCGAGGAGGCCGGCAGAGCCGGGAGCCGACGCCGGCGCTGCGGCGAACGTGGCTACGGTTCCAAGGAGGGCGAGCACGGAGATCAGAAACGAGGTCTTGCGGACCATGGATGGAAGCCTCTCCAAGCCCTGCCGGCAAATCGCCGCGGGCAGCAGGAATTCAGGCCCGCGCGGGCGGCGGGCGATTCGATCGGACCGGGGATGGATCACGACGAGACCAGGCTCTCGGACGAGATGTTCAGCCGCTTCATCATCTCGTGCAGCGTGGTGGGCTTGACCTGCAGCAGCTCGGCCGCCCGCTTCTGGACGCCGCCGCACGACTGCAGGGCGCGGATGATGATCTGCCGCTCGTACTGGCTGACCGCGTCCTTGAAGGGGATGCCGTTGGGGGGGAGCGCCGAAAGGCCGCCGTTCCCCGCGCCGCCGTAGCCGGGGGCGACCCCGAAGAGCTCGCCGCGCGAGCGCACCGAGCCGGGGAGGAGCTCCTCGGTCAAGGTCTCGCCGGTCGACAGCACCACGGCGCGCTCGATGGCGTTCTCGAGCTCGCGCACGTTCCCCGGCCAGTGGTAGTCGAGGAGGAGCTCCATGGCGCGCGGCGCGATGTCGCGGATCGCCTTCTCGTTCTCGCGCGCGTAGTAGGCGAGGAAGCTCTGGGCGAGGAGGGGGATGTCCTCGCTACGCCGGCGCAACGGCGGCAGATTCACGGTGATCACGTTCAGCCGGTAGTAGAGGTCCTCGCGGAAGGTCCCCTGCTGCACCGACCCCTCGAGGTCGGCGTTGGTGGCGGCGATGATCCGCACGTCGACCTTGATGGTGTCGAGCCCGCCCACCCGCATGAACTCGCGCTCCTGGATCACCCGCAGCAGCTTCGCCTGGGTGTCGAGCGGGATGTTGCCGATCTCGTCGAAGAAGATCGAGCCGCCGTCGGCCATCTCGAAGAGCCCCTTCTTGCTGGCGATCGCGCCGGTGAAGGCGCCGCGCAGGTGGCCGAAGAGGTTGCTCTCGAGGAGGTCGGCGGGCATCGACCCCGAGTTGACGGTGACGAAGGGGCCGCTGGCGCGCCGCGAATGGTGATGGACGGCCTTGGCCACCAGTTCCTTGCCGGTGCCGCTCTCGCCGAGGACCAGGATGTTGCTCTTCGACGGCGCGGCGAGCTGGATCAGCTCGTAGACCTGCTGCATCGGCTTGCTCTTGCCGATGATGTTGTCGAACGCGAAGCGCTGGCGCAGCTGCTCCTTGAGCGAGCGGTTCTCGGCGGTCAGGCGGCGCTGCTCGAGCCCCTTCCTGAGGGTGATCACCACCTCCTCGTTCTTGAACGGCTTCGGGATGTAGTGGAACGCCCCTTCGCGCATGGCGCCGATGGCGCTCTCGATCGACGAGAAGGCGGTGATCACCACCACCACCTGGTCGGCGTCGCGGCGGCGGATCTCGCGCATCACCTCCATGCCGTGCATGCCGGGGAGCATGAGGTCGAGGAGGACGAGGTCGACCTCCTCCCGTTCCAGGATCGCCAGCCCCTCCTCGCCGGTGCCGGCGGTGAGCGGAGTGTGCCCCTCCTTGCGGATGAGCACGGTCAGGATGTCCTGGAGAACCTCTTCGTCGTCGATGATGAGGATGTTCATGCCAGGGATGTGGTCGCCGGCGGGTGCCGCGGCAGCTCCACCACGAAGCAGGCGCCCTTCCCCGGCCGGCTCTCCACCCGCAGGTCGCCTCCGTGCCGCCGCACGATGTCGTAGCTGATCGAGAGGCCGAGCCCGGTCCCGCCGCTGTTGAGCTTGGTCGAGTAGAAGGGCTGGAAGATCATCTCGAGCTTCTCGGGGGCGATGCCGGGGCCGCTGTCGCAGAAGCGCGCGGTCACCCACGGGCCGTTCGCCGCCAGGCTGACGGCGAGCTTCCCGCCCGTCCCGCCCGTCGACTCGATGGCGTCGATCGCATTGAGCACCAGGTTGGTGAACACCTGCTGCAGCTCGCCGTCGCAGCCGTGGACGAACAGCGGCTCGGCGGGGAGGTCCCACGTGACCTCGATCCGCCGCTTGACCATGCGGTCGCCCAGCAGGTCGAGCGACTCGGAGAGCAGCGGGGCGATCTCCACCGTCTTCGGCTCGTTCTGCCGGCGGCGGGCGAACTCCAGGAGGTTGTTGACGATCCGCGCGGCGCGGAAGGTCTGGCGCTCCACCTTCTTGAGGATCGCATAGTGCGGGTCGTCCGGCGAGGTGTCGTCGAGCAGCATCTGGGCGTAGCTCGAGATGCCGGTGATCGGCGTGTTGACCTCGTGCGCCACGCCGGCCGCCAGCATGCCGAGGGCGGCGAGGCGGTCCTTCTCGCGCAGCGCGTTCTCCATCGCCACCCGCTCGGAGACGTCGTGCACCACCAGCACGTAGAGCCCCTGCCGCCAGCCACGGTCGAAGGCGGCGAGCGAGAGCTGGAGGTGGTGCTCGGTCCCCGCGGCATCGCACCAGCTCACCTCGATCGGCCCCTCGCCGGGCGCGGGGATCGGCTCGACCGGCAGCGTCTCCTCGAGGCTGCGGCCGATCAGCTCCGCGCGCTGCCCGGCGCCGAAACCGGCGAGCTGGGCGAAGGCGCCGTTGACCGAGACCAGCCGGCGGTCGCCGTCGAGCACCGCGATGCCGGCCGGGGAGGACTCGAAGATCCCCTCGGTGTAGCGCTGGAGCTGCTCGACCTCCTCGAGGCGGACCTGGAGCTGGCCGACGAGCTGGGCGTTCTCGATGGCGAGCGCCGCCTGGTCGAGCAGGTGGCGGATCAGCGCCGTGTCCTCGCTGTTGAGCGGCGCGTGGTCGCGCCGGAAGCCGGTGAGGACGATGCCGATCCCCCGCCCGCGGATGGAGAGCGGGAAGGCGTAGCGGTAGCCGGCGACGAACAGGCGGGTGGAGAGCGACAGCGGCTCGCCGGGCATGGCGATGCCGGAGAGCGGCAGAAAGCTGCGCCCCCAGAGCTCGGCGCCGAGGGCGTCGAGCGCCAGTCGCGGCGGCAGGTCGGCCTCCGGGCGGACGGCGAGCAGCGTCTCCCCCTGCGCGAGGTAGAGGTTGGCGCGCTCGAGCGAGACGCCGTCGCCGATGCGGTCGAGGAGCGCCGCGCAGAGCTTTCCGAGGTCGCGCTCGTGGAGCATCTCGCGGCCGAACCCGGTGAGCGCCTGGCGCTTGCCGAAGGTGTCGCGGTAGTGGAGGCGCTCGAGGGTCGAGGAGATCGCCGACCGCGTCGGCACCAGGAGGCTCGCGATGCCGAGGCCGGAGACGAACGACAGCAGGTTGCGGGCGAGCGACATCTGCTCGGAGATCCCGCGGTCGACCGCCAGGTTGATCAGCGAGAAGCCGATGATCCCCAGCAGCAGCGTCAGCGTCCAGGAGATCGTGTCGCGTACGATCACCTCGATGTCCCACAGCTTGTAGCGCAGGATGGCGTAGGCGAAGGTGAGCGGCACGAGGGCGAGCGGCACCACGGCGAGTGCACTCAAAGCCATCGGCACGGCGAGATTCAGCGCCGTCGGCACGTAGTAGAGGAGCAGGAACGGCAGGTAGCCGCCGCCGACGCCGTAGGCGATCCATTGCAGCTGCCGGTGCTGCTCCCAGGAGCCGCCGCGCCGGAAGCGCCGGAAGAGGATCACGACCGCGGCCAGCGCGAAGACGGCGAAATGGACCATCTGGAGGCGGTCGAAGGCGCCGACGCGCGCCACGGTCGGCCGGCCGAAGATGAACCGGCCGTTGAACAGCATCTCGTCGAGCGCGAGGGCGCACAGGACGGCCGCGGGGAGATAGAGGAACGGGATCAGCCGCCGGAAGCGCTCGCTCCCCGCCAGGACGGTCGGGAACACCAGGAAGAGGTGGACCGTCAACGCCGGCAGGAAAATGTACGCTAACGCGTCGAACAGGCTGGTGGCCTTGTAGAGCACGTCCACCGGCGGCGTGGCGCTCAGCAGGTAGAGGATCGCCGAGGTCAGGCACCACAGGTAGAACAGGAAGCTCTGGCGCCCGGCGTGGCGGACCAGCGTGAACAGGCCGACGCCGAGATAGGCGGCGCCGATCACCGCCAGGATCAGATAGGCGAGGTCGAAGCGCACCGCCGGCCGCACGTAGCGGACCTGGCTGAGCTGCTCGCCGCGCATCACGGTGAGCTCGCTCGCCGGACGCTCCTCGAGGCGCTGGACGAGCTGGCCGCGGCTCGCCACCTCGCCGCCGTTGACCAGCAAGATCTGGTCGCCCCGCCTCAATTCCGACTTCGGCGTGTAGACCTGGACGACGTCAAAGCCGCCCCCCTTGGCCACCGCCTCGAAGCCGAGCGGCTGGAACGCCTGCACCGTGCGATAAACGCTCAACCCCCCCAGGCCCACGGCGAGGAAGGCGAGCGCCAAGGCAAGCGCCAGGCGAAAGATGCGGGCTCCGGTCATAAAGACATGCAGAGAATAAAAGAAGACCCTCGGGGTCTATCGGGCGAAGAAGCACTTTCTATGCCATCGCAACGACATTTTGAACACCCCCTAAGTGCCGATTTTGCCATGGTTTTCGAGGTGCAACTCCAGAAAAGCGGAGACGCTCCGGTTTTTTGGATTCAAGCGCTTGGTGAAGGAGGGCGAGAGCCTGGAGAGGAGTTTTGAGAAGTGCTTGAGAAGTGCCAGGCACTTCTTGAAGAAGACCCTGGCACTTCTCGGAGGCAGATCGAACGAGCCCTAGGTTGCGCTGTGCGCAACGTCAGCGTTGGCGGTGCGCGCAGCGCAACCTACGAATACGCAGAGCGCAGGGCCCTCCCTCTCCCGGTTGGGTGGGAGGCGGTGGGAGAGGGACCGAGGGTGAGGGCCTTCGCAGGGCACGAGGGCTCGAAGGCCCTCAAGACCTCGAAGACAACCGGCCGTTGGATTCTGCGGGGGAACGGCCTAGAACTTGACCGCGATGCCGCCGAGGATGCGCCGGCGGGTGCCGTCGGAGGCGAGGCCGGTCGAGGGATCGAAGCCGCGGCTGAGCTCCATGTTGAGCTGCACGGCCCAATCGGAGGCGAGGTTCATCAGGAAGTTGAGGTTCTGATTGACCATCACCTGGAGGCGCTGGAGGCTGACCTGGGAGGCGGTCCGCCCCGCCGCGTCGCCGACCGGATCGAGCCCCTGCTCGAGACGGTGGAAGGCGACGAAGATCCCTGTCTTGCTGCCGAGGAACTTGGTGTCGAGCGAGGTCACCAGATAGCGCACCCGATTCTCGTACGGCAGGCCGTCCGCGGCCACGAACACGCCGCCGCCGCCGGAGGCGAGGCTCGAGTCGAGCTTGGTGACGACGCTCTTCGCGAACTTGTGCTTGAAGCCGACCCGCAGCTCGGGGAGCTGATCGCCGCGCACCAGGTAGAGGCTCTCGGCGCGGTCGAAGAAGTCGTCGCTGAAGTAGAGGCGGAGGGTGTCGCCCACCTTGTGCTGCACGGCGCCGAAGGTGAGCGAGTCGTCCCCCACCTTGCGGGAGAGGTTCACCTGATAGCACGACTCGCTCCCCTGCTCGCAGAGGTCGCGCTGCTGGAAGAGGGTGGGGAGGAAGTCAGGGGTGGTCGGCTGGTCGCGGTAGACGCGGTGGGCGGCCGAGGTTTCGAGCTGCCAGTCCGAGCCGAGCTGAAGCACCACGCCCCCCTGGGGAGTGAGCGCCAGGGTGCCGTCCGACAGCGTGCTGTAGAGGCCGTACTCGAGCAGCACGGCCGGCTCGACGCGCAGGCCGCCGCGGCTGAACAGGTCGACGCTCGCGAGGTCCTGCTGCTGCTCGTAGAGCTTGCTCGCCGAAGCGTTCAGGCGCTCGGCGTCGCCGGGGCCGAACTGGCGGTCGCGGTAGCGCAGGCCGGCCTGGAGCGTGTTGCGGTCGCTGAAGGTCTCGATATAGGAGGCCTCGATCGCCAGGCTCCGCGACTGCCCCGGGATGGCCAGCGGATCGATCGCCGACTGGTGGTGGAAGTTGTCCTCGGCGGTGTAGTGGCCGGCAATCTCGGAGCGGCCGCTCTCGCCGATCGCCTGCGAATAGTTGAACCCGTAGTGCTCGAAGTCGACCGGCGTGCCGATGCCGGATTCGCTACGGCCCGACATCCGGTTGCTCGACGAAACGAAGCTCAGCCGGCTCCCCGGTCCGTGCGCGACGTCGAGCGCCACGCTGGTCGTCTGGCCGGTGCCTAGCGCAGCTCCGCCGCCGGGCTGGAACGACCCGTCGGGGCTGAGCTGGGAGAAGCGCCCTTGCAGGTCGACCTGGGTCTGCCCGAGCTGCCCCTTGAGGCCGAGGCTGGCGCCCGACATCTGGCCGCCGCTGTTGGCGATCGAGTCGACCCCCGTCAGGGCCTGCATCTCGGCCTGGAAATTGGAGGCCAGCGCACCCGCCAAGGTGCCGGCGGCGATCTGCGTCCTGGACGTTCCGCCGCCCGTCGGGCTCAGCCGGAAGGGGGGGAGCTCCGGCGTCGGCGAGATCATGCCGCTCGCGATCGCCTCGGAGGTCTCGATGTCGCGCAGCACGTCGCCCGGCACACGGGCCCGGATCGCCCAGAAGTCGTCCTCGTCCCGCCCGCGCCCGGCCTGGCGCTCAGCGAGTTGGACCTCGAGCTTCTGGTAGGCCTGGGCGGTGGTGCGCTTGAGCGGGATCATCGCCGGCACGAACCCGGCCTTGTGAGCGATGATCTTGTAGAGGCCGGCGGGAAGGTCGGGGAAAAGGAAATTTCCCTTGCTGTCCGTCAACGCCTTGGTCCAGGAGAGGTCGGCGAGCTGGATGGCGTAGAGGTGGACGGAAGAGAGCGGGTTGGCGTCGCCGATCACCCGGCCGCCGACGCCCGCGACGTGGACCTCGGCACGCAGGGTTCCGCCCAGGCCCAACAGGGTCAGGACGAAAAGCAGTGGCACGCTCTTGCGCAGGACTGGCATCTTACCGACTCCCACTGCCGGGAATTTACGCCCCCCGGGTTCACGCTGTCAAATGCCGGGCTACCCTATTGACGAACGTCGATGTTGAATCCACGAGTCTCTCCCTCGGGAACGGCGGGGAGGCCGGGGAGTATTCCAGCCCTCCTACTCCACCTTGTACGTCACCCCGTCCGACCGCCCGAGGTCGTCGGTCACCACCAGCCGGTGCTCGCCGCGGACCGAGGCGAGGAAGCGCCCGCCTGCCGCCGCGGCCTCGGTGGTCGCCACCAGGGTGCCGTCCTGGTACCAGTAGAGGTGCCGCGCGCCGGGTGAGGCCTGGGCGACCAGGGCGATCCGCTGGAAGTCGACGGGGGAGTCCCGCCGCAGCCGGTAGGGAGTCGTCGCGTCCGGCGAGACGATGCGCGGCGGATCGCCGTCCGGCACCCCCTCGCAGGCCGGGCTCAGGCGGGGGATCTCCTGCACCGGGTTCCCCTGCGACCGCCACCAGGCGACCAGCTCGGGGGGATAGAGGAGGAAGGAACGCAATTCGTGGGGCCGCCGGCTCACGCAGTCGCCGGAGAGGAGCTCGCCGGTCTTCGCGTCGACCAGCATCCGGCGGTGGATGGTGCAGGCGGTGAGCCGCGACTTGCCGGGAAGATAAGGAATGCGCACCCGCTCCGGGCAGGACGGCCCGGGCAGCTGATGGCTGAGGGCGCAGACCTCGATCTCGTCGCGCTCCAGCCCTTCCTCTTTCACCGGCCCGCGGCCGCCGCTCTCGAGCGCCCGGAAGAGGTCGAAGAGGAGGGGGCCGGCGTGCTGGCTCCCGGAGATCCCCTTCCGCGGCTTGCCGTCGAAGTTCCCCACCCAGACGCCGATCGTCATCCGCGACGAGAAGCCGACCGCCCAGGCGTCGCGATGGCCGTAGGAGGTGCCGGTCTTCCACGCCACCCCCGGCACGTCGCGGGTGAGATCCCACGCCTCCGGCAGGTCGGGGCGGCGGACGTTGGTGAGGATCTCGGTCACCGCCCGTGCCGCCTCGGGGGAGAAGAGGATGACGGGGTCCGGAGGCGAAGGGGATTCGGTCTCCATCTCGAGAAGGCGCACCGGCCGGTGCCTCCCCCCCTCCGCCAGGGTGGCGTAGAGGTTCACCAGGTCGAGCAGGCGCACCTCCCCGGCGCCCAGCACCAGGGGGAGGCCGTAGGAGGCCACAGGCCGGTCGAGGGTCGAGAGCCCGCCCTGCCGCAACAGATGGTGGAACTCGGGGAGGCCGACCTCGGCGAGGAGGCGGATGGCGCAGGCGTTCAGCGAGGTGATCAGCGCCTCGCGCACGGTGACCCGGCCGCGGTAGCGCTCGTCGTAGTTCTCCGCCACGTAGCCGCCGAAGTCGGTGGGGATGTCCAGGATGTAGGAGTCCGGCACCAGCCGCCCCTGGTCGATCGCCATCGCGTAGAGGAACGGCTTCAGGGTCGAGCCGGGGGAGCGCCGGGCGATCGCGCCGTTCACCTGGCCGTGGAAGTAGCTCTCGCGGAACCCTCCCGAGCCGACCATCGCCCGCACGCCGCGGGTCGCGTTGTCGATCACCACCACGGCGGCGTTGCCGATCCCCTGGTCGCGCAGCTCGCGGATGCGCCGCGCCACCTGCGCCTCGGCGATCTCCTGGGTGGCGCGGTCGAGGGTGGTGCGGATCCGCGCCGGCGTCCCTTCCCCTGAAAACTGCGCCGCCACCATCTCGGTGAAGTGCGGAGCGGCGAACGGCGGCCGGCGGCGGACTTGGGGGAGCGGCTCGCGCCGGGCGGCGTCGAGCTCCCGGCGCGAGAAGACGCCGCGCGAGGCGAGCTGGCCGAGCACCCGGTCGCGGGCGGCGCGGGCCGCCTTGGGGTGCGTGGTCGGATCGAACCGCCGCGGCGAGCGGGGGAGGGCGGTGAGCAGGGCGATCTCGCCGAGCGAGAGCTGGTCCGGGTCCTTCCCGAAGTAGAACCACGCCGCCGCCCCCACCCCTTCGACGTTGCCGCCGTAGGGGGTGAGGTTGAGGTACATCTCGAGGATGCGGTCCTTGCCGAACCGCCGCTCGAGCTGGAGGGCCCGGAAGCTCTCGCGCAGCTTGGACCCCAGGTTCCGCCGCCCCGGATCGGCCATCCGCGCCACCTGCATGGTGATCGTCGACGCCCCGGACACCACCTGCCGCCGCCGCAGGTTGGACCCCACGGCGCGCAGCACCGCCAGCGGATCGATCCCGCCGTGCCGATAGAAGCGCTGGTCCTCGGAGGCCACCAGCGCCTTCCGCACCTCGGGAGGGAGCTCCGCGAGCCGCACCGGCAGCCGCCACCGCTGGTCCGCCGGCAGGAAGAACCGCAAAGGCTCCCCCGCCCGGTCCGCCACCACCCGCGCCGCCGGCCGCTCCAGCCGCTCCCAGGGGAACGGAAAGAGGAGGTCCAGCGTCCGGAACCAGAGGTACGGCGAGGCGAGGAGGATCGCGGCGGCGAGGGCCAGGGCGATCCGGCGGCGGTGGGTGTAGGTTGTGTCCATCGTCATCTTCGTTTTCTCGATGCTAAAGCTCCCTCCCGGGAGTCTTTTTCCTCCCCTGTACTCGGGGGAGGCCGGGAGGGGGCGTTCCGGAGTCCGGCACGCTTCCTTGTTCGGGAGGTTGAGGCCCCCTCCTGGCCTCCCCCCGAGTACAGGGGAGGAAAAAGACTCCCGGCCCGGGCCTACCGTGCATCGTAGGGCCCCCCTCTTCTCCCGGAGGTCGGTGGGAGGCGGGGAGAAGAGGGCCGGGGTGATGAGGGCCGCCCCGCAGGGGCGGTGCTGCATCGTTCCCGTGCGCCTCTTCCTACCTTCCCCCTACCGCGTCTTGACCTCCATCGTCCCCCGCTCGCCCACCGCCCGCAGGGCTGGGTTGTACATCGCCTCCACCTCGACGGGCGGCAGCCGGAACTGCCCTGGGGCCACCGCGCGCACCAGGGTGTAGAACGTCTGCCAGCTGTCGGCCGGCAGGTCCACGAAGAGGAGGATGCGGTCGTCGCGCAGGTCCATCGAGCGCGGCTGGAGGTTGGCGTCGGTCACCCAGGGGAGCTGCTCGGTGCTCGACAGGCGCGGGTTCTCGACCTCCAGCCCCGAGGGGAGGAGATTGACGATCACCACGTTCTGCACCCCGCCGGAGACGCTGCGCACCCGCGTCTTGATGGCCACCAGATCCCCCTGCCGCACGGCGTTCAGATCCACCGGCTTGCCGTCGCGGTCGAGGAACTGGCGCTCGATCTGGAGCCCCTCGCTCGCCGGCCTGAAGGCGTCGTCGGTCGGCACGCCGCGGGTGAGGACGCTGTAGAACGCCGCTCCCGGCTTGTACCCGGCATTCATCTGGAGGCGGATCGCGCCGGCTCCCAGGATCGGCGGGAAGGTCACCGTCCGGTTATCGAACGTCCCGATCTTCTTGCCGCCCACGAACAGCGTGCCGCTGTACGGCGGCTGCTTGGCCTGCTTCTGGAGGAACTGGCCGATCGCCAGCAGCGTGAAGCTCTCCTCCTGGGTGGTCCACCAGTAGTCCGTCTTGGCGTCGCGCGCCAGCCGGTCGACCAGGGCGGGGATCTGCGGGCTCCGCGGATCGGCGTCGAGTAGGGCGAGCAGCAGCAGCGCCCGGTTGCGGATCGCCGAGTCGAAGTTGCCGCCGGTCTGCCGCTGGATCTCCTGCACGGCCCCCACGTTCGCCGCCAGGCTGGCCGTCGCCCGCGGGTTCCCTGCCGCGGCGTAGGCCGCGGCGAGCATCGCCCGCGACTCAGCCGAGAGCTCCTTGGCGTGCTTCTGGCGCACGAAGTCCATGGTGCCGAGGTCGCCCTTGCCGGCCCGCGACAGCACGTAGAGGCCGTAGACCGTGCGTTGCAGCTCCTCGCTGCCGTACGTTCCCTTGGCCTTCACCTCGCCGGCGAGCCAGGTCAGGGCGTTGCGGTAGAGGCCGTCCTCCACCGGATGCCCGGCCCGCCGCGCCTCGACCAGGAAGTGGGTGGCGTAGACGCTCCCCCACGGATGCACCTGCTGCTCCCCCTGCCAGAGGGAGAAGCCGCCCCCGGGGAGCTGCATGGTGGCGATCCGCCGGATGCCGGCCTGCACCAGCACCGCCGGGTCCGCATGCCCCTTCTTCGGATCGAGCAACCCCGGATCGAGCGCCTTGGCGATGTCCCCCACGTAGATCAGCGGGAAGGCGCTCGACGTCGTCTGCTCCAGGCAGCCGTAGGGATAGTGGAGCAGGTGCTCGAGCTTCCCGGCGAACTGCACGAGGGGGATCGGGCTCACCCGCACCGTCCGGCGCAGCGTCTCCGGCCGGAAGCGGTCGAGATCCTTGCCGGCGAGGTCGAGGGTCGCGGCGTTCATCCCGCCGACCTCCTCGACCGGCAGCTCCGGCAGATCGGCGCGGATCGAGACGTTGGTGGTCGACCGCGACTGCTCGCCGTTCCCCGCCGCCGTCGCCAGGAAGGCGACGTTCCCCGCGCCGTTGCCGGTCTTCACCGTGAAGTAGACCGTCTTCTCGCGGCCGGCCGGGATCTCGACGGATTGCGTCCCCTTCTCGATCTTGACCGGCCCTTGAGCGGACAGCCCGACCGTGATCGCCCCCGGCTTCCCGGTGTCGTTCCGCACCGTGACCGGCACCTGGAGGGTCTCGCCGAACGACAGGATGCGCGGCAGGGTGGGGAGGAGGACCAGCGGATCGCGCACCCGGGTGAGGCGGAACGACGAGCCGAAGCGGTCGTCCGCGATCGCCACCGCCATGATCCGCAGCGCCCCCTGGAACTCCGGCACCTTGAAGGCGACCTTGAGGTTGCCGTCCTTGTCCGCCGTCCGCGGGCCGGACCAGAAGACGACCGGTTCGGTGCGGCGGATCCCCTCCGTCCGCACGTACTGGCTCATCCCCTCCGCCCCCTCGCCGCCGCCGGGCGCCAGGCTCTTGAGCTCAGGGAGGAGGAGGCTGAAGGTGTCGTAGGAGATCACCCCCAGCGCCAGCCGGCGGTAGAAGAAGTCGAACGGCTCCGGCGTCTTCTGGGCGATCAGCTGGAGGATCCCCTCGTCGACCGCGGCCACCGTCACCACCGCGTTGGGGACGGTCTTGACCGCGATCGCCAGCTCACGCCCCGGCCGCATCTGGTCCGGCGCCGTGATCACGGGGGCCAGGTGGTTCGAGGTCCGGTTCACCGGGAGCGGCACCGCTCCGAACGCCCGCCCCGCCGAGCCGGCCTCGAGGTCGCCGACCTTGCGCACCAGCGTCGCCGTGACGTAGGCGTTCGGCCGGTACTCCCCCTTGATCGGCACCTGGATCTTCGCCGTGTTCCCCTTCATCTCATAGATCTGCGTGTCGAGCACCCGGTCGCGCTCGACGGTCAGCAGCAGCTTGCCCGGGAACGGCGCCCGCACCTGCACGGTCGCCGTGTCCCCCGCCGCGTACTCCGTCTTGTCGAGGTCGAGCTCCAGCCGCGACGGGTTCTTGATCGCCCACGGCGAGGTCCCCCACCCCGAGGCGTAGAACTCGACCTCGGACGACGCCTGCGACTCGGCGTCGGTCAGCACCACCCGGTAGCTGCCGTAGGCGCGCGGGGTGAGGTCGAAGCCGCCGCGCGTCTTGCCGCGGGCGATGGTCTTCGAGGCGATCAGCACCGGATCGCGCGTCGTCTCGTAGCGCCAGCCGCCGGCCGGGGTCTTGCGCAGCACGGTGTTCCAGCGGTCCTCGAAGAGGTCGGCCCGCAACGCCCCCGACGCGGTCTCCTTGCCGTCCGGCGTCACCGCCACGTACTCGAACCCCGCCGGCTGCCCCGGCGTGGCGAACCCTTCCTCCGGAGTGGTCCCGCCGCCGGCCCGCCGCAGCCCGACGTAATACGGATAGGGATGCACCTGGAGGCGCTGCATCGCCGCCACCCCGCGCCCCCCCTGCTCCTGGACCCGCGCCGTGATCACCGCCTCGAGCGACGAGGGGACCGGCGCCCCGGCCGGCATCTCGACCTTGAACTTGGAGCCCCCCTCGTCGTCCAGCTTGCCGGTGGTGGAGAGCACTTCCTTGTCGTCCAGCTTGCGGTCGGCGTTCCGGAACGAGAACGTCTCGTACCCCTTGGGGGCGAACGTCGAGTCGGCGAGCCGCACCCGCGTCTCGACCGGCAGCCCCGCCGCCGGCGCCCCGAACAGGTAGCTCGAATTCACCTGGTACTCGAGCGTCTGCCCCGGCCCGATGTTCGCCTTGGGCGGCACGATCGCCACCGAGATCCGGTCCGGCACGAACTCCTCGACGTGGAACCGGTACTGGCCGATCACCTTCTGCGCCACCTCCAGCTCCAGCGTGTGCACGCCGGTCAGCGAATAGGCGGGAAGGGCGAGCTCGAAGGGGGCCAAGCCCTTGTCGCCGATCATCAAACGCCGCGTCTCGATCTCTCGCCCCTGCGGATCGCGGTGGCGCAGCAGCGCCGGCATCGTGGGGGGGATGTGGAGCGCGCCGTCGCGCACCACCGTCAATCCCTTCAGGGTCTCCCCCGGCCGGTAGAGATCGCGCTCGCCGTAGAGGAACGCCGTGTACCCCTCCCCCGCGGCCTCGGCGCCGCCGACGTCGAGCCCGGTCGAGTCGATGGTCATCGTATGGAGGAGGAGGAAGGTGAAGTCGTCCCCCTTCTCGATCGTCACCATGTAGGGGGTCCCCTTGGCGAGCGCCTTGGGATCGGCTTTTCCGGAAATAGTCCTCCACACCCCCGTCCCGTCCGTCCGCCCGGAGGCCATCACCTGGTTCTGGTCCGAGATCAGGGTGACCTTGGCGTCTCCCACCGCCGCGAGGTCCTTGAGCGACGACACCCAGACCAGGAATTCCCCCGCCGGCCCGCGCTTGGCCACGGCGCCGAGGTCGGTCAGCAGCAGCCAGCGCTGCGCCGCCTCCTCCGAATCCGGCTGCCCCACCGAGACGCGGTAGAGGCCGGGCTCCTTGGTATTGATCCACTTGTCGAGGGCGAGCGGGAAGGTCCGCTTCTTGTTCTTGCCGCCGCCGACGTTCAGCGTCACCTCCTTGAGGCGGTCGCCGAGGGCGTGCTGGAGCTCGCCGACGTAGCCGCTCTCCTCCTCGAAGAAGCCGCCGTACGTGAAGAGGAAGAAGAGGTTGTTGAGATAGACGCGGTCGATCGTCATCTTGACCTTGGGGACGTTAACCGCCTCCATGGCCACGGCATGCTTGCCGCCGGACCACAGGAACATCCCCTGGCTCTGGAAGCCGACCGTGGGGTCGAGGTCCGGCAGGTCGACCTCCTGCTCGAACGGCTTCTGGAGCACCGCCTCGTCGGTGGCGGGCATCCCCTGGGCGATCTTCAGCGTGTAGCTCTCGCCGGGGGTCATCTCGCCGGTGATCGAGAGCTCCGTGCGGTCGGCGGCGAAGCGCGGTTTGTTGTTGCCGCCCGGCGCCGGCTCGATCGTCACGTACTTCTCCGCCACGGCGGCCGAGACCGGGGAGGAGAAGGTGACCTTGAGCGTCGACTCGCGCGGCCCCGGCTGCGTCTCCACCTTGCGCACGGCGAGCTGCGTGCTCGAGCCGACCGCGATCTCCTTCCTGTACTCCTCGCCGAGCGGCACGTTCCCCTGCGCCGGGGTGAGGGATGGGGCGATCGTCAGCTCGATCTTCCGCTCCTCCTTCCGCTTCTGCACCGGCTCCGTGCGGTAGCCCACGACCTGGCTGTTGTACTCCGTCTCCAGGGTGACCGCCGTCCCCCCCGGCTTGTCCGGATCGGCCAGCTTGACCAGGGGAGCGAGCGTCTTGGGATCGACCGCGTAGTTGAACCGCAGCTCCCCCCGGAACACCACCTTCCCCTTCCCCTCGAGCGCCGGCTCCTCGAGGACGGTCACCTCCTCGACCAGGAACTTGTCCGTCTTGACCGTGAGCTCCGTCTCGCCGCTGAACACCTGCGTCCCGCTCACCACCTTCGCCGGATCGAGCTCCACCTTGTACTCGCTGGCCACCGGCAGCCCACCGCTCGGCGTGAACCGTAAAGCATTGGTGTCCTGCCACTTCCAGGACCCGCCCAACGCCGGAAAGATCTTCGCCGGAGCCGGATCGAGCACCTCCCCCACCTTCCCCTGTCCCAAAGGCTTGTCGAACAAGACATCGAAGTACTGCCGCCCCTGCCGGTCCACCACCACATCAAACACCGAAACCGTCTCCCCCCCTTCGCCCCCGCCTTGAACTTCGCGAGCGCCTTGGAGAGGGGGGCGCGGAAGGCGTAGGCGGACATGGAGAGGAAGAGGAGGGCGAGGACGCCGATGAGGACGTCCTTCCAGTGGAGGCGGCGGAGGGCGGCGAGGAGCCGGGACGGGAGGTTTTCCCGCGTTGAGAGGGTAGGGGTCATGGCGGACGCTCCTAAGGGATGGGGGTGGATGCTACAGGAAGTGCGTGGTCTGGGAGGGAGAGAGATTCTACGGCAGGCATATTAGGTCAGGCCAAGTCAGGGGGAGATTTTCGCGGAGGTCCTTGAATTTCTTCGCGTCCGCGAGTTTACCGACCGAGACTTCGCTGCTGGATAGGGGTCCCAACTTGGTGGCCGTTCCCGTATGACAGCCAGAGGCTCGGGATAGCTACATGGCGACTTCTATCTCCCTCGAGCTAAACGCCAGACCACCCATAGCGTTAGTGTGTGGTTCACAAAAGAACGTTGTATGAATTGGTGATGAAGAAGGGAGCAAGCTGCTGTTCTTACCTAGTTGGACAGGCCCTTTCCTCCTTACATCAGGTCGAGGATTCGGCGTCGTCAAATAGACGAATGCGCATGTGCGTTACCCAACTCGGGCAAGGTCTTGAATTGGCGGGCATCTCCAAGTAATATGCGAGAATAAACAAGCGCCGCGGAGTCCTAGGGTTTGTTGGGGGACAACTTGTCTAACTGGTTCAGGCTTTCGCTATGAGGTAGCCGTGACGACACCGAGAGTGCAGCTCCCTGAAGAGGCAGCGATCCTGTTTAGAGAAGCTCTCCATCCGAGTCCTGCCGAGAATGCGCTGCTTGAGCTTGACAAGCTCTATCAATTCCTTAAGAAGGCCTTTGCTCCGGGCCCGTCAGAAAAGCACAACCCTGATAGATTTGATGTATTGCTAAATTTGGCTCTCCATAATCCCCCCGACCCGGAAAAAGGGGCTAAGATCCTTGATCTGGGTTCCGGTGACTGCCTTCTTCTGGAGAAATTACTCAAAAGTCATAAAAAGAAGAAACACTATAAAAAGCCGTTGCGATATGTTGCAATTGATCGGATTTATAGCTCTGAGAATCCTCGATGGAAGAGTTTAGAGAGGCAAGCTAAGGTCTGCGACAGGTCATGCTTCGCCTGCCTAAAGCTTATTAATTTTGACATGCATCAACATGAAATTCTAAGTTGTATTCTTGGAGGCTTGGGGGAGACGTTCAATATAATCTATCTGTCCAACGTCCTTCACGAAATTGACCCTTCGGGTTTGTTCAATATCCTAAATGTCATAGCGAGGTACCTCGACCAAGATGGAAGAATTGTTGTCTTAGATCCGGCCGTCGAGTGGTGCTTGGCTCCATGGCCAGATAACGTTTCCATCGAGCACGTCAAGGTTGAATGGGAGGCGGAAGCCGTCTGGTATTCAGCAGAGACTATTACCGAAGTCTTAGAAGCCGCCGGATTCAGTGTCTCCGATCCTACGGAGGCAGAGCGTACGTCAAATCTGTGGCAAGTCGTTGGGACGGTGCACCCTAGCCGCGAAGCTTCCTGTTCCGAAGCGCATAAGATAATTGAGGCTTTTGTCTCCTCTCAGCTCGAGACAGAGGCAGAGAAGTGTGTAGACCTTAGGCATCATGTTAAGGCAGGTTTCGTTAATTCGGGGAACATGACTCCTGAGTTGGTCTCAAAATTTATGGAATTCTTCTGCGTCTGCGCATCCCAGCATCGAAGGCTTGAAGTTCTCAGAAAGCTATCACAATGAAAGCCATTAGCTCTATATTCTCAGAATTCACGGAATTGTATGCGTCTATCTCTGGGGATGCAAGTTTAAGTTCTCACGATATAAGATCAAAGGTACTTGCCCAAAAAAATCTTTTCACTGCGGCGTCGAGGATAATACTTCAATCTCGGGGCGACGTGGTCAAGAATTTAACACCTGCCGAGTGTAAGTCCTATGCCGAGCTTAAAGCAGTTCTGCTTTTAAGTGTCGGAAACGAGAAAGATCAAAAATCTATAGTGGACGTAATGAAAAAAGAACTCTCGCTCATGCTTCGTCTCGATTCCGTTGCTTCTAGAGAGATCGGAGGAGTTTTGCTCGGTTGCTTGATATTGGGATTGGATGACCTTCCATCGGAAACCGTTGCGCATATTTTAGAGTTTCTGGCTGCTGCTTCAGGACGTCAAGAAGGTGTCCGCTCCACGATTAGAAGTCCAGAATCGGGAATATCAAGGGAAGTTTCCTTTCGCCTTTCTCAGCTCCTCAATCTAGGTCTGGCCAGCGAGGTTTTTTCCTTTCTGGATTTTGCCGAAACAGTACCCAAAGTCTCTTTAAGTGAGTTGATGGATGCATCTGTCTTGGCGGTGGGATCGAGAAAGGGAGGAGTCGGAAAATCAACCATAATCATGGCTATTCTGCTATGGTATTTAGGAGCTGCCAGTGGAGAGGTTTGTGTTGTCGATTTCGACGTGACCGGGCCGGTATGGCAGTATCTCCTTTCTCCGGATGGTCGATCTAACGTTGGTGAGCCCATCCCCTACCTCAACACGCTGTTCAACATAGAGCAGTCAGACAAAAGCTTTAATTTCGGGGCTCCTGGAGCCGCGGAAGTCCTCGCGTGTGTTGCTCCGATTACTTTGCCGCGCGTCGGGAAGAATATTGGCTTACTAACTCTCGCTGATTGGCCGAGAACCAACAGGTACCTAGTGCAAGCGATTTCAAACAATCGGACTTCATTCATAGAATTTCTTGACGCGCTAATCTCTGGGCTCTCCACTAGGTATAAGCTAATTCTGATCGACAATTCGCCAGGATTTGACCCTCACTCACTCTTGACGTTAGTTTATGTTGGACAACTGCCGAGAGGCTGCCCGGTTATTATCAGCACTCCGTTCATCCCAGATATCCGAGGAACTCTATTGGAGCTAGGGGATTTGAGGCTAGTTCCTATGAGGCGGCCTCCGGTGTGGTTTGTAAATAAGGCTAATCAGCGCGTCAGAGATTTCTTTGGTGCCCCGCATAACCTATTAGAGATAGCCGAGGAAACGCGCTCCTACGCCGAGTTTCTACCTGAAGCCCCGATTCTTGGTCGTGCCTTAAATCAGTCAAGGGTTAAACTGAGTACGGTTACTCTTCCTTTCGATGCTGACTTGGTTGGCCAAGGGGGGCTAATGGAGTCGGGAGTGTTAGAGGATGAGTCAATCGGTAAATTTACATCCTCGGATTTCTTCAGACACTTAAAAGGTCTCATGGGCGCCGAAGGGTCACCCCTAGCGGCGTGGGATACCCTTCTGAGGGGAGCTCTATGAACGTAGACTTTGGGTTGAGCCTATCTTTCTTTCTAATATATGCGGCCATTGCGGTGATTATCGGCATCTTCGCTTCCCGAAAGGAGAGCGAAGAGGACTTTATGATCGCCGATCGTAAGGTGGGCGGCATTCAGATGGTCGCGACCATGACAGCTGGAGTGTTTGATGGTGCTGCGCTATCGATCTATATTGCCTATGTTTACCAGTTTGGTTTTTCGGCGCTGTGGTTTTTTGTAGGAATTTCCCTGGGCTTTTTACTGTTCCGCCAGCTTGCGTCCAAGATAAAGGTAAAAGCCGATTCAATGGGCGTTTATTCCATGCCTGAATACTTTTATAGGTTATTCGGTTCCAGGAACGGCGTTATGTTCTCGATTTTCCTCTGCCTCCAGTTTTTTGTGTACCTGGTGGTTAATTTTATAATAAGCGGCAAGGTGCTGGCCCAAATATTCCCCTTCCTTGGCTATGGTGGCTCAGTTGTAGTCGGAGGCTGTATTATTTTGAGCTATCTTCTTATGGCAGGGTTTAAGGCAGTTGTGCGGACTGATTTCTACCAATTTCTGATTATGATATTGATGACAGTTTGTGTTGGGTATTATTTGAGCAGGAAATCGGAAATTAGAGTAACCGATTTAGATCTCTCAGGGATGGGGGTCGGCAATACTCTCGGATTCCTCGTACTGGCGGGTTTGGGTGTGCTTGTGGCTCCAGACCTTTGGCAGCGGGTATTCGCGGCCAAAGATCAAAAGAATCTCAGAAGGGGGTTTGGTTATGGAGCGTTGATTCTGCCTCTTCTGGCCATAATCGTTACCACCGTAGGGCTGGCCACCAAGCGGGCCAATTTGAACATTCAGCCCGAAGATGCTTTGGTTGCGGGATTTTCACGACTACTCCCATATGGAATTAAAGAATTTGGCCTCGTTCTTCTCTACGCGGTCGCACTATCGTCTTCAGACACTGTGACTTTCGTTGTCTCTAGTATAATAACGAGAGACTTGAAGAACTACACCAGTCGCTTCACCGACGAATCAATGAAGAAAATGACGCGGTTTTCTATGATTGGCTTTGTGATCTTGGCTCTGGCAATAGCGGTCGTGTACCAGAAAATTCTCGCACTCGCATTTTCTCTGTTGAGCTTAAATCTGGCATTGTTCCCCGTAGTTTTCGGGTCCTTCTTTTGGCGCTTGAACAGGTCTGCCGTCTTCTGGAGCTTGGTTGTCACTCTCCTCTTTGTGATTACACTGAGCGTTGCTAGCTCGTTGACTCCAGAAACCGCTACGCTTTCGCTGCCCGTAGCCCTTATTTCACTCCTAATATTTCAGTTTCTTCCTCGTCTATATGAGCGTGTGCGCGCGCGCCTTTCTTAGGTTGGCATAAGGTTGGCATATCGCGCTTGTACGTCTTGACAAGGTTGTCGTGGGTTATCGTGCGTATTCAAGAACCTCCAGCCCATTGAGGGAGAGAAGTTCGGCGCGCACAGCCTTCAAGGTTTCCAGATCAACATTTGTATGGTTCTGAAGGAATAAATTTCTCATATCATCTGAGTCATAGAAGAAAGGGTTGGAGATCCAAGGCTTCTTCTGATCGATGTCCTGAGTGAATGGAGCCCATAAGGGGCTCCCTGGCAAGGGGAGAACGATGTTGCAGTAGCAGCGAACTCCGGGAAATGATCGAAGTTCAGCGAACAAAGAACGTGTTTCTTCGATACTCTCCAGATCCTCTCCGATCAATCCGATTACAAAGGAAGCGTAAATGCCGATGCCTCGTGAGCAAAGGCTTTCCACTGCGGACAGTATTCGCTCGCGGGTGTAGAATTTACCGTTCATTTTGAGTATTCTAGGTGAGCCGGATTCAATGCCGAGTAAGGCTTGGTCAATATTGACAGCCGCCATAAGTTCGGCGGAGCTATCGTTTATATCTCGGACATCGGCGAACACATGCATCCTGAAGTCCAGATCGGAAAGGTGGTCAGTGAAGTAGTGGAGGTAATCATTAGTCCATGCGCGCTGCACCCAGGTATCAGACATATCGAGGATGTAATCAACATCATAGAGTTCGATGAGGGTGCGAATTTCATGGCCAAAGAGATTGATGTCTCGCTCCCTCCAGCCCGTCTTGTCAATGCGAGCGCAAAAACTGCATGCTCGTGGACAACCGCGCCGTGAGTAAAGATTGGTGGGCCGCTCGCAAATGATGTTTTTCATCGTATTGGACAGGGCAAATTGAGAAATGTAATCCTCCGGAATAAGTCCGCCGATAGTCCTGTCTATAAAGGGCACGACAGATAGGTCTTCCTTAATAGATTCCGTGTAGCGAACCTGGCCTTCATTTTTAAATGCGAGATTAGGAACTGCCCGAAGATCTAGTCGCTGCGGATTCGCTGACTTAGTCAATGCTCTGATAGCTGGTTCCCCATCGCCGACGACAACGGCGTCTATGTCCGGATGCGACGCCAGTACCGCTGCATTAGCCGTTGCCGCTTGGCCACCTGATATTACGAGTGCTCCAGACCGTCGTGCCTGGGCAGCTATTCTCCCGGCAGAGGAGGCCGAAAGGATGGTATAGGCTAGGCCTACAATGTCGGCGCTTCCATCGAGCCGCTCTAAAATGGTAGAGAGGGATAGCAGTGTTCCGTCGAGAATTTCTACCTCATATAGATCTCTATTGGCTGCCGCAGCTACAGAGAGTAGATCGACTGGCATGTACCATTTGTCGACTAGATACTCTGGTGAATCTAGGGGGGCCTTTATCAGTTGGAGTTTCATGTGGCGTCCCTTTCAGGGTAGGGAGGTTAGAGTACGCCCTAGAATACCTCAACTGCCGCGTCCTGGCTCGTTCACTCTCATTCCGGGGAGGTCGCCGGGTGCTCTCCTGCTGTCGGCCTCCGCCAGAAATCCAGTAAGCGTACGGTGAACCCCATGTCGGCCCGGTCGGGTCCCACGCCGTCCGGAGGGCGGGGGCGGTCAGGCGGCCTGTGGGGCGACCTGGGAGAGCTTCCAGGCCTGCGGGGTGAGCTCAGCGAGGGCGGCCGGGGAGTGGGTGGGGAGCCGCTCCAGGACGTCGCGCAGGTAGGCGTAGGGGTCGATCTTCAGCCTGGCGCCCGGAAGAGGCGCCCGGGAAGAGGTGCCACCCGAAAAGTTGAAGGTAGCCGCGCTTCGGCCGGCGACCGCGGCTGAAAATGGGGGGCGAGGTGATCGTCGCGGGCTTCTTGGGCGATGGTGGGGTCGCTGGGGCGCGGTTTAGAGGCGATTTGCCGGGTCGGCGACCTCGAATGCGCGGTTTCCGGGCTCGTCTGGACACACGTATCCCAGGGCTCTCTGTCCCGAGAGCTGGGATGTGGGGAGTCTTCAAGCCGCGACGGCGATCCGCCGCCTATCCGCCCACGAAGGGCAGCGGCGGCGGGAAGCAGCCCATGGGGAAGGGCGGGTCGCGGTGCCCGGCGCGGAGCTTCTCGGCGGCGCTCCGGTAGGCGGCGACGAAGAGGAAGTAGGCGTTGCGCAGCTCGCGGCGGACGGCGCGGCTCGCGGCGTGGACGGCCGGCGCGGGCGAGCGCTTGGTCTTGAGGGGACGACTTTCGGGGCTCTGGGCCAGGATGGCCGCGGGACCGAGGGCCGGCACTCCGGTCCGCTCCCGGCGGTCGGCGGCTTCCGCTTCGATCTCCGACACCATGGCGACGGCGAGCTCCTGCCGCTTCTCCGGCGGGAGGTGCTTCCAGCAGGGGAGGGGAGCGAGCTCCAGGGTTTCGCGGGTCGCATACTGGTAGGTGCCGAAGGACTCGCCGCGGCGGCGGGCGAGGTACTCCTGGGTGCGGTCGAACCACCAACCCTCGAGAGTCTTGCCGGTGGTCAGAGCCTCGACGCAGTGGACTCCCGGCCAGTCCCGAAGGCGTTCGACCAGATTCTCCTTGCAGCCGTGGCTGAGGACGTACCGGAGTCGCGCGATCTGCGCCTCGGGCTCGTCGCTGATCTAGATCGCCTGGTACCGGCGGCCGAAGATCTTCTCCCGCCAACCGGTCAGCCGGCCGATCTCGCGGGCGACCTTGGAGAGGAAGTAATTCGCCGGAGAGCTCCAGGACCCCCCGGGGCACGGAGGGACCCTCGTCTCCGGGGTGGCGGACGACGATTCCATGGACCGGCGCGGGAAGGGGCACGACGCTGACGACCGGCGTCGTGCGGAGATATCCGACCCCCCAGGGGCGCCAGCTCATCGGCGGCAAGCTCTTTTCCTGACCCGCGACGAACCAGCGCAACTCCAAGGGCAGACGGAGCAGCCCATCGCCCGGCCCGCCCGGTCCCATCGCGGCGTCGAGGACCGGCGCGTTGAGCGGGGGCGCCGCCTCGAGCTCGGTTGGATTTCCCAGCGCTCCGGCCTTGCCGACCGGGAAGACCTCGAGAGTGTCCGTCTGGAGAAGGTAGACCTGACCCTCAGCGTCGGCCTGGACCTTCTGCGGTTGGAGCCGAGTAGCCCTCTCTCGCCCGGCTCGCGGTGCCGCTTTTCGACCTGCGCCCGCTGGATCGCGGTCTCTCCCCTCCGCTCCCGCGTCTCCTCCCCCTGAAATTTTGCTTCCGGGAATCAGGGGGAGCATGCCGCCCCTCGTTTTTCGGTCCCTCCCCTCGTTCCCGGCTCGCTCCCTCTGATTCCCTGTCTTCGGGAATGAGGGGGAGCTGACGAAAAACGAGAGGGAGGGTCCGGGGAGTCAGGGGGAGCGGCTGAAAGATAGAGGGGAGGTCATCGGGAACGAGAGGGGGGAGGCGAAAAACTGGGTACTGGGTCTTTTTGAAATTTGGGCGGGTGGGGCCGGCCCCCATCTGCGCCAGGGTAAGCCCGGCTCCGTTGGGCCACCTGCCCGGTGAGCGCGGACTATACGTTTGTATAGTTTGGGTGTAAGATCGGGAGGTGCGGTACGTTGTAGGGCAAGCCCCCCGGTGAACCGCGAGAGAGCCTTTGCGCTGTACTGCGAGGCCCTCCGGGAAGGCGGCTTGCTGGTCGTAGTGTTCGCGTCCCTAGACGCTTGGTTCGGCAAAGCGACCCTCGGCGTCATTGTTTGGATCTTATCCGGGATCGCGCTGCTGTACGCGGGGATCCGGTTGGACCCGGAGGTGCGAAAGAAATGAATCTCTTCTACGTGTTCCTGCCCTTGGCCCTGCTGGCGGCGCTCGCCTTCTTCGACGGCTACCTGCCCTATATCCGGAGCCAGCGGAAGAAGTAGGGCGGATACTGAAGCGTCCCTTGCCGGCCCCGAACGCGGGGCCGGCCCCGTCTACGGCTCCCCGCTACGCCTCCCGCTTCTTGTAAGGTCCCCGCTTCTTCGGCGCCTCGACCGGCAGCAGCGCGACGATCTCCGCGATCGACCAGAGGTGCGGGGTGACCCCGGCCGCCATCGCGGGCGAGCAGCGGATGGTGGAGTGAATCCGCGCAAAATTGTAGTGCATAAAGAATATAGCAAGAGCCGCGCAGTGGTTCTCCAGCTTTTTGCTGTGGGCGTTCGTCAGGCGGGTGTAGCGCCGGAGCCCCATCCGCATGGACAGGTTCGCCCGCTCGACGTAGGACGTCGACACCCGCGCCGACTCAGGGTTGCCTGAGATAGCATGCTTCTGCGCTCCGATGCACTGCGCCGGGGAGTAGCGCGTCTCTCCGCCCGGGGCAGGCGCGTAGATCTTCTGAAGCATGGCGTAGTCAACGTCTCCGCCGAAAGCGTCCAGGACGGCGCCCACGTAGACTTTCAGGCCGTCGCTCGTGATCTGAACCCGGTTCGCGAGCCGGCCCGCGAGATCCTGCATGAACTCGGTGGCGGTGCCGGCGTCGCGGGGACCGACCATGTAGGACGGAATCAGCTTCGTGTCGGCATCGATCGCCGTAAACGTCCAGACGTCGCCAAAGCCGAAGGTTCCCTTCTTCTCTTCGGGAACGTTCTTGGCCTTGGCGTAGCAGAACGCCCAAATTTCATCAACTTCTAAGGTTTTGCACGGCAGGTCGTGAAACGCTTGGTCCATGTAGGCCGCGCACACCGGCCCGAGATCCGCGATGAGCTTGGTCACGGCACCCTTGGAGGCGCCCGTCATCCGGCAGGTCGAGCGGATGCCGACCCCTTCGACCAGGGCGGCGATGATGGTGGCTTGACGCTTCGGTTCCATGCGGTTCATGATGACCTATTATGCGTGAGCAAGGAGGAAATGTCCAGCGTTATAAGGCGGAATTTTTGAGATTCATAGATTTCCCCGTCCGCCCTCGCTAAAATGTGCCGGGTGTGGAATCTTACCCTCCAGCTCTCCGCGGGGCGTGATAGGCGGAGCTTCCGCCGGGAAGGCGCAACTATGGACGATCCGAGTGAACGCATCAGATCATCTGTTCGGAAGTTTTACGAAAAGGATCAAGCCGCTGCCGATGAGAAACGAGCATCCGACGTGCTCCGCGTATCGGGGCAGCAAGCGCGGGATAACTTTGCGAGTGACGTAGAGAACGTGATTCTGCCGACCCTTCACCGCATGAAAGACGATATCGACTCAGAATCGCCTGAGAGCGTTACCTGGGGGGTAGCGAGGGACCGAAGGGTAGGCGCTCTTCGAGCCGAGATTTCTTCACCACAAGGCAAAGACCGAGTAACTTTTTTGCTCATCGGCGGGCCCCGGCACGCCGGCTTGGTTTTCACCCTGAATGCCGCGGAAGGATGCGTTCGGATTACTTGCGACTCATTTGAGTGGGAGACTACCAAGAAGAACGTCCCTTACCGCTACCGAAGGCAAGTGGAGGTTAGCGACGGAACCGGAAGGGAAGCTAGGACCATTGTCAATATGCCCTTGCACCAAATCAATATAAGCAGAGTCGAGGAAGTCGTCGCGGCGTTCATTGATGAAGTGCTTGGGGCGGCCTAGGGGGCCGAAGAGACGGAATGGTCAGCCTTGATTGCTTCCCCTCCCGTCGTATTTTCCCTCGCTACGCGGATTCCTTCTCCCATCGCTTCCGGGCGGCCTTCTGAGCGCTCGCCGACCGCTCAGCGGCGGTCAGCTTCTCCGCCCGGGCGTTGCCTCCCTTGAGGCCGCCCTTGCGGCCCGCCGCCGCTTTGGGGGATAGCGTTTCGACGTGCGCGGCGGGTGGCGCGTCGAGGTGGGCGGCTTGCTGCGCGATGCGGAAGGCGACTTGGGTGAAATCGGGCTTTGGTTTCTTCATGGCATCTCCAGTATAAGGCACGGGGGCGGCCCGTCCAGGCGCCGCCCCCGTGGTGGTCAGACGGACTCGCGAGTGTGACGGGTGATGACCTGCCCAGCGTTCGGCAGTTCATCCCGCAGGATGGCAGCGACCAGCTCCGCCGCTAGGGAGCGGCATTGCCGGGAAGATCGAAGCGTCGCGATGACCTTGGCGCCGGGGACGTGTACCAGCGTGAAGAAGCAACTCCGATCGTCTCGGCGGTCGTCGTCGCCTCTAAAGTAGGCAAGGGGGTAGGAAACCATGCCGTTGACGTTCAACCGCTCCCCGTTCGCCATGGTGACGTCAAAGCGACCCCGCCGCCAGCCTAACGGGATAGGCTTCCCCGCCCGCTGTACCGCCTCTATGTGGCGATCGGCAGCAACGGCTAACCAAGTGCCTACCGCCCGATGACCTTCCCCGTGGGCGGCCCGCTGCCAGCGTGCGGCCTGTCCATCGCTGGCCCAAACGGAGAAGCTGACCCGCTTGACCGCCGTCACTGCCAATACTCCGAGTACTTCTCCTGGAACTCCTGCGCGGCGTCGATCGCCCGCTGTAGATCTCCGGCGGGGTCTCTAGGCTCGCCGTAGGGTACGGAGCGGAAGGGCGCGGGGAGGTATTGAACCGCGTTCCTTGCCGCCTGGAAGAGGGCGCCAAGCTTCTGCTTCTCCTCGATCCGGAGGGCGATCATGTCCCGCCTCTTGGCTCGCTCCTGCGTAGGGAAGTACTTCGCCGCCCATGACGCGGACATCACGACGAACGCGGGGACGTTCATGCCCAGAAAACGGGCGCCATCCGCCCATGCCATGGCCTGCGCTTCGGTGGGGTGCAGCGTCAGCGGGAGAGGTTTCCGCATGGCTACACCTCGTAGAGCATGATGCCTTCCGGCTTGTCCGGAGCGGCTTGGACGCGGACCAGCTCGACGCGGCGGGCGACGGGGAGCGAGGGCGGCTCTTCGATGTTCGTCCAGGTGGCGAACCATCTCCCGAAGACGTAGAAGACCATAAGGCCGGCGTCATCGGGGGAGTAGGTCGAGACGGTCCAATCCCGTCCGACCAGGAGGGGGCCGAATTGGATCGCGACGACGCGGGCGTAGACCTCGCGGTGGGCGTGCTCCGTGTAGCGGGAGAGATCGAGGGGCGGATACACTGAGGGCAGCTCGGGCATGGGCTTGTTCCTTGTCCGGGTCAGGTCCGGCGGACGTGCTCGCAACACCCCGCCGGGCCGTCTGTCAGGGATCGAGGAGAACGCTTCTCCCCTTCGGGGAGAAGCTACCGCAGATTCGACAGGCCGCCCCGCCCAATTTCAAAAAGACCCAGTACCAAAAACTGGAGGGCGGAGACAAAGTTCGGGTCGGCGAGGTCGGCGGAGCGGTTCGCGGAGGCGGCGAATGGGTGGGGCGAGGCGGCGAGCGCGGGGGCGGAATCGCGGCGGCGGAGGGGGCCAGCGAGGCTGAGGATGCCGGTGCGGGGCCGTCTGTGCGGCGTTGTCCTGCTGGGGACCTCGGTGTAGTCTTGGGGTATGGATCCCGCGGGCAGCGACGAGGAGGAGGTCCGGCGGCTGCTGAACCTTCTGCGGAGCCTGATGCGGCTGCTTGGCTTCTCGAACCGGGAGGTGGAGCGCCGGATGGGGCTCAATCAGGGGCAGGTCAGCCGGGTGCTCAGCGGGCAGATCGAGGCCAAGATGGCGCTGGTGCTGGGCGTGGCGCGGTCGATCGGGCTCGAGTACGACGAGTTCTTCGCCTTCGCCTATCCCGATCCTCGGCCTGCCGCCCAGGAGAGCGCCTCCGCCAAGAGCGTGCGCTCTCTGCTCGAGGACATCATGCCTTCCGCGGGCCGGCTGGGGCGCCCGGTGCCGGCGCCGGCCTCGACACCGATGGCGCCGTCCCGCGGCGAGGGGGCGAACCGGGAGGAGATGGTCGAGGAGCTCCGGAAGATGGTCCGCGACATCGTGGCGGAGACGCAGGCGGCGGGCGACAAGGGCCCTTCCCAGTAGGGCGTGGCCGTCGAGGCGATCTCCTACTTGAGGTTCAGCTCGACCTGGCGCTTGCGGAGGTAGCGGACGGTCGTCTCGATGAGCGAGAGGCTGGCCGTCTTCGCTTGAAAGTTCTCGTGAAGGAGGATGACCGAGCCCAGGATCTCCCGGTGAATGCTCAGGCGCACGAACGTCTCCGTCGATTCGAGCCCCTCCTGTATCGCTTCCTCGATCCTGCCTTGGCGCATCAAGGTCAAGGTAAGGTCGAGTCCGACGAGCGCGCAAGCGAAGCCGAGGCCTTCTTCGTGATTGCTTCTCTTCACCTCGCGGAGTGACATTTCGGCACTAAACAGCTCCCCTAAGCCATAGCTAATCCGGCCCTCGATCCATTGAATCTTCATGACGGAGAGACGGCCGGCTCCACTGATCTTAGCTCTGTTCTTGAACAGAAACCGTCGCGCTTCCTTGAAGTGGCCGCAATCCTCGAGCAACAGAAGCTGGTTGATCATGGCGGAGGCCATCAAGGAAGGGTCCCGTTCCTTGTCTACGAGTTGCAGTCCTGCGGAGAGAGTTTCCAAGGCTTCGGGTGATTCGCCTTTGTAGTAGAGGTACAAGGCTTTTGTGATTAAGGTCCGCCCGGACATGTGAACTTCTCCGGCGTCTCTGTAGAGCTCTACCAGAGAAGACAGGCGTTCCAAAGCGAGGTCGAATTCCCGAAGGGTTCCCAGCAGAGAGGCTTCCAGATCAAGCAGACGCATCAAAATTCGGCGGTCTCGAGAGCCTTGGAAAGCAGTTCGAACGCTTTGCCAAAGGCCGCTTCTGCTTCGCGAAGCTGATTTGAAACCCGGAGAGAATTCGCCAGTTCTCCCCAGGCGCGGGCGGAGCAGTCGGCTACTCTCCAAACACCATGCTCCTTCGAGTCGAGCCGATGGGCTACCTCTACGGCCGCCCGAGCTAAGTGCCGCATCCCTCGGGGGCTTTCGTAACGGAGGTCCCAACTTTTCGCCAACAGGGCTTCATAGACGCCCAGGCCTCCAAGCGTCATATCGCCCTCGGTAAGGGCTAAGACGTCATTGCGGCGTTCCAGCAACCTTAACGCTTTGCGAAAGCGCGATCTCTCTTTGGGCGGGAGGTAGGCAGATCGTCGTGCCAGCTCTTCTGCTCTGTTCAGGCTCACCGTGTAGGCAGCGCTCAGCTCGGGGGACAGATTGCGTCTCGGGCGAAGCATAGACTGGCGCTCGCGCTGAGCCAGGGCTTGGCAAGCATGGCAGCCCAAGAGGAGATGACGAAAGATCTCCTTCGACTTCTCCGTGGGAAGCCGACCGCTCAGGCTATCCCTGATCTCCTGCGGCGAATAGTGCTTGCGCATCCACGCCTCCTGTAACACGCTGGACACAGAATTATAGTAGAAGAGGGGGCCACGAGAACAGGCCCGCCGATGCACGGGCTGGAACTCTCTTCGGCAAGCCTGTGTCCTCTAAGTCAGACCGGGTTAATGGAGGCCGTTAGGGTCCATCCCTGGTCCCTCGTTCGCGCAGGTGGTACAGGGGGGAGGAAAGAGCAGCAGTCCTCCACTTGCAAACTAACTTCCCTTTTGAGCCCACCTTGAGGAACTGGCCTTTTCGGCCCGGGCCGCCCGCTGCCCTCACCCCACAACCCCACCCCCTCCGCCCATACCTGCCGCAGCCAGCTCCAGGCTTGTTCAGCCGGGGTGAGGGTGCGGGCTTGGGCGGTGCCGGCGCAGGTGATGAAGAGGATGGTGGCCAGGGTTAGTGCGGGTACAGAGCGTCGAAGCATTGACTTGAACATATGTCCTCCCTCGAACGCGGAGCGACCCGGACCTTCATGGCCCGGCGGTCCGCGAGAATGAACTTCGCGTGCCGCCTCTCCAGGCTTTGAGGAATTCTCGCATGCCGGTCCCTTGCGGTTGCGAGAAAGCATGCACTGGGTGGCTCCGAAGATCCGAGACGATTTTGGCAGGAGTGTGAAACTCTCCCGACCGCGATTTCCGCATCTCTGAACGATATCAGCGGCGCGCGGCTCCTATCGGAGAACGGGTCAAAGGAGCGTAGAACCGCATTCGCGGTCGCCGGAAGGCATGCAGAAATCCGATCAGAGACTCGGTGCAACGATGAAAATGGCGTATTGACATGGAAAGCCTCATCGCTACAATCACGGCCACAACAAGGCGCTGAACACCACGGAGCGGTTTCCACAGATCGATCTTCCGGCGTCATGCAGGCGCCGGATGGGTGACCTGAAAGGAGGTCTCTATGCAGTCGATCGCGATCGTTCACACGGAGATGAGGGCGCGGATTCCGTCGCGTCCGCCGGAGCAGAAGCTGAAGGCCGAGCGGGTGCAGCTCGAGCTGGCTTCGATGCCCGGGTGGGAGCTGGAGCCGGAGGGGAAGGCGATCTTCCAGACCCGCCGGTTCGGCTCCAAGCGGGCGGCCGGCGCGTTCGCGGCCTACGTCAGCTCGCGGGCGTGGGATGCCGGGCAGCCGGTGCGCCTGCAGCTCGACCGCAGCCGCCTGACGATCCGGCTGGCCGCGCCGTCGTCACGCGACGGCCATGTCGGCGAGCTCACGATGTCCGTCCTCGATTTTGCCCGCGAGCTGGGCTGATCGCAAACACCGAAACCAACCCCTACCAAAACATGAGAGAACAGAAAGGAAAGACTTATGCCGACCACTTCGATGGCCGATTTCATGACCGATTGGGACAAGCTCCTCAAGCGGGTTACCGCCAACGGCGCGGAGCTCCCCGACCTCAGCGCCTACAGCGCTCCGTTGGCCCAGATCCTGGAGGCCGCAAAAGAAGGGATCGCCGCAGCCGACGGCCACCGCGGGGCCAAGCAGGAGGCGACCAAGACCCTGAAGGGGCTCCTCACCCAGGGGAGCTTGGCCGCGACCAAGCTCCGTGCGGCGGTCAAGGCCCACTATGGGCGGGATAGCGAGCGTCTGGTCGAATACAAGATGCGGCCGATCCGGCCGAGAAAGCGTAAGCCGGCCGCTCCGCCGGCCGTGGAATCGCCGCCACCGGCGTCAACCCCGCCGCCGGCCCCTAAAAACGAAAAGCCGAAGACGGAGGACCCGGCTTCGGCTTCCCACTCTGAGGCGACCCCGTAACTCCCGTAAGCCGTTCGGGGAGGGCGTGCGGCAACACGCCCTCTCCTTTTCGAGACCTCAGCATAGCGCGTCCGGCGTCTCAAGGGAACGCCCAAGCCGGCTGGCTGTGCAGCATTCTTTAAAGTATGATGCAGAGATCCCGAGGCGGCGTGCTTCCCCACCGCGAGATCTCCTGCCGTGCCTTCCTCGGACACTTTCTCGGACAACGACAGCGACCGCATCTCGCGAGGTCTGATCGCCGGCGCCGCGGTGCTCTACGGCTCGGTGACGGTCGGGGGGAGGCTCCTCTACGGGATGGGGTTCTCCCTCTACGGAGATCTCCCTCTACCCGCTGGTCCTCACCTGCGCGATCCTGGCTCCCTGGGAGCGGTCGCTCGGGAGGGTGGCCGTCCCGCGCGGGGCGCTCCCCTGTTCGTGGCTTATTGGCTGATCGGGGGGCTGATCGGGGCGCTGCTCCAGCTCTCCCAGTTCGGCGGCATCGTCCTCGGCGTGCCGGTGGCGACGGTCGCCCTTCTCCTGTATACCGAGCCGGTGTGGGCCATCGTCCTCGGGCGGGTCCTGCTCCTCGAGCCGGTGACGAATCGGAAATTGATCGCGATGGCGGCGACCCTCTGCGGCATGGTCGTGCTGGTGCAGGGGAGAGGGTGGCGGGGGTGAGCCTCCCGGGGTTGGTGTGCGCGGCCCTGGGGGGAGTCTTCCTGGCGCTCTGGGTCGTCTGGGGGCGCAAGAGCGGCCTGCGCTCCGGCGACTATCTGGGCACGACCGTGGCCTAGTCGGAAGCTTCGGCCCTCTGGCTGCTCCTGCTGCTGGGCGCCCTGCTGCTGACGGACGGCGGGGGGGCGTGGCACCGCCTTTCCTGGAACCACCCGTGGCGGGGGTGGCTCGCGCTCGGCGGCTTCACGGTGGTGGCCGGGATCCTGCCGGACCTGCTGTTCTTTCGCGGCCTGCGGGTGGTGACGGCGTCGACGGCGGGGATCATCCTGCTCTTCGAGCCGGTCAGCGCCGGTCTGCTGGCGGTGCTGATGTTTCGTGAGCCCCTGCGGCTCCACGTCGTGGTGGGGGCGTCATCATCCTGCTGGCCAATTTCCTGCTGCCCCGAAGGGCCTGAGCATTTTGGCGGGCGCGACGGGCCGGCTGGTATCCTCGGCCCCATGCGCAGCTTCCTCCTGGCGTCCGCGATCCTGTTCTCTTCCCGCCCCGCCGCTGTCCAGGCGCCGCCCGATCCGTTTCTGGCGGCCGGCATGCCGGCGGTGAGCCGGGCGTGGACCGGGCCGGACTACCAGCGGGCGGCGGAGATCCTGGCCGCCGGCAAGGTGCCGCTTCCCCGGCTGTCCGATCCCCAGGGGGCGGCTCTCCTGGGGCGGATGACGTCGCTCGAGAACCTCGATCTCGAGCGCGACCCGAAGCTCCCGCTGCAGTCGCGGCTGGAGGATTTCGTCCCGCTCCAGCAGGGGGCGAGCTCGCTGCTCAAGCAGTACCTCGCCGCCGGCGCGCGGGGAGGCTTCCGGCCGGAGACGGCGCGCCTCGCGGCGTTCCTGGTCCGCTCGTCGGCCCAGGGGCTCGAGCTGGTCACCGAGATGATCCCGGCCGTTCCCAAGGACGAGCAGTTCGCGACGCGGATGGCGGGCGTGAAGCAGATGAACGACGGGATGACGAGCGTCTTCGTCGGCTGCGAGCAGATGCTGGCCCCCAGCAACCACTTCGCGCCGGAGGACCTCTCGATCCTCCTCGCGGCGATGGCCGAGACCCTGCCGCGGGTCAAGAAGAGCTTCGCGGCGGAATTCCGGGTCGAGCTGCGCAGGAAGCTCGCGGCCGACCGCCCCCGCTTCAAGGCGCCCGAGGACGTCCGGCGGATCGACGCGATGATCGCGGCGCTCGCGGCGCCGTAGGGAGGGAGGGAGGGGTGCGTCGAGGCGGCGTCTCCCTGGGGATCCCGCGAGGCCCGCTCCGGCACCGGTTCAGGAGATTCCCCTCGCCACCCGTTCCGCTTTTCCGTAACATACGTTCCCGTTTCGTGGGCCAGGCGGTCCAGGAGAAAGGAGCGGGGATGGCGGAGACTGGCGGGAAGGTCTTTCCGGTATCTGGGCAGCGGCCGTTCGAGACCTGGCAGGTGGGGGCGGTCCGTCTGCCGGCGTGGGTCCTGCGGCGGGGCGGGAAGCCCTGCCGGGCATGGATCGCCTTGTGCGTGAGCTGGGACACCGGGCTGGTCGCGGGCTCGGCGCCCGGGACGGAGGAAGAGATCCCCGATCTCCTCGAAGCCGTCATCTCCCGCGGGGCCTGGAAGTGGCGGTCCCGCCCGGCGCGGGTCCAGGTGACCGAGGCGGCGTGGGGCGCCGCGTTGGAGGCCCGGCTCGCGCCGCAGGGGGTGGAGGTCGAGGTCCGGTGGGAGCTGCCGGAGCTCCGCGAGATCCTGGAGGAAATGCCGCGGCGCCTGGCCGAGGACGATCCCGACACCCGGCCGGGTTTCCTCACGGGCGCCGGCGTCACGGTCGAGCGCCTGGCTGCCCTGGCCCGCGCGGCGGACGGCTTCCTGGCGGCTGCCGGATGGCGCCACCTGAACGGCGACGACCTGATCCGGATCGAGGCCCCGGACGCCGAGGCGGCGCTCGGTTTCGTCGTCATCACCCACACCGGGGAGAGCTCCCTCCCGAGCTCACGTTCTTTGCCGATCGCGAAAAGTTCTTGGCGGACTCTCGGGGAGGGGGACTTCGAGGAGGAAGACGCCGCGGCGTGGGGGACCCTTTCAACGAATTGGGCGTCTGGCTGGTCGGGCTCCAGCCGCCTTGGGAGGCGCCGGCGGTGGACCTCGAGCTCTGGGAGCGTCGAGGGGCTTCCCTGGGTGGGGGACGGCCTTTTGCCGGTCGTGGCGTTCGTGGATGACGACGGCATCCACCGGCCGGACTCCGGGCAGCTCGCCTTCTTCGAGGGGTTCTTCGCCGCGCTGGCCGCCACCACCGAGGCGGACCTCGATGCCGGCCGCTGGGAGAAGCAGGTGGCCACGGCGGAAGGGGAGATCCGCTTCGTCCTCAGCCTTCCCGATCTGCTGGAGCCGCCGGCGGACCTGCCTCCCGATTCCGCTTCCGTCCTGCGCATCCTCGAGCGGTCGATGCGGCGCAGAGAGGGTGCGGCCGAGGATCTCCTCCCCTTCGACTTCGAGGGGGACGGCGAGCCGGGCGTCCGGGATGGGCGGAGACCCCTCGGGAGCGGGCCGAGGAGCTGCTCGAAAGCGCCCACCGGGCCCGCGGGCGCCGGGCGGTGGTCCTCGCCCGTCAGGCTCTCGAGATCTGGCCGGACTGCGCGGACGCCTACACCCTGCTGGCTCTGCGCGCTCCCGGTCTCGAGTCCGCGGCCCGGCTGTACAAGCTCGGGATGGCCGCCGGGGAGCGGGCGATGGGACCTGAGGTCTTTGCCGAGGCCGGGCGCTTCTGGGGGCTGCTGGAGACCCGTCCCTATCTGCGGGCCCTCAACGGATTGGCCAACATCCGGGTGGAGCAGGGGCGCTTCGCGGCGGCGGTGGACCATTTCCGGGAGATGGTGCGCCTCAACCCCAACGACAACCAGGGAGCGCGCCATTCGCTGGTGAGCCTGCTGATCGCCTTGGACCGGGACGAGGAAGCCTGGGGGGGGTTCGACCGCTTTTCCGAGGACGGGCAGGCCCTGATGGAGTTCCCCCTCGCCCTCCTCCGCTTCCGGGGGAGGGGGACTCGCCGGCGGCCCGCAAGGCGCTCAAGAGTGCGGTCCAAGCCAACCGCTTCGTCCCCGGCATGCTGCTCGGCGACCGTGGCTCCCCCGGAGCCCGCGTTCTATTCCGCGGGTGGGGAGGACGAGGCCGGCCTCTGCGTCGAGCTCTCCCTCGGCACCTGGGCCACCACCGAGGGCGCGCTCGACTGGCTGCGCAAACGGACGGCCCTCCCGCCGCGGCCGAAGGGGAGGGGCAAGGGGAAGCGGAAGAAGAAGCGGCGGTGACTGTCGACGCCTGGCCCGCCCGAAGCGGCCCAAGCTGTCCTGCCGCCTGATGTATATTTCCCGCCGCCGATTCGATCCCGAATGGGTAAGAAGCTTGCGGAGGAACCAAGTTTTGAGCAGACAGAGTGGCTGGATGCTGCCGGTGATGATTCTCTTCTGGGCGCCCTCGGGGCGCGCGCCGAGGCGCAGCGCCGGCGGCGCCGCCCACGCCGCCGTCGGCGGCCGGGGCGGAGAAGCCGGCGGGCGATGCCCTCGCCCAGGAGGCGGAGGCGAAGCCCAAGGAGCCGGAGGACGAGAAGGACAAGAAGAAGTACGAGCGGCTCACCGGTCAGGCCTCGGCCGGCTTCAGCTTCACGCAGGGGAACAGCGACACGCGGACCTTCAACGTGGCCGTGGCCTTGAAGTACGACCCGCGGAACAAGAACGTGGTCAAGGCGGACGCCTTCTACATTCTGAACTCCGAGTCGGGGACCAGCACCGTCGACCGCACCTCCGGCCACCTGCGCGACGAGTACTACTTCCGCCCCCGCTGGTTCGCCTTCGCGGACGCCCAGTACCTGAAGGACAAGTTCAAGCAGATCGACTTCCTGTTCACGGGGACGGCCGGCGTCGGGCGGCAGCTGGTCAAGACGGAGACCCGCGAGCTCCTCGTCGACCTCGGGGCCGGCGTCATCGTCGAGAAGGACGAGCCGCTGGACCGCACCAGCGGCGGCGCCGTGCGGGGGGGCGAGAACTACTCGTGGAAGATCTCGAAGTCGGCGACCGTCACCGAGAACGCCTTCGCCCTCTGGAAGACGGCGGACTTCGCCGACGCCTACTACCACCTGGACGTGGGGCTCGGCGCGGCGATCAACGACCACTTCGAGCTCAAGGTCGCGCTGATCGACGAGTACAAGCGCAAGCCGCCCGACCCGGCGGTGAAGCGCAACGACGTGGCGGGGATCGTCTCGATCGGCTACAAGCTCTGAAGGCCGGGGACCGGCGCGCCGGTCCCCGGGTGAGTCGGTCGAAAAGAGGGAGCTCAGCGCCAGTGGCCGTGGTGGTAGCGCCAGTGGTCGCGGTAGCGCTCGTAGCGCGGGGCCACCCAGAGGGCGTGGGCGTGCGGCGGGCGCATCCAGGCGCCTTCCACCCACCCCCACTCGCGCCCTCGCCAGTCCCAATATCCGGGCACCCAGATGAAGCCGGCGCCCGGAGCGGCGACGGCGACCTCGGTCCGGAAGGCCGGAGGCGCCACTCCGACCTCGACGAAGCCGACGTGGCCCCGTCCGTAGACGTAGCAGCCCGACAGCGCCCCGATCATGATCGTCCCGGCGAGTGCGAGCAGCAGCAGACGAGCTTGCGGCAAGAGTCTCTTGGACATGCGGATCACCTCCTTCCCCAGGAGAAACCCGCGAGGGCGGATCTTCCTGCGGGTCCCGAGGAGCGCGGCCGGGGTCCCCGGGGACCGCCCGGCACGCGTCCGTGTCCGCCAGGACCTCAGGCGTGGTGGTTCGGCATCGGGCACTGGCAGGGGAGGTGGCAGCAGGAGCAGTCGTTGACGTTGCAACAGGTGCGGTTGCAGGCGAAGGCTTCCGCCGGACGGGGAGCCGTGAAGCTGTTCACGGCGGTGGCGGCGACGATGAAGGTGAGCAGAAGGAGCTTCCTGCGCATGGGTGAATCCTCCTCGTTGGGGGGCCGGCGGGCGGGCCGGAGGAGTCCGGGGCCTCGACCCCATGATCTTTCGAATACTAACATTCTGAATGGAAAAAGGGACCCCCTTCGTCGATTCCAGCACGACCGTGGTCGGATCGTGGCATGGCAGAGGCCCGGAGCCGGACAACTCTCCTGACACCACGCTGTCAGGAGCCCCCCGCTAGGCTTCTCTCGGATCGGACGGCACGCCGCCTTCCGAGCGACCGAAGAGGAGAGAACGATGAGGAACGCACTGAACTGGTTCGAGATCCCGGTGACCGACCTGGCCCGCGCCAGGGAGTTCTACGGGAAGGTGCTGCAGGCCGAGCTGCGCGAGGAGACGGTGGGGGGACGAGCATGGCGATCTTCCCCTACGACGGCGGGGTGGGGGGCGCGCTGATCGCCGGCGAGCAGCACGTGCCGGGCACGACGGGGGCGCTGATCTATCTAGACGCCGGAAACGATCTCGGCGGCGCCCTGCGCCGGGTGGAGGAGGCGGGGGGCAAGGTGGTGATGGGGGAGACGAAGCTGACGGACACGATCGGCTCGATCGCCGTCTTCCTCGACAGCGAGGGGAACCGCACGGCGCTCCACTCGCCGCCGCAGGGAGCCTGATCGAATTGACCTAAGCTTGGTGGCATGCGGCGAGCCGACCGGCTGTTTCAGATCATCCTCTTCCTGCGCCGCCGCCGGGTCGCCACCGCGCGCGACCTGGGGCGGGCGCTGGAGGTCTCCGAACGCACCATCTACCGCGATGTCCAGGAGCTCTCCGCCTGCGGCCTCCCGATCGAGAGCGCCGCGGGGGTGGGCTACCGCCTGGGGCGCGGCTTCGACCTGCCGCCGCTGATGTTCGACCGCGATGAGCTCCAGGCCCTGCGTCTCGGCGCCCGCATGGTCCGCTCCTGGGCGGACGCCGAGCTTTCCGCGGCGGCGGGGAACGCGCTGCGCAAGATCGAGGCGGTGCTGCCTCCCGGCTTCGCCGATCCGGGAGAGGCGCTCTACGCCCCGAACCTCCGTCCGTACCCGGTGCGCCTCGTCGGGCTGCTGCGCGGCGCCGTCACCGAGCGGCGCAAGGCCCGCTTCGACTACACCCGGGAGGACGGCGCCGCGTCGCTGCGCACCGTCTGGCCGCTGGGGCTCTTCGACTGGGGCGCCGTGTGGACCCTGGTCGCCTGGTGCGAGCTGCGGGAGGGGCACCGCCAGTTCCATCTCGACCGCATCGAGAACCCGGAGATCCTCGCCGAGCCCTACCTCCTGGAGCCGGGGCAGACGCTCGACGACTTCCTGGCCAGGGTGGGACGGCGGCGGACGGAGGGATCGGCCGCGGGCTGAGCGATGCCGGGGAAGCGGGAGACGGGGAGCCTGTCCTGTGTCGTGGTCGGGGACGCGGCGATCACGCTGCGCTGCGCGGAGATCCTCCGCGGGCGCGGGCACCGCGTGCTCGGGGTGGTGACGGGGGACGGGCGGATCGCCGGCTGGTGCGCCGAGCGAAAGATCCCCTGCCGGTTCGCGGGGCCGGAAACGCCTCTCGGTCGAGCGGAGGTGCTCGCGCTGACCGGCGGCGAGGGGTTCGATCTCCTGTTCAGCCTGCACAATCTGCGGATTTTCCCCCGCCGATCTGCTGGCCCTGCCGCGGCGGATGGCGATCAACTATCACGACGCCCTCCTGCCGCGTTATGGCGGCCTGCACGCCACGACGTGGGCTCTCTTCCAGGGCGAGACGATGCATGGGATCACCTGGCACCGCATGACCCCCGAGGTCGACGCCGGCGAGATCCTGGCCCGGCGCGAGGTCCCGATCCCTCCGGACGCCGGTGCCTGGGCGCTCAACGTGGCGTGCACGGAGGCGGCGCCCGCCTCGTTCCCTGAGCTCCTCGCGGGGCTGGAGACCGGGACGCTGGTGCCGCGCCCGCAAGGCGCCGCGGGGCGGAGCTGGTTTCCGGGCTGGCGCAAGCCGGCGCTGGGGTGCGTCATCCCCTGGGACGCCTCGGCGGAGCGGGTCGCGGCCTTCGTCCGCTGCCTCGACTTCGGCGCGGCGGACAACCCGCTCGGGGTGCCGAAGCTGCTGGCGCCGGGCGGCGTGCTGTGGGTGCGGAGCCTGGAGATCCTGGAGTGCCGGAGCGGCGAGCCGGCCGGCAGCGTGCTGGCGGCCGGCCCGGAGGGGATTGGGGTGGCCACGGCGACGCGGGACGTGCGGCTCCCGTGGGATGCGAAGGCGGAGGGCTTGAGCCTGATCCCGGGGGTGCGGCTCGCGGCGGCGCCTCCCGAGGCCGGGCGCTTCGCGTCCCGGGAGCGCGCCCTGCGCCGCCACGAGGGGTTCTGGACCGAGGTCCTGGAGGATCTCTCTCCCCTGGCGCCGCCGGGATTCCAGGCGGACGCCGGGGAAGGCGATCAGGAATCGCTCGAAGCCCAGGTGCCGGCCGTGGTCCTGGACCGCCTGGCCGCGCTGGGCCCGGTGGACGACGTGCTCCTCGGCGCCGTTCTCTCCTGGCTGGGCCGCGAGGTGGGGGAGCCGTTCGACGTGGCCCTCGGGGAGCCGGCGTTGCGCGGTGAGATCGTCGCAGCGGGATGGGCCGGGCTCCTCGCCTCCCGTCCGCCGCTCCGCGTGGCGATGGGTGGCGCGGCGAGCTTCCGGACGGATCTCGAGGCGCTGGCGGCCGAGCGCCGGCGCCGCCGCGCGCGGGACACCTACCCCCTCGACCTGCCGGTCCGGGTGCGACGGCTCCGCTCGCGTCCGGAGATCGCACCGGCCGTCGTCGTCGACCTCCTGGGAGCGGGCGAGGAGCCGCCGGGGCTCGATCCCGGGACGGTCCTGGTGGTGGCGATCGCCGCGGACGGACGGCTGACCTGGCGAGCCCGGCCGGGCGATCCCGGGCGACTCGCAGGGTTCGTCGCGCGTTTCGCGGGCTGGCTGGCGGCGCTGGCGGAGGATCCGGATCGACTCCCGAACCATGGACCCCGGAACCTGCCGGCGACGGTCGACGAGCGCTTCCGCGAGCAGGCGGCGAGAGCTCCGGACGCCGTGGCGATCGACGCGGACGGCGAGGTCTGGAGCTACGGCCGGCTGGCGGCGCGGGCCGCCCGGCTGGCGGCGGCGTTGCGGCGGCGGGGGGTGGGGCCGGAGCGGCTGGTGGCGCTGCGGGTGGAGCGGCTCGCCGATCTGGTGACCGGCCTGCTCGGCGTGCTGGAGGCCGGAGGGGCTTTCCTGGTGCTCGATCCCCGCGAGCCGCCGGCACGCCTGGCCCGTCTCCTCACGGCGGCGCGCCCCTGGCTGGCACTCGCCGGGGGCGCGGGGACCGGCGAGGCTTCGGGGCTGCCGCGGATCTCTTCCGATCTCCCCGTCCATCCGCTCGCCCTCGCCGACGCGCCGGAGGGTCCCGCTCCCGGCCCCGGCGACCCGCGGCCGGGGAGCCGGCTCGCCTACGTGGCCTTCACCTCGGGCTCGACCGGCGCGCCGAAGGGGGTGGCGGTCGGGCATCCGGGGCTCGCCCGCTACATCGCGGCGGCGGGGGAGAGATTCGGCCTCGCGGCCGGCGACCGCCTGTTGCAGCTCGGCTCGCCGGCCTTCGATCTCGCCTACGAGCAGATCTTCGGCGCCCTCTGCCACGGCGCCACCCTGGTGGGCCTCGGCGGAGGCGGGCTCCCCGAGACCGCGGAGCTGCTGGCGGCGTGCGCGCGGTCGCGGGTCACCGTCCTCGATCTGCCGACCGCCGTCTGGGCGCAGATGGCCCGGGACGTCGCGCAACGCGCGCTCCCCGTCCCCACGAGCGTCCGCCGGGTGGTGATCGGCGGCGAGGCGGCGCGGCGGGCGAGCGCGGAGGACTGGCGGCGCGCGGCGCCGGGCGTGCGGCTCCTCAACACCTACGGCCCGACGGAGGCGACGATCGTGGCCACCTGGTGGGAGGCGCCGCTCGCGGGCGATCTTTCCGTGGGCGATACCGCGGAAGATACGCTGCCGATCGGCCGCCCCGTCCCGGGAGTCGAGGCCCACGTGCTGGGCGAGGACCGGCGGCCAGTCGAGGACGGCGAGGCGGGGGAGCTCTGGCTGGGAGGCGCGGGGCTGGCGCGGGGGTACCACCGCCGGCCGGAGCTGACGGCCGAGCGCTTCGAGCGCCTGGAGGATGGGCGCCGCCTGTACCGGACCGGCGACCGGGTGCGCCGGCGGGCCGACGGCGAGCTGGAGTACCTGGGCCGGCTGGATCGCCAGGTGAAGATCGCCGGCCACCGGGTGGAGCCCGGCGAGGTCGAGGCGGCGCTGCGCGGGATGGCGGGGGTGGCGGACGCGGCGGTCGCCCTCGCGCCGGGGGGAGCCCGCCTGCAGGCCTGGGTGGTGCTGGACGGCACGGCGGAGGGGAGTCTGGGCTCCGTGCGCGCGGAGGCGGCACGGAGCCTCCCCGCCTGGCTCCGGCCGTCGCGCTTCACGGCCGTGGCCGCGCTCCCGCGCACCGGGGCCGGCAAGCTGGACCTCGCCGCCCTGCGGGAGATCCCGCCCGAAGCGGAGGTGCCGGCGATCCCCCGGGAGCCGGTCGAGGCGGCGCTGGCCCGGCTGTGGGAGAAGGTGCTGGGGGCGGGTCGGGTGGAGAGCGGCGACGACTTCTTCGCCCTGGGTGGCGACTCGCTCTCCGCCCTGGCGCTGCTGGGCGAGATCGAGGCGGAGTTCGGCCGGCGGGTACCGGTGGCGCGCCTCCTCGCCGTCCCCACCCTCGCCGCGCTGGCCGCCGAGCTCCGGACCCCGACGCCTCTCGATCGCCCCTCCTGTCTCGTCCCGCTCCAAAACTTCCAGACGGCCGGGAGCGCGCCGCCGTTCGTCTGCGTGCACGGGCTCGGCGGGCATCTGCTGCGGCTAATCCCCCTGGCGCGGGCCTTCGCGCCGCACCGGGCCTTCCTCGGCCTGCAGAGCCCCGGGCTCGACGACGGCGAGCCGGTTCCGGAGAGCCTCGAGGAGCTGGCGCGGATCTTCCTCGCCGGCGTGCGGCGCGAGCTGGGCGAGGGGCCGCTCCATCTCGGCGGGATGTCGTTCGGCGGCCTGGTGGCCTTCGAGATGGCGCGCCAGGCCGTGGCGGCGGGGATCGAGGTCCCCTTTCTGGCCCTCCTCGATACCGATCTCTCCGAGGTCCTCCCCGGGCGCAAACCCGCGCCGCCGAGTCCCCGCGCCCGGCTGCTCGGCGCCCTCCGCCGCTTCGTGGGCGACCGCCTGGGACGGATCCGGCGCCGCCTGCGCCATCTGCGGAGCGGCCGGGACGCGGCGGCGAAGCCCAACGAGTACCAGGGGTTCAGCCGTGTCCTCCGCGCCAACGAGGCGGCGCTCGCCCGCTACCGCCCCGGTCCCTATGCGGGACGGGTCACCTACTTCAAGGCCAGCCCCTGGGACCCCGCGGTCTTCCCCGAATTCTCGGCGCTCACCGGCTGCGAGCTCGCGATCGTCCCAGTGCCGGGAGATCACCTGAGCCAGCTCGAGCCGCCGCACGTCGGGACCCTGGCGGCGGAGCTGCTGGCGCGGCTCGACGCGCGGCCGGCGGCGGGCGCCGGATCAGGGCTCGGCGAGCGCCGCCAGGGGGTCGAGCCGCGCGGCCCGGCGGGCCGGCACGTAGCCGGCCCAGAGGGCCACGGCGAGCAGGAAGACGGGCATGGCGAGGAAGGTCCAGGGGTCGAGCGGCGCGATCTCGTAGAGCAGGCCGGCGAACAGGCGGGAGAGCAGGGCCCCTCCGGCCAGGCCCAGGAGGAGGCCGAGGACGATCCAGCGCGCGCTCGCGAGCAGGATCATCCCGATGACGTTCGAGCTCTGCGCGCCGAGAGCGATGCGGAGGCCGAGCTCGTGCCGCCGCTGGGAGACGGCGAACGAGGTGACGCCGTACACCCCCAGCGTGGCGAGGATCAGGCCGGTCAGCGGCGAAGGTCCCCAGGATCCGCGCGTCGGTGGCGGGGCTCGCCACCTTGGCGGCGGCGAGCTGCTCCAGGGTGACCGCGTCGCCGAGCGGCAGGTTGCGATCGAGCGCCCGGATCTCCCGCCGCACGATGCCGGCCGTCGGGCCGGGGATCGCCGACGGTGTGGATCACCAGGTGGGCGCTCCCGAAGAAGAGCTGCGGATAGGGGAGGTAGGCCTCGGGGTGGGGAGGGGTCGCCGGGCTGACCTCGCGCACGTCGCCGACGACGCCGATCACCTCGCGCCGCGCCGGGCTGATCCCGTCGAGGAACACCCGCTTCCCGATCGGCTCCTCGCCCCCCCAGAGGCGGCGGGCCGCCGTGGCGCTGAGGATGACGGCCGGGCTCTGGTCGTCCGCGGTCTCGCGCGCGGAGAAATCGCGCCCGTGCAGGAGCGGAATCCCCAGCGTCGCGAAATAGCCCGGGCTGACGCCGTTCAGGTCGATCTGCCAGGCGAGGAGTGAGCTCGGCCGCGGCCCGAGGCCGGTCGTCTGGTTCCCCCCGGTCTGGAGCGGGAGATTGACCACCACCGCCGCCGAGCGGAGGTCCCGCCGCCCCTCGAGCGAGCGCAGGAGGGTGGCGAAGAAGACGCCGGCGCGCCGCGGCTCGGTGATCCCCGCCGAGCCGAGGTCGAGGTCGAGGGCGAGGACGCGCTCGGGGCGGAAGCCCAGCTCGACCCGGGAGAGGCGGGAGAGGCTCCGCACCAGCAGCCCCGCGCCGATCAGCAGCGCCAGCGTGAGAGCGATCTCCGCGGCCACCAGGACGTTCCGGCTGCGGCGGCTGGCGGGGGATTCCCCGGCGCGCGCCGGCCCCTGGCTGAGCAGGGTGGGGAGGGAGAGGCGCGTGACCTCGAGGAAGGGGAGCAGGTCCACCAGGGCGAGCGCGAGGAGGGAGACCAGGGCGGTGACGGCCACCACCCGGGCGTCGAGCCCGAGGCCCGTCAGGTGCGCGACGGACGGCGGGAGCAGGGCCACGAAGGTGTCCCACACCCAGATCGTCAGCAGGAGGCCGAGGAGAGAGCCCATCCCCGCCAGCGGGAGGCTCTCCCAGAGGAGCTGGCGGAACAGATGCCCGCGCTGCGCTCCCAGGGCGTTGCGGACGGCGAAGTCCCGCCGGCGCACGCCGAGGTCGACGAGCCGGGCGCTGGCCGCGTTCACGCAGGCGATGAGCAGCAACAGGGCCGCGGCCCCGAGCAGCGCGAGCAGGACCGGCCGCGAGCCGGCGATCGCCACCTCGCGCATCGATTCGACGCTCAGGTGCCAGTCCTTGTTCTCCGGGTGCGCGGCCTCCAGGCGCCGGCCGATCTGCCGCATCTCGGCGGTCGCCTGCGTCCGGCCGACCCCCTCGCGCAGCGCCCCGACCACCCGCAGGGCGCGGAACCCCCGCCCCGCGAAGGAGGAGCCGGGGGCGACGGAGAGCGGCATCAGGAGATCGACGTCGCCGATCACCACCGGCTCGTCGACCGGGGTCTCCTCGGCGAGCACGCCGACCACCGTCACCGCCGCGCCGTCGAGGACGATCGGCCGGCCGAGGAGCCGCGCGTCGCCGCCGAAGCGCTGCATCCAGAGCCGCTGGCTGAGGACGGCCACGGGCTCGGCGCCGGGGCGGAAGTCGCCGGGCGCGAGCAGGCGTCCGAGGGCCGGCCGCAGGCGGAGCAGCGGGACGAAGCTCGCGCTGACGTCGGCGGCGTCGACGTGGACCGCGCCCGCCGGCAGGCGGAGGACCACGCTCCGCGCCCGCGAGGCGGCGAGCGCCGCGAAGCTGCGGCTCTGGGCCTGCCAGTCCAGGAAGTCCGGATACGAGGCGGACCTCCACCCCTCGGGACCCGCCGCCGTCGCCTCGCCGATCAGCACGAGGCGCTCGGGGTCGGCGAAAGGCAGGGTGCGCAGCAGCACCGCGTGGACGATGCCGCCGACGGTCGAAAGGGCGGCGATCCCCACCCCCAAGCTGACCACGATCAGCAGGGGGAGGCCCTGCTTGCGGGGCGGTTTCCTGCCGAGGAACAACATGGGCGGCGGCCGTTCAGGGCTTGATCTTGAACGTGCCGCAGGAGAAGGAGCTGCACGAGTAGCTGCCGCAGGTGAAGGTGTCGCAGAAGATGTCGTCGGCAGCCGCCAGGGCGAGGGCCAGACGCCGGTCGAGATCGTCGAGCACCTCGATCCCGGGCACCTGGCCGAACAGCTCGTCGTTGAGGCTAACGATCTCCGGAACCCGCGATGGCTGCCGTCCTCTCCGTTTCCTCATCGCATTCCTCCCAAGAATCGTCCTGAAAAATTAGCGTCCTGAAATGATCTAAAGATCGCAGAACGCGTCGGGGCGGTCCGCGAACGCCACACCGCCGGCGTGGTCGGCGTAGGCTTCGGCCACCGAGGCGCGGAAGCGGTGGGCGAAGCCGTCGCAATAGTTGCGGTAGAAATCCCCGCCGGAGTGGCCGGCCGCCAGCACCGCGCAGCCGCCGCCGCAGAACAGGTTGTAACGGCACTTGAGGCAGACCGGGTTCGAGGCGACCGTCCGCCCGTGCCAGAGGGCCTGGAGGTCGAAGCTGAAGCGGACCTCGCCGTCCTCCTCGACGTGGGCGATGGGACCTTCTCGTCCCCCGTCACTTCCCAGCAGGCGTAGACGTCGCCGAAGGGATCGAAGATGTACATCCCGGTGTGCGCGGAGCAGAAGCTCGGTTTGAAGGCCGGCAGCCCGCGGCGCGCGAAGATCCGCCGCGCCTGGTGGCGCAGGGTGTCGTCCACCCGTCCGAGGACGCGGGTCTCGGGGTGGGTGGCGCGCAGCTCCGTCAGGTGGCGGTCGAGCTCCCAGGTGTCGAGGGTCGAGCCGCGCTGCGTGGCGTCGTTCGCGGCGCGGACCGGCGCCACCTGGGAGCCGAAGTTGGCATACCGGTCCCACCCCTGAGCGAGGATCTCGGCGGCCAGGGGGGCGAGGCCGTCGAGGTTCGTACGGTCCACGTTGGTGCGGATCGCCACCAGGATGCCGCGCTCGAGCGCCATCGTCACGTTGCGCGCGATGGTCTCCCAGGAGCCGCGGCCGTCGGGGTGGACCCGCCGGCGGTCGTGCTCGGCGGGCGGGCCGTCGAGAGTGATCTGGACGCTCCCCAGGAGGTCCGTCCGCAGCAGGTCCTCGTAGGCGTCGAGCTCGGTGCCGTTGGTGATCGCCCAGAAGCGCGCCGGACCGCGCTCCCGCCCGCGGCGGATCACCTGCTCCACGACCGGCCGGTTGGCGGCCAGCAGCGGCTCCCCGCCGAAGAAGCCGATCTCGCGCCCGGGCTCGGCCTCGGGCGCGTGCAGCGCCTCGATCCGCGGCATCGCGGCGAACAGGCGGTCGACCATCTCCGGGGTCATCCGCCGCAGCAGGTGGCGGAAGCGGGGATCGGTGCGCATGTGGTCCTGAAAGCAGTAGCCGCAGCGCAGGTTGCAGTCGTAGGTCGGCATGAAGAGGTAGGTGGGCGGGCGCCGCATGTAGAGCCGGTGCAGCTTCTCGACGTATTGCCGGAAGAACGCCTCCTCCTGCTCGCGGCTCATCGGCGTCAGGTACCCCCGGCGGTGGAGGGTCTCGATCGTGGCTTCCGCGGGGGGCGCCGGGAGGACGGGGGGGCTCGCCTCGGCGGCGCTGCCCGGGGAAGACTCGGGCGACCAGTCGCCATAGAGCGGCTTCGGCGCGCGCCCGGCCTCGAGCGACCGCACCCAGGCCGCGACGCGCCGGGAGACGCGGTCGAAAGCGCCCGTGTAGGTGTGGACGAGGAGCATCTCCTCCTCGTTGCCGGGCAGATCCACGTAGATGGTATAGCTGCTCGTGCGCAGCATGCCGGTCCCTTTCCGGGCCGCTCCCCCTTCACGGGGCGAGGCTCCAGGATCTTCCGCGGGCAGGTTGCAGGCTTCAAAGACAAAGGGTGTCATGGCGACGAAAGGCGGGACAAACTCAGGCTTGTCCCGCGTCTCGCCACCGTTGCCGCCTCTCCTCCACCCGGCGGCAAGGACATGCGGCTCGATGAATTCAGCCTGGCGACGCCGGTCGGCTTCATGGTCGACACCACGCTCGCCTTTACGCGGCTGATCCTGTCGGGATTTCTCGACCGCTTCCCCAACGTCAAGCTGATCGCGCCGCACGGCGGCGGCACGCTGCCCTATCTCTGCGGGCGGCTCGACCGCTGTTACGAAACTATTCCGGCCTGCCGCGCCGCCATCAAGGCGCCGCCCAGCGAATATCTCCGCCGGATTTTCTACGACACCGTGGTCTATGAGCCGCGCGCACTTGAAATGTGTGTCGCGGTCGGCGGCGCCGACAACGTGCTCTATGGCACTGACTTTCCGCACAACGTCGGCGACATGAAGGGTATCCTGGCTTTGGTACGCGGATTGCAGGGTGATCAAGGAGCTACGGCGAAAAAGGTCGCGGGCGAAAACGCCAAGCGGATCTTCAAGATCTAGGATTTGGAAGGATACGGAATGAAGAAATTGCACACCGCCGCGGCAGTGCTGGCGTTTGCTTTGCTCGCATCAACGGCTCATGCACAAACCGCGACCGCCTACCCCACGCGCACCATCAAGCTCATCGTCGGCTTCGCGGCCGGCGGCGGTGTCGATATCGTCGCCCGGCTGGTCGCGCAAAAAATGCAGGAAAGTTTCGGCCAGAATGTCATTGTCGAGAACCGGCCCGGCGGCAACGCCATGCTGGGTCCCGACATGGCGGCGAAGTCGACGCCCGATGGCTACACGCTGCTTTATGCCGCGGCCGGCCAGATGTCGGTCAGCCCGGCGATCTACACGAAAATCCCGTACCAACCGCTCAAGGACTTCGTGCCGATCTCGATGCTGGCGAGCTACCCGCTGCTAATGATCGTCAGCCCCAATCATCCGGCATCCAACCTGAAAGACTTCATCGCCTGGACCAAGGCCAATCCGGACAAGACGAACTACGGCGCAGCGTCGGCCGGATTCCAGTTGTCGACCGAGTTGTTCAAGCTGAAGAGTGGCGCCACCGGCCAGCCGATCGTGTTCCGCAGCACCAACGAAGCCGTGACCAACATCATCGGCGAGCAGGTCACCTACGGTTTCGCCGAGCCGCCGCCGAGCCTGCCGCAGGTTCAGGCCGGCAAGGCGAGGGCGCTTGCCGTCACCGCGCCGAAGCGGATCGCCGAACTGCCCGATGTGCCGACCTTGCATGAGATCGGCGTCGACGTGGACGTGCGGCTCTGGTCCGCGTTGTTCGCGCCGGCCGGCACGCCGCCCGAGATCGTGAAGAAGCTCGAGGCCGAGTGCATGCGCATCGCGCGGCTGCCGGATTTCATCGAGAAGCTTCGCGCACTGTCGAGCGATGCGGTCGGCAACAGCTCGGCGGAGTTCACCAAGGAACTCGAAGCCGAAATCAAGATGTGGACCGCCGTGGCCAAAGAGGCGAAGCTGACGTTCGAGTAGACCGCTTTAGTCTCGCGCGATGATCTCGCGCTCGCCGCGATAGACGTTGGGGTTGGCAGACGGGCGGCCGGGCTTGCGCCGCATCAGGATCGACGGGCTCCGCCACTTGATGGCAGCGCGGCGCCGCCGCCGCGGCGCGGGTTGACCGACCGCGAGACGGCCGATGCGGCGGAACGGTTCGCGGAGCGCGCCATCGTCGTCGGCGACCAGCAGCGGCACGCCGAGCACGCGGGCCCAGGACTTCCATTGCGCCATGGCGTCGTCGCCTTCGGTCGCGACGAACAGCGGCACCGTGAGCCCGTTGTCGCGGTGCTCGAGCATGATGGCGACAGCGGCCGGCTCTTCGCCCTCGGGCGGCAGGGTCCGCATGGTGACGCCGGTGAATTCTGTCACCGGCACGCCGATTTTCATTGAAATGCCGCGCACCTCGCGGCGGACCACGATGCGATGGCGGTCCAGTTCAACGTTGCGAACCTGGCCATCCGCGCCGTTGTCGCGGGCCATGTAACGGACGGGCAGGCTGTAGGGGTCGAGCCGCAACGCGCGGCCCGACCCCGGAGACATGACTCCAGCCATGTAAGACGCCTCGAAACCTTCCCAGCCGGGCTTATGTGCCCAGTCATGACGCGACCTTGCCGCAAAGTTGTCGGATCAGCTTAAGAGGGCTGGTTAATCGGGCGTGTCCTCTGCGCATGATGGGCGCATGATTGATGGTGCGTTGCCGAGGATGGTGCAACCTTTGGTAACGCCCTCGAATTAAAGCGCTTTGCGCACTATTTGATGGCTTGTCAGGCCCGTACACCCCTCCTAAACCAAGAAAGCCCGC
>CAVWOZ010000058.1:0-26332 GCA_963756595.1 uncultured Acidobacteriota bacterium
ATCTTCGGTAGAATCAATGCGGAGGCACGTGCAGGATGAAAGAGCCTGACCAGGAAATCACTCTTCCGCCCCTGGCGATCAAGGCCGAGCGCGCGATGAGAGAAGCCGTTGCCGCCGCGATTGCCGAGCACTGGCGCGCTGGCCGCCCGGTTCATATCTGGCAAGACGAACAAGTCGTTGCTCTGTACTCGGACGGCACCACTGTTCCTGTCAAGAAAGACTGAGCTTTCCCGCGGCTCACCCGATCCGGTGCTCCGTCACCGCCCCCGACAGCCCCTTCCCGCCGACGTCCAGGTAGAGCGACCCCCCGGTCACCGAGAGCTGCAGCTTCATCCGCCGGTCGAGGATCTCGACCAGCTCCTGGAGGAGGGGGCGGTCGACGCCGTAGATGGGGATCTCGGCGGCGCGGTGGATGCGCTCCCCCTCGAGCCTGCGCAGCAGCGACAGCGGGTCCTTGTGGGTGTAGACGGCGACGCGCCCGGCCGCCTTGGCCGCCTTGTGGAGGCGGTCGGCGTCCGGCGTGCCGATCTCGATCCAGGCCTCGATGCGTCCGCCCGGGTCGCGCACCCAGAGCGCCGGCTCGTCGCCGTCCGAGAGCCCCTTCGAGAAGGCGATCCCCTCTTCGTACTCGAGGCAGTAGGCGAGGACGCGGGTCCACAGGTACTCCGCCGTCTCCGAAGGGTGGAGGGCGGCGCGGATCGGCAGGGTCTCATAGACGCCGCGGTCGGAGTCGGCGAGCTCGACGTCGAAGTTGTAGATCGTGGAGGTCAGGGCCATGGCCGGGGGATGATGTCATGGGCGGGGGAGGGTGACCACGGACGATCACGGACCGGCACGGACGAACAAGGACAGCGTCGGATTCCCTCCCCGGCGCTGTCCGTGTCAGTCCCTGTTCGTCCCTGTCAGTCCGTGGTCAACCTCACTTCACCGTGCGGAAAAACCACGCGAACGCCTTCTTCACCCCTGGGGTCAGCTTCCCCCGCCGCCAGGTGTCGGCGGCTTTCTTCACCACCTCTCCCTGGGTGGGGTAGGGGTGGATGACGCTGGCGATCTTGCCGAGGCCGATGCCGTGGGTGATGGCGAGGCAGAGCTCGCCGATCATGTCGCCGGCGTGCCCGGCGACCAGGGTGGCGCCGAGGATCTTGCCCTCCTTCGACCCCTTCTCGAGGTGGAGGCGGAGGAACCCTTCGTCGTCGCCGTCGAGGATGGCGCGGTCGACGTCCGCGAGGTGGATCGTCAGCGTCTCGACCGCGATCCCCTTCTCTTCGGCCTCGCGGGTGTGGAGCCCGACGTGGGCGACCTCGGGGGTGGTGTAGGTGCACCAGGGGATGGTCAGCGCCGAGGCCTTGGAGTGCCCGAAGAAGAGGGCGTTCTGGATCACGATGCGCGCCTGGGCGTCGGCGATGTGGGTGAACTGGAAGCGCGAGGCGACGTCGCCGCAGGCGTAGACGGCGGGGTTGCTGGTGCGCAGGTGATCGTCCACCTCGACCCCCCGCTTGCCGAAGCGGACGCCGGCCGCCTCGAGCCCCATCCCCTCGACGTTCGGCGCCCGCCCGGCGGCGACCAGGATCTCGTCGGCCATCACCTCGTGACGCTTCCCCTCGCGCTCGAAGACGACCACCTTGTCGGCGCCCTCACGGCGCGCCGCGACCACCTTCATGCCGAACTCGAAGCGGACGCCGTCCGCGAGCATCGCCTGCTGCACGATCCCGGCGGCGTCGGCGTCCTCGCGGGGGAGGACGTGCTTCTCCTGGACCAGGTGGGTGACCTCGGTGCCGAAGCGGGCGAACGACTGCGCCATCTCGCAGCCGATCGGCCCGCCGCCGATCACCACCAGCCGGCGCGGCCGCTCGGTGAGGTTGAAGATCGTCTCGTTGGTGCGGAAGCCCGTCTCCGCGAGCCCGGGGACGGCGGGCTGGGCGGCGCGGGCGCCGGTCGCGATCACGGCGCGGCGGAAATTCAAGCGCTTGCCGCCGACCTCGATGGCGTCCGGCGCCACGAAGCGCCCATCGCCCAGGAAGACGTCGACGCCGCTCTTCTTCGCCGCCTCGAAGCTGTCCACCTTGCTGATCCCGGCGCGCAGGCGGCGCATCCGCCGCATGGCGAAGCCGAAATCCCCCTCGGCGTCCGCGGCGACGGCCGGCCCCCCGAAGCGCTCGGCCGCCGTCCGCGCCTCCTCCCAGGCGCGCGACGCGCGGATGATCCCCTTCGATGGCACGCAGCCGACGTTCAGGCAGTCCCCCCCCATCAGGTGGCGCTCGATCAGCGCCACCCGCGCGCCCAGACCGGCCGCCCCCTTGGCCGACACCAGCCCCGCCGTGCCGGCGCCGATCACCACCAGGTGATAGCGCCCAGCCGGCTCCGGATTCACCCAGGCGGCAGGGTGAACGTTCGCCAGCAACTCGCGGTTGAATTCGTCCTGCGGCTCGACGGGGAAATGGGGAGCGGCGGGCTCAGTCATGGCGGGCCTCCGGGGATGGCGTATCGATCTGCTGCCTCAGCGCCTTGCCGGCCAGGCGGGTGACGTAGAAAGTAACGCCGATCGTAGCCAGCAGGCCCACGCCGAAGAAGATCCAGAACTCGCTTCCCCTCTCGGCTTTGGCGCCGCTCGCGAGCGCCGCCAGGCTGCCCAGGGCCTTGCCGTAGTAGACGTAGAGCAGGGTTCCGGGCAGCATGGCCCCGCAAGCCGCCAGATAGGGAAGGAAGCGGACCTTCGTCAACCCGAGAGCGTAGTTGAGCAGATTGAAGGGGAAGATGGGGGACAGCCGCAGCAGGGCCACGATCTTGAAACCCTCGCGCCCGACCGCCTTGTCGATGGCGGCGAACCGGGCATTGCCGGCGATCTTGCGCTCGATCGTCCGGCGGGCTCCGTAGCGGGCGACGAGGAAAGCCGCCGAAGCGCCGAGCGTGGCGCCGATCAGGGTGTAGATCGTGCCTTGAACCAGCCCGAAGATGACCCCCGCAGCCAGGGTGAGGATGGAGCCGGGCAGGAACGCGACGGTGGCCACGGCATAGCCCACGATGAAAACGACCGGCCCCCAGACGCCGAGGCCGTGGACCCACTCGGCGAATCGGATGACCACGCCGCCGGTCTTCTGGCCGACCAGAAAGACCGCCGCCACGACCGCCAGGGCGATCACGACGTACAGGACGAGCTTCCCCTTCGATCTCGGGGGGCGGGGTGCGGCGGGGGCGTCCGGCGTGGCGGTCATCGGGAGGCTCCTCCAGGGATGTGCCCGGCGAGGGGCGGGTCCGGAGAGCTGTACGCAGGGAGCCCGGCGTCTGGATCGCCCTCCGCTCCCCGCGGGGCTGGCTCGAAATGGCTCGGATTGCCTTACAGGGGCGCAGGATAGCACGCTGTCCGGCTTGCCCGGCTGCGACGTGAAACGTGCACGGGTGTCCAGTTTTCATCGTCACTCTGCACGTCTGGGGCTTGTCAGCGGGCCGGCGACCCGATAGGGTGGCCTCGCTGTCAACCCAAGGGAGAGCGGAATGAAACGCGACGAGATCCTGAAGCGGTCCGACGACGAGAGCGTCCGCTTCATGCGGCTGCAGTTCACGGACATCCTGGGAGTGATCAAGAACGTCGAGATCCCGCGCAGCCAGTTCGAGAAGGCGCTCGACGGCCACATCATGTTCGACGGCTCGTCGATCGAGGGGTTCACCCGCATCGAGGAGTCGGACATGCTGCTGGTTCCCGACTACGACACCTTCCAGGTCAACCCCTGGATGAACCCGGACGGCTCGAAGGTGGCGCGGATGATCTGCGACGTCTACCGGCCGGACGGCACCCCCTTCCCCGGCTGCCCGCGGATGACCTTGAAGCGGCAGGTCGAGCGCGCCAGAAAGCTCGGCTACACCATGGTGGCCGGCCCCGAGGCGGAGTTCTTCCTGTTCCAGAAGGACGCGGCGGGGAAGCCCATCCTCGAGACCCACGACGTCGGCGGCTACTTCGACCTGACGCCGGTCGACAAGGGGGAGGAGTGCCGGCGCGACATCGTGATCGTGCTCGAGGCGATGGGCTTCGAGGTCGAGGCCGCCCACCACGAGGTGGCGCCGGGGCAGCACGAGATCGACTTCAAGTACTCGGAGGCGGTCAACTGCGCCGACAACGTGACCACCTTCCGCTTCGTGGTCAAGAAGGTGGCGCTCGACCACGGCCTGCACGCGACCTTCATGCCGAAGCCGATCTTCGGCGTCAACGGCTCGGGGATGCACGTCCACCAGAGCCTGATCAACAAGAAGGGGGACAACGCCTTCTACGACGCCAAGGCCGAGTTCCAGCTCTCGAAGGTCGCCATGGGGTACATGGGCGGCATCCTCGAGCACGCCACGGGGTTCGCGGCGGTCACCAACCCGCTGGTCAACTCCTACAAGCGGCTGGTCCCCGGCTACGAGGCGCCGATCAACGTCGCCTGGTCGGAGAAGAACCGCAGCCCGCTGGTCCGCGTGCCGGCCAAGCGGGGCATGTCGACCCGCTGCGAGGTGCGCATGCCCGACCCCTCCTGCAACCCCTATCTCGCCCTCGCCGTGATGATGGCCTCCGGACTCGACGGCGTCGAGCGCGAGTTGCACCCCGGACCCCCGGTCAACAAGAACATCTTCACCATGAGCAACCGCGAGAAGCGCCGCCTGCGCATCGGCCAGCTCCCGGCCAACCTCTGGGAGGCGCTCGACGAGATGGAGAAGGACGAGATCGTCACCGACGCCCTGGGCGAGCACATCGTCGAGAACTACCTGCGCGCCAAGCGCCAGGAGTGGCGGGACTACATCGCCTTCGTCCACCCGTGGGAGCAGGAGAAGTATCTGGCGGAGTACTAGGCGGGGGCGACCGCGGGTCGCCCCTACACCGGCGGCGGGGGATTCGTCGGCGTGTCCTCGGGCGAGGGGGCGGCCGGGGGCTCGGGGGGGGCGGCGCCGTTGGGGCCGGGCTTGGCGGGCATGTTCTCGCCTTCCTTGGGGATGTAGAAGGCCTTCTGCTGGTACCAGGGGAGGCTGGTGATCGTCGACCACTGCGAGCTGTACTGGCGGTTCGGCTCGGTGCCGGAGACGAAGGCCTCCTTGATCACCCGGCCGCCCTGGTCGGAGAGCAGCCCCGAGTAGTACTCGACGTCGCGCACGATGACGCCGGCCGGCAGCGGGAAGGTCTCCCCCTTCTTCAGCCAGCCGGTTTTGAGGCCGTCCTCGGCGATCATCCGCCACATCGGCAGGGCGGCGACGGCGCCGCTCATGCCGGCGCCGAGCGAGCGCTTCACGTCGTAGCCCACCCAGGTGAGGATGGTGTAGCGCGGGGTGAAGCCGACGAACCAGGCGTCCGAGAAGTCGTTGGTGGTCCCGGTCTTGCCGGCGATGTCGATCGGCAGGTCGTGGATGTCGTAGGCCGTGCCGTGCTCCACCACCCCCTTCATCATGTGGGCGAGCACGTAGGAGACCGCCGGCGTGGTGGCGATGTAGGTGGCGGGGAAGTGCTGGAACAGGACCTGGCCGTCCGGGGTCGCCACCCTCTCGATCCAGTAGGGATCGATGTGCGTGCCGCCGTTGGCGATCGTGGCATAGGACGAGGCCACCTCGAGCGGCACCAGGTCGGCGGCGCCGAGGGCGATGCTGGGCCAGGTGGGGAGAGGCGTCTGGAGCCCCGCGCGGTGGGCGAAGTCGACCACCTTCTTGCCGCCCACCAGCTCGAACAGCTTCACCGCCGGCACGTTGATCGACTGCTCGAGCGCCCGCCTGAGGGTCACGATGCCGTAGTGCTTGTGGTAGTAGTTCTCGGGGCGGTAGCTGAGCTTGCCGTCGGCGCCGATGAACGAGGTCGGCGCGTCGAGGAGGGTGTCGGCCGGGGTCCACCCCGCCTCCAGGGCAGCGCCGTAGACGAACGGCTTGAACGACGACCCCACCTGCCGGTGCGCCTGGGTGATGCGGTTGAAGCGGTTGCGGTCGAAATCCCAGCCGCCGACCATGCCGCGCACGGCGCCGGTCTGGTTCTCCACCACCACCGCCGCCGCCTCGATCACCGGCTGCTGCTCGAGGTAGAGGCGGGGCTCGGCCATCGCCGCGGTCGCCTCGGCCACCGTCAGCGGCTGCAGCGGCTTGGGCGGGGCCCCGGGCTTCGCCGCCGGCGCCTTCGTCTCGGGATAGGCGAGGCGGAACCAGGCGACGGCGCCGCGCTTCAACAGGTCGGCCGGGCTGCGGCGGTTGGTCCACGCGATCCCCTCGGGGCCGAGGGTGTAGGTCGCCTTGCCGATCTTCACCTCGGCGCTCTTCGCGGAGGCCGAGAGCACCAGCCCCTGGTACCAGTGGCCGATCACCGGCTTGCCGGCCCCCCAGGTGGGGAGGGTCTGGGTGTCGATCTCCCCTTCCTTGATCTCGCCGATCGCCCCGCGCCAGCCACGCCGGTGGTCGAGCTTCAGCAGGCCGGCGTGGACGGCGTTCTCGGCCGCCTTCTGGATCTGCGGGTCGAGCGTGGTCTGCACCTGGAGCCCCCCCTCGTAGAGGGTGGTGGCGCCGTAGTTGGTCTCGAGATACTTGCGGGTCTCCTCCGCGAAGTAGGGGGCGAACACCTGCTCGGCCTGCTGGGGGACGACCTGGATCGGCTGCGCCACCGCCTGATCGTAGTCCGCCTGGGTGATGAAGCGCTCCTCGAGCATCCGGCGCAGCACGCGGTCGCGCTGCTTCTGCACGGTCTCGGGGGTGCGGTACGGGCTGTAGCGGCTGGGCGCCGGGATGATGCCGGCGAGCATCGCCGCCTCGGGGAGGGTGAGCTTCACGGCCGGCTTGTCGAAGTAGTAGCGGGAGGCCGCCTCCACCCCGTAGTTGCCGTGGCCGAGGTTGACCAGGTTCAGGTACAGGGTGAGGATCTGCGGCTTGCTGTAGTTCTTCTCCAGCTCGACGGCGACGAACGCCTCCTCGACCTTGCGGCGCCAGGTGCGCTCGCGCGACAGGTAGAGGGTGCGGGAGAGCTGCATGGTGATCGTCGAGGCCCCTTCGACCACCTTGTGGGCGCGGAAGTCGACCAGCGCCGCGCGGATCACTCCCAGGGCGTCGACGCCGCCGTGGCGGAAGAAGTTGGCGTCCTCCGAGGCGAGCACCGCCTGCTCCATGACCTTCGGCATCTCGCTCTCTTTGAGCATCACGCGGCGCTCGCGGGCGAAGGTGGTGAAGACGGCGCCGTTCTTGTCGATCAGCTGGGTGACCAGGCGTGGGATGTAGCTCGACAGCGCGACCCGCGGGACGTGGATCGCCGCCGCGATCCCGACGCCGCTGACCGCGCCGATCAGCAGCGCGGCAACCACCGGCCAGGTCCAGCGCAGCAGGCGCCGCGACCGCCGGCGCGGCCTGGATTCGGCGGGGTCGACAGTCGGCGGGCGGCGCTCGGGAAGCGGTTCATACTCCATGCGGGGCATTATAGGGCCCTGAGGGCCGCGTCCGGGATCGGCCCTGCTCGCCTCCTTCGGGCTCCGCTCGCTTCGCTCGCTGCCAGTCGGCTGCGCGGGCCGACCCGGCCGCGGCCCTCAGGGCTGGATCTTTCGGATCGGCTTGCCGCCGTCCCCCCCGGGTGATACAACTCGGCCGAACCTGGAAAAGAGCCGACCGCAACCGAGGCCCCGCGCATGGAACCACCGATTTCCGAGCCCCCCGCCCCCGCTGCATCCCCGTTCAATCCGGCGGCCAGGCCGCCGTCGAAGGGGGGATGCTCGAAGCCGGTGACCCTCGGCTGCCTCGGTCTGCTGGTGCTCGCGGGGCTCTGCCTCGTCGGCTTCTTCTTCTATGCCGGCACCCACATCGGACCGCTCCTCCAGTTCCAGCTGCGCCAGTCGGAGACGGGGATCTTCGCCCAGATGCCCAAGGACGTGCCGCCCGCCGAGCAGCAGCGCCTGCGCGCCGCCTTCGAGGCCGCCCGGAAGCGGGCCGGCCGCCCCGGCCACGTCCAGGAGACCGCCGAGGCCAGCCAGCAGATCCAGATCAAGCTGCTGCAGGCGATCCGCAAGGGGGCTGCGATGACGCGCAAAGACGTCGAGGATCTGACGGCCGTGCTCGAGGAGTTCGCGAAGACGGGGAGCACGCTGCCATAATCCTCTCCATGTCCGGTTTTCAGCTCGTCTCGAAATTCACCCCCCAGGGGGATCAGCCCGAAGCCATCCGCCAGCTCACCGAGGGGATCCTGCGCGGCGACAAGGAGCAGGTGCTGCTCGGCGTCACCGGCTCGGGGAAGACGTTCTCGATCGCCAAGGTGATCGAGGCGGTCAACCGCCCGACGCTGATCCTGTCGCACAACAAGACGCTCGCCGCGCAGCTCTTCCAGGAGTTCCGCAGCTTCTTCCCGCACAACGCGGTCGAGTACTTCGTCTCCTACTACGACTACTACCAGCCGGAGGCCTACGTGCCGGCGACCGACACGTACATCGAGAAGGAGACCAGCATCAACGAGGAGATCGACCGCCTCCGCCTGCGCGCCACCAAGGCGCTGTTCGAGCGGCGGGACGTGATCATCGTCGCCTCGGTCTCCTGCATCTACGGCCTCGGCTCGCCGGAGGCGTTCTTCGGCATGCTGCAGTTCTTCATCCAGGGGGAGTCGGAGGGGATGGAGGCGGCGCTCAAGCGGCTGGTCACCATGCAGTACGAGCGCACCCAGCTCGACCTCTACCACGGCAGCTTCCGGGTGCGCGGCGACGTGATCGAGATCCTCCCCGCCTACGACGACGTCGGCATCCGCGTCGAGTACTGGGGGGACACCGTCGAGCGCATCACCCGCTTCGACGTGCTGCGCGGCGACACCTTGCAGCAGATCGACCGCATCGCGGTCTATCCCAAGACCCACTACGTCACCCCCAAGCCGCGCCTCGAGCGCGCCATCGAGACGATCGCCGAGGAGCTCGGCCCCCGCCTCGACCAGCTCGAGGCCGAGGGGAAGCTCCTCGAGCGCCAGCGCCTCGAGCAGCGCACCCGCTTCGACCTCGAGATGCTGAAGGAGATCGGCTACTGCCACGGCATCGAGAACTACTCGCGCCACCTCTCCGGACGGGCGCCGGGGGAGCCGCCGCCGACCCTGTTCGACTACTTCCCGGACGACTTCCTGCTGGTGATGGACGAGAGCCACCAGACGATCCCGCAGGTGCGCGGCATGTGGGCCGGCGACCGCTCGCGCAAGACGACGCTGGTCGACTTCGGCTTCCGCCTCCCCTCGGCGCTCGACAACCGGCCGCTCACCTTCGCCGAGTTCGACGCCCGGATGGGGCAGCGGATCTACGTCTCGGCGACCCCGGCGCCGTGGGAGCTCGAGCGCACCGGCGGCGTCATCGTCGAGCAGCTGATCCGCCCGACCGGCCTGCTCGATCCGGTGATCGAGGTGCGCCCGGCGCAGGGGCAGGTGGACGACCTGATCGGCGAGATCCGCAAGGTCCTCGACCGCAAGGAGCGGGTGCTGGTCACCACCCTGACCAAGCGGATGGCCGAGGAGCTGACCCAGTACCTGAACGAGCTGGGGATCCGCGTCCGCTACATGCACAGCGACATCGAGACGCTGGAGCGGGTGGAGATCGTCACCGGCCTGCGCCGCGGCGACTTCGACGTGCTGGTGGGGATCAACCTGCTGCGCGAGGGGCTCGACCTGCCGGAGGTCTCGCTGGTCGCCATCCTCGACGCCGACAAGGAGGGGTTCCTGCGCAGCGACACCTCGCTGATCCAGACCTCCGGCCGCGCCGCCCGCAACCTCAACGGAAGAGTGATCTTCTACGCCGACAAGATGACCGACTCGATGCGCCGCTCGCTGGAGGAGACCGAGCGCCGGCGCACCCGCCAGGGGGCCTACAACGTGGAGCACGGCATCGAGCCGGCGACCATCCTGAAGGACATCCACAACCCGCTGGTGCAGATGAGCAACCTCGACCTCTACGGCGCCGGCCGCCCGCGCCTCAGCGACGAGGAGGAGAGCTCCGAGCTCCCCCTCTCCGAACGCATCTCCCGCCTCGAAAAAGAGATGCGCGCCGCCGCCAAGCGCCTCGAGTTCGAGGAGGCGGCCGCGATGCGAGACCAGATCAAGGAGCTGCGCGAGCTGCAGATCTACGCCGGGTAGGTTCTCCGGCCCGGAGGCGCGGACTCCGGGCCGGAGAACCGCGCGTTGGGCGCTCTGCCAAGCTCGGCCGCTGCCGGCGCTCGTCCTTTGCGGCTCAGCGTTAATAACATGCGAAGAAAATGTTTATGTACTTCTAGCTTTTTGCAATCCTTACAGAAGAACCTCTTTGCTTGACCTCAGAAATTCAAAGTCGAAGGCTCGTTTTTTGGCGTGGCCTGCACCGGGGAAGAATAGAGAGGAACGATCAGGGCAGGCCGGCGACAGCTGAGGCTTTATCGGAAGCGGTGTGCCCACAGCATGGAGGGGAACGATGGCGTCGACGATCGCGGAGATCCGGCAAGATGCACGATACGGGCTGTATCTGGCGCTCCGGCGGCCTCTGTTCACGCTCACCATCGTCGTCTCTCTCGCTCTCGGCATCGGCCTCAGCACCGCGGTCTTCTCGTTCGTAAATGCGGTTCTCCTGCGCCCCCTCCCCGGGGTTCGCCAGCCCGAGCGGCTGGCCTATCTGGCGAGCGGCGGCCGGCTCAGCTCCCGCCAGCTTCCGGTCTCCTATCCCAACTATCAAGATCTGAAAGAACGCAGCCATGTCTTTTCCGGCCTCGCCGGCTACCAGACGATCCATGTGGGATTCGCGGCCGGCAAGGGAGCGCCCGTGCCACTGGCGGGCGAGATCGTCACCGGGGATTTCTTCGGCGTCCTGGGCGCGGAGCCCGCGCTGGGACGGGCGCTCTCCCCGGTTGAGAACCGCTCCCCCGGCACCCAGCCCGAGGTGGTGATCGGCTACGGGCTCTGGCAGCGGAGCTTCGCGGCCGATCCGCGCGTCCTTGGACGGGAGGTGCTGTTGAACGGCCGGCCGTTCACCGTCGTCGGAGTGGCGCGCCGCGGCTTCAAGGGGATGACCAACTTCTCGGCCGCGGAGCTGTGGGTGCCGCTCACCATGTACCCCGTCGTCCTCCCGCTGCCGAAGGTGTTCGAGGACCGCGGCAACGAAGTGCTGCGCCTGGTCGGCCGGCTACGGCCGGGGATCGGGCCGCAGCCGGCGGCGGCCGAGGTCCGCGCGATCAGCGCCCGCCTGGCGCAGGAGTACCCGGCGAACGACGAGGGGTTGGGGATCGCGCTCACCCCGCTGGTGCAGCCCTTGAGCCTGAAGTCGGGGCCGGTGAAGGCCGGCGTCTTCCTGATGATCGTGATGAACTTCCTCCTCCTCATCGTCTGCGTCAACGTCGCCAACATGCTGCTCGCGCGGGCGATCGCGCGCCGCGGCGAGATCGCCGTCCGCGTGTCGCTCGGCGCCAGCCGCGGCCGTCTGGTTCGCCAGCTGGTCACCGAGGGGCTGGTCCTCTCCCTGGCCGGAGGGCTCGGCGGGTTGCTCATCGCCTCCGCCAGCCTGGGGCTCCTGTGGCGCCTGCGTCCGCCCTATCTCCCGGAGGGAGCGGTGAGCCTCTCGCTGGACGCGCCGGTCCTCGCCTTCAGCCTGGTGACGCTGTTGGTGGTGAGCCTGGTCGTCAGCCTGCTCCCCGCCCTCCAGAGCTATCGCGCCGACCTCGGCGGGGCGCTGCGGGGCGGGCAGGGATTCGTGCGGCTAGGGGGGAGAAAGGTTTCTCTCTCTCAGGGGCTGGTGATCTTTCAGGTAGCCCTCTGCGCCCTCTGCCTGGCTTGCGCCGGCCTCTTCCTGCAGGGGCTCCATCGGGTCCTGCAACTCGATCCGGGCTTCGACGCCGCGCACCTGCTCTCGGCCTCCTTCGACCTCAAGACTCCAGGCTACGACGAGGCGCGGGGGCGCGACGTGCAGCGCCGCCTGCTGGAGCATGCCGCGACGCTGCCGGGCGTCCGCTCGGTCGCCCTGTCGGAGAGCCCTCCTCTCGGCGGGTTCCACGAGTGGCGCCAGGCGGCGCCGGAGAACGGCGTGCGCTTCGAAGGGAAGGACAAGAAGGAGAGCCAGGTCGGCTCGCTGATCGTCAGCCCGGGATACTTCCGCACCCTTGGCATTCCGGTCGAGAAGGGGCGGGACTTTACCACCGCGGATCGTGTGGGCTCTCAGCCGGTGGCGATCGTCAACCGGGCCATGGCGCGGCGCTTCTGGCCATCCGCGGACCCGGTGGGAGACCACGTCAAGCTGGACGACGAAGCGCGCCCGGTGGAGGTGGTCGGGATCGTGCGCGATTCCAAGGTTCTGGGGATAGACGAGAGTCCCATCCCATTGATCTACCTGGCGCTGGACCAGCGTTACACGGAGCAGGCGGTGCTCGACGTGCGGACCGCGGGCGCGCCCGAGCCGGTGATGCCGGAAGTCCGGCGGGCGGTGGCGGAGGTCGCGCCGGCCCTGCCGGTCGCGGAGCTGCTCACCGCCTCCGAAGGTATCGCGAAGGGGCTCTGGGCGCCGCGGGCGGGCGCTGCCCTCCTTACCTTCCTCGGTCTGCTCGCGCTCGCGCTCGCCCTCTTCGGCATCTACGGGATCACCGCCTACTCGGTCACCCAGCGCAGCCGGGAGATCGGCATCCGCATGGCGCTCGGGGCGCGCCCGGCCAGCATCGTCGGCATGCTGGTCAAGGGGGGGATGGCCGTCCTGCTGATCGGCCTCGGCCTGGGGATCGGTCTCGCGCACCTGTCGAGCCGTTGGATCTCGACGCTGGTGTACGGCCTGGCGGGCGGCGACTGGCTGGTGCTGGCGCTGATCGCCGTGCTGCTGACCGCGGTGGGGGCCCTGGCCAATGCCGTGCCGGCGATCCGCGTGGCCCGCACCCATCCCTCGATCGATTTACGCGGAGCCGAATAGCTCTGCGCCTGTAAAAACATGAAAGGAAGGAGGTGAGAAGCTCATGAAACGATTTGCCGTGCGGGAAGTTGAGACGCTGAAGACGACGGCCGCTTTCTACGATTGCGGTTGCACGAATCAGCCGCCGTGCATCATCATCATCATCGACAACCCTGCCTAAATCGCAGTGCTGGACGACCCGGGGAGCCGCCGCGGAGGCCCCCCGGGTTTCCTGTAAAAGGATCGAACGTGTTCACACCGGAAACCAAAGTTGCCGTGTTCCCTTTCACCCGCCAGGCCGAGGGTGAGGAAGTCGTCATCGGCCGGGTCGAGACCGGCGTCTTCCTCGCGCTGCCGCCCGAGGCGGTCGAGATCATGGATTTCCTCGCGGCCGGCCAGACGGTCGCGGAGGCGCAGGAGACCTTCCGCCGGAAGTATGGCGAGACGCCGGACATGGAGGATTTCCTCTCCTTGCTCCACAGCAAGGGATTCGTCTCTGTCCGGGGGGCGGAGGAGCCCGTCGCCGCTGAATCCGCCGCGACCGGAGAAGCCGGGACGCCAGCGGCTGCCAGGGTCCGCTATCACTTCTCCGACTTCCCCGTGCCGCTCGCGCGGCTCCTCTTCGGCCCGGTGGCCCTGACGATCGGCGCGGTGATCTTCGCCCTCGCCGTGGTGGCTGCCGTCCGCGACCCTTCGCTGCGGCCGTATCGCGACCACCTGGTCTTCTCGCAGCACAGGACGGTGAAGACCCTGGCCCTGGTGCTGCTCGGCTACACCACGGTGTTCATCCACGAGATGGGGCATCTGATCGCCGCCCGCGCGGTGGGGGTCAACTCCCGGCTCGGCATCAGCAGCCGCATGTGGGTGCTGGTCGCCGAGACAGACATGACCGGGCTGTGGTCGGTGCCGAAGCGGCAGCGCTATCTGCCGATGCTGGCCGGGCCGGTGATCGACCTCGTCTCGGCGTCGCTGCTCACGCTCCTCTTCTGGAGCCGGCACCAGGGCTGGATCGCGTTGCCGCCGGTGGTCGAGGAGGTGGGGCTGGCGATGGTCATCGTCTACCTGATGCGGCTGCTGTGGCAATGTTTTTTCTTCGTGCGCACCGATTTCTATTTCGTCGTCGCCGCCCTTTTCGGCTGCAAGAACCTGATGCGCGACACGCAGGCGTACATCGGCAACCTCCGCCGGCGGTTCTTCTCGCGCCAGCCGCCGCGCGACCTGTCGTACATCCCGGCCGGGGAGCAGCGGGTGATCCGCGCGTATTTCTGGGTGTGGCTGCTCGGGCGGGGGCTCGCGTTCTGGGGGTTGTTCTTCGTCACCCTGCCGGTGGCCGGAAGATACCTCCGCGATTCGCTGACCGCCCTGGCCGGCGGCTTTTCGGGCGGTCGTTACGCCTACCTGGACGCGCTCTTCGTCGTCGTCTTCTACCTCTTCCCCCTCGGGCTCGGCATGGGCCTTTGGATCCACGGCATGATCAAGCAACGGAGAATCCCCCGTGAACGAGAGCCCAGAGCGTCTGCTGCCTGAGGGATGGTCCGCCGGCGCGGCCGCCGTTTTCGCCGTCGAGGCCGGGCCTGGAGAGAAACGGCGGGATTGGCTGGCGGCGCGCCTGCGCGAGGCGGCGGCCGGCGGGGCGCGCACCTGGCTCCTCGACGGGGACTTCGGCCGCGGCGGCCCGTGGGCGGGGATCCATGAATTCTTCGCCGACCTGCTGCCGGAGATCCGCGCCCGGCGCCCCGACCTGATCGCCAGGCACGACTACGAGCTGGTGCACGTGCTGCCGGAGCTCAAACGAGAGATGACCGTCCGCAATCCGACGCTGACCGACCTCTCGCCGCCCGAGGAGAAGGTGCGGAACTACCCGGCGGACCGCGCCGTCCGGATCGTCCACGGCCTGATCGATCTTCTGGACGTCTGGAAGGGAGAGGCGGAAACCTCCTGGGTCCTCGCCTGCGACGCCGCCGACCAGTTGGGAGCGATCGGCCGCGTCTTCTTCCGCGAGCTCCTGCGGCGGCGGGGAAAGCGTCTGTGCCTGGTGCTGATCGCCGGGGTGGACCCCCCCGGGCGGGGGAGCGAGCTCCGCGCGGCGCTGGGCGTCGGCTCGGGTGCCGTGGACGGCGAGGTCCTGCGGCTCGACCTGCCCGCCGAGCCGGCGCCGGCGGTGGACCGCGCGGAGGCGGCGCGCCGCCTCCGCGAGTTGGAGGCGCGGGTCGACGGCAACCGGCTGGAGATCCAGATCAACCTCCCGGAGCTGATCCGCCTCAGCCATCTCGCCGGCAGCCCCGGGTCGATCGCGGGCTGGCAGTACTGGGGGCTGGACATCTTCAACACCCTGGGCTTCTACGACGACGCGGTCCGCTACGGGGAGAGCGCGCTGGAGTTCTTCCGCCAGCGGCAGGAGGCGGGGGCGGACGACCTGCGGTGGGCGATCTTCATCAAGCTGTTCATGTCCTACGCCGCCTTGCAGCAGCCCGAGCGGGCGCTCCGCTTGGCGGAGGCGGAGGCGATCGGCAAGACCACCGATCCGCAGCGGCTCGCCCGCCTCTCCTACCTGCTGGCGATGCTGCACGCCCGCTATCTGCCGAGCCGCGACCTGACCAAGGGAGAAGCCTATCTGGATAGCGGGCTGGCGGACCTGGAGCGGGCCGAGATGGACGAGGACGAGCTGCACTTCCAGTCCGTCTTCAACCGCAACGGCCTCGCCATGATCCGCAACTTCCAGGGGCGGTTCGCGGAGGCCATCGAGCTCTGCCGCGAGGGGTACCGTGAGTTGGAGATCCACTTGCGTCAAGACCGGCATCGCCTCCACCGCTCGGTGCTGCTGTTCAACATGGCGCAGGTGTACGCCGCGGTGGGCGCGCACGACGACGCGCTGCGCCACTTCTCGCTGGCGATGGAGATGGACCCCAATTACTCCGAGTACTACAACGACCGCGGCAACGTTTGCCTCAAGATGGGACTCCATGCAGAGGCGTGCGCGGACTACCGCAAGGCGATCGAGCTCAGCCCGCCGTATCACGAGGTGTACACCAACCTCGGCCAGGGCTATCGCCGGATGGGCCGCTGGGACGAGGCGGTCGACGCCTACTCCGCCGCCCTCGACCTCGACCCGCAGCAGGCGCTGGCCCTGGCGGGACGCGGGCAGTGCCATGACGCACAGGGGCGGCTGGCGGCGGCGGCGGCCGACTACAGCGCGTCCCTCGCCCTCGACCCCGCGGCATGGGACGTGTGGGCGAGCCGGGGGGTGATCCGCTACCTGGAAGGCGATCTGGCGGGCTCGCTCTCCGACCTCGACCAGGCCTTGACGTTGAGCCCGGAGAACGCCGACCTCTATCAGAACCGCGCCGTCGCGCTGGCCGACCTCGGCCGCGACGCGGAGGCGGCGCGCGACCTCGAAACCTACCTGCGCCTGCAACCCGAGGCCGAGGACCGGCGGGAGGTGGAGCTCCGCCTCCGGTCGCTGACCGGCGGCCCGCTCCGTGCGGACGGCGAGGCGCGTTCCCACCAGGAAACGCCGACACCATGAGGACAAACACCATGAGAGCAACGATTGCGGCGGGCCTTCTCTGCGGCCTGGCCCTGTGGACGGCGCCCACCCGCGCGGAGGAGGCCCCGCGGCTCGACGGGCACTGGGAAGGGGTGACGGTCCTGCATCCGGGCGAATTCGAGGTCGAGGTGACGGTCGATCTCAAGGCGGCGGCGGACGGCTCCCTCTCCGGCCACCTCGCGTATCCGGACCAGAGCGCCCAGGAGTATGCGCTCGACACCGTGAAGCTGGACGGCGACAGCTTCCTGATGACCGCCACCGACGAGCAGGGGACCGTCTCCATCTATCGCGGGCGGACTATCGACGGCGGGAAAGCCATCAAGGGGGACCTGACGGAAGGGGGGAGGCAGGCGCCTTTCGAGCTGCACCGGGTCGACGCCGCGGCCGCCGCGCGCCAGCCGCCGGCGGTGCGGGCCCTGGGCCCCGACGGCGCCCAGCTCAAGGCTCTGTTCAACCAGGAGCCGGAGAAGGTGCGGGTGGTGATGGTCCTCTCGCCGGGCTGCGGCACCTGCCGCATGTCGGCGAGCATGGTCGAGCGCCACCTCCTGGAGGCGATCCCCGACCCGGCCTTGAGCGTCTACCTCGTCTGGGAGAAGATCGGCGGGGAGGACACGGAGGAAGCGGCGGCCCGGGCGGGAGCGCGCCTCACCGACCCCCGCCTCCACCAGCTGTGGTCCCCGGAGCACTTCACGAGCAAGGCCTTCCACACCGCCGTGGGGGCCAAGAAGACGCTCGCCTGGGACATCTTCCTCGCCTTCGGCAAGGGGAAGATGTGGACGGACGCCCCGCCGGCGCCCGATGCCTTCATGCACAACCAGAAGATGAACGATGAGCTGCCCAAGGACCACCTGCTGAACGCCGAGACCCTGGCCAGGGAGGTGAAGGCCCTACTCCTGGCTCCGGCCTCGGCGGCGCCGGCGAAAGCCTCCGAGCAGCGGCCACCGGCTTGAGCCGGGGATCGCGTGCGCCGGCGGGATCGACGCATACGAGCCAAACGGCACGCAGGCGCTGAGATCTCCGCACGGGGCGCGGTCGGTCGCCATGGGAAAGCGACCCGTCCTGAAGATCTTTACTCCGTTGCGGAGACGCTGACTCTGCTCTGGAGCTGCTGACTCTGTTTTGAAGATCCTTACTCCGTCCTGGAGCTGCTGACTCTGTCGTAGAGACCGTGACTCTGCCCTGGAGACCGTGACTCTGCCATGGGGACCGTGACTCTGCCATGGAGACCGTGACTCTGCCATGGGGACCGTGACTCTGCCATGGGGACCGTGACTCTGTTCTGGAGACGGTGACTCTGCCTTGGAGATCCTGACTCTGCGCTGGAGACGCCGACTCTGCTCTGGAGATCGTGACTCTGCCGTAGGGACGCCGACTCTGTGCTTTAGATCGTGACTCTGCCTTGGAGACGGTGACTTTGCCGTGGAGATGCTGACTCTGCCCTGGAGACCGTGACTCTGTGGTGGAGATGCTGACTCTGCCCTGGAGACCGTGACTCCGTCCTGGAGATCCTGACTCTGCCCTGGAGACGCCGACTCTGTCCTGGAGACCGTGACTCTGCGCTGGAGATCTTTGCTACGCCGAGGCGGCCGGCCGCGCCGCTTGTACCGCGCCCGCCGGTTGACTAAGCTCCCCGGCGGACCGCCTCTCTTTCCCCTGGAGCTCTTCATGCCTACGCGAGCCCTCCGTTGTGTCCTTTTCACGTCTCTGATGCTGTTCCTTGCCAACCTGCCGGCGCCCGCCGCCGCCGCGGTAGACACCCCGCCGGGGGCGCCGGCCGCCGCCGCGAAGCCGCCGATCTCCCAGACCCCCCCGGGGCCGACGGGGTTGCAGGAGCTTCCCGAGCAGAAGGGGTTGAAGTACCGGCTGGTGGGGCCGGCGTGGGGGGGGCGGGTGGCGCGGGTGACCGGGGTGCCGGGCGATCCGCACGTCTACTACGCGGCCACCGCCTCGGGCGGGGTGTGGAAGTCGGTCGACGGCGGCGCCACCTGGAACCCGGTGTTCGACGACCAGCCGATCTCCTCGACCGGCTCGATCGCCGTCGCCCCCTCGGCGCCCAACGTCGTCTACGTCGGGTCGGGGGAGGCGAACATCCGCGGCAACGTGGCGGCGGGGAACGGCATCTACAAGTCGCTCGACGGCGGCAAGACGTGGAATCACGTGTGGACGCAGGAGGGGCAGATCGGCCAGCTCATCGTCCATCCCACCGATCCGGACATCGCCTTCGCCGCCGTCCTCGGGCACGCCTTCGGCCCCAACCCCGAGCGCGGGGTCTACCGCACCACCGACGGCGGCCGGAGCTGGAAGCAGGTGTTGAAGAAGGACGCCGACACCGGCGCCTCGGCGGTGACCTTCGACCCCTCGAACCCCAACATCCTGTTCGCCGGCCTCTGGCAGGCGCGGCGCTACCCGTGGGACCTGGTCTCCGGCGGGCCGGGGAGCGGCCTCTACGTCTCGCGCGACGACGGCGATACTTGGAAGCAGCTCACCGGCAACGGCCTGCCGGACGGGCCGTGGGGGAAGGTCGGCGTCGCCGTCGCCCCCTCGGACGGGCGCCGCGTCTACGCGCTGATCGAGGCGGCGAACGGCGGCCTCTACCGCTCGGACGACGGCGGCGAGAACTGGACCCTCGCCTCCGGCAGCCACGAGCTGCGGCAGCGCGCCTGGTACTACTCGACCCTCACCGTGTCGCCGGCCAACCCGGACGAGGTGTGGTGCCCGCAGGTCCCCCTGCTCAAGAGCATCGACGGCGGCAAGACCTTCGAGCACATGGCGGGCGCCATCCACGGCGACCACCACGACGTCTGGATCGACCCCAAGGACGCGCGGCGGATCATCGGCGCCGACGACGGCGGGGTCTACCTGTCGAGCAACGGCGGCGAGAGCTGGACCGAGCCGCCGCTGCCGATCGGCCAGTGCTACCACGTCGGGGTGGACAACCGGGTGCCGTTCCACATCGCCTGCGCGCTCCAGGACATCGGCACCGCGCAGGGGCCGAGCAACTCGCTGGTCCGCGCCGGCATCCGCAACACCGACTTCCACGGCGTCGGCGGCGGCGAGGCGGGGTGGGTGGTCTCCGACCCCGCCGACCCCAACATCGTCTACGCCGGCGAGTACCTGGGCTATCTCTCGCGCTACGACGACCGCACCGGCAACGAGCGCAACGTCAGCCCGTGGCCCGAGAACCCCTCCGGGCACGGCGGCGAGGACATGAAGTACCGCTTCCAGTGGACGGCGCCGATCGCCGTCTCGCCGCACGATCCGAAGGTCGTCTACTACGGCGGCAACGTCGTCTTCCGCACCGAGAACGGCGGCCGGAGCTGGACGGTGATCAGCCCCGACCTCACCCGCGACGACAAGGCGAAGCAGAAGTGGGCCGGCGGGCCGATCACCGGCGACAACACCGGCGTCGAGACCTACGACACGGTGTTCGTGATCGCCGAGTCGCCCGTGCAGAAGGAGCTGATCTGGGCCGGCAGCGACGACGGCCTGGTCCACGTCACGGAGGACGGCGGCAAGAGCTGGAAGGACGTGACGGCGAACGTGCCCGGCATCCCCGCCTGGGGGACCGTGGCGATGATCGAGCCGTCGCACTTCGACGCCCATACCGCCTACCTGGTCCTCGACGCCCACCGGCTCGACGACACCCGCCCCTATCTCTGGAAGACGACCGACCTCGGCCGCAGCTGGAAGCGGCTCGACGGCAGCCTGCCGCGCGGCGTCTATCTCCACTCGGTGAAGGAGGATCCGGCGCGCCGCGGCCTGCTCTTCCTCGGCACCGAGCGCGGCGTCGCCTTCTCGCGCGACGACGGCGCCAGCTGGCACGCGCTGCGTCTGAACCTCCCCACCGTGGCCGTGCACGACCTGGCGGTCAAGGGGGACAGCCTTGTCCTCGCCACCCACGGCCGCTCGATGTGGATCTTCGACGATCTGGCGGCCCTGCGCGACCCGCTGCCGGCGTCGGCCACCGCGCAGGGGTTCGCCCTCCTGCCGCCGCCCCCGGCGGTGCGCTGGACCTACCGCGCGGGAGCGGGGGAGCGCTGGAGCGGGCAGAACCCGCCCCCCGGCGCGCGCATCTACTACTGGCTGAAGGACGAGCCGAAGGGGCCGAATGCAGACATAACGCTCGAGGTGCTGGATTCCAACGGCACCGTGGTCAACACCCTGTCGAGCAAGGCGCTCGAGCCGACCGGCAGCACCGAGTACGTCAAGGAGGAGCGCGAGCAGCTCGAGGTCTTCACCCTGGCCAAGAAGCCCGGGTTGCAGCGCGCCGTCTGGAACCTCGCCTGGCACGGAGCGGAGATGATCCCCAAGGGGATCCTCGACTCCGGCTATCCGGGGATCGGGCCGGCGGCGGTGCCGGGGACTTACACGCTGCGGCTCTCCGTCGACGGCAGGACGGCGACGGCGCCGCTGGTGGTGGAGCGCGACCCGCGCGATGCCGGCTTGAACGTGTCCGACGCCGACCTCGCCGAGCAGCTCCGCTTCACCCTCGGCGTGCGCGACGCGATCACCCGGCTGACCCGCGACGTGCTGCGCCTGCGCGCCGTGCGCCGCCAGTTGGCGGAGCGCGACGAGCTGGTGGCGAAGGACGACCGCGCGAAGGCGCTGATCGAGCCGTCGAAGGCGCTGATCGCCAGGCTCGACGACCTCGAGGGGCGCCTCCACAACCCGAAGGCCGAGATCACCTACGACGTGCTGGCGCAGCGCGGCGGCACCAAGCTCTACTCGCGCCTGGCGCCGCTGATGGACTGGTCGTCGGGCGGCGAGGGAGCGCCCACCGAGGGGATGCGCCAGGTCTTCGCCGCCCAGCAGCAGGAGCTCCTCCGGTACGAGGGGGAGATGGCGGCGCTGTTCGGCAAGGACCTCGCGGCGCTCAACGCCCAGGCGGCGCAGCTCGGCGTGCCGGGGATCTACGTCCCCGCCGCACCCCCCGCCGAGACGACGGCGGCGGCGGCGAAGTAGGCTGGAGAAGGGGAGGGGTAGGGGGCCGGGAGGGATAAAAAAAGGGGGACCCGCTCAGGGTCCCTTTTTTGATTGCATCTCGATCGCAAAACAAGGCCGGGAGGGCCGGCCGGATCTCATCGATCCGGCGCGGCCCGCCGGGGATACGGACTACAGCGAGTTCAGGAAGGCGATCAGCTGGTTCTGCTGGGTGAGGCTCAGGTTGATGTAGTTGTCGATGACCGGCTCGGCCTCGTTGGTGTGGGTCAGGATGGCGTAGTTGCGCGTAATGTTCTCGCCGTCGTGCATCATGCGGGAACGGGTGCGCAGGCCCCACAGCGGCGGCGTGCGCAGCTTGGTGAGGGTCGACTGGCCGCCGTTCTGGACGATGTAGTCGCCGGTGCCCACGTCGTGCAGCATGAAGTCGCTGTACGGGTGGAAGGTGATCGAGCCGAGGGCGGCCGGGACGATGAACTTGCCGCCGTTGAACGAGGTGCCGGTCGGCGCGGTGGTGACGGTCGTCGCGTGGCAGACGTCGCAGCCGATCGAGTGGAAGAGGCTGGCGCCGGCGATGGCGTCCGAGGTCGCCGCGACCACCGTGTCGCGGGGCGGCACCTTGGTGGAGCGCATGAAGCGGGTGAACGCCCCGACGTCGGCGCCGTTCGGGTCCGCCGTCGTCGGATGGTCCTCGGGGTCGGCCACGGTGTCGTAGGCCGCCACGGAGACGCCGTTCGAGGTGTTCTCGGTCGGCTGCAGCGGGCTGGTGATCCCCATCTCGTTGAGATAGGCGTCCGCCGCGAACGACATCAGGCTGGCGTGCTGGTTCTTCCAGCCGAAGCGGGCGATGCGGGTGGTGCCGGCGGCGGCTTCCGACACCGGGACGCGGATGATCTGCCCCTTCATGCCGGAGGGCTGGAGCCCCTGCAGACGGGTGAACTCGCTGTCCGGCAGCGCCTCGATGAAGCCGTCGCCCAGGGTGTTGAGCGAGGTGCGGAAGGTCGCCACGTTGTCGGCGCCGGCGGCGCGCTCCTGGATGGCGGCGTTGATCGCGCGGTCGTTGATCAGCGAGCCGCCCGGACGGTCGGTGAAGGTGAAGCCGTCGTAGCGCCCCACCCGCAGCTCGGTGATCTGGCTGGTGGCGCCGGTGACCGGGTTCTGGTGGCACTCCGTGCAGCTCTGGGCGTTGTAGACCGGACCCAGGCCGTCGGCGATGGTCTCCCGCTCCTCGAACACCGCGCGGTCGAGGTCCATCTGCGCCTGCGATTCGAAGCCGTTGGTCAGGTTGTCAAAGCCGGCCGGCGCTTCCACGGCGGCGTAGACCAGGGGTACGGCCACCAGCGTCACCAGCAGCGACCCGGCGATCAGGAATCGCTTCGTCCACTTTCTCTCCTCGAGACTTGCCATGCAGATTTCCTCCTTGTAGAGCAGCAAGAGGAACCGACCTTCCGCTTGAGGCACCCTCCGGCGCCCGATGGCGGATCTCCGGCTCCGGATCCACACGTGAACCGTCCTGGACTGCGGTCTCGGGAGGGGCTGCACCCAGCCGAGGAAGCCAACCTGGAGTAAGCCTGGAGCGAGTGTCTAGAAGTCTCTATTGAGTGAGGTGCAGCGACGCGGCAAAAACGCGCCGGGAAAATGGAGGAATCGGGAATTTTTTGCGATTGAGTCCGCACCATTCATCAGAACTGCCTATCGGGGTACCCTTGACATTCCGATCGATCTCCCCGTAGATTAGTCAGCGTGATGAATCCTCGCCTCGCGACCTTCGCCTCCTCCTCGCTGCGAATGCCCATGGGCATGCGCCGGCCGGGCGCTGGTCTGCTCGCAGATGCGGGGTTCGTCGAGACGTAAAGCTCCCCCTCCGAACCGCTTCTACGAGCGAAGACCACCGCCCGGCCTGACCGGCGGTGGTTTTTTTGTCTTCCCTCCTCTTTTCAACGGTTGCTGCACCTCTCAGGAGACGTGTAGGGCCACTGCCTGCGAAATTGAATCGATCGGGACGAACGAGAACGAAAAGGAGAGAACGATGTCGACCCTAGTGCTCAAATTCGGCAGCTCCGTGCTGCGCTCCGAAAGCGACCTTCCCGCCGCCGTCCATGCCATCTATCGCGAGTGGCGCGCCGGCCACCGCGTCGTGGCGGTGGTCTCCGCCCTCGGCCACGCCACCGACGACCTGCTCAAACGGGCCGAGCAGCTGGGGCTGCCACCTCGACGCGAGCCGCTGGCCGCCCTGCTCGCCACCGGTGAGGCGGCGGCGGCGGCCCTGCTCGCCCTCGCCCTCGACCGCGCCGGCCTCCCCGTCACCCTCCTCGACCCCGGCCAGCTCGGCCTGGTCACCCAGGGCGATCCGCTCGACGCCGACCCGGTCGCCGTCGACGCCCCCTTCCTCTCGGCCGAGCTCGCGCGCTCGCTGGTGGTGGTCCCCGGCTTCAGCGGCCGCGACAGCCTCGGCCGCACCACCCTCCTCGGCCGCGGCGGCTCGGACCTCACCGCCCTCTTCCTCGCCCGCGCCCTCGGCGCCACCTGCCGCCTGCTCAAGGACGTCGACGGCCTCTACTCGGCGGACCCCGCCGCCGGCCGGCCGGCCCGGCGCTTCGCCGTGGCGAGCTGGGAGACCGTGCTGCGCCTCGGCGGCCGGGTGGTGCAGCCGAAGGCGGTGCGCTTCGCCCGCGACGCCGGGCTGGAGTTCGAGATCGCCGCCATCCTCCCCGCGGAGCCCGCGGCCGTCACCCGGGTCGGCGCCGGGCCGGACCGCCTGGCGCCTCCCGCGGTTTCCCGGGAAAGCCCGCGCGCGCCGCTGCGGGTCGCCCTGCTCGGCTGCGGCGCGGTGGGGGGCGGCGTGCTGGCGCGCCTGCTCGCCCGGCCGGACCTCTTCGCGGTCACCGGGGTGGCGGTGCGGAATCTCGGGAGCGCCCGGCTCCCCACCGTGCCGCGCGGCCTGCTCTGCGGCGATCCGGCCGAGCTGCTCGCGCGGCCGGCGGACGTCGTCGTCGAGCTGTTGGGGGGATGCGAGCCGGCCCGCGAGCTGATCGGCCAGGCTCTCGCGAGCGGCCGGCACGTGGTGACGGCGAACAAGGCGCTGCTCGCCGGCGAGCTGGACGAGCTCGGCGCGCTCGCCGCGCGGAACGGGGTCTCCCTGCGCTTCGCCGCCGCCGTTGGCGGCGCGCTGCCGGCGCTCGAGGCGGTCCGCCGGACGGCGGCGCACGGCCCCCTCCGCTCGCTCGCCGGGGTGCTCAACGGCACCTGCAACTTCGTCCTCGACCGCTGCGCCGCCGGCGACTCCTATGCCGAGGCGGTGGCGCTCGCCCGCGCCGCCGGCTACGCCGAGGCCGACGCCACCCTCGACCTCGACGGCGCGGACAGCGCCCAGAAGCTCTCCCTGCTGATCCACGCGGCGTGCGGCGAGAGCCTCCCCTGGGAGGAGATCCCCCGCCGCGGCATCGATTCGCTGGCGGCGGCCGATCTGGCCGGCGCGGCCCGGCGGGGGAGCGTGCGAGGAAGGACATGGCGCCTGGTCGCCTCCGCTGAACGGACGGCCGCGGGGTGGAGCGCCCGCATCCAGCCGCTCGAGCTGCCGCCGGACCACCCCTTGGCGCGACCGTCCGGCGCCGGCAACGCGCTGGTGATCGAGCGCGCCGACGGCGAGATCGTCATCCTGGAGGCGCGCGGCGCCGGCCGCTGGCCGACCACGGAGGCGGTGATGGCCGACCTCTTCGACCTCCGCGACCTCTGCGCCGCGGCGGACGCGGCGGCGGAGCCCGCGGCGGCCGGCTGGCGCCGCGAAGATTGGCAGAAAGAAGGCGCGGCATGAAGCTCGCCACCCGCTGCGTGCAGGGGGCGCCGGGGCGCGACCGGCGCGATCGGCTCGATCACTATGGTGCCACGGTGCCGCCGATCTACCAGACGGCGACCTTCCGCCAGCCGAACGCCCATGAATCCGGCGAGTTCGACTACTCGCGGACGGCCAATCCGACCCGCGCCGAGGTCGAGGCGCAGATCGCGGCTCTCGAGGGGGGGCGCTTCGCCTGCGCCTTCGCGAGCGGCATGGCGGCGCTGGTCGCCGTCACCCGGCTGGTCCCGGCGGGCGGCGAGATCCTCGCCGGCGACGACCTCTACGGCGGCACGGTGCGGCTGCTCGCCCGGGTGGTGCCGGCGCTCGGCGTCCGCGTCCGCCACGTCGACGCCGCCGATCCGGCGGCGGTCGAGGCCGCGATCTCGCCGGACACCCGGCTGCTGCTCGTCGAGACGCCGACCAACCCGCTGCTGCGCATCGCCGACCTCGAACGGCTGGCGGCGATCGCCCGCCGTCACGGGGTCCTCTTCGCGGTCGACAACTCGCTCCTCTCCCCCTGTCTCCAGCGCCCCCTGGCCCTGGGGGCGGACCTGGTGGTCCATTCGGCCACCAAGGCGCTCGGCGGCCATGGCGACGTCTGCGCCGGGGCGGTGGCGACCGGCGACGCCGCCCTCCACGAGCGGCTCGCCTTTCACCTCAACGCCGAGGGGACGGGGCTGGCGCCGTTCGACAGCTGGCTGCTGCTGCGGGGGATCAGGACGCTGGCGCTGCGCGTCGAGCGCCAGGGGGCGACCGCGGCGCGGATCGCGGCGCTGCTCGCCGGCCACCGCCGAGTCCGCGAGGTCTTCTATCCCGCCCTGGCGCCGCCCGCCGTCCGCGCCGTCCACGAGCGGCAGGCGAGCGGGGCGGGGAGCGTCGTCAGCTTCACCACCGGCGACCCCGAGCGGTCGCGGCGGATCGTCGAGGCGGCGCGCCTGTTCTCGATCGCGGTGAGCTTCGGCGCGGTGGGCTCGTCGATCAGCCTGCCGTGCCGGATGTCGCACGCCAGCATCCCCGAGCCGCTGCGCGGCAGGCTCGGTCCGCCGCCGGACCTGATCCGATTGTCGGTGGGGATCGAGGACCCCGGCGACCTGATCGCCGACCTCGAGGCCGCTCTGGAGGTGTGAGGGGCAGTGGAGAGGGGCGGGGAGAGCCTCCCGCCCCTCGCGCTGCTCAGGCCAGGGC
>CAVWOZ010000059.1:0-126966 GCA_963756595.1 uncultured Acidobacteriota bacterium
CGAGGGAGGAGGGGGCACGGAGAAGCCGAGCCTGCGGGTTCGCCGGCAGGAGGCGGCGGAGCAACCGAACTATCCGATCTCGCTGACGGCCACGCCGGGACGCGAGCTGGTCCTGGGCTTGAACCACTACCCGCACTGCCTCGACGCGACGACGGCCGAGCGCATGCTGGTCCATCTGGGCGCGTTGCTGGCGGCCTATCGCGATGAGGAGGGGCTGTGCCTGGGCGACCTGCCCCTGCTGGCGCGGAGCGAACGGCAGCAGGTCCTGCGGGAATGGAACGACTCCGAGACCCCCTATCGCTCGGCGGTCTGCCTCCATCAGAGGATCGCCGAACGGGCGACGAGCGCGCCCGGTTCGGAGGCGCTGCGCTCGGGCGCTGAAGCGATGAGCTACGCCGAGCTCGACCGCCGCGCCAATCAGCTCTCCGGCGCCTTGCGCGATCTGGGAGTGGGGCCCGAGGTGATCGTCGGTCTCGCCCTGGAGCGTTCCTTCGAGATGGTGATCGCCCTGCTGGGAGTGCTGAAGGCGGGAGGAGCGTTCCTGCCGCTGGACCTCTCCTATCCCGCGGCCCGGCTCTCCCAGATGCTGGCGGATTCGGGGTGCTCCCTCCTGCTGACCCGGCAGGCTCTGCTCGACGGTCTGCCGGCAGGCCAGGTGCCGACGCTCGCCCTCGATACGGAATGGGAGCGGATCGCCAGCCGAAGCCCCGTTCCGGCGGCCGCCGAGGTGGATCCCGATCATCTGGCCTACGTGATCTTCACCTCCGGCTCGACCGGGCGTCCCAAGGGGGTGCTGGTGCCGCACCGCGGTCTCGGCAACTTCGCGGCGGCGCAGCTGCGGACCTTCGGGCTCGGCGCGGGCGACCGCGTTCTCCAGTTCGCCTCCCCGAGCTTCGATGCCGCGGTTTCGGAGCTGGTCATGGCGCTCGCGGCGGGCGCGACCCTGGTGCTGGAAAGCCGGGATTCGCTGCTGCCGGGCCCCGATCTGATCCGGGTTCTCCGCGAGCAGGAGATCACCGCGGTCACCCTGACACCCTCCACGCTGGCCGTGCTCCCGGAGGAGGAGCTGCCGGCCTTGCGCACGGTCACCGCCGCGGGCGAGGCCTGCTCGTCGGCCGTGGTCGATCGCTGGGCGCCGGGACGGCGGTTCTTCAACCTCTACGGCCCGACGGAGGCGACGATCTGGGCCAGCGTGGCAAGGCTCGCGGCGGGGTCCGGAACGCCGCGGATCGGCCGTCCCATTCAGAACGCGCGCCTCTACGTCCTCGATGCCGGCGGCGAGATCGCCGCCATCGGCGCTTCCGGTGAGCTGCACATCGGTGGCGTGGGAGTGAGCCGCGGCTACGCCGGCCGCCCGGACCTCACCGCCGAGCGGTTCGTGCCCGATCCGTTCGCGCGCCAGGCGGGAGGCCGCCTGTATGCCAGCGGTGACCTCGTGCGCTTGCGCGCCGACGGGGAGCTCGAATTCCTCGGCCGTATCGACCGCCAGATCAAGGTGCGCGGCTTCCGCATCGAGCTGGGCGAGGTCGAGGCGGCCCTGCGGCGCCACCCCGACGTCGCCGATGCCGTGGCCGTGGCTCGCGGATCGAGCCTCGACACCGACCGGCGGCTGGTCGCCTACGTGGTGCCCAGGAAGGGATCGCCGGCCCCCACGGCGGAAGCGTTGCGCTCGGAGCTGCGCCGGACCTTGCCGGAATACCTGATACCGGCCTTCTTCGTGCCGCTCGAGGCCTTGCCGCTCTCTCCCGTCGGCAAGCTCGACCGGCGGGCTCTGCCGGCGCCGGACTCGCCCGCCGGGACGGCCGGGCTGGCTCCGCGCACCCCCACCGAAGAGGTGACGGCGGGGATCTGGTCGGCGGTGCTCCAGGTGGAGAACGTCGGGCTGCACGACAACTTCTTCGAGCTGGGCGGCCACTCCCTGCTCGCCACTCAGATCGCCTCGCACGTCCGCAAGGCCTTCGGGATCGATCTGCCTCTGCGCGAGCTCTTCGAGCATCCGCGGCTGGAAGGGTTCGCCCGGCGGATCGACGCGATCCGGCAGCGGGCGGACGGCGGGACGGCGGCGCCGCCGATCGAGCGCGTGTCCCGGGAAGGCCGGCTGCCGCTCTCCTTCTCGCAGCATCGTCTCTGGTTCATCGATCAGCTCCAGCCCGGCAGCCCCGCCTACAACATGCCGATGCCGCTGAAGGTGTCGGGCCCGCTGAGCATCCCGGCCCTGGCGGCGGCCCTGACCGAGCTGGCGCGCCGCCACGAGGTCCTGCGGACCGCCTTCCAGGAGGCCGACGGCGAGCCGGTCCAGGTGATCGCGCCGCCCGCTCCAGGGCTCCTGCCGGTGATCGATCTGAGCGGCCTGCCGGAGGCCGCTCGCGGGACGGTCGTCGACCGGCTCGCCGCCGCGGACGCGCGGCAGCCGTTCGACCTCGCCCGCGGCCCACTCCTGCGCGTGGCGCTGCTCCGCCTCGGGGCGGACGAGCACGTGGTGCTCTTCGCCATGCACCACATCGTGAGCGACGCCTGGTCGATGGGGATCCTGATCCGGGAGATCTCGCTGCTCTACCGGTCCGCCCAGGAGAGCGCGGCCCCGCCGCTGCCGGAGCTGGAGGTTCAGTACGCCGACTTCGCGAGCTGGCAGCGCGGCTGGCTGCAGGGGGAAAACCTCGCCGGGATGCTCGAATACTGGCGGCGCGCGCTGGCCGGGGCGCCGCCGCGGCTGGAGCTGCCCACGGACCGTCCCCGCCCTGCGCACCTGACCTTCCGCGGCGCCGTGCTCCCCTTCGAGGTGCCCGAAGAGCTCATGGCTCCGCTCAAGGAGCTCAGCCGGCGCGAAGGGGCGACCCTGTTCATGACGCTGCTGGCGGCCTTCAAGGTCCTGCTCGCCCGCGCCAGCGGCAGCCTCGACGTCAGCGTGGGGGCGCCGATCGCCGGCCGCAACCGGTTCGAGATCGAGCCGCTGATCGGCTTTTTCATCAACACCCTCGTCCTGCGCAGCCGGTTCGAGGAGCCGCTGGGATTCCGCGCGCTCCTCGGGCAGGTGCGGGAGACGACGCTCGACGCCTACGCCCACCAGGACCTCCCGTTCGAGAAGCTGGTCGAGGAGCTGCACCCCGGCCGCGACCTCAGCTATACGCCCCTGTTCCAGGTGATGTTCGCGCTCCAGAACGCCCAGCAGGAGGCCCTGAAGGTCTCCGACCTCTCGTTTTCGCCGCTGCCCGCGAAGAGCAGGGAGCGGACGGCCAAATTCGAGATCACCCTCTCGATCGATCAGACGGCGCGCCGGCTCCTCGGCTCGCTCGAATACAACACCGACCTGTTCGATGCGCCGACGGCCGCCCGCCTCGCGGCACACTTGAACGTGCTGCTCGCCGCGGTCGTGGCCGATCCCGGCGCCCTCGTGTCGTCGCTGCCGGCGCTCACGCCGGCCGAGCGCCACCAGGTGCTGGTGGCCTGGAACGACACGCGGACCGCCTACCCCAGGGACCTCGCCATCCACGAGGTCTTCGAGAGCCAGGTGGAGCGCGCTCCGGACGCGGTCGCGCTGGCCGACGGCGGCCGGGCCTGGACCTACCGCGACCTCAACGCCCGGGCCAACCGGCTCGCCCATCACCTCCGCGCGCTGGGGGTGGGGCCCGAATCGCTGGTGGCCCTGGCCCTGGAACGTTCGGCGGAGATGGTGGTCGGGCTCCTCGGCATCCTCAAGGCCGGGGGTGCCTATCTGCCTCTCGATCCGTCCTCTCCGAAAGCCCGCCTGGAGCTGCTGCTCGACCAGGCCGGGATCGCGGCGCTCCTGACGCAGGAACGCCTCGTCGACGCCCTCCCCGCGGCCGCCGCGCCGGTGATCCGGCTGGACGCGGACTGGGAGGAGATCGCTCGCCGTGGGGACGGCAACCCCGCTTCCTGGAGCTCGGCGCTCAACCTGGCCTACGTGATGTACACCTCGGGCTCGACCGGCCGGCCGAAGGGGGTGGCCGTCGTCCACCGCGCGGTGGTGCGCCTGGTCCGGGAGACGGGCTACATCGACTTTTCCGCCGGACAGGTCTTCCTGCAGCTGGCGCCGCTGGCCTTCGACGCTTCGACGCTCGAGATCTGGGGCCCGCTCCTCAACGGCGGCCGGCTGGTGGTGATGCCCCCGGCACAGCTCTCCCTCGAGGAGCTCGGCGGCGCCATCGCCCACCATGGAATCACCACGCTGTGGCTGACCGCCGGGCTCTTCCACCTCATGGTCGACGAGCGGCCGGAGGATCTCCGGCCGCTGCGCCAGCTCCTGGCCGGCGGCGACGTGCTGTCGCCGGCTCACGTCGAGAGGGCCCTGCGCGGCGCCGGCGGCTCCCTGCGGCTGGTCAACGGCTACGGCCCGACCGAGAGCACGACCTTCGCCACCAGTCATGCGATGAGCTCGCCCGCGGAGGCCGGCGTCCCGGTCCCGCTGGGGCGTCCGATCGCCAACACCCGGGCCTTCGTCGCGGATCCCCAGCTCCAGGCACAGCCGGTGGGGGTGGCGGGAGAGCTGTGCATCGGCGGCGACGGTCTGGCGCGCGGCTATTTCGGCCAGCCCGGGCTCACGGCGGCGAGCTTCGTGCCCGATCCGTTCGGCGGGGAGCCCGGCGACCGCCTCTACCGGACGGGCGACCTCGTGCGCTTCCTGCCGGAAGGGCGGATCGAGTTCCTCGGCCGCGTCGACCAGCAGGTGAAGATCCGCGGCTTCCGCATCGAGACCGGCGAGGTCGAGGCGGCGCTGGCGTCGCATCCGGAGGTCCTGGAGGCGGTGGTCCTGGCCGAGGAGGGGCTGGAGACGGCGGGCCGACCCGCCGAGAAGCGGCTCGTCGCCTATGTCACGGCGCTCCCCGGGAGCGAGCTGTCCGCCGCCGATCTCGCCGCCCACCTCCGGCAGCGGTTGCCCGACTACCTGGTCCCCGCCTCCTTCGCCGTGCTGGAGACGCTGCCGCTGACGCCGAACGGCAAGATGGACCGCCGGGCGCTCGCCGGAGCCGCGCGGCGCTCGGAGGCCCTGGCTCGCGGGGAGAGCGAGCACGTCGCTCCGCGCACCCCCATGGAGCAACTGGTGGCCGGCATCTGGTCCGAGGTGCTCGGCGCCGAGCGGGTCGGCGTTCACGACGACTTCTTCCATCTGGGCGGGCATTCGCTGGTCGCCACCCAGGTCATGTCGCGCCTCGGCAAGGCCCTGGGGACGGCGGTGCCCTTGCGCACCCTCTTCGAGCACCCGACGGTGGAGGGCCTGGCGCGGGCGGTGGAGCGGTTGCAGCGCGCCGGCCAGGCCATGCCGCCGCCGCTGGTGCCGGCTCCGCGCCGGCCGGTCATGCCGCTGTCGTTCTCCCAGCAGCGCCTCTGGTTCATCGACCAGCTCGACCCCGGGAGCCCGGCCTACAACATCCCCTATGGCCTGCGCATCGAGGGCGACCTGAACGTCGAGCGGTTCGCGCGGACGCTGACGGAGGTGGTCCGGCGGCACGAGTCGCTGCGCACGACCTTCACCCCCTTCGACGAAGAGGCCGGCCAGGTGATCCATCCGGCGTCTCCCGTCGCGGTGCCGGTGGTGGACCTGACGGCGCTGCCCGAGGGGGCGCGGATGCCCCTCGCGCTGCGGCTCTTCACGCTGGAAGGGCGCCGCCCCTTCGACCTCGCCGCCGGCCCTCTCGTGCGCATCCATCTCCTGCGCCTGGGGGAGCGGGATCACGCGGCCCTCCTCAACATGCATCACATCGTCAGCGATGGCTGGTCGATCAGCATCCTGGTGCGGGAGCTGTCGGCGATCTACGGCGCGCTGTCCGCGGGGCGCCCCATACCGCTGCCGGAGCTGCCGATCCAGTATGCCGACTTCGCCTCCTGGCAGCGGCAATGGCTGGTGGACGAGACGCTGGCGGCGGAGCTGTCGTACTGGCGGGAGAAGCTCCGTGGCGCTCCCGCGCTCCTGGAGCTGCCGGTCGACCGCCCGCGGTCGGCCTTCCAGACCCCCCGCGGCGCGGAGCACAAGGTCGCCCTGTCCCGGGAGGTTTCCGCGGCGCTCCAGGCCCTGGGCCGCCGGGAGCGGGTGACGCTCTTCATGACGGTGCTCGCCGGCTTCCTCGAGCTCCTCGCGCGGCATACGGGACGCGACGACCTGAGCCTCGGAACGCCGATCGCCGGCCGCCAGCACCTCGAGACCGAGCACCTGATCGGCTTTTTCGTCAACACCCTGGTGCTGCGCGTCGATCTCGGCGGAGACCTCACGTTCAGCCAGCTCCTCGGGCGGGTGCGCGAGGTGACCCTCGAAGCTCACGCTCACCAGGAGCTGCCCTTCGAGAAGCTGGTCGAGGAGCTGCAGCCGGAGCGCAGCCGGAGCCTCACGCCGCTCTTCCAGGTCATGTTGACCCTCCAGAACGCGCCGCCGCGCAGCACCGGGGTCTCCGGCCTCATCGTGAGCCCTCTGGAGGTCTCCAGCCAGGCGGCCAAGTTCGACCTCCTGCTCTCCCTCAACGAGGGGGCCGACGGCCTGGACGGCTTCTTCCAGTACAAGACCGACCTCTTCGATCCCGCGACGATCGGACGCCTCGACGGCCAGCTCCGGACGCTCCTCGGGCGCATCGTGGCCGCTCCGAACCGGCCGCTGTCCGAGCTGTCGCTGCTGAGCGACGCCGAGCGCCAGCAGCTCAGCCTGGAGTGGAACGACTCGGAGACGCCCGGGGACGGGAGCGCGCCCGTGCACGAGCTGTTCACGGCCCAGGCCGCGAGGACACCCGCTGCCGTCGCGGTGGCCTTCGAGGGCGACACCCTGTCCTACGGCGAGCTCGACCGCGCCTCCAATCGCCTGGCGCACCACCTGCGCCGGCTGGGGGTGAGGCCGGAGGTCCGGGTCGGGCTCTTCCTCGAGCGCTCCCTCGAGATGGTGATCGCCCTGCTGGGCGTGCTCAAGGCCGGCGGCGCCTACGTTCCCCTCGATCCCGCCTCCCCGCGCGACCGGCTGGCGTTCATGATGGCGGACAGCGGCCTGTCGCTGCTGCTGAGCTGCGAGCGGCTCGCCGGGCGGCTGCCGGACGGCTCCGTGCCCCGGGTGTGCCTGGACCGGTGCCCGGATCTCCTGGCGATGGACGATGCGACGGGCCCGGCGCCGGAGCTGCAACCCGCCAACCTCGCCTATCTGATCTACACCTCCGGTTCGACCGGCCGGCCGAAGGGAGTGATGATCTCCCACCGGTCGCTGGCCAACCAGATGGCCTGGATGCTCTCCACCTTCCCGATGACGGCGGGGGACCGGCTGTTGCAGAAGACCCCGCTCAGCTTCGACGCCTCGGTCTGGGAGCTCTACGCGCCCCTGCTCTCCGGAGGCCGGCTGGTCGTCGCGCGCCCCGGGGGGCATCAGGACAGCGAGTACCTGACGCAGGTGATCGCCGGGGAGGGGATCACCGTCCTGCAGGTGGTGCCGTCGCTGCTCGAGATGCTGCTGCGGGGGCCGGCCTTCGCGGATCGCACCCCTCTGCGCCGGGTGTTCTGCGGCGGCGAGGCGCTGACCCTCGACCTCGCCGCCAGGTTCTTCGCCGCGGGCGCGGGCTCGCCGTCCTTCCCCGCGCTGATCAACCTCTACGGCCCGGCCGAGTGCACGGTCCAGACGGTCGCCGGCGTCTGCCGGCCCGAGAGCCTGGAGCGGGGGGCGGTGCCGATCGGCACGCCGGTCTTCAACACCCGGATCCACCTGCTCGACGCGGATCTCGGGCTCGCGCCGATCGGGGCTCCCGGCGAGCTCCACATCGGCGGCGTCGCCCTGGGCCGGGGCTATCTCGACGATCCGGCGCTGACCGCCGAGAAGTTCATCCCCGATCCCCTCGGCGCCGAGCCTGGCGGGCGCCTCTACCGGACCGGCGACCTCGCCCGCTCGCGCCCGGACGGCCAGCTCGACTTCCTCGGCCGCCTCGACCAGCAGGTCAAGGTGCGCGGGTTCCGCATCGAGCCGGGCGAGATCGAAGCTGCGCTCGCCAGCCATCCTGCCGTGGCGCAGGCCGTGGTGCTGACCCGCCAGGACGCGGTCGGCGTGGCGCGGCTGGCCGCCTACCTGGTGCCGAAGCCGGGGATGCGGGTCGCCGCCGCGGCGCTGCGCTCCCATCTCAAGGAGCGGGTGCCCGACTACATGGTGCCCGCCGATTTCGTCGAGATGGAGAGCTTCCCGCTGTCGGCCAGCGGCAAGGTGGAGCGCGGCGCCCTGCCGGTGCCCGTGCCGGAGAGCGAGGCCGGCGCCGTCGCCCCGCGCACCCCGACCGAGGAGCTGCTGGCCGGCATCTGGGCCGAGGTCCTGGGGCGCGAGGGGATCGGGGTCCACGACAACTTCTTCGACCTCGGCGGCCACTCGCTCCTCGCCACGCAGGCGATCTCGCGCATCCGCAAGGCGTTTGACGTCGACCTGCCGCTGCGCGCCTTGTTCGAGGAGCCCACCGTCGCCGGTCTGGCGATCGCCACGGAGCGGGCCAAGCGGGCCGGGACCGGCCCGCAGGCGCCGCCGATCCAGGCGGTGGCTCGCGACGGCGAGCTTCCCCCCTCCTTCGCCCAGCAGCGGCTCTGGTTCATCGACCAGCTGGAGCCCGGCTCGGCCGCTTACAACCTCCCCCAGGGGCTGAGCGTGGAAGGAGCGCTGGACGTCGCGGTGCTGAAGGGCTGCCTGGAGGCGATCGTGCGCCGGCACGACGCTCTCCGCACCACCTTCTCGCAGCGCGACGGCAGCCCGCTGCAGGTGATCCACCCGGTGATGGCGATCGCGCTCCCGGTCATCGACCTGACGGCGCTCGCGGAGGAGCCGCGGCGGCGAACGGTGCGCCGCCTGGCCGGGGAGGAAGCCCGCCGCCCGTTCGACCTCGGCCGCGGCCCTCTGCTGCGGATGACCCTGCTGCGCCTCGCCGGCGAGGAGCACGTCGCGCTGTTCACCATGCACCACATCGTCAGCGACGCCTGGTCCATGGGCGTGCTGGTGCGCGAGGTGGCGGCGCTCTATACCGCTCTGTCGCAGGGCAAGGAGCCGCTGCTGCCCGAGCTGCCGGTGCAGTACGCCGACTTCGCCCACTGGCAGCGGCGCTGGCTCGCGGGAGAGGTGCTGGACGCCGAGCTCGCCTACTGGCGCAAGCAGCTCGCCGGCGCTCCCGCCAGCCTCGATCTGCCGACCGTGCGCCCGCGGCCGCCCATGCCGTCTCCGCGGGGAGACACGCGGCCGATGCACCTGCCGCCGCACCTCGCCGTCTCCTTGCAGGAGCTGGCGAAGCAGGAGCGGGTGACCCTGTTCATGGTCCTGCTCGCCGGCTTGCAGCTGCTGCTCTCCCGCTACGACGGGTCCGAGGACATCAGCATCGGCACGCCGATCGCCGGCCGCAACCGGATCGAGACCGAGCGCCTGATCGGCTTCTTCGTCAACACGCTGGTGCTGCGCACGCGGCTGACCGGGGATCCCTCGTTCCGCGGCCTGTTGCAGCGGGTCCGCGAGACGACGCTCGACGCCCACGCCCATCAGGACGTGCCGTTCGAGAAGCTGGTGGAGGAGCTGCAGCCCGAGCGGAGCCTCACCAACTCGCCCTTCTTCCAGGTCCTCTTCGCGCTCCAGAACACCGCGCACGAGACCCTGGACCTGCCGGGCCTGAAGCTCCGGCCGCTGGAGAACGACGGCAAGACGGTCGCCAAGTTCGATCTCACCTTCGTGGTCGAGGAGTCGGCGGGGAGGATGTCGGGAGCGCTCGAATACCGCACCGATCTGTTCGACGCCACGACCGCGGTGCGGATGCTGACCCACCTCGAAGGCCTGCTGGCGGCGATCGCCGCCGATGCGGACCGGCCGCTCTCGGCGCTCCCCCTGCTCTCGCCGGCGGAGCGCCACCAGACGCTGGTCGACTGGAACGACACCTTCGACGTCGCGGAGGACGGCACCCTCCACGGCCTCTTCCGTGCCCAGGCCGCGCGCACGCCGGACGCCGTGGCCCTGGTGGCCGAGGACGCGGTGCTGACCTACCGCGAGCTCGCCGGCCGCGCCGAGGATCTGGCCCGCCGGCTGCGCCGGCTGGGGGTCGGCCCCGAGGTGCCGGTCGGCATCCATCTGCCCCGCCGCTCGGACCTCGTCGTGGCGCTGCTCGGCGTCCTCGCCGCCGGCGGCGCCTACGTCCCCCTCGACCCGGCCTACTCGCGCCAGCGCCTGGTGTTCCAGCTCGCGGACGCCGGCGCGCCGGTGCTGCTGACGACCGGCGAGCTGGCGTCGGCCCTCCCCGAGCACTCCGCCCACCTCGTCCTCCTCGACGCGCCCGTGGAGGCCGCGGCGGCGGAGGAGGGTGGGGAAGAGGAGCCGGGAACCGGCGCGCTGCCGGGAAACCTGGCCTATTTCATCTACACTTCCGGCTCCACCGGCCGTCCCAAGGGAGTCGCCATCGAGCACCGGAGCGCTGTCGCCCTGCTGCACTGGGCCCGCGAGATCTTCTCGCCCGGCGAGCTCGCCGGCATGCTCGGCTCGACCTCGGTCAACTTCGACATGTCGGTCTTCGAATTCTTCGCGCCCCTCGCCTGGGGAGGCCGGGTGCTCCTGGCCGAGAACGCCCTCCACCTGCCGGCCCTGAAGGCCGGCCCCGAGGTCGTGCTGGTCAACACGGTGCCGTCGGCGATGGCCGAGCTGCTGCGCGGCGGCGGCCTCCCCCCCTCGGTGCGGACGGTGAACCTGGGGGGAGAGGCGCTGCCGGGAGCGCTGGTCCAGGCGCTCCACGAACGCGCCGGGATCGACCGCGTCTTCAACCTCTACGGCCCCTCGGAGGACACGACCTACTCGACCTTCCGGCGGGTCGCCGCGGGGGAACGGACCCCCTCCATCGGCCGGCCGGTCGCCGGCTCCCGGGTCTACCTCCTCGACTCCGAGCTGCGCCCGGTGGCGATCGAGGTGAGCGGCGAGCTCTACCTGGGAGGCGCCGGCCTGGCCCGCGGGTACCTCAACCGTCCCGACCAGACGGCGGAGCGGTTCGTTCCGGACCCGTTCGCGGCGCGCCCCGGCGAGCGCCTGTACCGGACCGGCGACCTGGCCCATTACCGCGCCGACGGCAGCCTCGCGTTCCTCCACCGGATCGACCACCAGGTCAAGATCCGGGGGTTCCGGATCGAGCCGGGAGAGATCGAGGCGGCGCTCGTCAGCCATCCCGCGGTGCGCGAGGCGGTGGTCGTGGTCGACGCGGAGGCCGGCGGCACGGCCGGCAGCCGGCTGGTCGCCTACCTCGCCCCCGCCGGGGTGCCGGCGGACGACCTCCGCGCGCATCTGCGGAAGACCCTGCCGGAGTACATGGTGCCGGCGCTGTTCGTGGGCCTCGACGCCCTCCCCCTGACCGCTACCGGCAAGGTGGACCGGCGGGGGCTGCCGGCTCGCGAGGCCGCCGCCGCCGCGGCCGCCTCCAGCGCGGCCGCCGTGGCGCCGCGAACCCCCACCGAGGAGCTGCTCGCGGGGCTCTGGGCCGAGGTCCTCGGCCGCGAGCAGGTGGGCATCCACGACAGCTTCTTCGACCTCGGCGGGCACTCGCTGCTGGCGACCCAGCTCCTGTCGCGGATCCGCAGCGCCTTCGAGGTCGAGCTGCCGTTGCGCGCCCTGTTCGAGCATCCGACCGTGGCCGGGTTGGCCGGGCCGGTGGAGCGGGCGCGGCGGGCCGGCAAGGGGTTTCAGTACCCCCCCCTGGTGCCGGTGCCCCGCGAGGGCGCGCTCCCCCTCTCCTTCTCCCAGCAGCGCCTCTGGTTCCTCGACCAACTGGCGCCCGGGAGCCCGGCCTACAACCTGCCGCAGGCGATGCGGGTCAGCGGGCCGCTGGAGATCGCCGCCCTCGAGAGCGCGCTGGGCGAGATCGTGCGGCGGCACGAGGCGCTGCGCACGACCTTCCTGAACCTGGAAGGGGAGCCGGAGCAGGTGATCGATCCCGCCGCCGAGCCGGCGCTGCTGGTGGTCGACTGCGGGGAGATGGAGGAGGCGCGCCGCCTCCCCCTGGCCCGGCGGCTGTTCGCCGAGGACGCCCGCCGGCCCTTCGACCTCGCGCGGGGGCCCCTCCTCCGCACCACCCTCCTGCGCTTCGCGGACGACGAGCACGTGGTGCTCCTCAACATGCACCACATCGTCAGCGACGGCTGGTCGATGGGCCTGTTCATCCGCGAGATCGCGGTCCTCTACGACGCGCTCTCCACCGGCCGGCCGTCGCCGCTGCCGGAGCTGCCGATCCAGTATGCCGACTTCGCCGCCTGGCAGCGGCAGTGGCTCCAGGGCGAGCTGCTCGGGCGCGAGCTGACCTACTGGCGCGAGCGGCTCGGCGACGCTCCGGCGATGCTCGAGCTGCCCACCGACCGTCCGCGCCAGGCGGTGCAGACGCCGCACGGCGCGGCGCGGCGGTTCGCCCTGCCGGCGGGCGCCGCCTCGGCGCTCCAGGCCCTGAGCCGCCAGCACAAGGCGACGCTGTTCATGACCCTGCTGGCCGCCTTCCAGCGCCTGCTCGGAACCTACGCCGGCAGCGAGGACGTCAGCGTGGGCTCACCGGTGGCCGGCCGCACCCACCTCGAGATCGAGAGCCTGATCGGCTTCTTCGTCAACACCCTGGTGCTGCGGACCGACCTCGCGGGAGATCCGGCGTTCTCCGGCCTGCTGGAGCGGGTGCGCGAGGTGACCCTCGACGCCCACGACCACCAGGAGGTCCCCTTCGAGCGGCTGGTCGAGGAGCTGCGCCCGGAGCGGAGCCTCTCCCACTCGCCGCTCTTCCAGGTCACCTTCTCGCTGCAGAACGCTCCGCAGCAGGAGATCAAGCTGACCGGCCTGCGCCTGAGCCCGCTCGCCGGGGGAGAGGGCGAGAGCCGGGCCGTGAAGTTCGACCTCACCCTGACCATGGACCAGGGGGGCGAGGACGGCCTGGCCGGCACGGTCGAGTACAACACCGACCTCTTCGACGGCACCACGATCCTCCGCCTGCTGGCGCACTTCGAGACGCTGCTGCTGAGGATCGTCGCCTCCCCCGAGCGGCCGCTCTCGACCCTGTCCCTGCTGGCGGAGGCGGAGAGCCATCAGCTCCTCACCGCCTGGAACGACACGGCGGCCGCCCCGGCGCCGGAGCTGCTGGTGCCGCGCCTGGTCGAAGGATGGGCCGGGCGCGCGCCCGAAGCGCTGGCCGTCGCCTCCCCGGCGGGACGGCTCACCTACGCCGAGCTCGACCGCCGGTCGGGCCGGCTCGCCCGCCTGCTGCGCTTCCGCGGCGTCGGCCCGGAGGTCCGGGTCGGAGTCTGCATGGAGCGGTCGCTCGAGATGGTGGTCGGGCAGCTCGCCATCCTGAAGGCCGGCGGCGCCTACGTGCCCCTCGATCCGGCCTATCCGGCGGACCGCCTGGCCTGGATCGTCGCCGACGCCGGCACCGGGATCGTGCTCACCACCCGCCGCTGGGCCGGGACGCTCGCCGGCGCCGCCGCCGAGCTCCTCTGCCTGGACGAGCTCCCGGCCGATTTCCCCGCGGAGGGCCCGGTGGGAGAAGCCCCGCCGTCCATCGCCGCCGGCAACCTCGCCTACGTGATCTACACCTCGGGGACGACGGGCCGGCCGAAGGGGATCGCCGTCACCCATGGCAACCTCCTCGACCTCTCTCTCTGGCACCGCGCGGCCTTCGGGATCACCCCCCGCGACCGGGGCACGCTGATCGTCGGACCGGCCTTCGACGTCTCGGTCTGGGAGATCTGGCCTCACCTCGCGGCCGGCGCCAGCCTCCACGTGCCGAGCGCGGAGGTCCGCCTCTCGCTGGCGGGGCTGCGCGACTGGCTGACGGCGGAGGGGATCACCCAGACCTTCCTGCCCACGCCGCTGGCGGAGGCGATGCTCGAGGAGGACGGGCTCGCCGGCCTTTCCTTGCGGGCGCTGGCGACGGGCGGCGACCAGCTCCGCCGCCGGCCGCAGCCGGGGCTCCCGTTCGCCGTGGTCAACGTCTATGGGCCGGCCGAGAACACCGTGGTGACGACGACCGGCGCCGTGACGCCGCGGGGCGGGACGGCCGCCGCCCCTGCGATCGGCCGCCCGGTCACCGGCGCCCGCGTCTACCTCTGCTCCCGCGACCTGCGGCCGGTTCCCTTCGGGGCTGCCGGGGAGCTGGCGATCGGCGGCGACGGGCTGGCCCGCGGCTATCTCGGCGACCCGGCGCTCACCGCCTCCCGGTTCGTCCCCGATCCGTTCGCCTCGCGGCCCGGAGAGCGGCTGTACCGCAGCGGCGACCTCGCCCGCTACCGTTCCGACGGCCGGCTGGAGTTCCTCGGCCGCATCGACCATCAGGTCAAGATCCGCGGCTTCCGGATCGAGCTGGGGGAGATCGAGACCGTCCTCGGCGCGCTGCCGGCGGTGCGGGAGTGCGTGCTGGTGACCCACGGCGAGGGGGACGGCAAGCGCCTCGTCGCCTACGTCGTGCTCACCGCCGCGGACGCCGGGGAGGAGGCGCTGGACGCGCTCCGCAGCGCGCTCGCCGGCACGCTGCCCGACTACATGGTGCCGGCGACGTTCGTGCGGCTCGACGCCCTGCCGCTGACCCCCAACGGCAAGGTCGACCGCCGGGCGCTCCCGGCGCCCGGCGTGGAGCGGGCGGCGGCCGGCGTCCTGGTGGTGCCCAGGGACCCCCTGGAGCAGCAGCTCCTCGAGCTCTGGGAGAGGATGCTCCCCGCCCGGCCGATCGGGATCACCGACAGCTTCTTCGAGCTGGGCGGGCACTCCCTGCTGGCGGTCCGGCTGATGGCCGGGATCGAGAAGCTGAGCGGCAAGAAGCTCCCCCTCTCGGTCCTCTTCGAGAGCCCGACGATCGAGAAGCTGGCGCGCGCGATCCGCAGCGCGGACTCGTCGCGCCCGCAGCCCTCGCTGGTGCCGGTGCGGCCGGCCGGCTCGCGGCGGCCCATGTTCTGGGTCCACCCCGCGGCCGGCAACCTCTTCTCCTACAGCGGCCTGTCGCGGCTGCTCGGGGACGGTCGTCCGTTCTACGGGCTCCAGTCGCAGGGGCTGGACGGCGAGGAGGCTCCGTTCACCCGGGTCGAGGACATGGCGGCCCACTACATCGCCGAGATCCGCGCTCTGCAGCCGCACGGCCCCTACGATCTGGGCGGCTGGTCGATGGGCGGGATGATCGCCTACGAGATGGCCCGCCAGCTCTCGGCCGAGGGAGAAAAGGTGCCGCTCCTGGTCCTCCTCGACGCCAGGGTGCCGACCCCGTCCGACCGCGCGATCACCCGCGATCCGCTGGCCCTGCTGGCCCAGTTCGCCCTCGACTTCGGCGTCAACCTCGACCGCCTGGGCGTGCCGTGGGACGCGATCCTGGAGATGCAGACCCACGAGCAGCTCAAGGTCGTCCTCGAGCAGGCGAAGCGTCTGGGCCTGGTGCCGCCGGAGATCGAGCTGCCCCAGGTGCGGCGCCTGTTCGAGGTCTTCCGCGCCAACACCTCCGCGCTGAGCCGTTACATGCCGGGGCCCTCCCCGGTCCGGATCCTGCTGTACAAGGCGCACGATCCGATCCCGCAGGTCCCCCACAACCCGAACGCGAACCCGGTCGCGCGGGCCCGGGCGCATGCGCGCCGCCTCTACGAGAACTCCCGGGAGCGGATGTGGACGCGGCTCAATCCAACCCAGGGGTGGGGCAAGCTCGCCGGCGGCGGCGTCGAGCTCCACACCGTGCCCGGACATCACTTCACGATTCTGCGGCCGCCCAACGTCGCCGTCCTGGCCGAGCGGCTGACCGAGCGACTGAACCGCGGCGAAGAGGAGTCTTCATGAAATTGTTCTCCGTCCTGAGACAGTACTCCCCCGCGTCCCTGCTGGTCGCGGCGGTGCTCTTCGGCGCGCTGAGCGGCGCCGCCAGCACCGGCATCCTGTACCTGATCAATCACGTTCTGGCCGGGGATCCCGCGACGCGGAACCTGTTCTGGGGGTACGTCGGACTCTGCCTGGTGGTGCCCATCACACGGGTGATCTCGGTGCTCATCGTCGCCTCCCTCGGCCTGCGCGCCGCCTGCGAGATGCGGCTCGACCTCAGCCGGCGCATCCTCGCCGCTCCCCTGCGCCGGCTCGAGGAGCTCGGCTCCCACCGCCTGCTGGTGGCGCTGACCGACGACATCGGCGCGATCACCAATGCGCTGGGGCAGGTGCCCGGCATCTTCACCAACAGCGCGATCGTCATCTGCTCGCTGGTCTACCTCGGGACCCTGTCGCAGAAGATCCTCCTGGTGGTGCTCGGGTTCCTGGTGCTGGGCGTGGTGACCTATCAGCTCCCGCTGCTCGCCGCGGTGCGCCGCCAGCGCATGGTGCGCGAAACGGAAGACGACATGTTCAAGCACTTCCGGGGAGTGACGCAGGGCACCAAGGAGCTCAAGCTGCGGACCGGCCGCCGCGAGGCGTTCCTCGCCGAGATGCGGACCACGGTCTCGACGTTCCGCGATCAGCAGCTCGCGGTGACCAAGATCTTCGTCTCGGCCGCGAGCTGGGGGAGCCTGCTGTACTTCGTGGCGGTGGGGCTGCTCCTCTTCTACATCCCAACCTTGACGGTGATCCCGCGCCAGGTCTCGGTCGCCTACGTGCTGGTCCTGCTGTACATGATGACCCCTCTGCAACTGCTGCTCAACGCCATCCCCGTGCTGGTCCAGGCCAACGTCGCCGTGGGGAAGGTCGAGCGGCTGGGGATCTCACTGCTGTCGGTGGCCGAGCCGGCCGGCGCGGCCACGCTGCCGGCCGCCAGCTGGCAGCGGCTGGACCTGGTCGGCGTCGCCCTCAGCTACAAGGAGGAAGAGGATAGCGTCTTCTCGGTCGGGCCTATCGACCTGACCATCGAGAGCGGCCAGATCGTCTTCCTGGTGGGCGGCAACGGCAGCGGCAAGACGACGCTGGCGAAGGTGCTGATCGGCCTCTATCCCCCCGAAGCCGGCGAGATCCGGCTCGACGGCCTGCCGATCACCGATGACAACCGGGAGGAGTACCGGCACCAATTTTCCGTGGTGTTTTCCGACTTCTTCCTATTCGAAAGCCTGCTCGGGCTCGAGTCTCCGGATCTGGACGACCAGGCCCGCAACTACCTGGAGAAGCTCCACCTGAAGCACAAGGTGCGGATCCAGGACGGCCGCCTGTCGACGACCGAGCTGTCGCAGGGCCAGCGCAAGCGTCTGGCGCTGCTCACGGCGTACCTCGAAGACAGCCCGATCTTCGTGTTCGATGAATGGGCGGCCGACCAGGATCCCGAGTTCAAAAAGATTTTCTATTACCAGCTCCTGCCCGAGCTCAAGCGCCGCGGCAAGACCGTCATCGTGATCAGTCACGACGACGGCTTCTACCACGTCGGCGATCGCTTGATCAAGCTCGTGGACGGGCAGGTAAGTCTCGATCAGGTGCAGACGCGGCCCGAATACGCCTCGGCGTAAAGCGCCGCCGGACCGCCGATGTTCGCCGAAGGAGGGGCACACGGATGACGCACAAGACCTGGCTATTGGTGTTGATCCTGGCGGCCGCCGGCTGCCGGGCCCCGGATCCGCCCGCGGTTTCGATCGTGACCGAGGATCCGGCGCCGCAGGCGTCCGATCTCACCGTCGATCAACTGCTCGCCCGGTATGTCGCCGCGCGCGGCGGCGAGCCGGCGCTCGAGGGGCTCCACGCCTTGAGGATGACCGGCAAGATCACCACCGTCGAAATCACCGACCGTCCGATCCTGGTGGCCGTCGCAGCCGGCCGCTACCTGCGGCGGATCGAGCAGGACCCCTCCTCGACCCTGATCAACGCGGTGGACGGCGCGGCGGGCTGGGAGGTGAGCCCCCGCCGGGGTGTGCGCACGCCCACCCCGATGTCGGTCCAGGACACCACCCGCTTTCGTCATCTCGCGGACGCGCAGGGACCGCTCGTCGATCCTGCCGCCAAGGGCAACAAGGTCGAGCTGGTCGGCAAGCAGCCGTGGAAGGACACCGAGGTCTACAAGCTCAAGCTGACCTACGCCGACGGCGGCGTCGATTATCTCTATCTCGACGCGCGGAAGTTCCTGCTGGTCCGGCTGGTGAGCGGCATGTACATTCCGCCGCTCGGCAGGGACATCGCGGTCGAATTCGCCTACCGCGACTTCCGGGACGTCCACGGTCTGCAGTGCCCTTTCGTCGAGGAGGCGAACGCGCCGGAGGTCAACTTCAGGCAGACGATTTCCTGGGGTAGGATTGAAGTGAATCCGTCCTTGGACGAATCCTGGTTCAAAAGGCCGGCGAGGTGATCGGGAACTGCGGGCCCGGCGAATAAGGCCGGCCCGATTGAAAGGAGTGTCAGATTGGGAACTCTGTTGCAGGACCTTCGTTTCGCCCTGCGGGTGCTGGCCAAGAGCCCGGGTTTCGCCATCGTTGCGGTGATGGCACTGGCGCTGGGAATCGGGGCGAACACTGCGATCTTCAGCATCATCGACGCCGTCCTGCTGCGTTCCCTGCCCTATGGTGACCCGGATCAGCTGGTGCGGGTGTCGCAGACTCAGCCGACCCAGAACGCGGGAGCGAACTCGGGGCAGGGGGGCCCGACCTCGCCGGCCAATTTCGTCGACTGGAAGACCCAGAACCAGTCCTTTTCGGACATGGCGGCCTACAGCGTCGCCGCCTTCAGCCTGCTCGGCCAGCGCGAGCCCGAACGGGTGATCGGCAGCCACATCACGCCCAACGTCTTCGGCCTGCTGAAGGTCAAGCCGCTGCTCGGGCGGACGCTCCTGCCGGAGGACGGGAAAGGCGCCGCCGAGGCCGTGGTGGTCGTCAGCCAAGGTTTTTGGCAGCGTCACTTCGGCTCCGATCCGCACGTCCTGGGCAGCAGCCTGAATCTCGACGGCAGCCAGTACCGGCTGGTCGGCGTGATGCCGGCGGAGTTCACCTTCGGCAAGGACGCCCAACTCTGGGTCCCGCTGGTTTTTACGCCGCAGGACCTGGCGAACCGCAACACGCTGTACCTGGAAGTGGTCGCCCGGCTGCTGCCCGGGGTGGCGCTGGGCCAGGCGAAGGCGAACATGACCGCCGTCGCCCATAACATCGTGGCCGAGGCTTCGGGAACGGGCCTGCGCTGGGACGTCGTCATCGTGCCGCTCAAGGAGCAGGCGGTCGGCAATCTCCGCGCCACCCTCTACATCCTGCTCGGTGCCGTAGGCTTCGTCCTGCTGGTCGCCTGCGCCAACGTCGCCAATCTCCTGCTCGCCCGCGCCGCGCAGCGCACGCGCGAGATCGCGGTCCGCACCGCGATGGGGGCCAGCCGGAGACGCCTGATCCGCCAGACTCTCACAGAGAGTGTCGTGCTGGGCTTCCTCGGCGGCGCTTTCGGCCTCGTGCTGGCCTTCTGGTCCCTCTCCCTGCTGGTCCGTTTCAACCCGGGCAACATCCCGCGGCTCGAAGAGGTCGGAATCGACGCCTGGGTCCTCGTCTTCACCCTGGCGGTCTCCCTCCTGACCGGTATCGCGTTCGGCCTTTTGCCCGCCTTTCAGGTCTCGAAGACCGATCTGCAGCGCGGGCTCAAGGATAGCGGCGCGCAAGCCCTGGTGCATCACCGGTACCGCCTGCGCGACCTGCTGGTGATCTCCGAGATCGCCCTGACTCTCGTGCTCCTGATCGGCGCCGGCCTGATGATCCGCAGCTTCCAGCTCCTCGAGGCGGTCGATCCTGGATTCAATCCGGACCACGTGCTGACCCTGCGGATGACCCTGCCGCTGGGAAAGTATCCGCAGGAGAGCCAGCGGAGCGTGTTCTTCCAGGACGTCCTGGAGCGGGTCCGGCAGATCCCGCAGGTGAAGTCGGACGGCCTGGTGACGAGCCTCCCCCTGGAAGGGGGCGAGCTCCGGCAGTTGATCCTCATCGAAGGGCGTCCCCTCTCGCCCGACGAGCCGTTGGGCGGCGGGATGGACGTGGTCAGCCCCGACTACTTCCGGACCATGGGGATTCCAGTGCTCAAGGGGCGCTACTTCACGCCGCTCGACCGCCAGGACGCTCCGCCGGTGGTGATCATCGACGAATCGATGGCCCGCGAATACTGGCCGGACAAGGACCCGATCGGCCAGCGCGTGATGATCCCCGGGGTCAAGCCGGTCTACCGCGAGATCGTGGGCGTCGTCCGCGGCCTCAAGTTCTTCGGCCTGGAGCAGGAGAGGCGGCCGACGATGTACGTCCCCCTCCTGCAGTACGCAGGGGAGCGCACGATGAGCCTGGTGGTCAAGACCCAGTCCGATCCCTCCCGGATGGCGGCCGCGCTGCGCGGCGCGGTATGGTCGGTCGACCGCGATCAGACCGTGTCGACCGCGGTCACCATGGAGCAGATGCTCGCGAGGTCGGTGGCCCAGCGGCGCTTCAACACCGGGATCATCGAGGTCTTCGCCCTCGTCGCCCTGCTGCTCGCCATCGTCGGAATCCACGGCGTCCTCTCCTACTCGGTCGCGCAACGGACCCGGGAGATCGGCATCCGCATGGCCCTGGGGGCGGAGCGCAGGCGGGTGCTCCTCTCCGTGCTGGGCCAGGCGCTGAGCATGGTCGGGGTCGGAGTCGTCATCGGGATCGTGGCGTCGATCGGCCTGACCCGTCTGATCGCGAGCATGCTCTATGGTGTCGGCCCCCTGGACCTGCGGACCTATCTCGGGATGTCGGCCCTGCTGGTCCTGGTGGCCCTTGTCGCGAGCTACATCCCGGCGCGCCGGGCGACCAAAGTCGATCCGCTGGTGGCGCTGAAGTACGACTGAGTACCCGAGCTGCGCTAGGGGTCGACGTCCGATAGAACGGGGCCGCGGAATCGGACCGGTTGCCACCGAGCCGTTTCTAAGGCTGCCAGCAAATGAGTGCGAGCGATCGCGGCGGTCGGGGGGTTCGAGTCCTCCCGGCCGCACCACCTCCCCCTTCCCCCGCCCTTCGGGTAGAATCCCCCCCTCCGGCGCCAGGGCGCCAACGCCGCTGCGATTCTTCGCAGAGCCAAAATAAGGATCGCTGGCCCAAAATAAGCATCGCAGAGCCAAGATAAGAATCGCTGAGGCAAAATAAGAATCGCTGGCCCGAGATAAGGATCGCAGGGACAAAATAAGAATAGCTGGGACAAAATAAGGATCGCTGGGACAAAATAAGAATCGCAGAGCCAAGATAAGCATCGCTGGACCAAAATAAGGATCGCTGGGCCAAGATAAGAATCGCTGGCCCAAAATAAGGATCGCTGAGACAAAATAAGAATCGCTGAGCCGTCGGAAGAATCGCTGCAACCTCCGGCCCTCGTCCTTCGCTGCCGCCAAGCTCAATCCGCAGAGAGAGATAGCCCCGGACGACCGCCCTTCCGGCCGTCTTCGGAAGAGAGAAGACCCGCCGCCAAGGTGCCTCCCGCGCTGCCCGCGAGCGACGACCGCGCCCTCGCGGAATGGCGTCCTGCCTGACAGGGTCAGGCGTAAACCGGGCGTCCTGGAGTCGCGCGCCGGCGTCTTCCGGAGGGCGCCAAAGGCCCGAAGGGCCGCAGGGAATGAGCCCGGGGTTTCAACCCCGGTTGGCGCCACCACCCCAACCCCCGAAGTCCCGGAGGGACGCAGGCGCCTCCTCCGCGAAGCGACACCTTCCCGCCTGCGCGATCCTCTTCCTCTATCGGATCGTCCTCGAGCGGGAAGTGGGGAGCTCGAAGGGCTCGTTCGCGCGAAGCGGCGGCGGAAGCTCCCGGTCGTGCTCACGACGGAGGAGGTCAAGCGCGTCCTCGCGCACCTCGAACGCGGGGATCGCACCTTCCTCTCGCTCCTCTACGGCACCGGCATGCGCCTGATGGAAGCGCTCCGCCTGCGCGTGAAGGATGTCGACTTCGCCTACGACCAGATCACCATCCGGGACGGCAAGGGCGCCAAGGACCGGGTGACCATGCTGCCGGCGTCGCTCAAGGCGGATTTGCGGGACCACCTGACCAAGGTCAAGAAGCAGCACGAGGAGGATCTGCGGCCGGCTTCGGAAGGGTCTACCTGCCACACGCCCTGTCGAGGAAGTACCCCAACGCCGCCGCCGAGTGGGGTTGGCAGTACGTCTTCCCGGCGCCGGCCTTGTCGCGCGATCCTCGGTCAGGGGAGCGCCGGCGGCATCACCTCTACGACCGGAGCGTCCAACAAGCCTTCCATGACGCAGTTCGGGCCACCGGCCTCGCCAAGCTGGCGACCTGCCATACGCTCCGCCATTCCTTCGCCACCCACCTCCTGATGAACGGCTACGACATCCGCACTGTCCAGGAGCTCCTCGGCCCGCGTGAAGACGAACATGATCTACACCCACGTGTCCGGCGTCAACTAGATTTGAGGGTCGGCGACAATTAGAACTGCGGGATTCTTCCTCCGGTTAGTAGGGTCTCTCCTGGTAGCGTGGGGGGCTTGTTGGGGGAGGGGGCTGGGCGTTGGGTTCTTGACCTCCTTCGGTCGGCAGTAAGGATCAGCAGGGAAGGAGGCCCCGCAGCTGCGGGGCCTCCTTCAGAAATTGCACTTATGCGTCACTGGGAGTCGGTGTCAAGGACTCCTTCACCCCGGTTGCCCTGGCCTTGGCGGCTTGGGCCCGATAGCTCTCGATGTTCAGCTCCAGGATGATCGAGTGATGGACTATGCGGTCCACCGCGGCGGCTGTCGTCATCGGGTCTTTGAAGATCTGATCCCACTTGCTGAACACCAAATTGCTGGTGATCAGCACCGAGCGGCGCTCGTAGCGCTCGGCGATCAGGGTAAACAGAACCTCCATCTCCTCGCGGCTTTGCTCGACATAGCCCAGATCGTCGAGGATCAAGGCGTCAAAGCGGTCGAGCCGCTTGAGCTCGGCCGCCAGGCGCAGATCCCGCTTGGCCGCCAGCAGCCGCTGAACGATCTGATACGTCGGGGCAAACAGCACTGTGCGATTTCTACGCACCAGTTCCTGACCGAGGCCGCAGACCAAGTGGGACTTGCCCGTTCCGGGGTTGCCAAACACGATCAGATTCGTGGCGCGATCGAGAAACGAGCCGTCCTGAAGGGCCTTCAAGGCGGCCTTGGCCTTGACCGGGAGCCGACCGAGGTCAAGACCAGCAAGGCTCTTGTCGCGCGGCAGCTTGGACTCCAGGAGCAGGCGCTCGATGCGGCGCTCCGAGCGTTCGCTGGCCTCCTGCTCGGCCAAGGCGAGCAGATACCCCTGCAGGGAGAGCCCTTCACGCTCGGCCTTCACGGCCATCGTCGCGTACTCCCGGGCGAAGGTCGGCAGACACAAAGACTTGAGCAGGAGGGGCAACGCCGCTTCGCTGGCCGGCTTCACAGAGCACCTCCCGCCGCAGCGATGCACTCGTCGTAGATCCGCAGGTCGGGAGCCTCGATCCGGCAAACCGGTGTCTCCGGGCGCGCCGGCCGGATCGCCGCTTGGACTTGCGCGAAATCCCGCAGCTCACCACGCTCCAGCAGGGACGACAGAACGGCCTCCACCGCACTTTCCCCCGCATTGGCCGCCAAGTGCAGAATCCTCACGTACTCCACGTCGGCCCGCCCACCGTGGCGCCCTTCCAGGGCGTCGAAGGCATACCGGAAAGCCAGACTCGGAAACAGGGCCTCCCGGTACCGGTACCGCGCGAAGGCGCCAGGCTTGCGCACCAGAGACCCGATCAGATGGCGGTAGTCGATGGCCGCATGGCCCCGCCCCCGCAGCCGCTCCATTTCGGCGACCTGATCGCCGGCGTAGTACACCTCGATCCGCTCCGCATAGAGCCGGACGTCGACCCACTCACCGATCAATCGCGAGGCCACGGAATAGACGTTCTCCGCCGCCCGCAAAGTCGAGAACACGCTGACCCGCACTCTCTCGCGCCGGAAGTCATCCAGCCGTGACAGCGGCAACTCGTGCATCCGCTCGAGCTCCTGGCGCAGCTTGTCGGCCCGTCCGCGGTTGCGCCCCACCAAAATCTCACGCAGAAACTTCTCGTACTCGCTGCGGCAAGCAAACTCACGGCTTCCCCGCAGCAACAGCGCCTGCTCGACCGACCGCTTGAAGCGGTGGTGCGCTTGCTCGACGTCGCCATTCTCGTGACCGCGGCCGGGGGTATTGCAGTCGGCCTCCACCCGGTAGTGCTTCAGCGCCACCAGATAGCGGTCGTTGAACGCCCGCGCTCCATCCCTCAGCTCGTGGGTCGCCGCCGAAAGGTTGTCCGTCCGATGAAGCTTCGGCGCCTTGCCCAACTCCCAGACCGCCGCCTGGAAGCCGCCGATCAACGCCTCGAAGCTCTCCGAAAAGCAGATCCCGCCCGTCTCCCAATTCGAGTACGGCAGGACGAAGTGGAAGAACAGATGCTCGAAGCGCTCACCCCCGAGGCAAATCCCCAACTCGTTCATGCTCGTGAAGTCGCTTTGGGCATACTCCCCGGGGCGGTGCTGCTGGGCGAAGAAGACCTCGCGATCCGGACCCTGCGAAGCCCGCCAGCGACGGATCCGCCGCTGCAGCGTGCGCAACTGGCCGTCGGAGAAGCTCAGCTCCGCACGCCCCCTCAGAGCCTCGAAGATCGTGACCGCCTCCAGGCCCGGCGCCTGCTCGAGCATCGCCTCGATCTCCGGCCAGACACCTGCAAAAGGGTCCAGCCGCGTCCGGTACTGACGGGGGCTCTTGCGCTGGCCTGGAAGCTCACCGGCCCGATGTCGCCGAGCCGTGTTCTCGCTCATTCCCGAGCGCAGAGCTGCGCTCAACAACGACTCTCCTTTGCCGAGTTCCATCCTCAATCTCCTCAACTGCCTGTCCGTGACCATCGCCCCCCCGTCTCGAAGGGGAAGAGCTTAGGGGACAAGCGTTTACGAGGACTGGAACCCCGCAATTCTAATTGTCGTCACCCCGCAGTTCTAATTGTCGCCCAACACCCACGTCCTCAACCGAGGAGGCCGGGGTGTCCAGAGCCCGCTGGACCTCCTGTAGGCAGCTTCTCGTAAAGGGGATGGAGCCGTGGCCGCGCGGATAAGCATCCAGCGAGTGGACGCTTATCCTTGCGGCGCTGCCCGTATAAGCAGGCCGCCTTCAGCCTCGGACTTCGCAGATCTGATTCTGCCGCCGATAGATACGGGTTTGCTCCCCGAAGAGCGGAATGCATATCGGGGTCCAATAATCGTTCCGGCCTCGGATTCTTATACGTGCACAGATATGTAGACATATTGTGTTCTCTACCGGTTAGCTCCCGATTCCATCCTACTTGGGTTCTCAGGAAATCGACCGGAGGGCTGGCCTCTTATTCGCGGAGCTTCTTCGGCGTTGACCCAGGTCAGGAAGGGGCGTAAACTCAGAGGAACTTCTAGAATCAACGACATAGGGTCGGTAGTATCATGCGAACCCGGAAAAAGAGTGGACCACGATAGGCATTCCGGGGCCAAAGAGCGGAAGGTTAATCTAGAGGTTGGCCGACTCGCACATTATGAAGGTACCTAGCTGTGAAATTATCTAGCCGGGATTTGGCGCTCTTGGCATTAGGGCTTGTGGCTGGAGGCTTAGCGTGCCACATCGTCTATGCGAGTGCATGGAAAGAGAGCGTGGACTGGCCGGCAACCTTCCAGGCGATCTCGAATATTGCACAAGTGGTTGCGTTAATCGTTGGAGCAGTATGGACCTATCGCTTGTTTGTGCGGCAGCGCTCGAACATTGTGCGCGTAAACATCGAGCATGTGGTACGAGGGTTTCAACTTCATGAGGAGCAACGCCTCATTCGGGTTGTGATGGAGATCCACAACCTTGGCACAATCCTTCTTCAACCAACCAAAGGTAGCCTCAGCATCTATGCAGTATCGCCCTCTACGGAAGGACTGATACACAACGTTTCCGAGTCGAGCGAGACTGCCGACAAGAACTGGCCTGAAATTAAGAATCTTTCTATCAACTTCGCAGAGGACCATTTCCGTCTTGAGCCTGGCGAAAAGGAGCGGTACCCATATGATTTCATAGTACCGAGTTCTCTGGAGATTGTTCAGATCCACTCTAGTGTTTGGTGCGGCGATGAAGATGATCCCGCCTATTTCCGGGACGAGACCACAATTCATAAGTTCTCTGTGCCTGACGAGGAGCGCAATCCCGAGGAGAAAGAACGAACTGAGTCAAAAGAGACAAGTTGACGCCCAACCCTGGCCTCAACCGGACAGAGCCCGCGCTGTCGCGCGATCCCGCCGGTTAGGCCGGCAGCGTTGGGCGCGCAGAATCAACGATGACGGGAATGCGGTTTAAAGGTTGTGGGGGTGGCACTTGATTAAGCGGCATCCGCTGAACGTACGGCTAAGAAGACGTGCGCGTAGTTTAATTCATCGCGTGAGGCATCCAAGAAGAGTTACGTGTCTCGAATGCGGTTTCCTCTCTTTTGGAGACGCTGAGGCGACTGTCGAAGATCGTGTGATGTTAGCTTGGAGAGTTGCGTCGGCTGGGACAAACGTCGGAGTATCACCCTCTATTTCACTTGATACTCTCCGCTGCTTTCAATCGCGTTGGATCGACTATGCTGTATATGGGGTGGGTGACGGCGAAATCCTCCGCGAGCTGGAGATGGATCGGCGGGGATGCGTAGGTTTCAATCGGCACAGGCCGGGCTTTAAGCCAAATGAGCATCGAGATATACTCTTGAAGAGGTGGGAGACCAGGAGGCAGTTCTTTCTTACTGTCCTTGGGTCATCTGTGGGAACAGCGCTTGCGTTGCTTGGAGCTTGGCTAACTGGGCGATTAGGCATAAAAAAGTAGACAGACTGTACATGCCATATGGAGTTCTGTACGCTACATGACGTGTAATAGCGCCCAACACAAGCGTTCGAGCGGACGGATACCGCACTGTAGTGCGGCTCCGCCGCTCAACGCCTCAGCGTTGGGCGTCAGACCAAGCGAAGGACACCGTGAACGTATTGCGTAACAAACCAAAAAACGTAGCCCGGAGGCATCACTACGTACCAGCATTTTTGCTCCAGCGCTTCACGCCGTCGGGTCGCAGAGATGACTTCTTATGGGTGCACGACAAACAACAAGGCAAACCGTGGAGAAAAAAGCCGACCGAAGTAGGGTTTGAACGCGACTATAATCGAGTCGACGTCCCGGAGATTGACCCAAATGCTGTCGAAGGCTATTTCGCTACGATTGATGGCCAGATTGCCCCCGTCATCCAGGAGATAACTCGGTGCCATGAACTTCCTGAAGGAACGGAATTTAAAAAACTGATTTCGTTTGTGGCGCTGCTTGCGTTGCGTTCGCCTTCTGTGCGGAACCTGTATAAGAGGAATATGGATCATCTCGGAAAAGAGAGGCTAAAGTTCCTTCTGGCCGGGCGTGAGTTCTTTGACCAAGTTGTCGAGGAGCAGCGACGTGAGGGTAGTGTGATGCCCCCAGAAGTTACTTACGAGAAGCTTCGAGAGTATGCTGATCATGATGAGACTTACGAGATAATGATCCCTAACACCCAATCTGTTGGGATGCTTCTCAAGATATGGCCAAAGGTTTTTATGGCCTTTCAATTGCGTCGGTGGTCGTTACTCTTCACGCGGCCTAACGAAGCTTCCCTGATCTGTTCAGATATGCCCGTCACAATTACCAGAACTTCGACCGAATATAAGACTCGCTTCTTAGGATTCGCCTCCCGAGGGACTGAGCTCACAATACCCTTGAGTCGCTCAACGCTTCTTGTTGGCAGCTACGATGCATCCGCTCCCATGGTAAGAATCGACTTGGAGCGAGTCCGCGAAATCAATCGGCGAACACTCTCCTTCGCAGAGAGGTTCATTTACTCACCAGGGCAAGGACTTATAGTATGATCTCCGCCTGGACGCCCAACACCGGCGGTCGAGCGGACGGAAACCGCAAACAGCGCGGCTCCCGCTCGCTCACCTTCCAAGGCGTTGGGCGCACAAGGCCAACTGAGAGGGATAAAGGCCACTAATCGGCGAACTGACGTGGATACGGTAACTTGCCGAGTCCTTTCGTTCGACGGTGGGAGACAGTGCAATGTCCAATCACGACTACGATCTCAAGGTGTACGATCAACTCTGCCAGAGCTATCGGGCAATTGACGACTTCCGGGCGAAGCTCTTGGGCTTTCTGCCGTTGGTGAGCGCGACTGGAATCGGATTCTTGCTTGAGAAACTTCAGGCTGCCGAGAGTGTCAAGGGAGGCGCAAGGGATGTCTTGGCGGGAGTCGGTCTTTTCGGAGCCCTCATCACCCTCGGACTATTCGCCTACGAGATTTATGGGATCAAGAAATGTGGCGATCTTATCAAGGCTGGACGGCGGATCGAAGCGTTGCTGAACGTCGAAAACGGCCAGTTCAGAATGCGTGCACAGAATGTCGCTTACATCATCAATGAGCCTTTCGCCTCCGGAATTATCTATCCGACAGTGCTGGCAGCCTGGGTGTTCTTCGTTATGGCGTTCGCGTGGCCTAAGGCAAATCCTCTGATTCCACTCCTGGTATTCAGTATAGGGCTCATCGGCACACTGCTCTATGACTGGTCTCTACGCCGAGGTGGTTAGCAGGAGGCCAAAGCCCGCCGGCCTGATTGGTGTAGTCTTGGAGCGTTAATCTCATAATTAAAGGGCTGGGGCGAGTTGATGAATAGCCGAAGCCTGCCATGCATTGTCGTGGCTATGGATTCCAAGGAAAGGTTCGCTATGACTAGAGGGCAATCCGTCGCCTACAAGGTGCTTTCGATGTTTTCATTTACCGTCGGCCTCTTTCTTCTTTGGTTCTCGTACCGTGCAATCTTCGAAGATTTAAACCTTGGCCGCGATCTCTGGGGCGGCGTTTATACCAAGGCCTCAGCGCTACCTGCGGGTATAATTGGCCTTCTTGCGGTAATAGTGGCTTGCATTTTGTTAATCAAAGCCTTGGGCAAGGTCGAGGAATAGCCGCAGAGCCAGCTGCTCAACCGGACGACTACGTCGCACGGTTGGCAGCAGAAGCGTTAGGCGCCACGCCCATGTACTGCTTGCCGCGTGGCAGCTGGTGTTAAAGTTGGATAACTGCAAATCTGGAAAGGAGTGCTATCTTGCGCCATACTAACAACATTGCTCCGGACGGTCTGCAAGAACTACTTGCTTCCCTGTAGATGACGCTGGGTGAGTTCTCGCTCACGAAAGACCGACAGGCCCAGTTGAGCCCCGCGTGCGAAACAACCAGATCAAGCGGGCGTTCGCCGAATCTGGATGCTTTTGCTCGGTAACGAGGGATCAGAGCAGATAGTGCCTAGGCCCTCGGTATGAGCGGCCGGGCGCATAAAGAGAGATTACTGCCGCGCGAAGCCGCGGGCAGTAATATTGGGTTGAAACGGCTGCTCAAGCTCACGGCTGCGCCGCCGCTTAGCGGTTCAGCCGTGCAATCGCACGGTGTTGTCCTTGAAAAGGAGGCTTCTCATGATCGCAAAAGCGCATCAACGTTTTCTTTTTGGTGTTGTCATCGTCGCCATGTTCTGTGCCTCGGTTTCAGGAGATACTCCTCGCAAGGCTTACAACGTGAGGATCGATCGCGTAACACAAGGCCCTGACGGTAAGGAGACGCCAGCCGATCGGCTAAGCGTCAACAGTGAGGACTTCTTGTGGATCTACGTCGAGGCCGATCTCGCGTCGGGCACTGCTCCCCAAGGTGAGTACTGCAAGATGAAGGATGGAAAGCCCGACTCGAAGACTCGGGTAGGTCTCGGAGCACCAACCCGGGTGAACGGGCAGTACCGATTCAAAGTGGACCACTTTGTGCTCTCGAAGCAGTCACATTACTGGTTTCACTTCGCCGACAACCTCAGCGCCCCGAAATATGAAGACCATTGGGAGATCGTGACGCTGTAGAGATGGCCTAACCCCGCCGATCGAGCGCGGTTCCCGCAGCTCATTGGCATAGCGTTAGGCGTCTGACCCTCAGCAGCTAGATAGTGCAGTCGCAGAACCTAAAGGGGAGAAGTCAGATGAGAATGGGCAAGATCGAAGACTCGGAAACCAGAAAAATGGTGGTCGAGAGCGGCCAGGCTGCTCTAAAGGCGCTCCTGATTATCAATGCTGGTGCCACCGTGTCCTTTCTTACGTTCATCGGGACAGCTATAGAGCATAAGATAGTAAGTTCTACCGCGCTGCCTTCTCTTCTCAAGGCTCTTCAGTACTTTATCGGTGCAGTGATCTGCACGGTGTTTGCGTACGGATTGATTTACATGACAAACGTTTGCAGCGCGTATTCCGAACGGGTAATACTTAGTGTCTCTATCGGCTTGGTGAGTAACATATTGGCGGCTCTGACTATCGCGGCGGGTCTTACGGCGTGGATCTTGTTTATCTGGGGAAGCTTTCGCGCGTTGATGGCTTTCAACATATCGGGCGCGACCTTTCAGTAGGCGGAATGAGACAACGGGTCTCGCGCGCAATGGGCCAAAGACTCAGCGAGCAGAGACTCGCTGAGTCTGTGTTGAGCTCACAGCCCCCCCGCCCCTTGCCGCCAAGTGAGGCGACTTGGCGGGAGAACAGGCGCAGTGGAGCAACGGCTAACCTGCCGATCAAGCGGACAGCTAACGCTGCCGCTTGTCTGCTATCACGTTGGGCGCCCGAAAGAGGATTCATTGTCGAAACGGTGTTAGGCAATAGCTTTACGGAAGCATTCAAAGGGAGCGAGAGACATGGGCTTCTTCGGCAAGAAGACGTTTGTTCTTGAAGAGGGCGTATATAGTGCGGTTAACAGTTGCTCCGACGCCAAAGGCATGTTTGATCTTCGGCGGTTTAGAGAAGCGGTTTGTAGGGCTGAGAGTCAGCTTTCCTCTCCGCAGTTTTCTGCAAATCGCGCGCATCACGGTGCCGAGATGAGGGCCTTCGCTTCAGATTTACGGTCTGTTTTGACTTGGCTGGAAGCTAATCCTGGGCGTTCATTCACTATTAAGAAGAGATGATTGTGAGTCATCTGAGCGAAGCAGTGAAGGTATGGGTTGGGGGTTTCTTCTTCTAGAAGGTTTAACAGGGCAAGCGGAAGAGTCGAAAGAGCATGCGGATGTGGAAATGCCAAGTGCGAATGGCCAACCCTGGCGGTCGAGCGGACGGAAACCGCAAGAAGCGCGGCTCCCGCCGCTCACCTTCTGAACATTGGCCGGCCAAAACACCTGCTGTTGTTATACGGGATGTTCTTTGTACAGCGAGAGAGGAGATCAGAGATCTATGGCCCGATTGTATGGTAGTGCTTCTCGCCGAGACGGATCCAAGATTGACGGTACTGCGACTGTTAGCACCTCTTGGAATGGCAACAAGGGGTATCCCCGGAACGGCCAGTATTCTCTCGACTTGGGAAGCAACCCTCGGCAGAAGATTACGGTCTATGTAGACGGAAGCCGATACACGGAGATCTATGTAGATGGAGACTTGCGTTTGGATATTCATCTATAGCTACTATGAAGAGCGAGGTACTGTTCGTCGGTCCGCGAGAATTACAACCCAAACCTAGAAGTGAGAAAGGAGAGTTCAATTATGGCGACTTGCAAAGTTTGCAGCGGAACCGGAAAATGCGACATGTGCGATGGCAAGGGCACGAACAGATGGAGTAACGATGGAAAGGTGCAGCCCTGTGGCCACTGCAACGAAACCGGCCGTTGCAGTGTGTGCAAGGGTTACGGCACCCGGTAGCAGAGCGAACCTGTTGTGGTGCTCCCAACATAGGGTGCGCGTCCGAGAAGACGTTCCACCCGAATCGTTGAGGACCAGCGATGCACCGCGGCACCTCGTGGGCGATCGAGGCGGGAGGAAGAGGTTCCACCCGAATAGTTGAGGTCTAGCGATCCACCGCGGCACCTCGTATGGGACATAGGCCGGTGACCGGCCCGAGATCGTTCCTGGGCGGTCCGGGCGGGCTGATTTCGAGGTCCAACGAGAGGGTTTGGACGGCAATCTCTGTCGTGACAGTCGGAATTTCAGCTTCCGGGCTTATCTGGACACACGTATCCCTGAGACTGGAGCCGCCATCTACCTGCCCACGAAGGGCAGCGGTGGCGGGAAGCAGCCGGCGGGAAAGGAAGCATCGCGTTGCCCGGCGCGGAGCTTCTCGGCGGCGGAGCGGTAGGCGGCGACGAAGAGGAAGTAGGCGTTGCGCAGCTCGCGGGGGACGGCTCGGCGGACGGCGTGGACGGCTGGGGCGGGGGAGCGCTTGGTCTTGAGCGGGCGGCTTTCGGGGCTCTGAGCGAGGATGGCGGCAGGGCCGAGCGCCTGGACTCCGGCGCGCTCCCGACGTTCAGCGGCTTCCTCTTCGATCTCTGAGACCATGGCGGCGACGAGTCGCTGCCGCTGCCCGGGCGTCAGGTGCTTCCAGCAAGGGAGGGGAGAGAGCTCCAGAGCTTCGCGGGTCGCATATTGGTAGGTGCCAAAGGCCTCGCCGCGACGGCGGGCAAGGTACTCCTGAGTGCGGTCGAACCACCAGCCCTCGAGAGTCTTTCCGGTGGTCAGAGCCTCGACACAGTGAGCTCCCGGCCATTCCAGAAGTCGTTCGTTGACTCGCCACCGATCCATCCGATTGCAATGGCTCCCTCGCTCACCTTCCCTCGAGGTCTTCCCTACTCGTCGAAGAGCCGATTGACGATCGCGTACTGGACCAGGTCGAAGTTCTCGGTCAGGCCCATCTTCTCGAGGATCCGGGTGCGATACGTGCTGATGGTGGGCACGGACAGCCCGAGGCACTGGGCCGTGGCCTTCACGGTCTTCCCCGCGGCGAGGAGCCGGAAGACCTGAAACTCCCGGTCGGAGAGCAGGTCGTGAGGCGGCAGTCCCGACGCGTGGCCGATCTCGCCGGCCAACTTTTCCGCCAGCGTCGGGGTGACGTACCTGCCGCCTGCCAGCAGTTTCCTGACCGCCGTCACGAGATCCGCGGCGGCGGTCTTCTTGGTCAGGTAGCCGGCCGCTCCCGCTCGCAAGGCCCGCACCGCGAACTGCTCCTCCGAATACATGCTGAGCACCAGCACCGGCAGCTTCGGACGGATCTGGCGCAGCTCTTTCAGCGCGTCGAGGCCGCTCATGCCCGGCAACGAGATGTCGAGGATGAGGATGCCCCACTCCTCTTCGCGAGCTTTCTTTACCGCCTCTTCACCGCTTGCGGCATCGTCAAAGGAGGCGTCCGCAATCGCCTCCCGCAGGATCTGCTTCAATCCCCGCCGCACGACTTCATGGTCGTCCACCAGCAGGATTCGGGTCATGGGAGAGCGGGAGCAGTCATTGCGTGCGAGTCCTCAGCGGGCGAACAATCTATGGCTTCAAAGCGCCGAGAGCTATCGTTCCAGGAGCGACGATTCTGTCGTCGCGCGAATGATACGCGCGGGCAATCAGGGTCATCGCGGAAGGCGCGCCTCGACAGTGGTTCCCCGGCCGGAAGCCCTGCGGATCGAGAGGTGTCCGCCCAGTGCGCGGGCCCTCTCCCGCATCCCGAGCAAGCCGAGAGACCGCGGATCCGCGATCTTGTCCTCAGCGATCCCGCGACCCTTGTCGGTCACCGCGAGGATGACGTGGTTGCCTTCTCGGGCGAGGCGGATCTCGACCTCGCTCGCCTCGGCGTGGCGCACGACGTTGGTGAGCGCCTCCTGGAGGATGCGAAAGAGGGCCGTCGACCGTTCTGCGTCGAGGGGTGTGCTGCCCAGGCTCAAGCGGAGGCGGCAGGAGATTTCGGTCCGCTTCTCGATCTCTCCCGCGTACCATTCGATCGCCTCCTCGAGACCCAGATGGTCGAGGATGGCGGGCCGCAGCTCCGTCGTGATCCGCTGCACGACGTCCACCGCGCCGTCCAGCATCTGGTGCATCGACTGCAACGTCCCCGCGACCTCCTCGCGCGGCTCCAGCCTCTTTTCCAACCAGGCCACTTCCATCTGCAGTGCGGTCAACATCTGCCCGACCTCGTCGTGCACCCGACGCGCGATCCTCGCGCTCGCTTCCTCGCGGACGGCGTTCAGCCGCTTCGAGAGCTCCCGGACCTCCAGGATGCGGCTCTCCATCAGAAGCAGCGCGAGCACCAGAAGGGTGACACCGAAAACCATGAAACCGAGCTCGTCCGCTCCGTGCCGCGGGTGCGCGGCGGTGAGCGACCGGTCGGCCGGAACGAAGACCGCGGCCGCCATCCCCGCATAGTGCATGCCGCAGACGGCTCCCGCCATCACCAAGGCGCTGCCGAGTCGGAGCAGCCGGCTGCGCAGGTTGAAGGCGAACCAGAGCGACAGGATCGCCGCCGCGATCGCGATCAGGACGGACGCCAGAATCAGGCCGGGCCGCCAGACGATCCGGGCGGGCATGCGCATCGCCGCCATGCCCGTGTAGTGCATCGTCACGATCCCCAGACCTGTAAAGCTCCCCCCGGCGAGGACGCGAACCGGGCCCCGGCGCTCGCTGGCGGCGACATAGAGCCCGATCCCGGTGACCAGGATGGCGAGCAGGAGCGACGCCACGGTCACCAGCGGATCGTAGGTGACCGGAAAGGGCATCCTGCATGCGGTCATCGCAATGAAGTGCATCGCCCAGACAGCGCCGCCGCCCATCGCCACCGCCGCAGGAACGAGCCCAGCGACCAGCCGCCGGCCCTGACGATGAGGAATCTGGACGGCGCATTGGAGGGCGCAGTAGGCCCCGAAAACCGAGATCAAATAGGATAGGCCGACGAGCGGGAGCCCGTGGCTGCACTGGAATGTGGGAAGGGGTTGCATCGCCGACCCGTGCTCATCTCACCTTCACGAAGATCCAAGGCAAGATTCCCCTAAGAGATCAAATTCTACCACACCCCGGGTCCGTGCGAGGGTCGCGGTCTCCGCCGCAACCTGGAACGCGGCAGCGGTTCGAGCTTCAGAACAGTTGCTCCGGAGTCCCCAGATCCTCCCGCCGGCCCGGCGGGTCGAGGGGCATCCGCTCCGCATCGCCGAAGAGACGGAGGACCTCCAGGGGACCGTACTGCGCCAGCCGGTGGTAGAGGCGGAGGGCGGCTTCGGCCTCAGCGAGCCAGAGGGAGCAGCGCTCGGGCGATGGCTCGCACCGGTCGTCGCCGACGGAAGCCGCCAGCAGGGTGCTGTGATTGCACAGGGAACGCGCCCAGCAGGCCCGGCAAGGCGAGAGGTCCGGATCGAGGGCGTGAGCGCCGTGCCGGTCCGACTCCCATCCCGGCTCGGGCTCGGACTCCGGCTCGATGCGCAGCTCGCTCCCCATCAACCGGAGGACCATGCGAGTCAGTGGCCGATAGTCGACCGGGATGCGGAGCGCCGCGAGATCGGACGCCATCTCCTCGCAAACCGCCAGCAGGTCTTGCCGGCACTCGTGCAACTGCAACGCCAGCAGCAGGGTGTCCGCCGGCGCGGAAAGGTCAGCGTGCACAACTTCCAGATGGCGGATTCCGGACTGCTTGGCCCAGGACCAAAGGTCGATGAGCCGAGCGCCGCCGGCCAGGGAGCACTGCACGCTCAGGCGATCCATCATGACCAAGAGAAGGAGCAGAGGCGCCGTGCCGGACGTCCAGGCCTGCCGCTCGGCCGGCGCGACGCCAAAGGCCGGGAAGGCGCCACAGCGCAATCGCACGTGGAGCGGCGACGAGATGAGGAAGGCGGCGGCGGCATGCGTCACCTTCCGGCTGTCGAGGACGAGCTCAAACGAGGCTTCCTGGTGGGCCAGAGCCGCCATCTGGCGTGTTTCGACAACCACGCGCTCCATCAGCGGCGTCCCGGGGAACGTGCCGTTCCAGTCCAGCAGGAGCTGCACCCGCGAAGCACCAACGCTCTGCTTGAAGACCGGCTCCAGGGCCTCCCTCACCTCATCCTCGGTGAGAGGGGAGACCCGGGCGTGCACCTCGTCGTCGAAACGGTGGACGCCCCAGATCCACCAACTCGCAGAGTCGAGAGGACCGCGGTCCAACCCGCCGGGCCAGCCCACCCAGCTTTCCGTGGAGAGAAGGTCCTCGTTGACCAGCCAGCTCAGCAGCTCGTCATCGAGATCGCCGGTCTCCAGGGCCGGCACGATATGCAAGCGAAGCTCCTCCGGGACTTCCAACACGGACGCCCTCTCCAGGTCGTAGATCAGCGTGCACGAGCCGTCGGCGTCGAGCAAGGGATGGATGACTCTCCACCGTAAGGCACCCGGCATGGGGATTCTGGCAGTGTTCATGATCCACCCTCCTTCGAAAACAGGGACAACGCGGCGTGGAGATTTCTTCATGGCTCAATGCAGTTGCCGGCTTCCCAACATGAAAGTAAGCAATACACCCCCAGTGGATTTAGAGGGAGGCAGCGCATGCTAATTTACTGCTCGGATGACCGGAGGGCTATCGTTGCAACCGAGTAGTTTCTGTAGAATTGTGGTGGGTGACACGTGTCATCGGCAGGACGACACCTACTCGAAGAATCAAGCCGGGGACAGCCGCAGAATGCGAGGATACCGAGCCTCCGGGCGGGAGCCGGGGAGAGGGGAACGCTGATGGACCACTTGAAGGATCAACGGACGTTGCTTTCGCGCACGGCCGAGCTCGCCGTGGGGTTCCTGCAAGGCCTGCCGGAGCGGCGGGTCGGCGCCGCCGCCTCGGTCGGCGAGCTGCGGGCCGCGCTCGGCGGGGATCTCCCCGAGCGCGGCGAGGCTCCCGTGCAGACGATCGAGCGTCTCGCCGCCCAGGCGGACCCCGGCTTGGTGGCGATGGCGGGCTCCCGCTACTTCGGCTTCGTCATCGGCGGCCACGTGCCGGCCGCGCTGGCCGCCGACTGGCTGACCTCGACGTGGGACCAGAACGCCGGGCTCTACGCGACCTCGCCGGCGAATGCCGTGGTGGAGGAGGTGGCGGCGGGGTGGCTCCTCGAGCTCCTCGACCTGCCGCGGACGGCGAGCGTCGGCTTCACCACCGGCGGCGCCATGGCCAACTTCACCGGGCTGGCCGCCGGCCGCCACGCCGTGCTCGCCCGGCGGGGCTGGAACGTCGAGGCGCGGGGTCTCTACGGCGCGCCGGAGATCGACGTCGTGATCGGGGAGGAGGCTCACGCCACCATCCTCTCCGCCCTCCAGATGCTCGGCCTCGGCCGCGAGCGGGTGAAGCGGGTGGCGACGGACGAGCAGGGGAGGATGCAGGCCGACGCCCTGCGCGAGGGGCTCGCCGGCTGCTCCGGCCCGTTGATCGTCTGCGCCCAGGCGGGGAACGTGAACACGGGGGCCTTCGATCCGCTGGACGAGATCGCCCCCCTGGTCCGCGAGCGGGGAGGGTGGCTCCACGTCGACGGCGCCTTCGGGCTGTGGGCCGCCGCGAGCCCGTCGCATGCCCCCCTCGTCCGCGGCGCCGGCCAGGCCGACTCCTGGGCCACCGACGGCCACAAGTGGCTCAACGTCCCCTACGACTCGGGGATCGTCGCCGTCGCCGATCCCGAGGCCCACCGCCAGGCGATGACGATCTCGGCCGCCTACCTGGTGCAGACCGGCGGCGCGGAGCGCGACCCCTTCGACTACGTCCCCGAGTTCTCGCGCCGGGCGCGCGGCTTCACCGTCTACGCCGCCCTGCGCTCCCTGGGACGCGGCGGCGTCCGCGACCTCGTCGAGCGCTGCTGCGCGCTGGCCCGCCGCTTCGCGGACCAGCTCCGCGCCGAGCCCGGGGTCGAGATCCTCAACGACGTCGTCCTCAACCAGGTCCTGGTCCGCTTCCAGCCGCGCCAGGAGGGCGGAGACGCCGACGCCGCCACCCGCGAGGTCATCGCCCGCGTCCAGGCCGACGGCACCTGCTGGCTCGGCGGCACCGTCTGGCACGGCAAGGCCGCGATGCGGATCTCGGTCTCCAACTGGTCGACGGGGGAGGGGGACGTGGATGCCTCGGTGGCGGCGATTCTGCGGGCCTATGGGGCGGTGGGGTAGGGCGGCGGCCTCCGCATCCGGCCCGCGGATTCCGCCGAGGCTGCGGGCGCCGCAACACCGCGAGGTCAAAATCGGCGATACTCCACGTCCCGGTGACGATTCTATGGCGGCGGGGTGTCCCGCTTCCCCCGCCGCGGGCACTATAGACAGGATGCGGAGGCACGGAAGCGAAGATGAAGAACCAGAGCTCCACGGAGCCCCCGCGTTGAGCGGCGACGAGCTCCTGATCGTCAGCGGCCGCGAGATCGAGGAGCTGCTCGCCGGGCGCGAGCGGGAGATCGCCGACCTCGTGGCGCGCGCCTACGTCGCGCACAACCAGGGGCGCAGCTCCCTGCCGCAGTCCCTCTTCCTGCGCTTTCCAGACAACGACCTCGACCGCATCATCGCCCTGCCGGCGTACCTCGGCGACGGCTTCGAGGTGGCGGGGCTGAAGTGGATCTCCTCCTTCCCGGGGAACCTGCGGCGCGGCCTGGCCCGCGCCTCGGCCGTCCTGATCCTCAACCACACGGAGACCGGCCGGCCGGAGGCGGTGCTGGAGAGCTCGCTGATCAGCGCCGCCCGCACCGCCGCCAGCGCCGCGCTGGGCGCCCGTACCCTGCTCGCCGGCCAGCCCGCCGGACGGGTGGGGCTGATCGGCACCGGCGTGATCAACTTCCAGATCGCCCGGTTCCTGAACGCTCTGTGCGCGGCCGACCGTTTCCTGGTCTACGACCTCGATGCCGGGCGCGCGCGCTCCTTCGCCGCCGCCCTGGGCGGAGTGGGAGGCGTCGAGGCCGAGGTCGCCGCCAGCTCCGAAGAGCTGCTGGCCGCCTGCCCCCTGGTCTCGTTCGCCACCACCGCGATCCGTCCCCACGTCGCGGACCTCTCGCTCTGCCCGCCCGACACGATCCTCCTCCACGTCTCGCTCCGCGACCTCACCCCGGAGGCGATCCTGGGTTGCGACAACGTGGTGGACGACGTGGACCACGTCTGCCGGGCCAACACCTCGCTGCATCTGGCCGAGCAGAAGACCGGCGGGCGTGACTTCATCCGCTGCACCCTGGCGGACATCCTCGAGGGGAAGGCGCCGGCGCGGCGGGGGGACGGCGCGATCGCCGTCTTCAGCCCCTTCGGCCTCGGCATCCTCGACATCGCGCTGGGCCAGCTGGTGGCCGGCGCCGCCCGTGCCGCGGGGCGCGGGGTCACCGTCGACGGCTTCTTCCCGGTCGAGCAGCTCTTCACCTGAAGCCGGCCCGCGTCCTCGATCCTGCGGGCCTTTCGAATCAGAACGCCAGCGCGCGAGGACTCCGCATGCCGGTAAGACACCTGCTCTCCATCTCCAGCCTGGACAGCGCGACGCTGACTTCCCTGGTGGAGAATGCCGTCGGCATCGCCGAGGGGCGCTGGCGGGACCGGCGCCCCCTGGCCGACCGCGTCGTCGGCATCTACTTCCGCAAGACCTCGACGCGGACGCGGACCTCGTTCACGGTCGGCGCGATGAAGCTCGGCGCCCAGGTCATCGCCTACGGCCCCAACGACCTGCAGATCGTGACCGGCGAGACGGTGCCGGACACCGCGCGCGTGCTGGCCAACTACCTCGACGCGCTGGTCATCCGCACCAACGAGTCGATGGCGGAGATGCGCGCGCTGGCGAGCCAGGACCGCATGGCGATCGTCAACGCGATGAGCGAGGACGAGCATCCGACCCAGTCGCTGGCCGACCTCGCCACCCTGCGGGAGCATTTCGGCCGGCTCGCGGGGCTCCACCTCCTCTACATGGGGGAGGGGAACAACTCGGCGTCCGCGATCGCCCTCGCCGTCGCCCGCGTCCCCGGCATGCGGCTGACCCTGGTCACCCCCGAGGGGTACGGGCTCCCCGCGAGCTTCATCACGGAGGTCCAGGGGACGGCCGCCGGGCACGGCGCGGGGATCGAGCACCATCACGACGTCCATCGCCTCCCCCGCGACGTGGACGCGGTCTACACCACCCGCTGGCTCACCATGGGGGTCCAGAGGGCGGACGCCGGCTGGGTCGACAAGTTCCGCCCCTACACGGTGACGCCGGAGGTGATGGCCGCGGTCTCGAAGGCGGACGGCTCGACGGTGTTCCTGCACGACCTCCCCGCCATGCGCGGCTACGAGGTGCTCGACGAGGTCCTCGACGGCCCCCAGAGCATCGCCTTCCGGCAGGCCTACCACAAGATGACGAGCGCCATGGCCGTGCTCGACTGGTGCCTGAGCCCTCAAGGCCCCGCCGCAGGAGGCTGACCGGCCGGCCGCTCAGTCTGCTCCGAGCGCCGCCCGGATCACCCGGCCGAGGCGCCGGATCCCCTCCGCGATGCGCTCCGGGGGGTGGTGGGTGAAGCTCAGCCGCAGGCAGCGGCGCCCCTTCTCCGGATCTCCCGCGCCGCTGGGGCAGAAGGTCACTCCCGGGCTGAAGGCCACGCTCGCGGTCTCGACCGCGGCGCGCAGCAGCCCGGAGGCGTCGAGACCTGCGGGCAACTCGACCCAGATGAACATGCCGCTGGTGGGCAGGCTCCAACGGACCGCCGCGGGGAAGTGCTCGCCGAGGGCCGCCAGCATGGCGTCGCGGCGCCGCCGGTATTCGGCGCGCAGCCCCTCCACGTGGGGGGCGAGCCCCCCGGTCTCGAGATAGGCGGCGATCACGCGGTGGCTCAGCGACGGGGTGTCGAGGTCGACCGCGTGCTTCAGCGGAGAGAGGCGGGCCACGACCGCCGCGGGCGCCACCACCCAGCCGGCGCGCAGCGACGGCGCCAGGATCTTCGAGAACGACCCCAGGTAGTAGACCCACTCGTCGTCGAACGCGCGCACCGCCGGCGGCGGTGGCGCGCCGTAGTGGAGCAGGCCGTAGACGTCGTCCTCGAGCAGCGGCACCCGGTAGCGGCGGGCCAGGGCGGCCAGCCGCTGCCGGGCCGCCAGGTCGAGGGTGGCGCCGAGGGGGTTGTGGCCGCAGGGGATGAGATAGAGGAGCGCCGGCCGCGCGCCGCCGGCGAGGCGGGCCTCGACCTCGTCGACGTCGATCCCTCCGCGGGGATCGGAGGCGACCGCGAGGAACCGCGGGCCCTGGTGGCGGACCGCCATCTGCAGCCCGTCGTAGATCGCCCATTCGGTCATCACCTCGGCGCCCGGCGCGACGAGCAGCCGGCTGAGCAGGTCCATCCCCTGCTGGGCGCCGGAGGTCAGGAAGATCTGCTCCTCCGAGCACGCGACCCCGCGCAGGGCCATCAGCTCGACGATCCGGCTCTTCAGCGGCCGGTAGGGGACGCTGTACTGCAGGCAGGAAGGGTCGTCGCGCAGCACCCGGGCGCTCGCCTCGGCCAGGGCCTCGCGCGGGAACAGCTCGGTCGCGGGGAGGCCGATGGCGAAGGAGAGGATCCCGGGGCGCGAGACGAGGTCCATCACCTCACGCAGGGTGGTCATCGCAGTCCTCCAGTCAGCCGATCGTTCTGGATCAAACCTTTTTGCTCTCCCCGCCGCCGGCCGGCCGTCGCGCGGACCCTCGGTGGCTATCTTACGAACGCCCGCTCATCATACAATTCTGTCGCTGAGACTACGCGAGCGATGGAGCGGACGCCCCGCCCCCGAGGTCGGAGCGATCGCTCGCCGCCGAGCTCTCTGCAAGGTCAAGAGATGGAAATCGTCAAGCTTCTCGCCCACCTGTTGCGGATGTCCCGCAACCTGCATTTTTCGCGGCCGATCGTCGCCGCCGCGCTGATCGCGGGTCTCGCCAGCGGCATCGGCCGCACCGGCTGGCTGGCGATCATCAGCAACGCCATGGGCGGCGGGCGGGATCCCCGCCTCCTCTACGGCTTCGTCGCGCTCTGCGTCATCGTGCCGGTGAGCCGGATGGCCTCGGAAGGGCTGTTCAACCTCATCATGACGCGGACGCTGTTCGAGATCCGCCTGCAGTCCTGCCGGCTGATCCTCGCCGCCCCCCTGCGGCGGCTGGAGGAGATCGGCCCCCACCGCCTGCTCGCCACGCTGACCGACGACATCACGGTCCTCTCGACCGCCCTCGCCCAGATCCCCCTGCTCTGCATGCACGCCGGGGTGATCGTGGCCTGCCTGATCTACATGGGGTGGCTGTCGTGGCGGATGCTGCTGCTCATCCTCGGCTGTCTGATCGTCGGCTCGCTGACCTATCGCTTTTCGATGGGCATCGCCAGAAAGTATTTTCGCCGGCTGCGCGAGGAGACCGATACCCTCTTTGCGCACTTTCGCAGCCTGATCTACGGCGCCAAGGAGCTCAAGCTGCACGGCAGCCGGCGGCGGGCTTTCGTGGATCTCTCGCTGATCCCCACCAGCCACAAGATCCGCCGCTACACCGCCTTCGGCAACAACCTCTTCATCGCCAGCGCGGTGTGGGGGAACCTGCTCTTCTTCATCGCCATCGGCCTGCTGATCTTCTTCTTTCGCGACAGCCCGTTCGTCAACCAGCGCGTGATCATCGGCTTCACGCTCTCCCTGCTCTACATGCTCGGTCCGCTCGAGACGGTCTTCCAGCTGCTGCCCAACTTCGGCCGCGCCGCCGTGGCGGTCAGCAAGCTCGACAGGCTCGGCCTCGACCTGGCGAGCACGGTCGCCGAGACCTCGGCCAGCGACCCCGGACACGTGCCGGGCTGGCAGCGGCTGGAGATCGACGGCGTCTCGTACCAGTACTCCGGGGATGCGGGCGGCGAGCATTTCGGCGTCGGCCCGTTGAGCCTCACCTTCCGCGCCGGGGAGATCGTCTTCATCACCGGCGGCAACGGCAGCGGCAAGTCGACCTTCGCCAAGCTGCTGACCGGCCTCTATCTCCCCGATCACGGCAGGATCCTGCTCGACGGCAGGCCGGTCACCAGCGAGAACCGTGAGAGCTATCGCCAGATGTTCTCCACCGTCTTCGCGGACTTCTATCTGTTCGACAGCCTGATGGGGCTCGAGGAGGGGGGGCTGGACGAGGCGGCCCGCGACTACATCGCCCGCCTGGAGCTCCAGAACAAGGTCAAAGTCGAAAACGGCGTCCTCTCGACCCTCCAGCTCTCCCAGGGCCAGCGCAAGCGGCTCGCCCTGCTCACCGCTTACCTGGAGCGGCGTCCGATCTATTTCTTCGACGAGTGGGCCGCCGACCAGGATCCGCAGTTCAAGGCCGTGTTCTATTTCGAGATCCTGCCGGAGCTCAAGGCCCAGGGCCGGACGGTCTTCGTGATCAGCCACGACGACCAGTACTACTCGCTGGCCGACCGCCTGATCAAGATGAAGGACGGCCGGATCGAGTGGGACCGTCCCCGGGAGGCGGCGCCGGTCGAGGTCGCGGAAGGGGTGCGGTAAAGCGCGCATCGGGAGGATTGGTCGATCGACCGATCCCGCTCCCCGGCCCTATCTCTCGGTCGTAGGATTGGCGTACTATAGCAGCCTCAAAATGGCGCCCTTGGGATTGTCCCTGTAAGGGCTGTAAGGACCGGAGGCAATCCATGGCTCCCAAGACCGTCAGTGCCCGTCGGCGCGGCGCGGAGCGTACCTCGTCCGCTGGGCCCGCGGCGGGGAAGCGGCGCGCACCGAAGCAGAAAAAGACCCCGCCCCGCGGGTTGAACGCCCAGGTGGCGGAGGCCGTCGCCGCCCTCGAGGAGAGTATCGAGAAGAAGGATCTGTCGATTTTTTATCGCACCCTGCGCACCACCGACCTGCCGATGCTCGGCCCGGTGCACAGCAAGGACCCGCAAGGGCTCCACCGCACCTGTTTCAACGTGCTGCGCCGGCTCGGCAGCATCTCGCCGGCGGTCGGCGTGGCGGTCTACAACCATTACGCGGTGACCTGCTCGCTCTCGACTTTTCCCATTTACAACAATCCGAAGCTGGCGGCTCGCCGGGAGGAGATGGTCAAGTCGCTGATCGACGGCAACCTGCTGGTGGCCAACACCACCTCCCGCATCCACACCGACAAGGTGGGCGCCTTCGGCACCATCGCCGAGCGCGAGGACCAGGGCTTCCGCGTCAACGGCGTCGCGGCCTACATGTCTCTCGCCACCGAGAGTGATCTCATTTTCTTCTTCACTCAGATCAAGGGCGAAGGGTTTGCGATCTTCGTCGCGCCCTTGCGCGACAACCCGCAGATCGAGATCGGCCCCTTTCTCTTCCCGACCGCCATGGTCGATTCCGACACCCGCCGCGTGACCTTCCGTGATGCCTTCATCCCGGAGAACGACATGCTGGCGGTGGACGAGAGCATCGGCGCCTTCCAGGTCGCCTGGCACCAGGCGTTGCTCGCCGCCCCCTTCCTCGGTGCCGCCGCCCGCGCTCTCGAGGAGGCGAGGAAGTTCCTGCGCTCCGTGCGCACCCCGGACAACAAGCCGCTGGCCGAGCTGGACGGGATGATCCTGGACGTCGGCCGGCTGGCGATCAAATACCGCACCGCCTGCGCGATCTCCTACGAAGCGGGACAGGCCCTCGAGTGGGTCGCCCGCAACGAGCCGAACCTGCCCCGGCTGATCGACGCCTACAACCTCTCGTGCGCCGCCAAGCAGGCCGGTGCGCAGTGCGCGGAAGAGATCGTCGGCGCGGTGCGGCGCATCATCGGCGGCCGTTCCTTCTCCGGCACGCATCCTCTCGAGCGGCTCTCGCAAGAGGTGATGTTCGCCCCCCTCGGAGGGGAGATCGACGCCGTCACCGAGCGCAGGATCGGGGGTCTCGTCCTTGGGGAGGCTGATTTCCTGAGCCACCCGTGGTAGCCGCCGCGGGCGGCGCAGGAGGGTAACCACGATGATGTACGACCTGCGGCAGGCTCTGAAGGCCCTCGCCAGGAGGCCCGGCCTCTCCCTCGCCGTGGTGGCGATCCTGGCGCTGGGCATCGGCTCGACGACGACGATCTTCAGCATCGCCAGCTCCGTGCTGCTGAGCAAGATCCCCTACAAGCAGGGAGAGCGCCTGGTCGTCCTGAGGACGGTGGAGGAGAAGGACGGCTCGGCGTTCCGGAATTCCTACCTGGACGTCGATTCCTGGCGTGAGCAGAGCCGGACGCTGGAGCAGATCTCCACCTGCTCGACGTTTCAGCAGCTGAACCTCACCGGCAGCCATCGCGCCGAGCGCGTCGGGGTCGCCTTCGTGTCCGCCTCCTACTTCGACCTGCTGGGGTGGCGCCCCGCCCTCGGGCGCACCTTCCGGCCCGAGGAGGAGAACCGCACCAGCCCGCTGGCGGTGGCGGTGCTCAGCCACGGCCTGTGGAAGCGCAGCTTCGGCGGCGACCCCGCGATCGTCGGCCAGAGCATTCAGCTCCAGGGGCTCGCCTTTCAGGTCGTCGGCGTCATGCCGGAGAATTTCCGCGACATCTATCCGGACGTCGATCTCTACGTGCCGGTGACGATCTCTAGGCTGACGCACCGCGAGGGGTTCGTCGAAGACCGGGCGGCGCGCTGGCTGGACGTCTTCGCGCGCCGGGCCCCCGGGGTCACCCTCGAACGGGCCCGGCAGGAGATGGGGACGATCTCGCGCCAGCTCGCCGCCACTTTCCCGGCCACCAACAAGAGCTATGGGGTGAGCGTCGAGCCGTTGCGCACCCTCCGCTTCGACTTCGAGCGCATGCGGATGTCGATCCTGACCCTGCTGATCGGAGCGGTCTTCGTCCTCCTGGTCGGCTGCACCAACGTGATCAACCTGCTCCTGATCCGGGCCGTCGAGCGGCGCAAGGAGGTCGCGCTGCGGCTGGCCTTCGGGGTCACCCGGCTCCGCCTCGTGCGCTCCTTCGTCCTCGAGGGGGCCCTCCTCTGCCTGGCGGGGGGCCTGCTCGGGGCCGGCGCGGCGTTCTTCGCGGTCCGGCTGCTCGCCAAGTTCGGCAGCCGCGCCTACAACCTGCCGGACTTCATCCACTTCGCGGTCGACCTGCGGACCCTGGGCGCCACGGCTCTCCTGTCGATGCTGATCAGCGTCCTGATCGGCGTCGTCCCGGCGCGCAAGAGCATGCGGGTGGATCTCCAGGAGGAGCTGCAGTCGGAGGGGAAGGGGCACAGCCAGTCGGCGGGTACGGCGTTCACCCGCAGCTTCCTCGTCGTCTCGGCCATCTTCTTCTCGGTCGTCCTGCTGATCGGAGCGGGGCTGATGATCAAGAGCCTGGGGGCGCTGATCCGGAACGACCCGGGCTTCCGGGTGGACCACATCCTGACCGCCCAGTTCGAGCTGCCGACGACCCAGTACAAGACCGACGAGCCCGCCTACCAGCTCTACCAGCGGCTGCTCGACAGGGCGCGGGCCCTGCCCGGGGTGGAGGACGCCGGCCTCTGGGCTCCCGGCATGATCGGCTCGAGCTTCTTCTTCAAGTTCGTCGTGCCGGAGGGGCGGTCGCTCGAGGCGCCGGAGGACAAGGTCAAGGTCTACGAGAACCGGGTCTCCCCCCACCTCCTGTCGAGGATGGGGATCGCGCTCGCCAGGGGGCGCGATTTCACCGAGCAGGACGACGCCAGACATCCGCTGGTCGCCATCCTCAGCCGCTCCGCGGCGGAGGGGCTCTGGCCGGGTCAGGATCCGCTCGGCAAGCGGTTCTGGCTGGGGGCGCCGCAGAAGATGTGGGCCGAGGTGGTGGGAGTCGTCGCCGACGCCGAGCAGCGCGGGCGCATCCTGCCGGATCACGACTTCCGGCGCGACGTCTACTTCCCGTTGTTCCAGCTGCGGTCGAGGACCGCGGGGATCATCCTGCACCTGCGCCGGGACGACGGCAGAACCGCAGTGGCCCTGAGCCAGATCATGCAGTCGATCGCCCCGGACATCCCGGTCTACGACGTCAAGACCTTGCGGGAGCAGCGGCGCGAGGAGGAGGCCGGCGTGCGGCTCAACACCGTCCTGCTGATCTTCTTCGCCGCCTCGGCCCTGGTGCTGGCGACCATCGGCATCTACTCGATCCTGATCTACACCGTGCGCCAGCAGCGCTTCGAAATCGGTATCCGCATGGCCATCGGGGCCGACCAGACGGCGATCCTGCGGCATTTCATCTGGAAGGGGGTCGTGCTGCTCGCCATCGGGCTGCTCACCGGGCTCCTCTTCGCCCTCGGCCTGGCGAAGACGATGTCGAGCATCCTGTTCAACGTGAGCCCCTACGACCCTCTCGTCTTCATCGCGGTGCCCTGCCTCATCGCGCTGGTCTCCCTGCCCGCCATCCTCCGGCCGGCTTACGGCGCGACCCGGGCGGACCCTTCCTCCCTCTTCCGGCTCAACTGAGCGCGGGGCTCAGGGCGGCGAGGCGGAGGTCGAGCTCGCGGGCCAGCCGCTCGACCCGGGGGCGCCGCAGCAGGTCGTAGTGGTCGCCGGGCAGGGTGCTCGCGTCGGCGCCGCCGAGGGCCGACCGGCGCCACCCGTCGAAGACCTCCGGGCCGTGGGCGGAGAGGGTCTGCTCGGCCACGAACAGGGTCACGCTCCCCGGGTAGGAGCGGCGCACGAAAGCCCGGCTCGCCCGGAAGTTCGCGGCGAACGTCTCGAACAGCGGCTGGAGCTGGGCGACGCCGAAATCCTTCGGCAACACCCCCGCCTCCTGGCCGAGCCTCGCCACCTGCTCCAGCTGCGCGGCCGGGGTCCCCGGCGGCAGCTCCGCCGGGGAGGCCGCCGGCTCGTGCCCCATCAGGCGGATCAGATCCTGGGCGAAAGCGGCCACCAGCTCGTCCTCGGTGGGTGAGGGGCCCGGCTCCTCCGGCGGCGGCGGGGTGTCGATCAGCGCGACGAGGTCCAGCTCGCTCCCCTCCCTGGCGAGCTGCCGGGCCATCTCGAAGGCGATCAGACCGCCCATCGACCAGCCGCCGAGCCGGTAGGGGCCCTCCGGCTGGACCCGGCGCAGCTCCCGCAGGTAGCGGGCCGCCATCTCCTCGATCCCCCCGGGGGTCTCCCCTTCCGCGGGATCCGGGCTCTGCAGGGCGTAGAACGGCTGCTCCGGCGGCAGCTGATGCGCGAGGTCCAGGTAGCAGAGCACGTTGCCGCCGATCGGATGGACGCAGAAGAACGGCGTCCGGTCCCCCTGCGGCTTGATGGCCACCAGCGAAGAGCGCCGGGGCTGGTGGCCGGACTGGCCGAGCAGAGCGGCCAGCGACTCGAGGGTGGGCGCCGCGAACAGGGTGGCGAGCGGCAGGTTCCTGCCGAACCGCTTCTCGATGCGGGCCATCAGGAGGACGGCGAGGAGGGAGTGGCCGCCGAGCGCGAAGAAGTTGTCGTGCACCCCGACCCGCTCGATCCCCAGCGCCTCCTGCCAGATCTCCGCCAGGACCTCCTCGATCGGCGTCCGTGGGAGGACGAGCTCCGCCGCGGCGCCCCGCTCGGGCGCGGGGAGGGCCTTCCTGTCGACCTTGCCGCTGGGGTTGAGCGGCAGCGCCGGGAGGTGGACGAAGGTGGTGGGGACCATGAACTCCGGCAGGTGCTCGCGGAGCTGCTGGCGGAGCGCGTCCACTCCGGCGGCTTGCGCCTCGCCGCCGCCCTCGCCGGCGATCTCCCCGGCGAAGTCTCCGGTCAGATAGGCCACCAGCCGCGAGTCGCCGGGCGTCTCCTCCCGGGCGACCACCACGGCCTCCCGCACCCCGGGGAGGGAGGCGAGCGCCGACTCGATCTCTCCCAGCTCGATGCGGAAGCCCCGCACCTTCACCTGATGGTCCAGGCGCCCCAGATAGACGATCTCCCCGCCGGGGAGGCGGCGGACCTGATCCCCGGTGCGATAGAGGCGCGCTCCCGCTTCCTCCCGCGGCGCGAAGGGGTCGGGGATGAATCTCTCCGCCGTCAGCTCCGGCCGGTCGAGATAGCCGCGGCCGAGCGGCACGCCGCCGATGTAGAGCTCCCCCGGAATGCCGATCGCGACCGGCCGCAGGTGGGAGTCGAGGACGTGCGCCGAGGTGTTGGCGATCGGGCGCCCGATGGGGACGGCGGCGAGCGGGCTCTCCGGGTCGCTGCGCCAGGCGGTGACCTCGATCGCCGCCTCGGTGGGGCCGTACTGGTTGTAGAGGCGCGGCGCCGCGCCCTCCGGATAGCGGGAGAAGAAGCGGCGCGCGAGCGGGCCGGTGAGCGCCTCGCCGCCGCAGACCACGCGGACGATCGAGGGGCACGACGCGAGGTCCGCGGCCTCCAGGAAGACCTGGAGCATCGACGGGACGAAGTGGATCGTGGTGATCCCCGCCCGCTGGACGAGCCGGACCAGGTAGTCCGGCTCCTGATGCCCTCCAGGACGGGCGAGGACCAGGCGGGCGCCGCTCGACAGCGGCCAGAACAGCTCCCAGACCGAGACGTCGAAGCTGAAGGGGGTCTTCTGGAGCACCCGGTCCTCCGGCGTCAGGGGATCGACCCCCTCGATCCAGAGCAGCCGGTTGCAGATCGCGCGATGGCTGTTCATCGCCCCCTTCGGGCGCCCGGTCGAGCCGGAGGTGTAGATCACGTAGGCCAGCGCATGGTCGCCGGCTGCGCCCGCCGCGGGAGGCAGCTCCGCCGCGCTCTCCGCCGCGACCTCGTCCCACTGGGAATCGAGGCAGAAGACGCGCGCCTCCCCGGCGGGGAGGGAGGCGAGCAGGCGCTCCTGGGTGAGGAGGACCGGCACGCGCGAGTCGGCCAGCATGAAGGCCAGCCGCTCCCGCGGGTAGGCGGGATCGAGCGGCACGTAGGTGCCGCCCGCCTTGAGGGTCGCGAGGACGCCGACCACCAGCTCCAGCGACCGCTCGAGGGCCAGGCCGACCCGCACGTCCGGCCCCACCCCCCAGCGCCGCAGGGCGCGGGCCAGCCGGTTGGCCCGCGCGTCGAGCCCGGCGTAGGAGAGCTCCTCCCCCTCGAGCTCGAGGGCGACCGCCTCGGGGGTGCGCCGGGCCCACCCCTCGAACCGTTCGTGCAGGCGGAGGCCCGGCGGCAGGGCGGAGCGCGTGTCGTTCCACTCCTCGACCAGCTGCATCGTCTCGGCGGGGGAGAGGAGCGGCAGCTCGGAGAGCCGGGTCCCGGGGCTCTCCAGCCCCCCGGCGAGCAGCCGCTCCAGATGGGCGAGCAGGCGCTCCATGGTCGCGGCGTCGAAGAGGTCGGCATCGTAGTCGAGCATGCCGTCCAGCTGCTCGCCGCCGTCGAGCAGGGCGAGGTCGAGATCGAATTTGGCCGAGCGGGCCGCGAAGTCCAGGGGGCGCGGCGAAAGCCCCGGCAAGTCGAGGGAGGACGCGGGGACGTTGAGCAGCTGGAAGCTGACCTGGAAGAGGGGGGTCCGCCGCAGGTCCCGGTCGGGCCGCAGCTCCTCGACCAGCTTTTCGAACGGGAGGTCCTGGTGGGCATAGGCATCGACCGCGACGCGGCGGACGCGGTCCACCAGCTCGCCAAAGGTCGGATCGCCAGTCAGGTCGGTGCGCAGCACCAGCATGTTGATGAAGAAGCCGATCAACTTTTCCACCTCGCCGCGGTTGCGGTTGGCGATCGGCGAGCCGACCGCCACGTCGTCCTGCCCCGTGTAGCGGTGGAGCAGCGCCTGGAAGGCGGCGAGGAGGGTCATGAAGGGGGTGATCCCCCGGCCGCGGCTGAACGCCCGCAGCCGTTGCGTCAGGGCGGCAGGCACGGTGACCGGGCGCTGCTCGCTCGCCGCCCTGGGGAGGACCGGCCGGGGGCGGTCGGTGGGGAGATCGAGCACGGCGACCTGCGCGAGCTGCCGGCGCCAATAGGCGAGCTGGCGCTCGAGGACCTCGCCCCGCAGCCATCGCCGCTGCCAGGCCGCGAAGTCGGCGTACTGGAGCGGGAGGGGGGGGAGCGGCGACGGCGCGCCCGCCAGCCGGGCGGCATAGAGGGCCGACAGCTCGCGCACGAAGATCCCCGTCGACCAGCCGTCGGAGACGATGTGATGCCAGGAGAAGAGCACCGCCTGCCCCTCCTCCGCCAGGCGCACCAGCAGGCCGCGCACCAGCGGCCCGCGCTCGAGGTCGAAGGGGTGGAGAGCCCGCTCGAGCGCGAGGCGGCGGGCCTCCGCCTCCCGGACCTCGGCGGGGAGGGCCCGCAGGTCGACGGACGGGATCTCGAAGGCCGCCGCGCGGTGGATCCGCTGCACCACCTCCCCCTCGACCTCCGGGAAGCTGGTGCGCAGGCTCTCGTGGCGCCGCAACAGCTCGTCCAGGCTCCAGCGGAGGGCGCCCTCGTCCAGGCGCCCCTCCAGGCGGAAGGCGACCGACTCGTTGTAGGCCTGCGTCCGGACGTTGAGCCGGTGGAGGAACCAGAGGCGTTCCTGGGCGAAGGAGAGCGGCAGACGGCCGTCGCGCGCCACCGGGGTGACCGGCGGCGCCTCCATCTCGCCGCCCAGCCGGCGGAGCTCCGCCACCTCGGCCGCCAGACCGGCCACGGTCGCCGCGGCGAAGAAGGCGCGCAGGGGGAGCTCCACGCCGAACGCCTCGCGCATCCGCGACACGACCTGGGTGGCGAGCAGGGAGTGCCCGCCCAGCTCGAAGAAGTCGTGATCGACGCCGATCTCCTCGATCCCCAGGAGCTCCATCCAGATCCCGACCAGCCTCTCCTCGATGGCGTTGCGCGGGGCGACGAGCGCCTTGCCCCCCTCCAGCCGCCCGATCTCCGGCGCCGGCAGGCGCCGCCGGTCCACCTTCTCGTTGGGGGTGAGCGGCATGGCGTCGAGCAGCACGAAGAAGGAGGGGACCATGTAGTCGGGGAGGCGCGCCTTGAGGAAGGCGCGCAGCTCGGGCGCGATGCGGCGCGCGAAGCGCTCCTGGAGCGGGTTGTTGGTGGTGGGCTCGCGCAGCTCCGGCGCGGGGAGGAAGGCGCCGAGCGCCGCTCCATCGCCCGCGCCGCCGCGCCGCCGCAGCACGGCGTCGAAGCGGCCGTCGGGGCCGGGCGAGCCCCAGCCCAGCTCGATCTCGTAGGCGAGCTCCGCGGCGAGGTCGAGGAGCTCCTGGGGGTCGACGGCGTCCGCCGCGGCGGCGTCGGCCCGGCGGCGCAGGTCGCCGGCGGTGCGGAGCCCGTTCTCGTCCGCCTCGCGGAGCAGCCGGGTGGCGGCCGCCGCGGCGGCCACCCGCGCGTTCGGCACGCCGGAGAGCCCCAGGGTCTCGCCGCCCCCCGACGCCAGGCGCTCCCGCAGGGCGGCGAGGTCGAGGCCCTCGCCCCGCCAGTCCAGCCAGCCGGCGGCCGGCGGCTCCGCGGGCTCCGCGCCCTCCGCGGTGCCGGCCAGGCGCAGCACGACCTGGTAGCGAAAGGCGGTCAGCTCGTTGTGGGCCCGGCCGTGCTTGGCATAGACCTCCACCCGGGCGATCCCGGGCAGCCGCTGCTGCAAGGCGGCGAAGAAGGCGGGGTCGACGACCAGCTCGTTCTCTTGCAGACGGCGGGTCTGCACCCGCTGGCGCAGGCGCGACAGCGGCGTCTCCGGCGCCGCCTGGAACAGCTCGACGGAGGTATGGAACGCCTCCAGCAGGGGGAGGCTGCGCACGTCGCCGAGGAAGATGGCGCCGCCGGGGCGCACCAGCCCGACGGCGCGGGTGAGGACCTCGGCCAGGTAGTCGGCGCTCGGGAAGTACTGCACCACCGAGTTGACGATCACCGTGTCGAGCGAGCCGGCGGCGATCCCGTCGAGCTGCTCGGCCGAGCGCTGGAGGAGCCGGACGCGGGAGCGGTCGATCCCTGCGACCCGGCCGAGCTGCCGCTCGACGTAGGCGATCGCCTGGGCGGAGAAGTCGGTGCCGACGTAGAGCTCGCAGCGCGGCGCGATGCGGAAGAGGATCATGCCGGTGCCGCAGCCGATCTCCAGCACCCGCCGCGGCGCCAGCGCGGCGATCCGCTCGACGGTGTCCGCCAGCCAGTCCTCCATCTCGTTGCGGGGGAGGGGGAGGGCGGTGTACGAGCTGTTCCAGCCGATCAGGTTCAGGGTCGGGTCGGAGCCCGCCGCCTCCTGCCCGTAGAAGCCGTCGAACAGCTCGCTCCACTGCGCCACCTGCTCGCCCTCGACGCCGCTCTCCGCCACCTCGTAGGCCGGGTTCTGCACCACGTAGGCGACCAGGTGGCGGTGCCCGGGGAGGTCCTCGCGGGCGAGGACGACGTTCTGCAGCACCGCGGGGTGCTCGCCGAGGCGCGACTCGATCTCCCCCGGCTCGATGCGGAAGCCGCGGATCTTCACCTGCTGGTCGATGCGTCCCAGGAACTCGATCCGCCCGTCGGGGAAGCGGCGCGCCAGGTCGCCGGTGGCGTAGAGGCGGCTGCCGGCCGGCTCGCCCGGGTCGCCGGCGAACGGGTTGGGGACGAAGCGCTCCGCCGTCAGGTCGGGGCGGCCGAGGTAGCCGCGCGCCAGGCCGTCGCCGCCGGTGAGCAGCTCGCCGGGCACCCCGATCGGGACCGGCTGGCCGTGGGGGTCGAGCAGGTGGACCGAGGTGTTGGCGATCGGGCGGCCGAGCGGCACGGAGGCTCCGGCGGCCTGCATCCCCGCGATCGGGTGGAAGCAGGTGAAGGTGGTGTTCTCCGTCGGCCCGTACATGTTGAGCAGGCGCAGCCCGGGGAGCTCCGCCGCCAGCCGCCGGGCGTGCGACGCCGACATCACGTCCCCCCCGGTCAGCAGCAGGCGCAACCCGGCGAGGGCGCGCGGATTCTCGTCGACCACCTGGTTGAACAGCCCGGCGGTCAGATGCAGGAGGGTCACCCCGTACCGGGTGAGCATCCCCTCGAGCTCCGCCAGAGACAGCAGCCCCGGCGGGGCGACCACCAGGCAGGCGCCGTTGAGCAGCGCCCCCCAGATCTCCGGGGTCGAGGCGTCGAAGGTGAAGGGGGCGATCTGCAGCAGGACGTCGTCCGGGGCGAAGCGGGCGTAGCTCGTCTCGCGCACCAGCCGCACCACCCCCTGATGGGTGACGGCGACCCCTTTGGGCTCTCCCGTCGATCCCGAGGTGAACATGATGTAGGCGAGGCTGGCGGCGGAGACCCGGGGCGTCCCGGGGGCCTCCGCGGGCTCCTCCTCCCACGTCCCGTCGCCGTCGAGACCGTCGAGACCGTCGAGGCAGACCGTCGCCGCGCCGGCCGGCCCCGCCAGCGGCACGACGGGGAGCCAGCGCTCCACGGTGACCAGCGCCGAGGCGCCGCTGTCGTGGAGCAGCAGCTCCAGCCGCTCCCGGGGATAGGAGGGATCGAGCGGCACGTAGGCGCCGCCGGCCTGGAGGATGCCCAGGATCCCCACCACCATCTCCGGCGAGCGCTCGAGGCAGAGGGCGACGCGGCTCTCCGGCCCGGCGCCGCCGACTCCGACATCGCGCAGGCGGCGCGCCAGCCGGGCGGCGCGGCGGTCGAGCTCGCGATAGGAGAGCGCGCCGGCGTCCGGGGCGTTCGGGGCGCCCGCGAAACGCAGGGCGGGGGCGTCGGGGGTGCGGCGCACCTGGGCCGCGAAGAGCTCCGCCAGGCTCGCCTCGGCGGGGTAGGCCGAGCCGGTGTCGTTCCATTCGCGCGCCAGCTGGTGCCTCTCCGCCGCGGCGAGCAGGGAGAGCCGCGCGACGGCCGTCTCGGGGTCCGCCGCCGCCGCGGCGAGCAGGTTCTCGAAGTGGCCGAGCAGGCGCCGGATGGTCGTCGCCTCGAAGAGGTCGCTGTTGTATTCGAGCGCGCCGACGAGGCGGTCGCCGTCCTCGAAGAGGAAGAAGCTGAGATCGAACTTGGCGGTCCGCACCGCCACCTGCGCGTCCTGGGGCGGGGAGAGGAGGAGCCCCTGGACCTCGACGGCGCCCTGCGGGTAGTTCTGGTATCCGAACATCACCTGGATCAGCGGGTTGCGGCCGAGGTCCCGCTCGGGCTCCAGCTCCTCGACCAGGCGCTCGAACGGCATGTCCTGGTGGGCGTAGGCGCCGAGGGCCGTCTCGCGCGCCCGGTCGAGGAGGGTCGCGAAGCCGGGGGAGCCCGAGAGGTCGGCGCGCATCACCAGCGTGTTGACGAAGAAGCCGATGAGACCCTCGACCTCGCGCCGGGTGCGGTTGGCGATGGCCACTCCGGTGGCGACGTCCTCGCGCCCCGCATAGCGGCCGAGGAGGGCCTGGAAGCCGGCGAGAGTCGTCATCGACAGGGTGGCGTTGTGCCGCCGGGTCAGCGCGGTCAGCTCGCGGACCAGCGACGCCGGCAGGGCGAACGCCTCCGCGCCGCCGCGGAACGACTCGACGGCGGGGCGCGGATGGTCGCCGGGCAGCTCGAGGGCCTCGGGGATGCCGGCGAGCTGCTGCCGCCAGTAGCCGAGCTCGGCGGCGAGCTTGCTCCCCTGCAGCCACTCCCGCTGCCAGAGGGCGAAGTCGGCGTACTGGATCGGGAGCTCCGGCAGGGGGGAGGGGTCGCCCGCGGCGAAGGCGCCGTAGAGCGTCGCGAGCTCGGAGAAGAGGACCCCCATCGACCAGCCGTCGGAGACGATGTGATGGAGGCTCACCAGCAGCGTGTGCTCGCCGGCGCCGTGGCGGACGAGCTGCGCGCGGAACACGGGCCCGCGCAGGAGGTCGAAGGGGCGCTGGCTCTCGTCGTCGACGAGCCGCGAGAGCTCCTCGCGCTGGCGGCTCTCCCCAGCATCCCCCGCCAGCGCCGCGAGATCGATCACCGGGAGATCGAAGCCCGCGGCCGGCGCGATTGCCTGCACCGGCCGCCCGTCCACCACCTGGAAGGTCGTGCGCAGCGACTCGTGACGGCGGACGATCTCGCTGAAGGCGTCCCGCAGGGCTTCTACGGCGAGCGCGCCGGAGAGCCGCACGGCGCTGCACATGTTGTAGAACGGGTTGTCCGGCGCCAGCCGGTCGAGGAACCAGAGGCGCTGCTGGGCGAAGGAGAGCGGCAGGAGCCCCGTGCGCGGCACCGGCACGATGGGGGGGGCCTGCGGCCCTCCGGCGTCCCCGATCCGCGCCGCGAGCGCCGCCACGGTCGAGGCCTCGAAGAGCGTGCGCAGCGGCATCTCGACCCCGAAGGCCTCCCGCACGCGCGAGATCACCTGCGTGGCGAGGAGCGAGTGGCCGCCGAGGGCGAAGAAGTCGTCGTGGGCTCCCACCCGCTCCGCGCGGGCGGTCCCCAGCACCTCGGCCCAGATCGCCGCCAGGATCTCCTCCACCGGCGTCCGCGGCGCCACGAACGCCGCCGCCGGGCCGCGCTCGGGCTTCGGCAGGGCCTGCCGGTCCACCTTGCCGTTGGGGGTGAGAGGCAGCGCCGCGAGATGCACGAAGGCCTCGGGGACCATGAACTCCGGCAACCGGTCGCGCAGCGGCCGGCGCAGCGACCCGCCGTCCAGGCTCCCTTCGCCGGTCACGTAGGCCACCAGCCGCCGGTCGCCCGGGGTGTCCTCGCGGATGATCACCACCCCCTCCCGCACCCCGGGAAGCGCGCTCAGCGCCGACTCGATCTCCCCGAGCTCGATGCGGAAGCCGCGCACCTTGACCTGGTGGTCCATGCGTCCGAGGATGTCGAGAGAGCCATCCGGCAGCCGGCGCGCCAGGTCGCCCGTGCGGTAGAGGCGGGCCCCGGAATCGCCGCTGAACGGATCGGGGACGAAGCGCTCGGCGGTCAGCTCCGGGCGGCCGAGATAGCCGCGGGCGAGCCCCGCGCCGCCCAGCTGCAACTCTCCCGTCACGCTCAGCGGGGCGAGGCCGCCGGTGCCCGCGACGACGTAGCCGCGGCTGTTCGGCAGCGGCAGGCCGATGCGGGAGGGGGAGCCCGGCGCGAAGGCGGTGGCGGTGACCTCCACCGTGCACTCGGTGGGGCCGTAGACGTTCCAGAAGCGGCTCCGCGTCCGGGCGAGGGCCGCGTCGCGGAGCTCGGCGCCCACCGCCTCGCCGCCGACCAGGACGAGGTCGGGCGCGGCGTCCCCCTCGCCCAGGCCGGCCGCGAGGAGCGGCCCGAGCTGCGACGGCGTGCAGTCGAGCACGTCGAGGCGGTGGCGGCGGACGAAATCGACCAGCGCCGCGGGGTCCTGCCGCACTTCCTGGGGGAGGACGTGGAGGGCATGCCCCCAGGCGAGCTGCACGACCTGCTGCACCGAGGCGTCGAAGGAGAGCGAAGCGTTGATGCTCACCCGCAGCGGACCCTTCTCGCCGCGGTAGGCGGTCTCGCGCAACCCCCGCATCAGGTTGACGACTCCGCCGTGGCGGATCACGACCCCCTTGGGGCGGCCGGTCGAGCCCGAGGTGTAGATGATGTAGGCCGGATGGTCCGCGCCGACGCCGCCGTCGCCGGGCCATTCCCCCTCCTCCGGCTCGTCGACGAGCAGGGTCGGCGTGCCTGCGGGCAGCCGGCCGGCGAGCGCCGAGGTGGTCACCACCACCCGCGCCCGGGAATCCGCCAGCAGCCAGGCCACCCGCTCCGCCGGATAGGCGGGATCGACGGGGACGTAGGCGCCTCCCGCCGCGAGCACCCCGACGACCGCCGCGATGGCTTCCACCGAGCGGTCGAGGAAGAGCGCGACCCGCGCCTCGGGGCCGACGCCCAGCCCGCCGAGCCGCCGTGCCAGGCCGCCGGCGCGAGCCTTGAGCTCGCCGAAGGTCAGCCTCCCCCCCGGGCCGACCACGGCGGTGGCGTCGGGAGACCGGAGCGCCTGCCGGGCGATGAGATGGTGCACGCAGGGGGGATCCTGGGCAGCGAGCGCGCTGTCGTTCCACTCCTCCCGGACCTGGTGGAGCTCGGCTGCCGACAGCAGCGGGAGCTCGGCGAGGCGCCGCTGCGGGTCCGCCGCGGCCGCCGCCAGCAGGGAGGTGAAATGCCCCGCCAGCCGCTCGATCGTCGCTCCCTCGAAGAGGTCGCGGCTGTACTCGAGCGTCCCCTCGAGCCCCCGCCCGGTCTCCGCGCAGGTGCAGGTCAGCTCGAGCTTCGCCGTCCCGGTCGAGAGGGCGGTGGCGGTGAGCGAAAGCCCGGGGAGCTCGAGGCGCTCCTCCGGGGTGTTCTGCAGCACGAGGAGCACCTGCACCAGGGGGGGGCGGCTGAGGTCCCGCTCCGGCACCAGCTCCTCCACCAGGCGTTCGAACGGCACTTCCTGATGGGCGTAGGAGGAGAGGGTCGTCTCCCGCACCCGCTCCAGGAGCGCGGCGAGGTCCGCGGCTCCCGAGAGGTCGACGCGCAGCGCCAGGGTGTTGACGAAGAAGCCGATCAGCGGCTCGATCTCGATGCGGGTGCGCCCCGCGATCGGCGTTCCCACGGTCAGATCGTCCTCCCCCGAGTAGCGCTGCAGGAGGACCAGGAAACCGGCGAGCAGCGTCATGAAGAGAGTCGCCCCGTGCCGCCGGGAGAGCGCGGTGAGCCCGGCGAGCCCCGCCTCGTCGATGGCGAAGCCGCGGACCGCCCCTCGCCCGCTGGCACGGGGAGGGCGCGGGTGATCGGTCGGCAGCTCCAGCGCGGCGACCCGGCCGGCGAGCTGCCGGCGCCACCAGGCGAGCTCCGACTCCAGGTGCTCGCCCGACAGCAGCCGGCGCTGCCAGACGGCGAAGTCCGCGTACTGCACCGCGAGCTCCGGCAGCGGGCTCGGAGCGCCGGCCAGGAAGGCCGCATACAGCGCTCCCAGCTCGCGCACCAGCACTCCCATCGACCAGCCGTCGCTGACGATGTGGTGCAGGGTCACCAGGGCCACGTGCCGCTCGCCCTCCAGACGCAGCAGGGCGACCCGCAGCAGCGGGCCGCGGCCGAGGTCGAACGGCCGCCGCGCCTCGGCGCCGGCGAGGCGCTGCGCCTCCTCCTCGCGCCGCTGCGCCGCCAGCGCCGCGAGATCGACCAGCGGCAGCGCGAGGCCGGCGGGCTCCGCCACCACCTGCACCGGCTCGCCGGCCACCGCCTGGAAGGTCGTCCGCAGCGCCTCGTGCCGCCGCACCACCTCGCTGAACGCCGCGGCCAGCGTCGGCACCGACAGCCTGCCGGCCAGCTCGACGGCGGAAGGGACGTTGTAGACCGGGCTCCCCGGCTCCATCTGATCGAGGAACCAGAGGCGCTGCTGGGCGAAGGAGAGCGGCGAGGAGCGGCGATCCTGCACCAGCGGCAGCTCGAAACGCACCCCCTCGCCGTGCGCCTCGGCGAGCACCTGCGCCAGACCGGCGGCGGTCGGATGGCTGAAGAGGGCGCGCAGCGGCACCTCCGCCCCGAAGGCCCGGCGCAGGCTGGAGACGGCCCGGGTGGCGAGCAGCGAATGGCCGCCCAGGTCGAAGAAATTGTCGTGCAGGCCGACCCTCGGCAGGCCGAGCACTGCGGCCAGGATCTCGCCGACCCGCCGCTCGACGGGGGTCCGCGCGGAGTCCGGGGCGTCGTCCCCTCGCGGGGCGGGCTCGGCGGGGGCGGGGAGCTGCTTGCGGTCCACCTTGCCGTTGTGGCCGAGGGGGAGGGCCGGGAGCGGCACGAAGCTCGCCGGCACCATGTAGGCCGGCAGCGCCGCCGCGAGGTGCCGGGAGAGCTCCTCGGCCGCCGGCTCGGTCCCCTCCCGTGTCACCACGTAGGCGACCAGGCGCGGGGAGCCGGAGGGGTCGGTGCGCGCCAGGACGACCGACTGGCGCACCGCCGGGTGCGTCGCGAGGACCGCCTCGATCTCCCCCGGCTCGATGCGGAAGCCGCGGATCTTGACCTGATGATCGGCACGCCCCAGGAACTCGAGGAGGCCGTCGTTCAGACGGCGCGCGAGGTCTCCCGTGCGGTACCAGCGGCGCCCCGCCTCGGCGGGCACCAGCTTCTCCGCCGTGAGGTCCGGCCTGTCCAGGTAGCCGCGGGTGACGCCGCCGCCGCCGATCCAGATCTCCCCGGTGACGCCCACGGGGACCTCGTTGCCGTCGAAGTCGCAGAGGCGCAGGATCGCGCCGGGGAGAGGGCGGCCGAGAAGCGGGCGCGGCTCGCCGGCCGGCACGTGGTAGGTGGAGCAGATGATCGTCGCTTCGGTGGGACCGTAGAGGACATGGAGATCCGCCTGCGGAAAGACGTCCCGCAGGTCGGTCAGGAGCTCGGCGGGGACCGCGTCACCGCCCACGAACAGCTCCCGCAGACCGGCGAATGCCTCCGGCGCCCAGCCGGCGCGGGCGGAGTCCACCACCTGGCGCATCAGCGCCGGCACGGCGTGAAAATGGGTCGAGCGGGTGAGCGCCGCGGTCAGCGCCTCGACGTCGAGGGTCGGCCGCAGGGCGAAGATCTCCACGGAGCCGCCCGCGAGCAGCGGGTTCAGCAGCTCGAACAGGAAGATGTCGAACGAGAACGGCGCGATGCAAGGCATCCGGTCCCCGGCGCGAAAGCCGAACGTCCGCCGGCAGGCCGCGAAGGTGTGCGCCAGGTGGCCATGCTCCACCAGCACGGCCTTCGGCCGGCCGGTCGTGCCCGAGGTGTAGATCAGATAAGCGAGGTTCCCGGGCTTCACGTCCACTACGGACGAGGACACGGACCAGGACACGAACGAGGACACGGACGAGGACACGGACGCGGGCTCCCCCGCGGCGGAAGCGGCCGCTCCCGCGGCACCGAGGAGCTCGACGGCCGCGCCTGGCGCGGGCAGCAGGCCGGCCAGATCCGGCTCGATCAGCAGGACCCGGGCCCCCGAATCTTCCAGCAGGAAGGAAAGGCGCGCCGCCGGCAGAGAGGGATCGAGCGGCACGTAGGCGCCGCCCGCCTGCCAGATCCCCAGGATGCCCACCGCGAGCCAGGAGCTCCGCCCGGCGCACAACGCCACCCGCGCCTCCGCTCCGACGCCGAGCACCTTCAGGCGCTCCGCCAGGAGACCGGCGCGCCGGAAGAGCTCCGCATAGGTGAGGCTCTCCTCGCCCGCGCGGATGGCCACGGCCCCGGGGGATTGCCGTGCCTGCTCCGCGAGCTGGTGGGGGAGGGGCGGATCGGTCTCCGGGATTTCGCTTCCACCCCACTCCAGGAGCTGCTGGCGCTCGGCCTCCGTCAGCAGGGGGAGCTCCGACAGGCGAAGCTCCGGATCGGCGGCCACCGCCTCCAGCAACCTCTGGAAACGTCCGATCAGCCGCTGAATGGTCACCGCCTCGAGAAGCTCGGCGTTGTACTCGAGCAGGCCGTGGAGAGATCCGTCCTGCTCGAAGGCCGACATCCCCAGGTCGAACTTCGCGACGCCGGTATCGACCGCCTCCTCCTCCAGGGGGGACAAGGTCAACCCCGGCATCGCGAGCGCCTGGTTCGCCAGGGCCTCGAAGCCGAACATCACCTGGAAGATGGGGTGGCGTTGCAGCGAGCGCTCGGGGTGCAGCTCCTCGACCAGCTTCTCGAACGGCAGGTCCTGGTTGGCGTACGCCTCGAGCGAGCCCTGGCGCACCCGGTCGAGCAGGCCGCCGAAGCCCGGGTCCCCCGAGAGGTCGCCGCGGAACACCAGGGTGTTGACGAAGAAGCCGATCAGGTTTTCGATCTCGTGGCGGTTGCGGCCGGCGATCGGGGAGCCGACCACGATGTCCTGCTGCCCGGAGTAGCGGCCGAGGAGGGCCTGGAAGCCGGCGAGCAGGGTCATCGCGAGGGTTGCTCCATGCCGCCGGGCGTGAGGGAGGAGCTCGCCGGCGAGGGTCGCGGGGAGGGTGAAGGAGCGGAGCCCGCCGCGGAAGGAGCCGGCGGCCGGCCGCGGACGGTCGAGGGGGAAGCTCAGCTCCTCCGGCAGGCCGGCGAGCCGGCGCTTCCAGTACTCGAGCTGATCGACCAGCATCCGCCCCTGCAGCCACTGGCGCTGCCAGACGGCGAAGTCGCTGTACTGGATCGGCAGCTCGGGCAGCGGCGAGGGGCGGCCGTCGCGCAGGGCCGGGTAGAGGGCCCACATCTCGCGCACGAAGACCCCCATCGACCAGCCGTCGGTGACGATGTGGTGCATGGCCACCGAGACGACGTGCTGGTCGGCGGCGAGGCGGATCAGCAGGGTGCGGATCAGCGGCCCGCGGGAGAGGTCGAAGGGGAGCCGCGCCGCCTCCCGGCTGAGACGGCTGCACTCGCGGTCGCGCCGGTCGGCGGCGAGACCCGTGAGATCGACCAGCGGCAGGCGCAACGGGAACGGCGGCGACACCGACTGCACCGGCTCGCCCTCGGTCTCGTGGAAGGTCGTGCGCAGGATCTCGTGGCGCCGCACGATCTCGGTGAAGCTCGCGGCGAGGGCGGTCCGGTCACGGGGGCCGAGCGCGCCGCCGAGCAGGATGCCGCGCGGCAGGTTGTACGCGGCCGAGGCCGGTTCGAGCTGATCGAGGAACCAGAGGCGCTGCTGGGCGAAGGAGAGCGGCGCCCCCTTGAAGTGGCGGACCGGCACCAGCGGCGGCTCGACGCGCCCGTCCTCGCCACGCGATTCGGCCACCACCTGCGCCAGACCGGCGGCCGTGGGATGGTTGAAGAAGGCGCGCAGCGGCACCTCCACCCCGAAGGCCTGGCGCAGGCGGGAGACGGCCCGGGTGGCGAGCAGCGAATGGCCGCCCAGGTCGAAGAAATTGTCGCGCAGGCCGACCCTGGGCAGGCCGAGCACTGCGGCCAGGATCTCGCCGACCTGCCGCTCGACCGGGGTCCGCGCGGAGTCCGGGGTGTCGTCCCCTCGCGGGGTGGGCTCGGCGGGGGCGGGGAGCTGCTTGCGGTCCACCTTGCCGTTGTGGCTGAGGGGGAGGGCGGCGAGCAGCACGAAGCTCGCCGGCACCATGTAGGCCGGCAGCGCCGCCGCGAGGTGCCGGGAGAGCTCCTCGGCCGCCGGCCCGGTCCCCTCCCGTGCCACCACGTAGGCGACCAGGCGCGGCGAGCCGGAGGGGTCGGTGCGCGCCAGGACGACCGACTGGCGCACCGCCGGGTGCGTCGCGAGGACCGCCTCGATCTCCCCCAGCTCGATGCGGAAGCCGCGGATCTTGACCTGATGGTCGATCCGTCCCAGGTACTCGATGGCGCCGTCCGGGCGGTAGCGCGCCAGGTCGCCGGTGCGGTACATCCGCGCCCCCGGCTCGGCGGCGAGCGGCTCGGGGAGGAAGCGCTCGGCGGTGAGGTCAGGACGCCGCACGTAGCCGCGGGCGACCCCCGCGCCGCCGATGTAGAGCTCGCCGGCCACCCCGGCCGGCACCGGGGTGAAGCCGGCGTCGAGCAGATGGATGCGCAGGTTGGCGATCGGGCGGCCGATGGGGACCGCGCGGGAGCCCGCCGCCGGCTCGCAGGGCCAGGCGGTGACGTCGATCGCCGCCTCCGTCGGGCCGTAGAGGTTGTGCAGCTCCACCCATGGCAGCCTGGCGAAGAAGGTGGCGACGAGGTCGGCGGGGAGCGCCTCGCCGCTGGCGATCACCCGGCGCAGCGAGGCGCAACGTTCGAGCCCCGGCGCCTCGAGGAACGCCTGGAGCATCGAGGGGACGAAGTGGAGGGTGGTGATCCGCCCGCGCTCGATCGCCGAGACCAGGTAGTCGGGGTCCTGGTGGCCGCCGGGGAGGGCCATCACCAGCCGGGCCCCGACGGCGAGCGGCCAGAAGAACTCCCAGACCGAGACGTCGAAGCTGTAGGGGGTCTTCTGGAGCACCGCGTCGCTGCAGTCCAGCGGATAGGCGAGCTGCATCCAGGCCAGGCGGTTGACCACCGCGCGGTGCGCGTTCATCGCCCCCTTGGGACGCCCGGTCGAGCCCGAGGTGTAGATCACGTAGGCCAGGCTTTCCGGGGCTCCGGCGAGCGCCACCGCCGGGGGGCCCGCCGCCCCCGCAGGATGCGCGGCGAGCGCCGGGTCGGCGGCGTCGAGCCGGACGGTCCGCGCGGCGTTCTCCGGGAGCTTGTCGGCCACCCCCTCGCCGACCAGCAGCACCGCGATCCCCGCCTCCGCGAGGACGAAGGAGAGCCGTTCGCCGGGGTGGTCGGGATCGAGCGGCACGTAGGCGCCGCCCGCCTTGAGGATGGCGAGCAGGCCGGTCACCAGGGCGAGCGAGCGCTCGGCGCAGATCCCCACCAGCACCTCCGGCCCCACCCCCAGATCGACGAGGTGGCGGGCCAGCCGGTCGGCGCGGGCGTCGAGCTGGGCGTAGGTGAGCGCCTCCCCCTCGAATTCGACCGCCACCGCCTCCGGCGTGCGCGCCGCCTGCGCCTCGAACAGCTCGTGCAGGCCGGCCTGCGGGATCGCGAGCCCGGCGGGGGCGTTCCATTCCCTCAGCTGTTGCAGCTCCGCCGCCGCGAGCAGCGGCAGCCCGGCGAGGGGGCGGCCGGGGTCGGCCGCGCCGTGCGCCAGCAGGGTCTCGAAATGCCCCAGCAGGCGCTGGATGGTCGCCGCCTCGAGGAGCTCGGCGTTGTACTCGAGCAGCCCCTGGAGCGAGCCGAGCTGCTCGAAGGCGAGCATCGTGAGGTCGAACTTGGCGGTGCCGGTGTCGACCGCCTCCTCCTCCAGGGGAGCGAGGGTCAACCCCGGCATGGCGAGCGCCCCGCTCGCCAGGGTCTCGAAGCCGAACATCACCTGGAAGATGGGGTGGCGTTGCAGCGAGCGCTCGGGGTGCAGCTCCTCGACCAGCTTCTCGAACGGCAGGTCCTGGTTGGCGTACGCCTCGAGCGAGCTCTGCCGCACCCGGTCGAGCAGCGCGCCGAAGCCGGGGTCCCCCGAGAGGTCGCCGCGGAACACCAGGGTGTTGACGAAGAAGCCGATCAGGTTTTCGATCTCGCGGCGGTTGCGGCCGGCGATGGGGGAGCCGACGGCGAGGTCCTCCTGCCCGGAATAGCGGGAGAGGAGGGCCTGGAAGCCGGCGAGGAGGGTCATCGCCGCCGTGGCCCCGTGCCGCCGGGTGAGGGCGGTCAGCTCCGCGGCGAGGGGGGCGGGGAGCACGAAGGGGCGGATCCCCTGGCGGAACGACTCGACGGCCGGGCGCGGGCGGTCGAGCGGCAGGGCGAGCTCCTCCGGCAGGTTGGCGAGGCGGCGCTGCCAGTAGTCGAGCTGTTCCGTCAGGGCCCTCCCCTGGAGCCACAGCCGCTGCCAGACGGCGAAGTCGCCGTACTGGATCGGCAGCTCGGGCAGCGGCGAGGGGAGGCCGTCGCGCAGGGCCGGATAGAGGGCCCACATCTCGCGCACGAAGACCCCCATCGACCAGCCGTCGGTGACGATGTGGTGCATGACCACGGAGACGATGTGCTCGTCGGGCGCCAGGCGGAGCAGCAGGGTGCGGATCAGCGGGCCGCGGGTGAGGTCGAAGGGGAGCCGCGCCGCCTCCCGGCCGAGGCGCCGGCTCTCGCGCTCGCGGCTTTCGGCGGCGAGGCCGGCGAGGTCGACCAGCGGCAACGGCAGCGGCGCGGGGGGCGCGACCGCCTGCACCGGCTCCCCCTCGGTCTCGTGGAAGCTGGTGCGCAGGATCTCGTGGCGCCGCACGATCTCGCTGAAGCTCGCGGCGAGCGCCGCGTGGGCCTGGGCGTCGAGCGCGCCGATCAGCCGGATGCCGCGCGGCATGTTGTACGCCGCCGAGCCCGGATCGAAGCGGTCGAGGAACCACAGGCGCTGCTGGGCGAAGGAGAGCGGCGAATCCCCCGCCTGCTCCTGGTGCACGAGGGGCGGGGTGTCGAGGTCCGCCCCGCCGCCGCGCGCCCCCGGTCCGGCGTCGGCGCGCTCGGACTCGATCGCGGCGGCGAAGTCGGCCACCGTCGCCGCCTCGAACAGGCGGGCGAGCGGCACCTCCACCTGGAAGTCCGCGCGCACGCGGGAGATCAGCTGGGTGCCGAGGAGCGAGTGGCCGCCCAGCTCGAAGAAGTTGTCGAACACGCCGATCGTCTCGACGCCGAGGATCTCCTGCCAGATCCCGGCGAGGCGGCGCTCGGCGTCGTTGCGGGGAGCGACGAAGGCGGTCTCGAGGTCGGGGCGGGCATGCCCCGCGCCGGCGGGGCGCGCGGCGCCGGCGACGAGCGCCGCCAGGGTGAGCTCGCGCGCCCGGGCGATCACCTCCGGCAGCCAGTGGGTGGAGACGGCCACCTGCGGGAGCCGCGGCAGCCGCCCCGCGGTGAGGATGCGGCGGAAGGCCTCCGCCCCCTCCGCGGCGTCCATCCCCTCGGCGGCCTCGCCGCTCTCCGGCTCGCCGCCGGCGCCCGCCACGGCGAGCGCCGCCTGGCGCTCGCCGTCCTCGCGGTCGTTGCGGTCGTTGCGGTCGCGGCGGATGGTGGCGGCGACGTTCAGCCGTTTGAGGGTGAACTCCTCGACCCCGACCCGCTCCACCCCCTCCTCGTCGAGGATGGTGACGTCGAAGGCGAGGGTCTCGGTCGACCCCCGGCCGGAGTTGCGGAAGCGCACGTGGCTCCAGCAGCGCCGCGGCAGCGGGCCGTGGGTGCGCAGCCGCCGGTAGGAGAGCGGCAGATAGTACCCCTCGCCGCGCGGCACGTAGCTCTCCCCCAGGCAGGTGGCGACATCGAGCAGCGCCGGATGGAGCTGGAGCTGCTCGACGTCGGCGCTGAGCTCCGGCGCCAGCTCGAGCAGACCGAGCACGCCGTCCTCGCCGACCCAGATCTGCTTCAGGCTCTCCCAGCGGGGGCCGAGGCCGGCCGAGCGCAGCTGCTCCAGATACTCCTCGCCCAGGATCTGCTCGCTGCGGCCGGCGCGCAACGCGGCGAGGTCGTAGCGCGCCGGCGGCGCCGACGACTCCCGGATCGACCCCACCACGTGCTCCTGCCGCTCCCCTTCGGGGCCGCTGCGGACGTTGAAGTGGAAGCCGTCGCCGTTGCGGCGCAGGACCGTCCTCACCTCCCGCCGCTCGTCGTCCTCGACCCGCATCGGCGCCACGAACAGCACGTCGCTGATCTCGATCGCGGCGGCCGCCCCCAGGCCCGCCATGCCGCGGAAGGCGGCCCCCGCCATCTCCAGGTAGACGGTCCCCGGCACGATCGCCTGGCCGCCCAGGCGGTGCTCGGCGAGGAACCAGCTCCCGGCGGCGTCGAAGTGGGAGAGGAAGGTCTCCTCCTGCGCCGCGTCCGGCCCGCCGCCGCCGACCGCCCGCTGGGTGAGCAGCGGATGGCCGAAGGGCTCGAGGTCCAGCGGCGGCGGCGCCGGTTCGGCGGGCCGGCCGGCCGCCGTCGCGGGCCCCGCGGCCATCCCCACGCCGCGCCAGGCGTCCCAGGAGATGGCGAGGACGCGCCCCTCGCCGAGCTGCGCCCGGGCCGCCGCGAAGGCGTCCAGGAAGGCGTTGGCGGCGGCGTAGTCCGCCTGGCCCGGGGCGCCGAGGATGGCGGTGAGCGACGAGCAGAGCGCCAGGAAGTCGAGGTCCTCGCCGGCCAGCAGGCCGGCGAGCACCAGTGTCCCGGCGACCTTGGGGGCGAGGACGGCCGCCGCCGCCTGCCGCGTCTTCAGCTGGATCAGGCCGCCGCCCGCCACCCCGGCGGCATGGATCACGCCGTGCAGGGGGCCGAAGCGCGCGCGGGCGAGGGCGAGGACCGCCGCCATCGCCTCGCGGTCGGTGACGTCGGCCCGGGCGACCAGGATCTCGGCCCCCAGCTCCTCGAGCGCCAGGAGGCGGCGGATCACCTCTTCGGTCCGCCCTCCCGCGCCGCCCGCCGCGGCCCGGCGCTCCCACTCCTCGCGCGGCGGGAAGGGAGCGCGGCCGGTGAGCACGAGGCGCGCCCGCACCGAGCGGGCCAGCAGCTCGGCGAGCTCGAGCCCGACGCCGCCGAGGCCGCCGGTGATCAGGTAGGTCCCGCCGTCGCGCAGCGGCGGCGGGCTCCCCGCGGCGACGGCGGGGACGGCGGGGAGGAGCCCGAGGGGCTCGTAGATGCGCAGCCAGCGGCCACTCCCGCGCAGGGCGACGACGGGGTCGGGAGGAGCGCCGGCCAGCTCGGCGAGCAGGTGGTCGACCAGCTCCCGCTCGCGCCGGCTCCCGGGCTCCGGCAGGGTGACGTCGAGGCTCTGGCAGGTGACGCCGGGGAGCTCCAGGGGGATCGCGACCGCCGGGCCGAGCAGCGCCGCCTTCCCCGGCTGGAGCTCCTCCTCGCCGGTCACGCTCTGCAACCCGGTCGAGACGATCCCCAGGTGGAGCGCGGCCTCCGGGAGGGCGTTCTCCCCGGGGGCCCGCGCCGCGGCGAGCGCCTGGGCCAGGAAGAGCAGGCTGTAGAAGCCGAGCTCGAGCTCCGCCTCGACCGCCTCGACCACATCGATCGCCTCGGGCGCCGGCGGACGGCCGGCGGGGATGACGCTCCACAGGTGGGCGATGCGGCCGGGCGCCAGACCCGCCTCGCCCAGCCGCGCGAGCAGCGCGGCGTAGTCCTCCGGCGCTCCCGGCCGCAGGGCGAACGAGCGCCCGTCGGGGTCCGCCGCGAAGCGCTCGGCCGCTCGCGCCGCCCGGACGCTGGCCACCGGCACCCCGCGCTCGCGCAGGCGCTCCACCAGCCGCGCGCCGAGGCCGGCCTCGTCGACGAACACCAGCCAGGGCACGGCCGGCGCGGCGTCGCCGGCGGCGGCGGGGAGCAGGGCCTGCTTCCAGAGCGGCGCGTAGAACCAGTCCGCGAGCTCGCGGCGCCCCTCCGGCGCCGGCGGCAGCGCCGAGGGCTCCCGCGCCTCGACCCAGAAGCGCTGGCGCTCGAAGGGATAGGTGGGGAGGACGGCGCGCCGCCGCCGCTCCTCGGCGTAGAAGCCCGTCCAGTCGACGTCGACCCCGGCCAGCCAGAGCTGCCCCAGAGTGCGCAGCATCGTCGCGGCGGCCGCGGCCTCGGCTCCCGCCTCCTTGACCGCCGGCAGCGACGAGAGCACCGGCTGCCCGCTCGGCCGCGCGGGGTGCTGGCGGGCGAAGGCGGCGAGCGACCGCCCGGGCCCCACCTCGAGGAGCACCCCGCCCGTCTTCGCGAACAGCTTCTCGAGACCCTCCGAGAAGCGGACGGCGTGGCGCAGGTGCCCGGCCCAGTAGTCCGCGTCGGTCGCCTCCTCCGGCCGGATCCAGGTGCCGGTCCGGTTGGAGAGGAAGGGGATCTCGGGGGAGCGCGGGCGGAGGCGGGCGACGGCGGCCCGGAAGCCGGCGACGGCCGCCTCCATGCTCGCCGAGTGGAAGGCGTGCGAGGTGTGCAGGCGCCGGTGCTGGATGCCGCGCCCGGCGAGCCGCTCGGCGAGGTCCGTGATCGCCTCCTCCGCTCCGGAGACGACCGCCAGGGAGGGGGTGTTGACCGCCGCGATCTCCAGCCCGCCGGCGAGCCAGGGGCGCAGCTCCTCCTCGCCGAGCGAGACCGACAGCATCGCCCCTGGCGCCGCCGCCTGCATCAGCCGCCCCCGTTCGGCGACCAGCAGGAGCGCCTCCTCGCGGGTGAAGACGCCGGCCAGGCAGGCGGCGACCAACTCGCCGATGCTGTGCCCGATCATCGCCTCCGGCCGCACCCCCCACTCCATCCACAGCCGCGCCAGGGCGTATTCGACGACGAAGAGCGCCGGTTGCGCGAGGGCCGTCTGCGCCAGGCGCGCCTCGGCGGCGGGCCCCGGCTCGGCGGGGTGGATCGCCGCGCGCAGGTCGAGGCCGAGGACCGGACGAAGGATCTCGGCGCAGAGGTCGACCTCGCGGCGGAAGGTGGGCTCCGAGCGGTAGAGCTCCGCCGCCATCCCGGCGTGCTGGGCACCCTGCCCCGGGAACATGAAGGTCACCCGCCGCTTCTCGGTCTCCTGGAAACGCGACAGCACGCGCTTGGGATCGAGCGCGTCGAGCGCCGCCACGGCGTCCGCGGCGCTCCCGCAGACCAGCATCCGGCGGTGCGGGAAGGCGCGCCGCCCGACCTGGAGGGTATAGGCGACGTCCGCCAGGCTCGCCGGCGGATGCCGGCGCAGGTGATCGACCAGGTTGGCGGTCGCCGCCTCCAGGGCGGTGGCGGTCGCCGCCGAGAGGAGGAGGAGCTGGTGGTGCCGCGACGGGCTCCCCGCGGCCAGCGCAGCGGCGGGCGCCTCCTCGAGCACGACGTGGGCGTTGGTGCCGCCGATCCCGAACGAGCTGACGCCGGCGCGCCGCGGCGTCTCCCCGGCCGGCCAGTCGGCGAGCCGGGTGTTGACGAAGAAGGGGGTGGCGTCGAGGTGGAGCTGCGGGTTGGGGCGCTCGAAGTGCAGGCTGGGGGGGAGCTGCCGGTGCTCCAGGCCGAGGACCGCCTTGATCAGCCCGGCGACGCCCGCCGCCGCGTCGAGATGGCCGATGTTCCCCTTCACCGAGCCCAGGGCGCAGGTCTTCCCGCCCGCCGCCGCGACCCCCGCTTCGTTGAACACCTCCGCCAGCGCCGCCAGCTCGATCGGGTCGCCCATCGGCGTCGCGGTGCCGTGCGCCTCGAGGTAGCCGATGGTCCCGGGGGGGACCTCCGCCACCGCCTGCGCCATCGCGATCACCTGCGCCTGCCCGCCGACGCTCGGCGCCGTGTAGCCGATCTTCAGCCCGCCGTCGTTGTTGATCGCGCTGCCGCGGATCACGGCGTGGACGTGGTCGCCGTCGGCGAGGGCGTCGGCGAGCCGCTTGAGGACCACGATGCCGACGCCGTCGCCGTCCGCGAACCCCCGGGCCGCGGCGTCGAACGGCCGGCAGTGGCCGTCCGGGGACTGGATCCCATCGGGCCGGTAGAGGTAGCCGGCGCGCTGCGGCACCGAGATCCGCACCCCGCCGGCGAGGGCGATGTCGCACTCGCCGTTGAGCAGGCTCTGGGCGGCGAGGTGGACCGCCACCAGCGAGGTCGAGCAGGCGGTCTGCACCGTCAGGCTCGGTCCGGTGAGGTTCAGCTTGTAGGAGATGCGGGTGGCCAGGAAGTCGCCGCCGCTCCCCAGCATCGCCTGGTAGTGGCCGACCGCCTCGATCAGCTCGCGGTTGGAGATCAGATTGAACAGCAGGTAGGTGTTGGAGCCGGCCCCGGCGTAGATCCCGATCGGCCCCGCGTAGCGCTGCGGGTCGTAGCCGGCGTGCTCGAGCGCCTGCCAGGAGCACTCGAGGAGCAGCCGGTGCTGCGGGTCCATGATCTCCGCCTCGCGCGGGCTGAGGCCGAAGAAGGCGGCGTCGAACAGCTCGGGGCCGTCGATCAGGCCGCGCGCCCGCACGTAGGCGGGATCGTCGAGCAGGCGGGGGTCGACCCCGGCGGCGCGCAGCTCTTCCGGGGTCCAGAAGGTGATCGTCTCGCGCCCGGCGGCGAGGTTCTCCCAGAACCGGTCGACGCTGTCGGCGCCCGGGAAGCGGCCGGCCAGGCCGATGACCGCGATGCCCGCGATCCCCTGGACGGCGGGGTCGTCCGGCAGGCTCATGGCGCCTTTCTCCGCGCTTTGAGGAAGCGCCCCTCGCGCACCGCCGCGCGGCTCTTCGCCGCGCGCTCGCGCACGGCGTCCCCGGCCGCCGCTGCCGCAGACGCCGCCGGCGCCGCCTCGCCGAGGTGGCGGGCGAGCGAGCCCACGGTCGGATGCTTGAACAGATCGACGATCGGCAGGTCCCGGCCGAAGCGATCGCGCAGGCGGTCGTGGATCTGGATCAGCAGCAGCGAGTGGCCGCCGAGATCGAAGAAGTTGTCGTGCAGGCCGACCCGCTCGAGCCCCAGCACCTCCTGCCAGACCTCGGCGACGGCCATCTCCGTCTCGTCGCCGGGCGGCACGTACTCCGCCCGGAGGTCGGGGCGTTCCCCCTGCGGGGCGGGGAGGGCGGCGCGGTCCACCTTGCCGTTGGGGGTGAGCGGCATCGCCGCCAGGAAGACGAAGGTCCCCGGCTGCATGTAGTCGGGGAGGCGCCGGCGCAGGAAGGCGCGGAGGTCCTCGAGCAGGCCGGCCGGCCGTTCCGGAGCGGTGGCGAGATAGGCGACCAGCTGCTTCTGCCCGGGGCGGTCCTCGCGCACGGTGACTACCGCCGCCGCCACCGCCGGGTGCTCGGCGAGGACGGTCTCGACCTCCCCCAGCTCGATGCGGTAGCCGCGCACCTTCACCTGCTGATCGCCGCGCCCGAGGAACTCGAGGCTCCCTCCCGGCAGGCGGCGGCCGAGGTCGCCGGTCTTGTAGAGGCGCGCCCCGGGGAGGGGCGCGAACGGGTGCGGGATGAAGCGCTCCGCGCTGACGTCGGGGCGGTGGAGGTAGCCGCGGGCGAGCAGGCCGCCGCCGAGGTGGATCTCCCCGGCGACGCCGAGCGGCACCGGCGCCAGCGCGCCGTCGAGCAGGTGCACCTCGCTGTCGGCGATGGTGAAGCCGATCGGCACCTCCCGCGCCGCGCCGGCATCGGCGTCGTCGGCGGTGGCGGTGAGGTCGGCGAGGGTCGAGATGATCGTCGACTCGGTGAGGCCGTAGGTGTTGACCAGGCGCGGCCGTTGGGGAGCGTGGCGCCGCCAGGCGGCTAGGCGCTCGGGCAGCGCCCGCTCGCCGGCGATGACGATCAGCCGCAGGCTCGGCGGCAGCTCCAGCCCCTCCGCCTCGACGCGGGAGGTGATCTCGTGCCAGTAGGCGGTCGGCAGGCTCAGCATCGAGATCGAGCGCTGGCGGCAGACCGCCAGGAAGGTGGCGATCGACTCGATCATCGCCTCGGTGCGCAGCACCAGCTCGCCCCCTCCGGCGAGGCAGGGGACGATCTCCTCGATGCTGATGTCGAAGCTGATCGAGCAGAACTGCAGGACGCGGTCGGCGGGCTCGATGCCGTACGCCCTCGACACCGTCGCCGTGTAGCTGGCGAGCGAGCGGTGCTCGATCATCACCCCCTTCGGCCGGCCGGTCGATCCGGAGGTGTAGATCACGTAGGCGAGGTTGCCCGGGTGCAAGGGGACCGCGAGATCCCTCGCGGGCCCGGCGGGCGGCTCCTCCGCCGCCTCCTCCTCTTCCTTGCCGCCGTCGACGAGCAGGGTGGGGACCCCGGAGAAGCGCCCCGCGAGCGTCTCCTGGGTGAGCAGCACCGAGGCCTGCGAATCCGCCAGCAGGAAGGCCAGGCGCTCTTCGGGGTAGGCGGGGTCGAGCGGCACGTAGGCGCCGCCGGCCTTCCACACCGCGAGGAGGGAGACGATCAGCTCGGGAGAGCGCTCGACCGAGACGGCGACCCGCACCTCCGGCCCGACCCCCAGGGAGCGCAGGCGGCGCGCCAGCCGGTCGGCCCGGCGGTCGAGCTCGCCGTAGGTGAGCCGCCGGTCGTCTTGCGAGACGGCCGGCGCCTCGGGGTGGGCGGCGGCCCGCGCCTCGAACAGGCGGTGGACGAGAGCCTCGGCGGGAGCCTCGCGCGCCGTGTCGTTGGCCTCGAAGAGGAGCTGGTGGCGCTCCGCCGCCCCCAGCAGGGAGAGCTCCGAGAGGCGCCGCTCCGGCTGCGCCAGCAGCGCCGCCACCAGGGTCTGGAGCTGCGCCAGCCAGCGTGCGCCGGTGGCGGGATCGAAGAGGTCGCGGTTGGTCTCCAGCAGGCCGCTCAGGGAATCGCCGCGGTCCTCCATGTAGAGGGCGAAGTCGAACTTCGCCGTGCCGCCGGCGCCGGGGAGCGGGGTCAGCCGCAGGCCGGGGATCTCGCCGCCGGGCGCGCGCTCCGCGCTCTCCAGCGCGAAGACCGCCTGGTAGATCGGGTTGTGGCTGAGGTCGCGCTCGGGGCGCAGCTCCTGCACCAGCTTCTCGAACGGGATCTCCTGGTGGGCGTAGTCGGCGAGCACCGCGGTGCGCACCCGGGCCAGGAAGTCGCGGAAGGAAGGATCTCCCGCCAGGTCGACGCGCAGCGCCAGGCTGTTGGCGAAGAAGCCGATCAACCCCTCGACCTCCACCGGGTCGCGGTTGGCGGTCGGCGTCCCGAGCACCATGTCGCGCTGCCCGGTGTGGCGGTGGAACACCGCCGCGCAGGCGGCCAGCAGGGTCATGAAGAGGGTGGCGTTCTCGCCCCGGCAGAAGGCGCGCAGGGCGCCCGCCACCTGCGGCCCGAGGTGCAGCGTCCGCGAGGCGCCGCGGTAGGTCTGCACCGCCGGGCGGGGGTGGTCCAGGGGGAGCTCGAGGGCGGCGGGGGCGCCGGCGAGGCGCTGGCGCCAGTAGGCGAGCAGGCGGGCGAGCTCCTCCCCCTCGAGCCAGCGGCGCTGCCAGCGCGCGAAGTCGGCGTACTGGACCGGCAGCGGGGAGAGGACGGGCTCCTCACCCGCCAGGGCGGCGGCGTAGAGCGCCGCCAGCTCGGCGAAGAAGATGCGCAGCGACCAGCCGTCGGTGACGATGTGATGGCAGGTGACGAGGAGCACGTGCCGGCGCTCGTCGAGGCGCAGCAGGCGCGCGCGGACCAGGGGGCCCCGCGCCAGGTCGAAGGGGGAGAGCGCCTCCGCCGCCGCCAGCCGCTCGGCCGCTCCCTCCCGCGCGCCGGCCGCGAGCGCCGTGAGATCGATCAGCGGCAGGGGGAGGTCGGGGCGCGGGGCGATCACCTGGACGGGGCGCCCGCCGGCCATCCCGATCGGCGTCCGGATCGTAGTGCGCAGCGACGCGTGGCGCTCTCCCACCCGTCCGATCGCCGCCGCCAGCACGGCGGGAGCGAGCTCGCCGTCGAGGCGGACGGCGGCGGGGAGGTTGTAGACCGCGCTCCCCGGCTCGAGCTGATCGAGGAACCACAGGCGCTCCTGGGAGAAGGAGAGGGGAGGGTCGCCGCCGTCGTGGCCGGGGCGCAGGGGGGGACGCGCGCCGCCGCCGTCGGTGCGCAGGGCCCGCTCGACGCTCTCCGCCTGGCGGGCCACCGTCTGCGCCTCGAACAGGGTGCGCAGCGCCACGTCCACGCCGAAGGTCGCGCGGATCCGCGAGCGCAGCTGCATCACCTTGAGCGAGTTGCCGCCCAGCGCGAAGAAGTTGTCGTGGATGCCGATCCGCTCGGCCGCCAGCAGCTCGTGCCAGAGGGCGGCCAGGGTCGCCTGCGCCTCGCTGCGGGGCGCGGCATGGGCCTGCCCGGCCGCGGCGGGCTCCCGCTCGGGGGCGGGCAGCGCCTTGCGGTCGACCTTGCCGGTGGCGGTGAGCGGCAGCGCCGGCAGCACCACGTAGACCTCGGGGCACATGTAGTGCGGCAGCTTCCGCCGCGCGTGATCCTCCACCTCCGGGCGCGGGTCGGCCGCCGCCGCCTCCTTGCGGACCAGGTAGGCCACCAGCCGGAGATCGCCCGGCGGATCCTGGCGCGCCACCACGACCGCCTCGCGCAGCGCCGGATGGCCGGCCAGCACGCTCTCGATCTCGCCCAGCTCGATGCGGTGGCCGCGCAGCTTGACCTGGAAGTCGAGGCGGCGGAGGAAAGTGACGCGCCCGTCCGGGCGGCGGCGCACCAGGTCGCCGGTGCGGTAGAGGCGCCCTCCCGGCCGCGCGGTGAAGGGATCGGGGAGGAAGCGCCCGGCGGTCAGCTCCGGGCGCTCCCAGTAGCCGCGCGCCACCCCGGCGCCGCCGATGTAGAGCTCCCCCGGCTGGCCGGCCGGCACCAGCCGCATGTCGGGATCGAGCACGTGCAGCTCGGTGTTGGCGAACGGCCGGCCGAAGGTGATCGGGGCGCCCGGCGCGATCCGCTCGGCGGTCGACCAGACCGTCGTCTCGGTCGGCGCGTAGAGGTTGTTCAGCTCGCCGCGCATCGACGCGAGGAGGCGCCCGGCGAGCGAGGCCGGCAGGTCCTCGCCGCCGAGCAGCAGGCGCTCGAGGCGGGCGAGCGCCGCCGGCGCCAGCGGGTCGAGGAGGAAGCCCATCACCGTCGACGGGGTGCACTGGAGGTGCGAGATCGAGTGGCGCAGGACCTGGTCCGGGATCGATCCCGGGTCTCCCGCGTCGCCCGCCGCGTGGACGAAGACCGTGTAGCCGCGGGTGAGCGTCCACAGCAGCTCGACGACCGAGATGTCGAACGAAATGCTGGTCACCGCCAGCCAGCGCCCCGGGCGGGTGCCCAGCCAGCGGTCCATGGCGGCGAACAGGTTGCTGACGTTGGCGTGCCCGACCATCACCCCCTTGGGGGTGCCGGTCGAGCCGGAGGTGTACATCAGATAGGCGAGCGGGGAGGGGAGGTCCGGCGGCGGACCGTCCGTGCCGTGGGAGGCGATCGCCGCGCGCTCCTCGTCGACGCGCACCAGCGGCACCCCCAGCCCGGCGAAGGGGGCGGCGCGCCGGCCGTCGGTGACCAGCGCCCCCAGCCGGGCGTTGGCCACCACGAAGGCGAGCCGCTCTTGGGGGTGGCCGGGATCGAGCGGCACGTAGGCGCTCCCCGCTTTGAGGACGGCGAGCAGGGCGACCACGATCTCCTCCGAGCGCGGCAGGCAGACGCCGATCCGCCCCTCGGGTCCGGGGACCAGCGCGCGGAGCTCGCGGGCCAATTGGCCGGCCCGCCGGTCGAGCTCCCCGTAGGTGAGCCGGCGGTCGCCACAGACGACCGCCGGCACGTCCGGCGTCAGCCGCGCCTGGCGCGCGAACAGCTCGTGGGCGAGGCCGCCGGCACCCCCCAGGGAGAGGTCGAGAGCGGTGTCGTTCCACTCCGCCAGCAGCTGGTGGCGCTCGCTCTCCGGGAGGAGCGGCAGCTCGTCGGGACGCCGTCCGGGATCGGCGGCCAGCGCCGCCAGCAGCGTCTCGTAGCGCCGCAGCAGGCGCCCGATGGTGTCGGCGTCGAACAGGTCGGTGCTGTACTCGACGCTGCCGGCGAGCCCGCCGTCGGCTTCCCAGAGGAGGAGGAAGAGGTCGAGCTTGGCGGTGCCGCTGTGCGTCTCCACCCGCTCGACGCCGAGGCCGGTGCCCGGCAGGGCGGCCTCGAACGGCGCGTTCTGCAGGCTGAACATCACCTGCACCAGCGGGTTCTGGCTCAGGCTCCGCGCGGGGTTGAGATCCTCGACCAGCTTCTCGAACGGCAGGTCCTGGTGGGCCTGGGCGTCGAGGGAGGCGTCGTGGAGCTGGCGCAGCAGGGCCCGGCAGTCGCCGTCGCCGACCGTCGCGCGCAGCACCAGGGTGTTGGCGAACAGGCCGATCAGCCCGGCGACCTCCGAGCGCTGGCGGTTGGCGAGCACCGTCCCGATCGCGATGTCCTCCTGCGCCGCCCAGCGGTGGAGCAGGATGGCGAAGGCGGTGAGCAGGACGGTGAACAGGGTCGCCCCCGCTTCGTCGCCGAGCCCGCGCAGCCGGGTGACCAGGCCGGCGGGGAGGCGGAAGGTGCGCTGGGCGCCGCGCCAGCTCGCCGCCGCCGGGCGCTGCCGGTCGGCGGGGAGCTCGAGGACGGAGAGGCCGGCGAGGCGCTGCCGCCAGTAGGCGAGCTGGCTCTCCAGCCGTTCGCCGGTGAGCGCGGCGCGCTGCCAGAGGGCGAAGTCGGCGTACTGGATCGGCAGCTCGGCGCGGTGCGGCTCCCGGCCCGCCGCGAACGCCGCGTAGAGCGCCGCGATCTCGCCGATCAGGATCCCCAGCGACCAGGCGTCGGAGACGATGTGGTGGAGGTTGAGCACCAGCACGTGCTCCGTGCCGCTCGCCCGCAGCAGCGTGGCGCGCAGCAGGGGGCCGCGCTCGAGCGCGAACGGGCGCCGGGCCTCCTCGCCGGCGAGGCGCGCCGCCTCCGCCTGCCGCCGGCCCGCCGCGAGGGCGGCGAGGTCGATCACCGGGAGCGCCACGGCCGCCGCCGCGGCGACCACCTGGACCGGGCGGCCGGCCACCGCGGCGAAGGTGGTGCGCAGCGCCTCGTGGCGGCGCACGATCTCGCCGAGGGCGCGCGCCAGCAGGCCGGCGGCGAGCGGGCCGCGCAGGCGGAAGGCGGCGGGGACGTTGTAGGCCGCGCTGCCGGGCTGCAGCTGGTCGAGGAACCAGAGCCGTTCCTGGGCGAAGGAGAGCTCGAGGGGCTCGCCGCCGCCGCTGCTGTCTTCGTGAGGCCGCGGCGGGATGCGGCCGTCCGCCGCCGCCGGCTTGCGGTCCTGGAGGGCGCGCAGGAGCTGGTCGAGCTGCTCGGGGGAGAGATCCTCGATCCGCGCGAGATCCCCCCCCTTCGGGTCCTGGTGGATCATCGCGCCCCCTCGTCGACCTGCGAGAGCGCCGCCGACAGCGCCTCGCGGCCCGCCCGCGCCGCCAGGTCCTTCACCACCGCCAGCGCGAGCTGGGCCACGGTGGGCGACTCGAACAGGCTGCGCACCGGCAGGTCGACGCCGAAGGCGTCGCGCGCGCCGGCCAGCACCTGCGTCGCCTTCAGCGAATGGCCGCCGAGGGAGAAGAAGTTGTCGTGGATCCCCACCCGCTGCACGCCGAGCACCTGCTCCCAGAGGGCCGCCAGCGCCGACTCGAGGGCGGAGCGCGGCGCGGCGTACGGGGCGGCGGCGAAGGCCCCCGCGGGGTCGGGGAGGGCCTTGCGGTCGAGCTTGCCGACCGCCGTCCGCGGCAGGGCCGGCAGGAACACGAAGGCCGCCGGCACCATGTGGCCGGGGAGGCGGGCGGAGAGGAAGGCGCGCAGCGCCTCGATCCGCGGCGCCTCGTCCGCGGCCGGCGCCGCGCCCGGCCGCATCACGACGTAGGCGGCGAGCTGCTTGTCCTCCTCCCCGAAGACGGTGACGGCGGCCTCGGCGACCTCCGGGTGGGAGGCGAGCAGGGCCTCGATCTCCCCCGGCTCGACGCGGAAGCCGCGCACCTTGGCCTGGTGGTCGAGGCGCCCCAGGTACTCCAGCTCGCCGTCCGCCGGGTAGCGCACCAGGTCGCCCGTGCGGTACAGGCGCTCGCCCGGCAGCCCGGACCACGGGTCGGGGCGGAAGCGCTCCGCCGTCAGCTCCGGCCGGCCGTGGTACCCCCGCGCCAGGCCGGCGCCGCCCAGCCAGAGCTCGCCGGCGACGCCGACCGGCGCCAGCTCCATCCCGCGGTCCAGCACGTAGGCCCGGGTGCCGTCGATCGGCCGTCCGATCCCCGGCGCCCGCTCCTCCCGCGGCTGGAGGGCGGCGGTCGAGTAGACCGTGGCCTCCGAGGGGCCGTAGAGGTTCCACACCTTCCCGACGCTGCCGGTGGCGTGGAGGGCCGCCACCAGCGGCCGCTTCAGCGCCTCGCCGGCCAGGTTCACCGTGCGCACCGAGGGGGGGAGCGCGCGCTGCCGCACCAGCTCCGCCATCGCCGAGGGGACGGTGTTGACCAGCGTCACCTCGCCCGCCGCCGGCAGCCGGGGGAGCGCCAGCGCGTCCTCGGCGACGATCACCCGCCCCCCCCAGGAGAGCGGCACGAACAGCTCGAAGACCGAGAGGTCGAAGCACACCGAGGTGGCGAACAGCACCCCCGCCAGCTCGGCGTCGCTCCACAGCCGGCGCGCCCAGCGCACCAGGGCGACGGCGTTGCGGTGGGTGAGCGCCACCCCCTTGGGGAGGCCGGTCGACCCCGAGGTGTAGATCAGGTAGGCGAGGTTCTCCGGCAGGGGAGTCGCCGGCGGCGGGAGGGCCGCCGGCGCTGCTGCGGCGGCGGCCGGGGGCGCCACGGCCTGGCCGCGGGCGTCGACCAGCAGCGTCCGCGCCGCGGCGCCGGGGAAGCGCCCGGCGAGCTCTCCTTGAGTCAGCAGCACCCGCGCCCCCGAGTCGGCGAGCATCAGCGCCAGCCGCTCCGGCGGATAGGCCGGATCGAGCGGCACGTAGGCGCCCCCGGCCGTCAGCACCCCCAGCAGGGCGGTCACCAGGGGCGCCGAGCGCTCGAGGCAGACGGCGACCCGCTCCTCGGGTCCGACGCCGCAGGCGCGCAAGGCCGCGGCCAGCCGGGCGGCGTCCGCCGCCAGCTCGCCGTAGGTCAGCCGCGCGCTCCCCGCCACCACCGCCTCGGCCTGCGGCGTGCGCGCCGCCTGCGCCGCGAACAGCTCGTGGAGGCAGGCGCCGGCGGCGGGGCTCGCCGCCGGGTTCCATTCGCGCAGCAGCTGGTCCTGCTCGGCCGCGCCGAGCAGGGGGAGGAGGGAGACCGGCCGGGCGGGGTCGGCGGCGGCGCCGGCGAGCAGCTCGCCGAGGTGGCCGAGCATGCGGCGGACGGTGGCGGCGTCGAACAGGGCGGTGGCGTACTGGAGCGAGGCGGCGAGCTCCCCCCCGACCTCGGCCATGCGCAGCATGAGGTCGAGCTGCGCGCCGCGCTCGGCCAGCGGGTACGATTCGAGGACCAGGCCGCCGAACGGCAGCCGCGCCCCGGCCTCGCCGAGCGCCCAGGCGGCGAGCGCCGCCTCCTCCGGGCGTTCGGCCCGGTGCAGCACGAACATCGCCTGCAGCAGGGGGGAGCGGCTGAGGTCGCGGTCCACCTCGAGGCGCTCGGCGAGGCGGAGGAACGGGTAGTCCTGGTGCGCCAGCGCCGCCAGCACCGTCTCCCGCGTGCGCTCGAGGACGCGGGCGAAGGAGGGGTCGCCGGAGAGGTCGGCGCGCAGCACCAGCGGGTTGACGAAGTAGCCGGCGACCGGCGCCAGCTCGCGCCGGGAGCGCCCCGCGGCCGGCGAGCCCACCAGCAGGTCGTCCTGGCCGCTGTAGCGGTGGAGCAGGCTCGCGAAGCCGGCGAGCAGGAGGGTGAAGAGGGTGGCGCCCGACTCCCGCGCCAGCGCCGCCAGCCGGCCGGAGAGGGCGGGCTCGAGGCGTAGCGCCTCGGCGCCGCCGCGGTGGCTCTGCACGGCGGGGCGGGGGCGGTCGGTGGGCAGGGGGAGCGACGGCAGCGGCGGCGCGAGCCGGCCGCGCCAGAACTCCCACAGCCGCTCCCCCTCGGGGCCGGCCAGCCGTTCGGCCTGCCAGGCCACCCAGTCGGCGTAGGTCAGGGCGAGGGGCGGCAGCGTTCCCCCGGGGCCGCCGGCGTAGAGCGCCGCCAGCTCGCGCGCCCAGAGGGCGAGCGTCGCGAAGTCGGCGGCGATGTGATGCACGGCGAGCAGCAGCACGCTCTCCTCGTCCGGGCGGCGGAAGACGGCCAGGCGCAGCAGCGGCCCCCGGGCGAGGTCGAACCGGCGATAGGCCTCGCGCTCGAGGCGCTCGGCGAGCTCCGGCTCGGCGAGGCCGGCGGCGTCCGCGGCGTCCACGATCAGAAAGTCCGGCGGCAGCTCGGGGTGCACCCGCTGCCGGGGCTCGCCCCCCCGCTCGGCGAACGTGGTGCGCAGGATGGCGTGGCGCGCGGCGAGCTGCTCGACCGCCCGGCGGAGCCGCGCGGCGTCCAGGCCGCGGACGCGGGCCGCCGCGGCGATGTGGAGCGCCGCGGGCTCCTCGATCAGGCGGTCGAGGAACCAGAGCGCCTGCTGGCCGGGGGAGAGCGGGAGGTCCGCGGCGTCCGCGGCATCCGTCGCATCCGCGCTGCCCGCCGGGCTCGCCGCCGGCGGTCCCGCCGGCTCGGCCGGGCCGTCGCGGCCGGCGAGGCGCCGCGCGAGCTCGCCGGCCATCCCCTCGACGGTGATCCCGCCGAGCAGCTCGGCGACGCCGAAGGGGACCCCGAAGCGCGCTTCCACGCTCTGGCCGAGCTCGACCGCCCCCAGCGAGTCCAGCCCGAGGCGGGTCAGCGGCACGGTCGTCGAGATCAGGGAGACGGGGACGCGCGCCGCCCGCGCGACCTCGCGGCGCAGCGCCGCGAGGGGGTCGCCGCCGGCTTCCCGCGGGTCCGCGTCCGCCGCGTCCGCCGCGTCCGCCGCGTCCGCCGGGGCGCTGCGCCCCAGCGCCGCGAGGCCGCCCCGCAGGTAGGCGTCGCGGCAGGCGAGCCGGCGGATCTTGCCGCTCGACGTCTTGAGCAGGGTGCCCGCGGCGATCAGCACCACCTCGTGGACCGCCGCCTCGAGCTCCTCCGCCACGCTCTGCCGGATGGCGCCGGCGACGGCCTCCGGGTCGATCCCGGCGTGCGCGGCGTGCGGATCGAGCTCCCAGACGATCACCAGCCGCTCGTCGCGCTCCCCCTCGACGGCGAAGGCCGCCCCGCACCCCGGCCGCAGCGCCGGGTGGGCGCTCTCGGCGGCGAGCTCGACGTCCTGCGGGTAGAGGTTGCGCCCGCCGAGGATGATCAGGTCCTTGCGGCGGCCGGTGACGAACAGGTCGCCGGCGGCGAGGAAGCCGAGGTCGCCGGTGCGCAGGAAGGGGCCGGCCTCGGGCTCGCCGGCGAGGCGGGCGGCGAGCTCCTCGGCGGTCGCCTGCGGCCTCCCCCAGTAGCCCTGGGCGACGCTCGGGCCGGCGAGCCAGATCTCGCCCACCCGGTCCGCGGCGCAGCGCCGCCGCGACTCGGGGTCGACGATCGCCAGCTCCTGCCCCATCCACGGCCGGCCGCAGCTCACCAGCTCGCGCCCTTGCGGCCCCGGGGGCAGGGGCACGACACGGTTTTCCTCGAGGGCGTCCGGCGCGAAAGGGACGGCCCGCGGCGGCGTGCCGGCGGCGCCGCCGGTGGCGAACAGGGTGGCCTCGGCGAGGCCGTAGCAAGGGTAGAAGGCCTCCGGCCGGAAACCGCAGGGGGCGAACGCCGCGGCGAACTCGCGCAGCGTCGAGGCGCGCACCGGCTCGGCGCCGCTGAAGGCGACCCGCCAGCTGCCGAGGTCGAGCGCCGCGCGCTCCGCCTCGCCGATCTTGCGCAGGCAGTGCTCGTAGGCGAAGTTCGGCCCGCCGCTGGTCGTCGCGCGATAGCGGCTGATCGCCTCGAGCCAGCGCAGCGGCCGCTGCAGGAAGGTGAGCGGCGACATCAGGATCGCCCGCGCCCCCAGGTAGAGCGGCTGCAGGACGTTCCCGATCAGCCCCATGTCGTGGTAGAGGGGGAGCCAGCCGACGATCACCGAGCTCTCCGACTGGCCGAAGGCCCGGCGGATCATCTCCTCGTTGTGCACCAGGTTGCCGTGGCTGACGATCACCCCCTTGGGGTCGGCGGTCGAGCCCGAGGTGTACTGCAGGAAGGCCGGATCGCGGGCGGCCGGCAGCACCTCCCGCCAGTCCTTCTCGAGGCCGGCGGGGAGGGCGTCGGTGGCGAGCCAGAGCGCGCCGGCGAGCGCGGCCGACTCCTGCTTGACCGCCGCCGTCCGGGCGAGCGTCGCCTGGGTGGTCAGCACGATCCGCGCCCCGGCGTCCGCCGCGATCGCGTGCAGCCGGGAATCCCTCCGGTTCGGCCGCGGCGGATAGGCCGGGACGGCGATCGCCCCGGCGTAGAGGGCGCCGAGGAAGGCGACCACGAAGTCGAGGCCGGGAGGGTAGAGCAGCAGCGCCCGCTCGCCGGCGGCGCCGTGGGCCTGGAGCGCCGCCGCCACGGCGCGCGCCCGCGCGTCGAGCTCCCCGAAGGCGAGGCGCCCCGCCTCCTCGCCCGCGGCGTCGAGGAAGGTGTACCCCCCGGCGAGCGGCCGCTCTCCGGCCCACCCCCGGAGGATCTCGACCAGGCTCGACGCTCGGCCGGCAGTTCCTCCTAGCGGCGGAGCGCCGGAGTCCTGCAACTTGGGGAGCATGGACGCAGCCCCTTAGGCGAGCTCTTTCTGGCCACTGCGGGGGAACGTGTTGCGATAGAGCTCGTTGAGGAAGCGGCGGTAGAACGCCGGATAGGTGTCGATCTCGATCTCGTCCGCGATCGCCCGGTGGATCTCGGGGAAGCGGTCGTTGGGGATCGCCGGCAGCCAGTGGTGCTCGATGTGGTAGTTGTTGCCGTTGGTGAACCAGTAGCCGAACCAGCTGGCGCGGATCGTCCGCGTGTTGGAGCGCACGTCGAGCGTCCCATGGTCGCGCCCCCAGTGCTCCGGCAGCTCGATCAGCGCATGGGTGGGGATGGCGACGAGCAGCGGCAGGAGCCAGACCTTGAGGAACAGGTCGGTCTTGAAATAGATCGTCAGCCCCACCATCAGCGCGAGGAAGACCGCCATCCCCTGGTACTCGCTGCGCACGTGCACGGCGGTCTCCTGCTTGGTGATGTTGGGCTTGGTGCGGCCGAGCACGGCGTTGAAGATGAAGCGGGTGACGTCGCGATAGTGGCCGACCATCAGCAGGTGGCGCAGCAGCGGCTTGAGCGAGGTCAGGTGATCGTAGCCGTAGTTGAAGAACTCGCGGTCGTCCTTGGTGCCCAGCAGGCGATGGTGCTGCAGGTGGCTGTACTGGTAGTCGGAATACGACACCAGCATCGGCAGCCCGAGGAAATAGCCCACGAAGCGGTTCCAGCGCTTGCTCGGTAACGCCGTGCTGTGCAGGGCCTGGTGCTGCAGCTCGACCGCGTGGGCGTAGAGCAGCCCGAGCAGGAACATGCCGACGTACGGCAGCGGCCCCCGCGTCATCAGAATCATGGCGATCGAGCCGCCGGCGAGCGCGATGTAGATCAGCAGCCGGAATAGAAATGGCGCGGCCTTGACCCGCCCCAGCTCGCTCAGACTCATCGTGCTCAATGGTTTGCCTACGGTCAACATCCTGGTCTCCTTCCTGCTTCGGTTCTGGTCTGTGCTTCGGCGGACCCGCGGCTCCTCACCCCTCGACGAGGATGGTCGAGCCCTGGCGGACCTCGCGGGTCTGGTCACGAAAAACCTTGTCGTAGTTACGGGAGAGGGCCATGTACAGGTCGGCGACAACGTTGCCCTGCGCCGGGTCGCCGAACAGCACCTGCGTCCCCCAGCGCAGCCGGGTCCGTCTGTCGGCGCGCAGATAGCGCAGGCCGTGCCAGATGAACGCCAGGCGGTCCTTGATGCCCGCCCACTGGACGTTCTTCCACATGAAGGCGCCGCTGTGGAACGCGGCCTCGTCGAGCTTCGCCAGGTAGAAGAGGTAGACCAGCATCGAGTTGACCCGGTAGTAGCGGTCGAGCGAGCGGTTGTAGACCTCGAGGCGCGCGAGGTCGGGGGTCTCCTGGTCGAGGACGGAGTCGAGCGGATCGATCAGCGCGTAGGCGCTGTTGAACGCCACCTGCAGCCCGGTCGAGAAGATCGGGTCGATGAACCCGGCGCTGTCGCCGCAGATCACCCAGCCGTTGCCGTAGTAGCGCTTCGAGCGGTAGGAGTAGTCCTTGACGCAGCGGAACTTCTCGACCGTCTTGAGCGTCTTGTCCTTGAGCAGCTCGCTGATGTAGGGGATGTCGCTCGCGTAGTTGTAGAAGATCCCGGCGAGGTCGTTGTTCTGCGCCTCGCGCTTCACCGTCTCCTGGCTGAGCACCACGCCGAGCGACACCGTGTCCCTGCCGATCGGCAGGTACCATGCCCAGTCCTTGCAGTTGCGGTGCACGCAGAGCTTGAAGTTGAGGTCCTCGCGCTCGTTGGTGACCTTGATGTTGTCCCCCTGCCAGTGGCTGAAGACGGCCATCTTCTTCTGCAGCAGGGGATCGGGGTACCAATTGTCCTTGAATTGATGGTTGAGCACCGCACCCTGCCCGGAGGCGTCGATGATCCACTTGGCGTGGACCTGGTGCACCTCGTCGGGGTCGCCGCTCGACAGGTCCTTGTACTCGACCCCCACCGCCCGGTCGCCGTCGAAGAGGACGCGCTTGACCAGGTGCTCCTCGCGGATCTCCACCCCCCGCTTGCGGGCGTTCTCGAGCAGGACCTGGTCGAGCTTGCCGCGCGCCATCTGGAAGGCCCACTGCGGCTTGCCGTCGGCGCCGGGATTGAAGTAGACCTTGCGGCTGCGGTCGTGCATGACGAACTCGAGACCCTTCTTCTTGACGTAATTGATCTCGTCGAGCTCGTCGAAGACCCCGAGGTCCTTGAAGACGGTGAAGCCGAAGGCGGTGATCGATTCACCGATGTGAAAACGCGGGAACTTTGCGCGCTCGAGGATGAGGACCTTGCGGCCCCGCTGGGCGAGACGGGTGCCGCAGGTCGTACCCGCGGGGCCGCCGCCAATGATCACGACATCGAACCGTTCCTCGGCAGACATGAGGCGCATCGCTCCTTGGATATATTGAACAATCTTTGTCGAGCTATCGTTTGTACGACGGCACCTAAAAAAAGTCAAGGTCGAAACCACGAACCGCTCTTCGTCTCTCCTCTCCCGGAGGAGAAAAAAGATCAGCTCTCTTTGGTATCAGTTATTGCAAGAATTTAAATTGCGTTTAAGACGAATTCTATATCTCCATGGTTTCTGTTCCGCCTTTGAACGACCGCCGCCCCCCTCGGAAATCGGAAATTCCCTCGCCCCGGGTCCTCCTCCGCGTCCCTCACTCCTATGAGTGCACCGACGGGCCTTTTTCGCGCCGCTGCGAAGAAAGAATGTGCGGGCGTGCCGGGGCTGCCCACGCGCTTCGCGCGCAGGAAAGAAAGAAGGCCGGCGGAGAGGCTTGCGAGGCTCCTCGAGCCTCTCCGCAACCCGAGAAGGCTCCGCGCGAAGTCCGCCGAAGCCGATTTCAGGCCCTCGACCGCCGTCCGAAAGCCTACTCGACCATCTCGATCAGCAGGCCGTGAGTCAGCGAGGCGGGAATCAGGAAGCGGCTCCGCCCTTCGCTCTTGAAGATCGGCAGCGTCAGACCCGTGTGAGCCTGGACCAGGTCGTGGGCGGTGCCGAGGCGGCCGACCTCGAGGCTCACGCCGAGGATCCCCTCGCCGCGGTCGGCGGCGAAGTCGGCGACCAGGCCGGGGCCGTCCGGCTCGAGGAGGGTGAGGGTGGCGTTGTGGTAGTCGACGTCGGCGCCGCGGCCGCCCAGGTAGGAGACCGCCTTGTGCTTGTGCTGCACCTTGAGGCCGAGCCCCTGGTAGAAGTCGATCGCCGCGTCGAGGTCCGAGACGACCATGAAGAGGGTGTCGATCCTCTCGGCGGTGTTGGGGTGCGGGCGCGGCGCCAGCACCGGGAAGTCGTGGAACATCTGCTGCACCTGGGCCTCGTCATAGTCCAGGAAGAAGTTCGAGTTGTCGGGAGCAACCCGGCCGGTGAGGATGATCAGGCTCCACAGCGGGATGGCGCCGACCGTCTGGCCGGTCGGCACCAGGGTGAGCGGGCCGGCGGGGATGGGGCCGGTGTTGGGGTAGCCGGCGGCGGTCAGGAAGCTGGCGGCATGGGCGGCATTGAGCACCTCGGTGCCGTAGATCTTTCCCCCTTCGTGGTGCTCGAGGAAGTCGAGGAACGGCGCGCTCCCCGCGTTGTTCTCGGTGAAGGCGTCGATCTCGAGGTACGAGAGATCATTGAACCAGATCAGGTGGTTGGTGGCCCCCCCGGGCGCGAGCAGCGCCGGGGTGACGGCGAAGCCGAGCTGCTGCATCACGTTCGCGGTGGCGTCGAAGTTCTCGAGGCGCACCAGGGTGCCGACGTGGTCGATCCCCCGGCCGACCCCCAGCTCCGGGTGCCCGGCCATCGCCGGGCCGCCGAGGGCCAGGGCGCCGCACAGCGCGGCCCACAGAATCCGTCTTGCGCTCATCTCTCACCTCCTGATCGTGAAGATGTTTTCGTTGTTCGGAGATCGTAGGGCTCCGGAATCGAGGAGTCCAGGGCCGTGCCGGGACGCCGGGCGGCCTATACCCCCGAGCTGTCGTGGCAGCCGCACGCCGGCTGGCCGGAGCTGTTGGTGTAGGCGCCGCAGGTCTGGTTGGGGACGCAGAGGATGCGCGCGCAGAGCGCGGCGCAGTCCTTGATCGTGCTGATCGGCTGGTCCGGCTCGGTCACCGGCTGCAGGACGACGCTGAGGGCGAGGACCGCGAGGACGAACGACAGCTTGGCTTTCATCGGAGTCTCCTGTTCGCTGGCGAGAGGAGAAGCCCTCTCGTCTCTGAGGTGCGTCGACCCCGGAGATTCGCGCTCGTCTCGCGGCCCGATGAAATAAAGAGCTCGACCGGACACCCTGGTACAGAATAGGCGCGCGGCCGGCCGTTTTCGGCGGCGAAGCGGAAGGAGAAGCGATGAAGGGCTCACGGTTGCAGGCGTTGGGGGTGCCCCTGGGGGCGTTCCCGCAGGCGTTCGCGGTGGTCCGCGCGATGGCGGCGCGCGGCGAGGAGGCGGCGGCGATGGAGGCGGCGATCGCGCGCGCCGTGGCGGACCCGGCGGGCCTGCGCGACGACCCGGAGCTCGGCGAGCTGGCCGGGGTCCTCGCGCGCTACCCCAAGCCGTTCCGGCGGCGCAGCGCGCCGGCGCCGTGGGGCGTCTGGGGGGAGGGGCTGGAGCCCGGCAGCGTGGCGCAGATGGCGGCGGCGGCCGAGCTGCCGGTGGCGGTGCGCGGCGCCCTGATGCCCGACGCCCACACGGGGTACGGGCTGCCGATCGGCGGCGTGCTGGCCACCGACAACGCGGTGATCCCCTACGCCGTCGGGGTCGACATCGCCTGCCGGATGCGCCTCTCCGTCTTTGACCTGGACAACGCCTCCACCGCGTTCACCGGCCCCCTGCGCGAGCGCCTGCGCGCCGCCCTGGCCTCCGAGACCCGCTTCGGCGTCGGCGCCCACTTCACGGGGGGAGAGCGGCGCGAGCATCCGGTCCTCGACGCCGACTGGAACGTCACCACGACCACCTCGCGCCTCAAGGACAAGGCGCGGGTGCAGCTCGGCACCTCGGGGAGCGGCAACCATTTCGTCGAGTTCGGCCTGCTCACCCTCGACGCGCCGGCGCTGGGGCTTCCGGCGGGGGAGCACCTCGCCCTCCTCTCCCACAGCGGCAGCCGCGGCTCCGGCGCCACCGTGGCGGCGTACTTCTCGGACCTCGCCAAGCGGCTCAACCCGGAGCTGCCGAGCCACTTGAAGAACCTCGCCTGGCTCGGCATGGACACCGACGAGGGGCAGCAGTACTGGGCGGCGATGAACCTGATGGGCGAGTACGCCGCCGCCAACCACGAGCGCATCCATCACCACGTCGCCCGCGCCCTCGGCTTCGAGGTGGCGGCGGTGGTCGAGAACCACCACAATTTCGCCTGGAAGGAGGAGCACGACGGCCGCGAGGTGATCGTGCACCGCAAGGGGGCGACGCCGGCGGGTGAGGGGGTGCTGGGGATCATCCCCGGCACCATGGCCGACCCGGCGTTCCTGGTCCGCGGGCGGGGGGAGGGCGGCTCGCTGCGCTCGGCCTCGCACGGCGCCGGCCGCCGGATGAGCCGCACCCAGGCGCGGAAGCTCTTCACCTGGGACGACGCCCGCCCGCTGCTCGCCGAGCGCGGCGTCGAGCTGATCTCGGGGGACCTCGACGAGGTGCCGATGGCCTACAAGGACATCCGCCAGGTGATGGCCGCGCAGAGCGACCTGGTGGAGACCCTGGGGACCTTCCAGCCGCGGATGGTGAAGATGGCGCCGGCGGGGGAGCGGCCGGAGGACTGACCCCCTCAGAACGTGAACGTCATGTCCCAGCCGAGCAGGCTGCCGCGGTAGTCGCCGTAATTCGAGTTGAGCAGCAGCGAGCCCGGCAGGTAGTTCTGCAGCCCCTGGAGGACGAAGCTGTCGATCTTGTAGTCCTCCCAGCGGCCGAAGAGGCCGGTGCGGATCGTCGGGCTGATCTTGTAGTCGAGCCGCCCGAGCAGGGTGAACAGCTTGGTGTCGTCGTAGTTGTCGAAGCCGACGGCGAGGTCGGGCGCGCCGCCGGGGGGGCTGAACAGGTTCGCCTTGCCGTCCGTGCGCGACCAGTTGGCCGACAGGTCGAGCGTCCAGCGGGTGGCGAGCTTGGCGGTGAGGCCGGCGCCCCAGGTGTCGGTGGCGTCGGTGAGGTTCGCCGTCCAGGTGTCGAGCGGGTTGGTCGACGGGCTGGCGCCGGACTGCCGGGCCGCCTGGTCGACGGTATGGTCCTGGCGGCTGCCGAAGAGGAAGAGGTTGAAGTTGTCGCCGGGCGCGTAGCTGAGCTCGGCGTTGTAGTCGGTCATGTCGTCCTTCTGCAGGCCGAACAGGCTCTCGCCGAACTTCTGCTGGTTGCCGGTCATCCCGGCGAAGAAGGTCCACGCCTCGCTGGGGAAGAACTGCGCCTGGACGTTGTAGAGGTGCTGCTTCCTGGCCGCCTCGTCGAACTTGCGCAGGTCGGGGAGGTTGGTGGGGATCTCCGCCTCGACGAAGCTGGCCTCGGCGGCGGCGACGTCGTAGTGGCCGATCGAGCGGTCGCCGTACGAATAGCTCGAGCGCAGCGAGAACCAGGAGACCGGCCGCGAGTCGAAGGTCGCCTTCCAGAGGTTCTCGTCGGAGTTGCCGATCTCGCGCAGCTTGCGGTCCCAGCTGTCGCGGGCGAAGGAGAAGGCGAGGCGGGTGGCGTGGGCGAGGTCCCAGCCCAGCTCGACGCTGCTGTTCTGCCTCGTGTAGGAGTAGGGGACGGTGACCCGTCCGATCGCCTCCCAGACGGCGTCGAAGCGGACGTAGCCGGGGAACTCGAGGCGCGGCGACTTGTTGTCGAGGTCGTAGTAGCGATAGCGGACGGTGAGGTCGACGCTCTGGCCGAAGCGGGTGCCGAGGTCGCCGTTGAAGGAGGTCGCGTCGGTCTTGCGGTCGGCCGAGCGCGTCGGCAGGTTCGCCGGGTTGGTGGGATCGAAGGTCGTGCCGTTGGCATTGAGGCCCACGATCGACGAGTTCAGGGTGTAGGGGAGCAGCGGATCGTCCTGCTTCATCGCGTCGTAGGAGGCGCTGCCGGTGGCGAACCAGGTGCCGAAGCGGGTGCGCCCGCGCACGAACAGGAGGTCGGCGCGGTTGCTGGCCGCGAGGTCGGCGAGGCCGAGCGCGGAGCCGCCGATCGAGCCGGCGCCGGGGGCCGTGTAGGCCGACGGGTCGGTCGCGCTGGTGGCGCGGAACGGGTTGTCGAAGATCATCGTGCTGACGTTGTTCTCGAACTTCGAGAAGCGGTAGCCGAAGGCGAGGCCGCTGGTCTTGGTGTTCCATTCGCCGGCGATCTCGGCGCCGGTGGTGTCGTAGTCGATCGGCTCGGGGAGCTCGGTGGCGTTGCTGAAGCCGAAGCTGCCGCCGTAGGCCCGGTTGCCGGTGCGCTTCTCGTGGTCGTACTCGAGGTCCCAGGCGAACGGTCCCATGCGGCCGAGGTCGAGCCGGGCCAGGAGGCGGTCGCGCTGGAGCCCCAGGTTGATCCGCTGGGCGGTGGCGAGGTAGGGGGAGATCAGCCGGTTGAGGAAGGCGAAGTTGACCCCCGCCGGGTTGAGCGCGTACTGCGCCACGATCGCGTTCTGGATCGCGGACTGGACGGAATCGGCGATCTGGAACCGCCCCGGGCTGGTCTCCGTCCACAGCATGTGGCCGTCGTTGCCGAAGTGGTGGGGGATCTTGTTGTAGTCGAGGGTGAGCTCGTAGCTCCCCGGGATCCCGTAGCTCAGGGTGTAGCGGGCGTCGTCGCGCCGCAGGTTCTCGGCGTTGAAGTCGAGCGTGCGGTCGCCCGGGCCGTCGCCGAGCAGGCGGAGCTTGGGGATCACGAAGCCGCCGCTCATGTCGCGGTACTCCTCCCACTTCGCCGAGTCGGAGTCGACGTGGGAGTGGACGACGCCGAGCACCAAGGGATCGACGTGGAAGACGAACCCCTTGGCGGGCTCCTTGGCCGGCTCGGCGGCCGGTGCCGGGGCGGGCGCTTCGGCGGGCATTGCCGCCGCGGGGGCCTCCGGCGGCGGTGGGGTCGGCTGCGTCTCCTGGGCCCCCTGCGCGAAGATGGCGCCGGAGCCGGCGGCGAGCAGCGCGGAGAGGAGGGCGGCCCTAAGGACGAACGACTCACGGAGGCTGCTTCTCATTCGCATGGCGTCCTCCTAGTGGCCCAGATAGGGGCTCGACGGATTGTTGCTGCCGTGGACGGCGGCGTGGCAGTCCAGGCAGGCGCGGTTGAAGATACGGTTGCTCGACCGCGACTGATCCGCCAGGGTGGTGCCGTCGTAGAGGGTGCCCGGGTGCCGGGTGTTCGAGTGGCACTGCTGGCACAGGTACGGGGTCGCGGTCTTCTGCAGCTTCTGGTGGTTCGAGCCGTGCGGCGTGTGACAGTTCAGGCAGCTCTCGCGCACCGGCGCGTGCTCCCAGAGGAAGGGGCCGCGCTTCTCGGTGTGGCAGGTGTAGCACTGCTCGTTGACCGACGCCGCCTTGATCAGGCCGCGGGTCTGCGTGCCGTGGGGGTTGTGGCAGTCGGTGCAGCCGATCTTCCCCTCGCGGATCGGGTGGTGCGAGGTCTTCCAGAGGTCGGCGCGCACGTCCTTGTGACAGGAGAGGCAGGCCTCGGTGGTCCCGGCCTGCTTGAGCTGCGCCGTCTCCGACTTGAAGGAGTGGACGCTGTGGCAGGACAGGCAGGAGAGGCCGCGGGTCTGGTGGACGCTGCCGCGCCAGAAGAACTGCTGGCCGCCGGTGTGGCACTTCTGGCAGACGGCCGTCTGCTGGCTCGCGCTCCACTTGTCGATGCGCGGCTGCAACGCCTTGTCCTCGGGGTTGGCGACGTGCGCGGCGCCGGGGCCGTGGCAGGTCTCGCAGCCGGTGGACGAGAGGCTGGCGAACTTCCCCTTGCCGTGCGGGGTCTTGGCGAGATGCTCCGCCTCCACGGTGTGGCAGGAGACGCAGAGGTCGGAGCCCACGAAGCCGGAGGCGGCCGGCGCCGGAGGGGTTGACGGCGCGGGTTGCGCGAGGGCCGCGGGGGCGAGCGCCAGGAGCGCAACCACGGCCAGGAGCGGAATCGGCAAGCGGATCGACCTCATGGAGGACTCCTCCGGTTTCTGCTTCATTGGAGACGGATTGCAATCTATCGACAGGCGGGGGACGCGCCCAACAGCCTGGGGGACGGGAAACCATCTCCGGCGGGTAGGTGGGGGACCTACCCCGGGAGGTGGGAGAGGGAGAGCGGCAAAACCGCCCGCACGGGGGTCGCCCGGCGGCGCCTCGGGTTGCGATCATGGCGTTCGGGAAACTCAACTCAATCCTTGAAGGAGGAGCCATGCGGCAGACGATCGGCTTTACCCTCTCCGTGCTCTCCGGGACGGTCCTGTTCGCCATGCTCTATTCGGGCTCCGCCCGCGGCGCCGCGGCGCCGGCCGCGGCCGCCGGGGCGGTGGACGGCAAGGCGGTCTTCATGGCCCAGAAGTGCAGCCTCTGCCACTCGGTTTCCTCGGCCGGCATCGAGCGCACCGTCAAGTCCGAGAAGGTGGCGGGCCCCGACCTCACCAACCTGGCGGCGAAGGAAGACCCCGCCAAGCTCACCAAGTTCCTGCACAAAGAGATCGAGATCAACGGCAAGAAGCACGGCAAGACCTTCACCGGCTCGGACGCCGAGCTCGCCGCCCTGATCTCCTGGCTCCAGCAGCAGAAGAAGTAAGGGGACGGCCGCCATGCTGCCGAGCTCCGGATTCCTGGCGATCGTCCTGGTGACGATCGCCCTGATCGTCCTGCTGGTGCTGCGCCCGGGGCTGCTCGCGGCGCGCGGCGGCAAGGTCCTCGCCTTCCTGGCGCTCTTCCTCTTCCCGCTGCTGGTGACCGGGCTCGGCACCTCGGCGCAGATCGAGACCGCGAAGAGCACCCGGTTCTGCCTGTCGTGCCACGTGATGGAGCCTTACGGCCGCAGCCTGCGGGTGGACGACGCCGCCTACCTGCCGGCCCGCCACTACCAGAACAACCGGGTGCCGCGCGACCACGCCTGCTTCACCTGCCATACCACCTACACCCTGTTCGGCGACTACAAGGCGAAGCTGCGCGGGCTGCGCCACGTCTACGTCAACTACCTCGGCACCATCCCCAAGGAGATCAAGCTCTACGATCCCTACAACAACCGGGAGTGCCTGCACTGCCACGGCGGCGCCCGCACGTTCGAGGCGAACGAGGCCCACCAGGGGGTGCGCGCCGAGCTGGCGAAGAATTCGACCTCCTGCCTCGAGTGCCACGACAAGGTCCACGACGTGCACCATCTCGCCACCCTCAAGCTGTGGCAGGAGGGAAAGCCATGACGGCGGTCACGCGGGAGGTCACGACGGCGGTCCCCGCGGAGGTCATCACGATGGTCAATCCCCGGCTCCACCGGCGGCTGCGGCTCGCCGGCATCCTGGTGGCCCTGGGGCTCGCGGTCGAGGCGGCGACGATGTACTGGCCGCACCCCACCGCCTTCCTGGTCTTCCTCGGCCTGGGCGGCCTGCTGGTGGCCGCCGGGGTGCTCCTCTATCTGGTGGCGATCGTCACCGTCCCCGTCGCGCCGCCGGGGAGCTGACGGACGGGGAAGCCGAGGATGTGGCGTCATCTCCTGCTTTGGCTCCTGCTCTGGCTGCCGATGCTCGCGCTCGCCGTCGCCAACGGGGCGCTGCGCGAGCTCGCGCTGCGCCGACGGCTCGACGAGCTGCGCGCGCACCAGCTCTCGACCCTCCTCCTGCTCGTCCTCTTCGCCGTCTACATCGGCGGCGTGCTGCGCGTCTGGCCGCCGGCGTCGCCGGGCGAGGCGGGCGCCATCGGCAGCCTCTGGCTCGCCCTGACGCTCGCTTTCGAGCTCCTCGCCGGGCACTACCTGTCGAAGCAGTCCTGGCGCCGGCTGCTCGCCGACTACGACCTCCGCCATGGGCGCCTGTGGGCCCTCGTCCCGCTCTGGGTCCTCGTCGCCCCCCTCCTCTTCCAACGCTGGCTGCGCTGACGTTTCCACCGTCCGCGACTGCGCGACTGGAGATTGCAGGAACGAGGCACGCCGGATCACCGTCGACGGCAACGAGGCGGCGGAGATATACTGGCTGCACTGTCAGGGAGGAAGCCCCCCCGAATGCGTATCGTGATCGCGGACGACCACACGTTGTTTCGTGAGAGCCTGTGCAGCCTGCTCACCGCGCGGGGGTTCGAGGTCGTGGGCGAGGCGCGGGAGGGGGGGGAGGCGGTCGACCTCGCGCACCGGCTGCGGCCGGATATCGTCCTCATGGACCTCTCGATGCCCGGCCTCGACGGCTTGGCGGCGACCCGCCGGATCAGCGCCGAGCTGCCGGAGGTGAAGGTCGTCATCCTCACCGCCTCGGACGACGACGCCAAGCTCTTCGAGGCGATCAAGTCGGGCGCTCAAGGGTACCTGCTCAAGAACCTCGAGTCGCGCGAGCTCTTCTCCCTGCTCGAGGGGGTGGGGCGCGGCGAGCCGGCGCTGACGCCGCTGCTGGCGAGCAAGCTGCTCCAGGAGTTCGCCCGGCCGCCGCGGCCGGCGGCCGAGACCCACGACCCCGACGCCCTCACCGACCGCGAGCGCGAGGTGCTCGAGCTGCTGGTGAGCGGCGTCACCTCGAACCACAAGCTCGCCAAGCAGCTCGGAGTCAGCGAGAACACGATCAAGTTCCACGTCCGCAACATCCTCGACAAGCTGCACCTGCACAACCGCGCGCAGGTGGTCGGCTTCGCCCTGCGCCACGGCATGATCGCCCCCGGCCCCCAGAGCTGAGCGGCGCCCTCCGGGCAGCTAGGAGCCCGTCCCCCTTCTTCCCACCCGGGGGTGAGCTCGACCTGCGGCGAGGTCGCCGATCGCCAGGGCCGGCAATGAGATGCCTTTACGTAGCAAGAACTTAAACTGTAAGATCCCTCGGGATCAGCAACCGTCCTGGAGACCCGACGGACGATGAGCGACGACGCGCCCATTCTCGAGATTCCCCGCCGTCCCTCCGAGAACGACCTGCGCTACCGGGCGCTGTTCGAGAGCTCGGTCCTCGGCATCCGGATCTCCTCGGTGGCGGACGAGGGCCGGATCGTCGAGGCCAACCCCGCCTATCAGCGGATGCTCGGCTATACCGCCGACGAGCTCGCCGGGCGGACGATCTTCGACCTCACCCACCCCGACGACCTCGAGATCAACCGCCAGCTCTACGCCGAGATGCTGGCCGGACGCCGCAGCTCGTACCAGATCGAGAAGCGCTTCGTGCGCAAGGACGGCTCGTCCTTCTGGGGGCGGCTGACGGCGTACCCGTTGCAGGAGGAGGGGGAGCGGGCCACCCATCACATCGGCATGGTGGAGGACGTCTCCGATCGCCGCTGGGTGCAGGGGGCGCTGGAGGAGAGCACGGAGCGGCTGCAGGCGGTGCTCAACGCGGCGCTCGACGGCATCGTGCTGATCGACACCGCCGGGATCATCCGCTCGGCCAATCCGGCCGTCCGCAAGATGTTCGGCTACGCCTCCGACGAGCTGCTGGGGCAGAACGTCAAGCTCCTCATACCGCAACCCTGGCGGGAGGAGCACGACGGCTATCTGGCCCGCTACGTCGCCACCGGCGAGGCGCGGATCATCGGCATCGGGCGGCAGGTCGAAGGGCGGCGCCGGGACGGCTCGATCTTCCCCCTGGACCTCGCGGTGAGCGAGGTGCGCCAGGGGGGCGAGCTCTTCTTCCTCGGCACCTTGCGCGACATCACCGAGCGCCTGCGGCTGGAGTCCGAGATCCGCCAGTCCCAGAAGATGGAGGCGATCGGACGCCTGGCCGGCGGCGTGGCCCACGACTTCAACACCCTGCTCGGCACCATCCGCGGCTACAGCGAGATGCTCCTCGGCTCCCTGCCGCGCGCCGATCCCGGCCGCCACGCGGCCGAGCAGATCCACCGTGCCGCCCTGCGCGGCGCGCAGCTGACCCGCCAGCTCCTGCTGTTCAGCCGGCGCCAGGAGGTGAAGGCGCAGACCGTCGACTTCGAGAAGCTGATGGCGGAGGTCGAGGTCCTGCTCGACCGCCTGATCAGCGCGGACATCGCCCTGAGCCGGCGGATCGAGCCCGGCATCGGCCAGGTCTGGGGGGATCCCGGCGAGCTGCATCAGGTCATCCTCAACCTGATCGTCAACGCCTGTGACGCGATGCCCTCCGGCGGCTCCCTGGAGCTGTCGCTGTCCAACCTCGAAGCGGGCGAGGAGATCGCGGTCGAAGGCGGGCGGCTGCCGCCGGGCCCCTACGTCCTGCTCGAGGTGGCGGACACCGGGATGGGCATGGACGAGGAGGTCCGCAAGCGGATCTTCGAGCCGTTCTTCACCACCAAGGATCCGGGGAAGGGGACGGGGCTCGGCCTCTCCACGGTGCATGCCATCGTGCGGCGCAGCCAGGGGGGGATCGCGGTCGACAGCCGCCCCGACCAGGGGACCACCTTCTCGATCTACCTGCCGCGGGTCAGCCAGGAGGCCCGCGAGGGGGCGGAGCTCGCCCGCGAGTCGGTGGCGGCCGCCCCGGCTCCGCCCGCGGAAGCGCCCGTCCAGGCCCGGGAGACCATCCTTCTCGTCGAGGACGACGACATGTTCCGGGGGCTGTTGCAGACGGTGCTCGAGAACCGTGGCTACAAGGTCCTCGCGGCGGCGAACCCGCCGGAGGCGCTCGACCTCGCGACGGCGCACGGCGACCGGCTGCAGCTCCTGTTGAGCGATCTGGTGATGCCGGGTGGGAAGGGGGTCGACCTCGCCCGCCGGCTGGCCGCTCAGGATCCGGAGATGAAGATCATCCTGATGTCGGGCTACAGCGACGAGGCCCTGGCGAGCCGGGACCGGGCGCGCACCTCTTTCGGCAAGGCCTTCCTCGAGAAGCCCTTCGCCACCGAGGATCTGCTGCGCCTGATCCGCCGGCTGCTCGACGGCTAGGGCGCCGCCGCGGCGCCCGCGGTTGGCAGGGAGAGCTCGAAGGCCGGCTTTCCATCGCGGTTCTCGGCCTGCAACGACCCTCCCAGGGCGCGCACCAGCTCCCGGGCGAGCGGCAGCGCGAGGCTCCTGCCGCCGCGCGCCCGCCCGGCGCGGATGCCGTCCTGGAAAGGCTCGAAAGGAGCCCGCAACGCCGCCTCCGACAGCGGCGGGCCGTCCGAGGAGATCGCGATGAGCAGGTTCCGGCTGGAGACGTCGAGCCGCAGGAACGTCTCGGACCGCGCATGGCTGACGGCGGAGCCCAGCAACAGGACGAGGGCCTGGCGCAGGCGGTCCGGGTCGGTGTGGAAGAGCGCCGGGACCGCGGGAGCGAGCGAATCGGAGAGCGCGACCCCCCGTTCCCACGCCAGCGGCCTCACCGCCTCCTCCACCTGGTCGACGAGAGGCTCGAGGGGGAAATCGATCGGCCGGACGATGGCCCGCCCGTCGAGGAGGAGCGCCAGCTCGGCCACCTCGCCCACCAGCGTCTGGATCTCCTGGGCCACTTCCCGCATGTTCTCGGTATAGCGCTTGTGCTGGTCGTTGAACGACCCCGGCGGGGCGTCGGCGAGGAGGTCGGCCAGCATGCGGAAGCTGGCGATGGGGGTGCGGATCTCATGGACCAGCGCCGAGAGGAACCGCGTCCACTGCTCCGGCGTCTGAAGGTAGGTGCGGTCCCGATGCTCACTCATGGAATGGTCCATCTCCTCAGCCCATAGCTGTCACGGACCGGGATGTTGTCATCCCCGTGGGCGCGGGACAACGCACCGCCGTGCAGGGAAGGTCCCTACCCTGCGGGGTAGCTGGAGGCCGGCGGGAGAGCGCGGTGGAGTCAGGAACCGACGACGCGGAGCTCGAAGTCGCCTTCGATCTTGAGCACCTGGAGGACGTAGGCGAAGGCCATGTTGGTGGCCATCTCGTGGGTCCAGGCGTAGACCGGCCAGTCGTGATCCTCGGTTTTGCCGTCGCGCTGGCTGGCGACGGAGGCTACGAACTGGCGCACTTTTTTCATGGCGGTCTCGCGGGAGGAGGGAGTGAATGATTGGAAAAAGGGTGCTCGAAGAGGCATAGAGTCTGGGACATATCAGGAAGATTTGTCAAGCCCCAGGCGCGCCGGCGCGCTCGCCCCCCTTCAAAGAAACGAATTTCCAACCGCCCGAGTTCAAAAGAACATTGCGTCGGGAGAGCTTGCGAAAGTTTTTCTACGCAGGCGCCCTGCATCCACGCTGTCCCGGTCTCGCCCCGGGCTCCCACTCTAACAACGGACACTGCGCGGGCCTGGAGGGATCGAAGCCCGCCGGACCGCGGTCGCGTCAGACTCCTTCCAGCTTCTTCAGAACCGCAGCCGTTCGGACCGCGAGCCCGATCGAGGACGCCGAGAGATACAGTCATGCCAGCAGACGAGACACCCGCCGGACCTTCCGGCTCCCCTTCGCCGTCGCCGTCGCCCGGCCCGCGGCTGGACGGCCTCTGCGTCCACCAGGCCTTCGAGCGCTGGGCGGCGGCGACGCCGGACGCGCTGGCGGTGGCCGGCCCCACCGGCCGGCTGACCTACCGCGAGCTCGACGAGCGGGCGAACCGCCTGGCGCGCCACCTGCGCGAGCTGGGGGTGGGTCCGGAGGTGGCGGTCGCCGTCCTCGCCGAGCGGTCGCCCCAGATGATGGTGGCGATCCTCGCGGCACTGAAGGCGGGAGGGTGTTACCTGCCGCTCGATCCCGCCTACCCGGAGGAGCGGCTGGCCTACATCCTGGAGAGCTCGCGGAGCGCCGTGCTGCTCACGCAGGAGCACCTGCTGGCGAGGCGGCCGGCGCTCGCCGCGGGGCCGGCGCGCCCCTTCCGCCTCGACGCCGACTGGCCGCTCGCCGCGGCGGAGCCCGCCACCCCCCTCGCCCCCCAGGCGGAGCTCGGCAACCTCGCCTACGTGATCTACACCTCCGGCTCGACGGGGAAGCCGAAGGGGGTGGAGATCGAGCACCGCGGGCTCGCCAACCTGACGGCCTGGTACCGGCGCCATTCGAGCATCGCCCCGGGGGCGCGGGCTGTCCGCTCGGCGGGGTCGGCGTTCGACGTCTCGGTCTTCGAGGTCTGGTCGGCGCTGACGGCCGGCGCCAGCCTGCACATTCCGGAGGAGGAGCTGATCCTCTCGCCGCCGCGCCTGATCGACTGGCTGGTGCGCGAGCGGATCACCCACTGCTTCCTCTCCACCCCGGTGGCCGAGGCGATGCTCGAGCACCCCTGGCCGGCGGACGCCGTGCTGCGCGAGTTGACCACTGGCGGCGACCGCGTCCACCTCGGGCTGCGGGCGGACCAGCCGTTCGTGCTCTGGAACCTCTACGGCCCCAGCGAGAACAGCGTCGTCACCACGTCGGCGCAAGCGATCGGCGGCGCGGGGGCGGTGCCGGCGCCGCCGATCGGCAAGCCGGTCGACGGCGTCCGCGTCTGGCTCGCCGCTCCCGACCTGACGCCGGCTCCCGCCGGCGAGCCCGGCGAGATCCTGATCGGCGGCGTCGGGCTGGCCCGCGGCTACCGTGGGCGCCCCGACCTGACGGCCGAGCGCTTCCTCCCCGACCCGTCCGGCGCGCCGGGCGAGCGGCTCTACCGGACGGGGGACCTCGGCCGCCTGCTGCCGTCCGGCGATTTCGACTTCATCGGCCGCATCGACTTCCAGGTGAAGATCCGCGGCTTCCGCATCGAGCTGGGGGAGATCGAGGCGGTGCTCCGCCGCCAGCCGGCCGTGCGCGAGGCGGTGGTGCTCGCCCGCGACGCAGGCGACGCCGGCGAGCGCGGGGAGAAGCGGCTGGTGGGCTACGTCGTGCCCCGCTCGGGGGACGCCCCGCCGGCGGCCGACGAGTTGCGCGCGGCGCTCGGCCGCGAGCTTCCCGACTACATGGTCCCCGCGGCGTGGGTCTTCCTCGCCGCGCTGCCGCTGACCCCCAACGGCAAGGTCGACCGCCGCGCCCTCCCCGCGCCCGAGCCGGGAGAGGAGAGCTACGTCGCTCCCCGTTCCGCGGTGGAGGAGCGGCTGGCGGAGATCTTCGCCGAGGTGCTGCACGTCGAGCGGGTCGGCGCCGACGACGACTTCTTCGCGCTGGGCGGCCACTCGCTCAAGGCGACGCAGGTGCTGTCGCGCCTGCGCGCCCGCCTCGGGGTCGAGCTGCGGCCGCGGGACCTCTTCGCGTACCCGACGGTGGCCCGGCTCGCCGCCGTCCTCGGCGGCTCGGTGCCTGAAGAGACGGCGGCGGACGGCACCGGCTGGGAGATCCCCGCCGTGCCGCGGCCGGACGCGGCCGGATTCGCCCTGCCGGTCTCCTTCGCGCAGCAGGGGCTGTGGTTCGCCGAGACCCTGCTCCAGGGGTCGCCGCTCTACACCACGGCCTTCTCCCTCGCCCTCGACGGGGCGCTCGATCCGGCGCTCCTCGCCGCCGCGGCGGCCGCCATCGTCCGCCGTCACGAGTCGCTGCGCACCACCTTCCGCGCTCCCGCCGGCCTGCCGGTGCAGTGGATCTCCCGCCAGCTGGCGGTGGAGCTCCCGCTCTGCGACCTCGCCGCCCTGCCGGACGCCGCGCGGGCCGCCGAGGCGGCGCGCCTCGCCGCCGCCGAGGCGCGCACCCCGTTCGACCTCGAGCGTGGCCCGGTGCTGCGCCTCCGCCTGCTGCGGCTCCAGGCGAGCGAGCACCGCCTGCTGATCGCGATGCACCACATCGTCACCGACGACTGGTCGCTCTGGGTCTTCGTCTCCGAGCTGGCGGCCCTCTACGCCGCCGCCCTCCGCGGGGAGGCCTCGACGTCGCAGACATTGCCGCCGCTGCCGGTCCAGTACGCCGACTTCGCCGCCTGGCAGCGGGAGTGGCTGCTGGGCGGCGAGCTCGAGCGGCAGATGGCATGGTGGCGGCAGAGCCTGCGGGGGCCCCTCCCCGTGCTCGACCTGCCGGCCGACCGGCCGCGCCCGGGGAGCTCGGGGGTAAACACGCACGCCGGCGCGCGGGTCCACCGCACCGTGCCGCGCGAGCTGGTCGCGGCCTTGAGCGCCCGCGGCCGGGAGGCCGACGGGACGCTCTACATCGCCCTGCTCGCCGCCTTCGACGTCCTGCTCTGCCGCTATACGGGGAGCACCGACCTGCTGGTGGGGTCGCCGATCGCCAACCGCCGGCGGGTCGAGGTCGAGGGGATGATCGGCTACTTCGTCAACCTGCTCGCCCTGCGCGGCGACCTCGCCGGCAACCCGGGGTTCGGCGAGCTGCTCGCCCGCGTCCGCGAGACGACGCTCGGCGCCTACGGCAACCAGGACGTCCCCTTCGACCAGTTGGTCGAGGCGATCTCGCCCGTCCGCGACCTGTCGCGCAACCCGCTGGTCGACGTGCTGATCATCCTCGGCAACGCCCCGCGCCTCACCCGCGAGCTCGCCCCCGGGGTCGCGATGACATTGCGCGAGCTCGAATCGGGCGTCGCCCGGGTCGACCTCAGCCTCTTCCTCGAGGAGATGGCGGACGGGCTCGCGGCGGCCTGGGAGTACAGCACCGACCTCTTCGACGACGCCACCATCGAGCGGATGGCCGGGCACCTCGAGGTGCTGATGGCGGGGCTCGCGGCGGCCCCCGCGGCGCCGGTCCTCGAGCTGCCGCTGCTCACCGCCGCGGAGCAGGCCGAGCTGGTGGCGTGGAATGCGGAGCCCGCCGCGCGCCCGCGCCCCGACGTCCCCGACGTCCCCGACGTCCCCGACGACGCGACCCTGCACGGCCTGTTCGCCGCGCAGGCGGCACGCACGCCGGACGCCCTGGCGCTGATCGCCGGCGAGGAGCGCCTGAGCTACGCGGAGCTCGCGGCGCGCTCGGCGGCGCTGGCGGCGCGGCTGCGCGCGGCGGGGGTGGGGCCCGAGGTCGGGGTCGGCATCTTTCTCGACCGCTCGGCCGGGCTGGTGGCGGCCCTCCTCGCCACCCTCGAGGCAGGGGGATTCTATGTGCCGCTCGCCCTCGACTACCCGACGGAACGCCTGCGGCTCCTCCTCGCGGACAGCGGCGCCGCCGTAGTGCTCACCCGCTCCGGCCTGGAGGACAAGCTGCCCGCGCATGACGCACGTACATTGCTTCTGGATCGCCTCGAGGGTGTGCCCTCCGGATTCTCTGCGGGGGCCGGGCCGGGGAACCTCGCCTACCTGATCTACACCTCGGGCTCGACGGGGCGCCCGAAGGCGGTGGCGATCGAGCACCGTAGCGCCGTCGTGCTGATGCGCTGGGCGCGCCGCGAGTACTCGGACCTGGAGCTCTCCGGGATGCTGGCCTCGACCTCGATCACCTTCGACATGTCGGTCTTCGAGCTGTTCGCGCCGCTCGCGTGGGGAGGGACGGTGATCCTGGCCGAGAACGCGCTGGCCCTGCCGGCGCTGCCGGCCGCCGTCGCCGGCGCGGTGCGGGTGATCGACACGGTGCCGTCGGCGATGGCCGAGCTGCTGCGCATGGGGGGCGTTCCCGCCTCGGTGGTGACGGTGAACCTGGGGGGCGAGGCGGTGCCGCGGGCGCTCGCCGACCGCATCTACGCGCAGGCGGGGATCGAGCGCCTATACAACGTCTACGGCCCGTCCGAGGACACCACCTTCTCCACCTGGGAGCTGATCGAGCGCGGCTCCACGCGGGCGCCGGCGATCGGCCGCCCGCTCGACGGCGAGCAGGGGTGGGTGGTGGACGCGAACCTCAGCCCGGTGCCGGTCGGCGTGCCGGGGGAGCTCTACCTCGGCGGCGCCGGGGTGTCCCGGGGGTATCTCGGCCGCCCCGACCTGACGGCGGAGAGGTTCGTCCCCGACCCCTTCTCTTCGTCTGCGGGCAGTCCCGGAGCGCGGATGTACCGGGTGGGGGATCTGGTGCGCTACCGGCCGGACGGCGTGCTCGAGTTCCTCGGGCGGCTCGATCACCAGGTGAAGATCCGCGGTTTCCGCGTCGAGCTGGGGGAGGTCGAGGAGGCGCTCTGCCGGCTGCCGGGGGTCGCCGCGGCGGCGGTGCTGGCGCGCCAGGACGCCGCCCTGGGGACGCATCTCGCGGCGTACGTGGTGGCGGGCGGTGCCGCGGGCGTGGTGGGGGAGCTGCGGGAGGGGTTGCGGGCGCGGCTGCCGGAGTACATGGTGCCCACGGCCTGGAAGCTGCTCGATACCCTGCCGCTGACCCCCAACGGCAAGGTCGACCGCCGGGCGCTCGCCGCGCTGGAGATGACGGCCGGCGAGGCAGCGGCGGCAGGGGAGCGGACGATGCCGCGGGGGGCGGTCGAGGAGGCGGTGGCGGCGGTCTTCGCCGAGGTGCTGGGGGTGGAGACGGTCGGCGCGCGGGAGAGCTTCTTCGAGCTCGGCGGCCATTCGCTGCTGGTCACCCGCGTGCTATCGCGGCTGCGCCGCCTGTTCGGCGTCGAGCTGTCGGTGCGGACGCTGTTCGAGAATCCGACGGTCGCGGCGCTCGCCCGCCGCATCGAGTCGGCGAGCCGCGAGGCGTGGGGGCCGGAGCCGCCGCTCACGCATCGGACGCGGGGGGAGAAGCTGCCGCTCTCGTTCGGCCAGGAGCGGCTCTGGTTCCTCGACCGCTTCGATCCCGGCAAGCCGATCTACAACATGCCCTTCGCCTTCCGGCTGCGCGGCCCGCTCGGCACGGCATTGGGGGGGGGAGTGGCCGCGCTCGCCGCGGCGCTCAGCGAGATCGTCCGCCGCCACGAGGCGCTGCGCACGACGTTCGCCCGGGTCGACGCCGAGCCGGTGCAGGTGATCGCCCCCGCCGCCCCCCATCCGCTCCCCGTCGTCGACCTCGCGGCTCTCCCCGCCGCGGCGCGCGAGGCAGAGGCGGGCCGGCTGGCGGCGGCCGAGTCGCTCGCCCCCTTCGACCTCGCCCGTGGCCCGCTGCTGCGCACCACCCTGCTGCGCTTTTGCGACGAGTGCGGCGAGGATCACCTGCTGCTCTTGAACCTCCACCACATCGTCGCCGACGGCTGGTCGATCGACGTGCTGGTGGGGGAGCTGGCGACGCTCCACGCCGCCGCGCTCGCCGGCACTCCGTCGCCCCTCCCCGAGCTCGCCGTGCAGGTCCCCGACTTCGCGCTCTGGCAGCGCGAGTGGCTGGCCGGGCCGGTGCTCGCGGCGCAGCTCGCCTACTGGCGGCAGGCTCTCGCGAGCGATGGAGGCGATCCGCCGGCGCTCGACCTGCCGGCCGACCGCCCCCGGCCGCCGCTGCCGAGCCAGCGCGGCGCGCTCGCCTTCCGCGCCCTGCCGGCCGGGCTCGCCGGCGCCGCCGAGGCGCTCGGCCGGCGGCAGGGACATCAGGGGACAACCCTCTACATGACCCTGCTCGCCTCCTTCGCCGCCCTGCTCTACCGCTACACCGGGGCGGAGGACGTACGCATCGGCTCGCCGGTCGCCAATCGCAACCGGCCGGAGCTCGAGGGGTTGATCGGCTTCTTCGTCAACACCCTGGTGCTGCGCGCCGACCTGGCGGGCGAGCCGAGCTTCGCGGCGCTCCTCGCCCAGATCCGCGAGGCGGCGCTCGGCGCCTACGCCCACCAGGACCTGCCGTTCGAGCGGCTGGTCGGCGAGCTGGCGCCCGGGCGCGACCTCTCCCGCAACCCGCTGTTCCAGGTCTCCTTCGTGCTCCAGGACCCGCCTCCGGCGCTGCTGGCGCTCGGCGGTGGGGTGACCCTCGAAGCGGAGGAGACCGCCGACACCGGGACCGCGAAGTTCGACCTCACCCTGGCGCTGCAACCCTCCGCGGCGGGGCTCGCCGCCACCGCCGAGTACGCCACCGACCTCTTCGATGCCGCCACCATCGACCGCCTGCTGGCCCACTTCGAGGTCCTGCTCGCGGCGATCGTGGCCGATCCGGCGGCACGCGTCGCGGATCTGCCGCTCCTCGCCGCCGGAGAGCGCGAGCAGCTGGCCGCCTGGAACCGCACGGCGACCGGCTATCCCCGGGAGGCGACGATCCCCGCCCTCTTCGCCGAGCAGGCGCGGCGCGCGCCCGGGGCCCTGGCGGTGGTTGCCGGCGAAGAGGCGCTCACCTACGGCGAGCTGGCGGCGCGGGCTGGCGGCCTGGCACGGCGCCTGCGCGCCGCGGGCGTGGGGGAGGAGGTGCTGGTCGTCCTCCTCCTCGAGCGCTCGGCCGGGATGGTGGTGGCGGCGCTCGCCGTGCTGGCGGCGGGGGGCGCCTACGTCCCGCTCGATCCCAAGGACCCGGCGGAGCGCCTGCGCTACGTGCTCGCCGACACCGGCGCCCCGGTGGTGGTCGCCCGCGGCGGGCTGCCGGAAGGGATCTCCGGGGAAGGTTTCCGCACGCTGCTCCTCGACGATCTCGAAGAGCTCGCAGAGGCCGGCCCGGAGATCCTCGACACGGCCGATCCCGGCAACCTCGCCTACGTGACCTACACCTCGGGCTCGACCGGCCGTCCCAAAGGGGTGGCCGTGCCGCATCAGGCGGTCGCCCGGCTGGTGCGCGAGACGGACTACCTCCAGCTCGCGCCCGGCGACCGCGTGGCCCATCTCTCGAACCCGGCGTTCGACGCCGCCATCTTCGAGGTCTGGGGGGCGCTGCTCAACGGCGCCACCCTGGTGGTGATCCCGCGCGAGGTGACCCTGTCGCCGCGGCGGCTGGCGGCGGAGATCGCGGCGCGCGGGATCAGCACCCTCTTCCTCACCACCGCGCTCTTCAACCTGCTGGTGCGCGAGGACCCGCGGGCGCTGCGTACGCCGCGCGCCGTCCTCTTCGGCGGCGAGGCGGTCGATCCCGCGACGGTCGCCGCCTGCCTCGCCGCCGGGCCTCCGGAGCGCCTGCTCCACGTCTACGGGCCGACCGAGGGGACGACCTTCACCACCTGGCACCGGGTGGAGGCGGTCGCGGCCATCCCGGGAGGGCCGGCGACGGTGCCGATCGGCCTGCCGCTCGCCAACACCACCGTCCACGTCCTCGACCGCTGGGGCGGCGAGGTGCCGGTGGGGGTGCCAGGGGAGCTGTACGCCGGCGGCGACGGGGTGGCGCGCGGCTACTTCGGCCGCCCCGACCTCACCGCCGAGCGCTTCGTCCCCGACGGGCAGGGGAACGTACCCGGCGCGCGCCTCTACCGCACGGGGGACTTGGTGCGCCGTCTGGAGTCCGGAGCGATCGAGTTCCTCGGGCGGATCGACGGTCAGGTCAAGATCCGCGGCTTCCGCATCGAGCCGGGGGAGATCGAGGCGGCGCTCCTCGCCCAGCCGGGGGTGGCCGCGGCCACGGTACTGGTGCGCGAGGACGGCCCCGGCGAGCGCCGGCTGATCGCCTACGTCGCGGCGGCGGCTCCGAATTCAGATGCCGGGCTCTCCGTCGCCGCGCTGCGCGAGGGGCTGCGCGCCCGCCTCCCCGAGCCGATGATCCCGGCGGCCTTCGTGGTCCTGCCGGCCTTGCCGCTCACCCCCAACGGCAAGGTCGACCGCCGGGCGCTCGCCGCCATCGATCCGGAGCCGGCGGGCGATGCCGGAGAGGAGTGGGTGGCGCCGCGCACGCCGCTCGAGGAGCTGGTGGCGGGGATCTGGTGCGAGGTGCTGGGGGTCGAGCGCGTCGGGGCCCACGACAGCTTCTGGGACCTCGGCGGCCACTCGCTGGTGGCGACCAAGGTGCTCGCCCGTCTGCACGAGGCGATCGACGTCGAGCTGCCGCTCCAGGCCCTCTTCGAGCATCCGACGCCGGCCGGGCTCGCCGCCGCCGCCGGCCGTCTGGTGCAGTCGCTGCTCGAGCACGGCGAGGGTGGTGAGGGGGACGTCATTCCGCAGCGCCCGGCCGTCCCCGCCACGCCCCCCCTCTCCTTCGCCCAGCAGCGCCTCTGGCTGCTCGACCGCCTGGAGCCCGGCAGCGCGGCGTACAACATGCCGTTCCCCCTCCGCCTGCGCGGCGCGCTGGACGCCGCCGTGCTCGCGCGCGCCGCCTCCGAGGTGGTCCGCCGCCACGAGGCGCTGCGCACCACCTTCGCTACCGTCGACGGCGTGCCGGTGCAGGTGATCGCCCCGGCTGCGCCGGCAGTTGCGCTCCCGCTCGTCGACCTCGGCGGGCTCCCCGCGGCCTTGCGCGAGGCCGAGGGGGCGCGCCTGCTGGCCGCCGAGGCGAAGACGCCGTTCGACCTCGAGCGCGGGCCGCTCGTCCGCCTCGCCCTGGTGCGCCTCGGCACCGCCGACCACCTGCTGCTGCTCGACATGCACCACATCGTCTCGGACGGCTGGTCGATCGGCCTCTTCTTCGACGAGCTCTCGGCGCTCTACCCGGCGTTCGCCGCCGGCGCTCCCTCGCCGCTCGCCGCGCTGCCGATCCAGTACGCCGACTTCGCCGTCTGGCAGCGCGACTGGCTGCGCGGGGAGGTCCTCGCCGGGCAGCTCGACTACTGGCGGCAGCGGCTGGCGGGCGCTCCGCCGGCGCTCGAGCTCCCCACCGACCGGCCGCGCCTCGCCGTGCAGACCCACCGCGGCGACGTCGTGCACCACGTCTTCCCGGGCGAGCTGACGCAGGCCCTGCACGGGCTCTCCCGCCGCGAGGGGGCCTCGCTGTTCATGACCCTGCTCGCCGGTTTCAAGCTCCTGCTCGCCCGCCTGGCGGACCAGGACGACGTCGTCGTCGGCTCGCCGAGCGCCGGCCGCCGCCGGGTGGAAACCGAGCGGCTGATCGGCTTCTTCCTCAACAACCTGGTGCTGCGCAGCGACCTCTCGGGCGACCCGACCTTCCGGCAGCTCCTGGCGCGGGTGAAGGAGGGGGCGCTCGCCGCCTATCGCTACCAGGAGGTGCCGTTCGAGAAGCTCCTCGAGGAGCTGCAACCCGAGCGGCAGCTCAGCCGCACCCCGTTCTTCCAGGTGCTGTTCAACATGATCACCCTCGCCGAGGCGCGCCTGGCGATCCCGGGGGTGGACGCCGAGATCGCCGAGCCGCCCGAGCCCGACGCGAAGTTCGACTTCACCCTCTACGTCGAGGAGCGTGGCGGCCGGATCGGGATCAGCACGGTCTACAACGCCGACCTCTTCGACCGCGCGCGGATGGAGGAGTTGCCGCGCCAGCTCGAGCGCCTCCTCGCTCAGGCCGTCGCGGCGCCGGGGGAGCGGGCCTTCGCCTACTCGCTGGTCACTCCGGAGGCGGCCCTCCGCCTCCCCGATCCCGCCGCCCTGCTCGGCGACGAGTGGATGGGCGCCGTCCATCGGGGGCTGTCGCGCAGCGCCGAACGCTCTCCCGAAGCGCTCGCGTTGCGCGGCGCGGACGGCGAGGCGTGGAGCTACGCCGAGCTCGAGGCGTTCTCCAATCGGCTCGCCCGCCGGCTGCTGGCGGCGGGGGTCGGGCGCGGCGACGTGGCGGCCGTCTGGGCGCGCCGCGCGCCGGCGCTCGCCTGGGCGCTGATGGGAGCGCTCAAGGCCGGCGCGGCGTTCATGATCCTCGACCCCGCCTATCCCGCCGAGCGCCTGGTCGAATACCTGCGGATCGGCCGCCCGGCGGCCTGGCTCGGCGTCCCGGGAGCGCCGGCGGTGCCCGCAGCCGTGATCGACGAGCTGGCGGCCCTCGGCTGCGGCGTGCGGATCGAGCTGCCGGCGATGGCGGAGGAGCGCCGCGCCGCCTTCTCCGGTTTTTCAACGAGCGATCCGGCGGTGCCGGTCGGCCCGGACGACGCGGCCTGCCTCACCTTCACCTCCGGCTCGACGGGACGCCCCAAGGGGGTGGTCGGCCGCCACGGCCCGCTCTCCCATTTCAACCCCTGGTTCGGCCGCCGCTTCGGCCTCTCGGCGGCGGACCGCTTCGGCATGCTCTCCGGGCTCTCGCACGACCCGTTGCAGCGCGACGTCTTCACCCCGCTCTGGCTCGGCGCGGCGCTCTGTGTCCCAGACCCCGAGCGCATCGGCGAGGCCGGCTACCTGGCCTCCTGGGTGCGCGCCGAGGGGGTCACCGTCCTCAACCTGACCCCGGCGATGCTGGAGCTGCTGACGATGTCAGCCGCGGACTCCGGAGAAGAGGCGGGGATGCCGTCGCTGCGCCGCGTCTTCGTGGTCGGCGACCTGCTCCGGAAGTCCGAGGTGGCGCGCCTGCAACGGCTGGCCCCTTACCTTGCCGCCATCAATCTCTACGGCTCGACCGAGACGCAGCGCACCCTCTCCTTCTTCGAGATTCCGCGCCCCGGGGAGCCCGCCTGGCGGGCGCTCGGCCACGAGGTGCTGCCGCTCGGCCGCGGCGCCGAGGACGCCCAGCTCCTGGTGCTCAACCGCGCCGGGCTCCCGGCCGGGATCGGCGAGGCCGGCGAGCTGCACCTGCGCAGCCATCATCTGGCGCAGGGATATCTCGGCGACGCCGCGCTGACCGCGGCGCGCTTCCTCCCCAACCCGTTCGCTTCGCAGCCTTCTCCCTCCGACCGGATCTACAAGACCGGCGACCTCGGCCGCTACCGTCCGGACGGCCTGGTCGACTTCGCCGGCCGCGCCGACTTCCAGGTCAAGATCCGCGGCTTCCGCATCGAGCTGGGGGAGGTCGAGGCGGCGCTGGCGCGCTTCGCCGGCGTCCGTGAGTGCGTGGTGGTGGTGCGCGAGGACCTCCCCGGCGACCGGCGCCTGGTCGCCTATCTGGTGATCGGTGGAGTGATGCCGCCTGCCGCCGAGTTGCACGCCTTCCTCGCCCGCACCCTCCCCGACTACATGGTGCCGGCCGCCTTCGTGGAGCTCGCCGCGCTGCCGCTCACCCGGACTGGGAAGGTCGACCGCCGGGCGCTGCCGGCGCCGGCCCCGGAGGAGACGACGGCCGAGTCCCTTTCGGCGCGACCGCTGACGCCGGTCGAGGAGCTGCTCGCCGCCCTGTGGAGCGAGCTGCTCGGCCGCGAGCGGATCGCTGCCGGCGACGACTTCTTCGTCCTCGGCGGCCACTCGCTGCTCGCCACCCGCCTGCTTTCCCGGGTGCGCGATGCCTTCGCCGTCGAGATGCCGCTGCGCGCCCTCTTCGAGACCCCGACCCTCGCCGGCTTCGCCGCCGCCGTGGAGGCGGCGCGACGCGCCGCGGATGGCACGCCGGGAGCGCCGGCGATCCGTCCTCTGCCGCGGGACGGCGGCGCACTCCCCGTTTCCTTTGCCCAGCGCCGCCTCTGGTTCCTCGACCAGCTCGAGCCCGGGAGCTTCGCCTACAACCTGGCCGGCGGCATCCAGCTCACCGGCGCCCTCGATCCGGCGGCCTTCGCCGGCGCCCTCTCCGAGATCGTCCGCCGCCACGAGTCGCTGCGCACCACTTTCGCGGCGGCGGACGGCGAGCCGCACGCGGTGATCGCCCCGCCGGCCCGCTTTCCGCTCCCGGTGGTCGACCTCGCAGGGCTGCCGCCGGCGTGGCGGACGGGCGAGCTGTCGTGCCTGGCCGCGGCGGACGCCCGGCGTCCGTTCGACCTCGCGGCGGGGCCGCTGCTGCGCTGCCTGCTGGTGCGTCTCGCGGCGGGGCGGCACGCGCTGCTGCTCGCCATGCACCACACGGTCTCGGACGGCTGGTCGCTCGGTGTCCTGCTGCGCGAGATCTCGGCGCTCTATCCGGCCGCGGCGGCGGGGGAGGGGTCCCCGCTCCCCGAGCTGCGGGTGCAGTACGCCGACTTGGCCGGCTGGCAGCGCGAGTGGCTGCGCGGCGCGGCGCTCGCCGTCCAGCTCGGCTGGTGGCGCGCCCATCTCGCCGGCGCGCCCCCCCTTCTCGACCTTCCGGCCGACCGGCCGCGGCCGGCCGTCGAGAGCCATCGCGGCGGCCTCGCCACCCGCCCGCTCGGCGGCGAGCTGACGGCGGAGCTCGAGGCGCTGGCGCGGCGGCTCGGCGCCACCCCGTTCATGGTCCTGCTCGGCGCCTGGGGCGTCCTGCTGGCGCGCACCGCGGGGGTGGACGACCTGGTGCTCGGCTCGCCGATCGCCAACCGCGGCAGGAGCGAGCTCGAAGGGATGATCGGCTTCTTCGCCAACACCCTGGTGCTGCGCGTCGACCTCGGCGCGCTCGGCGGCAACCCCCGCTTCCCCGACCTCGTCCGCCAGGTGCGCGAGTCGGCGCTCGGGGCGTACGCCCATCAGGACCTGCCGTTCGAGAAGCTCGTCGAGGAGCTGCACCCCGACCGCGAGCTCGACCGCTCGCCCCTCTTCCAGGCCACCTTCGCCCTCCAGAACGTGCCGTTCTCGACTCTCGACCTCCCCGGGCTGACCCTGGCGCCGCTGGTCGACTTCGTCGCCGCGTCCGCCGACGGCGGGCGCGCGCAGTTCGACCTCGACCTCGCGCTGCTGCCGACCGCGGACGGCCTGCTCGCCCGCCTCGAATACAGCGCCGACCTCTTCGACGCCGCCACGGCCGAGCGCTGGGCCGCCCACTACCGCAACCTGCTCGCCGCGCTCGTCGCCTCCGAGGGCTCCGGCCAGCGGGTGGGGGAGATCGATTTCCTCAGCTCCGCCGAACGGCGGCAGCTCCTCGTCGACTGGAACCCGCTCGGCACGCGGCCGGCGCTGCCGGCCCCGAGCGTTCTCGACTGGATCGTGGCGACCGCGGCCACGGCGTCGGAGGCCCCGGCGGTGGTCGGTGGCGACGCGACGTGGTCCTACGGTGGCCTGGTGCGGCGCGCCGCGGAGCTGGAGCGCCGGCTGCGCGCGACAGGCGTCGGACCGGAGAGAGTCGTCGCCGTCGCGCTCGACCGCTCGCCGGAGATGGTGGCGGCGCTCCTCGCCGTGCTGCGCGCCGGCGGCGCCTACCTGCCGCTCGACCTCTCCCTCCCCGCGGAGCGCCTGGCCTGGATGCTGGCGGACGCCGGCGCCGTGGCGCTGGTCACCCGTGCCTCCCTGCTCTCCGAGTTGGGCGAGACCGGGGCGGGGCTGCCGCGGCTGCTGGTCGACGATGGGGAGCTGGCGGACGGGAAGGCGGACGGCGAGACGTTCGCGCTGCAGCCCGACTTCGATCCGGCTTCGCTCGCGTATGTGCTCTATACCTCGGGGTCGACCGGCCGTCCCAAGGAGGTCGGCATCTCGCGCGGCGCGCTGACCCAGCATGCGGCGGCGATCGGACGGCTCTACGCCCTCGCCGCCGGCGACCGCGTCCTGCAGTTCGCGGCGCTCAGCTTCGACGTGGCGGCGGAGGAGATCTTCCCGACCCTGGCCGCCGGCGCCACGGTGGTGCTGGTCCCCGATCCCCGCGAGCTGCCGGCCGAGGCGCTGCTCGACCGCGTCGAGCAGCAGGGGCTGACCGTGCTCAACCTGCCGAGCCCCTACTGGCACGAGTGGGTGACGGCGCTCGAGGCGACCGGCCGGCCGCTCCCCCCTCCCTGCGCCTGGTCGTGGTAGGGAGCGACAAGGTGGAGCCGGAGAAGCTCGCCGCCTGGCAAGGGATCGTGGCGCGGCAGGGCGGTGGCCAGCGGATCGAGTGGGCGAACGCCTACGGCCTGACCGAGACCACCGTCACCTCGGCCGTCTACCGGCTGCGGCCGCGGGCGGACGCGCCGCTGCGCGCCGGAGCGCCGGTGCCGGTGGGGCGGCCGATCGACGGCGCCCGCGCCCACGTCCTCGACTCCCGCGGCGGGCTGGTCGCCGCCGGCGTCCCCGGCGAGCTCTGCCTCGGCGGCCCGGGGCTCGCGCGCGGCTACGTCGGCCGGCCGGACCTCACGGCGCGCGCCTTCCTCCCCGATCCGTTCGCCACGCCCGAGGAGCCGGGCGCCCGCCTGTTCCGCACCGGCGACCTGGCGCGCCGGCGGCCGGACGGCGAGCTCGAGCTGCTGGGGCGCGCCGACTTCCAGGTCAAGGTGCGCGGCTACCGCATCGAGCCCGGGGAGGTCGAGGCGGCGCTCGCCGCCCACCCCGGCGTCGCGGCGGCCGTGGCGATGGCGCGCGAGGACCGCCCCGGCGACCGCCGGCTGGTCGCCTACGTCGTGCCGGCGGCAGGCGCGGCGCCGGAAACGCTGACCAGCCCCGAGCTGCGGCGCCACCTCCAGGGGCGGCTGCCGGAGTACATGATCCCCTCGGCGTTCGTGCTGCTCGCCGCGCTGCCGCAGAGCGCCAACGGCAAGGTCGACCGCCGCGCGCTGCCGGCGCCGGACGTCACCGGCGCCGACCGCGCCGCCGGCTTCGAGCCGCCGCGTGGCGCGGCCGAGCGGGCCCTGGCGGCGATCTGGGCGGAGGTCCTCGGCGTCGAACGGATCGGCCGCCACGACACCTTCTGGGACCTCGGCGGCCACTCCCTCCTCGCCACCCGCGTCGTCTCGCGGCTGCGCGACGCGCTGGGGGTCGAGCTGCCGCTGCGCGCGCTGTTCGAAGCGCCGACCCTCGCCGGGCTGGCGCGCCGGATCGCCGGGCTCGGAGGCAGTGCTGAGCGCGAGGCGCTGGTGCCGCAGCCACGAACGGGGGCGCTCCCCCTCTCCTTCGCTCAGCAGCGGCTGTGGGTGCTCGACCGCTTCGAACCGGGGTCGACCCTCTACAACATGCCGGCCGCGTTCCGCCTCCAGGGTCGGCTCCGCACCGGGGACCTCGCCGCGGCGCTCGACGAGATCGTCCGCCGGCACGAGATCCTGCGTACCGTCTTCGCCGAGGCCGCGGGGGAGCCGGTGCAGGTGGTGCTGCCGTTCGCGCCCGGGGTGTTGGCGCGGGTCGACCTGCGGAGGCTGCCGGCCGTCTCGCGGGAAGCGGAGGCGGCGCGGCTCACGGCCGAGGTCCGCCAGCCGTTCGATCTCGCCCGCGGGCCGCTGCTGCGCGCCGCGCTGCTGGTCCTGGACGGCGAGGAGCACCGGCTCCTGCTCGACATGCACCATATCGTCTCGGACGGCTGGTCGATCGGCGTGCTGCTCGGCGAGCTGTCCGCTCTCCTCTCCTCGCCGGCTCCGTTGCCCGAGCTGCCGGTGCAGTACGCCGACTTCGCCCTCTGGCAGCGGCGGCGGCTCGGCGGGGGCGCGCTCGATCCCCAACTCGCCTACTGGAGGGAGAAGCTCGCCGGCGTTCCGCGGCTCGACCTCCCCACCGACCGCCCGCGCCCGCGGGTGCAGAGCTTCCGCGGCGCCGTCGAGGGGATGGCCCTGCCGGCGCCCGTGGTCGCGGCGCTCGAGCGGCTGGCGCGCCGCGCTGGCGCCACCCTGTTCATGACCTTCCTCGCCGCCTTCGAGGCGCTGCTCCGGCGCCACACCGGGCAGGACGACTTCGCGGTCGGCACGCCGATCTCGGGGCGCGACCGCTCGGAGAGCGAGGAGCTGATCGGCTTCTTCGTCAACACCCTGGTGCTGCGCGCCGACCTCGCGGGCGATCCCGACTTCCTCTCGCTGCTGTCGCGGGTCCGCGAGACGGCGCTCGCCGCCTACGCGCACCAGGACGTCTTCTTCGAGCGCCTGGTCGAGGAGCTGGCCCCCGAGCGCGACCTCGCCCGCACGCCGATCTTCCAGGTCCTCTTCGCCCTCCACGACGACGAACTGCCGGCGCTGCGGCTCGGCCCCGGCCTCGCCGTCGAGGACGTCGAGCTGCCGCACCGCACCGCCAAGTTCGACCTCACCCTCGACTTCGCGCGGACGGCGGGGACGCTCGCCGGCGGGGCGGAGTACGCGACCGACCTGTTCGACGCGGCGACGGTGCGCCGGATGCTGGAGCGCTTCGGCGTGCTGCTCGCCGGGATCGCCGAGGACCCCGAGCGCCCCCTCTCCGCGCTGCCGGTGCTCACCGCGGCCGAGCGCGAGCAGATGGTGGCGACTTGGAACCGCACGGAGACGGCCTATCCGCGCGAGTCGACGATCCCCGCGGTGTTCGCGGAGGTCGCGCTGCGGACGCCCGACGCGGTCGCCGTGGTGTTCGGCGAGGAGCGGCTGACCTACGCCGGGCTCGACGCCCGCTCGAAGTCCCTCGCCGTCCGGCTGCGCGCGCTGGGCGCTGGCCCCGAGGTGGCGGTCGCGGTGCTGGCCGAGCGCTCGCTCGACCTCGTCGTGGCGCTCCTCGGCGTCCTCCGCTCCGGCGCCTTCTACGTGCCGCTCGATCCCAAATATCCGGCGGAGCGCACGGCCTTCCTGCTCGCCGACGTGGCGGCGCGGGTGGTGGTGGCCCAGGAGAGCCTGGCGGCGGTGTTGCCGGAGTGGCCGGAGCGGCCGGGGACGAGCGTGGTGATCCTCGAAAAGCTGGCGGAGACGGCGGATGCCCCGCTTCCCGCGGATCTCGATCCGCAGAACCTGGCCTTCGTGATGTACACCTCCGGCTCGACGGGGGAGCCGAAGGGGGCGGGGATCAGCCACCGCAACGTGCTGCGCGTCGCGCGCGAGAACGGCTTCGCCCGCTTCGCGGCGGACGACGTCTTCCTCCAGCTCAGCCCGGTCGCCTTCGACGCCTCGACGCTCGAGATCTGGTGCCCGCTGCTCAACGGCGCCCGCCTGGTGGTGATGCCGCCGTCGCCGCCGTCGCTCGCCGAGCTGGCGGCGGCGGTCGAGCGGCACGGGGTGACGGCGCTCTGGCTGACCGCCGGCCTCTTCCACCCGATGGTTGAGGAGCAGCTCGCGAGCCTCTCCGGCGTCCGCCACCTGATGGCGGGCGGCGACGTCCTCTCGCCAGCCCACGTGCGGCGGGCGCTCGCGGGGCTGCCGGCGACGGTGCTCACCAACGGCTACGGCCCGACCGAGAACACCACCTTCACCACCTGCCACGCGATGACCGACCCGGGCCAGGTGGGGGAGACCGTCTCGATCGGCCGGCCGATCGCCAACACCCGCGTCTTCGTGCTCGACGGGGCGATGGCGCCGGTGCCGCTCGGCACGGTGGGGAACCTCTACGCCGGCGGCGACGGCCTGGCGCGCGGCTACCTCCGCCGCCCGGGGCTGACCGCCGAGCGCTTCGTCCCCGATCCCGTGAGCGGCCGGGCGGGGGAACGCCTCTACGCCACCGGCGACCTCGCCCGCTTCCGCCCGGACGGCACCCTCGACTTCCTCGGCCGCGCCGACGCTCAGGTGAAGGTGCGCGGCTTCCGCGTCGAGCCGGGGGAGATCGAGGCGGCGCTCAACCGGCTTCCGGTGGTCGCGGCCTCGACGGTGGTCCTGCGCGAAGACGTGTCTGGAGACAATCGCGGCGACAAGCGCCTGGTGGCCTACGTGGTGCGCCGGGAAGGAGAAGGCGTCGAGGCGCGGGATCTCCGCGCCGCGCTCGAGGCGACCCTCCCCGAGCCGCTGCTGCCGTCGCGCTTCGTCTTCCTCGCCGCGCTGCCGCTCAACGCCAACGGCAAGGTCGACCGCCGCGCGCTCCCGGCGCCGGAAGGCACGCTGGAGGATGCAGCGGAGATCGATGGGGCGCCCGTCACGCCGGCCGAGGAGCTGCTGGCCGGCGTCTTCGCCGCCCTGCTCGGCGTCGACCGGGTGGGGGTGGACGCCCACTTCTTCCACCTCGGCGGCCATTCGTTGCTGGCGACGCGGCTGGTGTCGCGGGTGCGCGAGCTGTTCGCCGTCGAGATCCCGCTGCGCGCCGTCTTCGAGGCGCCGACGGTCGCCGGGCTCGCCGCGGCGATCGAGGCCTTGCGCCGGCAGGGAGCGGGGCTCGAGGCGCCGCCGATCGTGCCGTATCCGGGACCACGGCGGGGGCTGCCGCTCTCCTTCGCCCAGCAGCGCCTCTGGTTCCTCGACCGCCTGCAGCCGGGGACCGCCGCCTACAACATTCCCCTCGGCCTGCGGCTCGCGGGGCCGCTCGCGCTGGCGGCGCTCGCCGGCGCGCTGGCGGCGATCGTCGCGCGCCACGAGGTGCTGCGGACGGCGTTCGCGGTGGAGGAGGGGGAGCCGGTGCAGGTCGTGCGCGATGATGCGCTGGTCCTTCCCCTCGTCGATCTCACGTCTCTCTCCGGCGCGGTGCGCGAGGCCGAGGCGGCGCGCCTGGCGGCCGTCGAGGCGGACCTTCCCTTCGACCTCGAACGGGGGCCGGTGCTGCGCGCCATGGCGCTCCGTCTCGGCCATCAGAACCACCGTCTCCTGCTCACCCTGCACCACATCGCCGCCGACGGCTGGTCGGTCGGCGTGCTCCTCCACGAGCTGTCGGCGCTCTACGGCGCGCTCCTGGCGGGGAGACCGTCGCCACTCCCTCCGCTCGCCGTCCAGTACGCCGACTTCGCCGTCTGGCAGCGGCGCTGGCTCGCGGGGGAGGTCCTCGCCGCCCAGCTCGACTTCTGGCGCCATACCCTCGACGGCTGCCGGCAGGTGCTCGAGCTGCCGGCCGACCGCCCGCGCCCCACGGTGCAGAGCCAGCGCGGCGCCTCCGAGCGCTTCGCGCTGCCGCCGGAGCTCGCGGCCGGCCTCGCCCGCGTCGCCCGCGACAACGGAGCGACCCTCTACATGACCCTGCTCGCCGCCTTCGGCGCGCTCGTCCAGCGCACCACCGGCGCCGCCGACTTCCTCCTCGCCTCACCGATCGCCAACCGCAACCGCGCCGAGATCGAAGGGCTGATCGGCTTCTTCGTCAACACCCTGGTGCTGCGCAACGATCTGACGGGCGATCCCACCTTCGCCGCGGCGCTCGGCCGCGTCCGCGCCACGGCGCTCGCCGCCTACGCCCACCAGGACCTGCCGTTCGAGAAGCTGGTCGAGGAGCTGGCCCCGGAGCGCGACCTGTCGCGCAGCCCCCTCGTCCAGGTCTCGCTGTCGCTGCAGAACGCCGTCACGGGGACGCCAGCGACGGCGGCCGAGCCGGCCGAGCTCGCCCCCGGCCTCGCCCTCGCCTTCGAGGACGTGGCGGCGACCACCGCCAAGCTCGACCTCTCGCTCGGCTTCGAGCCGACCGCGGACGGCCTCGCCGGCGGCGCCGAGTACAGCACCGACCTGTTCGACGCGGTGACCATCCGCCGCCTCTTCGGGCATCTCGGCGTGCTGCTCGCGGGGGTTGTGGCCAGTCCCCGAGCGCGGCTCTCGGAGCTGCCGCTGCTGACGGCGAAGGAGCGGAGCCAGCTCGCCGCCTGGCACGCCGAGACGGCGTTCGACCATCCGCGCGGCCCCGCGGGAGGCTTGCTGCACGAGCCGTTCGAGGCGCAGGCGGCGCGGCGCCCCGAGGCCCTCGCGCTGATCGTGGGGGAGGAGGAGATCTCCTACGGCGAGCTCGACGCCCGCGCCGAGGCGCTGGCCCACCGGCTCATGGCGCTGGGGGTGGGCCCCGAGGTCGCCGTCGGCCTCTGCCTGGCGCGCAACGCCGACCTGATCGTGGCCATGTTCGCGACGCTCAAGGCGGGCGGCTTCTACGTGCCGCTTGACCCCAACTATCCCGCCGAGAGGCTGGGCTTCATGCTGGCCGACAGCCGCTGCCGGGTGATCCTCGCCCATCGCGCGGTGCTCGACCGGTTGCCGCGGCAGACGGAGTCCGCCGTCGTGGTTGTCGACGAGCTGGCGGCGATCCCGACCGAAGCCTTGCCGCGGCGCGTTTCCCGTCAACTCCCGGGAAATCTCGCCTACCTGATCTACACCTCCGGCTCGACGGGCCGCCCCAAGGCGGTGGCGATCGAGCACCGGAGCGCCACGCTGCTCGCTCACTGGGCGCGGCGGGTCTACACCCCCGCGGAGCTCGCCGGCGTCCTCGGCTCGACGTCGATCACCTTCGACATGTCGGTGTTCGAGATCTTCGCCACCCTCGCCCTCGGCGGCACGCTGATCCTGGCCGAGAACGCCCTGGCGCTGGCGCGCCTGCCGGCGCGCGACCGGGTGACCCTGATCGACACCGTCCCCTCGGCGATCGCCGAGCTGCTGGCGCAGGGGGCCGTGCCGGCGTCGGTGCTCACCGTCAACCTCGGCGGCGAGCCGGTGCCGCGGGCGCTCGCCGACCGCGTCTACGAACGGCCGGGGATCGCCCGCCTGCTCAACCTCTACGGTCCGTCCGAGGACACCACCTTCTCGACCGTGGCGCTGATCGAGCGCCGCTCGCAACGCGCGCCGGCGATCGGCCGGCCGTTCGACCGCACGCGGGCCCACGTCGTCGGCGCCGGGCGCGAGGAGCTGCCCGTCGGCGTCCCCGGCGAGCTCCACCTCGGCGGCGACGGCCTCGCCCGCGGCTATCTCGGCCAGCCGGCGCTGACCGCCGACCGTTTCGGCCCCGATCCCTTCAGTGAGGAGCCGGGCGCCCGCCTCTACCGCACCGGGGACCTCGCGCGCCGGCGCCCCGACGGCGAGCTCGAGTACCTCGGCCGCATCGACCACCAGGTGAAGGTCCGCGGCTTCCGCGTCGAGCTGGGGGAGATCGAGAGCGCGCTGCTCGCGCAGCCGGGCGTCGCGGCGGCGGCGGTGATGGCGAGGGAGTACGCTGCTGGAGATCTCCGGCTCGTGGCCTACCTGGTTCAGCCGGAAGGGGAGACGGCGCTCGCCGATCTCCGGCGCGCCCTCCAGGCGCTGCTCCCCGACTACATGGTGCCGGCGGCCTTCGTCTGGCTCCCGGAGCTGCCTCTGAGCCCCAACGGCAAGGTCGACCGCCGGCGTCTGCCGGCCCCCGACGTGGCGCGGACCCCGCAGATCACTGATGCCTTCGAGCCGCCGCGGACCGAGCTGGAGCGGGCGGTGGCCGGGATCTGGTCCGCCGTGCTCGGCGTCGAGCGGATCGGCCGCCACGACAACTTCTGGCATCTCGGCGGCCATTCGCTACTGGCCACCAAAGTGCTGGCGCGCCTGCACGCCGAGCTCGGCATCGAGCTGCCGCTGCAGGCGATCTTCAACAGCCCCTCCCTCGCCGAGCTGACGGTCGCCCTCGGCCACGCCGCCTGGCCGGCGGACGAGCTGGTGCCGGTGCCGCGCGAGGACGGCGTGGCGCTCCCCGTCTCCTTCGGCCAGGAGCGTCTCTGGTTCCTCGACCGCTTCTCCCCCGGCTCGGCGGTCTACAACCTGCCGACCTTCTACCGGCTGCGCGGGGACTTGGACGTCCCCCGGCTGGCCGCGGCGCTCGCCGCGCTGGTCGCCCGCCACGAGGTGCTGCGCACCGTCTTCCGCGCCGTCGACGGCGAGCCGCAGCAGGTGGTGCGCCCGCCCGCCGAGGATGCTGCGATCGGACTTCCCCTGGTCGACCTCGGTGCTTTGCCCGCCGCCTCCCGCGACGCCGAGGCGGCGCACCTGGCGCGGCAGGAGAGCGCCCGGCCGTTCGACCTCGAGCGCGGGCCGCTGCTGCGCGCCGCCCTGCTGCGCCTCGCCGGCGCCGAGCACCTGCTGCTGCTCGACGCCCACCACATCGTCTCGGACGGCTGGTCGGTCGAGGTGATGCTGCGCGAGCTGGCCGCGTTCTACACGGGGGCCGGGGCCTCCCTCCCCGAGCTGCCGGTGCAGTACGCCGACTTCGCCTTCTGGCAGCGGCGCTGGCTGGACGCCGAGGCGCTCGAGGAGAAGCTCGCCTACTGGCGGCGGCGCCTCGCCGGGCGGCCGGCGCAGCTCGACCTGCCGGCCGACCGCCCGCGCCCCGCCGTGCAGAGCTTCCGCGGCGGCGTCGAGAGCCTGCGCCTCCCCGACGAGCTGGCGCTGGCGCTCGAGCGCACCGGGCACGACGGGCGCGCGACCCTGTTCATGACCCTGCTCGCGGCGTTCCAGGCGCTGCTCCATCGCTGGTCCGGCCAGGAGGACGTCGTCGTCGGCACGCCGACGGCGAACCGCAACCGGCCGGAGATCCAGGAGCTGATCGGCTTCTTCGTCAACACCCTGGTGCTGCGCACCGACCTGGCGGGGGAGCCGGCGTTCGGCGAGCTGCTGGCGCGCGTCCGCGAGACGGCGCTCGGCGCCTACGCGCACCAGGACCTGCCGTTCGACCGCCTGGTCACCGAGCTGGCGCCGGAGCGCGATCCGGCGCGGACGCCGCTCTTCCAGGTGATGTTCGCCCTCCATCATCTCAATCATGGCGAGGCGAGCGAAGGGGAGCGTTCCTTCGTTCCGGGGGTCGGGATGGCGGCGTTCGAGGTGGGGGAGGTGAGCTCGAAGTTCGACCTCTCGCTCCACCTCACCCGCGCCGGCTCCGAGCTCCACGCCAGCGCCGAGTACAGCACCGCCCTGTTCGACGCCGACACCGTGCGGCGGATGCTCGGTCATCTCGCGGCGCTCCTCGCCGGGATCGCCGCCGACCCCCGGTCGCGGATCTCCGAGCTGCCGCTGCTCAGCGAGGCCGAGCGGTCACAGCTCGTCGCCGGCTGGAACGAGACGCGCGCCGACTTCCCGCGCACCACCCCCGTCCATCGCCTCTTCGCGGCCCGCGCCGCCGCCGCGCCGGAGGCCCCCGCCCTGCTCTGGGACGGCGGGCATCTCACCTACGGCGAGCTCGACGCGCGGTCGTCGCGCCTGGCCCGCCGCCTGCGCGCGCTCGGCGTCGGCGCCGGCACCCTGGTGGCGCTCCTCCTCGAGCGCTCGCCCGAGCTGGTGATCGCGGCGCTGGCCGTGCTCGAGGCGGGGGGCGGCTACGTGCCGCTCGATCCCAAGGACCCCGCCGAGCGGCTGAGCTTCGTGCTCGACGACACCCGCGCGCCGGTGGTCGTCGGCCGCGCCGGCGATGAGTCGGTGGCTCGCCTGGCACGAGCGGCCTCCCATGCGCCGCGTCTCCTCCTCCTCGAAGATCCCGAGATCTCCGGCGAGGATGCGAGCGACCCCTGGGTCGAATGGGACGACGAGACCGACGCCGAGAGCACGGCCTACGTGATCTACACCTCCGGCTCGACCGGGCGCCCCAAGGGGGTCGAGGTCCCGCACCGGGCGATCGGCCGCCTGGTGATCGGCACCGACTACGTTCATCTCGGCCCCGGCGACCGCGTCGCGCACCTTTCGAACCCCGCCTTCGACGCCGCCGTGTTCGAGGTCTGGGGGGCGCTGCTCAACGGCGCGGCGCTGGTGCTGGTGCCGCGCGAGGTCGCCCTCGCGCCCATGCGGCTGGCGGCGCTCCTGCGCGACCGCGAGGTGACCACGATGTTCCTCACCACCGCGTTGTTCAACCTCATGGTGCGCGAGGCGCCCGGGGCCTTCGCAACCCTGCGCGACGTCCTCTTCGGCGGCGAGGCGGTCGATCCCGCCATCGTCCGCGCCTGCCTGGCGGCGGGGCCGCCGGCGCGGCTCCTCCACGTCTACGGGCCGACCGAGAGCACCACGTTCTCCACATGGCACCGGGTGACGGCGGTCGACGAGGGGGATACGGTGCCGATCGGCCAGCCGCTCGCCAACACCACGGTCCACGTCGTCGACCGCCGGCTGCGGCCGGTGCCGGTCGGCGTGCCGGGGGAGCTCACGATCGGCGGCGACGGCCTCGCCCACGGCTACCTCCACCGCCCGGAGCTGACCGCCGAGCGCTTCGTCCCCGATCCGTTCGCCTCCGAGGGGGCGGGGAGCCGCCTCTACCGCACCGGCGACCTGGTGCGCCGGCGCCCCGGCGGCGACATCGAGTTCCTCGGCCGCCTCGACACCCAGGTCAAGGTGCGCGGCTTCCGCATCGAGCTGGGCGAGATCGAGGGGGCCCTCGCCGCCCATCCGGCCGTCCGCGCCGCTGTGGTGCTGGCCCGCGAGGACGCCCCCGGCGACCGCCGGCTGGTGGCGTACGTGGTCGGCAACGAGATGGAGGAGAAGCTGGACGTCGCCGCCCTGCGCGCCTTCCTGGAGCGGCGGCTGCCCGCCTACATGGTCCCCTCGGCCTTCGTCGAGCTGGCCGCCCTGCCGCTCAATCCCAACGGCAAGGTCGACCGCCGGGCCCTGCCGGCGCCCGAGGCGCCGGGGAGTGGCGAGGAGTACGTGGCGCCGCGCACCGACCTCGAGCGCGAGGTGGCGGCGGTATGGGCCGAGGTGCTGGGGGTCGAGCGGATCGGCCTCAACGATAACTTCTGGCATCTCGGCGGCCACTCGCTGCTCGCCACCAAGGTCCTCTCCCGCCTCCACGCCGCGCTCGGTGTCGATCTGCCGGTGGCGACGATCTTCAACGCCCCCACCCTCGCCGCCTTCGCCGGAGAGCTCGGCCGCGCCGTCCTCGCCGAGCCGGGGGAGGGAGACCTGGACGACCTCCTGGCGGAGATCGACGCCCTGGTGGGGGCGCGGCAGGAGGAAGGTTGACCACGGACTGACACGGACGGCCACGGACCTTCACGGACAAGTAGAGAGGTAACTTCTCAGAGGCCTCATCGCTCCGCCCTGAGAGCCTTTTTCCTCCCCTGTACTCGGGGGAGGCCAGGAGGGGGTGCCCGCAGGCCGTTACGCTTCCTTGGTTGGGAGGTTGAGGCCCCCTCCCGGCCTCCCCCGAGTACGGGGGAGGAGAAAAGCTCCCGCGGTCGAGCCGGACGGTGTCACCGGAACGTTTTTTGCAATTCCGTCCCGAATACGCGTGCCGTGTCCGACACGCTGGAGAAGGGGGGCAGCTTGGACAGGGAAGAGGACACCAGGGAAACCACCGACAGCTCGGAACCCACCACCCACCAGCCTGCGAGCGCGGTCAGCCGCCGCGCCTTCATCGGCCTCTCCGTGGCAGCGGTGCCGGCGGTGCGCGCCACCGTCGCGGGGGCCAAGGCGCTGAAGCCGGCGGCAGGCGGGGGGACGGCGAGCCCAGGGAGCGCCACCGTCCCCGTCGCGCTCGAGGTCAACGGCCGGCAGCACCAGCTGCGCGTCGATCCGCGCTCGAGCCTGCTCGACACGCTGCGCGAGGAGCTGGCGCTCACCGGCACCAAGAAGGGGTGCGACCACGGCCAGTGCGGCGCCTGCACGGTGCTCGTCGACGGCCGGCGCGTCGTCTCCTGCCTGACGCTCGCCGCCATGGCCTCGGGGCACAAGATCACCACCGTCGAGGGGCTCGCCCAGGGGGACCAGCTGCACCCGGTGCAGGCGGCGTTCCTCAAGCACGACGGCTTCCAGTGCGGCTACTGCACGCCGGGGCAGATCGTCTCGGCCGTGGGGCTCCTCAACGAGGGGTGCCCGGACGATCCGGAGGCGATCCGCGAGTGCATGAGCGGCAACCTCTGCCGCTGCGGCGCCTATCCGAACATCGTCGCCGCGGTCCGCGAAGCCAGCGCGACCGCGAAAGGAGGCCGGGCATGAACCCCTTCTCCTATACGCGGGCCACGGCCCTCGAGAGCGCCGTGGCGGCGGTGGCGAGGGATCCCCACGCCAGGTTCGTGGCCGGCGGCACCACCCTGGTCGACCTCCTGCGCCTCGACGTCGAGACGCCGGGCGCGCTGGTCGACGTCAACGCCCTGCCGCTCGGCCGCATCGAGCCCCTCCCCGGCGGCGGCGCGCGGATCGGCGCCCTGGTGCGCAACAGCGACCTCGCCGCCGATCCCATGGTGCGCAAGAATTACCCGGTGCTCTCCGAAGCGCTCCTCTCCGGGGCGAGCCCGCAGCTGCGCAACATGGCGAGCGTCGGCGGCAACCTGATGCAGCGCACCCGCTGCCCCTACTTCCGCGACCCGTCCTACCCCTGCAACAAGCGGACGCCGGGCGCCGGCTGCGCGGCGCTCCACGGCTACAACCGCTCCCACGCCGTGCTCGGCACCAGCGACCGCTGCATCGCGAGCTTCCCGGGGGACATGCCGGTCGCCCTGGTGGCGCTCGACGCCGTGGTGCGCACCCGCCGCCCGCACGGCGGCGAGCGGACGATCCCGCTCGCCGACTTCTACGTCCCCTACGGCGACGATCCGGCGCGCGAGACGGTGCTCGAGCACGGCGAGCTGATCACCGCCGTCGAGCTGCCGCCGACCCCGTGGTTCGCCCGCTCCCACTACCTCAAGGTCCGCGACCGCGCGAGCTACGAGTTCGCCCTCGCCTCGGCGGCGGTGGCGCTCGACCTGGATGGAAATCGCATCCGCGCCGCCCGCGTGGCGCTCGGCGGCGTCGGCAGCAAGCCGTGGCGCTCGCGCGAGGCCGAGCAGGCGCTCGCCGGCGGCCGGGCGGAGGAGAAGACCTATCAGGCCGCGGCCGAGGCGGCGCTCTCTGGTGCTCGCCCCCAGAAGGACAACGGATTCAAGATCGAGCTGGCCAAGCGCACCCTCGCCCGGGCGCTGGCGACGGCCGCGGAGAAGAAGGTATGAGCGCGCCTATCAAGACCACCGCGGTCGGCAAGCCGATCGACCGCGTCGACGGCCGGCGCAAGATCACCGGCGCCGCCCGCTACGCCGCCGACGTCCATCCCAAGGGGCTCGCCTACGCCGTGATCGTGCAGAGCACCGTCGCCAAGGGTGAGATCACCTCGATCGACAGCGCCGCGGCCCGCCGCTCCCCGGGGGTCCTCACCGTCCTCACCCACGAGAACGCCCCCGAGCTGAAGAAGCCGCAGCCCGGCGCCAAGGCCGACCCGCTGCAGTCCGGCAAGATCGGGGAGGACCGCCTGCCGCTCTCCGACAACGTGATCCATTACGCCGGCCAGCACGTCGCCGTGGTGGTGGCGGACACCCTCGAGCACGCCCGCCACGCGGCGGCCCGGGTGGCCGTCCACTACCGCGAGGAGAAGCCGGTGCTCGATTCCGCCACCGCCGAGACCTATCTCCCCAAGGAGAACCTGGGGCGGCCGGTGCAGCACCACCGCGGCGACGCCGAGGCCGCCCTCGCCGGCTCCGGAGGGGTGCTGGTCCAGCAGACCTACACCACCCCCATCGAGACCAACAACCCGATGGAGCCCTCGGCGACCGTCGCCTTCTGGGAGGGGAACAAGCTGACGGTCTACGACGCCACCCAGGCGGTGATGTCGACCCGCGCCACCCTCGCCACGGCGTTCGGCATCCCGCGCGAGAACGTCCGCGTGCTCTGCCCGTTCACCGGCGGCGGCTTCGGTTGTAAAGGTTTTCAATGGCCGCACACGATGCTGGCGGCGATGGCGGCGCGCGCCGTCCACCGTCCGGTGCAGCTCAACCTGACGCGGCAGCAGATGTTCACCTCGGTGGGGCACCGCCCGTCGACGGTGCAGAAGCTGGCGCTCGCCGCGAAGAAGGACGGCACGCTGACCGCCATCCGCCACGAGACGGTGTCGCCCACCTCGCCGGTCACCGAGTTCGTGGAGCCGGCCGGCACCACCACCAGCAAGCTGATGTACGCCTGCGACAACGTGGCGGTGGTGCACCATCTGGCGCGGCTCAACGTCGGCTCCCCCTGCCCGATGCGCGCCCCCGGCGACTGCCCGGGGACCTTCGCGATCGAATCCGCCATGGACGAGCTCGCCTACGCCCTCGCCATGGACCCCATCGAGCTGCGGCTGAAGAACCACGCCGACGAGGACGGCAGCGAGAAGAAGCCGTGGTCGAGCAAACACCTCAAGGAGTGCTATCAGCGCGGCGCCGAGACGTTCGGCTGGTCGAAGCGGAAGCCGGCGCCGCGCTCGATGCGGGATGGCGACCTGCTGGTCGGCTGGGGGATGGCGACCGCCGTCTATCCCGGCAACCGCCGGCCCGCCTCGGCCCGCGCCGTGCTCTCCGCCGACGGCCGCGCGCTGGTGCAGGCGGCCACCCAGGACCTCGGCACCGGCTCCTACACGATCTTCACCCAGATTGCCGCCGACGCCCTCGGCCTGCCGGTCGAGCGGGTGACCTTCGAGCTCGGCGACAGCGACCTGCCGCCCGCGCCCGGCTCGGGGGGATCGAACTCGGCGGCGAGCGTCAGCGAGGCGATCGTCCAGGTGGGGGAGGCGATGAAGGCGAAGCTCGCGGCGCTCGCGGCGTCCGCGATGTCCGATCCGCGCTCGCCGCTCGCCGGCCTCTCGCCCGATCAGATGGTGCTCGCCGGCGGCCGTCTGGCGTCGGCCGCCGACCCGTCGAAGGGGATCGCCTTCGCCGACCTCCTGGCGCGCTCGCGGCAGCCGTCGGTCGAGGCCAGGGCGGAGGTCAAGCCGGACGACGAGAAGACCAAGCAGCACTCGATCCACTCCTGGGGGGCGCAGTTCTGCGAGGTGAAGATCGATCCCCTCCTGCCGCGCGTGCAGGTGACCCGCTGGGTGTCGGCGATCGACGTCGGCCGCGTGCTCAACCCGAAGATGAGCCGCAGCCAGGTGATGGGCGGGGTGACGATGGGGATCGGCATGGCGCTGATGGAGCACACCATCTACGATCCGCGGACGGGCGATCCGGTCACCAACAACTTCGCCGACTACCTGATCCCGGTCAACGCCGACCTCCCCGACGTCGAGGTGGAGTTCACCGATCACCCCGATCCGGTGATCAACACCCTCGGCTGCCGCGGGGTCGGCGAGATCGGCATCACCGGAGTGGCGGCGGCGATCGCCAACGCCGTCTACCACGCCACCGGGAAGCGGGTGCGCGACCTGCCGATCACGCCGGACAAGCTGCTCTGAGGTCCATCCCGGACGGCCGGGGCGGCGCGCGCCTGCGCCGT
>CAVWOZ010000060.1:0-43687 GCA_963756595.1 uncultured Acidobacteriota bacterium
GGGGATGGGGCGAGCCGAGCTTGACACCGGGACTACGATCCCTGCCTCAGCCTTGGGACTTTGGGTTGCGGAGGAGCCCGGAGATATAGCCAGGGGTGACAATCCCTGGACATAAAAATTGCGGTTAGGCGGCTAAGAAAGGATTGTACTTGTGACGCAGGTTTGGTCAGACGAAGAGATCCGCGACCTCGCGGACTCTGCCTACAAACGCGCCCACCCCCACTCCGGCTCCGTCGCCGGCCCCCAAGCCGCCGACGGCCACCCCTCCCTCGACTGCCACTCCGTAGCCTCCCCTCGGGGCGTGCTCCCGCACGCCCCGCTTTTTCTCTCCTCTTTGCCCTCCGTAATCCTCTTTAGGCCGTGATCCGCCGATCTTGGCGCTCCGTCGCGGGATTTGGCGCGATGGAAGCTTATCGAGCGCCATGGTAAGGGGATATCCGGCAAGATAAGCTCACGTGGCGGAAGGTAAGGTTACCTTCGGACTTTGTCTCGGGATTTGCCGGAATGTAAGGTGATCGCGTGCCACGGTAAGCTCACGTGAGCCAAGATAAGCTCACGTGGCGCGAGGTAAGCCTGTTTGGGGAAAGTTAAGCTTACCGCCGGAGAATGTCCCGGGATTTGGCGCGCGATAAGGTGGTGGAGCGGCTTGGTAGGCTTATTTGGCGGAAGGTAAGGTTACCTTGGCGGATGTGAGCTTATCGTGTGAGATTGTTCCGGGATTTCGCACAATGTAAGCTTACCGAGCGCCACGGTAAGGTGCCGTGGGCCGAGATAAGGTTATTTGGCAGAAGGTAAGCTTATTTGGCGAAAAATAAGCTTACCTCGGGAGATTGTCCGGGGATTTGATGGAAGGTAAGGTTCCGTGGCGGAAGGTGAGCTATGTCAACCCTCCCTCTTATACACATCTCTCTCAATTGCCTCGACGCCAGCCCGCAGGGCGGCATTCCTGTAGCCCAGGGTGGCAACCCTGGGAATGTCGGCGTACCCCTTTCACCTTTTCGAGGCATGCCACGCCCGCCCAGGGCTCACGGCCTGGGCTACAGGAATGCCGCCCTGCGGGCTGGCGTCAGTCGCTCGCGAGAAGTTATGTCGTTTCACTCGCGGGCTGATCTGCCTGTATCGTGGGCCCCCATGACCTCACCCATCGCGAACCTCGCCAAGCTCCTCGAATCCCTGCACCCCGTGCTGAACCCCGGCGTCTACGTCTTCGCCTCGTTTCCGGCGGGCACGGACCTCGGCTCCCTCGAGCCGCTCGCCACGTTCCGGGAAAGCGAGGGGCTGACGCTCATCCTCGAAGAGGAACAGGCCCGTCAGGCCGACCTCCCGGTCCTCTTCCGCGCCGCGTGGATCACCCTCACGGTTCACTCGGACTTGCAGGCGGTGGGGCTGACGGCGGCGGTCGCGGCGGCTCTCGCCGAGGCGGGGATCGGGTGCAACGTGGTGGCGGCGGCGTTTCATGACCACCTGTTCGTTCCCGTCGAAGCGGGGGAGCGGGCGCTCGCGGCGTTGCAGGCGCTGCAGGCGCGCAGCCGTCGAGGAATTTCGCCTTCGTAGGACCGCCCCGTGGCTCCTTGCCGATAACGGCGTATAGTCGCATGCACGATAATGCAGGATGATGGAGATAGCATGCGCCAGATCGCAGGAATCGACGGCTGCAAGTCCCGCTGGCTCGCGATCGCCCACGTGCCGGGCTCGCGAGCCTTCGAGCCCAGGATCCTGGAGACCAGCGAGCTCGCCGCTCAGCCCTGGGAGCTGGCCGCGATCGACATCCCGATCGGCCTGCCAGATCAAGGCGCCCGGGAAGCCGACGGTCTGGCGCGGAAATTCGTCGGCCCTCGGGCGAGCAGCGTATTTCCCTGCCCGATCCGGCCGGCGCTCGTGGCCAAGACCTGGGAAGAAGCCTGCGAGATCACCTTCCAGCACAACGGCCATAAGGTGTCCAAGCAGACGTTCGCGATCCTGCCGAAGATCCGGGAGGTCGACGCGTGCGTGCGGTCGACCGACCTCCGGCAACGGCTCTTCGAGATCCATCCGGAGGTCTCCTTCGCCAGCTGGCAGGGAGCTCCGACCCTCGAGGCGAAGCGGGACGTTCGCGGCCAGGAGCAGCGGCGGGCCCTCATCGCCCGGCATTTCGGAACCGAGGCCTTCGGGAGCGTCGTCGCGCAACTCGGGGCGAGCAATGCGAGTGCGACGGCCGACGACATCGCCGACGCCTTCGCGGCCCTATGGTCCGCGGAGCGGCTCCACGCCGGCACGGGGCAGCGGCTGCCGCACGATGCGGCCTTCGACTCCTTCTATCTCCCGATGCACATCTGGTATTAGGGTTCTGCCGAGAGGGCCCTCGCCGTATCGCAGGCGCTGCAGTCGAGTGCTTGAACGCCAGCCCGTCAGGGCGTCGGCGGCGGGACATCCTTCGAAAAAGGGAGGTGGGTACGCCGGCATCCCCAGGGTTGACACCCTGGGCTAAAGGAAGGACGCCCTGACGGGCTGGCGTCGAAGCCATGGCAGAAGCCACCTCAGATTGGCCGACCGGCGAGAGGAGTAGCGTATGAAAAAAGAGCACATCGGCAGCGACTTTGACGAGTTCCTCCGCGAGGAGAACCTCTTGGAGGTCGCGGAAGCCGCCGCCGCCAAGCGCGTGACGGTCTTCCAGATCGCTCAGGGGAAGAAGCTCAAGGTCGAGCTGACGTAAGAACCCCGCCGCCTCGAGCCCCCTCAGTGCACCGGCTCCAACACCAGCCGCCCTGCCACTTCCTTCTTCTCCAAGCGATCGTGCGCCTGCGCGGCCTCGTGCAGCGGGAGGACGTCCGAGACCCAGGAGCGCAGGGCGCCGGTTTCGACGAGGCGGAGGGCTTCGTGGAGCTCGCTTTGGGTCGTGGCGTAGGCGCCGAGGATCTCGAGCTCTTTGACGATGACGAGGCCGGGGTTGAGGTCGACGATGCCGGTTTCGAGGTTGCCGACGGTGACCAGCCGGCCGCCGGGGGCGAGGGTCTTCAGGGTCTGGGCGAAGGTGAGGCTCCCCACGATCTCGAGGGCGAGGTCGACCCCCTGGCCGGAGGTCTTCTTGCGGACCTCGCCCGCGAAGTCGAGGCCGGGGCTGACGATCACCTCGTGGGCTCCCGCCTCGCGGAGCACCTCGGCCTTGGCGGCGCTCGAGGTCACCGCGATCACGTAGCCGCCGTCGAGGCGGGCGAGCTGCACGGCCTGCATGCCGACGCCTCCGGAGGCGCCGGTGATCAGCACCGTCTCGCCGGGGATCAGCCGGCCGCGGGTGCGCAGGCAGTGGACGGCGGTCCCCGTGGTGCAGCAGGTGACGGCGGCGGTCGGCCAGTCGACGCCGGCGGGGACGCGGCCGAGCCCGGCGACGGGGGCCGTCATGTATCCCGCGTAGCCGCCGGGGATCTCCTCGCCGAAGAAGCGGGTGTCGGTGCGGCAGAGGCTGTTGCGCTCGGCGTGGCAGTGGGTGCATTCGCCGCAAGAGAGGCGCTGCAAGGTCGCCGCGCGGTCGCCGATCGCCCAGCCGTGGACGCCCGGGCCGACGGCGATCACCTCGCCGGCCGCCTCGTGGCCGAGGATGGCGGGGACGGCGGTGCGCGGCAGGTTGCCGCGGCGATTGATCACGTCGTGGAAGCAGACGCCGCAGGCGTGGACGCGGAGGAGCACCTCGCCGGGGCCGGGGCAGGGGTCGGGGACGGTCTCGGGGCGCAGGTTGTCCGGAGCTCCAAAGGCGCGGAGGACGATGGCTTGCATATGGGGCTCCTCCCAACCGATCAGTTTTTCGCGCAAGCCCGCCTCGTCGATCCGGCGGATGGCGCGCAGGTGCTCGGGGGACGGCGGCGGCGTGACCGGCAGGCGTTCGGCGGTCCGATAGGCGAAGCCGGTGCGCTCGGCGATCTCCGCCTCGCTGGCCCACGGGTGGCGGGCGACCAGCGCGGCGCCGTCCGCTCCCAGCTCGAAGGCGCCGAGGTCGGTCAGCAGGCGGGTGCGGCGGCCGGGGTCGGTAGTGGAGGCAACCTGGACCTGGGAGACGAGGTTCCGCCGGCTCTGCTTGCCGACCACGATCACCGGCCGCGCCACCCAGCGGCGCAGGGTGGCGGCGCCGGCCACGCCGGGGAACTTGACCTTGGGATGAGCGAGCGAGCCGGCGGCGGAGAGGTTGGTGTCCCCCGCGCCGTCCACCTCGGCGGCGCCGAAGAACATCAGGTCGACTCGTCCGCGGCGGGCATGGTCGAAGAGGTCCGGGATCGTGATCTCGCCGGAGCGGCCGTCGAGGTACGACAGGTCCTCCGACGAGGGATGGAGCGCCGCGATCTCGGGATCGAGGGCGCCGACGCAGGCGAGATAGGTGAGGCGCGGCGCATGGGTGGCGCGGGCCACCGCGATCGCCAGGATGGCGAGCGGCGAGGCGACGCCGGTCGCGATCACCGCGCCGTCCGCGATCTCGCGCGCCATGGCGGCGACCACGGTCTCGGCGGGGGTGGCGGAGATCATGGCTGCACCGCTTCCAGAGCCGAGTCGAGGTTGGCGCGCTCGGGAAGCTGGCCCTCATCACCCCGGCCCTCTTCTCCCCGCCTCCCCCCCATCCATCCGGGAGAAGAGGGGGGCCCTGCGATCGGCTTCTCCGTAGGGTGCGCTGCGCGCACCGTCAACGTTGCGGTGGGCACAGCCCACCCTACGCGCTCCGACGTTGCGGAGGAGTCTCCCCTCTCGCCCGGTCGGGCGGGAGGGAGGCTGGGAGAGAGGGGCCGGGGGAGTGAGGGCGCGCCCCGGAGGGGCGCTCGCTTCATCTCCTCCAAATACTCCCCCTCGCGCCCCGCCTCGGCCAGCGCGAGGTAACTCTCCAGATGTACGGCGTCGGCGGGGTAGAGCCCCAGGCAGCCGGTGGGCCAGGCGCCGCGGGGCTCCTCGACCAGGAGGTCGACCTGGAAGCCGGGGAGGGTGGCATGGGGGACCCTCGCCACCCGCTCCTCGGCGGTCGCGATCACCCGGCGGGCGGCGCCGGCGAGGAGGAGATCGGTCGTCGGGTCCTCGATCCAGAGGTTCCCGGCCTCGTCGGCGGCGCGGGCATGGATCAGGGCGACGTCGGGATAGAAAGCTTTTTCGACGAAGACTTGGTCGCCGGTGAACGGATCGGTCACTTGCGGCGGCGGATCGAGCCGGCCGACGGCCGAGGCGTCGGCGTCCGGCACCGGAAGGAAGGGGAGCCCCATGGCGGCGGCGCGCAGGCGCTGCACCACGCGGTAGCCGTCGTGCTCGGCCCAGTCGATCGTCCCCCCCTCGATGGCGCGGCGGAGCGCCGGCATCGGGCGGACGCGCCCGCCGAGGGTGATCGCCGCGAACAGGAACTCGACCTTGGCGGCGGCGCCGGCCGCCACCAGGATCTCGGCGGGCAGCGGGTTGGGGAGCGACACGATGCGCAAGTCTCTCCGCTCCTGGCGCACCAGCTCGAAGATCAGCGCCATCGGCGCGCGTCCCAGCATGAAGCCGCCCGGGGCCAGGCTGGCACCGTCCGGGATCGAGGCCGCGGCTTCGGCGAGGTCCACCCAGCGGGCCCGCTTCACGAAGCCTTCCTCTGTGCCGAGGTAGCCCGCGAACGCTGCGGCAGCACGGGGCGGAACTTGTAGCCATAGACGAGGTATCCCTGCCCCTGCGGGCCGCGCTCCTGGAGGCGGCGGGTCACCATCTCGACCGGCAGGCCGATCGTGACGTCGTCCGGCTCGACGTCGGTGAGCTGGGCGGTGACGCGCACCCCTTCCTCGAGATCGATCAACGCCACCAGGTAGGGGCCGGAAAACCCTTGCGGAGCCTGCGCCACCTCGGCATAGGAGAAGACGGTGCCGCGGCCGCAGAAGCGGAACGGCTCCATCTCCCGGCCGCGGCAGGCGGAGCAGGCGTCGCGCGGCGGGAAGTGGAGCGTGCCGCAGCCCGCGCAGCGCCTCCCCTCCAGGCGGTAGTAGGGGGCGGTGAGGCGATGGTAGCGGGGGAGATCCATCGAATCGGGCATCGTCAGGCCTCCAGGTCAAGCTTCCAAAATATGGGTCACGGCGATCGAGCCGTGGCCGCCGATCGATTGCGTGAGGGCCACCCGCGCGCCGGGGACCTGGTTCGCGCCGGCCTCGCGGCGGAGTTGCGCCGTGGCCTCGACGACCTGGTAGGCGCCGCTCGCCCCCACCGGATGGCCGCGCGCCTTGAGGCCCCCGAAGGTCGACAGCGGGATGCAGCCGCCGCGCGCGAAGCACCCGTGCGCGGCGCGCTGCAAGGCCTCGCCGCGCGGGGCGAAGCCGCAGGCCTCGAGCGAGAGGGCGGTGATGATCGTGAACGCGTCGTGCGCCTCGAAGAGGTCGCAGTCCTTCGGCGCGAAGCCGCTCGCCGCGAACGCCTTGGCGGCCGAGCGCTGGGCGGCGCCGAGGGTCAGCAGGTCGGCGCGCCCGGCGAGGCCGATGGTGTCGGTGGCCGCGGCGGCGGCGGCGATGCGCACCGCGCGGTGATGGGCGCGCAGGGCGTCCCGCGAGGCGATCACCACCGCCGCGGCGCCGTCGCAGACCGGGGCGGCGTCGAGCACGCCGATGGGGGAGGCGACCATCGCCGAGCGGGCGAACTGCTCGGCGGTGATCGGCTCGCGGAACATGGCGTTGGCGTTCGCCGCCGCGTTGCGGTGGGCGGCGACGGCGAAGGGGGAGAAGTCCTCGCGGGCGGCCCCCGTCTCGTGGAGGTAGCGCCGCATCAGCAGGGCCGAGAGGGCGACGAAGGAGAGGCCGTGGCTCGCCTCGTAGTCGCCGTCCGAGGCGGTGGCGAGGCCGGCGGTGACCTGCTCCCCGACGGCGTCGGTCATCTTCTCGATGCCGATCGCCACCGCCACGTCGTGCACCCCGGCGGCCACCGACAACGCCGCGGCGCGCACCGCCGCCCCCCCGGAGGCGCAGGCGGCCTCGACCTTCCACGCCTCGGCGGGGAGGAGGCCGGCGGCGTCGGCGAGCAGCGCCCCGAGGTTCTCCTGGCCGTTGATCGCTCCCCCCAGCATGTTGCCGACGAAGAGGGCATCCACGGTTTCGATCTCCGCGTCGTCGAGCGCCGCGCGGATGGCGGCGGCGCCGAGGTCGCGGAGGCCGAGCCCCCAGTGCTCGCCGACGGGGGTCTGGCCGGTGCCAATGATGAAGACGTCGAAGGCGTCGCGCATCAGGATCTCCGAATCTTTCCCCGCAGGCGGAGGTAGGGGCCGTACCCTTCGACGAGCCGGCGGTGCTCGAGGTAGTCGAGGACGGCCGGGCCGCGCCGCCGCTCGGCGATCCGCTCGGTGACGCGGAAGGAGAAGGCGTCGCTTCCCGCTCCCGAGCCGTAGGAGCAGAAGAAGACGCGGTCGCCGGGCTCGGCGACGTCGAGCACGGCGGCGAGGCCGAGGAGCGACGAGCCGGCGTAGGCGTTCCCCATGCGCGGGGCGACCAGCCCGGTGCGGATCTGCTGGCGGCTGAAGCCGAGCTCGGCGGCGGCCTTCTCCACGAACTTCGGCACCGGCTGGTGGAAGACGGCGTGGGCGAAGCTCTTCGCCTCGAGCCCCACCTCGGCGAGGAGCTTCCGCGACGCCGCGAGGGTGTGGTGGAAGTACGACGGCTCCCCCGTGAAGCGGCCGCCGTGCTCGGGGTAGTGGGCCGCCTCGCGGCGGAAGAAGTCGGGGGTGTCGGTGACGTGCGAGACCGAGGCCTCGACGACGGCGAGGGCGTCCGCCGCGGGGGCGAAGAGATAGGCGGCGCCGCCGCAGCCGGCGGTGTATTCGAGGGCGTCGCCGGGCTTCGACTGCGCGGTGTCCATGCCGATCGCGATCGCCGCCTCGACCATCCCCGAGCCGACGAAGGCGACCGCGGCCTGCATCGCCTCGCTGCCGGCCTTGCAGGCGAACTCCAGGTCGGCCGCCACCACGTGCGGCGTGATCCCCAGCGCCTCGGCGACGATGGTGGCCGACGGCTTGACGGCGTAGGGCTTCGACTCCGTTCCCACCCAGAGGGCGCCGATGGTGTCGGGGTCGGTGCCGGCGCGGTCGAGCGCCGTGCGGGCCGCCTCGATCGCCATCGTCACCACGTCCTCGTCCGGCCCGGGGACCGACTTCTCGGCGACCGCCGGGGCGGCGGAGCCCCGCGCGCGCCAGGTGGCGGCGATGTCCGCCGTGCGCACCCGCAGGCGCGGCACGTAGGCGCCGTAGCCGGCGATCCCCACTTCGCGGTTGGGCTTCATGGTTTGGCTCCCTTTTTCCGGGCCGCCGGAGTCTTCGCGGGTTTGGCGGGTTTTGAGGATGGCGCCGTCTCGAGGCCGCCGAAGAAGAGGTTCTGCATCTCGCGGACGAGGCGGTCGGCGGGGATCTTGCCGTCCGGGCGGAACCACTTGTAGATCCACAGCACCTGGCCGAGGAAGGCGAAGGCGGCGACCCGCGGCTCGACCTTGCGGATGCGCCCGTCGCGCACCGCTTCGGCGAAGGAGGACTCGAGGAAGTGGACGTAGCGCTTCTTGCGGAGGTTGATCTGCGTGCGCGCGGCGCCGGTGAGGGTCTCGTGCTCGTGGAGGATGATGGTGACCTCCTTGCTCCACCCCTCGGTCACCAGCACGATGTTCTTCTCCATGCACGCCTTGAGGCGCTCCACGGGATCGGCGATCGACAGCACCGGCAGCAGGACGCGCTCCTCGAAGATGTCCATCCCGTAGTTCTGGATCTCGAGCAGCAGGTCTTCCTTGCTGCGGATGTAGTAATAGAGCCCCGCCTTGGTCAGCCCGCACGCGGCGGCGATGTCCTGCACCGACGCCGCCTCGTACCCCTTCTCGCAGATCAGCCGCGCCGCCGTCTCGAGCACCGCCCGGTGCCGCTCGCGCGAGCCGTCCGTCCCCGCCTCCACCGTTCGCGTCACTCGCGTCAAGGCTAATCCTTTCCGATACCGACCGACCGGTAGAATTCTACCGAACGGTAGGTAGTGTAGGAAGGGCAGGGGTGGGTGTCAAGCGGCGGGGCGAGGGCACCGACAGGCGTCCTTGACCCGGGGAATTAGGCGGCTTAAGCTTCAGGCATGAAGAGCACCGTCTCCCCCAAGGGCCGCAAGGGGAGCTCTGACAAACATCCGGTCGACAGGATCTTCGGGCGTCTGAGCTTGGAGAAGCCCGTCGACGCCCTCCTCGACGAGATGCGTGGCACTGGGCACGAAGAAGGGAAGATGGGAGTCGACTCCTCGGTCTCGCCGCCGGCACGGCTGGGTGATCTTTTCTCGCAGGTCTTCGGCCCCGCTCGGGGCGCCAGCTTGGAACTCCCCCAGAGGGAGCCGCACGAGCCTATCGACCTCGCATAGCTCGCCCTCGATACCTATTCCACCCCGAACAGCTCCTTCGTATCCAGGATCACCACCCGGGCCTGGCGCTGCCGGGCGCGCTCCACGAGATCTCCCGTGCCGCCGGGCCCGTCTCCCTCCTGGCCGTTCCAGAGGGCGATCAGGGTGACGTTCTCGCCTCCCACGGCGAGGGCGTTGTAGAGCATCCAGAGGTTGTTGCGCTGCCAGATGTTGTAGTCCTTCTTTTCGGCGAGCCAGCTCGGCAGCTCCTTCGAGCGGGCGAGCACCCGCACGGGCAGCTTCTCGGTCAGCCGGTCGAAACGCTCCGTCCAGTCACCTCCGGCGGGTGCGACGGACTCCTGGATGTACCGGTCCTTGGGCAGGGCGAGGAGAAGGCGGGTGGGGATGCCGAGCTCTCCGCAGATCTCATGGAACAGGATGTCGCCGCCGCTCGCGCCGCCGGCGATCCCCAAGGCCACTCCGCCCGGCCGCTGCCGCTCCTTTTCAATCTTCTCCCGGATTGCCTGGCGGGCCACGTCCTCTTTCCCGGGGGGGAAACGAGGCCGCGGTCTCCCGGGTGCGTCGATCATGTGGCCGGTGAACAGGATGACCCGGATAGGCTTCTCAGCCGCTTGCGGCTTGCCGTCGTCCTCCGGCGCCGGGCCGAGGGCTGCGAACCCCGCCTTCACGTTGTCGGTCAGGATTTCGAGATCCTGATAGATACAGAGCTGGTCGCGCACCGCCCCGAAGGCGAAGTCGGGCGCGCCGGCGAGCGCCTTCCGGTAGGCGGCCTCCGCTCGCCCCGGCCGCTTCGAGGTCAGGCAGCAAAGGTCGGCGGCGCTGATCTCGACCCACAGGTCGGGTTTCTTTTCCTCGTGCTCCAGCCGGGTCTGCGCCGCAGCGATCGACAGCTCGACCGCCGCGGCGAGCTTCGCTCGCTGCTCCTGACGGTCTTCGAGCTCGGCCGCCGCATCCTTCTCCCGCTCGAAGCGGTCGCCCCAGATCTCGGGCAGATCCTGAGCCAGCGTAGTCGAGATGGTGAGCAGGGCCAGGGCGTTCAGGCCGGAATAGAAGTGGTTCAAATCGTTACTGAAGGCCCGTGCGTAGGCCACGTAGGATTCCTCGAGGAAAGGGGAGCGCAGCGCCTTCTCGCGGCGCGCGGGCAGGTTGGGCTCGGCACTCCAGGCTTCCTTCCAACGGGCTTTCGCGTTGCGGCCGAGGAGAGCGTGGGCCTCGGCGCGGACGCCGGGCTCGATCCCTTTCTGATCGAGCACGCGCTGCAGGGCCTGATCCGAGCGCCGGAGATCCCCCAGGCGCTGAAAGATGGTGCCGAGCAGCAGGTTCGCCTCGCGGTCCAGGGGGTCGATCTGTCGGATCGATTCCCACGTGGCCTGCGCTCCTTTGTGATCCTTGAGGTCGTATTGGGCGCGCCCCACGATGCGGAATCCCTCGCTCTCCCACTCGAACCCTTCGGCCTCCGCTCCCAGCAGACCGAGATCCCCCTTTTCGTGATCCCCCGCGGCGAGATCGACCTCCTCACGGAAGCCGCGGGGGACGGCGAGGAAGCGGAAACGCTCCGGCTCCTGAAGGTCCGGCAGCGAACGGAAGACCGGGCTGTCCTGGTCCTCGGAGGCGAGGGTCTGGCGCAGGGCCTCGGTCAGGAGGTCGAGGCTCGCCTCCGGCCGTTCGTGGTCGTAGGTGAGGTAGCGGTCGGTCTGCAGGTCGAAGGGATAGGCGTCCTGCGCCGAGCGGAGGAGGAAGGTGCGCTTGCCGCGGAGAGCATGGCGGATCCCCAGCTCGTAGAAGACGTTGGCGTTGTGAATCGAGAGATCGGCGACCACGAGATCGGCGGTCAGCAGGCGCTGGAACATGTCGATCCGGATGTTCCCCTGCTTCAGGATCTCGATCGTGTCGCGGCCGGTGACTCCGAGCCGGGTCAGCGCCGGATCGATCAGCTTCGCCGCGACCTGGTCGAAGTCGATGTCCTGCCCCTTGGTCCCCTGCTTGACGCCAAACGGCCGGATGATGAAAGCGCGCATCTTGCAACCTCCCGAGGTCAGGCTTTGATGAAGTCCCCGAAGTGCTCGATCTTAACCTCGTCGCCGATCTTTCGTCCGACCCGGCGGAGCTGCGGGATGAACTGGACCGAGTCGAGCTTGCTCACCTGCTCGGGGTCGATGTCCGGGAGCCCCAGCGCGTCCAGGCCGCCGCGGGTCAGCTCGGCGTTGTAGCGGGCGTAGAGAAAGGCGCGGCCGAGGTCCTGGTCGATGGGGATCGCGACGCCCGCCTCGTCGCGGTGGATCAGGTCGCCCAGCTCGCGGTCGATGGGGGCGCCGTGGACGCAGCGCCCCACGGTCCGGCAGTTGATGTCCTGATCGACCTGGGCGCCGTACATCAGGGCGCCGGGCAGTCCGGCCAGGTTGGAGACCGCGTTCTTCTGGGGGGAGAGGATGTCGCCGTCGAGGGTCGGCGCGGCGCCGGTGCCCACCGAGATCAGCAGGAGGTTCTTCTCCCCGGTCTTCCAGGCCAGCTTGTAGGGGGCGAGCGTGGCCATCCGGAAGAGGAGGAAGGCGGGGTTGTTGTAGGGGGTCACCCCGCCGTCGACGAAGACGAAGGTCTTCGAGGGATCGTCCGGGTCCCATTGCAGGACCTCGGGCGGGAAGAAGATCGGCGCGGCGGTGCTGGCGCGGACGAGCTGCCAGAGGGGGATCTGCAGGTTGCAGTCCTTCCTTTCCCGCTGGTTGTACTTGGCGAACGGGTTGCTGGAGATCGGCCACGGCGAGTCGGTACTGACGTTGCGGGTCACCGCGAGGAAGAGGCAGCAGAGGTCCTCGGGAGCGAGCGTGCGGTCGCGCGGCTTCCCGTTGTCCACCTTGGAGAAGGTCTTCCGCAGCTCCCCGGCGAGCGGCTCGGACTTGTAGAGGTTCTTGATCCGTTGCAGCAGGAAAGCCTTGTCGAACATCGCGGGGCCGGTCTGCTGATAGAAGGCGAGGAGCTCACCGGTCGACATGCCGCACGCCAGGCCGGCGGCGATGATCGCCCCGGTGCTGGTGCCGGCGATGTAGTCGAAGAAGTCACAGAGCCGGAATGCGCTCCCCTTGCCGGTGGCCTGAGCGAGGAGGCTCTCCATGCTGGCGAGCACCTCGAGGGTCAGGATGCCGCGGATGCCGCCGCCGTCCAGGGCGAGCAGCTTGCGCGGGCGCTCGGTCTCGTAACGTGCGGCCAGAGGACCCCAGATGGACATGGTCGATCCCTCCCGTTGAGGCGTGCTCGAATGCACAATTTTTAGTAATTATTTTGGAAACTTAGATCTATTTTACGACAAATCAAGTCTGAAGGGAATTCGTCCCGGGTTGCCTGCCGGCTTGAGAAACGAGGGCCCGGCTCGCCAGGGGGCCGGCCCCTCGGGAGGTCAGAGCAAGCGGTCAGTTGTGGATGGCGTGCTCGGCGTTGTCGAGCTGGATGGCGTCGAAGCCGACGGTGAATGTGCCGCCGCCGCTCATCTTCACGGCGACCCAGGCTTGCGCCGCCGCCGGATCGACCGGCGGCACGCTCCCCGCGGGGGTGACCGTGGTGTTGAGGTTCAGCGAGAGCCAGCCAAAGTCGTAAAAGACCGGCAAGTCGTCGCCGCCGACCTCCACGCGCTGGGTCTCCGCGGGGAAGGGGCTGGACTCTTGAGGGGAAAAGGAGTCCGAGGCGACGAACTGCACCTGCTCCTGCTCGTCGAAGGCGAGGACGTTCTCTTCTCCCAGCTCATACCAGCTCGGGAGGGAGCCAGGAAGGGCCGGGCAGGTGAAAGGGTGCTGGTTGACTTTCGAATCCCGCCAGACGATCAGGCTGGTGCTGTTATCGGCCACACCTCCGTGGAGGTAGCGGACGGCGAAGTTCGTGCCGAGCGGCCGGCGGTTGTCCGCCGCCGACCAGCCGACGTAGCGGCCGTAGAAGGTGTACTGCCCCGCGGTCGACGTCTCGGGATCGTCCGGGTCGGCGACGATGTGGACCAGGGGATTTCCCTCGGCGGTGCCGGCAAGCTGATTGAGGTAGAAGTAATCGCCCCAGAGGACGTTCTGGTCCGTGGCGTCGCCGGTGCCGCCGGCGGCGAAATAGCCCGCGTCAGCGGGGGTCCGCAGGGTGCAGTTGCTCACCGTGTCGATCGTGATGTAGCCGCGCGCGACGTTGTCCCCGAGGGCGCGGCCGGCGCATCGGCCGGCCAGAGTCGTCGCGGGTTGGCCGATCAGCGATTTCCGGACCCCCAGGAGGAAGGAGGGAGGCAGCGGCGGATAGGGCAGCAAGCCGGTGCAACTCGCGAAGTTGATGTCCTGCGAGAGCGGGCCCTGCGGGCTGATGATGTCCGCGGGGTCCTGGCCGGCGGAGGCCGTCCGCGGAAGCATGCCGGTGATCAGGATATCTATCAGATTGAACGTCTGCACGTCGTAGCCGGTCAGATAGACGCTGAAATTGAGGACCGGCACGGAGAGGTCCGACCAGACGGTGACGTTTGCGAGGACCGCATCGCTCGAGGCGTTGTTGATCGAGAACGAGGTCGAGGCTCGCATGGCGTTGTCGAGGTCCAGCTCGAAATAGGGGAGCAGCAAGGTGGCGGCGGGCTCGGGGGCGGTCTTGCGAACGGGGGCGGCGGCGGCATCGCAAGCGATCCCCAGGGCCAGCAGACATGCGATGAGGAGGCCGGGACCCACCCGCGGGTGCGGGCGATTCTGCGCTGCATCGAGCATTCTGAACGCTCCTTTCTTGAGGTTCGAACCTGCCTGGCGGCGCCCACGGAGGCGCCTCGTACCATGATGATCCCCTCGCTGGTGATCATCCGATGGGCCGGCTGAATGTCGCGATGCACAAGGCCGAGAGGATAGGCCTTGACCAGGCCGTTGGCACCTCTCCGGGAGCATCATCTTTTGAACTCAATGTCAATATACCATGTTGTGGCGTTTGCTCTAGACGTCGCGTCACGCTGGAGCTTCGATCGCTGATTCGGGTCGAGGTGCGTCGGCGAGGGCCCGGCTCGCCAGGAGCCGGGCCGGGGGACGCCGGCCGAAAGCTGAAGAGGGATCGGGCAACAAAAAAGCCCCGGCGATCCGCCGGGGCTCTTCTGCTCTTGCAAGCTGCGATGGAAGGGTTACGGACGGGTCTTGATGCAGGCGTTGGCCAGGTTCGACCACTCGTACTGGTAGCCGTAGCCGCCGGTGCCGAGGAAGGGGGAGGGGGTCCAGGCGCACTTGTCGTCGGCCTCTTCGCCGGTCGTGCCGTCCCACCAGCCGTTGACCGGGTCGGTCACGGCTTCGCGGGTCTCGTGGCAGGTGAAGTGCTCGGCGTTCTGGGCCGCCGTCCAGCCGGTGACCTTGCAGCCGCTGCAGCTCGGATAGGGCTCGATCGAATATTTGATGGAGTTGGCGCCCGAGGTGTAGGAGCCGTGGTAGGCGCAGTAGGAGAGGCGCGGGCCGCCGCAGGAGGTGCTGCGGCCGCTCGACGAATACGAGGTGGTCGGGATGACGACCTCGTAGACCGTGCTGTTGTCGAAGGTGTGGGTGGTCAGGTACTTGTTGACCTCACCCTGGACGATGGCGTCGGTGACCTTGGTGGGCGGGGTGGTGGTGTCGAACATGTCGGCCGTTCCCGCGGCGAGGTTCGACTGCAGAATCCCCGAATACTCGGTGATCGTGTTGTACTCCGGGGTGGTGCCGAACTGGTTGCGGAACGCCTGGATCTGCTGAGCGTACGCAAAATCGGGGGAGGCGGCGTTGCTGAAGGTCGGTCCCCAGAAGATGTAGACCACCTTGGCCGAGACGATCACGCCGCCGCCGTGGTTGGTGAGGAGCGACTTGGTGGGCAAGTGCGCGGCCCCCTTCACCGGGAAATAGATGACGTGATCGGCGTCGGCGAAATCGAGCTGCGAGCTCGGGGCTTTCGCCGCGTCGGCACGGTTGGCGGCGAGCGCCAGAAGACCGCAGGTCAGTGCCACACCACACTTCAAAGCTCTGCTCATTGGACATCCTCCAAAGGCCGGACATTGGGCTCCGGGGAAGCCGCCCTCCCGTTGAGAGCGGCCCGCTGGGAGCCGAGAGTTACCGTGAGAGCGAAAAGTCGCCAACACGGGTAGGGACCGGGACCGAAGGAAAAGAGCACGCCAACACCAGGTGCTGGCCGGCTCGGGAGCCTCTCGGGCCCCCTGGAGAACAGCCTCTATTAGACCAGGGTGCGGGCCGAGGCCCAAAGCGGGATTTTTTGGCAGGGGGGACGAAAAAAACCCCGGCGAGGCCGCCGGGGTTTTCCGTCTGCTGGCGGGGCGGTAAGGCCCCTTAAGCGATCACTTGGTCTTGATGCAGCCGTTGGCCGCGTTCGACCACTCGTACTGGTAGCCGTAGCCATTGGTGCCGATGAACGGGCTCGGGGACCAGGCGCACTTGTCGTCGGCCTCTTCGCCGGTCGTGCCGTCCCACCAGCCGTTGACCGGGTCGGTCACCGCTTCGCGGGTCTCGTGGCAGGTGAAGTGCTCGGCGTTCTGGGCCGCGGTCCAGCCGGAGACCTTGCAGCCGCTGCAGCTCGGGTACGGCTCGATCGAGTAGAGCGTCGTGCCGTGCGAGCCGCTGTAGGAGCCGTGGTAGGCGCAGTAGGCCAGGCTCGGGCCGCCGCAGGAGGTGCTGCTGCCGCTCGAGGAGTACGAGGTGGAGGGGATGAACACTTCGTAGATCGTGCTCGAGTTGTAGGTGTGGGTGGTCAGGTACTTGTTGACCTCGGCCTGCACCTTGGCGTCGGTCATGTTGGTCGACGGGGTCGCGGTGTCGAACATGTCGGCGGTGCCCGAGCCCAGGCTCACCGGCCAGGAGATGCCGTACTCGCTGATGGTGTTGAACTCGTGGGTCGAGCCGAACTGGTTGCGGAACGCGATCAGCGACTGGGCATACGCGTAGTCCGCGGAAGCGGCGTTGCTGAAGCTCGGGCCGAAGAAGATGTAGACCACCTTGGGCGACGAGACGACGCCACCGCCATGGTTGGTGAGCTTCGACTTCGCCTGGAGGCGGACGAAGTCGTTCGTCGGGGTGTACACGACGTGATCACGATCCGCGAAGGCCTGGTGCGACTTCTCGACGGTCGCAGCGTTCGCGCCAACAGCCAGCAGACCACAGGACAGTGCCAACACAAACTTCAAACCTCTGCTCGTCATTACGTGCATCCTCCAGAAACCGGACATGAAACCGTCGGAACCCTCAGGCTCTCCCCATGAGAGCCTGCGATCGGACGGCACTGGTGTCGAGCCGGCAAGACCTCACCGGCTCGGGAACGGCTGGATGGAAAGAACCTGCGAGCCGAATCATTTGAGCATGAGAGCTCTCCTCCAAAACCCTGCGGGGTTCGCCGAGGTCCGGGACATTGGATCGCTCTCTATTGGGTAGTGTGCGGGCCATGGCCAAAAGCGAGCCGCTTTCTCCAACTTTTCTTCAAGCCGCCGCGCGACGGCCTGGCGACAGTGTGGTGACGGAGGGAGGAGAGATCCCCCAAATTCATCCGCTTGGGGGGAGAAACTCTTGAAAGCAAATTTTTCATGCGACGTCAACAAAACTTTTCGCTATCCTCCTCCTGGAGGTTGGAGGGCCGAGGGAGGCCTTGCGCGCCCCGCCGGCGGCGTGCGATTTCGCACATCAAACGCGAAGGGAGGCTTGCGCAAGGTCTGGAGTCGGGCAACCCATCCGGGGCCGGTTTGCGGAAAGCGTTCCCCTGTGCGTGAATACGCCCTCAGGAGGAACGCCCGATGCCCGCCAACGCCCCCTTGAAGAGCCCGACGAGACCCACCCTGCGCGAGCTGGTCGACGGCGACCCGGCGGAGCTGGCGCGCACCGTCACCGCGATGCGCAGCGCCGACCTGGCGGAGGAGCTGGACCGCCTCCCCCCACCGTCGGCGGCGAAGGTGCTGGCCGCCCTGCCGTTCGACCTCGCCGTGCAGCTCTTCGACGAGCCGGAGTTCACCCGCCGCCCGCGCGCCTTCGAGTGCCTGCCGGTGGGAGAGGCGGTGCCGCTGCTCGAGGCGATGTCGGCCGACCAGCAGGCCGACCTCCTGCGCGAGATCAAGGAGCCCGAGCGCGGGCGTCTCCTCGCCGCCCTCAAACCGGAGACCCGCGAGGGGCTCGCCGCCCTCCTCGCCTATCCGCCGACCTCCGCCGGCGGCATCATGACCACCGAGTTCGTCAGCATCGGGGACGACTGGACGGTCGAGCGCGCCCTCGCCGAGATCCGCAAGGTGGCGCGCGAGAAGGAGACGATCTACGCCGTCTACGTGGTCGATCCCAAGGATCTCCACCTGGTCCACGTGGTGTCGCTGCGCGACCTGCTGCTCGCCGAACCCGCGGCCTCGATCCTCGAGGTGGGGAAGCGGCGCCCGCCGCTCACCGTCCGCCCCCTGGACAGCCGGGAGGACGTGACCGCCCTGATCTCGAAGTACAACCTGCTCGCCGCGCCGGTGGTCGACGAGGCGGGGCGCATCCTCGGCATCGTGACGGTCGACGACGTGATCGACGCCATCGTCGCCGAGCAGACCGAGGACGCGCAGCGCTTCGGCGGCATGGAGGCCCTCGACAAGCCCTACACCGAGATCGGCTTCGGCACCATGATCAGAAAGCGCGCCGGCTGGCTCTGCGCCCTCTTCCTGAGCGAGATGCTGACCGCCACCGCGATGCAGCACTTCGAAGGGGAGCTCAGCCGGGCGATCGTGCTCACCCTGTTCATCCCCCTGATCATGAGCTCGGGTGGGAACTCGGGATCGCAGGCGACCTCGCTGATCGTGCGCGCGCTCGCCCTGCGCGAGGTGCGCCTCGGCGACTGGTGGCGGATCGCGCTCCGCGAGCTGCCGGCCGGGATCAGCCTCGGCGCCATCCTGGGGGTGATCGGCGTCGTGCGGATCTTCCTCTGGCAGCATTTCCACTTCTACGACTACGGCGTGCACTGGATGCGGGTGGCGCTCACCGTCGGCGCGGCGCTGATCGGCGTCGTCACCTTCGGCTCGCTCGCCGGCTCGATGCTCCCCTTCATCCTTCGTCGCCTGGGCTTCGACCCCGCCGTCGCCTCCGCCCCCTTCGTCGCCACCCTGGTCGACGTCACCGGCCTCGTCATCTACTTCAGCGTCGCCTTCGTGATCCTGCGCGGCACGCTGCTGTAAACATTGCGAAAGATCGATCCTCAGATCATCAGATCGCCGCCGTTGATGTCGAGCGAGGCGCCCGTGATGTAGCCGGCATGCTCGGAGGCCAAAAAGGCGATCAGGTCGGCGACCTCGGCGGCGGTGCCGAGGCGGGGGATGGGGAAGGAACGCGCGTGGGCCGCGAGCTCGTCGCCGCTGGCGTGCTCGCGGGTCAGCTCGGTATCGATCAGGCCGGGGCAGACGGCGTTGACCGTGATCCCGAAGGGGCCCAGCTCCTTGGCGGCGGCGCGGGTGAGGCCGAGGAGCCCGGCCTTCGAGGCCGTGTAGTGGGCGCCCCCCAGAGTGCTCACGCTCTTGCCGGCGGTCGACGAGAGATTGATCACCCGGCCGTACCCTTGCGCCTTCATCGCCGGCAGCGCCGCCCGCGTGCAGAGGAAGGGCGCGGTGAGGTTGACGTCGAGGGCGCGCCGCCACTCCTCCTCGCTGATCTTCTCGAAGCGGGTCGAGGAGGCGGCCGCGGCGTTGTTCACCAGGATGTCGAGCCGCCCGAAGCGCGCCAGGATCGCGGCCACGAACGCCGCGACGTCGCCCGCCACGCTGACGTCGCCGAGGAGCACCAGCACCTCCGAGCCGAGATCGCGGGCGAGCGCCTCCCCCTGCTCGGCGCGGCGCACGTTGACCGCCACCCGGGCGCCGTCCGCCAGCAGCCGCTCGGCGGCGGCGCGCCCCAGGCCGCGGGCGGCGCCGGTGACCAGGGCGACCCGTCCCGCGAGCGGGGCTCCCGCCGCGGTCACCGTTTCGCTTTCCCGGCCGTCACCGCCGGGCCGGTGCAGACCGCGGAGCAGCCCGCCTCGGCGAAGAAGAGGGGGAAGAGGGCGACGTGGCTGACGAAGAGGTCCTTGGTCTGGGTCACCGCCGGCGAGGAGGGTGCGGCCGGCGCCAGCTCGCCGGGGAACTGGGCGTTGTGGCAGCCGAAGCAGCTCACGTTCTGCTTGAAGGTCTCCAGGGTCGAGTTGGCGAGCAGCGGCGAGCCGGTCGGCTCCTGGAGATTGAAGGTGGGAGACCCCTGCGGGTTCGGATTCGAACCCCAGACGGTCCCCACCAGCTCGTAGAAACGCCATTTCGAATCGGCCGGCAGGTGGTCGTGGACGTCCTGATTGAGGGCGGCGATCTGCCGCGCCACCAGCGGGCTCGCCCCGCCGTAGGGGAACCTGCGGCAGGCGTTGATCGGCGGCGGCGCGGTCTGCCCCGCCGGCAGCGGCTTGGGGTTCGGCCGGTTGCAGCTCCCCGCGCCGCTCCGGCAATTCGCCTTGCCGTCGTAGAACGACCAGGCGCCGGGCGCCGGCGTCACGTCGCAGTCCGGCGCGTTGCGCACGTGCTCGAAGGTCGCCCAGAGGAGCTCCGGGTGATTCGGGGCGCCGCCGGTGATGTGGAACCCCACCAGGGCCAGCTCCGCCGAGAACGGCGCCGAGCCGTCCTCCGGGATGACGCAGGACGTGGTGGTGAAGTACTGCGCTTTCTCCGCCGGGCGCATCCCCTTCGTGAAGCGCCAGGAGGTCTTGATCTCGAAGGCTCCCGCCTGGAACGCGAGCTGCGGGCTGGCGTTCTCCAGCACCTGGTTGTCGTAGAGGCGCTCGGCGGCGATGAAGTCCGCCCAGGCCGGGCTGACGTGCGCGGTGAAGTAGGCCGCCTGGCCCGTCTGGTCGATCAACTCGCCCGAGGTGCCGGCGGGGACGAAGCCCGGCTGCGTCGAGCCGTTGACCGCCTCCTGGGTCGGCGCCGAGCACTGCGCCTGCAACGGCTTGGCGTGGCTGCCGCCGCACTGGCGGTCGCAGTAGAGCGAGGAGATCACGTCCTTGGGGAACGGCCAGGCGAGGTAGAGCGGCTTCGGCTGCGCGCGATCGGTCTCGAGCAGGGCGAGGAAGGCCTGCCAGGCCCATTGCTGGAACTGGCAGGTGCTCCGCGGCTCGAAGGTGGGCACCGCGGGGATGCCGGTGAACCAGTCGGCCGGCGCCTGGCACCCGCCGGGGGCCGCGGCGGCGGGGAGGGGGAGAAGGAACAGCGCGGCGCTGAAGACGGCAGATACAACGAGACCAGCGGTCGTCCGCAAAGACATGGCAGCCCTCCCTTTCGTGAAGGCCTCTACCCTAAAGGAGCGCCACGCCGCGGTCAACCACCGCCGCGGGTCTCCCTTACGGCGCGAGCGCGAAGGCGATCACGTAATCTCCGAGCGGCGCCACGGGCAGGCCGTGGCCGCCGGCGGCGATCACCAGGTACTGCTTGCCGTCCGGGCCGCGGAAGGTCATGGGCACCGAGCGGGCGCTGGTGGGGAGGTCCGCCTTCCAGATCTCCTTGCCGCTCTCGACGTCAAAGGCGCGCAGGGCGGCGTCGAGCGTGCCGGCCATGAAGACGAGCCCGCCGGCGGTCGCGATCGGGCCGCCGAGGCTGATCGAGCCGTACTCCGCGGGCGGCTTCGGCGCCGGCCCCATCTGCGGCAGGCTGCCGAGCGGCACGCTCCATTTCAGCTCGCCGCTGTCGGCGTCGACGGCGTTCAGCGTCCCCCAGGGGGGCGGCGTGCAGGGCCAGCCCCCCGGCGCGCGGAGGAAGCGGCGCGCCATGCCGTAGGGGGTACCGAGCTGGCGGCCGAGCTCCCAGCCGCCGGAGAGGTCGCGGCCGATCGCCTCCGCCTGCTTGGCGTATTCGCCGCGTGGCACCAGGCGGACCTCGGCGGCCAGGTTGTTGGCCGGGATCAGCAGCAGGTGATGGGCGGCGTCGTACGCCGCACCCCCCCAGGCCATGCCGCCGACGTTGCCGGGAACGATCAGCGAGCCGCGCACGCTGGGCGGGGTGAAGATCCCTTCCGAACGCAACGCCGCGATCCGTTCGCGGCACCACTTGCGGTCGCTCTCGGGGCCCTGGATCTGCTCGACGTTCAGGCTCTGCGGCGACAGCGGTTTCGGGAGGATCGGGAAGGGCTGGGTGGGAGCGGCGAGCTCGCCCGCCACGTCGCTCTTCGGCACCGGCCGCTCCTCGACGCCGAAGATCGGCTTGCCGTCGGTGCGGTCGAGGATGAAGAAGTGGCCGGTCTTCGAGCCGACGCCGACCGCGGGGATCGTCCGCCCCCCGCGGTGGACGTCGAACAGCACGGGCGGCGAGGCGACGTCGTAATCCCACAGGTCGTGGTGCACGGTCTGGAAGGACCAGACCGGCACGCCGGTGTCGGCGCGCAGCGCCACCACGGAGTTGGCGTAGCGGTTGTCGCCCAGGCGCTCGCCGCCGTAGTAGTCGGGGCTGGGGCTGCCGGTGGGGACGTAGACCAGGCCGCGCTCCGGGTCGGCGGCGATCACCGACCAGGCGTTGGCGGCGCCGGTGCGCTTCGCGCTGCCGTTCTTCCAGTCCGCGGCGGCGGCATCTTTCGCATCCTGCGGGATCGGGTCCCAGCTCCACTTGAGCCTGCCGGTCTTGGCGTCGAAGCCGCGCACCTCGCCGCTCGGCTGGCCGACGGAGTAGTTGTCGGCGATCCCCGAGCCGACCACGATCGTGTCGCCGATCACGGCTGGCGGCGAGGTCTCCTCGTAGTCGGCGTAGTGGTGCGCGGCGGGAGCGATGCGCAGGCCGCGGCGGAGGTCGACCACGCCGTTGGTCCCGAAATCCGGGCACGGCTTGCCGCTGGCCGCGTCGACCGCCGCCAGGTGCGCGTCGATGGTGGCGAGGTAGATCCGGCGCGCGCCGGAGGGGGATTTCCAGGTCGCGACGCCGCGGCTCGCGTAGTCGCCGTAGCCGGCGTCCTTGTCGATCTTCGCGTCGTAGGCCCAGCGCTGTTTGCCGGTGAGGGGATCGAGCGCCAGGATGCGGCCGAGCGGCGTCGAGAGATAGAGAGTGCCGTCGACGTAGAGCGGCGTCGCCTCGAAGGCGGTGGGGCGCGAATCCTTCGGCGCGTAGGCGTCGCCGGTGCGGAAGGTCCAGGCGACCGCGAGCTTCCGGACGTTGCCGCGGTCGATGGCGGCGAGCGGCGAGAAGCGCTGTCCCCCGGCGTCGTGCCCCCAGGCCGGCCAGTCGGCGCCCGGCTCGGCAGCCGGCGTGGATGCGGCAGGGGGAGGTGGCGGTGCCGTCTGGGCGGCGGCGGAAGAGACCGCCGAGGAGAGGAGGTACGCGGCGGCCAGGCCGCCCCAAGCCACTACCCGGGATTTCGAGATCATGGCCCGGGATGATACCAAGCCCCGCCGGAGTCCGCGAGCGCGGGCTCCGGCGGGGAAGCCGCTCAGAACTCCGCGAACATGAAGAGGCCGGAGAAGTTGTCGTTGACGTCCGAGACGTTCTGGAACCAGAGCAGGTTCCATTGCCCGTTGCGGCTCAACAGGATGCGCGTCGGATCGCTCGGATTCAGGGTGAACAGGGCGTTGCTCCCCGGATTGTTGTAGGAGGTCCCCGCCTGATCGGGCTTGCTGAAGTCGACCAGCCGGACGTCGTCCCAGCCGGAGAAGGTGCCGACGCTGGTGTACCAGACGGCGAGGCCGTGATCGGGGAGGTCGTCGTCGTAGCCGCCGCCGTCGCCGAGCCGGTCGCGGTTCTCGACCACCCAATACTCGAGCGGGCTGGCCAGGAACTGATCGATCGGCACCACCACCAGCGCCACCGCCTGGAGCTCGGAGGCGAGGAACTGCAGGCACTGGCCGCCGTGCTGGCGGATGATCTTGGGCGCGATCCAGCCGATCTTGATCTTGTCGTGCATCGGGAAGTGGACCCACTTGTTGGAGCCGGCGGAGCCCATCATGTCGTACTCGCCGGTGCCGGTGTTCGACCCGTAGCGGTCGGGAAGATTGAAGAAGGCATGGCCGAGCTCGTGCGCCACGGTGGGGAGCGAACGGATCGGGTTGATGTTGTACTGCGGATCGGCGATCGACTTCAGGCTGAAGATGATGATCCGGCGGTTGTTGAACGTGAAGGTGCCGTTCGGCGTCGCGACGCTGCCGGCGTTCACCACGCGGGTGCTGGCGAATCCCGATCCCGGCAGGGCGTTGGGGACCAGGATGATGATCTGCGCCTCCGGGATGCCGACCGCGCCGTCGTGATTCGTGTCGAGGGCGCTCCAGTTCACGTTCGCCTTCTTGAGGACGTCCTGGAGGAAGGTGGGGTTCCCTTCGATGCCGTTGCTGTAGTCGGTGATCTTCTTGGGCAGCGTGAACCAGTCGGGCGTGCTGCCGGCGGTGACGCTGAACTGGGCATAGGAGTTCGAGGCGTAATATCCGGCGATGTTCTTTTCGCCGGCGACGCTGCCGTAGAAGATCTCGTTGATATAGGCCGGGGTGACGGCGGGATTCACCGCCGCGTCCTGCAGCGCGGCGCGGATGACGACCAGCTTGCCGGAGGGGTACTGCGTGGTGTTCGCCTTGCTGATGATCAGTCCGGGGGTGCCGAGAATCTGAGTCTTCAGCGACTGCGGCACGGCGCTGTCGTTGAGGTTGCGGACGTCGATGCCGCTGGCGCAAGGCTGCGCGGCGCCGGGATACGGCAGGGCGAGAAAGCCGCAAGCCGCGACCGCGGCCAGGGTTGCAACGAAGCTTCGCATAGGGGCTCCCATGGAATGTCTCCTGAGTCTGCGCCCGGGTGGATCCGCGGGCGGAGCGCGCGGGATGCGAAAAGGTTTTCAATCCTCGTCCTTCGCACCCGCTCAACTCCCAGATGCGCGCTCCATGGGCGGCGGGGGACATCGGGATGGATATCGGGGGCGTCCGCCGCACGGACCCTAAGAGTTGCCAAATTGGCCGATCTGTGCGATCCTTCCTTCGTCGGGGCTCTCCCAAGAGCTTCGGAATTGACTCTCACCGGGCTCAATGCCCCCAACGGCGGCCTCGCCGGCTTAGTGTCCTCCGTTCATGTCCTCCGTTCAATAATCCAGCCGGCTTGTGCAGTGACGTCGCGTTCCCGCGCCGTCGGAAAGTACCCTCATACCTGATGAGCTTCACCAACTTTGCTCTCGATCCCAGCTTGCTCCGTGGCGTCGCCGACCTCGGCTTCTCCGATCCCACCCCGATTCAGCGCGACGGCATCCCGCCGGCCCTCGAAGGCCGCGACGTGCTGGCCTGCGCGATGACGGGGAGCGGCAAGACCGCCGCCTTCGTGCTGCCGATCCTGCAGCGCCTCCTCGGCAAGCCGCGGGGGACCACACGGGCCCTGGTGCTCGCTCCCACCCGGGAGCTGGCGGCGCAGATCGTCGAGCATTTCAATGACCTCGGCCGGCACACCTCGCTGAAGGCCGCGGCGGTCTACGGCGGCGTCGGCATGGACCCCCAGGCGCGCGCCCTCCGGAACGGCGTCGACGTCATCGTCGCCTGCCCGGGGCGGCTGCTCGACCACTTCCAGTACCCCTACGCCCGTCTCGCCGGCCTCGAAGTGCTGGTGCTCGACGAGGCGGACCGCATGCTGGACATGGGCTTCCTCCCCGACATCCGCCGGGTGCTCAAGCACCTGCCGCCGGTCGACCAGACCCTCTTCTTCTCGGCCACGGTGCCGGCGCCGATCCGCGATCTGGCGCGCCAGATGCTGAAGAACCCCGTCTCGCTCAACGTCGAGCGCCCCTCGGCGCCGGCGACCGGCGTCGAGCAGGCGATCTACCCGGTGCGCCAGGAGATCAAGTCGGCCCTGCTGCTGGCGCTGCTGCGCGGTGACGGCAGCGAGGGGAAGGGGATCGACAACGCGATCGTCTTCACCCGCACCAAGCACCGCGCCAACCGCCTCCACCAGTTCCTCGAGCGCAACGGCATCTCCTGCGACCGCGTGCACGGCAACCGCAGCCAGCCGCAGCGCACACAGGCCCTCGCCGGCTTCAAGAGCGGCCGCTACCGGGTGCTGGTGGCGACCGACATCGCCGCCCGCGGCATCGACGTCGAGGGGCTCTCCCACGTCGTCAACTTCGACGTGCCGAACGTCCCCGACGACTACATCCACCGCGTCGGGCGGACCGCCCGCGCCGGCGCCACCGGCCAGGCGATCACCTTCGTCTCGCCCGACGAGATGAACGAGCTGCGGGCCATCGAGCGCGCCGTCGCCAAGGTCCTGCCGAAGAAGACGCTCGACGGCTTCGACTACCAGGCGAAGGCGGAGAAGCTCGAGATCCCCCTCGCCGAGCGCTTGGCCGCCATGCGCAGCCAGCGGGCCGGCGAGCGCGACCGCTCGCGGGCGAAGACCGCCGGCCGGCCGGCGGGTCACTCCTCGCCGTCCCAGTCGTCGCAGCCGGCCCGGCGCTCGGCGCCTGCGCGGCCGTCGTCGCCCTCCAGCCCGGCGCCGGCCCGCGAGTCCCGCGTCACCGTCTTCCGCCCCGGCGCCAGCACCGAGCCGCGGCGGCAGAGCGGCGGCAGCGGTGCCGGCGGTGGGGACACCAACCCCTGGCCGGGCCGCGGCCTGACGGCTGAACGCCCGCGCCGCCGGCTGCGGTAGACAGTCCCTCTCCGGGGCCGGCTTACCGGCCCCGTTTTCCCGCCGCTGTTCTGCTTGAGGTACTTGAGAGGACGCTTAGCCGAGCGTCTCCCTGAGAGCTGCCGCTACGCCAGGGGGTTTGTCCAATGCAGTCCCGGGAAGCTCGTGAAGTCGCTGTCCGTCGAGAACAATTCGCATTGATGCTCGATGGCCAGAGCAGCCAAGTGAGCATCGGTCGTCAGGTTACCAGCGGCTCCCAGGCGTTTCAGCAGATCGAAGAGGATCGTGGCGTGACGTCGGCCTGGTTCCAGGATGACGACCTGTGGCTGGGCGAGCCAGGTCCGAACCTCGTCGCATGCGACGGCAGCGGTCAGCGGTTCGCGGAAGATTCCACGTTGAGTGGACAGCCGAATGAACCCCAGCATCACCGTCCAACAAAGACCAACCGGGCGTGGGTTGCTCAATGCAGCCTCCCACCATGCCTGGGCTTGCGGGTGAGCGGCCGAGCCGCGGTTGTAGGCGTAGATAAGCAGGTTGAGATCCGGCAGGATCATGCCCGATGCTTCCGCAGGAATTCCTCGGATGCGAGCTCATCGAGAAGCTGGTTCATCTTGTTGGGATTGATGCCCGGCTGAAGACCGTCTACGAAGACGCGGATCTTGAACGGAGGAGGCGCGATAGGCTTCTCGGCAAGTCCAAGACCGATCCTGAGGGCTTCGTTGACCGTGGCCTTCAGTCCCTTACCGCTGCCACGAACCGCGCGTTCGAGGCGCTCAGCGACATCTGGGTCCAGGGTGAGGGTGGTTCGCATAAAGGCATCGTGATGCTCCCTCGGGGTGATGTCAAGATGTCTGTCATCGCGCGAGCAGCCTCGCAGACTGGCAGAGTCCGCTCAAGGGCTCAGCCTGCCACCCTCCCGCTACAGGTGACCCAGGAACGCGAGCGCGAGAGACGGGCTGCCGGGGTGCCCGGTTTCAGCGGCGCGGACGCCTTCAGGCGACTGGGCTACCATAGGGCCCTATGAAACTCCTCTACAGCTATCTCCGCCGCTACTGGACCCTGGTCGTCCTGGCCCTGGTCCTGGCGGCCATCAATCAGATCTTCTCGCTCCTCGACCCGCTGATCTTCCGCCACGTCATCGACCAGTACGCGACGCGCTACAAGGAGTACACCACGGGGCAGTTCTTCCGCGGCGTGAGCCTCCTCCTCGCCGCGGCGGTGGGGGTGGCGTTCGTGTCGCGGCTGGCCAAGAACTTCCAGGACTACTACGTCAACGTGGTGACTCAAAGGCTGGGGGCGGACCTCTACTCGGACGGCGTGCGCCACTCGCTGGAGCTGCCGTACTCCCTGTTCGAGGACCAGCGCAGCGGCGAGACCCTCGGCAAGCTCCAGAAGGTGCGCGCCGACGTCGAGAAGCTGATCGCGATCGCCGTCAATACCCTGTTCACGACCCTGGTCGGCATCGGCTTCGTGATGGTCTACGCCTTCTCGGTGCACTGGATCATCGCGCCCGCCTTCCTGCTCACCGTGCCGGTCCTCGCCGTCTTGAGCTCGCTGCTCTCCAAGCGGATCAAGAAGATCCAGAAGGTGATCGTCGCCGAGACCACTGCGCTCGCCGGCTCGACCACCGAGTCGCTGCGCAACATCGAGCTGGTCAAGAGCCTGGGGCTGGCCCGCCAGGAGATCGAGCGGCTGAACTCGATCACCGGCAAGATCCTGAAGCTCGAGCTGCGCAAGGTGCGCTCGCTGCGCCTCCTCGCCTTCATCCAGGGGACGGCGGTGAACGCGCTGCGCACCTCGATCCTCTTCCTGATGCTCTACCTGATCTACACCCGGCAGATCACGATCGGCCAGTTCTTCTCCCTCTTCATCTACTCGTTCTTCATCTTCGGGCCGCTCCAGGAGCTGGGGACGGTGATCAACACCTACCGCGAGACCGAGGCGTCGCTCGACATGTTCCAGGGGATCCTCGAGATCCCGATCGAGGCGAAGCCGCTGAACCCGGTCCCGCTCGGGGAGCTCCGCACCCTGGCTTTCGAGGACGTCGGTTTCACCCACCAGACGGCGGCGTCGCCGGCGCTCACCGGCGTCTCCTTCCGGGTGGATCGCGGCGAGACGGTCGCCTTCGTGGGCCCGTCGGGGTCGGGGAAGACGACGCTGGTCAAGCTGCTGGTCGGGCTCTACGGGCCGCAGCACGGGCAGATCCTCTACAACGGCCAGCCGGAGACGGCGTTCGACCTCGACGAGCTGCGGCGGCAGATCGGCTTCGTCACCCAGGACACCCAGCTCTTCTCCGGGTCCATCCGCGAGAACCTGCTGTTCGTCAATCCGGACGCCACCGACGCCGAGTGCCTGGAGGTGCTCAAGAAGGCCGCCTGCGACACCCTGCTGGCGCGCGCCGACCGCGGCCTCGACACGGTGATTGGCGAGGGTGGAGTGAAGGTCTCCGGGGGCGAGAAGCAGCGGCTGTCGATCGCCCGCGCGCTGCTGCGCCGGCCGCGCCTGCTGGTCTTCGACGAGGCGACCTCGTCGCTCGACTCGCTGACCGAGGAGGAGATCACCGACACCATCCGCGAGGTGGCATCGAGCCAGGTGATCACCATCCTGATCGCCCACCGGCTGTCGACCATCCTCCACGCCGACGTCATCCACGTCCTCGAGCGCGGGCACATCGTCGAGTCCGGCCGCCACGCCGAGCTGCTCGAGCACAAGGGGCTCTACTACGCCATGTGGCGCCAGCAGATCGGCGAGCGCCGCCCCGTCGCCCCGGCCCCCGTCGCCGTGCCGCGGCTGGCGACGGCGAGCGGCGGGTAGGCGGCAGGAGGGGATCGCTGGAGCCTTGATGGATGCGTCCTTTTTAGGATAGAAAGGGACGCTTCCCATACAAGGAGACTCCATGGCGCATCCCCTGGTCCACGAGGCTTTCGTCCCCTCCCAAAAGGCCGATCTCGAGGTCGATATCGCCGTCGTCGGCGCCGGCATCTCGGGCGCATACTCGGCCTGGCGCCTGAAGGAGCGCTATCCGGAAAAGCACGTCGCGCTCTTCGAGTACAGCAACCGGGTCGGCGGGCGCCTCTACTCGGTGCCGCTCCCCGGCATGCCGCACATCAACGCCGAGCTCGGCGGGATGCGCTACATCCCGAAGTCGCAGGCCTTCGTCCGCGAGCTGATCGAGACCCTGGGGCTCGCCAACCGCGACTTCCCGATGGGGGCGCCGGACGATCCCGGGGGGATGAACAACCTGATGTACCTCAGGCGGCGGCTGATGCGGGCGAGGGACCTGACCGACCCGTCCAAGGTCCCCTACCTGCTGAACCCCACCGAGCAGGGGATGAACCCCGACCAGCTCCAGCGCTACGTGATGGACTCGCTGGTGCCGAACGCCGCGAACCTGACCCAGGACCAGTGGAACGCGACCAGGGTGTTCAACGGCGAGGACCTCTACAAGACGGGGTTCTGGAACCTGCTCTACCGGGTGCTCACCAGCGAGGCCTACCAGTTCATGGACGACGCCGGGGGGTACTACACGAACGTCGCGAACTCGACCTCCGTCCTCTCGCTGCCGGTCTTCGAGTTCGGGCCGGACGTCAAGTACCGCACCCTCGACGACGGCTATGAGGCGCTCCCCCGCGCCGTGGCGCAGGCGTTCCAGGACCTCAAGGGGGACCTCCGGATGAACCTCCGCCTCGACTCGCTGGCGAAGCGGGGGGACCACTACGCGATGCTCTTCGTGAAGACGGCGACCGACGCGCGCGGCTGCACGGACGGGCACACCATCCCCGGCGCCAAGGAGACGCTGAAGGTTTCGGCGAAGCAGGTGATTCTCGCCATGCCGCGCCGCTCGCTCGAGCTGGTCGCCTGGGAGCCGCTGGTCGAGGAGAAGCCGGTGCGTGAGATGGTCAACTCGGTGATCAGCCAGGCGGCGTTCAAGATCTTCCTCGGCTATCCGTACCCCTGGTGGCGGGTGCTCGGGCTCCAGGCCGGCCGCTCGATCACCGACATGCCGTTGCGCCAGACCTTCTACTTCCAGACCGAGGGGGAGCAGAAGGGGGCGGACCCCGACAACTACAACTCCCTGATGATGGTGAGCTACAACGACCTCGGCAGCGTGCCGTTCTGGAAGGCGCTCGAATCGCAGACGCTGGGCCCCGATTCGATCTTCCATGGCCGCCCCAACCCGTTCGTCCCCAAGGGGGGCGAGCTGCCGGCGACGCCGCAGGACATCACCCGCCAGATGGTCGACGCGGCGCAGAGCCTGGTGCGCGAGGTGCACGGCCTCGACTTCGTCCCCGAGCCGTTCACCGCCGCCTACCACGACTGGTCGGAGGACCCCTACGGCGCCGGCTGGCACGCCTGGAAGGCCGGCGTCGAGTTCTGGAACGTGATGCCGAAGATCCGCAAGCCGGTCGACAACGAGGAGGTCTACATCTGCGGCGAGGCGTACTCGATCAACCAGGGTTGGGTCGAGGGGGCCCTGCAGACCGCGGAGCTGATGCTCGACGAGCACTTCGGCCTCAAGCCCCCCAGGTGGCTGCCGTCCGACTACAACTTCGGTTATTGAACCTGAGCTACTGGAAAGGTTTCTGAATCATCATGGCAAAGCCCAAGATCACCGTCGCGGAATATCTGATCAAGCGCCTCGAGGAGTTCGGCGCCAAGCACCTGTTCGCCGTCCCCGGCGACTACTGCGGGCCGTTCCTCAGCGTGGTGGACAAGACCGGGGTGATCACCCGCGTCGGGGTCACCAACGAGTGGGTGGCCGGCTACGCGGCGGACGCCTATGCGCGTCTCCGCGGCACCGGCGCGATGTGCCTCACTTACGGCGTCGGCACCTTCGGAGTGCTCAACGCCCTCGCCGGCTCCTACGTCGAGGAGCTGCCGGTGGCGCTGATCGTCGGCAGCCCGTCGTTCGACAACCGCCAGGTCGAGCGCCACGAGGGGGTGCTCTATCACCATTCGACGGGGAAGCTGACCGCCGACGCCGAGTCGGTGAAGAACGTGGTGGTCGCCTCCGAGGTGGTGCGCTCCGGGCGCCGCGCCCCGGCGCAGATCGACCGCGCCCTGAACGCGGCGCTCACCTGGCGGCGGCCGGTCTACATCGAGGTCTACCAGAACGTCTGGACGGAGACCTGCCGGGCGCCCGCCGCGCCGCTCGCCCCCGGCGAGCTGCCGCTGTCGAAGCGCTCGCTCGAGCGGGCGGTCGACCTCACCCTCGCGCGCCTCAAGGGAGCCACGGTGCCGGTGATCTGGGCCGGCGTCGAGGTGCAGCGCTTCGGCCTCCAGGACCGGCTCGAAGCCGTGATCCGCACCACCGGCCTGCCGTGGACCACCGATCTGCTGGGGAAGTCCGTGCTGTCCGAGGAGCACCCCGGGTTCGAAGGGGTTTTCGACGGCGCCTCGGCGGTGAAGAACGTGATGGATCTGTTCGACGCCTCGAGCTGGGTGCTGGGGCTCGGCAACCTGGTGACCGACGACTTCGCGGTGTGGGTGGAGAAGCATTACGACAACATCATCCTCGCCTACGGCAACTCGGTTCGCGTCGGGCGGAAGACCTTCGACGACGTGCCGCTCGCGGCCTTCATGGACCGCCTGATCGCCCGCCTCTCCGAGCGCAACTACCATGCCCCGGCGAGCGCCGCGGCCATTCTGAGCCGGGTGCCCACGCCGGGGGAGAAGGCGAAGCTCCGGCTCTCCGCGCTGGCGCCGATGGCGAAGGTCCAGGACGATCAGGTGACCTACGACCGCTTCTTCGCGCGCATGAAGGACTGGGTCGACGACACCATGGTGCTGATGGCCGACACCAGCATCGCCCTCTACTCGGCGGCCGAGCTGCCGGTGCGCCTGCGCGACGGCTTCATCGCGCAGGCGGCCTGGAACTCGATCGGCTACACGCCGGGGGGCGCGGTGGGGGTCGGCTACGCCAGCCCGGAGAAGAAGGCGGTGGTCTTCTGCGGCGACGGCGGCTTCCAGGAGATCGCGCAGGCCGTGTCGGACATCGTCCGCTCGGGGCACGACGCGGTGATTTTCGTCTTCAACAACGCCCTCTACGGGATCGAGCAGGCGTTCGTCGATCCCTACTATTTCATCCCCGACGCGGAGGGGAAGCGCCACCCCCCCGAGCCGTTCGACCTCCTCCACCCCTGGAGCTACGCCAAGCTGACCGAGGTCTTCGGCGGCGGCTGGGGGGCGACGGTCTCGACGGTCGAGGAGCTCGACGCGGCGCTCGCCACGGCGAAGGAGAACCGCGGCCTGTCGCTCGTCGACCTGCGCATCCCGCAGGACTCGATCACCCTCCAGATGCTCCAGCAGGCCGGGGTCAACCCGACCCCGCCGCCCACGGGCAAGTCGAAGAAGAAAGTGTAAACGCTGCTGCGCGACCGCACGCTCGACGCCGACCGCCTCGCCTGGGCCGACGCGCTGGCCCGCGACCTGCGGCTCGCCGTGCGCACCCTGTCGCGCCGCAAGGGGCTCGCCCTCGCGGCGATCGCCTCGCTCGCCCTTGGCATCGGCGCCAACAGCGCGGTGTTCAGCGTCGTCGACGCCGTGCTCCTCCGTCCGCTGCCGCTGCCGCACCCGGAGCGCCTGGTGGTGATCCAGGAGTCGAAGAACGGCGAGCCCAGCGGCAGCAACCCGGCGCGCCTCGCCGATTGGGCGAGCCAGGTGACCGATCTCTCCGCGGCCGCCGGCTTCTACGGCGAGGGGCTCGTCCTCACCGGCCAGGGAGAGCCCGAGCGGCTGCGGGTGATCCGCAGCTTCGGCCGTCCGCTCGCCGTGCTGGGGCTCCGGCCGCTCGAGGGACGCGCCTTCACGGCGGCCGAGGAGGCGGGGCGGGGCGAGCGCGTGGCGCTGGTCGGCGAGCGGGCGTGGCGCCACCGCTTCGGCGCCGATCCGCGCCTCCTCGGCCGCGTGCTCACCCTGAGCGGCGAGCCGTATCAGGTGATCGGCGTCCTCCCCGAGGGACCGGACGGTTTGGGCTACCCGCAGGAGCTCGACCTGCTAATCCCCGCGCCGCCCGACGTCCAGAAATCCTCGCGTCATTCCGGCTTCCTGAAGATCGTGGCGCGGCTGCGCCCGGACGCCACCCTGGCCGGCCTCACGGCCCAGCTCGACACCGTCGCCCGCCGCCTCGCGAAGCAGTATCCGGACACCGACGCGGGGCGGAGCGCCCGCCCCGTCCCCTTGCAGGAGGACCAGAGCGGCGACGCCCGCCGTCCCCTGCTGATCCTCCTCGGCACGGTCGCCGCGGTCCTGCTGATCGCCTGCGTCAACATCGCGAGCCTGCTCCTGGCGCGGGCGTCCGAGCGGCAGCGGGAGGCGGCGATCCGCAGCGCGCTCGGCGCCGGGCGGGGCGGCCTGGTGCGCCTCTACCTCGTCGAGAGCCTGCTGCTGGCGTTTGGCGGCGGCGCCCTCGGCCTCCTCCTCGCCGCCGCCCTCCTCGCCCTCCTCAAGGGGGTGCTGCCGGCCGACACGCCGCGCCTCGCCGCGGCGCACCTCGATCCACGCGTCCTCGGCTTCGGCCTCCTGCTCGCGCTCCTCTGCGGCCTGGGGTTCGGACTGGCGCCGGCGTGGAAGGCGTCGCGGGGGCGGCCGGCCTACGGGTTGCGCGACGGCGCGCGGGCCGGCATCTCGCGCCGCGACCTGCTGGCGCGCCGCCTCCTGGTCGCCGTGCAGGTGATGCTCTCGGTGGTGTTGCTGGCCGGCGTGGGGCTCCTCGCCCGCAGCCTCTTCGCGATGCGCGGCGCGCCCCTCGGCTTCCGTCCGGACTCGGTGCTGACGGTGGCGATCAACTTCCCCTGGGACACGCCGAAGGCGCGCCTCGACGCCTTCTACGCCGAGGCGCTGGAGGCGTTCGCGGCGCTCCCCGGAGTGGACCGCGTGGGTCTGGTGGACCGCCTGCCGCTCGACGGCGGCTCGCAGTCCGGGCCGATCGCCATCGACGGCCGCCCGCTCTCGCCGTCGCTGGCGGCGCGCGACGTCTCCCACCGCGCGGCGAGCGCCGGCTACTTCCATGCGCTGGACATCCCCTTGAAGGCCGGCCATCTCCTGCGCGATGCCGGCGCCGCGGGTCCGCGCGAAGCGCTGGTCAACGAGGCGCTGGTCCGGGCGTACTTCCCGGCCGGCGACGCGCTCGGGGCGCGGCTCACCTTCGACGTCAAGCCGGAGAAGGGGGAATCGCCGGTCTGGTTCACCATCGCCGGCGTGGTGGGGAACGTGCGGATGACCGCCGATCAGGCGGCGCCGAGGCCGGAGGTCTTCGTGCTGCCGCGCGACACCTACTGGCCGATGGCCCGCTTCGTCCTCCGCGCGAGCGGCCCGGCGGCCGCGCCGGCCCGCCTGGCCCCCGCGGTGCGGCGGGCGGTGCACCGGCTCGCCCCCGACCTCCCCGTCGACAGGATCGCCACCCTCGATTCCGCGGTCGACCTCGCCACCGCCGATACCCGAGTCCGCGTCCGCCTGCTGGGCGGCTTCGCCCTTCTCGCCCTCTGGCTCGCCGCGCTCGGCCTCTACGGCGTGCTGGCGAGCGACGTCGCCCAGAGGACGCACGAGATCGGCGTCCGCCTCGCCCTCGGCGCCGACCCCGGGCGGGTCTCCCGCGCCATCCTCGGCAAGGGGTTGGCGATCGTCCTCGCCGGACTGGCGCTCGGCCTCGCCGGCGCCGTGGCCCTCGGCCGCTGGCTCGGCAGCTTCCTCTTCGGCGTGGCGCCGCTCGACGTGCCGGTGCTGGTGGGAGTGAGCCTGACGATGCTGGCGGTGGCCGCCGCCGCCAGCTTCCTCCCCGCCAGCCGCGCCGCCGAGGTCGACCCGGTGATCGCCCTTCGCCACGAATAGGAGACCGGGTTACCGGTCGATCCGTCTTTGTGAATTTCCTGTAGAGTAAAAAGCGCAGGTCCAACCTTCAGGGCCCGGACGGGCTCGGGCCCTGGCTTCGCAGGACAAGGAGATCCCATGCGTCGATTCGTGAGGCTCGTCGGCTCGCTGCTCACCGTTCTCGCCCTCTCCACCGCCGCGCTCCAGGCGGCTCCCCCGATCAGCATCGCCGCGGCGCGCCATCTGCCGCTCGGCACCGTGGTCACCGTCGAAGGGTCGGTGACGGTCCCCTCGGGGGTCTTCGCCTCCAGCTTCTTCGACGAAGGGTTCGCGGTCCAGGACGCGACCGCCGGCATCTACGTCAGCATGGCGGACGACCTCGGCCTCGCCTACCGCCAGAGGGCCCGCGTCACCGGCACCCTGACCGACAGCGGCGGCCTGCTGGTAATCATCCCCGCCCATGATTCCGACGTCTCGGTCCGCGGCCGGGGCGCCCTGGTGCTGCCGCGCTTCTCGCGCACCGGCGCCATCGGCGAGGCGACCGAAGGGTCGATCGTGGCGGTGGCCGGCCGCATCACCAGCCTGGAGGACGACGCGCCGTTCGGCCAGAAAGTCTTCGTCGACGACGGCTCGGGGATCATCCGGGTCTTCCTCAACGACGGAGCCGGCATCAGCGTCGCCGGCCTCCACCCCGGCCAGTTCGTGATCGTCACCGGCTTCAGCGGCCAGTTCATCGACTACGAGATCGATCCCCGCTTCCCCAGCGACCTGATCCGCTTCTGAGGATTACCCCGGCCTTGCCGTCTCCGGTATCTTCCGGCGGCGGCACCGGCTGCCGGGCCTCTGCGTCCTCCGCTATCCTTCTTGCAAACTCAAAGGAGGATATCCATGGAGCGAAAGTCGCCGTTCAAGTTCGACCTCGCGGGGTGCCCGCCTCAGGTAGTGGCCACGGGTGGCAGGATCCAGGAGGCCAATCAGAGCACCTTCCCGAACCTCTCCGGCAACGGGCTGTCGATCTATCTGCTGACGCTCGAGCCGGGCGGGTTGCGCATTCCCCACTGGCATCCGGATGCTGCCGAGCTCGACTACGTCCTGGAAGGACGGGCACACATCGGCCTGGCGTTTCCGGACGGCGAATGGGAGGACTTCTTCCTCGATCCGGGGCAGATCTCGATCCTGCCGCAGGGGTGGTTCCACTACATCGAGAACGTCGGGGAAGGGACGCTGCGCATGCTGGTCATCTTCAACAACAGCAGCCCGAACGACATCGGGATCTCCGTGGGGTTCCAGGCGATCCCCAAGGAGGTGCTCGGTCTGACTTTCGGAGTGCCGGCGGAGCGCTTCGAGAAACTCGACCTGGAGGTGCCCTACATCGCTCCGAAGTAAAGCCCCCCTCAGCGCACGGCCGAGTACTCGGAGCAGATCCCCTGCTCGACGTGGCGGACGGGGTTCTTGAAGCCGGCTTCCGCGAGCGCCTGCAGGATGGTGGGGGGCGGGACGCAGCTCTCGATGGTGTCCCAGTAGTACTCCATCAGCTCGCGGGTGCTCTTGCCGCCGCGGCCGAAGCGGGCGATCAGCGGCATCACCCGCCCCATGTAGAAGCCGAGCACGTGGTGGGCGAGGCGCGAGGAGGGGGGGGTGATCTCGAGCAGCAGCACCTTGCCGCCGTCCTTGAGCACGCGGCGGTACTCGCGGAAGGTGGCGCGCAGGTCGACCACGTGGCGGAGGGCGTAGCCCATGCTCAGCAGGTCGAACTTCTGGTCGGGGAAGGGGAGCACCTCGGCGACCGCGCGCACCCTCCGGCTCACCCCCCGCTTGGTGGCGTGGCTCAGCATGCCGAGGCTGGGGTCGAGCGCCACCACCCGGCCGGCCCGCCCTACCACCGCCTGCGCCTGCTGGGAGACGCCGCCGGTCCCCGCGCCGGTGTCGAGCACGCTCATCCCGGGCGCGAGGCCGGCGCGCAGCAGCGCCTGGCGGCGGTACCAGGCGCCCGAGCCGAAGCTGATCGCCTGATTGATCCAGTCGTAGTCGCAGGCGGCGTGATTGAACAGCGCCCCGATCTGGCGCCGGCGGTCCTCCTCGTCGCTGTAGTAGCGCTTGAGCAGCGGATGGGGGCGGAGCGGGGCCGGGCCGGTGAGCTGCGAGCTGTCGGTCATGGCGGGGAGTATGGCAGAGCCCGGGCGCTTTCCCGCGCCATGGTATCCTCTTACGCTTCGTTTCTGGTGCCACGCCCATGATCGACCTTCGCAAAGCCCCGCCCGAGCTGTTCGCCCAGGTCCTCGAGAACAATCTCCAGGGGATCGGCGCGACGCGCAAGCTCTACGGCCATTTCGCCGACGCCGTCCGGCTGCGGCTGGGGGCGGAGTGCGCGTGGGTGATGGGGGAGGACGCCGAGGTGCGGATCGTGCGCGGCGACGAGGCGCTCTGCGACTTCCCCCGCGGCGCCGCCTTCCTGCGCGACGAGCGCCTCCCCGCCACGCGGACGGCGGTGCTCGCCAAGGTGAGCGTCCACGGCCGGCAGGTGGCGGTGGTGGGGGTGGCGCGCCGCGAGCGCGAGCTCGGCCAGGCGTCGCGCCGCACCCTCGACCGTCTGTGCGGCGTGCTGGCCCGCGAGCTCGAGCGGCGCGAGGAGGCGCGGCTGACCAAGGTGCTCGACCGCATCCGTGGCAAGATCGTCTCGGAGCTCCGCCCGCGCGACCTCGCCTACCAGATCCTCGACAGCCTGCACCAGCTCGTCGACTACGACCACTCCTCGGCCCTGCTCACCTACGACCCGGCGGCGGCGGTCTTCCGCATCGACGCCGAGAAGATGGTCTGGACCAAGGGGAAGAGCGCCTTCGTGGGGCTGGAGATCGCCGCCGACGGGCTGGTCGGCGCGCTCGGCGACCACCCCGGCATCCGCCGGCTGACCCCGCCGGCCGATGGGGTGGACGATCCGCTCTGGGAGGCGCTCAACTACCATCGCGGGCGGGGGATGCCGGCCCCGTCGAGCCTGATCTGCGCACCGCTCTTCTTCGGCGGCGGAGGCGGCGAGCTCCTCGGGCTGCTCAAGATCGCCACCTGGAAGCGCCGGCCGTTCGACGCCTGGGACGCGGCGGTCGTCGAGCGCTTCCTCCCCGCGGCGGCGGTGTCGATCCGCAACGCGCGGCTCAACATGTCGCTCGAGCAGCAGGCGATCCAGGCGGAGCTCAAGGCGACGCTGGTGACCCTCGCGAGCGCCGTGGCGCACGACGTCAACAACGCCGTGGGGACGATCCTTCCCCTGGTGCAGCAGATCCGCGCCGAGCTGAGCGCGGGGGGCGTCGATCCGGCGACCCTCGACGGCGACCTCGAGCTGGTGGTCGAGAAGGCGCAGCTCTGCAAGCGGATCTTCGGCAACATGCTGCGCGTGGCCGGCGGCGGCCGCAGCGGCGACGGGCCGGTCGACGTCAACCAGGTGGTGCGCGAGACCGTCCCCTTCTTCCAGGGGGCGGCGGCGCGGCGCGGCATCGCGACGGTGCTCGACCTCGCCCCCGACCTGCCGCCGGTCCGCTTCTCGCGCCACGACCTCCACCACATCGTGCTCAATCTGGTGAACAACTCGCTCGAGGCGATGGCGGAGGAGGGGAGCCGCGTCGAGATCTCCACCCGCCGGAGCGGCGACGGCGAGGCCCGCCTGGCAGCCCTCTTGATCGTGGCGGACGACGGCCCCGGCATCCCCCCCGAGCTGCTCGACAAGGTGCAGGAGCCCTTCTTCTCGACCAAGCACGGCGGGGTGGGGCTCGGGCTCGCCATCTGCCGCTCGCTCGCCTGGCAGAACGGCGGTGCCCTGGAGATCACCAGCGTCGCCGGCGGTGAGAGTGTCGCCGGGCACGGCACCCGCGCCGAGGTCGAGCTGCGGCTGGCGCGCGAGGAGGCGGCGGCGTGAGCCGGGTCGATTCTGGATCGGACCGCAGTCACGACCGCATTCTGGTGGTCGACGACGATCCCGGCATGCGCCGGGCGATCGAGCGCGTGCTGGCGGCGGGGTACGACGTGGCGTCGGTCGAGGGAGCCGGCGAGGCGATGGCCCTCCTCGAGCGGCGCGAGCTCGATCTCGCCCTGGTCGACGTGCGGCTCAAGGACGGCGACGGCTACTCGCTCTGCCAGGCGATCCGCGCGCGGCGGCCGGAGACCGACGTGATCCTGATCACCGGCTCGATCTCGGAGCCGGACGAGAAGCTCTTCCGCTCGCTGGAGGAGGGGGCCTTCTACTTTCTGTTCAAGCCGTTCGACCGCCGCGTGCTGCTGGCGCTCGTCGAGCGCTGCCTGCGCCTGCAACGGGAGCGCGCGACCAGCGAGCGCTACGCCCATGAGCTCGCCGCCGACCTCGAGAAGGCGCGCCTCTTCCAGCACAGCCTGCTCCCCAGCGAGCCGGTGTCGGCCGCCGGCTGGCGCGTCGAGGGGAGGCTCCTCTCCTGCGATGCCCTGGGGGGCGACTTCTACACGGCGCAGGCGGTCGATTCTGGCGTCTCTGGCGTCGCCTGCGCGATCGCCGACGTCGTGGGGCACGGCGTCAGCGCCGCCATGTACGCCGGCATGCTGCGCTCGACCCTCGACGCCGCCCGGCGGCGGGGGACCGAGCCCGAGGGGGTGGGGCGCGGCGTCCTCCGCGGCATCGATTTCTTTCAAGGCGCCGCCTGCGCCACCATGGTCTACGCCCTGCTGCTGCCGGACGGCCGAGTCCGCTACCTCAGCGCCGGCCACCCGCCGCTCTTCTGGCTGAAGGAGGACGGCAGCGTCGAAGAGCTGGCTTCGACCGGGCCGCTCCTGCACTGGCTCTTCCACGACCGGACGCTGCCGGTCCGCGAGGTGGCCCTGGAGCCGGGAGACCGTCTCCTCGCCTTCACCGACGGCACCTTCGAAGCCCGGAGCCCCGCCGACCAGGAGCTCGGCCTCGACCGCCTGAAGGAAGCCTTCGTGGCGTTGCGCGGCCACCCGATGGGCAAGGCCGTCGACGCCCTGATGGACCTCGTCCTCGCCTTCTGCGACGGCCGCCCGGTGGCGGACGACGTGACGGTGGTGATGATCGAACGGGAAGGGTAGAGCCCTACCCCCGCCACCCCAGAACCCCGTCGATCGCCCCCTGCGACACCGAGTGGTATCCCGGGCGGGCCTTCTCGTAGATCCGCAGCGCCCGCTCGGCCCCTTCGGGGGTCTTTGCCATCTCGGCGTAGAGGGGCTGGATGTAGCGCCTTCTTCCCACCGCGATCAGGAAGTGCTCGAGCGCCGGATAGGCGGGCTCGTACTTGTTGTCGACTACCACTAAAAGCCAGGCGCTCAGGATCTCCGAGTTCCCCGAGTCGCTGAAGTGGAACGCGGCGTCGAGGTCCGCCATCTTCGTGGCATCCAGCGGCTGGGGGAGGGTCTTCAGGAAGTGGACCCAGTGGTGCGTCGTCCACCCCGTGGTGATCAGCTGCCCGGCCGGGGTGCCGCCGGCGAACCCCTTGACGGCGCGGTCCACGGCGGCGAAGGCCTCGGAGCGCGGACGCGGCGCATTCGCCGGGATTCCCGGCGAGAACACCCAGGCGTCGATCTGCAGCCGCTTCTCGACCGCCGGGTCGTCGTTCAGCAGGTTGTGCTTCAGGTAGGCGACGAAGCGCGCCGAGTCCATCGACTGGAAGGCGAAGGTGTCGAAATAGGTGCGCAGGAAGGCGTCGAACTTCTGCCGCCCTTCGGACTGCTCGAGCAGGCGCAGGAAGAGCGCTCCCTTCTCGTAGGCGATGTCCCCCAGCACCTCGTCGGGATCGCGGCCGGCGGCGTCGAGGTGGAGGCGGGTGTCCGGGCTGTCGAGGCCGCCGGCCTCCTTGATCGCGTCGTCGAGCTCCTGGCGGCCGAGCACGGCCAGCATGTCGAAGTAGGGGCGGCCGTAGACCGCCTCCATGATCCGCCCCTCGAAGTAGGTGGTGAACCCCTCGTTGAGCCAGAAGTCGTTCCAGGTGGCGTTGGTCACCAGGTTGCCGGACCAGGAGTGGGCGAGCTCGTGCGCCACCAGCGAGACCAGCGAGCGGTCGCCGGCCAGGATCGTCGGCGTGGCGAAGGTCAGCCGCGGGTTCTCCATGCCGCCGTAGGGGTAGCTCGCCGGCAGGATCAGGATGTCGTAGCGCCCCCACTTGTACGGGCCGTAGAGCTTCTCGGCGGCGGCGATCATCTTCGGCGTGTCGGCGAGCTCCCAGGCGGCGCGCTCGATCACCGTCGGCAGCGCGTAGACCCCGCTGTTCGCCCTCAGGGGTTTGAAGTCGATGTCGCCGACCGCCAGGGCCAGCAGGTAGGAGGGGATCGGCTGCGGCATCTTGAAGCGGTAGACGCCGTCGGCGCTGCGCGCGGTCGGGTTCTCGGCGCTCATCACGGCGAGCTGGCCGCGCGGCGCGTGGATCGTCGCCTCGTAGGTCATGCGCACGGCCGGGCTGTCCTGGCAGGGGACCCAGGTGCGGGCGAGGATCGACTCCGACTGCGTGTAGAGGAAGGGGTAGCTGCTGCCGGCCTGCGCCGGGGTCAGCCACTGGAGGGCCGCCGCCTGCGGCTTCGTGGCGTAGTCGACGTTGACCCAGGTGGTGGCCGGAGCGATCTGGATCTCGAGCGGCCGGCCGAGGAACTTCACCTCGTCGCCGAGCTTCCACTGTGCCGCGCTCTTTCCGGCGTCGAGGGTGACGTTGCGGATGTCGAGGTCGCGCGTGTCGAGCACCAGGCGGGTGGCGTCGCCGTGGCTCTTGAGGCGCAGGCTGGCGCGGCCGGTGAGGGTGCGCTGGGCGAAATCGACCGTGAGGTCGAGCTTCAGGTGCTCGACCGCGACCTCCTCGGGGTGCGCGAACGAATGGGGATCGGGCGCCGTGTCGGCCACCTTGACGGCCTCCGCCACGGTAGCGGGCGCGGGAGCCGGCTTCGGGAGCTCGGGAGCAGGCGCGGGCGCGGACGGCCGCGCCGGCGCCGGGCGGTTCGTGGCGGTGGGGCGAGGGATGGGCGTGACGCCGCCGCCGCAGGCGGCGAGGGCGGTGAGCGCGAGGAGGAGGGCGGGGGCGCGGAAGGGTTTCATCGTGGTGTTACCTCGGGAAGGAAGAACAGCAGATCGCCAGGGGAAAATCCGTTCGATCGATCCGTCCGCCCGGGCATTGATGCCCGGGGCGAGCCGGCTCGCACCTCACGCCACCGCGGGCTCGTCGTGGTCGAGCGCGCGGTTCATCCGCTGGACGATGGCGTAGACCTCGGGGCGGGTGAGCTTGGAGCCGGGGCCGGCCTGCTCGATGCGGTCGAGGGTGGCGGTGGCGAGGCGCACCGGCAGGGCCACGAAGGCGACCAGCCCGCGCTCGGCGCCGGCGGTTTGCAGGGCGAGAACGTACCGGCACGCCGCCTCGAGGTCGCGCCGCGCCAGCGCCAGCACCTCCCCGAGGCCGGTGTCCGGCGGGAGGTAGCGCCGCCCCTGTCTGGCGTCCGAGGCCGAGTCCTTGATGATGTTGACGAGCTGGAGCCCCTCGCCAAAGGCGCGAGAGTTGGAGCGCAGCTCGGCGGCCACCGGGGCGAGCGGCGGGCGGCCGAGCAGGAAGAGCTCGGTGAGCAGCTCGCCGACCAGCCCCGCCACCACGTAGCAATAGGCCTGGAGGTCCGGGATGTCGCCGAGCCGCAGCTCGCCCTCGTCGGTGGTGCGCGCCACGAAGCCGGCCATGCCGCGCGAGGTGCGGAGGACGTGGTCGCGGATCAGAGCGACCGCTTCCGGCCGCAGGGCGAAGAAGGCGGCGAGGACCTCGGGGAGCTCGGCGAGCAGCTCGCGGTAGCCGGGCTGCTCGCACGGCACCTCCTCGGCCCAGCGGCTGGAGACGGCGGCGATCGCCTCGCGCCCGGGGTTGGCGAGGAGCTGGTCGAAATGCGCCAGCGCCTCGATCCGCCGCTCGCGCGGCCAGCTCGCCGCGTCCTCGAAGGTGTCGGCGATCCGGAAGAGGAGATAGGAGAGGGTGACCTCGCGGCGCGTCGGCTCGGGGAGGAGGGGGATGGCGAGCGCGAAGGTGCGGCTCGTCGAGATCAGGAGCTGTTCGAGATCCACGCTGCGCGACTCCCTCGGTTCGGTCTCCGCCTGCACGCGGGAGAGGATAGCAGACCTCTAAAGGACTTCGGTGCCGGCCACGGGCTCGCCCGCCCCGCCGACGACGGCTCGGCCGAGGAGGCCCGGCGTCAGCCCGTTGGCGAGGAGCGAGGGGATGCCGAGCCGCGCCAGCGCCAGGGCGCTCTCGACGCGGTGGCGCATGCCGCCGGTGACGTCGGTGCCGGACGGCTCGCCGATCGCGGATGCGGCTTGCTCGAAGTCCGCGGCGGCGAGGCGGGAGACGGTGTGCCCGTCCGCGTCGTAGAGGCCGTCGGTCTCACCCAGCCAGACGGCGCGGCGGATCGTCCGGCCGCCGTCGAGCAGCGTCTTCGCGAGGGTCTCGAACAGGGTCTCGGTCGAGCAGATCGAGACCCCCCATTCGCGGTCGGTCACCACGTCGCCGTAGAAGACGGGGAGGAGGCCGGCGTCGAGGGCGAGGAGGAGGGGCTCGGCGGCGAAGGCGGCCGGCCGGCCGCCGGCGGCGACCAGGCAGCTCGAGGGAGCCAGCGAGAAGGGGGAGGCGCCGGCCGCCAGCAGCGCCTCGATCACCAGGCGATGGAGGGCGGCGGCCCGCTCCTGGGTGCGCGCGGCGCCGGGGAGCTGGTCGGGCGAGCGCAGCCCCATGGCGATCCCCGACTCGCGGGCGGCGACGTGGCCGAACGAGCCGCTGCCGTGGCCGACGATCAGGCGGGTGGAAGGATCGCGGGACACCGCGGCGATCTCCGCGGCCAGCCGGGCGATCACCTCGCGGCGCGGCGTCGGCGTCTCGGGCCGCGCCTTCTCGGTGATCAGGCTGCCGCCCAGCTTGAGGAGGACGATGTCGGGACCGGGCATCCTAGGCAAATCCTCTGGCGGAGGCGGTAGAGACGTGACAGGTCGTAACGAGAACCTACCGAGGCCACGGGGACGGCGTCACGTCTCCGC
>CAVWOZ010000061.1:0-158711 GCA_963756595.1 uncultured Acidobacteriota bacterium
GCCAAGGATTTCCTTCCGCGAGCAGACCGGCGCGGGAGGGCTTCTACAGAAGCCCTCCCAGCTTTGACGGCTCGCTGAGAGGTCGCGGTCGCAAATTGGTCAGCAGCTTGCTGGCCAAATGCTCCAGCCCTTCTCTTGCCATCGATGCTCCTTCCCCGCCAGTCACCGCACTGAAAATTGACGGACAACTCCAGGCCCACCATCCCACTGTGCCGGATCCTCCCCGGAGGGCTATCCCACGACTTCGCTGCACCGCCTTCGCCTCGCCCCTCTCCTCCTCGCGACCCTCCTATCGCCGTTCCTCCCCACCGCTGGGAGGAGGATGCAAGGAGATCCCAAGGCCCGGAGGGAGGCGTTTCTCTCCTAACGAGTGGGAGCTCGCCTTTGCAGAGCATGCGTCCAGACCCGCCAATGGCCTCCGGTCTCACCGCAAGGCCGCCAACCTTCCAACCCAGTAAGCCTCCGAGCGCTTGCTCCTCGTTCCTCTATGCGGTAGCATTCCTAAAGAAACCCCTAGTAAGTTTGACCAGGAGCTAGATCTCCACAGCGGAATAATGCTGGAGCAACCTGTAGGTGCTTGATAGAGACGTGGAAGCTATTGGATCTGACAAGGTAGAGCGTGCGATTGCGGCCCTCGTTGCAGATTGGGAACGCCAAGAAGGAGTGCTGCGAAGGCCGCAGGTCGAGAGGCTCGTAACTAAGCGTCGCCTCTCGGTCGACGAGAGTGTCTTAGTTTTCAAAAGCCTCGGACGTCTGGGGATCGAGCTCGAAAACCCACTTGACAGTGAGTCGCCGAAGTCAGACACTCCAACAAATCAAGCGTCTGAAAACAAATTTCGATTCACAGCCGACGACTTCTTATCCTCTTACTTTGAGCAGCGACTTCTGTCGACGCGAGAAGAGATCGAGCTCGGCAGAGCCATCCAAATCGGCGCACTGGCAAAGGCTGAGCTCGAATCTGGCGTCAACAGCGCTGAGCTTCTCGAGTTGATGGCCCAAGGTGATCGAGCAAGGAATCGCCTGGTCGAAGCCAATCTAAGGCTCGTTTTCTCAGTGGCCCAGAAGATCAAGCCAGAAAATGGGCTCGACCTTACGGACATGGTTCAAGATGGCACATTAGGCCTTCTCCGTGCCGCAGAGCTTTTCGATCCTGACCTTGGTCTCAAATTTTCAACCTATGCCACGCATTGGATTCGCCAGGGAATCTCCCGTGGCTCGGATACATTTGGAGACACCATCCGGCTCCCCGTGCATCGCATGGACAGCATCCGAAAATTTAGGCGTACCGGAAGAATTCTATCCACGGAGCTCGGGCGCCAAGCGGGGATTCGCGATATCGCAGACGCACTCGATTGGACACCTGAAAAAACCGCTTACATTCAGTACCTGTCATTCGCACATTACGTCTCACTCGAGGCCCCCATGAGCGGAGAGGACAGCCAGGTTTGGAATGATATTATCGAGAGTCCGATGCCCAACCCCGAGCAATTGTACGCTGAATCTGAGTGCCGGCGATTGATCAACGATCTTCTCCATACGCTCACACCACGTCAGCGGGCAATTTTGATTCGGCGGTTTGGACTCGACAACGGGATCGAAGAAACACTACAGGCGATTGGCGACCAGCTCTGCGTCACTCGGGAGAGAATACGGCAGATCGAAGCCAAAGCCCTCAAACGCGCTGCGCCGAAAGCCCGATCAATGGGTATCCAGCAGTTCCTGTGATTCGGAGGCCGTATGAACGACAGTGAATACCACGCGACAGTTCGCTTCATCGATTGGCTAGAATCGCGCGTGATATCAGCCGGGAGAGGTGACAAAATGAGCCTTTCCGAAAATGCCCCCTCGGGCCGCTTCTGGCTGGGCCGACTTGCCCCTGAAGATCGAGTCATGGAAATCGCAACCGACCGCGGCGAGCGTCTCGAACCGTGCGCATTAGGCATCCGACTGCGGCCATCAGAGAAAGCCCCATGGGCATTTAGAGTTCGGGTACTGGCAAATTGGTGGCTCCAGCAGAATGGGACATGGCATAAAGGTGCTGGCATTGATGAGTCCCTACACCTAGAGGTATCTGATTCATCCGAGGCTCAAATCTTCGGGAGAGACGTGCTCTCCAAGGCCTTCGAAATCCAAACGGGAAGTGATGGCCTTTCGGCAGAGGTAAGAGCCGAGGTCACGCCCAGTATGGGAGAGGGGAAGGAAATCGCCATCCTTCTCGTCAACACTTCGCCCAAAGATCACTCGCTATTCAAGGATACGCGTCTTTACGAGTGTCGCCTTGAAGTAAGTGGGCTCGAAACCAGGCCATTTGTCCTAGAAGCGCTACCCGATTCTTTTAGATACGACAGGGACGTGCAAGCCTATGGTGTCAACTGTGGAGTTGATATTTTTGATAGTGGCTTTACGACCATGGACACCGTGGGAGTCGATAGGCCAAGACCTAATTTCTGGTCATCGCCCGAAGAGATCCCTGATTTGTCCTTCTCAGCTCTTGGACAGAGTCCTCTATCTGCCCTCAGACAATTGTGCGATGCGCTCGCTCGCTGGGGTAGCGCTGCATGGTCGGAAACGAGTCTACACAATCGGGCAGCCTTGAACGACTGGTCGCTGGAGATGATCGAAGAGGCGCGACATGAAGCAACCTGCTTCGCAGAAGAACTCCGTCGAATCGTCGATGGAGTCCAGCTGCTGGCGAGTGACCAGCGACTCTTCCGTGCATTTTGCCTCATGAACCGCGCCATGTCGATTTCGGCACGCGGGCGCGGTTACGATCGTTGGCGCCCCTTTCAGATAGGGTTCATCGTTGCAAACCTTGGCTCAGTCGCCAACACCGCATCCGACTCCGATATCGCTGACATTGTGTGGTTTGCGACTGGCGGAGGAAAGACGGAGACCTACTTAGGGCTCCTTGTGACCGCCGCCCTCCATGACAGGATGTGCGGCAAGGTGACGGGTATAACAGCGTGGACACGCTTTCCCCTGCGGATGCTGTCTCTTCAACAGCTCCAGCGCTTTGCCGATGCCCTCGCAGCCGCCGAAATAGTGCGGCGAGAAGCTGGGATCGAGGGTTCGCCTCTTTCGCTGGGGTTCTTCGTCGGAAGGGATAGCACTCCGAACTCTATCAGTCCGGAGCCCGGCGAGTTCGGGCCTGACTTTGACGATGAATCAATGCCCAAGCGCTTTCAACTTCTCCGACGATGCCCATTTTGTCGCAACGAAAGCTTAAGCATGGAATTCAATCGCCGCAGCTGGACTCTAGAGCACCGATGCGGAGCGCCTGATTGTCCATGGCCTGAGCAATCCTTACCCTTCTACATCGTAGATGACGAAATCTACCGGTTTCTACCAACCGTTGTGGTGGGCACTCTAGACAAAGCAGCGTCCATTTCTCAACAAGCTTCCATGCGAGGGTTGGTCGGGCCACCCTTGGGCTTTTGCCTAAAGCCTGGACACGGCTTCACATACGCTTCGCGTTCAGGCCGTCCAGCCGGCTGCCTCGTTCCTGATTGCAAGTCGAAGACCGGTAAACTAACAATGGATAGTAGGTTATTCGGCCCAACGTTTAGGCTACAGGATGAGCTCCATCTCTTGCGAGATAGCCTCGGCGCAGTCGATGCACACTACGAAGCCTTGCTCGACGGACTGGAGTTGGAGTTATCTGGATTTCGGCCCAAGATTTTAGCCTCTTCCGCAACTCTAGAGGGCTATGAATCGCAAGTCGCTATCCTTTATCGCCGCAAAGGGCGAGTATTTCCCCTCCAGGGGCCTAGCGTTACAGAAGGATTTTGGACGGCAGATTCGAATCGACTCATGCGGCGGTTCGTAGCTGTGGCACCTCGAGGCCTAACTATCGAATACTCGATAGATCGAATACTAACGGAATTACAGCGGGCCGTTCGAGATTTGGAAACAAGGCCAGAAGAAACCTGCAAAGAAGCAGGAGTTGACTCCAGCCATGCCCAATTCCTGCTTTCACTCTATGGCACCGATGTGTTGTATGGGAACACACTAAAGGATCTAGATGCAGTCGATCGATCTATTCAAAGCGGCCAAATCCAGGTTGAAGGCCCGCTCAATAACGAAACGCTGACTGGCCGGACGGATTTTGAAAGCGTTCGCACGATTCTCCATAGACTCGAACACCCCGAGAGTTCGTTTGCCGATCGTATTCACTTGGTCACTGCTTCCTCCATGATGTCGCACGGAGTCGACGTAGATCGGCTGAACGTCATGGTCATGGTTGGCCTCCCACTGGGGACAGCCGAGTTTATACAGGCTACCTCTCGCGTAGGAAGACGCTATCCGGGCCTCGTCTTTGTCATACATAAAATCGGGCGAGAACGCGATGCGGGAATTTTTAAATCCTTCGAGAAATTCGTTGAACAAGGAGACCGATTTGTTGAACCGATACCGATTACACACAAAAGCAGGCGTGTTCTCAAAAAGACGCTCCCTGGCATAGAGCTCGCTCGAATCTTAATGATACACGAGCCCCGTTCGAGCGCTCCTCTGTCTTCTCTTAAAAATCTCCGCAAGTATGTGTCGGAAGGAAAGATTGATTTTGAACTTGAGTGTACCACACTAATGGAGTACCTAGGCTTAAATGAGGATTACGACCCAGACATGGTGAGCGATCTGCGGGCTTGGCTTCAAACCTTCAAGAGAAATATTCTTCAGCCTCTTCCTGACCACAAATTCCCCCGACAAGCTTCTCCTACCGGAGAGCCGATGTCGTCTTTACGCGACGTCGAAGGCCAAGTTCCATTATTTCTGAATCGAGAGCTATGAGAGAACAACGAAGTGTTTCGCAGATCTTGTTTGGGTACCTCCCCCAACAGACAGTCGATATTCGTGGCGGGATTTGGAAGGTCGAATCATGGCGCGGCGCGCATACTGAAGGAAACGTTGATGGACCTTCCCTAAGGCGTGAGCTCTGCAGGATCGCACGGGCATGGCAAGTCGAAGGTAAAGATGGCGACTTCGTACGCGACATCGAGTTGCGCGGAATCGGCGTTCACGTCAAGTCTCTCGATAGGGACAGAGGGGTAGAGCTTCGTCCCTTTCCCCGGGTTTGGTTTTGCCGGAAGTGCCGCAGGACCCACCTGATTCCCGAAGCTAAATGCAAATGCGGCTCCGCAGAAAAAAAGGGACAGCTCCAATTCGTTCAGTTCTGTGAAGATTGTGCCGAGGTTCGCACCCCCTTTATTCCTCCCTGCAAGGAACATGGCGAGAGTCGCATCAACTTCCCGGGAACCGCGTCCGGTAAAGAGATATTCTTCGACTGCCCTGTTTGCAATCGTCGTCTGCGTGAAGGCTTCGGCTTTCCCCGATCGACCTGCGGTGCCGTCATGAAGGTAAACGTACATCGGGCGGCCTCAGTATATACGCCCCTCAGCGTTGTTATTGTAAATCCTCCTTCTCCTCTGCGTATGCAGGAAATAACTACTGCAGGAGGAGCGCCACGGGCTCTTGGCTGGGTTCTCGATGGTATGCGAACGCCCTCCATGCTCGCGGGCCCACCGACAGCAGATTCCCTTCGCCGCCAGCTCTTGGCGCAAGGCCTGGCAGCCCCCATAGTTGAACAAATGCTATCGGCTGTTAAGTTGGATGGCGCGATTGAGGGAGGAGCAGAAAGATTAGATCTCCAGCCATCCATCTTGGAAATGGCCGAAGAGCAGGCCCTAACGATTGCGCTGGCCACTTCTGAGCGTCGCGTCACATTCGAGAGCTTGTCGACGCGAACAGCCCCCGATTCGAAGCTTGCTCGACAATATCGGGAAACGTATCCAGCGGCGCTCAAGGCAGCTGGACTCGACAGGATAGACCTCGTGGAGAAGTTCCCGATTCTCTCGGGACACTTCGGATATACACGAGGCTCATCCGAGCCCGGTAAGAGCTTCCTCTCTGCATTCAGAGACGTCAAGGGTGAATACGTAGTATACGGAGATATTTCTGATACCGAGGCTCTCTTCGTTGGCCTTTCACCAAAGCGTCTTGCCTTGTGGCTCAGAGAGGCCGGGCATGTGCTGGAAGCCTTCGACGATGACCGCTCTGCTCGGCTGGCAATCCTGCGGGCCGCGAGCGGAGTGAATGTAGAGGTGGCAAATTCAGTTCTGGAAGACGTAACAGGACTCGTTCACTCCTTCGCTCATAGACTCATTCGCCTGACCGCAGTATACGCCGGCATTGAGCGTAATTCACTTTCAGAATTGCTGGTTCCAACACACCTGGGATTCTTTCTCTATGCAACGTCGCGTGGCGACTTCGTGCTTGGCGGTCTCCAGGCAGTATTTGAAAGTGGCCTCGATCGCCTCCTTCACGAATTCGTACATGGAGAGCACCGTTGCGCACTGGATCCCGGATGTGCGAGAGGAGGAGGCGCGTGTGTAGCGTGCTTGCACCTTGGCGAGCCCTCCTGTCGACTATTCAATCGACACCTCGACCGGGCCGACCTCTTCGGGCCGAAGGGTTATCTGCGATTAGAAGTATGAGGAAATCGGAAATCCCTTAGCGATGACTACGAAGCCAGTGCTTGCCACAAACCTAGCGGATATGCCAGAGCAGGCATATCAGGTCTCTCAGATTGATTTACCTCTTCCCCCTGGAGAGCCAGTGCCTGAGACGAGATGTACCTCCTGCAGAAGAGACCTTGGGTTTCTTCGGAGAAAATCGCGGCCAACCTTTGAGAAAGGGAATGGACCTATATCGATTGTTGACTTATTCGCTGGAGCGGGTGGATTTACTCTCGGTATCGCTGAGGCGTGCAGACGCCTGGGCGAAGGAGTCTCGATTAGACTTGCGCTAGATAAAGATATGAACGCATCTCGCATCTTTGGAGATAATTTTCCTGGGACGGGAGTCGCCGCAGCGGGCGTGGAAGACTTCTTTGAAAGGGAACTTGGTGAGCCACCCAGCTCACGAGAGCGCACGATTGCCCAAGACCTCGGCGCTATTGATCTTTTGATTGGCGGCCCACCTTGCCAAGGCCATTCGGATCTAAATAACCGAACACGCCGAAGCGATCCGCGCAATGGACTCTACCTCAGGATGGTGAGGGCGGCGGAGATAATTAAGCCCCGAGCTGTTCTGATAGAGAATGTCCCTGCCATTGTGCACGACGCAGAGGGCGTCGTAGAAGTCGCGTCAAGCCGCCTACGGAGCCACGGCTTTGGCGTTGCCTCTCGTTTCCTCGACATGGCCTCTCTGGGCGTCCCGCAAGCCAGGAAGCGTCACATCCTACTTGCTCTTCAACCTGGTCTTGGAAACCCTGGCGAGCTCCTATCATCAGTGGCACCACTGTGTACGTTGCACCTCCCGCGCACCGTGGGCTGGGCGATTGATGATCTCCTCGGCCTCGAGAACACAACTCAGTTCGACGAGCAGGGAAGGCTTAGCCCAGAAAACGAGGAGCGGATAGCATGGCTCTTCAAGAATCGCTCTTATGACCTACCAAATGAGTACAGACCTTTGTGCCACCAAAGCCAGCATAGTTACAGATCGATGTATGGACGACTCCATTGGGATCGCCCAGCACAAACCATTACTACCGGCTATGGAAGTATGGGGCAGGGTAGGTATGTTCATCCTAAACGCCGCAGAACCTTGACGCCACATGAAGCAGCCAGACTCCAGACGTTCCCGGATTTCTTCTCCTTCTCAAGCGTATCCTCTCGAAGCAGCTGGGCAAATATGATCGGCAATGCGGTCCCTCCCCTGATGGGGGTGGCCCTGGGAGTGCCCTTGATCAGAGCGCTCGTCTCATCACGCTGACTGCTTATTGGGTAACTTAGATTTGAGTGCGAAAGAGGGTCGTCCGGCAAGCTCTTCCGATGTGGCGAGTAATCGGATGCGAAAGGTTCGCCAAAGGGGCACGAAGAGAGAACTAGAAATCCGTTCTGCTCTTCACAAGCTTGGTATGCGCTTTCGTGTCCAAGTTGCTCCATTAAAGGAGCTGAGACGGTACGCGGATATCGTTTTTCGGGGCCAGCAGGTTGCCATCTTTGTAGACGGCTGCTTCTGGCATGGATGTCCCATCCATAGAACTCTTCCGAAGAGCAACACCGAGTGGTGGAAAGCCAAGCTTGAAGAGAACATCCGCCGTGACCAAGACACTACCGCACGTCTCCAAGAGGCTGGATGGCTCGTATTACGATTTTGGGAGCACGAAAACTCACTCGAAGTAGCTCGGTCTATCGAGACAAGCGTTAGAGAACGACGAAATCGCCAACCCAGCCAAAGCGCCGGCCTTCAGCCAGATGGCTTGCCTGCCATCGGGAAGCCCAAAAAGTTGCCGAAATGATGGGCGATTCTAGAGAGCGACCTTCCGAGTCAAACATGTCACGGGCGCGCGGGGCGAGGAAAGAAGCAGCGGCCGGCCCACCGGGCCGGGAGAGCAGAGCCCAGGGCTGAGGCCGAGGGCCGATGCCCTGGGTTGAGGAATGACAACGCGGGGCGACCTGAAGGGCCGCGAGAGCTTCTCGTCGAGTCGGATTCTCGCGACCTTACAGGCCGCACCGAGGAGGTGGCCTCTTTCCCCAGGGCATCGGCCTTCGGCCTCAGCCCTGGGCTGGGGTCTCCCGACCCTTCGGGCCGGACACGCTCGCATCAACCCTTCCGAGCCTCGCAGCATCCCGTGGCCGGCCAAGAACCGGGGAAATCCATCGCCTGGAAACGCGGGGCGAAGGCGCAGCAACGCGGGCGAAGGCGCGGCGACCCAGGGTGCAGGCGCAGCAACCCGGGGAGGAGGCGCAGCAACGCGGAGCGAAGCCGCAGCAACCCAGAGGGAAGGCGCCGCAACACGGGGAGGAGGCGATCCCTCGCGAATACGAGCCCATCCCCGCCGGGGACGTCGCCATCCCTCGCGGGGACGAGCCCATCCCCGCTGGGGATTGTCGAGCTCCCTCGCAGATTCGGGCCGCTCCCCGATGTGGACGGGCCTTTCCCCGCCGGGGACGAGCCCGTCCCCGCGATGCCGAGCCTTCGCCCCGCCATGCGCGGTGGTTGCGCGGGGTTGCCGTCCCGCGGCCCTCGGCCGCCCACGCTATCGCCCTCCGCCCTTGCCCCTCCGCTCCCGTTTGGCTAGGATCGCCGCCGCCGGGGGTCCGTCCCGATCCTGTTGATCCCCGATTGAGGAACGATCCCATGTACCGCGAACCCGACTTCTCCAAGCCGAGCCTGGCGAACGCTCCCGAGTGCCGCTTCGAGCCGGCGCCGGCGGACACCGTGCTGCCGGACGGCTTCATGTCGACCACCAATTATCCGACCTACGTGCGCGTCGGCGGCAAGTGGCGGATGCCCGAGCGCCCCCGCATGGACTCCCACCTGGTCTGGGACCCCGCCGCCGGGCGCCTGCGGATCAAGGAGTTCCGCCTGGTCGAGAAGGGGGACCTGGTCGCCGTCGCCACCGCCGAGGACGGCTCGGAGGGGGTGCTGGTGTGGGACCGCGGCTTCCTCGACGAGGAGGACGACACCCGGCTCCCCGAGGCGTTCGCCTTCATGTCCTCCGAGGTCAGCCGCGAGAAGCCGGTCAACTACGACGCCCTGTTCCGCGAGTTCGTGCGGAACCGCGGCGAGAACGGCTCGATCCTCTGGGTGATCGGCCCCGCCCTGGTGCACGCCCGCGGGCGGATCGCCATGGAGTGGCTGATCCACAACGGCTACTGCCACGGCGTGATCACCGGCAACGCCGTGGGGGTGCACGACGTCGAGGCCGCCCTCTACGGCACCACCCTCGGCATGATGGCGGACGGCTCCGGCACCGCCGGCGGCCACGCCACCCACATGCGGGCGATCAACGAGGTGAAGAAGGCGGGCTCGATCGCGGCGCTGGTCGACTCCGGGTGGCTCAAGGGGGGGATCATGCACGCCCTCACGGTCACCAAGACCCCCTACGTCCTCGCCGGCTCGATCCGCGACGACGGCCCGCTGCCGGAGACGATCCCCTCCGCGCTCGACGCGCAGGGGGCCATGCGCGAGCTGACCGTCAACGCCACCATGGTGGTAATGGTCGCCACCGCCCTCCACTCGATCGCCGTCGGCAACATGCTCCCCACCTTCTGCGTCCGCCCGGACGGCACGATGTCCGAGATCACCACCATCTGCGTCGATCAGACCGAGTTCGTGGTCGGCAAGCTCAAGGACCGCGGCACCCACCAGGCCTTCGGCGTGGTCACCAACGCCCAGGACTTCATGCGCCTGGTGCAGCTCGAGCTGATGGCGCGGGGGTGAGCCTCACCGCCCCGTGGCCCCCGGGACCCCGGGGGCCCCCGGGGAAACAATGAACCCTTCCCGCAGCACCCGCTCCCCCTCGTCCACCACCGGCGCCAGGCCGACCGTCCCCTCGGGGAGGCCGTCCGGGAGGTCGTCGGCGTGGAGGCAGGCCTCGGCGGCGAGGGCGCAGAGGATGGCGTCGACGTGGTCGGGGCGGGTCACCGGGTCGTCGCAGAGGTAGCCGGCCTCGCGCAGGCGTCCCCAGACGAAGTCGACGTAGGCGGCCGGCTCACGCCGCTTCGAGGGGGGGCGCACCCCCCAGAGCTGGAGCAGGACGTAGCGGGGATAGGTCTCGAAAACGATCCCCTCGGCGCCCGGCACCGGCACCAGCCCGAGGATCGAGGCGAGCTCCCGCTGGTGGATCGACCAGAAGAGCTCGAGCCCCGCTTCCACGAACGGCTTGTAGAGGCGCCAGCCGGCGAGCTCGGCGCGGCTCCGCGGCAGGACCTTGGTCGGCACTCGCGCGGCCAGGTCGGCCACCCGCGAGCGCTCCCCCGGCCGCGGCAGACCCTGCGGCCCGTCGATCCCCGTGAACGCCGGCGGCCACCCGCCGGGCGACGGCGGCAGCGGCCGCTCGACGGTGGCGAGGTATTCGTCGAGGACGATCCGTTCCTCCTCCAGCCAGGCGACGTAGCTGGGGGTGCGCAGGGAGCCGAGGTCGATGCCGCAGAGGAGAGCCATGAGGGGAGGATGATAGGGGAAGGGAGAGACGCGTAGGACCGGAGGCAACCGATCTCGGAGGGAGCTTTTCTCCTCCCCCGTACTCGGGGGAGGCCGGGAGGGGGTTCGCAACCTCCCAACCAAGGAAGCGTACCGGACTTCGGAACGCCCCCTCCTGGCCTCCCCCGAGTACAGGGGAGGAAAAAGGCTCCTGGTCCGGCACTCAGCCGGCCTTCCTGACCGCCTCTCCTCGGGATACAATCCGCGCCGTCCCCCTACCAGGAGCCGCCATGATCAGCTATGCCGCCTACAAAGTGCTGCACATCGCATCCGTGCTGTTCGTCTTCACCTCGCTGGGAGCTTTGATGCTCGCCGCCCGGGCGGGGGTCGACCGGCAGCAGAGCAAGCTGGCGGGGATCACGCACGGAATCGCGCTGATCCTCATCCTGGTCACCGGCTTCGGGACGCTGATCCGCCTCGGCGTCCACGGAATTCCGCCGTGGATCCTGTTCAAGATGGTGATCTGGCTCCTGCTCGGTGGCATCATCCTGGTGATCCGCCGCTCGCCTCGTCTCGGAACGCTGCTCTGGTGGCTCCTGCCCTTGCTCGGAGGCGCCGCGGCGTATCTCGCGATCTACAAACCGGGCGCGTGAGGCTCGAAATCGGGCTCGCGAGGCTCGTCGCGGAGCGAAAACCTCTTTGCGCGGTCCGATTGCAGGCGATTTCCAAGCCGTCGCAAGGAGTTTTTGGGCGCGCGAGACGAGGGAGAGCCTGATTCAAGCTCGTCGAGCTCCATTTCAAGGCAATTTTCTTCCGCAACAAGCCTGAAATCTTCGTGCGAAGCCTTGTGCGCTCGCCTCACGAGGCTCGCCGCCCCTCTTCACGGACGTTTGCAGAGCGCGACGAGGGGTTGAGCTCCCCCCAAAAGGCTCCGTGAGGCCGTGACGGATATACTTCCCCCCGCCGGAAGACCCCAAGGACCCCAACGAACCATCATGCAACCCGAATCGACCGACATCGCCGTCCGCTGCCGCGGGCTGGTGAAGCGCTATTCCGACGTCACCGCCGTCGACGGCCTCGATCTCGAGGTGCGGCGCGGCGAGTGCTTCGGCCTGCTCGGCCCCAACGGCGCCGGCAAGACGACCACCATCGAGATCCTCGAGGGGCTGACCGACCCGGACTCAGGAGAGGTCGAGATCCTCGGCACCACCTGGGCGAAGGACGCCGCCGGGCTGCGCGAGCGGCTCGGCATCTCGCTCCAGGAGACGCAGCTCGCCGAGAAGCTGACGGTGGGCGAGACCGTCCGCCTCTTCCGCTCCTTCTACCGGGAGGGGCGAGACCCGGAGGAGGTGCTCCGTCGGCTCTCCCTCGACGAGAAGCGCGGCGCCCGCGTCGGCAAGCTGTCGGGCGGCCAGAAGCAGCGGCTGGCCGTCGCCTGCGCCCTGGTGGGGGACCCGGACGTCCTCTTCCTCGACGAGCCGACCACCGGCCTCGACCCGCAGAGCCGCCTCCAGCTCTGGCAGATCGTGATGGACTTCCGCGCCCAGGGGGGGACGGTGCTGCTCACCACCCACTACATGGACGAGGCCGAGCGCCTCTGCGACCGGGTGGCGATCGTCGACCGCGGCAAGGTGATCGCCGAGGGGACGCCCCCGGCGCTGATCAGCTCGCTCCACGCCGCCAACGTCATCGAGTTCGCCACCGAGCCCGAGCTCGACGAGGCGAGCCTGCGCGCCCTTCCCGGCGTCGCCGAGCCGCACCGGCGGGGGCCGAACTGGTCGCTGCCGGTCAACTCGCTCGCCGAGACCGTGCCGGCGCTGATCGACCGCGTCGAGGGGTCGGGGGCGAAGCTGGTCAACCTGTCGACCCATCGGGCGACCCTCGAGGACCTCTTCGTCTCGCTGACCGGCCGCGCCCTGCGTGAGGACTGAGAGAGAAACCGGAATGAGCCAACGCTACTCCCCCCTGGCCGAGCTGACGTCCGCGAAGTGGAAGGAGTTCCTCCGCGAGCCGGAGGCGATCTTCTGGGTCTTCGCCTTCCCGCTGCTCCTCGCCATCGCCCTCGGCTTCGCCTTCCGCGCCAAGGGGCCGGACCAGATCCCGGTCGGCGTCGTCGTCCCGTCCCCGCAGGCCGAGCAGGCCTTCGCCACCCTGTCGCGCGCCCCCGGCCTCCTCCCCCGCCGCTTCACCGCCGCCGCGGGGCGCGAGGCGCTGCGCACCGGGCGGGTCTCGCTCCTCGTCGAGCCGGGGCCGCCGGTCGTCTTCCACTTCGACGAGACCCGCCCCGACTCGCGGATCGCCCGCCTGGCGGCCGACGACGCCCTGCAGCGGGCGGCCGGTCGGGCCGACCCGATCCCGGTGCGCTCCGAGAAGCTGACCGAGAACGGGTCGCGCTACATCGACTTCCTGATCCCCGGCCTGCTGGGGATGAACCTGATGGGGAGCGGGGTGTGGAGCCTCGCCTTCTCGGTGACCACGGCGCGCAACCGCAAGATCCTCAAGCGCCTGGTGGCGACGCCGATGCGCCGCAGCGACTACCTGCTGGCGCAGATCCTCGGCCGGCTGATGTTCCTCGTCCCCGAGGTCGGCTTCCTGATGGGGATCGGCTGGCTGTTCTTCGGCGTCGCCGTGCACGGCTCGATCCTGCTCCTGCTCGCCACCTGCCTGCTCGGCTCGATGGCGTTCTGCGGCATGGGGCTGCTGATCGCCTCGCGGGTCGCCACCGTCGAGGGGGCGAGCGGCCTCGCCAACGCCGTCCTGATGCCGATGTGGATCCTCTCCGGCGTCTTCTTCTCCTCGGAGCGCTTCCCCGACCTCGCCCAGCCATTCATCAAGGCGCTGCCGCTGACCGCCCTGATCGCCGCTCTCCGCGGCATCGTCACCGAAGGGCAAGGCCTCGCCGCCATCGCCCCCCAGCTCGCCATCGTCGCCGCCTGGGGTCTGGTGAGCTTCGCGGTGGCGCTCAAGATCTTCCGCTGGCGGTAGGGGGAGGCTTGCAGTGATCCGACCCGACCGCGCCGACGTCCTCTCCTTGATGAGCCGGTTGCGGTCGAGCCCTCTCGGCGAGAGATTGATCCTGGCCGGCTCTTCGGGATTGTACGGCCTCAGCGAGACCCTCCCCGCCCTGACCGAGGATGTCGATGTCCTCATCGACGCCGATTGGGTGGCAACCGCGGAGCCCCTCCTGCTCGAGGAGATGGGCCGGCTCGGCTTCGAGCATCAACCCGGCACGAGCACCTTCCTTCTCCCCGAAGGGCTTTCGCTCGACCTGGTGGGCTACTCCCTGCGCGACGCCGTGGACCGGATCGGCGGTGGCGAGTCCGTTCCGGTCATGGTGTTCTCGGATCTGAGCAGGATCCTTTCCGCTCCGGGAGCGATCATCGAGCTGCCGAGTCAGGGGCGAGCGCTGTCGTCCGCCGCTCTGACGACCGCCAAGCTGATGACGATCCGGCTCGAAAAGGGAAGCAAAGACAAGCTCCAGGCGTTGTTGCTGATCGAGGAGAACGCCGGGGACGAAGACTTTCTGCAACGCCTCAAAGGGCTCCTGTCCCGGTTCGAGCCCGATCGGGTGGAGGACGCACTGGCGGACGCTCAGGCGGCCTGCCTGGCGGTCTCCGGAGACGTCATGCGCGCCGGGTCTGCGTCGAGCGGATATGCCGAGATGTCCCTGGCGATCGATCGAGGGCTCACGATCTTGAAACGTCTGATCTCATCGGAAAGGCCATGAGCGGGGCTCCGCTGACGACCGCCGAGCGCTGGCGGCGCCATCAGCGCGACGTGGAGGCCTACCGCCGCCGCCACCTGATGCGCCGTAGCCATCCCCGCTTCCGGAGCGACCTGATGATCGTGCCGCACGTCTTCCTGCTGCCGGGAAAGGCGCGCATGGCGCAGCTCCAGAAGCCCGAGGACGTGGTCCGGGAAGCTCTGCGGGAGCGCGCCGTCTGGACGCTCGACACCGCGGCGCGCCTGGTCTCCGGGCGCGGCTTTCTGACTTCGCCCGATCTGACCGGCTATCTGACGGCAGCGGATTTCGAAGGGATGACCGCCCAGGGGCTCGTCTCCCCGCCGGAGCAGGCGGGCCTGAGCGTCGAGCCCCTGTACCGCCGTCCGCCCATGCTGATCGCCCACCTGACCGAGGAAATGCCTCCCCATCGCGCGCTTCCCTCCGGAGAGCGGGTGGTCACCTGGGACTTCCTGCTCCGCGACGTCATGGGGACCCTCGGCTGGCGCCCGGATCTGCTGACGCGCCTGGAGGCGACCTATCCCGCCGGGCTCCCCGGTTGAGCTGGTCCCTCCTCCTCCTCGCCGCCGCCACCCTGCTCGCCCATCTGGCGACCGCGTTCCAGATCCTGCGCGGCAACCGTTCGATCCGCTTCCTGCGCGACCTGCCGCCGCTCGCCGGACCACTCCCCCGGGTCTCGATCGTCATCCCGGCGCGCAACGAGGAGAGGAACCTCGAGGAGGCGCTGCGCTCGATCCTCGCCCTCGACTACGACAACCTGGAGATCGACGTCGTCGACGATCGCTCGACCGACCGCACGGGGGAGATCCTCGACCGCATGGCGGCGGCGGAGCCGCGCTTGCGGGTGGTCCACGTGCGCGAGCTGCCGGCGGGGTGGCTGGGGAAGAACCACGCCCTCTGGCTGGGGGCGGAGAAGGCCACCGGCGACTTCCTCCTGTTCACCGACGCCGACGTGGTGCTCGAGCCGTCGGCACTGCGCCGAGCGGTGGGACGGATGTCCTCTGACTCGCTGGACCACCTCACCGCCTCGCCCGGCATCGACCGCCCGAGCGTTCTCTTCGAGCTGTTCCTCGGCGCCTTCTCGCTCTTCTTCGCCCTGTTCACCAGGCCCTGGCTGGCCAGGGACCCGCAGAGCCCGCACCACGTGGGGATCGGCGCCTTCAACCTGGTGCGCGCCACCGCCTACCGGGCCGCCGGCGGCCACCGGACGATCGCCATGCGGCCGGACGACGACCTGAAGCTCGGCAAGATCCTGAAGGGCGCCGGCTTCCGCCAGGAGTTCGTCTTCGGCCTCGGCGCGCTGCGCGTCGAGTGGTACGCCTCGGTACGCGAGCTGATCCAGGGGCTGATGAAGAACGCGTTCTCGGGGGTGGACTACCGCGCCCGGGTGATCGTGACGGCGACGCTGACCCAGCTCCTCCTCTTCGTCTGGCCCTTCGTGGCGGTCTTCGTGGTCCCCGGCCCCGCCCGCTGGTTGAACCTGGCGAGCGTCGCCGTGCTGATCGCCCTCTGCTGGATCAACGCGCCGCTCGCCGGGGTGCGCCGCTGGCACGGCGTGGGGTTCCCGCTCGCCACCCTCCTCTTCCTCTACATCCTCTGGCGCGCCATGCTCCTCACCCTCTGGAACGACGGCATCGACTGGCGCGGCACCCACTACCCGCTGGCGGAGCTCAAGGCGAACAAGGTCTGAGAAGCCGTAGGTGGCACGTCGCGTGCTGTGATGCCGCGGCATGCGCATCGTGATCGGCCTCCTCGGCATCGCTCTGGTGGCCTCCGTCGTCCTCGACGTCCTGTGGACCACCCTGCGGCTCACCGGCGGCGGATGGATGACCGCATGGCTGACCCACCGGCTCTGGCGCCTTTCGCTCCGCCTCACCCGCTCGCACCACCGGCTCTCGTTCGCCGGCTTCGTCATCGTCCAGCTCACCGTCGCGCTGTGGATCGGGCTGGTCTGGGTCGGCTGGACGCTGGTGCTGCAGATGGATCCGCAGGCCGTCGTGACCTCCGGGGGGGCTCCGGCGGGGATCTGGGAGCGGGCCTACTTCGCGGCGGCGCGGCTGATCACCCTCACCGCCGACGGCTACCGCCCCGGCACCCCGTTCTGGCAGATGGTGACCACGATCGCCGCCGCGAACGGCTTCATCCTGGTCAGCCTGGTGATCACCTACCTGCTGCCGATCGTCACCGCGGAGCTCGAGCGGCGCCGGATCGCCGTCTACATCACGGCGCTCGGCCGCACCCCCCAGGAGATCCTGCTGCGGGCCTGGAACGGCAAGGACTTCGGCAGGCTGGCGGACCACCTGGTGGGGCTCACCCTGCCGCTGATGGAGGTCGGCCAGGGGCACCTCGCCTATCCGGTCCTCCACGTCGTCCACAGCCGCACGCGGGAGACCGCCCTGGCGCCGAGCATCGCCGTGCTCGACGAGGCGATCACCCTGCTCGCCGCCGTCGCCCCCGAGCTGCGCCCCGACAAGGTGGCGCTCTATCCGCTGCGCCAGGGGATCGCCGAGTTCCTCACCACCCTCGTCGAGGGGCACCTCGAGCCGGAGAGCCGGGCGCCGGTCGGGCCGCGCCTCGACGAGCTGCGGGAGGCGGGGATCGCCACGGTGACGGACGAGGAGTTCCGGCGCACCGTGGGCTCGCTCGACGACCGCCGCCGGCTGCTCCTCGGCCTGGTCGAGCAGGAAGGGTGGTGCTGGGAGGACGTGGAGCGCAGGACGACCGACCTTCACGAACGCTTCCAGGCCTGAGCGGGCTTTTAAAAAGCCATTGTGACGCACATCTCGGCACGGAGACGTTGGACCATCAGCAGCTGATCTCGCAGGGAGCTTTGTTCCTCCCCCGTACTCGGGGGAGGTCAGGAGGGGGCTCGCAACCTGCCAACCAAGGAAGCATTTCGGACTCCGGAACACCCCCTCCTGGCCTCCCCCGAGTACAGGGGAGGAAAAAGGCTCCTAGATCGGTCGGTTGACGACTACGCCGAACCTCGAGATGTGTATGCTGACGCTCCGGAATTCCAAACCCCCACTGGACCGCGGCGACGTCAGTTCACCCACTCGCCGGCGTCGTCGCGAGCCGCCGGCGAGACGGGAGGCGGGGACGGCAGCGGGGGGAGTGGCGGCACCAGGACCAGGGTCGGCTCCTCCTCTTCTTCAAACGCCGCCGCCCGCGCCTCGGCGGCCAGCCGCAGGCGTTCCTCCTCCTCGTCCCAGAGCTGGCGCCGGGCGGCGTCGCGGGATCTCCGCCGGCGGATCGCCCAGAGCGCCAGCAGGGTGACGAGCATCCACAGGGTGACCGAGCTGGTGAGGATGGGGACCCAGCGGTACCAGAAGGTCTGGCGGTCCCAGAACGACGCCTCAGCGGCGGCGATCGGCGTCCCCGTGGCAGCCTCGAAGGCGGCGTCGAACGAGAGGCCGGAGGCGACCCCGTGCAGGATGCGGGCGGCGACCTGCGGGCCGTAGCGGTCGAACAGGTCGTGGACGAAGGAGCCGGCGATGGCGTACGCCCGGTTGACCTCCCCCTGCCCGCCGGCGAACCGGCCGTCGAGGTCGGCGAGCGAGACCGGGCGATCGACCAGCAACGCGAGGGCCAGTCGCGAGCGGTCCTCGAGCCCCCAGGAGAGGCCGGCGATCATCGCCAGCCCCTCGTGGAACCAGCGCGGCATCGGGCGCCCCCCCGCCGCGCGGGCGATCAGCACGTGGGTCACCTCGTGGGCGAGGAGGTCCGACAGCGACGAGTCGGGATAGCTCGGCACCCGCCCCGGCAGCAGCACGATCACCCCCTGCTCGCCGTAGGCGTACCCCGAGACCCACGGCGGCACCACGGAGGCCTCCGCGCTCCCCTCGGGGGCGAGGAGGACGCGGATCGGCGGATCGGCGACCGCGGACTCCGGCAATCCCACCAGCCGCACGGCGCTCGCGAGGCGCGACGGACCGACCTCGCGCAGGCGCGCCGCCACCCCGGCGAGCGCCGGCGGCGCCTCGATCACCAGGCGCGGTGCGGGCTCCGCGGCGGCCTTCGCAACGGGCGATCCGAAGGTTCCAGAGAGCAGGGCGAAGAAGACGGCCAGGGCCTTGAATGTTGTCATTTCGACATATTTTATCGTCCCGCGACAATTCGGGATGTTTTGTTGTACGATCCTTCCACGAATGACGGCTGGATAGTTTTCAGGGTGATCTCGTTCCGGGTGCGGGTTTCTGACGCCCCGGTCACCAAACCGACGGCTGCTCTCTGCAGAGGCGAGCAGCACCACTCGTAGCAGGCGGAACGGGTCTTTCAGGAGCTGGTATTCCTGACCCGTGGCCCCGGAGGTGAAGATGGTTCGTCGCCACTCTCTCGGTCTCGTCGCTCTCCTCGCGCTCACCACCCTCGCCCTCTCCGGCTGCCGCGAAGCCGCCGTCCGCTACAACACACGCTACTCCAGCCTGTTGCAAGAAGAGCTTCCCCGCACCCTGCCGATCCCGGTCGACGGCGTCACCTCCGCGCAGCTCCAGAACACCTGGGGCTCGGCGCGCGACGGCGGACGGCACCACAAGGGGATCGACATCTTCGCGCCGCGCAACACGCCGATCCGTAGCGTCACCGAGGGATTCGTGGAGAACAAGGGGATGCGCGGGCTGGGCGGCCAGGTGGTGACGATCACCGGCCCCGGCGGCTACCGCCACTACTTCGCCCACCTCGAGGAGTACGGCCCGCAGGCGGTGGGCGACTGGGTCGAGGCCGGCGAGATCATCGGCTACGTGGGGAACTCCGGCAACGCCGCGATCTCCTCCACCCACCTCCACTACGGCATCTACACGCCGGGCGGCGAGGCGGTGAACCCCTACAAGTACCTGCACGGCGGCGCGCCCTTCGCCATGCGGGCGGCGATGCAGACGGCCGCCAAGTAGCGATCAGCGGCGATCAGCGGGATTCGACGACGACCTTCTCGGGCTCCCGGGCCGGCTCCGCGGCCGGCCTCGCCGCCCCCAGGTGATCGAGCAGCCCCTTGCCGGTCACCGACTTGGCATACGAGTCGGCCGCCACGGCGAACCAGCCGAGCGGGCCGACCGCCGCCAGCGCCACCATGCCGAGGGCCGCGTGCGCCAGCCCCCCCTTGATGTTGCCGTCCATCATCAGGCTGGTCCCCGGCAGGAACCGCTCGCCCACCAGCTTGACGCCGTTCTCGACGATGCTGTTCGACATGTCGCCTCCCCTTGCCTGTTCGCGTTTCATCAATTCTATCATGGCGGGATCAGGGCGCAGCCCCTCCCTCTCTCGTAGACGGCCCAGGCGGCAAGCTTTCTACTTCCCCGCGATCATCCCCATCACCCCGGCCCGGATCATCGCCACCGAGATGGCGGCGAGGAAGAGGCTCGACACCTTGCCGATCGCCCGCGAGCCGGCGTTGCCGGTGGCGCGGCCGATGTAGGGGCTGGCGATCAGGGTCAGGAACACCAGCCCGAGGTTGAGGGTCAAAGAGACCAGCGTGGGGATGTAGCCGTAGGCCTCCCGCGACACCAGGATCGAGGTGATCGCCGCCGGCCCCACGATCAGCGGGATGCCGAGCGGCACGATCCCCACCGAGGAGGCGTCCTCGGTTTCATCGTTTCCCTCGGTGGGGTCGCGGCGGCGGAAGTCGCCGAAGATCAGGTTCGAGATGCTGAGCACCAGGAGGATCAGGCCGCCCCCCACCCGCAGGTCGTTGACGGTGATGCCGAGGAGCGAAAAGATGAGCTGCCCGGCGAACAGGATGACGACCGAGAGCCCCCCCGCGGTGAGCATCGCCTGGAGCGTCAGCCGCCGCCGCTGCGGCGCCGTGAGGTTCTCGGTGACGCTCAGGTAGATGGGGATGATCCCCATCGGGTTGATCGCCACGAAGAGGGGGAGGAAGCTTTCGATGAAGGGACGCATGGGCGGGCTCCGGTCAGGGCCCGCCGAGCATATCGCGTCCCCGGGCCCCGGAGAGCGGCGGCCTCAGGGCGGCGAGGCCGTGGAGGCGTCTGCCGGAGGGTCGAACATCGCCATGGGGCAGACGATGCGGGAGCCAGCCCTATGCCCGGTAGACCTAAGCCCCCCCACTGCTTCGTTTGCATTTTTACCCTTCTTTAAAAGACGAAGCAACAAGTCTATAAGCTTGGTGAGAGGTTCATCCGGGCAAGTAAAGAGTTGGCTATCTCCGACCGCCAGAACTGAGGAGTACCTGAATGGAATCCTTCGCGGCAGGGAGCCATCTTTCGCCAAATCGTAGAAGGCATCGAAGTGATTGCCCACGCCGTTGTCGGTTTCCTCTCCGACAAAATTATTTTCCATCAATAAGTCAGGGCAGCTGTGTGTACCACAACCTAAGTTCAACTCAATCTTCTGATCAGGGTATGTCGCAGAGACCAGAAAAATTGCGCCGGCATCGGCCAAAGGGGGGAAGCGCGTCTCGAACATTACATACTCTGACAATGGTTGCTGCAGCTTTGACCAATCGGTCTTATCAGCAAGTGCAAATTTAAACTGCCATATTTGATAGTCACATCCAGACTTCGGGCTCGTATCGCACTCTGAATTTTTCCCAATTTGATCCAGGTGACAGCTCCTCTCGTCGACCCAACCAAAACTCATCTCCGCATTAAACCAACCATGCTGAACGGGTGCCATTTCGAACGGCTTGCCATCCTCCACATCTGCCATCCTGACTAGCCAAGAAAACTTATCTGTATTTGATGTTTTCAACTTAGTGCCGCCGGGATCCGCACTGAGGTTCCTAGCTAACCGAACCGGCTCTGAAGCAAAAGACACGTTCACGTCATCCGCAAGCGTGCAGCTACACCAGCCAAAATATTTTCCGCAAACCGTACCAGAGCCAATACTTTCCTTAGGGCACAAACTAGACTTGTTCATTTCAAACCATAAAGACGATACATGTTGATAGTGATTCACAAAAAAAGCAGTCATTCTATCCGGACCTTTGTCGACAGCACGATTTGGGAGAAAGGCAATCAGCCCGTGAAAGAAAATCCGCAAGACCAAGCTATTCATAGCGACCCTTTCATGGAATCTATTGGTCAACTCCAAAAAACCGATAAGAGGCCCAAGCCGCCGAGTAAAAGCCAAACTCATCTTGCTTCGTGAGCAGCTTCACTTGCGCCCGCCGGAGCGATTCAGCGGGCCGCGTTCCGGCGATCAAACTTCGGTGAAACTCTTGGAACAGTACCTCAGCCGAACGGTCGTCCACAGCCCACAGACTCTCGACGACCGCCGGCACACCTGATCCCACCAGCGACCTCGCCAAACTCATCGCGCCTTCGGCTCCATTGCTACCTCCTGACAGGCTGCTGCAGGATGACAGGATCACCAACCTGGCCCGCACGCCGCGCAGAGCATCGAGCTCCCGGGCATAGACAATCCCAGAACGCTTGGCGGAGGAGGCCAAGGCCAGAAACGATGCATTGGGTGCAGTGCTGTTAACGATAGCGTGTCCCGCGAAGTGAATCAAGTCGAAACGCCGCAGACCGTCGAGAAAGATCTCAGCCGTCGCCTGTTTCCCCGTCACCAGACGTGCGTGCGGATAGAACGTGGCGATTTCCCGCGCTTCGTTGCCGGCGGCCGGCAGGCGCGGCAGCGATTCGAGCAGCGAGCGGTCGAGCTCCGGATCCCCCGCGACCAGCACGCTCGCGGTCGACCATGACCGCGCGGGCCGCCGGTGCATGAGAGCGTCGGCATGGATCGAGGCGCTGGGCGCGAGGACGAGCGCGTACTTCTCGATAAGAGGGCGTCCGGAAAACGGATCGGGCAAGGCCGCGAAGGGGACGCCGTAGAGGCCGCGATCGAGGACGAGCACCAGCTCCCTGGCATCGCGGAGCGAGGGGCCCAGATCCCCCAACAACAGCCGGGACAGGTGGCGCGCGTCGGAATCAGGAGCGTACCCGGAGCGGCCTGTTTGGATCGAGGCCTGGAACCTCTCGCTCAGGGACTTCAGATCCTGGGCGACGATCGCCTGCGAGTAGAGATCCAACGAGCCGTGACGCAGAACCCAAACGAGAAGCCTTCCCGGCAGGACGCTGAGCTCGATCAAGGCGACGCCTTCGGGGAGGCTCTGTTGAATCTCCCGAGTTCCCGGAAGAGACGGAGCCGCTTCCCCGCGCGAGCCCGCGATCGACTCCCGCAGGAGCTGGGCGCGCGACATCTCGGAGTACTCCAGGGCCCGGCCTGCCCGCCCGAGACGCGCCTGCAAGGCGACCATCTCGTCGAAGATCGACCGCAGCTCGTCCAGGTAGGAGGAACGCAGGGCCGGATCGTCCACCGCCGTCCGTTCCTTCAGAGCTTCCCCGATCGCCGCCTGGAGGTCGCCTTCTCCGGCAGCGTCCTGCCCGACCGCGAGGTAGGCGCGCGCTCTCTCCGCGAGCAGCAACGCGAGCTGAAAGTGATAGGCCGTGTTCTCGTAGCTACGGATGGCGGCGGTCAGACGGGGCAGCGCCGCCCGCGGATCACGCCGGGCATGGATCCTTCCTTCCGCAGCCTCCAGATCGGCGGCCATGGACTGGCGCGCCGCCAGGTCGTCAAACCGCCCCACGACGGTGCGGGCAGTCTCGAGATCCTGGTGCGCCGCCTCGAACCTCCCAAGACGGCTGTTCGTCAGAGCCCGACTGCGGAGGCAATAGAAGGAAGCAGCCGTGGCGGGAGGCTCGCGCGAGCCCAGGGCCTCCTGGAGAAAGAGGAGGGCCGCCGCCGGCTGACCTCCCTGGAGAGCCGTCACGCTGGCCTGCTCCAACACGGACTGGCGACGTGCCGGCTCTCTCATCCCTGCCAGCGAATCGAGGGCGCTCATCTCGGCCTGCCAGGCGGCCGGAAGATCTCCCAGGTCGGTCAGGCTTTCCGCGAGCAGCGAGCGGACCACCGCCTGGTTCTCTTCCTCCCGAAGGGTCGTGAAGCTTTGGAGGGACGCCCGGTAGGCCGCGAGCGCCTCGGCCGGGCGATCCTGAATGACGGCGATCAGCCCGCGGAGCCAGAGCGCGCGGCCGGCGAGGCTCCGCGCGGAGGCGCTCTCCAACCCGCTCAGCCGTTCGAGCGCGCGCGGATAGTGGAGCAACTGCATCTCGCAGACCGCCAGCCGGAAATCCACCCAGGGTACGAAGGGGCTGCCGGCCTGCACCAACAGAGAGCGGGCCCGCAGGAAGAGGTCCCGGCTCGGAGAGAATTGACCCCGAGCGTAGACCTCCAACCCGGCCTGATAGGCGGCATGCCCCTCGATCAGCAGCCCATACCGGCGGGGCGACGCGGAGGCCGCCTGCCGGATCACTGCGACGGCGGCGGCCAGCAGGCTCTCGCCATTGACCCTGGCGAGCGCCGCGCCGATCGCACCGGCAAGGGCGAGCTTCCGCTCGGCCTCCACGGGCCGCTGAGCGCTCTCCGCGCGGGCCCACTCGCCGAGCAGCCGCTCTTCGCCATGCTCGCGGGCGGCTTGGGGAAAACGCTCTACGATCCGGAGCACAGTCGCGCTCCCAGGGACCGCGAGGGCGAGATCCCGTGTTTGCTCTACCCACCGCCCGGCGGCGCTCGCACCCGGCGAACGTCCATGCTCCCTCGCCTCCTTCGCCCAGCCCGTTTGCCGATCCAGTGCAAGGTAATCCTTCCAGGCGCCTGCCGCCTGACCGGGAAGGGAGACGCTGGCGAGAGCGAGGGCCCGATTGAAGCGGGCCTCCGGGAGCCCGGGATCGAGGGTGACGGCATTTTCGGCGGCTTCCAGCGCCTTCACCCGGGAGTACGGATCGCCGTTCCGCCGCGCGTCCGCCAGGTAGGCGGCGGCGAGATCCGAGGCGAATGCAGCCCGCTCCGGAAGCGCCGCAACCGCCTTCTCCAGGAGCTTGACCGCCTGGCGCGGCGCTCCCGCGATCAACAGGAGCACGGCGCGATCAGCCGTCGCCTGCGGGCTCGTGCCCGCGATTTGGCGGGAGAGCCGCAGGATTGCGAGCCGCAGGTCCCTGGGCTGGCTCAGACCGTTCCTGGAACCATAGGGGGCATAAGGAAAGCCGCCCGTCAGGCGCCCTTCGATACAGCGAAAGGAGGCCGGGCGGGCCAGGCTCCTCCGCCACGCGGTCGGGGTGAGGCTGTCCAGGCTCGAACGAGAGACCGGCTCGAGGAGAAGGGCCAGAAGGAGAAGAAAGGACAGCCCGAGCCCAGAACGTCGATTCATCCGCCTCCCCGCGAGGACAGGACCCAGCTCGTTTTCCTGATGGAGCTCTAGCTTAGCACCCGCACGACAGGAAGCACGTCAGGCGGGGCGGCCAGGTCCTGCTCGGGGAGCACGGGGTCATGACCTGCCAGGGAGGCTACTTCCCCGGCACCGGCGCCACGACGTCGATCTGGTTGACCACGTCCTTGACCCCCTCGACCTGACGGGCGACCTTCTCGGCCTCCGCCTTCTGCTCGGGGAGGGCCACCTTGCCGCTCAGGATGACCTGGCCGTTCGAGGTGTCGACCTTGACGGTGAGGGCGTTGATCGCGGGATCGCCGGCGAGCTGGCTCTTCACCTTGGCGGTGATGTTGGTGTCGCTGATCAGCTGCTTGGCGGCGGGGACGACCTTGGTCTGCAGCTGGTCGTTCACCTTCGCGGCGCCGCGCTCGATGGCCGCGCCGGCCTCGTTGGCGCCGGCCTTGATGTTGTCGCCCGTGGCTTTCAGCTCGGCGTTCGCCTGCTGGGTGTTGCGGTCGATCTTCTGGTTGTCGACGTGGACCTGGGTGTTGCCGTTGGCGTCCCGCTCGGCGTGGACCGCGCTGTCGGGGTTGTTGCAGCCGGTCAGGGGGATCGTCAGGACTCCCAGCCAGACGGCCGCCATGATGGGGAGATGTCTCGTTCTCATGGTGTCGTCTCTCCTTTCACGCCGGTCTCTGGACGAGCCGACGGCTGGGGGAGAAAGACTGCAGCTTCCGTACCAGAGAGGAGGCGATCGCGGCTAGAGCACGGGGAGGAGCTTGCGCGCCGGGGCCCCCGCCACCCGCTCGACGCCGCTGTAGACGTTGAAGCGGTCGCCGCGCAGGAAGCCGATCAGGGTGAGCCCGAAGCGCTCCGCCAGCTCGACCGCCAGGCTGCTCGGCGCCGAGACGGCGCAGACCACCGGCACCCCCGCCATCAGCGCCTTCTGGAGGATCTCGTAGCTCGACCGGCCGCTGACCAGGACGACGTGGCCGGCGAGCGGCAGGAGCCCCTCGCCGAGCGCCCAGCCGATCAGCTTGTCGAGGGCGTTGTGGCGCCCGACGTCCTCGCGCACGGCGAGCAGCTCGCCCGCGGCGTCGAAGAGCGCCGCGGCGTGGAGGCCGCCGGTGGTCTCGAACATCCCCTGCGCCGCGCGCAGCCGCTCCGGCAGGGCGGTGATCACCGCGGCGGGGATCTCCGGCCCGGCGGCGATCGTCCCCGGCAGGCGAACGGTGAGCGCGTCGAGGCTCGCCTTGCCGCAGACGCCGCAGGCGCTGGTGGCGAAGAAGTGGCGCTCGAGCCCGGCGAGCTCCGGCTCGGCGAGGCCGTCGGCCAGCTCCACCTCCATCACGTTGGCGCACCCCGACTCCCCCCTGGCGACGTCCTCGGCGTTGTCCCCGGTGTCGATGCAGGGGGCCAGCCGCCGCACGTCGTCACGGCCGCGGATCACCCCCTCGGCGAACAGGAAGCCGAGGGCGAGCTCGGCGTCCGCTCCCGGCGTCCGCATGGTGACGGCGACGGTGCGCCGCTTCCCCCCCTGGATCAGCCGGACCTCGAGCGGCTCCTCGGTCGCCAGCTCGTCCGGACGCTCCTCGAAATCCCCCTGCCGCACCCGGTAGACCCGGGTGCCCGTAGTGCCGGGCTTGGCCAGACGGAAGCGCATGGTCGACATGATCGATTAGCTTCTCACAGGTGAGGCTTCCGGGGTCCCCCGACCGACGAGGATCTGCCAGAGGCGGGGCCAGAGATCGAAGCCGGTGAGCGCGGCGACCAGGTAGAGGAGATAGGGGAGCGCCACCGAACCCCCGAGGCCCGGGACGAGCCGCGCCGGCAGCCAGCCGATGAGGAGAAAGGCGAGCCCGATCGCGGCGGCGCCGCCGAGCACCAGGCCGAGCCGCCCGCGGAGGCTCCGCGGCGGCGTGAAGGCCGGGCGGGCGAGGACACAGCCGGCGAGGAGGCCGCACCCTCCGGGCTCGGCGCCGAGCGCGAAGGCGAGGCCGAGCGTCACGGCCCCCACCAGCGGCTCCCAGGCGCGCCGCCAGTGCCGCGGCCCCCGCCAGCCGGCGGCGCCCCAGGCGAAGAGGATCCCCAGCACGAAGCCGCCGCCGACGTCCTCCGGCAGGTGGACGCCGAGGTAGAGGCGCGAGAGGCCGATCGCCAGCACCAGCAGGGCGGCGGCGAGCCAGAGCCAGCCGCGGCGCAAGCGGAACGCCCAGGCGAGATAGAAGGTGGCGGCGTTCTGCGCGTGGCCGCTGGGAAATCCGTGCCCCCCGGCCGTGCGCTCGATCGCCGCGCTGCTCAGGGTCGGGTCGGCCTCGAACGGGCGGGCGGTGGCGAACAGCTCCTTCAGGATGCGGTTGGTGAGGAACGACGCCGCGAAGGCGATCGACAGCCGGCGGGCGAAGCGTGGATCGACCAGCCAGTAGTAGAGCAGGAGGAGCGGCCAGAGCACGGCGCTGGCCCCGAGGCCGGTCAGCAGCAGGAAGAGGGGCTTCAGGTGCGGGCCGAACAGGTGTTGCAGGAAACGGATCGTGCTCATGGCGCCTCCGAGGCATGCATCTTGCGTTCCCAACGCCCGTTGGAGAAGATCTCGGAGGAGGACGCCATGGCGCGATCGATCTGGAAAGGGAGCATCAGCTTCGGCCTCGTGAACATCCCGGTGGGACTCTACGCCGCCGAGACGAGGAACGACATCAGCTTCAAGATGCTGGACAAGAAGACGATGTCCCCCATCCACTACAAGCGGGTGGCCGAGGAGGGGGGGAAGGAAGTGCCGTGGGACCAGACGATCCGCGGCTACGAGTTCGAGTCGGGGAAGTACGTGGTCCTCTCCGACGCCGACCTCAAGGGGGCCGCCCCCGAGGCGACGCAGACGATCGACATCGTCGACTTCGTCGACCTCGACGAGATCAGCCCGCTCTACTTCGACAAGCCCTACTACCTCGCCCCCGACAAGAAGGGGGCCAAGGCCTACGCGCTGTTGCGCGAGACCCTGCGCCGCACCGGCAAGGTCGGCATCTCCAAGGTGGTGATCCGCACCCGCGAGTACCTGGCCGCCGTGGTCGCCCGCGGCGAGGTGCTGACCCTCGAGCTGATGCGCTACGCGCACGAGCTGCGCGACGCCGACGACCTCGACGTGCCGCGCGGCAAGCAGGGGGTCACCGACCGCGAGATCGACATGGCCGAGCGCCTGGTCGAGGGGATGGTCTCCGCCTGGGACCCCGAGAAGTACAAGGACACCTACCGCAACGACGTGATGAAGATGATCGAGAAGCGGGTCGAGGCCGGCGAGCTCGAAGGCTCCTCGGAGCCGGCGCCGAAGGTCGAAAAGCCGAAGGACAACGTCGTCGACCTGATGGCCCTCCTGAAGCAGAGCCTCGACACCAAGCCGAAGGGGGCAGCGGCAAAGGCGCCGGCGAAGAAGCCCGCCGCGAAGGCTCCCGCCAAGAAGGCGCCGGCCAAGCCCGCCAAAAAGGCCACGAAACACGCTCCTCCCGCCGCACATGCCGCAAAAAAGCGGAAGAGCGCCTAGGGGTCCGCCGGCCATGGGTCTCTCCGAGTACAAGAAGAAGCGGAATTTCGGCGCCACCCCGGAGCCCGCCGGGAAGGTCAAGAAGGCGAAGGGGAACTCCTTCGTCATCCAGAAGCACGCGGCGACCCGCCTGCACTACGACTTCCGGCTGGAGATGGAGGGGGTGCTGCGCAGCTGGGCCGTCCCCAAGGGGCCGAGCCTCGACCCCGGGGAGAAGCGGCTCGCCGTCCACGTCGAGGACCATCCGATCGACTATGGCGACTTCGAGGGAATCATCCCCAAGGGGCAGTACGGCGGCGGCACGGTGCTGCTCTGGGACCGCGGCACCTGGGAGCCCGAGGGCGACCTGGACCCCGTCGCCGCCTACAGGAAGGGGCACCTCAAGTTCCGCCTCGACGGCGAGAAGCTCCACGGCGGCTGGGCGCTGGTCCGCATGGGAGGAAGGAATCAGGACGAAGGGCACGAGAACTGGCTCCTGATCAAGGAGAACGACGACGCGGCCGTCCCCGGCAGCGCCGACGCCGTCGTCGAGGAGAACCCCGACAGCGTCGCCTCCGGCCGCGCCATGGACGAGATCGCCGCCGACCCCGAACGGGTCTGGCAGTCGAACCACGCCGAGAAGAACGCCAGCTTCAAGGACAAGATCGCCGCCAAGGCCGCCAAGGCCACCGCCAGGAAGCCTGCTGCGAAGCCCGCCAGGAAAGCCGCGAAAACCACGGCCAGGAAGGCTGTGAAGCCCGCCGCCAGGAAGGCGACCGCGAAACCTCCGGTCCCGAAGCGGACCTCGACGGTCTCCGCGGTCGCCGGCGCCCGCAAGGGCGCCATGCCGGCCGAGGTCGAGGTCGAGCTGGCGACCCTGGTCGACGCGGTGCCGCCCGGCGACGCCTGGGTCCACGAGATCAAGTACGACGGCTACCGCGCCCTCTGCGAGATCCGGGACGGCGAGGCCCGGCTGATCACCCGCGGCGGCAAGGACTGGACCGACCGCTTCGCCGCCATCGCCCGCGAGGCCGCGACGCTGCCGGCGGGGCGCGCCATCCTCGACGGCGAGATCGTGGTCCTCGAGAGCGACGGCAGGAGCAGCTTCCAGGCGCTCCAGAACGCGCTGTCGGAGAACCGCCAGGAGGACCTCGTCTACTTCGCCTTCGACCTCCTCCACCTCAACGGCTACGATCTCCGCCCGGCCTCGCTCCTCGAGCGCAAGCGCGCGCTCGCCGAGCTCCTCGCGGGTTCCGCGGGAGCCATCCACCTGAGCGGGCAGATCGAAGGGGAGGGGGAGGCGTTCTTCCGCCAGGCCTGCCAGTACGGCCTCGAGGGGATCATCTCGAAGCGCGCCGCCGCCCCCTACCGCGGCGGCCGCGGCAAGGACTGGCTGAAGGTGAAGTGCCTGAACCGGCAGGAGTTCGCCATCGTCGGCTTCACCGACCCCGAGCGCTCGCGCGTCGGCTTCGGCGCCCTCCTCCTCGCCGTCAACGACGCGGCCGGCAAGCTGGTCTACGCCGGCAAGGTCGGCACCGGCTTCGACGACGAGCTGCTCACCACGCTGCGCGCCCGGATGGACAAGCTGGAGGTGGCGAAGCCCGCCTTCCAGAACCCGCCGCGCGGCGCCGAGGCGCGCCGCAGCCACTGGCTGAAGCCGAAGCTGGTCGGCGAGGTCGCCTTCACCGAATGGACCCGCGACGGCATCCTGCGCCACCCCACCTTCCAGGGGGTGCGCGAGGATAAGCGACCGGAGGAGATCGTGCGCGAGACACCGCAGGACCCGCCCCAGCCCGAGAAGACCGCGAAGGCCGCCGCGGCTCCGAAAGCGGTCAAGAAGAGCGCGAAGCCCACTCCGAAGACCTCGGCGGCGAAATCGCCGAAGAAAGGGGACAAGCCCGCGCTTCACCCCGACGTCGAGGCGGTCGCCGTCACCGCCGACGGGCGCAGCAAGAAGAAGGAGGTCGAGATCGCCGGCGTCCGCTTCAGCAACCCCGACAAGGTCCTCTATCCCGAGCAGGGGGTGACCAAGGGGGAGCTGGGGCTCTACTACGCGCGGATCGCCGACTGGATCCTCCCCCACCTCGCCAATCGCCCGCTCACCCTGGTGCGCTGCCCCGAGGGGCGGGCCAAGCAGTGCTTCTACCAGAAGCACGCCACCGAGCACTTTCCGTCCACCGTTCAACGGGTGGACGTCGGCGAGCCCGAGCCGTACGCGGCGATCGATTCGCTGGAGGGGTTGCTGGGGCTGGCGCAGATGGGGGTGCTCGAGCTCCACATCTGGGGCTCGCACAACGACCAGATCGAGAAGCCCGACTACGTCGTCTTCGACTTCGATCCCGACGAGGGGCTGGGATGGGAGAAGGTGGTCGAGGGGGCGACGGCGATGCGCGCGTTCCTCGAAAACCTCGGCCTGCGGAGCTTCCTCAAGTCGACCGGCGGCAAGGGGCTCCACGTCTGCGTGCCGCTCACCCGCAAGGACGGCTGGGACGAGGTCAAGGCGTTCACCAAGGCGGTCGCCGAGAAGCTGGTCGCGGCCGAGCCGGCGAAGTACACCTCGAAGCTCCCCAAGGCGAGCCGCAAGGGGAAGATCTTCATCGACTATCTGAGGAACGGCCGCGGCGCCACCTCGATCTGCGCCTACTCCACCCGCGCCCGCGCCGACGCCCCGGTCTCCGTCCCCCTCTTCTGGGAGGAGCTCGAAACTGGCGTCCGCGGCAACACCTACACCCTGCGCACCGTCCCCGAGCGCCTGGAAGCGCTGCCATCCGACCCCTGGGCCGACTTCTTCAAGGTCCGCCAGTCGATCACGGCGGCGATGAAGAAGGCCGTTGGGATGAAGTAGGAAAGGATGAAGTAGGGAAAGGGGCTCAGGTTCCGATCGGCGCGCCGGCCGCGGCCCGCCCGTCCGCCCACGCCTTCAGCAATGTCGCCAGCAGGATCACGGCGGCGCCGGCGATCGACCAGATGCCGGGGCGCTCGCCGTGGACGAGCCAGGTCCAGATCGGGTTGAGCACCGGCTCGAGGAGGAGGAGGAGGGAAGCCTCGAAGGCGCGGACGCGGACCAGGCCGCGGATCAGGAAGAGGTAGGCGAAGCCGATCTGGAAGACGCCGAGGTAGCCGACGAGGGCGAAGTCGAGCGGGCGGGCGCCGGCGAGCGGCAGCGCCAGCGGCAGGCAGAGGAGCGCCGCGAAGATGTTCCCCCAGAAGGCCCCCGCCGGCCCCCACGACTCCCCTCCCTTGCCGAGCGCCCGCAACCCCATCACGGTCAGCGCCCAGGTGAGCCCCGAGGCGGTGGCCAGGAGGTTGCCGAGCTTCGGGTTGGGGGCGGTGGCCGAGACCGGATCGAAGCCGACGAAGAAGAGGCCGAGCCCGGCGGCGAGCGCGACCATGAAGGCGATGTCGCGCCCGCGGATCCTCTCCTTCAGCAGCCACGGGCTGAGCAGCAGCACGTAGAGCGGCGCCGTCGACTGCAGGTAGATCGTGCTCGCCGAGGTGGTGAGCTTGTTGGCCAGCACGAAGAGGATCAGCGTCGCCGCGTAGGCGACCCCCACCCCGAGCACCCGCAGGTTGGGGCGCCGCCGCACCTCGCGCATCAGCACCAGCAGGGTCAGCGCCGCCACCGTCGAGCGCAGCAGCGCCACCTGCCAGCCGGTGAGGTGCACGGCCTTGATCACCGCTCCCCCCGAGGAGAAGAGGGCCGCCGCCGCCAGCACCTCCAGACGGGAGGAGAGCGGGGTCGCGGTCTGCGGCTTGGCGGGGCTCTCTGGGATAGCGGCCATGGCGGGGAGAGATCTTACGGCAAACCCCGCCGGTGACGGCGGTGGGGGGGGATGGAGCCGTTCTGCGTTATAACTGAAACCGCTGTTCCGACCCATTCCGATCCGACCAGAAAGAGAGGAACGCCATGAGGTTTCGACCGATCTTCAAGCTTGCCGCCGTCGCGCTCTGCGCCTTCGTCGCCGCCTTGCTCCTCCCCTCCCTCGCCGCCGCCACGGCCTCGGACGCCGGCCTGCGGTGCGCGGACACGTCGTTCGCCGTCCATCTCTCCGCGACCGATCCCCACGTCTACCACGTCTACGGGGAGCTCTGCTCGCGCGGCGCCCTTGAGCACAAGACGATCCAGCTCGCCCTGCACGGCGCCACCTACGGCCATCTCTACTGGGACTTCCCCTTCCAGCCCGCGCTCTACTCGTACATGCGCTGGGCGACCACGGCGGGGTACGCGGTGCTCGCCATCGACCGCATCGGGATCGGCAGGAGCGACCATCCGCCGGCCGACCAGATCACCATCGAGTCGAACGCCTACGTCGTCCACCAGATCGTGCAGGCGCTGCGCGGCGGCAGCCTGGTGGTGCCGTCGTTCGGCCGCGTGCGAGCGGCTCGGGTGGCGCTGGTCGGCCATTCGCTCGGCTCGCTGGTCTCGATCCAGGAAGCGGCGACCTTCGATGACGTCGACGGCGTGGTGCTGACCGGCATCTCGCACACCGTGACGGCGGCGCTCGGCGAGGTCAGCTTCGGCCCGGCGAACCTCGATCCCCACTTCGCGGGACGCGGCATCCCGGACGGCTACGTCACCACCCTCCCCGGCACCCGCACGATCTTCTACAACGCGCCGTTCTACGACCCGCGGGTCCTCGCCGTCGACGAGCAGAACAAGGAGACGGTGACGATCGCCGAGCTCAACACCGGCGTGCCGGCCTTGAGCTTCTCGACCGGCATTCACGTCCCGGTGCTGGTGATGGTGGGCGACGACGACGCGGCGTTCTGCAACCCGCCCTCCTGCACGGCCTCCGGCAGCCTGGCGACCGAGCCCTCCTTCTACCCGCCGGAAGCCTGCGCCGAGGCGGTCGCCATCCCCGGCTCGGGGCACGTCCTCAACCTGCACTACGAGGCGCCGCTCGCCTACGTGACCGTGCTGAGCTGGCTGGACCGGCGGGTAGGCCGCGACGCGACCCGGCCGGCTCCGGAGCCCTGCCACCCGTAGGGAAGCGCGGAACACAGACGAACAGGGACCGGCAGGGACAGATCCCGAGTCCCTGTTGTCCTTGAGGTCCCTGGCGTCCCTCGGCCGGAGGCCCTCCCGACTTGACCCGTGGGACGCTAGACGGTATTCTCCCCGTCCTCGCGGTTCGATCTCGCGGAGGACCGCATTCCCGTCGGGGCGTAGCTCAGCTTGGTAGAGCGCACGGTTCGGGACCGTGAGGCCGGAGGTTCAAATCCTCTCGCCCCGACCATTTCCTCCCAATTCAGACCTGAAGACACTCCCCGACTGCGGCGACCGCGGCCGGCGGGGAGCGGTATGTATTCTCGAAGGAGACTGCCGATGATCCGAGGGAATGCCGGAATCTCCCTGTTGCTGGCGGCCGTCCTGATGGGCTCCGGGACGGCGAACGGCGCCCCCCTGCGCGACCCCTTACGAGATCAGGTGCGGGCCTACCGCGCCGCCCACGAGAAGCAGATCGTCGGCGAGCTGACCGACCTGCTCGCCCTGCCCAACGTCGCCACCCGCGTGGCGGACATCGAGCGCAACGCCGACCGGCTGACGGCGATGCTCAAGCAGCGGGGGTTCGCGGTGAGCCGGCTCTCGGCGGGGGAGGGGACGCCGCCCGCGCTCTACGCCGCGCTCAGCGTCCCCGGCGCCACCCGGACCGTCATGTTCTACGCCCACTACGACGGCCAGCCGGTGGGGCAGAAGGGGTGGGTCTCCGATCCGTTCAAGCCGGTGCTGCGCTCGGGACCGCTGGGGCCCGGCGTGAAAGACATCGACCTCGCGGCGGTCTCCGGGGCGCTCGATCCCGAGTGGCGGATCTATGCCCGCTCGGCGAGCGACGACAAGTCGCCCATCGTGGCGATCCTGACCGCGCTCGACGCGCTGCGCGCCGCCAGGGTCCAGCCGTCGGTCAACGTCGGGCTGTTCCTCGAGGGGGAGGAGGAGCAGGGATCGGAGCACCTGCCGGAGATCCTGCGGCGCAACGCCGCCGAGCTCGCGGCCGACGTCTGGCTGCTCTGCGACGGGCCGGTCGATCAGACCCGGCGGATGCAGGTCTTCTTCGGCGCCCGCGGCGTGGCCGGGCTCGAGCTCACCGCCTACGGCCCCTTGAGGCCGCTGCACAGCGGGCACTACGGCAACTGGGCGCCGAACCCTGCGGTCGAGCTGGTGCAGCTGCTGGCCAGCCTGCGCGACGAGGAGGGGCGCATCCTGATTCCCGGCTTCTATGACGACGTGCGGCCGCTGACCGCGCCTGAGCAGGCGGCCGTGGCGGCGATGCCGCCGGTCGAGGCGGGGCTGGTGGAGGAGCTCGCCCTCGGCCGCACCGAGGGGAAGGGGGCGCGGCTCGAGGCCCGGCTGATGGACCCGGCGCTGAACCTGCGCGGCCTGCGTTCGGCCGAGGTGGGAGAGGGAGCGGCGAACGCCATCCCCACCGAGGCGCAGGCGTCGATCGACTTCCGCCTGGTGCCGGACCAGACGCCGCAGCGGGTGAAGGAGAGGGTCGAAGCCTTCCTGCGCGACAAGGGATGGTTCGTCACCGCCGAGGCGCCGGACGCTGCGACGCGCAAGGCGCACCCGAAGGTGCTGCGCGCCGTCTGGTCGCTCGACTACCCCGGGGCGCGCACCGACGTCGGCCTGCCGGTGTCGAAGGCGGTGGTGACGGTCGTCGAGCGGGCGGTGGGCGCGCCGGTCGTCCGCGTCCCCATGCTCGGCGGCAGCGTGCCGATGGCGCTCTTCGTCGACGCGCTGAAGAAGCCGGTGATCGGCATCCCGATCGTCAACCACGACAACAACCAGCACGGCATCAACGAGAACCTGCGCCTGCAGAACCTGTGGGACGGGATCGAGGTCTTCGCCGAGATCATCGCCGACCTCGGGAAGGAGTGGCGCTAGCGAGAGGAAGGGGAAGCTCTACCCCGCCGTCCCCTGCAACCGCGCGATCACCGGCTCCAGCTGGACGATCAGCGCCGGCAGATCCATCAGCTCGAGCCCCATGCCGGAGAGCAGGTTGGGTTCGTCGCCGGTGTGCGGCTCGAAACGCTGGACGACCCGCGCCCGCACCATCACCCGCTCGGCGGCGGCCCCCGGCGGATAGAGCTCGACGAGGACCGACTCGCCGAGGCGGGCCGGGAAGCGCGTCGAGACGAAGAGCCCCCCCTGCAGGAGGTCGCGCCGGTAGACCGTCAGGAACTCCTCGACGCCCGTGAAGCGGACGGTGAACGTGCCGCCCGACGAATCGACCGCGGCGACGGGGGGCGCCGCCTTCCACGGCACCGCGGGAGGGGCGGCCACGACCGGAGGAGGCGGCGGAGACTCCGGAAGGGGTGCCACCGGCGCGGGGGCTTCCGGCGTGGACGGCACGGGATGCGCCGCCGCCTCGCGCAGGAGCTCGATCGGAAACCCATCGGTCGCCGCGTTCTCCGGGGTCTCCGCGAACCCGCCGGGGATCAGCTCCCGCACCAGCTCCTCGACGTTGAGAAAACGCACCCCCATCCCCGACTGGGTGAGCTTCTCGAGGTGCAGCTTGCGGGCGTGGACGACGACCCCCTCCACCATGAAGCCGCGCTCGCGGTCGACCAGCTCGACGCGCACCCGCGAGCCGGCCACCAGGGGGCTGTTGGTGGCGATGAACATCCCCGCCATCGAGATGTTGGTGCTGTAGCCGATGAACGGCTTGGGATCGCCCTGGCGCCAGAAATGCACCTGCACTCGGCGTGAACGGCGGACGGCCCGGCGGCGGATCGATGACATCGGAGTTTTATTCTATCTCTTTCGCGTCTTCTGCATATTGAATCGCCGTCCCGGCTTGCGACTCTCCTACCCTGCCACTACGATTCACGCGGCATGCAGACCCCCGCACTCCTCTCCGGCGACCCCGCCGGGGCGCTCCCGGACCGGATGCTCGCCGCCGCCTGCGACGGCGCGGGAAGCGTGCGGATCGAATCCCGTCCCCGCCCCGTGCCCGGGCCGGGCGAGATGCTGCTGCGCCTCTCCTGCGCCGGCCTCTGCGGCACCGACCTCTACAAGCTGCGGCACGGCACGGCGGCGGCCGGGACGGTGCTGGGGCACGAGATCGTCGGTACGGTGGCGGCGCTCGGCGCCGGGGTGCGCGGCTTCGCGCCCGGCGACCGCGTCGCCGTCCCCCACCACGTCGCCTGCGGCGAGTGCGCGCTCTGCCGACGCGGCAGCGAGCCGCTCTGCCCGGCCTTCGCCGAGAACCTGCTCGTCCCGGGCGGCTTCGCCGAGTGGGTGCTGGTGCGGGAGCGGGCCGTCCGCGCGGCGGCCTTCGGCCTCCCCCCCACCTCGCGGACGACGCCGCCGTCTTCCTCGAGCCGGCGGCCTGCGTGCTGCGCGGCCTCCGCCACTCCGGCGTGGCCGCGACGGCGACAGAGGGCAGCGCCCTCGTCCTCGGCGCCGGGAGCATGGGGCTCCTCCACCTGCTGGTCCTGAAGGCCGTCCACCGCGGCCTCCGGGTCGCCGTCTGCGATCCGCTGGCGGAGCGGCTCGACCTCGCCCGGCGGCTGGGCGCCGACGCGGCGGAGCCGCCGGGCGACGCGATCCGCGCGGCCGTCGCCGGGCTGTCGGCCGGGCTCGGCGCCGACGCCGTCTTCGACACGGTGGGCGGGGCGGAGCGCGCCGCCACGGCGCTGGCGCTGGCGCGTCCCGGCGGCACCGTGGTGCTGTTCGCCCACGCGGAGCGAGACGAACGCGCCGGCTTCGAGCTCAACGCTCTCTTCAAGAGCGAGCGCCGGCTGCTCGGCACCTACTCGAGCGGGCTCGCCGACCAGCGTGAGGCCTACCGCCTGCTGGTCGCCGGCCGTCTCGACCCGTCCCCGCTGGTGAGCCACCGGCTCCCCCTCTCGCGCCTGGCGGAGGGGATCGCGCTGGCCGGCGAGCGGCGGGCGCTCAAGGTGCTGTTGTCTCCCGATGGCCCGGACGGTGCCGAGGGATGACCGTGAAGACCTCCAGCCGCGCCAACACCGCCTTCCTGATGGGGCCCGAGCGGCTCGAGCTGCGCGAGATCCCGGTGCCGGAGCCGGGCGAGGGGGAGATGCTGCTGCGGATCGGCGCCGCCACCACCTGCGGCACCGACCTCAAGGCGTTCCAGCGCGGCGGGCACCCGCGCATGCTGAAGGCGCCCACCCCGTTCGGCCACGAGATGGCGGGGACGATCACCGCCGTCGGCCCGGGGGTCGAGGGGTGGCGGACCGGCGACCGGGTGGTGGTGGCCAACTCGGCGCCGTGCGGCGTCTGCGAGTGGTGCGCGCGAGGGCGCGAGAACCTCTGCTCGGACCTCCACTACCTGAACGGCGCCTTCTCCGAGTACCTGCTGATCCCGCGACGTTTCACGAAGGTCAGCACCTACGCCCTCCCCCCCGAGCTGCCGTTCGAGATCGGCGCCCTCGCCGAGCCGCTCGCCTGCGTGCTCCACGGGCTCGAGATCTCGGGGCTCGAGCGGGCCTCGGAGGTGGTGATCTACGGCGGCGGACCGATCGGCCTGCTGTTCGTCGACGTGCTCGCCAACTCCCCCGCCGACTTCCCGGCGAGCGGCGAGCATCACATCGTGCTCGCCGACCCCAACCCGTGGCGCCTCGAGGTCGGCCGCGCCCTCGGCGCTCAAGGCACCGTCCAGGTCGGCCGCGACGGCGGCGAGGCCCCCCGCCTCTGCCGCCGCTCGCAGACCGGCGACGGCTTCGACGTCGCCATCGAGGCGACCGGCTCCCCCGCCGCCTGGCAGGACGCCCTCTCCTCGGTCCGCCCGGGCGGCCTCGTCCAGCTCTTCGGCGGCTGCCCGCCGGGGACCAACGTGCCGCTCGACACCCACCGCCTCCACTACTCGGAGATCACGGTGAAGAGCGCCTACCACCACCGGCCGGCGACCTTCGCGCGCGCCCTGGCGCTCCTCGCCAGCGGCAAGCTCCACCCGCGCGCCCTGCTCTCCGCCGAGCGCCCGCTGGACGAGCTCGAGGCCGCCCTGCGCAGCATGCGGCGGCGCGAGGCGCTCAAGGTGGTGATCCGGCCTTGAGCCGCAGCCGGTGGACCCAGGCGCGGTCGGTCTCGGGATCGACGGCGACGATCCCCCAGACCTGCTCCCCCTCGCCGGCGAGCGCGGTCTCCAGGCGGGCGCGGCCGGCCGCCGCTGTCCCCTCCTCGCGGTCGAAGCGCAGGACCTTTCCCCTGCGCTCCGCCGTCGGCAGCGCCAGCACGACGTTGTAGAGGTCGAGCCGGCGCTCGGCGAGCCCGGCCGGCCACGCCGCCTCGAAGCCGAGGCGCGGCGCCGGCTCCTTGCGGGCGAGCAGCCGGCCGCCGAGCTCCTGAACGGCGAGCTGGACCGTGCCGTGGGCGCGCTGCGCCGCCGGGCCGCCGGCGACGAGGTCGATCACCATCCGCCGCTTCTCGAGAGCGTTCGAGGTGCGGTAGGCCTCCCGCGTCTGCACCACCGCCGGAGCCCAGGCGCGCACCCCCGGCCGCTTGACGGTGATGGCGACTTCGGCGCGCGGGGCGGCCGACGCGGCGAGCAGGTCCCCCGCCGGACGGAAGCCCGCCTCGTAGTAGGCCGTGGTCGCGCCGGCGATGCGGCTCTCGAGGTCGCGCGGGTCGCGCCCCTCGACGTAGAGGCCGCCGGCCGTCTTCGCCATGTCGCGCAGCACGGCGTCGCCGTCGATCTCGGGATCGCGGTCGGTGTTGACGAAGACCGCCATCGCCCCCGCCTCGGCGAGCGCGGCGAGCGGCTCCCGGAAGCGGTCGACGAGAGGGGGCGCGCGGCGCGTATCGACCAGCACGCTGTCGTCGCTGCCGACCCTGAAGCCGCTGTCCCCCTGGAAGTAGAGGTTGTCGTCGAGCCCCTGCGAGAAGAGCACCAGCAGCTTGGGCCCCGGGGTCTGCCGCAGCACGGCGGCGAAATCGCCGAGCGAGCTGGCGAAATCGCGCGCCACGCTGTGGTATTCGCCGCGCATCGCCCCCTGGAGATTGTTGTAGACGTGAGCCATCTGATCTCCCGGGCCATTGCGGCCGGCCGCTTGAGCGGGAGGGCTGAAGTCGATCGTGGGATCGTCCTGCAGCTCGACCCGGCGGACCTCGGGGTGGAGCGCCTCGACCGCCTTCTGCAGCTCCTTCTTCCCTTCGGCATCCGGCGGCAGCGGACCCAGACGCAGCTCGAGCCCCGCGCGGGAGCCGTGGGTGATCAGGAACAGGCGGTCGCCGGCAGGCCACCCCGCGATCATCCGGGCGGCGAGCCGCTGATCGGTCTCGAAGCCGGTGGGCGACGAGAAGGTGGTGTCGAACAGGAAGTAGACGCTGCGCGACAGGGCCGGCGCCAGCGGCGAGGCCGGAGCCGCGGCGCGCCCGAAGGAGAGCGCGTAGGGGTCGAAGGATTCGATCGGCGCCTGGACGCCCCCCACCCGCAGCTCGACCTCGTCCGGGCGCAGGTCATAGACCGGTTTCCCGCTGGAGTCGACGGCGTAGAAGGGGACGATACGGACCTCGACGCGGATGGCCTCGGCGGCGTCGAACCGCTGCGGGACGGGATCTCCCTGGGCGGAGGCGCAGGCGGCGAGCGCGGCGTGCGCCAATGCCGCGGCGAGAGCGAGGGACGGAACACGGCGGACGGTGGAACATGGCGCGAGCGGCATGCTTCCTCCTGCTGCGGGAAAGAGAGTCTGTCTCTCCCCATCGCAAGATCCGTTCCGGCCCCCAAAGGACGGAAAAATCAACGAAAAAGCCCTTTCCGCTCCCCGGGAAGGGCGCCTCCGTCCCCGATGTGGGACGGCACGGCGAGCTCAGAGCTGCCCGCTCAGCAGGTAGCAGGCGCGGTCGATGGCGCGGTGCCAGAGGTCGTAGCGCCGCTCCCACTCCCCCGCCTTCATCTCCTGGCAGCTCTTCAGGTCGTCGTCGAAGGCGGCGCGCAGCTCGGCGGCGATCCCCTCGTCGATGATCCCCACGCCGGCCTCCTCGTTGATGTTGAACGAGCGCGAGTCGAGGTTGGTCGAGCCGACGTGCGACCAGACGCCGTCGATCATCATGATCTTCTGGTGGATCAGCGTGCGCTCGAAGCAGAAGATCTTCACGCCGGCGGCGAGCATCTCGCTGAAGTGGCGGTGGCCGGCGTGATTGACGATCGGGCTGTCGGTGATCTTGCCGGGGACCATGATCTGCACGTCGACCCCGCGCTTCACCGCCCGCTTGAGGAGGGAGACCGTCTCCTCGTCGGGGATGAAGTAGGGGTTCTGGATCATGATCTCCTTCTGCGCCGTGGCGAGCGCCATCTTGAACATCAGCTCGAGGTCGGAGACGCCGCCCAGCGGGGCGCCGGCGAGGACGTGCATCTTGAGCGGGCCGGCCTTGGGCAGGACCGGAAAGTATTTCTCCCCCACGAAGACCTCGCCCGTCTCCTCGATCCAGTGCTGGGCGAACACCGCCTGCATGGCGTGGACGATCGGCCCCTGGAGGCGGACGCCGGTGTCGCGCCAGTGGCGCTTGTCCTCCCCGTTGCCGGTCCACTGGCGCGCCACGCCGTGGCCGCAGATGTAGGCGAGCCTGCCGTCGAAGACGGCGAGCTTGCGGTGGGTGCGCTTGTTGAGCTGGCCGATGTCGACCAGCCGGATGGGGTGGTAGTGGTGCAGCTTGACCCCGGCCTTCTTCATCAGCCGGCGCAGGCGGGGGCGCATCTTCATCCCCCCCAGGGAGTCGACCATCACCCGCACCTCGAGCCCGTCGCGGGCCCGCGCGGCGAAGGCATTGGCGAGCTCGACGCAGATGTCCCCCGTCCACCAGACGTAGGTCTCGAAGTGGATCGTCTCCTTCGCCGCCGCGATCGAGGCGAGGAGGGCCGGGAAGTACTCGTCGCCGTTCTGCAGGATCTCGGCGGAGTTGCCGTCCTGGATGACCGCCTTGGTCATCCCGGCGATCGACGGCAGCGCCTGCTCGAAGCAGTCGAGGTCGGGGACGCGGACGTTGAACCGGCGCTCGCGCAGGTTGTTCCACAGCATGGTGCCGAGCACGAGGATGGCGAGCGCCATCGAGAGGAGGAGCCAGAGGGGGGTCTCGATCATGAACATGGCATGAACAGGGGAAATGAGGGTCAGAGCTGCTCGTTGAGCATATAGGAGAGCTGGTCCTCGAACCGGTGCCAGAGGCCGCGCCGGCGCCAGGTTTGGGGATCGAGACGCTTGCAGCGTTTGAGGTCCTCCGCGAAGGCGGCGCCGAGCTGGCCGGCGATCCCGGGATCGATCAGGCCGACGCTCGCCTCGTCGTTGATGTCGAGCGAGCGGTCGTCGAAGTTGGTCGAGCCGACCAGCGACCAGACGCCGTCGACGATCACGATCTTCTGGTGCGAGAGGGTGGGCTCGAACTCGTAGATCTCGATCCCCTGATCGAGCATCGCCTGGAACTGCGCGTGCCCGGCGTGGCGGACGATCGGGCTGTCGGTGACCGGCCCGGGGATCATCAGGCGCACCCGCACGTGGCGCTTCACGGCGTTGGCGAGCAGGTTCACCAGCTCGTCGTCGGGGATGAAGTAGGGATTCTGGATGATCAGGTCGTGGCGGGCGCAGGCGATCACCAGCTTGTCGATCAGCTCCATCTCGGAGACGCCGCCGCGCGGCGAGCTCCACACCATGTGCGCGCGCACCGTGCCGGCGGCGGGCTGCGGCGGAAAGTAGCGCTCCCCCACCAGCACCTGCGTGGTCTCGTCGATCCAGTTCTGGGCGAACACCGCCTGCACGCTGTTGACGATCGGCCCCATCAGGCGGACGCCGGTGTCGCGCCAGTGGTCTTTGTCCTGGCCGTGGCCGGTCCACTCCTCGGCGATGCCGTGGCCGAAGACGTAGGCGACCCGGCCGTCGAAGATCGCCAGCTTGCGGTGGGTGCGGTTGTTGTAGAGGCCGATCTCGCTCAGCCGCGGCGGGCGGTAGAGCGACATCTTGACCCCGGCCTGCTTCATCCGTTCGAAGAGCTTGCTCTCGGCGCGGTGGGCGCCGAGGGCGTCGATGGTGATCCGCACCTCGACCCCGTGCCGCGCCTTGTCGGCGAGCGCCGCCGCCAGGCGGTCGCAGATCTCCCCCTTCCACCAGACGTAGGTCTCGAGGTGGATGCTGCCGCGCGCCGCCGCGATGTCGGCGAAGAAGGCGGGGAAGAACTGGTCGCCGTTCTGGAGGATCTGGGCGGAGTTGCCGGGAAGGATCGTGGAATTGGCGAGGTTGGCGATCGAGGGGAGCGCCTGCTCGAAGTTGTCGATGTTCGGCACCCGCACGTGCGAGGCGTGCTCCTTGTCGGTCGACCAGAGGAGCAGGATGAGCACCAACGCGGCGAAGACGGCGAAGGAGGCTTCGAGCCAGGTGACGTGAAAGCCCGCTTTCTTCTTTCCAGGCTGCTTGCTCAAGACGGCGTTCTCCCTTCAGGAGACCTTCAGGAGTAAGGCTCCGCGGCGTCCCGCACGAGCTCGACGAGCACCGGCCAGTGATCCGACGGCCCCGACCGGATCACCCGGTGCGAGACGGTCGTCCACCCCGGTCCGGCGAAGACGTAGTCGATCTGCTGGCGCATCAGCTTGTGGGTGACCGCGACGCCGTCGCCGCACTTCCGGAACAGCTCGGAGGCCAGCAGCGCGCCGATCTCGGGAGCTCCCGGCGGAGCGTTGAGGTCCCCTGCAAGAATGAACGGGCCCGGCGACTGCTTCAGCGTCTCGACGAGCCCGGAGATTTGCACACTCCGTGCCGCGCGCCCCCACCGTCCCCAGGCGGCGAGGTGGGTGACGTGGAAGTCGAGGTGGGTGTCAGCGAGGGCGATGCAGGTGGAGAGGACGGTCCGCGGCTCGCCCGCGCCGGGGAGGGTGCGGACGGCGGCCGAGAGCACCGCGCCGCGGGCGAGCACGGCGTTGCCGAACTCCCCCCCCTTCTCCAGCGTGAAGCTGCGGCCGAAATGGACCGCCATCCCGGTCAGCCGTCCCAGCTCCGCGGCCTGATCCGCCAGCCGCGACGGCCGGGTGCCGCGATGCACCTCCTGCAACCCCACCACGTCCGGAGCCGCCGCCGCGATCACCGCCGCCACCTTCTCGAGGTAGCCGGCGGACCACCGCGCCCCATGGCCGCCCACGTTGTAGGTCATCACCCGCAGAGGGATCCCGGACATGCCGGGAACCGGTTGCGAAAGATGTGCCGCTTCGTCAGAAGCCGAAGTCGCGGACGATGTTGAAGCCGAGGCGGAGGTCGCGGGTGCGGAAGCCGGCGGCGGAGTCGCCGCCCAGCATCTGGTCGACGGTCGAGGCGCGCGAGTCGCCGAGGACGACCTCGAAGATGTGGCCGCCGAGGGCCTTCGAGAGGGCGGCATGCCAGGCGGCGCGGCTGCTCGGGAGGTCGCGGTTCTTCGGGATGTACTCGAGCTCGATCAGCGAGCCGCCGGGGAACGGGAAGGTGAGGCCGAGGGGGACGTTGAAGGCGTTCCGGAGGCTCGGCGTGTCGCGCACCCAGGAGGGGGAGGCGAGGAGGTTGACGCCGGGGGCGAGCTGGCGGGCCAGGAGGAGCTGGACGAACGGGCGGTTCGGGTCCGCGATCCCCGGCCGGCGCAGGAAGTCGCCGCCCGCCCGCACGGCGAGGGTCAGCGGCAGCCGGCGGGACTGCTCGAAGGCCAGGTACTTCCCCGCCACCTCGAAGTCCTCCTGGAAGGAGTCGCGGTAGAGGGTGAGATCGAGATGGGAGGTCACCCCCCAGCCGGCGCCGATCCCGAGGTCGGCGCCGTTGTCGAGCCCCCAGAGGTTGTGCGAGGTGCCGCCGTCGTTGACCGGCTGCTGGAAGCGGTGGGTGAACAGCACCTCGAGCTTGCGCGCCGGCACCGTGTAGGGGGTGGCGCCGTTGATCAGGATCGTGCCCAGTGCGTCGCGGCGGAGGGGCTCGTCGTCTTCATGGTGGCGCTCCGGCGCGGTCACCGCGGCGAGCGGGACGTCCTGCGGCTCCTGCGGCTCCTGCGTCAGGACCGGACCCACGGAAAGAACGGCCAGGAAAACCGCCACGGCGAGCGTTCGCATCGACTCGATCATCGTCTCAGTTCCTCGGCGCGCCGGCGCGGATCCACGCGGCGATCCCGTCGATCTCGGCGCCCGGCAGGTAGGGTCCGCCGAGCGGCATCCGCCCGCCGGTGATGCTGGGGTCGCCGCGCAGCTTGAGGAGGATGTAGCTCGCCTCCGGGTGCCCCGGCGAGACGCGGTCGAGCGGGCTCTCGGCCGCCGGGTGGCCGACCAGGTTGCCGTAGCTCTGGCCGGCCTCGAGCACCAGGCCGGACGGCGAGGAGCCGGCGGCGTGGCACCCCGCCCTGGCGCAGACCGGGGTGAAGATCTGCGTCTGGATCTGGGTGAAAGTGAGCGCCGCCACCCCCGGGTCCGTGGCCGCCGGCTCGGCGGGGCTCTTCACCGTGCCGCAGCCCCCGAAGAGCGCGGCCCCGAGCCCCGCGAGGACGAGCAGCGACGCTCTACGGGCAGGTCGCGAACGCATTGATGTCCTGAATCGGCGGCGCCGAGCGATTGAGGGGGTTGAAGTAGGCCACCGTCTTCCCCGTCTGGGTGTCGGCGACGACGACGGCGAATTCGACGTTGGTGGTGGCGGCGAAGAAGACCCAGTAGTGGTTGAACGGCGGCACGCAGGCGTTGAGCACCTTGATCAGCATCTCGATGTTGGTGGGGTCGAAGAAGTAGAAGAGCCCGGACTGCGGAGCCGCCGGGAGCGGCACGGCGAACCCCGAGCCGGTGTCGGTCGCGGTGTGCCAGTCGACGCTCGCCTTGAAGCGCCCGCCGGTCAGGCAGAGGGCGTTGGTGCCGGGGACGCAGGCGGCGATCTCGGCGAGGGTCGCCGCCGGGGTTTCTGCCGAGTAGGGGGAGTTGGCGGTGGTGCCGGTGGCCCGCACCCGGAAGAGCGAGAAGGAGGCCGGATCGAGGCCGGTGACGGCGGCGGTGTGGACGTTGACGCCCGTGGTGGCGACCACCTGGTAAGTGCCGCCCACGCCCCGGCGCTCGATCGAGAAGCCGGTCTCGTTGCTCGAATTGTCGCTCCAGGCGAGGTCGATCTCGCTCGTCGACGCCGCTGTGGCGGTGAGATTGCCCGGCGCCGCGACCGGGCCGCCGGTGCTGCCCGGGTCGTTGTCCTGGATGTTCAGCGTGGCGCTGGTGTGGGCGCCGTCGAGGGTGGCGCCGCCGGTCGGGCTCGACAGCGCGAGGAGGACGGTCTCGCTCGGCTCGGCCACGGTGTCGTTGATCACCGGCACGGTGAACGTCTTGTTGGCGTCGTCCTTGTCGGCCCACGAAAGGGTGCCGGAGACGGCGGTGAAGTCCTGACCCGCGGTGGCCGAGCCGGCGGTGGCGGCGTAGTGGACGCTGACCGCGCCGTCATCGCCGCCGAGGCGCTGGACGGCGATCGTGGCGCTGCCGGCCCCCTCGTTGACCGCGTAGTTGACGAGGCTGAAGCCGAGGGTCCCCTGATGCGGGGTGGTGCCGCCGCCCTGCACGGTCACGGTGCCGAACATGCCGCTGCCGGGAGAGCCGTGGGCCTCGCAGTGAAAGCCGAAGGTCCCCGCAGTGGTGTAGGTGTGGGAAATCGTCCAGGAGCCGCTGATGTCGACGCGGAACGATCCGTCGTCGGCCGTCACGTTGTGGAAGCCGCCGCCGTTCGTGAAGGTCACCGTGTCGCCGACGTTGATGGTGACGAACTGGGGCGTGAACGCCAGGCCCGCCGCCCCTCCGGCGACGACGTTGACGGTGGCGGCGCGCGCCGCCGGGACGAGGCCAACGAGGAAGAAGGCCGCGGCGGCGAGAAGGCTCAGGAGCAGCGGACAGCGAGCGAGCATGAGATGTCCTCTCTAAAAAGTTGAAACAACCCGCCCAGTGTAGTCCCCCGCGTGGGGAAAAAGGTTTCACCCGGGGGTGTACACTCCACGCACTGAACCTTTTCGGCCGCCGCCGGGACCTACAGCCGCCATGCCGTCCCCGTCCCAGTCTCCTTCCGCTCAGGACGAGCTCGCTCTGCTGCACCGGGTGGCGGCCAAGGACCGCCGGGCCTTCGAGACCCTCTACCATCTCTACTACCGCCGCCTGTTCGGCTACCTGCTGAAGCTCACCCGGCGGGCGGAGCTGGTGGAGGAGGTGCTCAACGACGTCATGTTCGCCATCTGGAAGGGGGCGGCGAGCTTCGACGGCCGCTCGCGCCCCTCGACCTGGATCTTCGGCATCGCCTACCACAAGGCGCTCAAGGCGCTGACGCGGCGGCCGCAGGAGTCGGCGGAGGCGCGGGAGGGGCCGGAGCCGATGGACCTCGAGGAGCCCGAGCGCCTGGCGGTGCGGCGCGAGCTCGCCGGGGTGCTGGGGACTGCGATCGGCGCCCTCTCCGCCGAGCAGCGGGCGGTGGTCGAGCTGACCTACTTCTACGGGCTGGCCTATCAGGAGATCGCGGAGATCGTGGGCTGCCCGGTCAACACGGTGAAGACGCGGATGTTCCATGCCCGCCGGCGCCTGCGCGAGCTCCTGCCGGAGCTCGGCGTCTCGGGATTTGCTGGATGAAGGCCTGCCAGGGAGATTCGACGATGAGCGGAAAGAGCCACCGCGAGGGTCCGGGCGAACGGGCCCACCGCCAGGTCGGGGAGCTGCTCCCCTGGTACGTGAACGGCACCCTCGGCGAGCGGGAGCGCGGGAAGGTCGAGGACCATCTCGCCGGCTGCCCGGCCTGCCAGGCGGAGGAGCGCGCCTGCCGGCGGATGGCCGCGGCCGCGCTCGCCGCCGCCGACGCCGCCCCGTCGCCGCACCCGGCCCAGCTCGGGCGCCTCCTCGACCGCATCGAGGCCGAGGAGCGGGGGGGCGGCGGCCGGCTGTCGGCGCTGCGCGCGCAATTTGGCGCCGCCCCGCGCCCGCTCCGCCTGGCGCTCCTCGCGCAGGCCGCCGTGATCGTGCTGCTGGCGGGGCTCGGGGCCTGGAAGATGCGCGCGCCGTCCGCGCAGCCGGGCGCGGGGGCACCCGCCGCCTACCGCACCCTCTCCGATCCCGCCGCCCCCGCCATAGGGTCGCCGCCGGGGGCCGGCGGCGCGCGGCTGCGCCTGATGTTCTCTCCCACGGCCACCGAGCGCGAGATCCGCGCCCTGCTGCTCGGCGTCCACGGCGAGATCGTCGCCGGCCCGTCGCCGGTGGGGGCCTACACGGTCGAGGTGCCGGCCCGCGGCGAGCCGGAGGGGGCCGTGCTGGCCCGCCTGCGCTCGGAGGCCCCGGTGGTCTTCGCCGAGCCCGAGGCCGGCGGCCGGTGAAGATACCGGTCGTTGGCCTGCTCCTGCTGACCCTGGCCGGCCTCCTCGGCTGCGCGGAAGGGCCGGCGGCCAGGCCGGCCGCCCCCGCCGCTGCTGCCAACCCGGAGGCTGCGGAAGCCGCCGGGGCCGGAGGCTCTACCGATCAGCAGGTGATGGTCACCTATCCCCCGGCGCCGCCGGCGATCTGGGCCCGGCACACGGCGGAGATCGCCCACGACTACCGGCTGGGGATCGTCTTCTCCTGGACCCTCTCGTCGCTCGGCGAGCAGTGCGTGGTGTTCCAGATCGTCGACAAGCGGCCGGCGAGCGAGCTCGTCCACCGCCTCGCCTCCGATCCGCGGGTGGGCTCGGCGCAGCGGATCGCCACTTTCTCGACCGAGGCTGCCCCGGCGGGCACCGACCCCTACGCCCACCTCCAGCACGGCTCGCAGGCACTCCATCTCGATCCGGCGCACCGGATCGCCACCGGCAAGGGGGTGCGCGTCGCGGTGGTCGACACCGGGGTCGACTTCGACCACCCCGACCTGCGGGGACGGGTGGTGAAGGCGCAGAACTTCGTCGACCGGGTGGGCGACCGCAACTTCACCACCGACGTCCACGGCACCGCCGTCGCCGGGCTGATCGCCGCCACCGCCGGCAACGGCGTGGGGATCGTGGGGGTGGCGCCGGAGGCGGAGATCTACGCCCTGAAGGCGTGCTGGCAGCAGCCGCCGGGGGCGCGCGAGGCGGTCTGCAACAGCTACACGCTGGCGAAGGCGGTCGACTTCGCCATCGGCCAGGGGGTGCAGGTGCTCAACTTCAGCCTCGCCGGCCCGCCCGATCCGCTGCTCGGCCGGCTGATCGGCCAGGCGCTGTCGCGCGGGATCGTGGTGGTGGCGGCCGACGGCGGAGCGGTCCCCGGCAAGGCGGCCGCCGACTTCCCCGCCAGCTACCAGGGGGTGCTCGGCATCCTGGGGAGCAACGACCTCCAGGGGGAGCTGGTCCGGCCGGCCTGGGGCGGCCACCCGGCGCTCGCCGCTCCGGCGGTCGACATCCTGACCACCTCCCCGCAGGGGCACTACGACCTCTTCTCGGGGAGCTCGCTCGCCGCCGCCGAGGTCTCGGGCGTCGCCGCCCTGATGCTCGAGCGCAACCCGAAGCTGACGCCCCCGCAGCTCGCCGCCATCCTCCACCGGACCGCCCGGCCGATCGCCGCCACCGCCGCGGCCCAGGTGGACGCCTGCGCCGCGGTGGCGAGCGCGGCGGGCGGCGGTAACTGCGAGTAGGCTTAAACTTCCCCTCCGGCCCGCGGCGCGCCGGCCGCCGGCTCCGCCCTCCCTCTCCGACGCCCCATCTACGACATAATCACCCTTCGACGACCGCCGGACGGCGGCAGCTCAGGAGGATGGATGGCGCTCGCAGGGAGGCGGAGGAGGGACGTGCCGCGGTATCACCCGCCGGGAACGGAGCCGGGGACGTTGCGCCCGAGCGACGATCCGGGGGCGGCCCCGGCGCGCGTCACCGTCATCGACTACGGCCCCGACCGTCTGATCGAGAAGGAGATCGAGTCGGTCGCGGAGCTCGAGCCCTACCGCGACACCCCCACCGTCACCTGGATCAACGTCGACGGCTTGCAGGACGTCCCCTTCCTCGAAGGGCTGGGCAAGCTGTTCGACCTCCACCCGCTCGCCCTCGAGGACGTGCTCAACTGCGGCCAGCGCCCCAAGCTCGAGGACTACGGCGACTACCACTTCCTGGTCCTGAAGTCGCTGAATCTGAAGGACGACGAGCTGTGCGTCGAGCAGATCAGCTTCTTCCTCTCCGGCAACTACATCATCACCCTCCAGGAGACCCCAGGCGACTCCTTCGAGCGGGTCCGCGAGCGCATCCGCCACGGCAAGGGGCAGATCCGGAGCAAGGGGGCGGACTATCTCCTCTACGCCCTGGTCGACGCCCTGATGGACGAGTTCTTCCCCGTCCTCGAGCGCTACGGCGAACGGATCGAGGAGCTCGAGGACGCGGTGGTCGAGAAGCCGGAGCCGGGGACGCTCACCTCGGTCCACCGCATCAAGCGCGACCTCCTCGAGCTGCGGCGGGTCGCCTGGCCGGAGCGCGAGGTGATCGGCAGCCTGCAACGCGACGAGATGCACCTGATCCGCCCCGAGACGCGGGTCTTCCTCCGCGACTGCTACGATCACGCGGTGCAGGTCATCGACATGATCGAGACCTATCGCGACCTGGCGGCCGGCATGCTCGACGTCTACCTGTCGAGCGCCAGCAACCGCCTGAACGAGGTGATGAAGGTGCTGACCATCATCTCGACCATCTTCATCCCGCTGAACTTCATCGCCGGGGTCTACGGCATGAACTTCGACCGCCAGGCGAGCCCGCTCAACATGCCGGAGCTCGGCTGGTACTACGGCTACCCGGCGGTGCTCACCGTGATGGCGGTGACCGGCGGCCTCCTGGCGCTCTATTTCAAACGGAAGGGCTGGTTCTGAAGCGACGACGACCGGTGAACCCCGACCTGTGAAGAAAATCCAACTCTCCAAGCTCACCTCGCTGCTCAGCCTCCTCTTCTTCGGGCTGGCCCTCTGGCTGCTCCGCCGCGAGCTGCACGACTTCCGCTATCGCGACATCATCAACTTCTTCCACAACCTGCCGGCGGACCGGGTGATCATGGCGCTCGCCTTCACGGTGCTGAGCTATCTCGCCCTCACCGGCTACGACGCGCTCGCCCTGCGTTACATCGGCAAGCGGATCGCCTACTGGAAGGTCGCCCTCGCCTCGTTCGCCGGCTACGCCTTCAGCAACACGCTCGGCATGCCGCTGTTCACCGGCACGCCGCTGCGCGCCCGCCTCTACTCCGGATGGGGGATGACGGCGATCGACATCACCCGCGTGGTGCTGTTCAGCTACATCACCTTCTGGCTGGGGTTCATCGGCCTCTCCGGGGCGGCGTTCCTGCTCGAGCCGATCGCCGTGCCGGGGCTGCTGCACCTGCCGATGGCGAGCGCGCGGCCGGTCGGCGCCCTGTTCCTGGCGCTGATCGCCGGCTTCGTCGCCCTGTCGATCGCCCGCCGGCGGCCGTTCACCTTCAAGGGGCTCGAGTTCGCGGTGCCGCGGCCGCCGATGGCCACGGCGCAGATCGCCATCGCCTCGCTCGACTGGGCGTTCGCCGCCACCGTCCTCTACGCCCTGCTGCCAACCTCGGCGAACATCACCTTCGTCCACTTCCTCGGGGTGTTCCTGTTCGCCCAGGTGGCGGGGCTGCTCAGCCACGTCCCCGGCGGGCTCGGCGTCTTCGAGTCGATGATGGTGCTGCTGCTCCCCCACGAGCTGCCGCACGGCGACCTGCTGGCGGCGATGGTCGCCTTCCGCGGCGTCTATTATTTCCTGCCGCTGCTGATCGCCGCCGCCTCGCTCGGCGCCCACGAGGTGGTGCGCCGGCGCGAGCAGGTGGGGAAGCTCGCCCGCGCCTTCGGCGGCCGGGCGCCGGACGTGGTGCCGCAGATCCTCGCCGTCACCACCTTCCTCGGCGGCGCCATCCTGCTGATCTCGGGGGCGACCCCGGAGGTCCACTCGCGCCTCTCCTGGCTCGAGGACTTCCTGCCGCTGCCGGTGATCGAGATGTCCCACTTCCTCGGCAGCCTCGCCGGGGTGGCGCTCCTCTTCCTCGCCATCGGCCTGCAACGGCGGATCGACATCGCCTACCAGCTCACCCTCCTGATGCTCGGCAGCGGCATCGTCTTCTCGCTCGCCAAGGGGATCGACTGGGAGGAGGCGCTGGTGCTGATGGTGATGCTCGCCGCCCTCGCCCCCTGCCACAGCCACTTCTACCGCAAGGCCTCGCTGACCACCGAGCCGTTCACGCCGGGGTGGAGCCTCGCCATCGCCATCGTCATCCTGGGCTCGGTCTGGCTGGGGTTCTTCGCCTACAAGCACGTCGAATACTCGCGCGACCTCTGGTGGCACTTCACCCTCTTCGGCAACGCCCCGCGCTTCCTGCGCGCCTCGGTGGGGGTGGCGGCGCTGGCGCTCGGCGTCGCCGTGCGCCACCTGATGCGCCCCGCGGGGCCGGAGCCCGAGCCGCCGACCGAGGAGCAGCTCGAGCTCGCCTGCCGGATCGCCGCCGCCGCGCCGCGCACCTACTCCTACCTCGCCCTCCTCGGCGACAAGGAGCTCCTGTTCAACGAGGCCAGCACCGCCTTCGTGATGTTCGGCATCGAGCGCCGGAGCTGGGTGTCGATGGGCGGGCCGGTGGGGCCGGAGAAGGAGCGCGCCGACCTGGTGTGGAAGTTCCGCGAGATGGTCGACCGCCACGACGGCTGGACCTGCTTCTATCAGGTGAGCGAGCGGATGCTCCACCTCTACGTCGACCTCGGCCTCACCCTGGTCAAGCTCGGCGAGGAGGCGCGGGTGCCGCTCACCGGCTTCACCATCGAGGGGCGCAACCGCAAGAAGCTGCGCCACGCCTGGCGGCGCTGCGCCGAGGAGGGGTGCACCTTCGAGGTGATCCCCCCCGCCGAGATCCCCGCCCTGATGCCGGAGATCGAGCGCATCTCGGGGGATTGGCTGCGCACCAAGAACACCCGCGAGAAGGGGTTCTCGCTCGGCTTCTTCGACCGCGGCTACCTCGAGCGCCTGCCGCTCGCCCTGGTGCGCAAGGGGGGCGCCCTCGTCGCCTTCGCCAACCTCTGGCCGGGGGGCGAGAGCGAGGAGATCTCGATCGACCTGATGCGCCACACGGTCGACGCGCCGCTCGGCGTGATGGACTACCTGTTCATCGAGCTGATGATCTACGGCGCGGCGCAGGGGTATCGCTGGTTCAACCTCGGCATGGCCCCCCTCGCCGGCCTCGAGGCGCGCTCGATCGCGCCGCTGTGGAGCCGCCTGGGCTCGCTCGTCTACCGCCACGGCGAGCACTTCTACAACTTCCAGGGGCTGCGCGCCTACAAGGACAAGTACGACCCGGTCTGGGAGCCGCGCTACCTCGCCTGCCCGGGAGGGCTCGCCTTCCCGCTCGTCCTCGCCGACATCGCGGCCCTCATCGGCCGGGGTTTCCGGGGGGTGGTGGCGAAGTAGCCGCCGCGGGCGGGGAACCCGTGCTCCTGGCAGCCGCCGGCGGCGCCGGCGGCTTCTCCGGGAAACGCAGCGGGACCTCCTCCGCCTTGGGCGGCGCGGCGTTCGCCGGCAGCAGGAAGCGCGCCGGGGGCTCGGCCGGAGGGGCTGCCGCCGCCGGCGCTGTCTGCGAAGTGGCCACCGGCGCCGGGCTGGGGCGCCGCGCCGCCAGCTCCGCGAAGAGGGAGGCCGCGAACGACCGGATCTCCGCCTCCTCGGCCGCGCTGGCAGGGTGCGTCCCCCGGGCGGCGAAGATCACCCGGGTGTCGAGCGCGCCGTTGCGCGTCCCCCCGGGGCTCTCCGGCTCCTCGGCTCCCGACTGGAACGGCTTCAGGCGGTCGAACCAGGCGTAGACCCGGGAGAGCGTCGCCGGATCGAGGCGCCCCCGGACCTCCGCCGGCCAGTCGCAGCCGTTCGCCACGGCCTCTCCCGGCAACGTGAGGGTGAGGTCGGAGCAGATCCCCGACGTCCCCCCCTGGTGCCAGGCGAGGGCGAGCCCGTAGCTGCCGTCCCCCGGTCCGCCCACCGCCTCCGTCGCCGCTTCCTTCCCGACCAGGCGCGTCCACTCGCCGATCATCCGCTGCTCGGCGGCGCCGGCTTTGGTGCGGCCGCGGCCGTGAAAGGCGATCTCCTCCGCGCCCGCCTTCGCGGTGAAGGGGGCGTAGGTGCCGAGGAAGTACCAGACCTCGTCGGCACGGCGCGGCTCGGCGAAGAGCTTCCACTCGAGCGGCCCCGCCTCCGGCCCGATCACCACCCCCTGGAGGCCGACCCGCACCACCTCCCGCGGCGCCGTCCACCGCCTGAGCTCGATCGCCACCGCCGGCGCCGTGAAGACGGCCGGCCGGCTCGTCCGCCCGGCGAGGGCGGCCGGTCCTCCCTTGCCGCCGCAGGCGACCGCCCCGGCGGCCAGGGCGAACGCCAGGGCGAGCCAGGCGCAGCGAAGCAGGAGCTTGTCGAGGCGGGCCAGCGGCATTGCGTCGTCTCCATCGAAACCGGCTCATCCGTCAGCGGCGGGAGCACGGCGTACGATATCCCACGGGGCAGCATGGGCGGCATGGGGCGGCATTGGGCGCCCCGGCGGTTGCGGTATCCTTGGCCTCCCGCGCGCGGCCGACCCGCGGCGGGGAGAGCCACGATGTTCGGAGACCTCAGATACGGCCTGCGCCGACTGCGCCAGACCCCCGGCTTCACGCTGATCGCGGTGCTCGCCCTGGGCCTCGGGATCGGCGCCAACACGGCGATCTTCAGCCTCCTCGACGCCGTCGTGCTGCGCCCCCTCCCCTACCGGCAGCCGGAGCGCATGGTGCAGGTCTTCATGCGCTTCCCCGAGCAGGGGCTCGAGAAGACCGAGGTGTCGGTCCCCCGCTTCCGCGCCCTGCGCGACAGCGGCGCCTTCGCCAGCCTCGCCGCCTATCACGAGGAGGACCTCAACCTGACCGAGCAGGGGGACCCCGAGGTCCTCCACGGCGAACGGATCAGCCGCGGCTTCTTCGACGTCTGGGCCACCGAGCCGCTGCTCGGACGCCGCTTCTCGGCCGCCGAGGACACGAAGGGGGGCGGCGACGTCGTCATGCTGAGCGAGGGGTTCTGGCGGCGGCGGTTCGCGGCCGATCCGGGCGTCGCGGGGAAGGCGATTCGCCTCGACGGCCGTCCCTTCACCATCGTCGGCGTGATGCCCGACGTCCTCCGCTTCCCCTTCCGCGAGGTCGAGGTCTGGCTGCCGCGGGCCGAAGAGCTGGCGCTGATCCCCGAGGACGCCGTCGAACGCGGGGCCGGCTTCCTCGACCTCGCGGGACGTCTGAAGCCCGGCTCGTCGCTCGCGGCCGCGAAGGCGGAGGCGCGGCGGATCGACGCCCAGTATGCTCAGGGCTACCCGGGAAACCTCGACACGGCGTTCCATTTCCAGCTCATCCCCCTCGGCGAGCAGCTGGTCGGCGAGGCGCGCTCCTCGCTCGCCCTGCTGCTCGGCGCCGTGGCGCTGGTGCTGCTGATCGCCTGCGCCGACGTGGCGAACCTCCTCCTCGCCCAGGGGCTCGCGCGGCGCAAGGAGGTGGCGATCCGCCAGGCGATGGGGGCGAGCTCGGCCCGGGTGGTGCGCCAGCGCCTCGTCGAGGGGGTGATCCTCTCGCTGCTCGGCAGCCTGGTGGGGCTCGCGCTCGCCTACGGGGGCTTGCGGCTGCTGGTCGCCCTCCATCCCGCCAACCTGCCGCGCATCGACCAGGTGGGGATCGACGCTCCCGTGCTCGCCTTCACCCTGGCGCTGGCGCTCGTGACCGGCGTCCTCTTCTCGCTGATCCCCGCCTTGCAGAGCCTGCGCACGGCGACGGCGACTGCGGCCCAGCTCCGCGAGAGCTCGCGGGGCGCGACGGCGAGCCGCGCCCGCGCCCGCGCGCAGGGGCTCTTCGTGGCGGCCGAGGTGGCCCTCGCCCTGGTGCTGCTGATCGGCGCCACCATGCTCCTCGAGAGCTTCCGCCGGCTCTCCCGGGTCGACCTCGGCTTCAACCCGTCGGGGCTCCTCGCCCTCCAGATCTCGCTGCCGAAGGCGAAGTACCCCGACCGCGAGCGGGAAAGGGCGTTCTACGACCAGGTGCTCGAACGGGTGCGCACCCTCCCCGGCGTCCAGTCGGCCGCGCTCGCCGACTACCTGCCGGTCTCGGGCTCGGCGCAGGCGCCGTTCTACGTCGCGGACCATCCCCCCGCTTCGCAGCGCGACAAGCCGCTCGCCTATCTGATGGTGGTGAGCCCCGGCTTCTTCCGCACCCTCGAGACGCCAGTGGTCAAAGGCAGGGACTTCGATCCCACGACGCCGCCGGACGCGCCGAGCGTGGCGGTGATCAACGAGGCGATGGCCCGCCAGCACTTCGCGGGAGGGGACCCGGTCGGCAAGCGCTTCTTCCTCGGCCGCCGCGAGGTGGAGGTGCTGGGGGTGGTGCACGACATCCAGCAGCTCGGCCCCGACGTCGCCAAGGCCCCCGCCTTCTTCTTCTCCGAGCGCCAGGGGGTCGGCACCCTGCCGATGCCGTTCATGAACCTGCTGGTGCGCACCTCGCTGCCGCCGTCGCGGGTGGCCGACAGCGTCCGCCGCGAGGTGCTCGCCGTCGATCCCGAGCAGCCGGTGGCCAGCGTCCAGACGATGGAGGGGATCGTCGCCGACGCCGTCGCCGGCCGCCGCCTGATGATGAGCCTGCTCACCGGCTTCTCCGCCGTGGCCCTCGTCCTCTGCGCCCTCGGCATCTACGGCCTGGTCGCCCACTCCGTCTCCGCCCGCCGCCAGGAGATCGGAGTCCGCCTGGCCCTCGGCGCCCAGCGCCCCCAGGTCCTGAAGCAGGTCGTCGGCCAGGGCTTCCGCTGGGTCCTGATCGGCCTCGCGGTGGGGCTCGTTGCTTCGCTGCTCCTCTCGAGGGCCCTGACCGGGCTTCTCTACTCGGTCAGCTCCCACGACCCGCTGTACTACCTGATCGCGCCGCTCCTCCTCGGCGCGATCGCGCTGCTGGCGTGCTACCTGCCGGCTCGGCGGGCTTCGCGGGTGGAACCGGCCACTATTTTGCGGGAGGAAGGGTAGGCTCGGGACGGGTCGTGTCCTAACTCAATGTGGGTGCTGGAGGGGGCCAGCCCCATCGAGAGGGGCTGGCAAGGGAGCCTCAGCAATACAGGGTATTAGTAACACAAGTAAATTGCCAGGTGTCGCAAGCGAGACAGTGTGATCCAGGGTTGGATGATCCGCCGTTTACCTTCGGAAGGTCATTCTCAACTAGAGTCAGTAACGTCTCGCGGCTGAGCGCCATCTTCTTCACCTGCTTCTTCATTGTAGACATCTCCTGGTAGAGCCGGGGACCCATCCCTGGCCCGGGCATTCTAGCTCATCCTGAAGCACTGCCGACCTGCCAAGGGAGCTGCTTACGTCTTAGAGGCAAAGTGCCATGCCAGCAACAGCGGGCCGGGGAAGAGGGCATTCGTTCTACGACCCCGCCCGCCGAGGTCCTTTTACACGAAGGCGCCAGACCGTGTAACCGTAGTCTTTGGCCACCATTCGCTTGCCACAATGAGCGTGTGGCGGTGCCTCCAGTCTTCGCTCCGGAGAAGCTACTAACAGACGAAGGTGCAGGCGAGGGTACCCCAGCACCGAACCCACACGCTGGTAGAAGGGCATAATTCGCTGAATGCCCCTACAGCCCCTTCAAGCGTTCTTTGGTCCAGCTCACGCAAGGTTTCTTTCGCCAGCACCAGCTTCTTAACCTGCTTCTTCATGGCCATCTCCCTTGAGTAGCGCCAGGGAGCCGCCCCCGGCCCGCAAATTCTAGGGCACCCTCAGGAAGTGCTGCAGCCCTTCTAGAATCCCTCTACAGGCACGGCCCAGGCTGATCCCGAACACCGGTCCCCGCACACCGCCGCGCCAGTGGCTGCCCGTTGGAATCCGTGGCACCACCGAGGTGCAACCCCTAGGAGGTATCTAGCCTTCGGCGGCCAAACCTAGCCGCACCTGGAGAGGATCTAGGAAGGGGAATATCCTTCAGGATGCGCTAGAATGCTCCGGCCGGGGATGGTTCCTGGCACTACTCCAGGGAGACATCCATGAAGAAGCAGCAGATGAAGAAGCTGGCGCTGGCAAAAGAAACCCTACAGAGTCTCGAACACGATGGTCTGAAGTTTGTGGAGGGAGGCGCCGCGCCCACCCCCACGGTGCGCAACACTACCTGCTAAGTAAAGACTGAATCCTGGGCGCCACGGCGGGTGGCGCCCTCCCGGGCCCACAGCCTATTAGGACACCGCGCGTTTCAGCGGGGGAATGGCTTATAACATTGTTTTTTCCCGTCAAACATTGTTTTTTCCCTTGAAACATTGTTTGAAGCGCCCGAAAAGTGTTTTGGCCGTTTCAAACATTGTTTTACGGGCTCAAACATTGTTTCAAGGCTTGAAACATTGTTTTTTCCCAAAAAACAATGTTTGAAGGGCTCGGACGCTTTTAGCGGGGCGCAGAGGGTAGAAGAACCGCGGCGGAGACGATACAGCGGAAAAACTACAAAGCAGGCCGCGGTTTCCTGTTCGTGAGGCCAGAACCCCGGGGCAGAGCTGCCTGCCCCGGGTCGGCAGCTTCTACTCGAAGAGATCGTCGACGCGCAGTGTCCAGCCCGGCACGACGGCCGAGAGGTCGGCGAAGCCGCCCTGCCCGACGACCTCGGCAGGCTTGGCGCCACGATAGACGGTGACCGTCTTCTGCGCCGCATCGACGACCAGGACGGCCCGCGCCCCGGCCTTGAGCCAGCTGCGGGCGCTCTGCTCGGCGGCGGTGGGCACCGCGGAGGAGGCGAGCTCGGCCACGAGGTCCGGCGCGCCCTGGCGGACGGCGCCCGTCGCCCGGGCTTCCTGGACGTGCTCCCGGCTGAGGAAAGCGATCTCCGGCGACCGCACCTTGTCGATGACGTCGGCGACGGCGAAGCCGGTCCCCGCGGTGTAGACCTCACCCAGGTTCCCCTCTTCCACGTGCTGGGTCAGGCGCCACGTCAGGCGTGCCGCGGCGCGGCTCGCCGCGCTCCCCACCTGCACGGCCGCGGGCTGCTCGAGGATCTGGTCCATCAGGGACTTCACCTTGCCGGCGGTCAGGCAGCCGGGTCCGCCACAGCCCGGCTTGCCGACACAGGTCCCGATCGCGCCGCAGTTCGTGGTTCCTCCGGAGCCGACGCAGGAGGCGGTGCAGGACGACGTACAGTTGCAGGCGCACAGAGGAATCGCCTGGATGGCGACGCCCACCAGCAACAACAGGGAGAAGGACAACCAGATCTTTGCTCGCATCGTAAGCTCCTCGAAGCCAAAGGAAGGCATGACGAGAGTCTCCTCGTTCTCCGAGAGCTTCCTCGCAAAGCTCCCCGCGGCACACCCGCGGAACTCGTCGACCTCTCCTAAACGAGGTGCTCGCCGGCAGCTTCCTGTAGCCGTTTCGTCGACTCTATCTGGTGTAGTGCGCCCGAGGCCGGTGACCTTATTGAGTGCGCTTCCCAGGGGGATCTGCAAACCCTGCGGCGGAGGCGGTAGAGACGCCCCCAGGTCCTAACGAGAACCTCTCCGAGGCCACGGACGCGGGGCGTCTCCGCTGGGCCAAGGAAACTAGATCAGCCGATCGAAGGACGTCCCTCAGATCAACCCCCGCGAAGCCAGCTCGTCCTTCAGGTACGCGTAGTAGATCGGCGCGGCGATCAGGCCGGCCATGCCGAAGGCGGATTCCATGACCAGCATGGCGAGGAGGAGCTCCCAGGCCTTGGCCTTGATCTGGGTGCCGACGATGCGGGCGTTCAGGAAGTACTCGAGCTTGTGGACGACGATCAGGAAGGTCAGCGAGCCCAGGGCGACGCCGGGGGAGTGGGCCAGGCTGACGATGACGATGACGGTGTTCGAGATCAGGTTGCCCACCACCGGCAGCAGGCCGGCGAGGAAGGTGAGGACGATCAGCGTCTTGACCGCCGGCAGGCTGACGCCCAGGATCGGCAGCAGCACTCCGAGGTAGAGGGCGGTGAGCAGGGTGTTGACCGCCGAGATCCGCACCTGGGCGAAGACGATGCGGCGGAAGGCGTCGCCGAGGCGGCGGGCGCGCTCGGAGAGGGCTTCGGCGAGCGGCCCGCGGGAGCCGGCGGTCGCCACGTCGCCGAGCGAGACCAGGGCGCCGATCACCATGCCGATCAGGGCGTGGACGAAGCTCCTGCCGATCTGCGCGCCGACCGTCTGCAGCTCGCCGGCGTGCACGCGGAGCCAGGTGACCCCGAGGTTCCGCAGATCGTCGGCGTTGTCCGGGATCTCGCTCGCCAGCCACGCCGGCAGGTGCCCCTTGGAGGTCTCGAGGATGTCGGCCATCTGGGCGAGCAGCGCCGGGAAGCTGGCGATCCCGGCGCGGCCGCGGAAGAAGGCCAGCAGGCCGACGACGGCGAGGGTCAGGACGGAGACCACGAGCACCGCCAGGATGACCACCGCCCAACGCTTCCCCGCCGCTCTCCGGCCGCGCATGAAGAGCAGCTTCTCGCCGAGGACGTGGACCAGCTCGTAGGCCGCGTACCCCCAGAGGAACGCCGACAGCAGGTGGAGATGGAAGACCAGGAAGAGGGCGAGCGCCGCCAGGATCCAGGAGGCGATCTCGACCCCCGTGGGGCGCCCCGGCTTCCCGAGCGGTCCGGCGGCGACGGGGTCTTTGATAGCGGCAGGGGCGGAGGGGGCGGCTGGCTTTCCGGATCTCACGGGGCGAATCGTATCCCGGCTCGCGCCCGGCAGTCAGCTTGACAAGAGGGAGGCGGCAGGATAATTTTGAACCGTGGTTCAAATCTCCGCCGAGCGCTCCCTCGATCCCCGTCCGCACCGCGAAAAGGTCCTCGACAGGAAGCGCGAGATCCTCGACGCCGCCTCGCGGGTCTTCCGCCGCCGCGGCCTGCCGGCGACGGGGATGCGCGACATCGCGGCGGAGCTGGGGATGGCGGTCGGCAACCTCTACTACTACTTCAAGGACAAGGAGGAGCTCCTCGCCTTCGTCCAGGAGGACGCCCTGGCCGGCCTGCTGGCGCTGGCGGCGCGGGTGCGGGCCACCGGGCTGCGCGCCGACGCCCAGCTCTTCCGGCTGATCGAGGAGCACGTGGTGCGCTTGAACGAGGGGACGCCGGGGTCGCTCGCCCACCTCGAGGTCGAGGCGCTCGGCGAGGCGTGGCGGGCGGAGGTGCAGGAGCGGCGCGACGAGTACGAGCGCGCCTTCCGCACCCTGCTCGAGGAGGGGATCGCCGCCGGCGTCTTCCGCCCGGTCGACCCCAAGGTGAGCGCCCTCGCCATCCTCGGGGCGGTGAACTGGACCGTGAAGTGGTTCCGGCCGGACGGCGCCAAGTCCGCCCGCCAGATCGGCCGCGAGCAGGCCGAGCTGCTGGTGCGCGGGGTGCTGGCGCCGGGGATCGAGATCGATTTTTCTGAATGCCCTGATGACGTCGCGGAGGACGCATGCACGACGAGCTGACCACCCTGAAGCTGCGGATCAACGGCGAGGATCGCCCCGTGGTCTTCCCCACCCATCACACGCTGCTCGAGGTGCTGCGCGAGGAATGCGCCCTCACCGGCACCAAGCACGGCTGCGAGCTCGGCGAATGCGGCACCTGCACGGTGCTGGTGGACGGCCGCCCGGTGCTCTCCTGCCTGGCGCTCGCCGCCGAGATGGACGGGCGCGCCATCGAGACCGTCGAGGGGATGCAGCTCGGCAACGACCTCCACCCCTTGCAGGCCGCCTTCGCCGACCTCGGCGCCGCCCAGTGCGGCTACTGCACGCCGGGGATCCTGATGACCGCCAAGGCCCTCCTCGCCGCGAACCCCACCCCGAGCCGCGACCAGATGAGCGAGGCGCTCGCCGGCAACCTCTGCCGCTGCACCGGCTATCACAAGATCCTCGAGGGGATCGAATGGGCCGCCGCCCGCATGCGCGGCGAGGACGGCACGCCGCCGCGCGAGACGTTCTATGGCTCGCCCGATCCGGCCCAGCGCCCCGGACCACGGGCCGTGTAGGGTGCGCTGTGCGCACCAGACCACCGACCGGCGAGGCAGATGGTGCGCACAGCGCACCCTACGATAGGACGCAAGGACATCATGGCTGAACCGATCCGCACTCCTGAAACCGACCCGGCGCCGCAGCGCGAGAACAACATCATCGGCAAGCCGTTCCGCCGCGTGGACGGCCGCGCCAAGGTGACCGGCGCCACCAAGTTCGCGGACGACCTCGCCTTCCCCCGCATGGGGTTCGTCCGCCTGGTGCGCTCGACGGTCCCCCACGCGCTGATCAAGGGGATCGACGTCTCGGCGGCCTCGCAGGTCCCGGGCTTCCTCGGCTACCTCACCGGCAAGGAGACGCCGATCCCGTTCGGTATCCTCCCCGTCTCGCAGGACGAGCACGCCCTCTGCCCGGACCGCGTCCGCTTCGTGGGCGATCCGGTGGTCGCCGTGGCCGCCACCACGGAGGACGCGGCCTACGAGGCGGCGCTCAAGGTCAAGATCGAGTACGAGCCGCTCGCCACCATCGCCTCGATCGAGGAGGCGCTCGCCACCCCCGAGCCGCAGATCCACGACTACGCCGACCGCGGCAACCTGCACAAGATCGTCTCGATGACCTTCGGCGACGTGGAGGGAGGGTTCGCGGAAGCGGACGAGATCTTCGAGGACACCTTCTACTACGAGGGGAACACCCACCTGCCGATGGAGCAGCACTCGGCGGTCGCCGTCCCCGAGGACGACGACCGGGTCACCGTCTACTCGTCGAGCCAGACCCCGCACTACGTCCACCGCGCGCTCGCCAAGGTGCTCGAGCTGCCGGCGTCGCGGGTGCGCGTGGTTGCCACGCCGAACGGCGGCGGCTTCGGGGGGAAGAGCGATCCGTTCAATCACGAGATCGTGGTGGCGAAGCTGGCCTTGAAGCTCGGCCGGCCGCTCAAGGTCACGCTCAACCGCGAGGAGGTCTTCTACTGCCACCGCGGCCGCCACCCCGTGCTGATGCAGATGCGGACCGGCGTCAAGCGGGACGCGGGCGGAAAGGTCTCGATCGTGGCGCAGCGCCTGCGAACCGCCCTCGACGGCGGCGCCTACGGCAGCTACGGCGTGGCCTCCACCTACTACACGGGCGCCCTGCAGACGGTGACCTACAAGCTGCCGGCCTACGAGTTCCAGGGGGTGCGCTGCTTCACCAACAAGCCCCCCTGCGGCCCGAAGCGCGGCCACGGCACGCCGCAGCCCCGCTTCGGCTTCGAGGTGCAGCTCGACAAGATCGCCGTCAAGCTGGGGGTCAACCCCGCCGACGTCCGGCTCGGCATGCTGGCGGAGCCCGACTCGATCACCGCCAACTGGCTGAAGATCGGCACCATGGGGCTCGGCCGCTGCATCGAGGCGGTGGTCGCCGGCAGCAACTTCCGCGAGCGCTGGGGGAATCTCCCCGAGGGGCGCGGCCTCGGCCTCGCCTGCGGCTCCTACCTCTGCGGCGCCGGGCTGCCGATCTACTGGAACCACATGCCGCAGTCGGGGGTGATGCTGAAGCTCGACCGCTCGGGCGGGGTCGCCGTCTTCTGTGGCCAGTCGGAGATCGGCCAGGGGTCGGACTCGGTGCTCGCCGCCATCGTCGCCGAGGTGCTCGGCGTCGCGCTCGCGGACATCCGGCTCTGCGTGGCGGACACCGATCTGACCCCGGTCGACCTCGGCAGCTACTCGTCGCGGGTCACCCTGATGATGGGGAACGCTGCCCTCCAGGCCGCCGAGCGGGCCCGCGAGATGATCGCCAAGGCGGTCGCCGAGCAGCTCGAGGTCCCCGTCGAGCGGCTGGTGTTCGCCGAGCGGCGGGTGTTCGACGCCCAGGACCCCGACAAGGGGATCAGCTTCCAGGACGCCGCGATCGCCACCGAGGCGCGCTTCGGCACCCTGGCCACCACCGGCAGCTACATCCCGCCGCGCTCCCCGGGGCGCTACCGCGGCGCCGGCGTCGGCCCCTCCCCCGCCTACTCCTATTCGGCGGCGGTGATCGAGGTCGAGGTCGACCCCGAGACCGGCCTGTGGAACCCGCTCCACGTCTGGATGGCCCACGACGTCGGCCGCGCGCTCAATCCGGCGCTGGTGATGGGGCAGGTCGAAGGGGGGATCTACATGGGGCTCGGCGAGGTGATGATGGAGGAGCAGGTCTTCCGCCGCCTGCCGAAGCACCTCTCCTCGGCGCTGGTGCACAAGCACCCGTCGGTGCTCGAATACAAGAGCCCGACCTTCCCCGACATGCCGCCGGTGACCACCTATCTGATCGAGGAGCCCGACGCCCAGGGGCCGTTCGGCGCCAAGGAGGTCGGCCAGGGGCCGCTCCTGCCGGTGATGCCCGCGGTGGCGAACGCCATCTACGACGCCGTGGGGGTGCGGGTCGACCAGATCCCCATCCATCCCCACATGGTGCTCAAGGCGCTCGACGCCCGCCGCAAGGGGAGCGAGGCGCGCTTCGGCCCCAAGGGATTCCCGGAGGTCGACTTCGGCGAGGAGCTCCACGTCCTCACCCCGGAGCAGGGCGGGGATGGCACCGCCATCAACGAATTCCGCGACAAGCTGCGCTCCGGCATGCGCTCGGCGTCCGGCACGATGATGACCCGCGAGGAGGCGCTGAAGAAGAAGAAGCTGTCGGCGCTCACCACCGATCTCAAGGGAGCCCGCTAGACATGTTGCGCCTGCCCCAGTTCCAGTTCCTCCACGCCCGCTCGCTCGCCGAGGCGGCGTCCGCCCTCGCCGGCGAGGGGGGGGCCGAGGGGAAGCCGGTCCGCCTGGTCGCCGGCGGCACCGACCTCTGGCCCAACCTCAAGCGCCGCCACCAGCAGGCCTCGACGGTGGTCAGCCTGATGGGAATCCCCGACCTGGCGGGAATCTCCGTGAACGGCGAGATCCGGATCGGCGCCACCACGCTGCTCGGCGACGTGGTGGCGGACGCGGCCGTGCGCGCCCGCTACCCCGCCTTCGCGGCGGCCGTGCAGTCGATCTCCTCGCCGCCGCTGCGCAACATGGGGACGATCGGCGGCAACCTCTGCGTCGACACCCGCTGCACCTACTACAACCAGACCGAGGAGTGGCGGCGCTCGATCGACTACTGCATGAAGGCGGAGGGAGAGATCTGCTGGGTGGCCCCCAGCTCGCCGCGCTGCTGGGCCCACACCGCCACCGACTCGGCGCCGATGGCTTCGGCCCTCGGAGCGCGGGTGACGCTGGTCTCGCAGGACGGCGAGCGCACCATCCCGCTCGACGACCTCTACCGCGACGACGGCATGGAGTACCTCGCCAAGCGGCCGGAGGAGATCCTCACCGCCCTCCATCTGCCGGCGGACTCGACGGCCGGGCGCTGCCGCTCCGCCTTCTGGAAGCTCCGCCGCCGCGGCTCGATCGACTTCGCGGTCCTCTCGGCTGCGGTCGCGGTGTGGACGGCGGCGGACGGCACGGTCGAAAAGGCGCGCATCGTCCTCGGCGCCGTCGCCTCCCGCCCCCTCGCCGCCCAGGAGAGCGCCGACTTCCTGCTCGGCAAAAAGCTCGATGAGGAGACCATCGCCGCCGCCGCCAAGCTCACTCGCAAGGTGGCGACGCCGATGGACAACACCGACTTCCAGACCCAGTGGCGCGGCACCATGGTCCAGCGCTACACCGAAGCCGCCCTCCGCGAGGTCGCCGGCCTCGATCCCGGCCGGCTGGCGCCGAAGCACGGGATGCCGGCGTTGCCGGTGGTGGAGTAGCGAGGGAGATCTTGGATTTCGCGACCGTTCTCGGCGTCGTCTCGGGCTTCCTGGAGGAAAAGGGATTCCGCTACGCCGTGATCGGCGGCGTCGCCCTCGCCGCCTACGGACTGCCCCGCACGACGCTCGATCTCGACTTCATCGTGGAGTCGACCGTTCAGGACGACCTGATCCGCTTCGTCGAGTCCCAAGGTTATGAGACGCGCCATCGGTCGAGCGGCTACTCGAACCATCGTCATCCCGACTACGACGACTGGGGAAACCTGGACTTCGTCTACATCGGGAACGAGACGAGCGAGGCGCTCTTTCCTGCGTGCCGGATCGTGACCGGCCCGGGCGGGACTCGGATGCCCGTACCCAAGCCCGAGCATCTGGCGGCCCTGAAGGTCCAGGCCATCAAGAACGATCCGGCGAGAGCGCTCCAGGATCTGGCGGACATCCGGTATCTCCTCCACCTGCCGGGAGTTGACCGCATCCAGATCAAGGACTATTTTGACCGACAGGGCCTAGGAGGCCGATTCGATGAAGTCGATCAAGGCTGATCTCCTCAACCTCGACCAGGACCTCCCCACCACGCCGGAGGATGTCCGCGCCCTGCGGGAAAATCGTCCGACCCTGAGCGAGGACTGGCTCGGTCAGCTCACGAGGATGTCCAGGCAGATTCCCAACGCAGAGGAGATCCTGCAGAAGCGCCGCACGTTTGAAGGATTTGAGCCGTTCGAGCTTTAGGATCGACCGCAGCTAGCGGGTGGGTCCGAGATTCGGGATCATGATCGCTGCGGGCATTCGCCTTGGCAGCGAACCGCAGGATCGAGTCGCCTTGAGACCGTCGACGATCACCCTGCGGCGGAGGCGGTAGAGACGGGCCAAGTCCTAACGAGAACCTCTCCGAGACCACGGACGCGGTCCGTCTCCGGCGGAGGGCAGGCCGCCTCGCACCCGCAGGGCACTACGAGGGCACACCGGCGCGCTGTTTTCCGACGCCGGGTCTAGGGACAACTGAAATCAAAAGCGTCCGTGTGCCCCCGAACGGCCTGCCTTGCCGGAACCGCCTTGGCCCAGCGGAGACGCCCCGCGTCCGTGGACTCGGAAGGTCCTCGTTGGGACCTGGGGCGTCTCTACCGCCTCCGTCGTGGGGTTTGCAGATCCCCACGGAAGCGCACTCAATAAGGTCACCGACCTCTGGCGCACTCCACTAGAGCCAAAAAGACTCGTCAATCTGTTCAAATACCTCGATAGATTCGAGGAACTCAGCTGCCTCTTCAGCTGACCAGACGCCAATATATTTGTCGAGGGAGTTTCCTATTACCTCTTCATTACCAGGTTCTTCGAGTTCTTCAGCCTCCACGCCGACCTCCTCACCCTCGAAGTTTAGCAGAGGGAGATACCCCCATCCCCAGGGTTTGATACGCTATACCCTACTTTGAACGCACTCTCGCTCAATTTCCACGTCACTCCTGCCGAAGGCTCGCCTTTCGTCCATCCGCTGCGAACCGACTCGCTGGTGGTCGGCCGGGCGCTCGACGCGGACCTGACGCTGTCCGACCCGTTCCTCTCCCGCAAGCATTCGCGCTTCTTTCGCACCGCGGCCGGCGTCTTCGTCGAGGATCTCGGATCGCGCAACGGCACGATCGTCAACGGCAAGGCGATCCAGGGGCCGACGCGGATCGAGGTGGGGGACGAGATCAAGATCTCCAACAGCTCGATCCAGGTGCTGGTGGATCTGTCGCCGCCGGTCCCGGAGCCCCAGCCCGAGGACGAGTTCCTGGACGGCACGGTCTTCCGCCGCGCCGCCGACCTGCTCGACCGCCAGAGCGCTCCGGTGGCCGCGAGCGCCGCCGACCTCCAGCGCTACGCCGACCGCTTCAAGCTGCTCAACGAGGTCCATCACGCCCTCGGCCGTTCGCTCACCCTCGACGCGCTGCTCGAGCTGATCCTCGACCGAGCGTTCGACCACCTCCACCCCGACCGCGGCGCCATCCTGCTCAAGGACCCCGACGCCGAGGGGAGCTACCGGGTGGCCGCCAGCCGCGCCGCCAAGGGGGGGCCGGAGGGGCTCGTCTTCTCGCGCAGCCTGACCCGCGAGGTCGCCGAGAAGGGGATGGCGGCGATCGTCTTCGACGTCCAGGCGGACGAGCGCTTCTCGAAGGCGCAGAGCATGCTCCTCTCGGGCATCCGCAGCCTGGTCGCCGCCCCCCTGCTCGACGCGGAGGGGACGCTCGGCCTGATCGTGCTCGAGTCGCGGGCCGGTGTCCGCCAGTTCTCGGACGAGGATCTCGAGCTGCTGGTCTCGCTCGCCGCCGTCGCCGCCCTCCACCTGCGCAACCTGGCGCTGATGATGGAGGCGGCGGAGCGCCGCCGCCTCGAGGAGGAGCTGGCGCTCGCCCGGCGCATCCAGGTCGCCCTGCTCCCCGACCACCTGCCGGAGATCCCGGGCTGGGATCTCTTCGGCGGCAACATCCCGTCGCGCGGCGTCTCGGGGGACTACTACGAGGTCGTCGAGCGCTTCGCCGGGCGCGAGTGCGTCTTCATGATGGCCGACGTCTCGGGCAAGGGGATGGCGGCCTCGCTGCTCACCGTCTCGCTGCAGGCGCTGTCGACCGGCCCGATCGAGGACGGCCTCCCCCCCGAGGAGATCTGCACCCGCCTCTCGCGCCTGCTCTACCGCCGGACCCCGCCCGAGAAGTACGCCACGGCGTTCCTCGGCGCCCTCGAGCCGGCGACCGGCCGGCTGCGCTACACCAACGCCGGCCACAATCCGCCGCTGGTGCTGCGCGCCGCGGGGGTGCTCGAGGAGCTGGACGCGACCGGCGTCCCCATCGGTATCCTGCCGCAGGCGGTCTACGAAGCCGGCGAGACGGTGCTGGCGCCCGGCGACGTCCTAGTGCTCTACACGGACGGCCTGGTCGAAGCCTTCGATCCGGAGGGGAACGAATACGGGCTGGAACGCCTGAAGGAGGTCTGCCGCTGCGGCCGCGGCGAGAGCTCGGCGGCGCTCGCCAAGCTGATCGCCCGGGACCTCGAGGATTTCGTCCGCGGCGTGCCGTTCGCCGACGACCGGACCCTCGTGCTGGCGCGCCGCCTGCTGGAGGAATAGCGCATGACGCCGACCGGCGCGATGTCGAGCCCCGAAACCATCGCCATCCTCCCCGCCGCCGGCGGCTCCCGCCGGATGGGGCGCCCCAAGCTCCTCCTCCCCCTCGACGGCGGTCCCCTGGTGGCCCGCCTGGTGAACGCGCTGCTCGGCGGCGGCGTCGGGGAGATCGTGCTGGTGACGGCGCCGAACGCCCTCGACCTCCAGGGGTGGGCGCGGCGGGCCGGCATCACCAGCGCCGTGAACCCCGCCCCCTCGCACGGCATGCTGTCGAGCGTCCGCGCGGGGATCGCCGCGCTGGGCGGCGGCGCGGCGCTGGCGCGGCGGGGCGCGATCCTCCTGGTCTCCCCCGCCGATCTCCCGGACCTGCAGGCCGAGACCGTGATCCACCTGCTGCGGCGGATGCGCGAGGCCGGCGCGCCGCTCGCCGTCCCCGTCTACCTCGGCCGGCGCGGCCATCCACTGGCGATCGCGCCGGCGCTGATCCCCGAGATCGACACCCTGGATTCCGCCGTCGGCCTGCGCCAGCTGCGCGACCGCCACGCGGCGGAGCTGCTCGAGGTCGAGGTCGGGGACGCCGGAGTGATCGAGGACATCGACACGCCGGAGGACTACGAGCGGGCGGGGGGCGAGCCCTGACACTCGCGGGGGGCCCGCTGGTGATCGCCCATCGCGGCGCGAGCGGCTACCGCCCCGAGCACACCCTCGCCGCCTACGAGCTGGCGATCGCGCAGGGGGCCGACTTCCTCGAGCCGGACCTGGTGGCGACCGGCGACGGCGTCCTCATCGCCCGTCACGAGAACGAGATCTCCGGCACCACCGACGTCGCGGCCCGCCCCGAGTTCGCCGGCCGGCGGCGGACCAAGGAGATCGACGGCGCCGAGGTGACGGGATGGTTCAGCGAGGACTTCACCCTCGCCGAGATCAGGACGCTCCGCGCCCGCGAGCGCCTCCCCTTCCGCTGCCAGGAGCACAACGGCCGCTTCGAGGTCCCGACCTTCGCCGAGGTGCTGGCCCTCGCCGGCAAGGCGAGCGAGGCCACGGGGCGGACGATCGGCGTCTACCCGGAGACCAAGCACCCGAGCTACTTCCGCGCCCTGGGGCTGCCGCTCGAGGAGCCGCTCCTCGCCGCCCTCGAGGCGGCCGGCTACCGCGGGCGGACGGCGCCCGTCTTCGTGCAGTCCTTCGAGGTGGCGAACCTCCAGGCGCTGCGGCGGCGGACCGACCTCCCGCTGATCCAGCTCCTCGAAGCCGCCGGCCAGCCGTGGGACTTCCGGGCCGCGGGCGATCCCCGGACCTACGACGATCTCGCCACGCCGGCGGGGCTCGCAGCGATCGCCGCCTACGCGGACGGCATCGGCCCCGACAAACGGCTGATCGTCCCCCGGGGTCCCGACGGGAGCCTCGGCCCGCCCACCTCGCTGGTGGCGGACGCCCACGCCGCCGGGCTCCGCGTCCACCCCTGGACCTTCCGCGCCGACGCCGCGTTCCTCCCCGCGGAGTACGGCGGGGACGGCGAGCAGGAGATCCGGCAATTCTTCGAGCTCGGCGTGGACGGCCTGTTCACCGACTTCCCGGACCTCGCCGTCCGCGCCCGCGAGGGTCCTCCTGAGGTACGCTTGGCGCTGTGATGACTGCGAGCAAGGGGGATGCGATGAGCGTGGAAGTCCGCAACGACGAGGCCGAGAAGCAGTTCTACGCGACCGTGAACGGCCACCAGGCAGTGATCCGGTACGAGAAGACGGGGGACGTCTACAACCTCGAGCACACCTTCGTCCCCGAGGAGCTGCGCGGCGAGGGGCTCGCCGAGCAGCTCGTGATCGGCGCGCTGACCGAGATCCGCAGGCAAGGCGCCCGCTTCATCCCCACCTGCCCCTTCATCCAGACCTTCCTCAAGCGCCACCCCGAGCAGCGGGAGGGGGCGGTGGAGGAGTAGGGCGAGGTCTGAGCTCGTTACGTTTCCTTCGCTGCCGCGCTGGGCCCTCATCACCCCGGCCCTCTTCTCCCCGCCTCCCTCCCGACCGCCGGGAGAAGAGGGGGGCCCTGCGGTGCACAGTACGCCCGGGTTGGGCGCTTTTCTCCTCCCCCGTACTCGGGGGAGGCCGGGAGGGGGTGCTCGCAGGCCGGTACGCTGCCTTGTTCGGAACGTTGCGAGCCCCCTCCTGACCTCCCCCGAGTACGGGGGAGGAAAAAGGCACCGCCTCCGGCAGCTCTGAAGTTCTCCCCTCTCGCCCGGTCGGACGGGTGGGAGGCTGGGAGAGAGGGGCCGGGGGAGTGAGGGCCCGGCGGCACGGTCGACGCCGTGATTCAATGCGACCCTTGGATCGGCGTAATCCTCACCCCACCGTGCAGGTCTCGAAGCTGAACGCGTAGGCGCGCACCCCGGCCCGCGGGAAGCGCAGCACGAGCCGCCGGCGCCGGAAGGTGCCGGAGGCGACGAGGCGCACGAGCCGGGCGCGCTCCCAGACGGCGAAGGTCCGCCCCTCGCGCTCGACGACGTCCTCTCCCCGCTCGGCCGCGGCCACGGGCGCGCCGTCCACCTCGATCTCCAACTCGCCGGCCGGCGCCAGCAGAAGGTTGACCCCTGAAGCGTCGCAGACCATCTCCAACTCGGCTCCGGCTTCCCGTGCCTCCAGATACTCGGCCTCGTGCAGCCAGCGCCCGCGGGCGGTGAAAGCTCCGGGCGGCGGGGATTCCTGCTCCCGGCGGTGCACGACCACCTCCCCCGGCCGGTACCCCTCGGCCGCCAGCAGCCGGCCGCGGTGGAAGCCGACGTGGGTCTCGCGGGTCGCGGGATGGCAGACGGCGCCGGGGCGGTCGGTGTCGCGCACGGGGGCCAGGATCTCCGGCATTGGCGCCTCGTCGCCGGCCTCCCGCAGCAGCTTCTGGATCCAGCTCTCGGTCTCGCCGTAGGCCCCCTCGCCGGCGTGCTCGTAGCGCAGGTAGCCGCGGCCGTCGATCAGATGCGCGGCCGGCCAGTAGTGGTTGGCGAACCGCGTCCAGGTGGCGCGGTCGGCGTCGAGCAGCACGGAATAGGGGATTCCATAGTCGCGCACCGCCGCCGCCACCAGCTCCGGATCGGCCGAGAGATCGAACTCGGGGGTATGGACGCCGACGATCGCGAGGCCGCGCGCGGCGTAGCGCTCGTGCCAGGCCCGGAGGTACGGCAGCGTGCGGAGGCAGTTGACGCAGGTCGATTCCCAGAAGTCGACCAGCACCACCCGGCCGCGCGCGGCGCGGATCGACAGCTCAGGACCCTGGATCCAGCGCCCCGGAGCCAGCTCGGGAGCGCGCAGGGGAACGGTGATCGGCGGCACGGCGGGAGAGGAAAGAAGAGGAGGGAGGAGGAGGGCCGGGCTCGCGGATTTGCTGCGAGCCCGGCGCGATGACCGCCGGGGCTCAGTGGATCAGTGGATGGAGACGGTCTGGTTGTAGACGTTGCGGGTCGACGAGTTCAGGTAGACCTCCCAGCTGAGGACGGAGGCCTTGCTGCTGTTGTTGACGAGGGAGATCGTCTCCGAGTCGTCGGTGCTCGTCGAGGTGGCGACCGGAGGCGTGCCGCACTTGGCGTAGGCCGCGAGGTCGATGTCGCCGTTGCCGTCCGAGAAGTTGAGGGTCACGGTGACCGTCTTGTGCGCCGGCACGGTGACCTTGTACCAGTCCGGATCGTTCACCTTGACGATGCGGCTCTTGAGCGTCCCCTTGACGACGTTGCGCGCCCGGGCGCAGGAGTCGTTCGGCTCGGAGTTGTCGTCCGTCCCCACTTTCAGGAAGTTCTTGATCCGCGTATACGTGGTCGAGAACGCGCCGTAGCAGTCGAAGCGGTCGGACGCCGACGCGTCGCACGACGACGGGCCGAAGAAGAGCTGGCCGAAGAGCTGCTGGGTGTCCGCCTTGTAGATCCCCGAGCCCGAGGAGCCCGGCTCGGTGACGCCGTCGTTCCAGGCGATCCGCACGAGCTGGAGGCCGTCGGTCCCCTGGAAGTCGAAGCACTCCGAGTTGTCGACCTTGGTGCCGAAGCTGATCCGCTTGAAGTCCCCTTCCGGATGGTGCACCGCCACGGCGTCGATGTTGTTGGGGAGGATCGCGCTCGTCCAGCCGGCCCAGAAGAGGTTGTCGGGGAGGGCCCCGTTGATCAGCAGCAGCGTGTAGTCCGAGGTCGGATTGGTGGAGACCAGGGTGGCGCCGATCGAGTGCGGGACCGAGGAGAGCGACGGCGGCGTGCCGTTGCACTGCGAGGTCTGGTAGAACCAGTAGAACTCGGCCGAGGAAGCGTCGCTCTGGTTGTCCAGGCAGTGGTTGGCGGTCAGCCAGTAGGGGGTGAAGTCCTGCGCCTGGGTGTTGAGGAGCTGGCCGGAGCAGAAGATCGCATCCTGCTGCAGGCCGGCGACGCCGATCCCGGAGACCGCGCGCGCCACGTCCGCCCACTCGGGGTGGCAGGTGACGTCGTTCTCGCAGGAGCCGGCGGCGTCCTTGACCAGGCTCCTGGCGATCTGCTGGACCGGGTCGAGGTAGAGGTGCTGCAGGCGGTCGACGGCGAACGGCAGGCCGTCCGTGGTCCCGGCGGCGACGGCGGCGGCCGGCGCCAGGTACTCGATGCGCGTCCGGTCGCCGAAGAAGGAGACGGTCCAGAAGTCGGCCTTCTGGGCCGCCGATCCTTCGTGAAACTCGACGTTGCGCTCCGGGTCGGTCAGCGCCGAGCCGCTCTTGGCGACTCCCGCGGCGCCCGGCGAGTAGATCGCCAGCTCGGCGCCCGCCGGCAGGTGGACCCCCTTGAAGTGGAGACGCAGGCCGAGGGCGTCGGTCGAGACGATCTCCCCCACCCAGAGCCGAGCCCCCCCGGCCACGTCGTACCAGTGGCCGTCCGCGACGGAGATCTGGAGGTCGCGGCCGACGCCGTAGCGCAGCCCCTTGACGTTCATCCCGCCGAGCTTCTTGGCCATCGCGTCCTGGCGCAGCAGCGCCTCGCGATCGACCGCCGGCAGGCGGACCTCCGGCGGCGTGCCGAGGGTGACGCCCAGCTTCTCGGACGGGGTGAGGCGGACCGGCTTCACCGCCTTCGCAGCGGCGGGGCCTTGCAGGCCGAAGGTCTCCGCCACCGCGCCGGAGGGGGCGGCGGGCGCGGCTTGGCTTGCGCCGGTCGCCGCCAGCAGGGAGCTCAGCCCGATCGCCAGCGCGAACGCCGGACGCTGGGCACGATCGAAGAATCTAGACATCCTGATCTCCTTTTCTCGGCGGGGTTGCTGCCGCCTCGAGAGTTCGAACTTTACCACCAGGTTGCACATGTCGCGAGCGACGCCTCAATGGAGAGTGACCGTCATGTCATAGCTGTTGCGGGTATCGGAAGCGAGCATCACCCGCCACGAGATCACGGCCGGCGTCGCCGCCGGATTGGCGACGGTGACCGTCTCCTGGTCGGTGGTCCCGGCCGAGACCGCCGCCGGGCCGCCGCCGCAGGCCCGGAACGCCGCGAGGTCGAGGTCGCCGTCGGCGTTCTTGAAGGCGAGCCGCACGGTGACGCTGCCGCCGGCCGGCACCGTGGTCCGGTACCAGTCGGGGCTCCCCGCCCGGGCGATCCGGTTCCTGAGCGTGCCGGCCCCCATCGCCCGCGAGTGGACGCAGAAGGCGTTCGGCGCCGAGTCGTCGTCCGTCCCGCCGCGCAGCAGCCCCTTGATCTGGGGATAGGTGGTGGCGAAGGCGCCGTAGCAGTCGTAGGTCTCCCGGCCGCAGGCCGAGGGGCCGTCGAAGAGCTGGCCGAAGAGCTGGTGGGTGTCGGCGCGGAAGATCCCGGAGCCCGAGGAGCCCGACTCGGTCGGCCCGTCGGTCCAGCTGATCCGCAGCAGGCTCGGGTTGTCGTGGTACGACGCCTTGCAGACCGCATTGGCGTCCTTGAAGCCGAAGCTGATCCGCTTGTAGTCCCCCTTCGGGTGGTGGATCGCGGCGGCCGGGGTGCCGTTGGCTACCTGCGCGCTGGTCCAGCCGGCCCAGAAGAGGCCGTCCGGCAGCGCCCCCTCGACCATCAGCAGCGAGAAGTCGGACCCCGCGTTGGTGGCGAGGAGCGTCGCCCCCACCGAGTGGGGCACGCTGCCGAGCGACGGCGGCACGCCGCCGCAGGTCGGGGTCTGGTAGAGCCAGTAGATCTCGGCCGACTGCGCCTTGGCCGCGGTGTTGACGCAGTGATGGGCGGTCAGCCAGTAGGGGGTGAAGTCGTGCGCCTGGTCGTCGAGGAGCTGGCCGGTGCAGAACAGCGAGTCGCGGTCGACCACGCCGATCCCGGAGACCGCCCGGGCCACGTCCGCCCACTCCGGATAGCAGCTCACGTCGTTGTGGCAGGGGCCCGCCGCCTTCGCGGTCAGCCCTTCAGCCAGCTCGGCGACCGGGTCGCGGTAGAGGTGCTGCACGCCATTGATTGAGAAGGGCAGCGCGGCGGGCGAGCCGGCGGGGGCCAGGTACTCGACCCGCACCCGCTCGCCGGCGAACGAGCCGGTCCAAAAATCAGTTTCTGTGCCAGGAAAGAAGAACTGCGGCTGCGCCCCGGCGTCGAAGCGGGAGGAGCCGTTGTGGAAGCTCCCGGCGGCCTCCGGGGACGGCGCGGCCGGCGCGGAGACCGCCAGCTCGCTCCCCGCCGGCAGGTGGACGCCCGCGAAGTGCAGTCGGACGCCGAGCGCCTCGGCCGCCACGATCTCCCCCGCCCACAGCCGGGAGCCGTCCGCGAGGTCGTACCACTGGCCGTCGGGAGCGGCCAGCCGGAGGGCGCGGCCGACGCCGTAGCGCACACCCTTCTCCACCGCCCTGCCGTCCGTCTTCGCCGCGAGGTCCTCGCGCAGCAGCGCCTCGCGGTCGACGGCCTCCAGACGCACCGCCGGCACGGCCAGCTCTGTCGCGAGGGCGATCCCCAGCCGCTCGGACGGGAGCTGCCGCGCCGCCTTCTGCGTCTCCCGCAGAGGAGCCGCGACGCCGAAGGTCTCCGCCGGCGTGGGCGGGGCCGCGAAGGCGGCGTCCGCCGCCTGCGCAGCGAGCATCAGGAGGAGCAGCGCGCGCGAGCCGAACCGGTTGTACATACCCGAGCCTCCTTGGACCTCTGAAACCCGCGAAGCCGAAGAACCCTTCGGCCGGCCCTTCAAGCGGTCAATCCACACCGACAATGCCGCGAGAGCATATAGCAATTCTCGCACAAGTCCCCTCCCTTGGTAAGCTTCCGCCCCTCGATGACCGATCCTCCGCCCGCGATCCCCGTTCGCCCCGTTCGCCGACATCGGCGCCGCTGGCTCCTCGCAGCCCTTGCCCTGCTGGTGGCGTGGCTGGCGTGGGAGGCCGCCACCTGGCCCGACGTGGCGGGGCTCGCCCACGCGCATCCGGAGAGCACGGCGTTCATCGAGAAGTACCGCGGCTGGGGGATCTTCGGGCCGAAGCGGAAGGTCGAGCAGGTCTGGGTCCCCTACTCGCGGATCTCCGCGAGCTTCAAGCGGGCGGTGATCGTCAGCGAGGACATGCGCTTCTTCGCCCACAACGGCTTCGACGACGCCGAGATCCGCGCCGCCCTGAAGGACGCCTGGGAGGAGAAGACGTTCCCCCGCGGCGCCTCGACGATCACCCAGCAGGTGGCGAAGAACCTCTGGCTCTCGGGCTCCTACAACCCGCTGCGCAAGGTGAAGGAGGCGATCCTCACCCACCAGCTCGAGGCCGACCTCCCGAAGCGGCGCATCCTCGAGATCTACCTCAACGTGGTGGAGCTCGGCGAGGGGATCTACGGCGCCGAGGCCGCCGCCCGCCACTACTACCACCGCTCGGCCGCGGCCCTCACCGACCGCCAGGCCGCCGAGCTCGCCTCCGCCCTCCCCCGCCCGCGCTCCTGGCATCCCGGCGTCAAGAGCCGCGCCTACCAGCGCGACGTCCGCATCACCCTGCGGCGGATGGCGATCGCCCGCTGGGTGGCGAGCGAGATCTGACCTCAGCTCAACCCCACGCTACAATACGCGCCGGACCGCCGGACCGGAGGGAGGACGCATGAGACTTTACGCTTTCGAAGGGCTGCACTATGCGCCGGGAGCAGGAGATGCGGGCGAGCTGGCGGCGCCCCCCTATGACCAGATCAACGACGCGGCACGCGACCGCTTCCACGTCCAGTCGCCGCACCAGTTCGTGCACCTGACCCGGCCGGTGGCCCCCGAGGGAGGGGATCCCTACCGCTTCGCCGCCGCCCTCCACCATCGCTGGCTGAAGGAGGGGGTGATCGCGCGCGATCCGCGTCCGGCCATCTACCCCTACGTGATCGAGCTCGCCGGCGGCGGCGAGCGGCTCGGCCTCCTCGGCCTCGTCCGCTACGAGGACCCGGCGGTGATCCGCCCCCACGAGCAGACGCTCGAGAAGGCGATCGCCGACCGCACGGCGCTCCTCGCCGCGACCCGCGCCGACCTCGAGCCCGCCCTCCTCCTCTCCGAGGACGGCGGCCGCCTCGACGCCCTGCTGCGCGAGGACCTCGCCGGCGAGGTGCCGCTGGTGCGCCACCGCGACGCCGACGGCCACTTCCACGTGGTCTACCGGATCGACGATCCGGCCCGCATCGCCCTCTACCGGCAGGCGCTCGACGTCCCCTCCGCGATCGCCGACGGTCACCATCGCTACAAGGTCGGCCAGCGCTTCGCCCAGGAGCACAACGCGGCCCCCGACACCGCCGCCGCGGCCAAGCTGACGGTGATCACCAGCCTCGACTCGCCGGCGCTGACCATCGACCCCATCCACCGCGCCTTCAAGGAGCCGATCGACCTCGCCAGGCTCGCCGGGGTGCCGGAGTCGACCCACAAGTTCCATGGCACGGGGGGCGCCGCCTTCGCCGCCGCCGTGGCCGCCGCGCCGCAGCCGGCGATCGGCGTCTGGGTGCGCGACCACGACCCCGAGATCTGGCACCTCAACCCCACCACGATCCCCCAGCCGCCGAGCCCCCCGAGCCTCGGAGCGACGCCGAAGCTGGCCGTCGAGATCTTCCAGGAGACCCTCCTCAACGCCCTCGGCCTCCCCCCCGAGGCGTCGACCAACGGCACCGTGGTCTACCGCTCGAACCCGGACGAGCTCTGGGACCAGGTCGCCTCCGGCGAGCTCGGCACCGGCGTCTGGCTCCCCCCGATGACCCCCGCCGCCTTCGCCGGAGCGATCGCCGGCGGCCAGATGCTCCCCGCGAAATCCACCCGCTTCCTTCCCAAGGTGATGTCGGGGCTGGTGTGGGCGGACCATGATTCGAAGGTGCTCTGAGGCCATGCTGCGGCGGGTCGCAGGATCGTCCGTGCTGGCCGCTCTCGTCTGCCTCGGCGGGGCGCAAGCGGCGACCGATCGCCCTCTCCAAAGCTTCCCTGCCGCCTCGTTGTCCGGCGCGGCCGCGAGCAAAGACGCCAATGCCGATCTGCTGTTCGTGGTCGGCGGCGACAACCGGCCGACCACCCAGGGCGGGCCGCTGCCGCGGGTGCTCGGCACGATCCTCTCCGAGGCCGGCCTGATCCGTCCCGACTTCGTGATCTGGACCGGCGACACCGTCTACGGCTACTGCGACACCCGCGAGGAGCTGGAGGCGGAGTACCGCGCCTTCGCCGCCGCCGCCCGGCCGCTCGCCGGCGTCCCGCTCTACAACTCCCCCGGCAACCACGAGATCCACGAGGGGCAGACCTGCGCCACCCCCGCCGAAAAGCTCTGCGGACCGCCGTGCTCGGAGGAGGCCTTCCGCGGCCACTTCGGCCAGCTCTACGGCTCCTTCGACGCCGCGGGAGCCCACTTCATCGCTCTCGACACCGACGAGCCCGCCGCGCCGGACGCGGTGACCGGCCCGCAGCTCGCATGGCTGAAGCGGGACCTCGAGGCCAACAAGGATGCGCGCGCCATCTTCGTCTTCACCCACACGGAGTTCTACTCCTCGCCGCTGATCGACAAACCGGCGGGGAGCAGCCATCCGGCGATCGCCAATCGCTGCGAGCTCGAGGACCTCTTCCGGCGCTACCCGATCAAGGCGGTCTTCTCCGGGCACGAGCACGTCTACTGGCGCGAGAGCGCCGAGCGCCACGACGGCATCGACTACTTCGTCCTCGGCGGCTCGGGAGCCCCCCTCTACGCCTCCCCCGACCGCGGCGGCTTCTCGCACTACCTGGTGGTGCGGCTCACCGGGAAGACGCCGAGCTACGAGGTGATCGAGCCCGGCCGGCTCTATCTCGAGGACGCCGCTGCGACCTCTCGAGAGCGGCGCTTCTGGATCGTCAATTCGAACGACTTCCAGCAGCCCATTCCCCTGCGCGGGATCGACGTCGAGGCGCCGGCCTCCCTCGGACGCTGCGACGATCTCGCGGCCACCGCCGAGACCCGGCAACGCGACAAGCCCCTCCCCATCGCGGGGGTGAGCCTGCGTTCCTGCTCGCCGGCGCCCGGCGGCAAGCTGCGGCTGCACATCGAAGGGCCGCCGGTCGGCCAGGGCTCCTTCCTGGTGACGGTGCGGAAGAAATTGGGCTCCTGAACGCCAAGGCCGTCGAGAAGTCTTAATTCTTACTATAGAATGGGGGTCTGATCCGGAGGAAATCCGATGAATCGATCCAGGGTCGCCGTCCTGATCCTCTTCCTGATCGCTGGAGCGGGTTGGACCTTCGCTGCCGCCGAGGAGGCTCCGAGGCCCCTGGAAGCCGACTTCCAGGAGCTGCATGAGATCGCCAACGCCTTTCCTCCCCGGGTGGAAACCCTCGCGGAGAAGGCCAAGGCTCAAACGCTCTGGCGGTCGGTCGAAGCGCGCCTCCTCGCCAAGCTCCAGGCCTCGCCCCACGATTTCGAGACGGAGCTGCAGCTCGGCGACTGCTACCGGATGGGGCACAACCTCGACATCGACGGTGCGTGGGACAAGGCCGTGCAGCACCTGACCGAGGCGGCGCGGCTCGATCCGCAGTCTCCGCGGCCCCCCACCCTCCTCGGCCAGCACTATGCGGGCGCAGGCAAGGCGGCCGAAGCCGAGTCCCAGCTCCTGCGGGCGTTGAGCCTCAGCGGCGATAAGCCGTCCCCTGCGATCGGCTTCTTCCTGGCCTTCACGGAGTACCAGCTCGGCCATTTCGAGAAGACCGTGAAGTACGCGGACGAGTACCTCAAGACCGATCCCGATTCACCGGCCATGAAGCTCTTCAAGGACCGGGCCGAAGCGGCACTTCGCGGAGAGTACAAGCCCAAGACGATCCACCTGGACTACGACCCGAACTACGTCGAAACACACGTCGTCCGTGAAGGGCCCCCGAAATCTTCCGCCGTGGAATTGCCGCGCTTCGGCCAGCCGTCGTTCGCGTTCTACTATCAGAATCCCCAGCCCGGCGTGATTCCGTCGCTCCTCCCGGAGTTGCAGAAGCAGGGCAACCTCGACCTCGCACACATGGCGGCGGCCGGATTCCTCGCCCAGGTCTTCCACGATCATCCGGATCGCCTCGACGAGTGGGCTCCGGCCATCTGGAAGCTCGACGACAAGGCGAGGGCCTACGTCTGGCTGTCGCTCTGGTTTTCCCGCACCGAACCCGCCATGAAGCTCCTTCGTGATGCGGTGAGCAAAGAGAAGAGCCCGGACGCCGAGACCCTCTCCAGCCTCATCAAGGGCACGGCGCCGCCTCTGGAAGAGTACGAGGTGAAGGTCGGAGCGGTCCTCGACCTCCTGTGGGGCTCCTTCTACGCCACGGGCCGTCAGGAGTACATCGCGAGGATCATCGATTGCCTCCCCTGGTCGCTGAAGACCGGGAAGGAAGACGTCCAACAGATGGCCATCGGCAAGGTCGCGGAGTGGTCGCTGCGGGAGAACGCGCGCGTTCATCCGCGCGTCCTCGCTCTCTGCAAGAGCGAGCTCGATCGGCACGGCGAGGAGGTCAAGCCGATCCTTTCGAAACTGATCCAGGCGGCGGAAAACAAGGCCGAGTAACGTCACCGCACCACGAGGCTGGGGTGGGTGGCGTCGAAGTCGGCCTGGGATTTCTTCACCTCCGCGTCGAGGCCCGAAAAGCTCAACGAGTCGATGAACATGGCGATCCGGCAAGCGCTTGACGGATATCGATCATTGTGAATATATTGATTCCATAACAGAGGAGGTTCCATCGATGCGCCGTCAAGCCACGATTCGCCGCCGGTCCCTTCCGCTCCTGCTCGTCGCGCTCTTCCTGACCGCCGTGTCCGCCGCCCACGCCCAGCCCTACCTCGGCACCGGCGCCGGCAATCCCGGCGTCTCGACGGGGAGCGGCAACACCGCGCTCGGCGACAACGCCCTCTCCTCCAACACCAGCGGATTCTTCAATACGGCGGTCGGCTTCGACGCCTGCATGGCGAACACGACCGGGTTCGAGAACACCGCCGTGGGCACCTTCGCGCTGGTCGCGAACACGACCGGCGATCTCAATACGGCGGTCGGCACGGGCTCCCTGCCGTCGAACACCACCGGCAACACGAACACGGCGGTCGGCGTCGAGTCCCTGAATGGGAACACCACGGCCAGCGGCAATACCGCAGTGGGCTACGAGGCGCTGGTCAACACCTCGACCGGGGGGAACAACACGGCGGTCGGCGCCAATGCCCTGAGCGGCACCAGCGGGACCGGCAACATCGCCCTGGGACGGTTCGCCGGACAGACGATCGGCTCGGGGAGCAACAACATCGACATCGGGAACAAGGCGCCGGGGAACGAATCGAACACCATCCGCATCGGCGACTCGGCCGTGCACACCGCGACCTTCATCGCCGGCATCAATGGCGCCACCAGCGCGAGCGGCGTCGAGGTCTTCGTGGATGCCAACGGCCAGCTCGGCACGGTGACCTCCTCGCTCCGCTTCAAGGAGGACGTGGCGGACATGGGCGGCGCGAGCGACGAGCTGATGAAGCTCCGCCCCGTCACCTTCCACTACAAGGCGCCCTACGACGACGGCTCGCATCTGTTGCAGTACGGTCTGCTGGCCGAGGAGGTGGCGAAGGTCTCCCCCGAGCTGGTCCAGCTCGACGCCCAGGGGAAGCCGTTCACGGTGCGCTACCACACGATCAATGCCATGCTCCTCAACGAGGTCCAGAAGCAGCACGGCACGATCGAGCGCCAGGAGGCGCAGCTCGCGGAGCAGGACGCCCGCATCCGCCGCCTGGAAGCCGCCCTCGCCAGGCTGGCCGACGCCCCGAAGGCTCCCTGAAAAAGAACCCCTCCTGGGAGCGCCGGCGTCTCGCCGGCTACTAACTGGTTTCTTCTTGGTTTTCTAGTTAGTAGCCGGCGGGACGCCGGCGCTCCCAGGAACTACTCCCTGCCTAGAACCGCACCCGCGCCTCGAACTGCCACTGCCGCCCCGGATCGACGTTGCTGATGCCGCCGAGGGGCTGCCCGAAGGTGGCGAGGGGCTTGCCGGTGGGATCGTTGCCGTAGACCCCGTTGTACCCCACCACGTTCGCGTGGTTCGTGACGTTGAAGACCTCGGCGCGCAGGTTGAGGCGCCCGAAGCCGACGGAGAACTCCCGCTCCACGAAGAGGGTGAGCTGGTAGAGGTTGCCGCCGCGACCGGCGTTCCTGCCGATCACGTGGCCGTTGATCACCGGCCGGTCGGTGTTCGCGCCGTCGCCGTTGTTGTCCACCCCCGTCGTGATGTTGTACGGCCGGCCGGTGCCGTACTCGCCGACGCCGCCGAGGTGGAGCTCCCACGGCAATCCCACCCAGCCGCTCAGCACGCCGCGGTGGCGCTGGTCGAGGAGGCTGTCCGCCCATTCCTTCGAAAGCTCGTGGGCGTCGTTGGGATCGCCCCCCGGCGCGTCGGACTCGACGTTGTTCCGGGTGTGCGACCAGGTGTAGCTGAGGAGAAGCTGGCCGGCCCCTGCCCAGTCTTTACGGAGGTTGAGCTGGAGGCCGTCGTACTTGCTCTCGCCGTCGTTCACCGTCGCCAGGATGCGGCGGTAGCCGTTGGGAGTCGGGACGATCGGCCGCGTGGCGTCCGCCGCGCCCCCCGAGCGCACCTGCCCCGGGGCGGTGCGGACGAATTCCGCCGGCGCGTTGAGGTCGAGGTTGCGCACGATGTCGGTGGTCTGCGAGTGGACGCCGTCGACGCTCAGGAACCAGCGCGCGCCGATCTCCCGCTCGGCGCCGAGCGTCGTCTGCACGGTGCGCGGATTGAGGAAGCTGTCGGCGTAGCCGGGGAGCTTCGAGACGGCGAAGAACCGGTTGTAGTACCCCGCCTGCCCGGGGCGGATGGTGATGTCCCGCGGCGGCAGCACGGCGCCCGGCGGGAAGGCCGGCAGGGGATTGAGCGAGGTCGGGAAGCCGAGCTGCCCCGGCGCCGCGCTGAAATTGAAGAAGCCGGTCGGGCCGGCGAGCGCCCAACTGGCGTCGATGTTCGCCTGCACCTCGGAGTAGTAGATGCCGTAGCCGCCGCGCACCGTGGTCTTGCCGTCATTCCCCGGGCTCCAGGCGAAGCCGAGGCGGGGGGAGACGTTGTTGGTGTCGTCCGTCAGGTCCTGGCGGTCGTAGCGCACCCCGAGGTTGAGCACCAGGTTGCTGCGCAGCCGGTAGTCGTCCTGGGCGAAGAGCGACCAGAGGGTCTCGTCGATCGAATAGTGGACGTTGCCGAACCCCTGCGTGAAGCGCTGCACCTGGGCGAGGGTCAGGCTCGAGGTGGGGATCGCCGGCGAGATGCCGGGGAGAAAGGTGAACTGGCCGAGCACGAACGGCGCGCCGAACTCCTGGCCGTTCCCCCCCGAGCGCGACTGGATGACGTCGCCGCCGAGCTTCAGGAAGTGCTCGCCGAGGGCGAGCGAGGCGGTGTCGGCGAGCTGCCACTCGCGGTTGGTGAGCAGCGCGTAGCGCGATTCCCCCTCGGTCGACACCCCCGGGCGCACGAACTGGGTCGACGGATGGTTGGGATCGAACTGGGTGATCGGATCGCCGTCCTGCCAGACCAGCCGGGCGTCGTTGAACGCCGAATCGCTGAGCACCGCGGTCTCGCCGATCTGCGCCCCCTGCGTGTTGCGGCGGAAGGTGCGGCCGGCGCTCGGCAGGGTCACGCCGCCCACCACGTCCTGCGGGTTGTCGTCGCGGAAGTGATCGAGATCGAAGCGTCCCGAAAGGTGGTTCGCCGGATCGAGGTCGACGTCGGCGCGGCCGAAGAGGAGGGTCTGCTTGGAGTGGCCGGTGAAGGTGCCGGGGGCGAGCGGCGAGGTGATGATCGAGTCGCGGTCCTGATCGCTGTACTCGCCGGCGAGCGACCAGTAGGCGCGGTCGTGGACCAGCGGCCCCGAGAAGAAGGCGCTCCCCTGCTTCAGCTCGTCGTGCGACTTCTGCTCGGTGATCGGCGCGTCGGACTGCAGGCCGCCCGGGCGCGAGGTCGCCACCACGTCGCCGCGCACGTCGTTGGTCCCCGTGCGGGTCACCAGATTGATCGCGCCGCCGGTGCCGCGCCCGTACTCGGCCGAGAAGCTGTTGGTGAGGACGGTGACCTCCTGGAGCGCCGCGAGGGGGAGGGTGGTGAAGATCGTCTGCCGCCCCCACGAGTCGTCGGCGCTGCCGCCGTCCACCGTGTAGGTCGCCTGTCGGCGGCCGCCGCCGTTGATCACGAACAGGGTCTCGCCGAGGAAGAGGTCGCCGGTGCCGCGCGCCGAGCGCACCGCCGAGTTGAGCAGCGGCAGCGAGGTCAGCTTGCGGCCGTTCAGCGGCGTCTCCTGGATCTTCCCGGCGTCGAAGCGGTTGCCGAGCTGCGGCGAGCCGCTCTCGACCCCCGCCGCCGTGCCGAAGACGGTGATCGCCGCCTCGACCGCGGCGGGGTTCAGCACCACGTCGATCGCCGCCGTCTGGCCGCCGCGGAGCTGGAGCCCCGTCCGCTCCTGCGGGCTCATCCCCTCATGGGTGACCGTGAGCTTGTAGGTGCCGGTCAGCGGCAGCTCGGGGAGGGTGTAGTTCCCCCCGGCGTCGCTGCGCGTCGAGCGCGTGAAGCCGGTCGCCTCGCTCGCCACCGTCACCGCGGCGCCCGCCACCGGCGCCCCCGCCGCGTCGACCACCTTGCCGCGGATGGCGCCGATCCCCGGCGTCTGCGCCTGGACGGCGGCGGACGCAAAGATCAACAGACAAATCAGCAGACAGAAAAATCCGATCAAAACTCTGGATGAAGCTCTCCCGAACATATCGACAACTCCTCCTGCGCACAGCAGGACGAAAGACCGCAAAGACTTTGTTGAGCGCCGCCCCACGCGGGAGGTCGCCGGCTCCGGAGTGATGGGAGGAAAGTCCCGGTCTATTCGTTCTGCCGCTGCGTCAGGAGACGGAGGTCGGAGGCGAGGAGGGGGCCGCTGCCGGCGCGCGAGAGAGCGCTGCGGTAGGTCGAAGCGGGATCGGCGAGCCGTCCCTCGCCCGGCGGCGGCCCGGGGGCTTGAGAGGGCGCCGGCTCGGAGGCGAGCACGGCTTCGGAGGCGTGCATCGCGGGGGGCGCGAGGCGGGCCGCGAGGGTCGGCCGTTCGGCCGCGACCACCGCGCGCAGACCGCCGCCGCGGCGCGACCCCTCCACCCAGGCGACCACCCCGGCCTGGCCGGGGAGCGCCGGCTCGCCGGCGGACGACGCGCGGTCCGGCAGCGCCAGGAAGGGGTAGGAATGCAGGGGTCCGGCGATCGAGAGGTGCACCGGCAGCGCGACGGCGGTCTCCCGGCGCTCGTCGCCGAAGCGCAGCAGGATGCGCGCGTCCACCGCCGGCAGGTCCGGAACCCGGAAGCGGACCCGGCGGAGATCCTGATCGAGATGCGGCGTGATCCGCAGGGGGTAGGTCACGCCGCCGTCGAGGCTGAGGAACGCCTCCCACTCCTCCGCCGCCGGCAGCCGGGAGAAGGGAGCGAGTGGCGCCCACTCGAGCGCGGCCTCCGAGCCCGCCGCGAGCGCCGTCCCCGCCACGGGAGAGACCAGGCGGACGGGCGGCGCGAAGTCGGCGCCGGCGGCGAAGGCGCCGGGCGCGGCGAGCCCCAGGGCCAGAAGGACCCCGCAGGCCGGCAGGCCGAGGCGGCGAAGAAGGCGGAGGATGGGCATCGCGGCCGGTATCATAAGCCCGAGCGACGCTTTCTTCTCCCCCTCCCCGTCAGTCGAAGGCCGACGTCGAGAGGCTCCGCCGGAGCTCCTCGATGCTCTCGCGGCTCGGTCCGAGGAAACCCACCTTGATGCCATGGCGCTTGCACCAGCTCTGCGCGACCAGGCTCAGCGCCAGCAGCACGAGGAGGTTGAAGCAGGGGAAGAACATGCCGATCGTCCACAGGATCGGAGGCCCGGAGTCGAGGCGGGCCGAGAGCTGGTAGGCCGTGGCGAGGACGGCCACCCCCACGGCCAGCATCACCAGGAGGAGCACCACCTGGAAGGTCACTTTCAAAGACTCGGGGAGGCCCTCGATCGCGGTATTGAAGACCACCAGGAGGATCTGCGAGCCGACCAGCAGGACCAGCCGCCGGTAGAGCCGGGCGATGACCTCCGCGTCCTCGACCGGCCGGAGCCGGGCCGCCATCGCGGCCGGATTCGCCGCGAAGGGCGGCCTCGCCCCCGGCATCCGCGGCGCCCCGGACATCCCAGGGGTCCCGGACAACGGCGGGGGCAATCGGGAGCTGATCTCCCCCACCGACCCCGCCTCCTTCCAGTCTCCCTGCCCCTCGCGCCAGACCAGCACGCCGTGCGGATTCGGCATCGCGAACAGCCGCCCGAGGAGCTCGTCGAGGCTCACCGGCCCGAGAGCCTGCCCCGCATCGCCATAGAACCATGGGCCATCCATGCACACCTCCCAAAGCCGATGGATCGGTCTCTCACGCTGAGGTGACTTCGCGGGGGGAAACGTTACCACCGAGGGACGACAGGGACCGCAGGGACGGCAGGGACGGCAGGGGCGATATCCTAGCCCCCATGGATCCCACCCTCCCCGCCCCCGGCCGCCTGCGCGCCATCTACCTCAAGCGCTGCAAGCGCGGCCCCATGGATGCCCGGCCCTCGGCCACCCTGGTGGCCGGGCGGGGGATCGAAGGGAACGCCGACCAGGGAGGGCGGCGGCAGGTGGTCCTCCTCGCCGAGGAGGACTGGGCGGCGGCGACGGCCGAGCTCGGGGTCGACCTCGATCCGTCGGCCCGGCGCGGCAACCTCCTCCTCTCCGGCATCGCCCTCGAGAAGACCCGCGGCCGCGTCCTCCGCATCGGTCCGGTGCGTCTGCGGATCTGGACCGAGTGCAACCCCTGCTACCAGATGGACCAGGCCTGCGACGGCCTGAAGCTCGCCCTCCGCCCCCACTGGCGGGCCGGCGCCTGCGCCGAGGTCCTCGCCGGAGGGACGATCCAGGTCGGCGACGAGGCCCTCTGGGAGCCCGACGCGCAGGGGGAGCTGCCGCTCGGGACGGGGTAGCGGCGAGCCTCCCCTGCGCCCTGCAGCCCTCAGCGCGCGACGAGCGTCGCCAGCAGCTCCTCGAGGCGGTCGTAGGTCTCGCCCGCCCCCTTCTCCATGCCGGTGGCGAGGATCGCGTCGCGGATCTGCTGCGACTCGCAGAGCACGGTGTGGGTCATCAGCGTCCAGCCATCCGCCTCCTCGAAGACGCCGGTGACCACCGACTCGCCCGGGTAGTCGTCGAACGCCTCGGTGTAGACCAGCCGTCCCGGCGCCGCGATCTCGCGGTAGACGCCGCGCATCCCCATCTCGCGGCCGTCGGGGCCGCGCATCACGTAGCGCCAGGCGCCGCCCACGCGGAGATCGACCTCGCAGACCGGGAGGGTCCATCCCTTGCGGCCGAACCAGCGCTTCAGCAGCTCCGGCCGGGTCCAGGCGTCGAACACCAGGCTGCGCGGCGCCGCGAAGCGGCGGGTGAGGACCACCTCCCGGTCGGAGGGGGTGGTGACTTTCAGGGTTTCCGTGCTCGGCGTGCTGGTCATCGGGGCTTCCTCCTGTCGTCTCGGGTTTCCAGGGTCGTCTGCGAGGCCTGCATCTCGTCGAGGAGGGCGTCGAGGCGCTCGAACGACTCCTCCCAGAACCGGCGGTAGGTCTCCATCCACTCCGTCGCCACGGCGAGCGGCGCCGCCTCCAGCCGGCACGGCCGCCGCTGCGCGTCGCGCCCTCGGGAGATCAGCCCCGCGCGCTCCAGCACCTTCAGATGCTTGGAGATCGCCGGCTGGCTGAGATCGAAGGGCGCCGCCAGCTCGGTGACCGAAGCGTCACCCGTCGCCAGCCGGGCCAGGATCGCCCGCCGCGTCGGATCGGCGAGCGCCGCGAACGTCGCGTCGAGGTTGTGGGGGGGACGGATTCCATAACCAGAGGGTTGCATAACCAAAAGGTTATAGAAACGATTCTCGGGCGTCAAGCCCTGTCTTTACAGCCAGGAAGCGACGCCGCCATGGTGAGAGCACGTCCCTCGCCGCGAGCGGCTGAAGCTGAACGAGCCATCCCGGCATTTCGCGCTCGCACCGGCCGGCGCCTTACCATCCTTGGTCCAGGTCGGCGATGGAACCCGTTCGCCCTGGGAGTTGACGTAACCGTGCCCCGTCGTGTGCGAGGTGGCCGGCGTCCCTGCTTCCACCTTACGGACCCGGGCCAGCTCTCCAGGAGTCAGGAGGGAGTGATCGCAGGCTCCAACCGCCGTTCCGGAAAGGCAGGTTGCGAGGTTGCCGCGGCGGGCCCGCGCGGTGGCCGGCGTCTTGGCTCCAGTCGGCTTCGGGCGCGGGGCGGTCCGATCATAGGTCTTGACCTGGGTACCCGAGCGGCGCGAATAGCTTCGGACGTGGACAGGCCCGCCCTTGGCAGAATGGCTTCGTGTCTTGCTCCGGTGACTCCCCGCCCTTGGATGGCTGCGGCTCGTCTTGGGAGGACCGCTGCGTCTGGAGCCACCGTGCGCCTTGTAGCTCGAGTGGAAGCTGCTATGGCTCCTGGAAGAGCTGTGACTATGCCCGCTGTGACCGCCATGAGCCAAAACGGCCAACGGCAGGATCAGGAACAACGAAAGAAACAAGAAAATCCGCCTCGCCATGATTTCGACTCCTTCCGATCAGAATATTCGCGCACTCCGGCCGCACGGAGACACGGCTCTCCTGCGCCCTTGCCTCACCATCGAGGCAGTCACGTCACGCGCGAAAATTGTTTAGAACCGAAACCCTCTACAACCTGAAAGCCGCCCCCTCCTCCGCCACCCCGAACCCCCGCGCCACAATCGCCTTTTCGGCCGCGCCGCCCGGCTCGAGCGCCGGGTTCGAGTGGTTCAGGTGGGTGAAGAAGACGCGTACCTTTCCCGCTTTCACCAGCGGCTGCAGCAGGTCCATCGTCGCGGTGATCAGCGGATGCTTGATCTTCGTCACGTCGCGGTCCGGCAGCTCGTCCGCCGAGTAGAAGGTGCCGTCGAGGAGGGCGACGTCCACCCTTTCGTCGCGGAGGACGTCGGCGAGCGGCTTGGACCAGGTGGTCCAGGTGTCGGTGTCGGGGACGTAGAGGAGGGTCTTCTTGGGTCCTCGGATCAGGAAGGCCAGGGTGTCCGAGTATTCGTCGCGGTGGGGAACCTGGATCGGCTTGACGGTGATCCCGGGCTCCAGCTCGAAGGCTTGGCCGGGCTGGAATTCGCGGAGAGCGATGTTGTCCAGGCGGACCAGCTGGCTCCAGGGGCCGTTCGTGCGCAGGTAGGCGGCCATGCGGGGAGAGGCCCAGACGGGGATGTCCTTCGTGCTCAGGCTCTCGAAGCCGAACTGGGCGAGCCCCAGGTAGTGGCCGATGTGGGCGTGGGTGAGGAGGACGCCGTCGACGGGGGCGCGGTCGGTCTTGCCGGCCAGCGGTCCCACGGGGCGGTGATGGAAGGCGTGGATCATCTCGATCTGCGCCGGCAGGTCGGGCGTCGCGTCCACCAGGTAGACGTGGTCGGTCCGCGGGACGTGGATCGCCAGGCTCGCGACGTGGCGGACGCGGGACGGATCCCGCCGCGCCGCCGCGCAGTGCGTGCAGTCGCAGCCGATCTGCGGCATGCCGCCGTCCTGCGCGATGCCGAGGACGACGATGCGAGGGCCGTCGGCAGGTGTTGCCGCGAGGGCAGCGAGTGCGATCAGGAGCATCAGGAGAACGGCGAGAGGCAGCTTCATGCTTCTACGATAACCCCCACGGGACGTTTGGCGCCGCCGCCGGCCGGCGGATAGACTCCCGGCCATGCTTCAGGCCATCGCCGCGTCCCTCGCTCCCCCGGCCCGTTTCGCCCGCGCCAAGAAGGAGCGCCGCTCCCAGAAAGCCGCGGGGGACGCTGCTCCCGCGATCACCGCGGTCCCCGAGCGGAATCCCGCGCTCAAGCTGATCCTCGCCGCGGCGGCGGTGGTGCTCCTCTTCTTCTCGCTGCGCTGGCAGAATCCGCAGCCCTGGTCGTACGACGAGTACTACCATCTCGGCCTCGCGCGCGAGATGCTGACCTCGGGGCCGCGGATCGCCTCGTTCCACTGGACCCCGTTCTCGATCAGCTACGACCATTTCGCCGACGGCGAGCCCCTCTTCCATCTCCTGCTGATGCCGTTCGCCCGCCTCTCGCTCGAGAGCGCGGGGCTCGCCGGGGTGCTCCTCGGGCAGCTCTTCCTGGCCGGCGCCTTCGCGGCGGCGCTGTGGATCGTGCGCGCGCCGAAGCCCTGGTGGTTCATGCTCGGGCTCGGCGGCCTCGGCACCCTCTTCGCCCAGCGGATGGAGATGTGCCGCCCCCACGTCTGGCTGATCGGCTTCACGGCGCTGGTGGCGGCTCTCCTCGTCGAGCGGCGCTGGAAGACGCTGTTCGTAGTCTCCGCCCTCTTCGCGCTCACCCACGCCGGCGCCTGGATCGCCATTCCGCTCGCGATCCTCTGGGCGTTCTGCGGGCTGGTCTCGTCGAAGGAGCCGGGAGCCGCCGAAGCGCGCCGCGTCCCCTGGCAGCCGGTCGCGATCGTGGCGGGGGGCTGGCTCCTCGGGCAGCTCCTGAACCCGGACGTGCCGGAGAATTTCCGCCTCTTCCTGATCACCAACTTCGTGATCCCCTTCCAGGCGACCACGGCCGGCAACGCGGCGCTCCACTCGCAGCTCGGCACCGAGCTCTCCCCACCGACCCTCGCCCTGATGCTCGACCAGTGGACGGCGTTCCTCGCCCCGGCGCTCCTCCTCTTCGCCCTCTTCCTCCAGCCGCGCCTGCGCACCCGCGCCACGCTCACCGTGGGGATCACGGCGCTCGCCTTCCTGCTCGCCGGGACGTTCGCCATCCGCCGCTTCTTCGAGCTGGGGGCGCCGCTCTCCCTGCTCGCGCTGGCGATCGCGGCGCGGGACTGGCGGAATCTGGGCATCCCGCCGCTCCCCTCCTGGGAGCGCAAGGTGGGCGCGGGAGCCGTGCTGGTCGGCATCCTGTGGACGTTCGGGATGCTGCGCTCGCAGGGGATCGAGGACGCCTCGGCGCCGCTCGGCATGGCGGCCTGGCTGAAGGATCACGGCGCGGCGGGCGAGCGGGTGTTCACGGCGCAGTGGGGGGACTCGGCGCCGCTCTTCTACTTCGCGCCCCAGCTCCAGAGCCTGGTCGCCCTCGATCCCACGGCGTTCTATCTCAAGGACCCGCAGCTCTTCGCGGCCTACGTGAACGTCGTCTCGGGCCAGGATTCCGACCCCGGCCGCACCATCCGCGAGCGCTTCGGCGCCCGCTGGGTCACCCTCCCCATGGCGCTCTACCCGCAGTTCCTGCAGCGCCTCGCCTACTCCCCCGGCGCCCACGCCGTCTACGCGGACGGCACCTACATGGTGGTGGACATGAAAGCCGCCAAGCCTCCCGCCTAGCGCCCCTGGGTCTCGGGCGCGAATTCCCCTTCGAGCTCGGCCAGGTACTCGTCCACCTCGTCGCCGCCGTCGTCGAGTAGCTGGCGCCCCACGGCCTCGGCGAGCTGGCGCACGGTGGGGTGCTCGAAGAGGGCCTGGAGGGGCAGCTCGACGCCGGTCGCGTCGAGCAGGCGGGCGAGGACGCGGGTGGCGAGGAGGGAGTGGCCGCCGAGGTCCCAGAAGGGGTCGTCGATCCCCACCCTCTCGACTTCCAGGACGGCGGTCCAGATCTCCGCCAGCAGCTCTTCGAGCGGGGTGCGCGGCGCGACGTACTCCGCGCCGGAGGTCTCCGCGGCGGCGTCCGGCTGCGGCAGGGCGCGGCGGTTCACCTTGCCGTTCGGGGTGAGCGGCAGGGCATCCAGGAAGACGAACGCCGAGGGCACCATGAACTCCGGCAGCCGTTCGCGGAGCGCCTCGCGCAGGGCGGCGGGCGTGAGGGCGGCCGAGGCCGCCGCGGACGCCACGGCCACGTAGGCGACCAGCCGCGTGTCGCCGCTCTCCTGCCGGGCCAGCACGGCCGCCCCCTCGACGCCGGGGAGTCGCGCGAGCGCCGCCTCCACCTCGCCGAGCTCGACGCGGAAGCCGCGGATCTTGACCTGATGATCGATCCGCCCGAGGAACTCGAGGCGCCCGTCCGGCCGGTAGCGCACGAGGTCGCCCACCCGGTACATCCGCGCTCCCGGACGGCCGGCGGCGGCGGCGAACGGATCGGGAACGAAGCGCTCCGCGGTCAGCTCCGGACGGCCGAGGTAGCCGCGCGAGAGGCCGTCGCCGCCGAGGTAGAGCTCCCCCGGCACTCCCACCGGCGCCAGCTCGAGGTTCGCGTCCACCACCCAACCCTGTTCGCCATCGAGCGGACGGCCGATCGCCGGCGCCCGATCGGACTCCCGTTCGATCGGCTCCCAGGTGGAGAACGTCGTGTCCTCGGACGGGCCGTAGACGTTGATCAGCCTCTCGATCCCGGCCTGCGCGTAGACGCGGTCGGCGAGCACCCGGGGCACCGCCTCGCCGCCGAGGTTCACCGTCACCACGGAGGGGGGGAGGGCGTCCAACCGCAGCAACTCGGCGATCGCCGAGGGAACGGTGTCGACCACCCGCACGAGGTCCTTGGCGGGGAGCTTGGGGAGGGCCAGGGCGTTCGCGGCGAGGATCACGGTGCCCCCCCAGCAGAGCGGCGCGAAGAGCTCGAAGACCGACATGTCGAAAGTGATCGAGGTCGAGGCCAGCATGCCCGACAGCTCGAGGGTCGAGAATTCGCGGCGGGACCAGTGCATCAGGATCACGGCGCTGCGGTGCTCGATGGCCACGGCTTTCGGGCGGCCGGTGGAACCCGAGGTGTAGATGAGATAGGCGAGGTTTTGCGATTGTGCCGCCTCCGGGTCTTGCCCTGGTTTGCCCCTGCTCGGCTCCTTCGTGTGCGCTCCTTCGTCGCTGCCAGTCGCCTGCGCGGGGCAAATCAGGACAAGACCCGCCCCCGCCCCGGTCTCCGGGAGCTTTTCCGCCAGGAAGGAGGAGGTCAGGACGACCTTGCAACCGCTGTCCTCGAGCATGAAGCTCAGGCGTTCTGCGGGATAGGCCGGGTCCATGGGGACGTAGAAGCCGCCGGTGCGGAGGGTGGCGAGGAGGGCGATGACGAGGTTCGCGTCTCTTTCGAGGAAGATCCCTACCGGCACCTCGGGGCCAACTCCCAGGCTCTGAAGGCGCGAGGCGAGATGGGATGAGCGGCGATCCAGATCCGCGTAGGTCAGCCTCTCCTCACCCACGATGAGCGCAACGGCCTGGGGTGTCCGCGCGGCCTGGGCCCCGAACATTCCATGCAGGGTTTGCCCATCGGATTCCTCGGGGCGCTGGCGCCGGGTCTCCTCGTTCCAGGCGGCGAGCTGGGCGCGCTCGGCGTCGCTCAGCAGGGGGAGCGCCGAGAGGGGGGTCTCGGGCGCCCTTTCGACCCCTTGCAGCAGGGTCTCGAAATGCCCGAGCAGGCGCTGCACCGTCGCTCCCTCGAACAAGTCGAGGCTGTACTCGGCCAGCAGCTCGGTGGACTCCTCGGCGCGCCCCACGAACAGGGCGAGGTCGAACTTGGCGCTCCCGCCGCGCCCCTCCTCCATCTCGACCCGCAGCTCGGGGCCGAAGTCGAGCGCCGCGGCCGTCTCCTGCTGGAAGGAGAACGCCACCTGGCAGAGCGGCGTGCGCGACAGGTCGCGCCCCGAGACCAGCTCCTCGACCAGGCGCTCGAACGGCAAGTCCTGATGGGCGTACGCGGAGAGCGACGCCTCCCGCACCCGGCTCAGCAATTCCCTGAAGGGCGGATCGCCCCCGAGGTCCGCGTGCAGCACCAGGGTGTTCACGAAGCAGCCGATCAGCTCCTCGGTCTCCAGCCGGCCGCGGTTGGCGACCGGCGAGCCGACCGAGATCGCGGTGCGGCCGTTGTAGCGATGGAGGAGGGTCTGGAAGACGGCGAGGAACGCCATGAAGGCCGTGGCGCCGCGTTCCCGGGCGAGCCCCGCGAGCCGCCGGCCGCCCTGGAGGGTCCGCGACTCGACGGCGCCGCGGCCGCTCTGCACGGCCGGCCGCGGATGGTCCGCCGGCAGCTCGAGCGGCTCGGGGTCCATCCCCAGCCACTCGCGCCAGAAGGCGAGCTGGGCCGCGAGCACGGGCCCTTGAAGCCACTCGCGCTGCCAGACGGCATAGTCCGCGTACTGGATGAACAGCGGCTCGAGCGGCGAGGGGAGACCGGCGGCGAAGGCGCGGTAGAGCGCGCCGAGCTCGGAGGTCAGCAGGTTGCTCGACCAGCCGTCCGAGGCGATGTGGTGGACGTCGATCAGCAGCAGGTGCTCGGTCTCCGCGAGGCGCAGCAGCGAGGTGCGCAGGATGGGGCCGCGCTCGAGATCGGCCGGCTGCGAGCCCCATTCGGAGACCAGCCACGCCGCCTGATCGTTCGGCCGCTCCGCGGAGCGCTCGAGGTCGACGACGGGGAGCGGGCGCGGCGCGAACGGCTGCACGACCTGGAGCGGCTGGCCGTCGGCGACGCGGTAGACGGTGCGCAGCACCTCGTGGCGGCGCACGATCTCGTCGAGCGCCTGGGCGAGCGCCGCCGTCCGCAGCGAGCCCGCGATGCGGAACACGAAGGGCATGTTGTAGGCCGGCGACTCGGGGCGCAGGCGCTGCAGGAACCACAGCCGCTGCTGGGCGAAGGAAGCCGGCAACGCCTCGCCGCCGGTGCGCGGCAGCAGTGGCGGGGGCGAGGGGGGCGGCGCCAGGGTGAGCCGCGGCGAGCTCGGGGGCGGCGCAGCCTGCCGGCCGGCTTCCACCCGGCGGGCGAGGCCGGCCACCGTCGGCGCCTCGAAGACGGCGCGCAGCGGCAGGTCGACCCCGAACGCTTCGCGGATGCGCGCCACCAGCCGCGCCGCGAGCAGGGAGTGGCCGCCGAGAAGAAAGAAATCGTCCGCCGTGCCGACCCGTTCGAGGCCGAGAAGGCTGGCGACCAGCCCGCAGAGCGCCTCCTCGAGCGGGCTCGCCGGAGCCACGAAGCCTGTCCCGCCCACCGGCGTCATCTCGATCGGGAGGCGCGCCAGGGCCCGCCGGTCCACCTTGCCGTTGGGGGTGAGCGGCAGCGCGTCGAGCAGCTTCCACGCCGTCGGCACCATGGAGTCGGGGAGCGCCGCGCGGGCGCCTTCGCGGAGCGTCGCCGGGTCCAGACTCTCGGGCACCACGAAAGCCGCGAGATGGAGGCCGAGCACCGCGTCCTGCCGCGCCAGCACCACCGCCGCCGCCACTCCGTCCAGACGCGCGAGCGCCGCCTCGACCTCCCCCAGCTCGACGCGGAAGCCGCGGATCTTGACCTGGTGATCGATCCGCCCCAGGAACTCGAGCCGCCCGTCCGGACGGTAGCGCACCAGGTCGCCCACCCGGTACATCCGCGCTCCCGGCCGGCCGGAGGCGGCGGCGAACGGGTCGGGGACGAAGCGTTCCGCCGTCAGCTCCGGACGGCCGAGATAGCCGCGCGACACGCCGTCGCCGCCGAGGTACAGCTCCCCCGGCACCCCGACAGGGGTCGGGATCAGGTTGCCGTCGACCACCCATGCCTGCTCGCCGTCGAGCGGACGGCCGATCGCCGGCGCCCGCTCCGACCGGCGCTCGATCACTTCCCAGGTGGAGAACGTGGTGTCCTCGGAAGGGCCATAGACGTTGATCAGCCGCTCGATTCCGGCCTGTACGTAGACGCGGTCGGCGAGCGCCCGCGGCACCGGCTCGCCGCCGAGGTTCACCGTCACCACGGACGGCGGCAGGGCGCCCATCCGCAGCAGCTCGGCGATCGCAGAGGGGACGGTGTCCACCACCCTCACTTGGTGTTTTGCCGGGAGGTCGGGGAGCGCCAGGGCGTTGGCGGCGAGGATTACCGTGCCGCCCCAACAGAGGGGAGCGAACAGCTCGAAGATCGACATGTCGAAGGTGATCGAGGTCGAGGCGAGCATTCCTGCCAGCTCGTGGTCGGAGAACTCGCGGCGAGACCAGTGCATCAGGACGACGGCACCGCGGTGCTCGATCGCCACCGCCTTCGGGCGTCCTGTGGAGCCCGAGGTATAGATCAGATACGCGAGATTATTCGGGAGAGCGGTGGGTTGTGCCGCCTCCGGTGCGAGCGCTGGTTTACTCCTGCTCGCCTCCTTCGTGTGCGCTCCTTCGTCGCTGCCAGTCGGCTGCGCGGAGCAAACCAGCGCTCGCACCGCCCCCACCCCATTTTTCTGGAGGTTGGGAGCCAGCAAATCGGACGTCAGCACGATCTGACAACCGCTGTCCTCCAGCATGAAGCCGATGCGGTCCGCGGGGTAGGCGGGGTCGAGGGGGACGTAGAACCCCCCGGCTTGTAGTGTGGCGAGGAGCGCGATGACCAGCTCGGCGTCGCGCTCGAGGAAGATCCCCACCGGCACCTCGGGCCCCACGCCCAGGCTCTGCAAGCGCAGCGCGAGATCCCTGGAGCGAGCTTCCAGCTCGGCGAAGGTCAGATGTTCCTCGCCCGCGATCAGCGCCACGGCGTCGGGCGTCCTGGCAGCCTGCGCCGCGAACATTCCGTGCAGGGTCAGGCCCGCCGACTCCTCGGGGCGCTGCCGCCGCGTCTCCTCGTTCCAGGCGACGAGCTGGGCGCGCTCCTCTTCGCCCAGCAGCGGCAGGGCCGAGATCCGCGCCTCGGGATCGGCTTCGATCCCGGTCACCAGGACGGCGAGATGCCCCAGCAGGCGCTCGACCGTCGCGCCGTCGAAGAGGTCGCTGGCATACTCGGCGAGCAGCTCCGGACGCTCCTCCGAACGGTCGAGATACACCGCGAGATCGAACTTCGCCGTGCCGCTATGCCCCGAAGACGCCGTCACCCGCACGGTGTCGCCCAGCGAGGGGAGCGGCGCGCCACCGGAATCGAGGGCGAAGGTCACCTGGCAGAGCGGCGTGCGCGACAGGTCGCGGCCGGGGACCAGCTCCTCGACCAGACGCTCGAAGGGAAGGTCCTGGTGAGCGTAGGCCGCGAGCGCCGTCTCCCGCACCTGATCGAGCAGGGCGCGGAAGGAGGGATCGCCCGCGAGGTCGGCGCGCAGCACCAGGGTGTTCACGAAGCAGCCGATCAGCCCCTCGACCTCCAGCCGGTCGCGGTTCGCCACCGGCGTCCCCACCAGCAGCTCGCGCCGCCCCGTGTAGCGCTGGAGCAGCGCCTGGAAGGCCGCCAGGAAGGCCATGAACGAGGTCCCCCGCCGCGCCCGCGCCAGGCGATCAATTCCCTGGCCGAAGCCTGCCGTCAGAGAGTGCCGGGCGAGCGCGCCGCGGCCGCTCTGCACCGCCGGCCGCGGCCGGTCTGCCGGCAGCTCCAGCGGCTCCGGGTCCATCCCGAGATGGCCGCGCCAGAAGGCGAGCTGCTCCGCCAGCACCGCTCCGGAGAGCAGCTCCCGCTGCCACGCCGCGTAGTCGCCGTACTGCAACGGCAGCGGCGGCAGGGGAGATTCGGCGACCCCGGAGGCGAGCGTCCGGTAGAGCGCGCCCAACTCCTCGATCAGGATCCCCTGCGACCAGCCGTCGAAGGCGATGTGGTGGACGTTGACCAGCAGCGTGTGCTCGTCCGCGGCCAGCCGCAGCAGGGCGGCGCGGAAGACCGGCCCGCGCTCGAGGTCGAACGGGCGCCTGCCCCACGCCGCCGCCAGCCGGGCCGCTTCCGCCTCGCGAAGCGCCGGCGGGCAGGCCGCGAGATCGATCACGGGCAGCCCGCGAGAAGCCGGCGGTTGCACGACCTGCACGGGCTGGCCGTCCTCGACGCGGAAGACCGTCCGCAGCACCTGATGCCGCCGCACGATCTCGTCGAGCGCCGCGCCCAGCGCCGCAGGAACGAAGGCGCCGTCGAGATGGAAGACGGCGGGGATGTTGTAGGTCGCGGTGGCGCCCAGCAGGCGGTCGAGGATCCACAGCCGCTGCTGGGCGAAGGAAGCCGGTGCGTGCGACGGCGGACCCGCGGGGCGCACCGTGGCTCCGTGGTGAAACCCGACGGCGCCCTCGCCCCGGTGCGCCTCGATCCAGCGCGCCAGTCCGGCGACCGTCGGCGCCTCGAAGACGGTGCGCAGCGGCAGGTCGATCTCGAAGAGGTCGCGGACGCGCGCCACCAGCCGCGCCGCCAGCAGCGAGTGGCCGCCGAGGTGGAAGAAGCTCTCCTCCGCTCCCACCCGCGCCACCCCCAGCAGCCCCGCGAACAGCTCGGCCAGCCGCCGCTCGGCCGGCGTCTCCGCCTCCCGCCCCGTGGTCCCGGCCGCCACGTCGGGCGCGATCCGCGCCAGCGCCCGCCGGTCGACCTTGCCGTTGGGGGTCAGCGGCAGGGCGTCGAGACGCTTCCACGCCGCCGGCACCATGGGCTCCGGCAACGCCGCGCGCACCCCTTCCCGCAAGGCGCCGAGCTCCGCCTCCGTCCCGAGCGCCACGTAGGCCACCAGATGGAGCCCGAGCGCCGCGTCCTGCCGCGCCAGCACCGCCGCCCCCTCCACACCGGGCAGCCGGGCGAGCGCCGCCTCGACCTCGCCCAGCTCGACGCGGAAGCCGCGGATCTTCACTTGGGTGTCGATCCGCCCCAGGAACTCGAGGCGCCCGTCCGGCCGGTAGCGCGCGAGGTCCCCTACCCGGTACATCCGCGATCCGGGAGCCGCGGCGAACGGATCGGGGACGAAGCGCTCCGCCGTCAGCTCCGGGCGTCCGAGATAGCCGCGCGACAGGCCGTCGCCGCCGAGGTACAGCTCCCCCGGCACTCCGACGGGGGTCGGGACGAGGTTGCTGTCCACCACCCACCCCTGCTCGCCGTCGAGCGGACGCCCGATCGAAGGGGCCCTCTCCGACTGGCGTTCGATCAGCTCCCAGGTGGAGAAGGTGGTGTCCTCGGAGGGGCCGTAGACGTTGTACAGCCGCTCGATGCCGGCCTGCGCGTAGACGCGGTCGGCGAGCGCCCGCGGCACGGGCTCGCCGCCGAGGTTCACGGTCATCACGGACGGCGGCAGGGCGTTCAGGCGCAACAGCTCGGCGATCGCCGAGGGGACGGTGTCCACCACCCGCACGAGATCCTTCGCCGGCAGCTCGGGGAGCGCCAGGGCGTTGGCGGCGAGGATCACCGTCCCGCCCCAGCAGAGGGGGGCGAACAGCTCGAAGACCGACATGTCAAAGGTGATCGAGGTGGCGGCGAGCATCCCCGCGAGCTCGCGGTCGGAGAACTCGCGGCGCGACCAGTGCATCAGGACGACGGCAGAGCGATGCTCGATCGCCACGGCCTTCGGGCGGCCGGTGGAGCCCGAGGTGTAGATCAAGTACGCGAGGTTCTGAGATTGTGCCGCCTCCGGTGCGGGCCGCGCTGTGCCCCTGCTCGGCTCCTTCGTGTGCGCTCCTTCGTCGCTGCCAGTCGCCTGCGCGGGGCACAGCACGGCCCGCACCGCCCCCTCCCCATTCCTGGGAAGCTTTGGTGCCAGGGACTCGGTCGTCAGGACGAGTTGGCAACCGCTGTCTTCCAGCATGAAACCGATGCGGTCGGCGGGATAGGCAGGATCGAGGGGGACGTAGAAACCGCCGGCCCGTAGCGTGGCGAGGAGGGCGACGACGAGATTCGCATCTCTGTCGAGGAAGATCCCCACCGGTACCTCGGGGCCGACCCGCAGGGTCTGGAGATGCGCAGCTAGAACCGCCGAGCGACGATCCAGATCGGCGTAGGTCAGACGCTCCTCGCCCACGATCAGGGCCACGGCGGCGGGGGTTCGCGCGGCCTGGGATTCGAACAGACCGTGGAGAGTCCAGCCGGCGGATTCCTCCGGCGACTGGCGCCGAGTCGCCTCGTTCCAGGCGGCGAGCTGGGCGCGCTCCCCGGCGCTCAGCAGCGGCAGGGAGGAGATGCGGGCTTCGGGATCGGCTTCGATCCCGGCGACGAGGACCGCGAGGTGCCCCAGCAGACGCTCGACGGTCGCGGCGTCGAAGAGGTCGGTGGCGTACTCGGCCACCAGCTCGATTTCCTCCTTCGCGCCGCGCCCCCAGAAGACGGCGAGGTCGAACTTCGCCGTGCCGCTGTGGCTCTCGGTCAGCGCCAGCTCGAGGCCACCGCCGAACGGCGGCGCCTTGGCCGTCCCCGGATCGCGGGTGAAGGTCACCTGGCAGAGCGGCGGGCGGGAGAGGTCTCGCCCGGGGACCAGCTCCTCGACGAGGCGCTCGAAGGGGAGAGCCTGATGGGCGTAGGCGGCGAGCGCCGTCTCCCGCGCCTGATCGAGCAGGGTGCGGAAGGAGGGATCGCCCGCGAAGTCGGCGCGCAACACCAGGGTGTTCACGAAGCAGCCGATCAGCCCTTCGACCTCCGGCCGGTCGCGGTTCGCCACCGGCGTCCCTACCAGCAGCTCCCGCCGCCCGGTGTAGCGCTGGAGCAGCGCCTGGAACGCCGCCAGGGTGGCGATGAACGCGCTCCCCTTGTGCTCCCGGCCCAGCCGTTCGAGGCCGGCGCCGAAGCCGGCCGGCAGGAGCTGGCGGGCCAGCGCCCCGCGCCCGCTCTGCACCGCCGGCCGCGGCCGGTCGGCCGCCAGCTCCAGGGGCTCCGGATCGAAGCCGAGCTGGCCGCGCCAGAAGGCGATCTCCCCTTCCAGCACGGCGCCGGAAAGGAGGCGGCGTTGCCATGCCGCATAGGCCGCGTAGCGGATCGGCAGCGCCGGCAGGGGGGACGGCAGGCCGGCGGCGAAGGCCGCGTAGAGCGCGCCCAGCTCGCGGGTCAGGACCTCGCGCGACCAGCCGTCGGCGGCGATGTGATGGACGTTGAAGAGCAGCGTGTGCTCGTCCCCCGAGAGCCGCAGCAACGCCTCCCGGAAGACGGGCCCCCGCTCGAGGTCGAACGGCCGTCGCCCCCACTCCGCCGCGAGCCGCGCCGCCTCCTCGCGGCCCGCCGGCAGTTCCGAGAGATCGATCACCGGCAGCTCCCGCGCTGCCCAGGGGAGGACGACCTGCACCGGCTCCCCCTCGACGGCCCGGTAGACCGTACGCAGCGGCTCGTGCCGGCGCGCGATCTCGTTCAGCGCCGCGGCCAGGGCGGCCGGCGCCAGCGGACCTCTGAGATGGAAGACCCAGGGGATGTTGTAGGTCGCGGCGGAACCCAGCAGGCGGTCGAGGAACCAGAGCCGCTGCTGGGCGAAGGAGAGCGGCGTCCTCTCCTGGCCGTCCGGGAGAGCGTGCGGCGCGGCCGCGAAGGAGACAGCGCCGGACCCGGCCCGCGCCGCGATCCGCCGGGCGAGGCGGGAGACTGTGCGCTCATCGAACAGGGCGCGCAGCTCGAGATCGATGCCGAAGGCCTGCCGCAGCAGCGAGAGCGCCCGGGTGGCGAGCAGCGAGTGGCCGCCCAGCTCGAAGAAGTCGGCGTCCGGGTCCGCGAGGCGGGGAATCCCCAGGAGGCGCGCGAAGATCCCCGCCACCACCTCCTCGGCCTGGGTGAGGGGACGCAGCGGCGCCCCGGCCTCTGCGGCGAGATCGGGGGCGGCGGCGGACAACGCCTGCCGGTCCACCTTGCCGTTCGCCGTCAGCGGGAGGGCGGCGAGGAGCACGAACGCCGCGGGGACCAGGGCCTCTGGGAGGCTCTCGCGCAACCTCCGGCGCAGGTCCGCCACGAGGCCGCCCTGGGCTCCCTCCCGCGGCACGACGTAGGCGACCAGCCGGTTCTCGCCGCCCGTTCCCGGCCGCACCACTGCCAGCGCCTCGCGCACCCTGCCGTCCGCGCGCAGGGCGGCCTCGATCTCCCCGGGCTCGACGCGGAAGCCGCGGATCTTGACCTGGTGGTCGATGCGCCCCAGGAACTCGAGAACACCGCCGGGCGCCAGGCGGGCGAGGTCCCCCGTCCGGTAGAGGCGCGCGCCCGGCTCGCCCGCGAACGGGTCGGGGACGAAGCGCTCCGCGGTGAGCTCCGGGCGGGCGAGGTAGCCGCGGGCCACCTGCGGTCCGCCGGCCAGCAGCTCGCCGGCGACTCCCGGCGGCACCGGCGAGAGGGTAGCGTCGACCACGATCGCCCGTGTGGCGCCGAGCGGGAAGCCGAGCGGCACGGCCGGCGAACGTCGGGGAGAAGCGTCCGCTTCGGGAACCGGATAGGCCAGCACGCCGACCGTCGTCTCCGTGGGGCCGTAGTGATTGAGCAGGCGGCAGCCTGGAGCCAGCTCGCGCACCCGCTCGGCGAGCGGCCACGGCAGCGGCTCGCCGCCGGTCACCAGCAGGCGGCGCGGCAGCACCCGCTCCGGGGCCTCGGCGCTCATCAGCGCCGCCAGGTGGGAGGGGACGATCTTCAGGGCGTCGACCGGATGCGCGGCGAAGTACTCGGCGAGGAGCAGCGGATCGCCGAGCCGGTCGCCGGCCAGCACGTGGAGGAGGCCGCCGGTCGCGAGAGCCGCGAAGATCACCGTGTTCCCGAGGTCGGCGGCGAGGGTGCTCACCGTGGCGTAGCTCGCCTGCTCCGGGAGCGCCATCCGCGCCGTCACCCCGTCGAGATAGCTCGCGAGGTTCCCGTGCTCGACCATCACCCCCTTGGGGCGGCCGGTCGATCCCGAGGTATAGACGACGTAGGCCAGATGACAGGGCTCGGCGAGTTCTTCCAGGGGCTCCGGGGATTCGGCGGCGAGCGACGTCCACTCCCCGTCGATCGTCACCCGCGGCAGATCGATGCTGGGGAACTGCTCGGCGGAGGCCGCGTCGGCGACCAGCACCCGCGCGCCGCTGTCCACCAGCTGGAAGGCGAGGCGCTCGGCGGGGAATCCCGGGTCGAGCGGCAGGTAGGCGCCGCCGGCCTTGAGCACCCCGAGCAGGGCGGCCACCATGCCGCACGAACGCTCGCAGCAGAGGGCGACCACCGTCTCCGGCCCGACGCCGAGCCCGCGCAGGCGGCGGGCGAGACGGTTCGCGCGCGCGTCGAGCTCGGCGAACGACCAGGTCTCCCCTTCGCAGGTGACGGCCGGCGCCGCGGGCGAGCGCCGCGCCCAGGCGGCGAAGCGCGCGTGGACCAACCGGCCGTCCGGCTCCGGAAGGGAGCCCGTCAACAGGACCTGGCGCAGCTCCGCCGCACCGAGCAGCGGCAGCTCGGCGAGCCGCGTCTCGGGGGACTCGACGGCACCGGTGAGGAGATGGATGAAGTGGCCGCCCAGACGCCGCACGGTCGCCGCCTCGAAGAGGTCCGCGGCGTACTCCCAGAAAGCGGCGAGCCCGCCGCCGTCCTCGTCGAGCGCCAGCTTGAGGTCGAACTTCGCGAGCTCCCCGGCCATCTCCTCGACCCGCAGGCGGAGGCCGGGGGCCAGCTCGCGGGTGGCCGGCGCGCGGTCCTGGAAGAGGAAGAGGACCTGGAACACCGGGCTGCGCGAGAAGTCGCGCTCGGGCGCCAGCTCCTCCACCAGCTTCTCGAACGGCAGCTCCTGGTGGACGAAGGCCGCCAGCGCCGCCTCGCGGACCCGGGAGACCAGCTCGGCGAAGCTGGGATTCCCCGCCAGCCGCCCGCGCAGCACCAGCGTGTTGATGAAGAGCCCGATCAGCCCCTCGGTCTCCACCTGGCCGCGCCCGGCGACCGGCGAGCCGACCAGCACGTCCCCGGCCCCCGTGTAGCGCCCGAGCAGCGCCTGGAAGGCGGCCAGGAAGACGATGAACGGGGTGGCCGCCGAACGCCGCGCCAGCTCCCGCGCCGCCGTCTCGAGCGCGCCGCCGATCGCCGTCCGCTCGAGGCCCCCGCGATGGCTGGGGAGGGGCGGGCGCGGGCGGTCGGCCGGGAGGTCGAGGACGAACGGCGCGCCGGCCAGCGCCTCGCGCCAGTAGGCGGCCTCGCGGCCGATCGCCGCGCCGCCGAACGAGCGCCGCTGCCAGACGGCGTAGTCGGCGTACTGGAGCGCCGGCTCGGCGAGCGGGGGCTTCGCGCTGTACAGGGCCGCCAGCTCGCGCAGCAGCACCTCGACCGACCAGCCGTCCGCCGCGATGTGGTGCAGCGAGACGAGGAGGCGGTGCTCCTCGGTGCCGAGGCGGAGCAGGGCGTGGCGCCAGACCGGCCCGCGGGCGAGGTCGAAGGGGCGGCGCGACTCCTCGCGGGCCAGCCGCCCGGCCTCCACGTCGCGCAGCGCGGCCGGCAGGGCGGCAAGATCCACCCGCGGCATGGTCCTCCGGCTGCGCGGCGCGGCAGGGAGGACGACCTGGACCGGCCCCTTCTCGCCGCTACCAGCGCCCATCGCGAAGACGGTGCGCAGCACGGCGTGCCGGCGCTCGACCGCGGCGAGGGCCGACGCCAGGGCTTCCGCGCGGAGCGGGCCGTCCAGCCGGAAGACCATCGGCAGGTTGTAGAGCGTCGACTCCGGAGCGAGCTGGTAGAGGAACCAGAGGCGCTCCTGGGCGAAGGAGAGGGGCGGGGCGCCGGCGTCCCCCGCGTCCTCCCAGTCGACACTGCGCGGCAGAATCGCCGGCAGCGCGGCGCCGCCGCCCCGCCGGGCGGCGCTCACCCAGGCGGCCAGCGCCTCGACCGTCGGCCGCTCGAGCAGCGTGCGCACCTCGGGCTCGACCGCGAAGGCGCGGCGCAGGCGCGACACCACCCGCGTGGCGAGCAGCGACTGGCCGCCGAGGGCGAAGAAGTCGTCGTGCGCCCCCACCCGTTCGAGGCCGAGGACCTCGGCGAAGATTGCCGCCACCACCTCCTCGACCGGCCCGCGCGGCGCCAGATAGCCGAGGTCCGCCGGCGTCTCCGCCTCTCCGGCGAGCCGCAGCAGTGCCCGCCGGTCCACCTTGCCGTTGGCGGTCCGCGGCAGGGCGTCGAGCAGCCGCCAGGCGGTCGGCACCATGTATTCCGGCAGCCGCTCGCGCAGGGCGGCGCGCAGCGCCGCGACCTCCAGCCGCCCTCCCCCCTTGGCCACCACCCAGGCCGCGAGGTGGGTGCCGAGCGCCGCGTCCTCGCGCGCCATCACCGCCGCCGCCGCGACCCCCGGCACGCCGGCGAGCGCCGACTCCACCTCGCCCAGCTCGATGCGGAAGCCGCGCACCTTGACCTGGTGGTCGATCCGCCCCAGGAACTCGAGGACGCCGTCCGGCCGGTAGCGGGCGAGATCGCCGGTGCGGTAGAGCCGCCCTCCGGACGCACCGAACGGCGACGGGACGAAGCGGTCGGCGGTCAGCTCCGGCCGCCCCAGGTAGCCGCGCGACAGCCCCGCGCCCCCCAGGTAGACCTCGCCGGGGACGCCGACCGGCGCCAGCGCCAGGCGTCCGTCGAGCAGCCAGACCTGCGAGCCGTCGAGCGGACGGCCGATCGCCGGCGGACGGTCCGAGTCGCGCTCCAGCAGCGCCCAGGTCGAGAAGGTGGTGTCCTCGGAGGGGCCGTAGAGGTTGTAGGCCCGCGCGACGTGGGGCCGGGCGTAGACCCGGTCGACCAGCGAGCGCGGCACCGCCTCCCCCGCCAGGTTCACCGTCTCGACCGAGGCGGGGATGCCGTCCATCCGCAGCAGCTCGGCGACCGCCGAGGGGACGGCGTCGAGCACCCGCACCTCGACCCCGGCCGGCAGAGCGGTCAGCGCGGGGAGGGCGAGGGCGTTCTCGGCGAGGATCACCGTGCCCCCCCAGGCGAGCGGCGCGAAGATCTCGAACACCGAGATGTCGAAGGTGATCGAGGTCGAGGCGAGCATTCCGGAGAGCTCGCGGTCCGAGTACTCGCGGCGCGCCCAGGCGAGCATCACCACGGCGCTGCGGTGCTCGATCGCCACCGCCTTGGGCCGGCCGGTCGAGCCGGAGGTGTAGATCACATAGGCGAGGTTTCCCGGCGCGGCCGGAGATTCCGGAGCGGCCTCGCCAGCGGGGAACGCCCCGTCCAGCCGCACCACGGGAGCCCCCTGCGGCGGCAGGCGTTCCGCGACCTCACCGACAGTCAGCACCAGGGCGCACTCCGAATCGGCCAGCATGAACGCCGAGCGCTCGGCCGGATAGGCGGGATCGAGCGGGACGTAGAAGCCGCCCGCGGCATGGACCGCGAGGAGCGCCACCACCAGCTCCGCGCGGCGCGGCAGGAAGATCGCGACCGGCACCTCCGGCCCCACCCCCAGCCGCCGCAGGTGGCCGGCGAGCGCCTCGACGCGCGCGCCGAGGTCGGCGTAGGTCAGGAGCACCTCGCCGGCGACCAGCGCCACGGCTGCCGGCGTCCGCCGCGCCTGCGCCGCGAACAGCGAGGCGAGGGTGGCGCCGGCGAGCTCCGCGGGGCGCTCTCTCTCGGTCGCCGCGTTCCAGGCGGCGAGCTGATCGCGCTCCGCCCCGGTCAGCAGCGGCAGCTCTCCAATCGCCGCCTCCGGAGCCGTAGCGATTCCAGCCAGCAGCGTCTCGAAACGCGCCGCCATCCGCTCGATCGTCGACGGGTCGAAGAGGGCCGTGTTGTACTCCCAGATCGCCGCCATCCCCTCCGCCCCCTCCTCGAGGAAGAGGCTGAGGTCCATCTTCGCCACCCCCACCTCGAGCTCGCGGACGGTGAGGGCGAGCCCCGGCCCCAGGCGCTCCGGCAGGCGCAGCGCGTTGGCGAGGATCACCATCACGTCGATCAGCGGATTGCGCGACGGGTCGCGCGCGGGCGCCAGCTCCTCGAGCAGGCGCTCGAAGGGGAGATCCTGATGCTCGTAGGCTCCGAGCAGCGTCGCCCGCACCTCCGCGAGGAGGGCGGGAAACGGCGCGGCGGGATCGACCCGCGCCCGCAACGGCAGGGTGTTGACGAAGAAGCCGATCAGCTCCTCCACCTCCACCCGGTGGCGGTTGGCGATCGGCGAGCCGACCAGCACGTCGGCGGCGCCTGTCGAGCGGGCGAGCAGGGCGTCGAACGCCGCCAGCAGCACCATGAAGAGCGACGAGTCCGCCCGCCGGCCGAGCGCCGCCAGCGCCTCGACCAGCCCGCGCGGCACCAGGCGGCGCAGGCGCGCCCCGCGGAAGCTGAGCAGCGCCGGCCGCGGGCGGTCGGTGGCGAGATCGAGCACCGGCAGCGGCGGCGCCAGCGCCTCCCGCCACCAGCCGAGCTGGCGCGCCAGCACCGGCCCGGCGAGCCAGCGGCGCTGCCAGGCGGCGAAGTCGCCGTACTGCGCCGGCAGCGCCGGCAGCGGGGAAGGGCGCCCCGCCGCGAACGCCGTGTAGAGGGCTGACAGCTCGCGGACCAGGACGGAGATCGACCAGTCGTCCGACACGATGTGATGCATCAGCGCCAGCAGCCGGTGCTCTTCGGGAGCCAGGCGGAGCAGCACGGTGCGCAGCAGCGGGCCGCGCGCGAGGTCGAACGCCCGGTGCGCCTCCTGCGCCGTGATCCGCTCGGCCTCCGCCTCCCGCGCGCCGGCGGGCAGCCCCGCGAGGTCGCAGAGGGGCAGGGCCGCGGGGACGTGGCGGAGCACCGCGAGAAGGGGCTGGCCGTCCACCTCGCGGAAGGTCGCCCGCAGCGTCTCGTGGCGGGCGAGGATCGCCGCCACCGCCCGCAGCAGCACGCCCACGTCGAGAGCCCCGGCGAGGTCGAGAGCGAACGGCGTGTTGTAGAGCGCCGGCTCCGGGCTCCAGCGCTCCGCCATCCACAGCCGGTGCTGGGCGAACGACAGCGGCAGCTCGACGGCGGCGGCGCCTTCTGGACGGGACAGCGGCCGGATCTCCCACTCCCCATCGGCCCCGGAGCCTTCCCCCGGGGACAGCGCGAGGGTCGCGAGGGCCGCGACGGTGGGATGGGTGAACAGCGCGCCCGGCGCCAGGGCCGCGCCGAGGCGCGCGCGGACCCGCGAGACGACCTGGGTCGCCTGCAGCGAATGGCCGCCGAGGGCGAAGAAGTCCTCGTCGATCCCCACCTCGGCGAGCCCCAGCACCTCGGCGAAGATCGCCGCCAGCTCCCCCTCCGCCGCCGTGCGCGGGGCGAGCCGGGCGCCGGACTCCCGCGCCGGCTCGGGCAGCGCCGCCCGGTCCACCTTGCCGTTGGGGGTCAGCGGCAGCGCCGCGAGGGTCACCCACGTCGTGGGCACCATGTACTCCGGCAGGGTGCGAGCGAGGAAGGCCGCCAGCTCGGCGTCGGGAACGGCGGCCCCGCGCGGCACCACGTAGCCGGCGAGCCGCTTGCCGCCGCGGCCGTCGTCGCGCGCCAGCACCACGCCGTCGCGCACCTCGGGGTGGCGGCGCAGCGCCACTTCGATCTCCCCCAGCTCGATGCGGAACCCCCGCACCTTGACCTGGAAGTCGATCCGCCCCACGAAGTCGAGATCGCCGTCCGGCAGCGCGCGCACCAGGTCGCCCGTCCGGTAGAGGCGCGCCCCCGGCTCCGCCGCGAACGGGTCCGGCACGAAGCGCTCGGCGGTCAGCTCGGGGCGCCCCCGGTAGCCGCGCGCCAGGCTCAGGCCCCCCGTCCACAGCTCGCCTTCCTCTCCGTCTCCCACCGGCAGGAGATCGCTGCCGATCAGCCGCACCGTGACGCCGTCGATCGGACGGCCGATCGGCGGCCGTTCCGTGCTCCCGACCGGGACCCGGCACCAGGTCGTCACCACGCTGTTCTCGGTCGGCCCGTAGTGGTTGTAGAGGCCGAACGGATGCTCCGGGCTTGGGCCCCGGTGCAGGCGGTCCCCGCCCGTCAGCAGCGCGCGCAGCGGCGCTCCCGGAGGCCACGGCTCGTCCAGGACCGCCTCGGCCAGTGGGGTGGGTAGGAAACAGAGGGTGATCTCCTCCCGCGCCAGCCAGGCCGCGAGGTCGGGAGGCGACAGCAGCAGCTCGTCGGCCGGCAGGTGCAGGCTCGCCCCGGACGCCAGATAGGGCCAGACCTCCCACACCGAGGCGTCGAACGCCGAGCCGGCGAGGCGGGTGGCGCGGTCCGCCGGGGTCACCGCGTAGGTCCGCCGGTGCCAGTCGACCAGGTTCGACAGGCCGCGGTGCTCGACCTCGACCCCCTTGGGGCGCCCGGTCGACCCCGAGGTGTAGATCACGTAGGCCAGATTCTCCGGGCGGGAGAGGCTCGGCAGATCCTCGGCGCTCAAGTCCGCGAGATCGGCCCCGTCGCTGTCGAGCCTGAAGACGGTCGGCGCCGCCGCGGCGACGGCCGGGCGCCCGGCCAGCAGCTCCGCCGTGCTCAGCAGCAGCCGCGCCCCCGCGTCCGCCAGCGTCGTCGCCAGCCGTTCGTCGGGATAGGCGGGATCGAGCGGCAGGTAGCACCCCCCCGCCTTGAGCACCGCGAGCAGGGCGACCAGCATCTCCGGCGAGCGCCGCGCGAGGACGCCGACCACCCCCTCCGGGCCCACCCCGAGAGCCCGCAGATGGCGCGCCAGACGGTTCGCCCGCGCGTTCAGCTCGCCGTAGCTGAGCGAGCCGCCGGACCATGCCACGGCGAGCGCCTCCGGCTGCGCCGCGGCCCACTCGGCGAAAGATTCATGGACGCCGGATTTCATCTTCTTTTCGTTTCCAGCGTCCTGATGTTGATTTTTATTGAGCACTCATGTCTCCATAGAACCATCTGTAAGTCCTGGTGAGTCCGGCCTGGAAAGCGGGACAAAGGGCAGGAGAGACGGGCTCGGAGGGCGAGTGCGAGGGGATCGCAGAGCAGGCCGCCCCGACGGCGAGATGGACCCTGGGAGCGCCGGCGTCCCGCCGGCTACTAATCAAAAACTAGTTAGTAGCCGGCGGGACGCCGGCGCTCCCAGGAATCGCCCACGATCGGCGGCATCCCCTGGAAGAGGCCGCAGAGCTCCTGGGCCGAGGAGATGTACCAGTTGCGCCAGTTGGGGTTGGTCGCCGTCTGCGCGATCGCGGCGAAGGCCGCGGCCTTGACCTCGCGGGCCCGGCAGTAGGCGTCCGTCCCGGTGCAGGTGGCCGCGGGGTTCGGCGGCGGCGTACCGCCGGCCTGCCCGCACTGCGCCCACGAGGTGTGGACGTCGAGCTGCGGCACCAGCGCCTTGCAGACCGGCCGCGAGGGTCCGTGGCCTCCCCCTTCGGCCCGGATCACCTCCGTCGTCAGCTCGGCGGCCCATTGGAGTTGCTCGTGGGCCTTGTCGATCTGCCCGGCGTGGAGGAGCTTCTCGCCGGCGGCGAGCGCCGCGGCCGCCGTGGCCACCACCTTCGCGGCGCCTCCCATCATCTCGACCGTCTTCGCCGAGAGGTCGCGCGGCGGCGGCGGGCGCAGGGCGACGGGGTCGGCCTGGAACCAGCCGAGGTAGCCGAAGTAGATCTCCCGAACCGCCTGCGGCACCGAGCCGTAGAAGTCGGTCAGGTAGTCCTCCATGCGGACGTCGGGGAGCGGCTTCCGCATCCGCCCGAGGTCGTTGATCAGGTATTCGGGGAGATGGATCTCCGCCGCCAGCTCCTCGATCGTCTTCCCCTGATTGATCCGCCGCAGCGCCTGGTCGTGGGTGAACTGCACGGCGTCGCGGAAGTTGCGCAGCAGGATGCGGATGTCCTCAGGCCCGCAGAGCGGCACGCCGTGGGCGGGGACCATGCTCCAGGAGTCGAGCTCGCGCAGGGTGTCGACGCTCCTGAACCACTGCGCCGGGTTGCGATAGCTGGTGCCGAGCGGTCAGCGGGGCGACGGCGAGCAGCGCCAGCGCGGCGATGAGGGATCGTCTGAGCATGGGTCTCTCCTCCCAGGAAAGGTTGTCGAACACCTCCCCAGTGGGATGGAGAGAGCGGTTATCCCAGAGAATCGCCCAGCAATTCGTGATCGATGCGGTCGAGCACCGCGCGGTCGACCGCGAGGTCGAACTTGCGGGCGAAGTGATAGCGCCCGCTCGCCAGCTCCGGCAGGTCGGCGACGGTGAGGGTGCGCGGTGAGCCTTTGATCGCCCGCGCGTAGTCGATGTAGCGGAGGTCGTCGTCGACCAGCCGGAAGCGCCCGCTGTTGGCGAGCACCGTCTGCACGATCGACTCCTCGGGGACCACCGTGCCGCGGTAGTGGCGCACCACCTCGGGATGTCCCTTCAGGAACTCCCGCAGGTAGAGCGCCGCGGCGCGCCGCAGCGTGAACCACGCCCAGCCGCCGTGGCAGCGGAAGCCCGAGTGGAACGGGGTGCGGAGCGCCCGCGCGCCGAGCAGCGCGCCATAGTCGAGGTAGATGTGGAGGGGGAGGACGCGGGTCAGGGGTTTGAGCGCGCGGAGAGCCGGCGCCGTCCACGGCGGCAGCCGGCGGTAGCGGTAGAAGTAGCGCGCCGTCGCCTTGCGCCGCGGCCAGGGGGAGGCCGGCGAGCGGACGTCCCAGTGGCGGATGAAGGCGTCGGCATCCGTCGCGCCGAGGAACGCCTCTATCGCCGGGACGGGGGTGACCGGATAGTCCTGGGCGCTCAGGTTGACCAGCCAGTCGTAGGCGATCCCCTGCGCTTCCAGCCAGCCGATCAGGTCGAGATAGGGCTCGACCTGGCAGGAGTAGTCGGCGCGCACCTGCCGCCGCACGACGGGGAGGAGCCAGACGCCGGGGAGATCCGCGAGCGGCGCGGGGTCGAGGTCGCAGGCGGCGTAGTTGTGCTGCACCACGATGCGCGCCCGCGGGCTGCCGCGGCGCAGGGTGTGGACCAGCCGATAGATCTGCTCCGGGTCGCGGTGGCTCTGGAGGAAGTAGCAGACGGTGGCGGCGCTCATGCCGATCCGGCGGCGGCGGTGTCGGCGGGCACCGCGAGCAGGCGCAGCAGCTCCTCGTATTCGTCGAGCACGCTCTCCATGCGGGTCAGCTCGCGCACCTGCCGCATGCGCTCGAGGCCGCGCTGCCAGACGGCGGTGCCGAAGCTGGCGCGCGCCCGCTCGATGGCGGCGAGGATCGACTCGCGCTCCGGCTCGCAGTAGAACGGGTAGTCCTCCCCCAGCAGCTCGACGGTGGTGAGATCGCGGGTGGTGATCAGATTCGCTTCGCACGCCGCCGCCGTCGACACCTTGCAGTTCGGCTTGTAGAGGAACTCCCGCCCCGGCTCGCGCACCGAGAGGTGGCAGTTGTAGCGCAGCCCCGCCACGAAGTAGTCGCCGTCGCAGTACTCGACCTCCGGCAGCTGCCCCCAGTGGGTCAGCGAGCGGGCCAGCCCCAGGTAGCCGAGCGTCATGCGGTCGCGCGGCGCCTGGTTCACTACGTAGCGCGGGTCCCACTGGTGATAGATGACTCGATCGTGGCGATCGGGATGATCGGGCCGGCCAAAGTCGGCGAGCTGCCGACGGCTCTTGAAGATCAGCGAGTCGAACAGCCAGCGGTTCTTGATCCGGCGCTTGAACACCACGGTGTCCTGGACGTCGAGGACGAGCCGGTTGCCACGCGCCCTGGCGCGCAGCAGGTGGTCGAGCCGTGAGGTCTTGATGAAGATCAGGATGCCGCCGCGGACACCCGCCAGCTCCGCCACCGGGATCGAGCGCGCGTTCCAGCCGCGCGCCGCCAGCCCCTCGGCGATCTGGTCGGCCCCCATCACCGTCGACCCCTTCTCGTAGTACTTGACGAAGGCGACCGGCACCTGCGGCATCGGCGATCGGACAGCGAGCGGGGTCTCGCTCGGGTTCTGGGCTGGGCCTGGGGAAGACATTCGAGCGGATCGGGGACGTTCTGCGGGAAGCATACCGCGCTATGGCTTTCCCAAGACCTGGAAGCCGTACTCCCCCACCGCCGATGCCGTGCCGTCCGCCGCGATCCCTTCGATCTTCAGCCGGTAGTCGCCGGGCGTGAAGAAGGAGGCGGGGAAGGTGATCATCAGCGCCTCGAGGGCGTTCGGCTTCAGACCCGCCTGCCGGAAGACGGTGTCGCCACCTCGTCGAATCGTCGCGCGGTAGGAGGAGAACCCGGCCCCGGGGCCCGCTCCGACGTCGACCGCCAGCGCCAGGGCGTCGCCGGTCCGCGCGAGGTCGATCGCCGCCGGCTTCCCCTCGTCGCCGCGCAGGAGGGAGAGGAGGAAGACGGGGGTGTTGGTCAGCGGCGCGGCGAGGCCGCGCGGCGGCGCCGGGGATGGCTTGGGCGCCGTGGGAGTCGTCGCCTGCGCCAGCCGGGCCTCGCTGGCGGCGAGCCGCCCGGCAAGCTCCCGGCGGCTCTGCTCCCCGGCCGCCACGCGGGCCTGCAACGCCCGCCGCTCGGCGTCCTGTTGTCGGGCTCCTCCAGACATCCAGATCATCGGCAGGGCGGCGGCCACCAGCAGGGTGGCGAGGGCGAGCCCCCACTGCGTCGCCCTCCCCCGCCGGGCCAGCCAGGCGAAGAGGCCGATCGCCACCGCCGCCCGCGTCCTCTGCGCGGTCTCCAGATCCTCGGCGGCCATCGTCTTCAGGCCGCGCTGGAAGCCGCGGGCGAGCTCGAGCTGCTCCACGCACTGCGGGCAGCCGGCGAAGTGCTCCTCGAAGCGCGCCTCCTCCTCGGGGTCCAGCAGCCCCCGGTGGTAGCTCTCGACGAGCCCGTTCTCCTCGATGTAGGCGTGATCCATGAGTCAGCTCCCCGCCGCCCGCAGCATTCCCTTCCAGAGTGTGACGAAGAGAAGAAAAATCGCACCTGCCGTGATCGCGGTCCTCGCAGCGGCCCGTCCGAGCCGCTCGGTCAGCAGCTCCTTGTAGCGCTGGCGGGCGCGGTGGAGGACGCGGTTGAACTGCAAGCCGGTGAGCCCGAGATCGCCGGCGATGCGCTCCTTGTCGTCCTCGGCGAGGTAGAAGCGGAGGAGGATCTGGCGGTCGCGCTCGTTCCCCAGCTCCCCGAGAACCTGGCGGACGAGGGCGGCGTTCTCGCGCGCCAGGAGCCCGGAGAGCGGCCCCGCGTCCGGCGCCACGGCGGCGAGCACGGCATCGCTGTCAGCGTCGGTGCGGCGGCGGGAGAGCTTCCGGTAGTGCTCGATGGCGAGGCTGCGGGCGATCTGGGCGAGGAAGCCGGGGAGCTTCGCCGGCTCGCGCAGCTCCCCGCGGCGCAGCTTCTCGAGGGCGGTGCGGAAGGTGTCCTGGAACAGGTCCTCCGCCTCGGGCCGGCCGTTGGTCTGGCGGTCGAGGATCACCCGGATCGCCCGCCCGTAGACTGCGATGACCCGCGCCTCGGCGCGCGGGTCGCCGGCCTGGATGCGCGCGACCAGGTCCTCCGGCCTCTCGGTGGCTGTCTCGTCAGTCGCCAGGAGCGATGTCCCCGCTCAGGTTTTGCTTGCTCAGAGCGGGCGGAGTCTACCACGGGGTCTCAGGAGGGAGCTGACCACGGACGGCCACGGACTGACACGGACGAGCAGGGACGGCGGTGTGGTCTCCGCGCGGTTGTCTCTTCCCTGTCCTTGCAGGTCCGTGCTCGTCCGTGAGAGTCCGTGGCCCAGGCCGCCGCGAGCCACCTCAGCCGTTCCCGGCCTCCGGGGCGGGCGGCGGAGGAGGCGCCGGCGGCGGGGTGCCGCTCCCTCCCCAGACCGCCACCTGGTCCGGATCGCCGTGGGTGGTCGAGCCGTAGAGGTGGTTGTAGCGGTTCCCTTCCGGCGTGAAGGTGGCGGCGACCGAGATGTAGATATAGAGCGGCTTGCCGAGGTAGTAACCCTTCCAGCGCAGCTGGCCGCCGGTGAGGCGGAGCCAGAGCGGCTGGTGGGGATCGGTCGGCTCGCCGTCGACCGTGCCGTCGGTCGACAGCAGCACCTTCTTCCCCGCCGGATCGACCAGCGCGAAGCCGACGACGACCGCGTGCTCGTTGGTGAGGCGCGGCGCCTGGTCGCCGAGCTCGCTCCCGTTGCCGATCAACAGCATGTAACGCTCCTGCAACACCTTCTGGTCGACCCCGGCGGTCCACCAAATCCACCACTTGCCGATGAAGTTTCCGACGTTCATGGCTTGTCTCCTCCCTTGTCAGCTCAAGTGGGACGGCGGCGCGGAAAATCGCACCCCCTCTCAAAAACCGGATCTCACCGCCAGTCCCCGGCGAGCACGAAGCCCGCCCAGTAGTACGGATCGCGCCAGCGCCTCTGCCCGCGCAGCCAGAGCTGCGCCTCCTGCAACGCCGCGGCGGCCGGCTTCCGCTCTTGCCAAAACGCGCGGTAGAAGCGCTCCATCAACGCGGCGGTGGCATTGTCCTCCACCGGCCAGAGGCTCGCCAGCACCCGCGGCGCGCCGGCGTACTGGAAGCCGCGGGTGAGGCCGATCAGCCCCTCGCCGCGCACCTCCTTGCCGAGCGCCGTGCGGCAGCCGCTCAGCACCACCAGGTCGGCGTCGAGCTCGAGGTTGTAGATGTCGTGCAGGTGGAGGAACCCCTCCTGGGGATGCCCCGCGGCGTCGACCCTCGACAGCGCCAGCCCCGAAAGGGCTGGGCGCTCGGCGTCGATCACCCCGTGGGTGGCGAAGTGGACGACGCGGAAGCCGGCGAGGGCGCCGCCGAGCACGCGCGGCAGGGAGGCGTCGAAGTCGAGCGCCAGCATCGTCTGACCCGGGGGCGCGAGCGCCGCGATCGCCTCGGCCTCGCGGCGCGTCGCCGGCAGGCGGGCGAAGGCGGCGGGCTCGGCCGAAGCGGGCGCCGGCTGCCGCGCCGTGACCCGCGGATCGCGGGGATCGAACACCGGGTCCGCCAGCACGGCGAGCCGCTTCGCGGCCGGCGGCCGGCCGGCGAGCAGGCGCCGCTGCACGGCGAGCGCCGAGGCCGAGGGGAGGTCGACCACCTCGTGGCGCGCCAGCAGGGGCTCCGGCCTCCCGCCGTCTCCAGCGGGAAGCAGGAGCGCCCCGAAGGGGACGTAGCAGAGGGCGCCGTCGGGCACGACCACCAGACGTTGGCTGCCGGGGCGCCCGAGCCGTCCCGCGATGGGGCCGAGCAGCAGGCGGCCGAGCGCCGCGGCATCCGCGCTCTCGCGGCCGCGCGCCGCCACGTCGTGGCGGCTCATCTCCTCGTGCACCCGGCGGGCGAGCTCCTCGATCGCGGCGCGCCCCGGCAGCTCGAACGCCTCGACGCTCTCCGGGGTGACCGCCCACAGGTAGCTCCGCTCCTGGCCCAGAGCGTAGGAGAGGAGGAGGGTGCCGGGGTCGAGCAGCTCCTGGAGGGCGGCGGCGCTCAGCGCCTGCGGCTGGGTGAGGGCGGCGTACCCCGGGCTCGCCTCGCGGATCTCGGCCTCCACGGCGTCGAGGTCGCGTTGCAGGGAGAAGCGCTCCTCGTCGAGCGCCGCGCGCTCGGCCGCGCTCGCGGCGCGTCCCCCCAGGGCCCGCTCGGTCTTGGCGTTCAGCCGGTGGAGGAGCGAGATGCGGCGGTCGAGGAGCGACGGCGCCACCCCCTGGCGGACGTCGACGCCCCCCTCGCTCAGCAGCTCGACCAGGGTGCGGGCGCGGGCCCGCTCGGCGGTCTCGAGGGCCGCGCGGTCCCAGCCGCCGAGCGGCTCGGCGCGGTGGCTCGCCATCAGCACGTCGATGGCCAGCTCGTAGGCCTGGTGCTGAAGGGCCGAGAAGGAGGAGCGCAGATCCGGGCTGCCGATCCGGGTGCGCAGGGCCTCGAAGAGGTCGAGGGCGGCCCAGGCGTGCGCCCGCGCCGCGGCCAGATTCCCGGCGCCGCGCTCCGCCGCCGCCAGCGACCTCTCGGTCTGCGCCTCGCTCGCCCGGTGGCCGCTCGCCTGCGCCAGGCGCAGCGCCTCCTCCAGGCTGGCGCGCGCCTTCGCCCCGTCGCCGCGGGCGAGCCAGGCGTTGCCGCGGTAGCGCAACGCCTCGGCCTCGTCGGTCCGCGAGCCGGCGGCGTGGAGGAGCTCGACGGCGCGGTCGAAGGCGGCGAGCGCCGCCGGCAGGTCGCCGAGGCGCTCGGTGGCGCGCCCCACCTGGGTCAGCGCCACCCCCTCCCCCCAGTGGTCGCCCCCCTGCCGGCGCAGCTCGAGGGCGCGCTGCTGGCACGCGAGCGCCTCCCGCGGCCGCCCCAGCTCGCCGTCCACGATCCCCAGGTTGGTGAGCGTCGCCGCCTCCTCGGAGCGGTCGCCGACCTCGCGCCGCAGCCGCAGCGCCGCCTTGTAGGAGGAGGCCGCCCGCGGCCATTCGCCGAGGCTCTGGTAGACCAGCCCCGTGTTGTGAAGGACGGTCCCCTGCCAGCGCCGGTCCTCCAGGGCGACGAAGACGGCGAGCGCGGCCCCGAAGCGGGCGAGGGCGTCCTGGCTGTCCCCCACCTCCTGGCTGAGCAGGCCGATGTAGCTGAGGATGCGCGCCTCGCCCGCGCGGTCCCCCGTGGCGCGGAGGAGCTCGAGCGCCTGCCGGTAGCGCTCGCGCGCCTGGTCCGGCTCGCCGAGGATGTCGTAGGCGCGCCCGGCGCTGGTCAGCGCCGACCCTTCGAGCGCCGCGGCCTTCACCTCGCGCAGCACCGGCAGCGCCCGCTCGTAGCAGGCGATCCCCGCCTTCAGCTCGCCGCGCGCGAGGTCGCTGACGCAGAGGTTGCTCTCCGCCGCCCCCTCGCCGTAGCGGTCCCCCGTCTGCCGCGCGATCGCCACCGCCCGCTCGAACGCCGCGCGCGCCTCCGCGGTGTCGCCGAGCTGCCAGTGGTCGAGCCCGATCTCGTTCTCGGTGGCCCCCTCCCACAGCCGGTCGCCCAGCGCCTGCCAGAGCGGCAGCACCTCCACCGCCCCCTTGAGCGCCTCCCGGGTATCGTCCACCAGCCGCGCCAGCACGGCCGCCCCGTAGAGCGCCAACGCCTCCGGAGCGCGCTCCCCCGCCGCCCGCCATTCGCCGGCCGCCCGCCGGTACTCCGCCCGCGCCTGGCGGCGCGCTTCGGCCGTGCCTTCCCGGTAGCGCTCCCCGGCTCGCGACATCGCCTCCTCGGCCGCCCGCCGGTGATTTCCACCATCACCGGGAAGCTCGTCGATCCGGATCGCGTAGCGCCCCGCCGGCGCCGCCGGCTCGCGGGCCGTCACCGTCACCTCCCAGCTCCCCGAGCTGGACGGCGCGACGACCAGCGTCTCTCTCCCCTGGCGGTCGAACGGCGAGTCGACCGCGTTCCGCCGGCCGTCCGGCCCTTGGGCCGCCAGCTCGACGTCGACCCCGCGCTGCTCGACGGCGACGCGGAAGACTCGTCCCCCGCTCAGCTCGGCGTGATAGGTGCGGGAATCGCCGGCGGCGAGATCCCCCTCCACGGGCTGCCCGAGAGCGAGCGGCGGCAGAGGAAGGGAGGAAGGGGCGGCGCCCGTCAGAACGCCGGCCAGCACCAGCCCGGCCAGCGGAGGGAGCCATCGCGGCGGCTGCGAGCGCGGCATGATGGCGACCGTCAACCCCGTCGCCGGGCTCCCGGCCACGCCCCGGGCGTCTCGGCGGGAAACTCCTTTACCGCCCGCTGCGTGGCATAGAGGCGGAAGCCGCGCGCCTGGTAGTTGGCGAGCGCGGTCGGCCCGTCGAGCGAGCAGGTGTGGACCCACACCCGCCGCGTCCCCTCGAGAGCCCAGGCGCGCGCGACGGCGGCGCTGAGCAGCAGCCCGCCGAGCCCCTGGCCGAGGAACCCCGGCAGCAGGCCGAAGTAGACCAGCTCGACGTTTCCCCCAGCTTGCCGCTCCAGCTCGAAGTACCCCGCCGGCGTGCCGTGGAGCGAGCCGATCCAGGTCTCGTGCTCCGGCCGGTCGAGCCAGACGAGCCACTCCTCCCGGCTCCATCCCAGGCGGTCGATCCAGTACCAGTCCCCGCCGACCGCGGTATAGAAGAAGCGGTTCAGCTCCGGCGACGGGATCGCCGCCCGCTCCACCCGGAAGCCGTCGACCGTCCGGTGGGCCAGCCGCAGATCGGCCGGGGAGGTCATCTCCAGATAGAAGGTCTCCACCTCGCGCGGGACCGTGGGCTGCGGCGCTTGCATGGTGAATGGCGACTCTACCATCGCGGCCCCTCCACGACCCTGCGACGGAGGGTGTAGAGACGTGACAGGTCGTAACGACAACCTGCCGAGGCCACGGGGACGGCGTCACGTCTCCGAAGGGGCAAGACGGGTGCGAAGGGCGAGGGCGATCGGGGGCACGCCGATCGGTTCTCCTTTTCCATTCCGCGCGTCCATGAGAGGAGCCTCGGTGTGCCCGCGGAGGACCTTGCGGGTTCGATCGGCCTTGCGCCTGCGGAGACGTGACGCCGTCCCCGTGATGACCGCCAGGTTCTCGTTACGACCTGTCACGTCTCTACACCCTTCGCCGCAAGATGGCCACCCGTTTGGGAGACGCTCCCCGCGGGTGCTATCGTCTGCCCGCAAACCATGCGGATTTTCTGGCTGCTCCTCAATGCCTCCCAGGCCCTGTTCACCGTGGTGTGGAGCGCGTTGTGGATCCCCTCCGCGCTGCTCACCGCGATGGTGACCCGCAACCGCAAGGCCGGGCTGTGGTATGCCCGCTATCTCTGGTCTCCCGGGCTCCTGTGGGCGGCCGTGGCGCGGCTCGAGGTCACCGGCGGCGAGCGCTACACCCCGGGCGAGGCGTGCTTCTTCGTCGCCAACCACCGCTCCTGGCTCGACATCCCCGCCCTCTTCGTCGCCCTCCCCCGCCCCGTCCTCTTCGTGGCCAAGCGGGAGCTGGCGCGCGTCCCGTTCCTGGGGCGCTACATCGCCGCCATGGGGATGGTGTTCATCGACCGCAGCCACCGGCAGGACTCGGCGCGCAGCGTCGGCGCCGCCACCGAGCGGCTGCGCCAGGGGTGGAGCGTGGTCTCCTTCCCGGAGGGGACCCGCTCGCGCGACGACACGGTGCGGCCGTTCAAGACCGCCACCTTCGCCGCGGCGATCGAGGCCGGCGTGCCGGTGGTGCCGATCGCCATCGAGGGGGCCGGCCGCGTGCTGCCGCCGGAGGGGTGGCACCCGCGCCCCGGCCCCATCCGGGTGCTGATCGGCGAGCCGATCGCGACCGCCGGCCTCGACCGCGCCGGGCGCGCCGGCCTCGCCGAGCGCGCGCAGGCCGAGGTCGAGGCGCTCCTCTCCCGCCTGCGCGAATCCTCCCCGGTCCCCGCTGACGCCGCTGTAACCACTGAAACCGCGCCGCGATGAGCACCGGCAAGGACAAGAAAAAGAAGATCGGCGTTGCCCTCGGCGGCGGCTCGGCCCGCGGCTGGGCCCACGTCGGCGTGCTGCGCGGCCTCGAAGCGCTCGGGGTGCGGCCGGACGTCGTCGCCGGCACCTCGGCGGGCGCGCTGGTGGGGGCGGCCTGGGCGATCGGCCGGCTGGACGACTTCGAGCGCTGGCTCGAGACCCTGGTCAAGCCGCGGGACGTCGTCGGCTACTTCGATTTCAGCCTCACCGGCGCCCTCCTCAAGGGGGGGCTGCTCAAGGGGGAGCGCCTGTTCGATTTCTTCTCCGTCCACGCCGAGGACCGCCCGATCGAGAAGCTGCCGATCCCTTTCGGGGCCGTGGCCACGGACCTCGCGACCGGCGGCGAGGTCTGGCTCCGCGCGGGCTCGCTCCAGGCCGCCGTCCGCGCCTCGGTCTCGATCCCCGGGCTGCTCAAGCCGGTGTGGGTCGACGGCCGCTGGTGCGTCGACGGCAGTCTCGCGAACCCGGTGCCGGTCACCCTCTGCCGCGCCCTCGGCGCCGACGTGGTGCTGGCGGTCGACGTCAACGCCGGCGAGTTCGCCGCGGAGCGCCCCTTCCCGAACACCGCGCCGGACGCCCCCGGCGCCTCCGAGCCGACCCTGCTCGAGGTGCTCGAGCGCTGCCTGCACATCGTCCAGGAGAGGATGACCCGCCCGCGCCTCGCCGACGATCCTCCCGACGTGCTGATCACCCCCGCCGTCGGGCAGATCGGCTTCCTCGAGTTCCACCGCTCGCAGGACGCCCTGGAAGCCGGGAGGAAGGCGGTCGACGCCGTGGCGGACCAGCTCGCCCGGTTCCATTCATGACCCTCGCGGCGGTGATCTTCGACTGCGACGGCGTGGTCCTCGACAGCGAGACGATCTGGGACCGCTGCGAGACCAAGTTCCTCGCCCGGCGCGGCCTCGCCTTCGACATCGCGCGCACCAAGCCGCTGATCACCGGGCTCGGGCAACGCGACGGCGTCCTCCTGTTGCAGCAGCAGTACGGCGTGGAGGGCGATCCCGACGCGCTGGTCGCGGAGCGCCTGGAGATCATCGCGGAGATGTTCGCCCGCGAAGCCCGCTACACGGAAGGATTCGTGGAATTCTTCGAGTCCCAAATCCGCGGGCGTTTCGCCACCTGCATCGCCACCTCGATGCCGCGCGAGCTCTTCGCCGTCGCCGACCAGAAGCTCGGCATCGCTCAGTTTTTCGGCGACCGGATCTACTTCCCCTCCGACGTCGGCGGGCGCGCCAAGCCGGCCCCGGACCTCTTCCTTTATGCCGCGGCGCAGCTCCGCGCGGCGCCGGAAGGTTGCCTGGTGATCGAGGATTCTCCGCGGGGCCTCGAAGCCGCTCGGCGCGCCGGCATGGCGTCGATCGGACTGGCTACTACGCATGAGGCGGAGTTTCTCGTGGCGGCTGGGGCGGAGCGGGTGGTGTCGTCGTTCGAGGAGATTGAGTTGGGGTAGGGCGCTGTGCGAGGCGTGGGGCGTCCTCCCGCCGAGCCCTCTGTCGTGGAAGCACCCTTTCCTCCATCCATCCGGAAAGTTGCTTATGCGACAGCCTGAATAGCATTGACGCGACTTCGGCGTGGCGCTACCCTGCTAGCTAAGCTCAGCCAGCAAAAGGAGATAACCCATGAATCCCGCCGCTTCGTTCGACCGTCCCGGCAGCGGAAGTCGCCGTGTTGCTAGTTAGAGCGTGGCGCAATTTAACGTTGAAACTAAGTTTGCCAGTTTCGAAGCAGGTAGTGGCTGTTGCTTATTTAACTTCGCTGACCTCCCCTGAGATAAAATGACTGCGCATCTTTCAAAATATATTTCTGATCGCGTCGATTTTTACCAATCGTACTACCACATTTCAGAAGGCAAGGCTTTCATGCTTTGGTATGCCGTCGAAGCACATCGACTCGGCCAAGACGAAGCATACGAGGCCGTTTCTTATGACGGTGGCAATGACAAGTCGATCGATCTCTTTTACGTAGACGAGGAATTCGAGAGAGTCATAATTGCCCAAGGTAAGTTCAATCGAAAAGGAACTTTTAAGGCGAAGCCTGGCTACTTGTACGAAGTGATTCATAGCACTGACTGGCTCGCTGACCCAGAAGCTTTGAGGCGAGAAGGCCGAGAAGATTTGGCATCCGCGGCGGACGATTACTCTTCCGCAGTTGCCAGAGGTTATTCAATCGAATACATCTTCGTATATATGGGACCACCCAAGAGAGATGTCCAGGAATCGGCGAGTCAGTTTAATGCGCAAGAGGCTGGAAATATTCCTTCAAGGACTGCCAGAGCTATCAGCTTAGACCTCCTGCAGCATGTTCATGACGAGCACATAGATAAGGGAACTCGGATCGAGAACGACTCCATCTCTCTTCTGCCGGGCCAAGCATTTCGTCAGACAGGTGCCTATGGCAGAGCTCTTGTCGCTACAGTAGCGGGGAGTGAGTTGCGTCGCCTTTATGTAACTCATGGAGACGCACTGTTCGATAGAAATGTTCGGCTGTTCCTGGGGGCGCGGAAGGGAGGCGTCAACGCTGGCATTAGAGAGACCCTTGAATCTCCTTCAAAGAGGCGCAACTTCTGGGCATACAACAACGGACTGACGTTGATCTGTGACAGTTTCGATTTAGACGAAAAGAACCCAGACGTTGTAGTGCTGCGAAATTTTAGTATTGTGAATGGCTGCCAGACTACGGTCTCCATCGCCAATGCACAGTCTGCGGCTCTTGACGACGTATCCGTCTTAGCCAGAATCGTTGCTTCGCCCGACGAGCCCGTTATCGATGACGTAATCACCTACACCAACCGACAGGCACCTATTCAGCCTTGGGATATAAGTTCGCAAAGCAAGCAACAGAAGAGGCTGAAGCAGGAACTAGCTAAAGAACCGCATCCTTTCTTCTATATTCTTCGTCGGGGTGAAACCAACCAGCTAACTCCGGCAGAGAAACGTAGATTCACAAGGGACGGCAAGTTTCAAGGCATCCCTCATGACCAGCTAGCTCAGTATCTTGCGGCTTTCAATGGAAATCCGGTCATCGCATATAAAGATAAGAGCCTTTTGTTTACTGTCCATAGAGGTACCGCTTTTCCTGCAGATCTTCGCGCTGAGCGCCTGATTCTCACTTGGATGGCGGGTGAAGCTGCTGAGAACGCAGTCGGCTCGGCTCTCAAGTCTGCCCTCGAGAAAGGAGAGCTTGATAAAATCCGCATCTTGAAGCAGGGAGGAAAGCTCTTCGTATTGGCTGCGTTGTCTCTAATTTTGCGAGAAAGAAATGGGGCCAACTATCTGGACAAGATAAAGCGGGATGTGGTTGGCAGTAAAAACACTAGAGATAGGCTATTGAAATATGCAGAGCTGGCGGTCATCCTCTACGTTCAAGCGGCCAGGGACACAGTGGCTAATGGGGCCATTTTCTCGAAGGTGTTGCGGTCACAGGATTCCTACCCGCGGGTACAGGACAAAATCAGGACCTACTGGGAGATGCAGAGTATGTCTAAAACCTGGGTCGAGGACGTCTTGCCAAAGCTGTAGTATGATGTCCGCAACCCCTCGACCTCCATTCTGTGCCTATCCTTCATACTGAGGATCTACTAGCGCCGCTCCAAGTAGGTTCCACCCTAACAATGGCACCAAAGCGCGATCTCCGGAGCGTTTCGAGCCTCGACGCAGGTTGAGAAGCGGAGCGAACGGCCACAATCCCAGCGCATCCAGACGCATTTTGCCCAAAGTAGGTTCCGGCCTAATATAATGACAGCCAGCAATGACTCGACCCCACAACCTTCAACAGGGAGACCTCCGTCGTGATGAGATTGGATGGAAAGGCCCGCGTCTTTGTCGGCTCCTCTTCTGAAGGGCGGGGCGCGGCTGTGAAGGTTGCGGAAGCACTGGAGGCGGCGGGGATGCGCGCTCTGTTGTGGTGCGATTTCTTCAGAACCAAGGACCCACCGCTGCAAGAGCTGGACCGGCGCGCGGCGGACGCCGACGGTGCCATCCTGGTTGGCAGCGCCGACGACCGCCTCCAGTCACGCGATGAAAGCTACGAGCAGATGCGCGACAATGTGCTGTTCGAGTACGGCCTTTTTGCAGGGCATCTCGGCCGCCACCGCTGCATCCTTCTAATGCCAGACAGACCGCAATTTCGCATTCCGAGCGATTTCCTCGGGGTCGCAGGATTCGAGTGGTACAGCGACGAAACCTTGAGCGACGTGGTGCAGGGCGTGCCGAAACGCCTGTCCGCAGGCTTTGCCGCGGATGGCTTCCACCCGCCCAGCCTGCAGGAGCGCTGCCGCCGAATACTGCTGCTGGCGGCCTGGGTCCGCAAGGAGATCGCGGAGATCGACCTGGACGACGGGCAAAAGACGATGAAGCGAACACTTAGCCAGACGGCGGAAAGCGTCCTGGCCTTTCTGAAGGAGGACATCGCAGCTCTGCGCCTTGGTGCCGAGGTAGATGCGCTGACAGAGCTTGTCCGAAGTGCCAGCGCGGCCTTTCCCGGCGTTCCGGAACGAGGCGAGGTGACATACCGATTGCGCGCGGGTGTGGAGCACTTTCTGCGGAAACCTCGAGACTACTACCTGCCGAGCCAAATGAATCCAGACAAAGACGGATACGAGCTGGAACACCTTCTTGGTCGCGAGGGCCCGAGACTTCTGGCCTACGCCCAATCCCAGCCATTGTGTCCTGCCTGTGTCGACGAAGGTGGCTGCCTAAGGGACAGTAGCCGACCTTACATGCATAGTTTCCTGCCAATCGGAGGCCGCCATTACCATTACCTGGACGGCAAGGGAGAGTGCTTGCGCGGTGGATGGTACCTTGGCGCAATCGACATGCTGGCCTTTGTCACTACAGCTCTCCGTTCTTTGGACAGCGAGATTGAAGCCCTCGATTGTTGGCGCCAGCAATGGGTTCCGCAGGTCATGGAAAAGCTAGGAGAGATTGAGGCAGCGGTGCACCAGCAGATCTTTGGTCACCTATGAGCGGTTCCGCGAGAACCGTCTCAATCGTGCCGAGAGAGAGGTTCGGGGAGCAGAGAGGTTTCACCGGGATAGTTAAGGACTAGCGATGCGCCGCGGCGCTTCACCCAATCATATGCCACATAGAACAGGCACCTACGTAGCCTTCCACGCCGACGGTAAAAGGGATCCCACGGAATCCGACATCAAATACTATCACCTATTGAAGGCATGGCATGTACGTGAAGACAACGACTTCAAGTTTGTCGACAGCCATGAAAAGACCGCTGCCTTAAGAGATTGGAGCACACGCGAAACGGTGATGCGCCGACTGAAAGAGAGACTGATAGCTTCCAAGAACATGATCCTAATCATAGGAAAGACGACTCGACTCGATACAGATTGGGTTCCCCTGGAAATCCAGCATGCCGTTGACGTCTGCAAAATCCCGATCATAGCTGCTTACCCCGACTACACTTACATCATGGCGCCGGGAGAGCTGAACTCTCTGTGGCCGAAGAGTCTTTCTAATCGGATTGCCAATGGCGCCGCGCACGTAATTCACATTCCGTTTAGGAAAGAGCCTTTGATAGATGCAGTAGACCAATTCAGCCACAACAACTATCCGAATCGCGGCGGCTTGGGCATCTACAGCAGACAGACTTACCTCCAGTGGGGTTTTCTGTGAGAGCGCATAATCTTCACGGTCGAGCGGCCGTACACCGCCCTGTTGTGCGCCGCCTCCGCTCGCCTATTGGCCCAGGCTGACCCCAATTCCCGGTCACACTTCCCCTTCGCGTTCACCTCACCATTCCAGATCATCAACAAGGAGCACATCATGAAACGCTTCATGCTTTTGACGTACGGATTCGAGAAGCCGACGCCAGAAATCATGACCGCCTGGGGCGCGTGGCAGGCGTCCGTGGCCGATCGGATCGTTGAGCACGGGGGTTTCCATCCCGGCCGGGCGATTTCCCATTCCGGCACGGAGGATCTCCCTCTCAGCGCCGATTCCATCACTGGGTACTGCATCCTGAAGGCCGAGAGCCTCGAGGAGGCCGAAGCGATCGCCGGCCGCACGCCCTTCGTAGCCGGCGTCCGCGTTTACGAGATCGCCTAGCCAGCGGCGCACCTCGGGGGCGGCCCGCCGATTCGGCTTCTTGAAGGTAGGCTAAGGATTCTGACACGGATCCGGCCCAACGGGCCGGCAGAACCCAGCCCAGGGCTGAGGCCGTAGGCCGATGCCCTGGGCTAGGCTCTCCCGACCCTTCGAGCCGGTTGAGAGGCCAGCGACGGTCCGCGCAAGGGCTGGCGGCTCCGCCAGCGTCCTCCGTGATAAAGTGATCGGAAAGCAACGATACGACGGACTTGAAGGAGAGCGATGGGAATCCTCACCATGATTGGCTACGGCTTGGCGATCATCGGCGGTCTGTGGCTGCTGATCCTCGCGTTTCAGACCAGCATCCTGTGGGGGCTCGCCTGCTTCATCCCCTTTGGCGGACTGGTCTTCGTCGTCCTCCACTGGCAGGAGAGCAAGGGGGCGTTCCTCACCTCGCTCGCCGGGACGCTGCTCATCATCTTTTCGCGATGATCTGAACACCCTGCGGCGGAGGCGGTAGAGACGGGCCAGGTCGTAACGAGAACCTCTCCGGAACCATGGGGACGGCGGTCCGTCTCCGCCGGAGGGCAGGCCGGCTCGAACTCGCAAGGGGCTGCGAGGGCACACCGACGTGCTGTGTTCCAGCGCCCGGGCCTCGGGACAACGAAAAGACAACGCGTCCGTGGGCCCCGAACACCCTACGGCCGCCGGAACCACCTTGCCCCAGCGGAGACGCCCCGCCGTCCCCGTGGCCTCCGAAGCGTTCTCGTTACGACCTGGGGCGTCTCTACCGCCTCCGCCGCAGGGTAGCCCAAATCCCCAGCGAGAACGCGCTCAGGTACGTCACAGCCTTCGAGCCACTACGCTAGACTCCTGCGACCGCAAGGAGGGAGCGCCATGGACTTTGCCGTCTCGCCACCGATTCAGGACCTCGCCCGGGCCGCCCGGCGGGTCGTCGACGAGCAGATCCTCCCCATCGAGCGGACCGTGCTGGACCACGGGTTCCACGCCGCCGAGTGGGAGATCGCGACGCTCCGCGCCCGCCTCCGCCAGGAGGGGCTCCTCGCCCTCCCCCTTCCCCGCGAATGGGGGGGCGCCGGGCTTTCACTGCTCGACTTCGCCACCATCGGCGAGGTGCTGGGGCGGAGCGTGATCGGCCATTACGTCTTCAACGTGCAGGCGCCGGACGCCGGCAACATGGAGCTCCTCCTCCATCACGGCTCCCCCGAGCAGAGGGAGCGCTGGCTGCGCCCGCTGGTGGCCGGGGAGATCCGCAGCTGCTTCGGGATGACCGAGCCCGAGTTCGCCGGCTCGAACCCCGTGCGGCTCGGCACCACGGCCCGCCGGGAGGGGGACCACTACGTCCTCGACGGCCACAAGTGGTTCACCAGCTCGGCCGAGGGCGCCGCCTTCTGCATCGTGATGGCGGTGACGAATCCGGAGGCGGCGAAGCCGCACGCCCGGGCGAGCCAGATCCTCGTCCCCACCGACACCCCGGGGTTCGAGATCGTGCAGAACCTCGCCGTCATGGGCGAGCGCGGCGAGGGGTGGCTGAGCCACGCCGAGGTGCGGCTCACCGGCGCCCGGGTGCCGGTCGCCAACCGCATCGGCCCCGAGGGGGCGGGGTTCGCCCTCGCCCAGGAGCGGCTGGGCCCCGGGCGCATCCATCACTGCGTGCGCTGGCTCGGCATCTGCGACCGCGCCTTCGACCTGATGTGCGAGCGGGCGGCGAGCCGCGAGCTCAGCGCCGGCAAGCCGCTCGGCCACCGCCAGATGGTGCAGGCGTGGATCGCCGAGAGCCGCGCCGAGATCGAGGCCGCCCGCCTCCTCGTGCTGCGCACCGCCTGGCGGATCGACCACGAGGGGGTCGCCGCGGCGCGCGACGACGTCTCGCTGATCAAGTTCCACACCGCCGCCGTGCTGCAGCGGGTGCTCGACCGCGCCATCCAGACCCACGGCGCCCTCGGCCTCACCGAGGCCACCCCCCTCGCCTTCTGGTGGCGCCACGAACGGGGAGCCCGCATCTACGACGGCGCCGACGAGGTCCACAAGAGCGCCGTCGCCCGCCGGATCCTCGACCGCCACGGCATGGCACGTGAGAACGAATGAGCGGCCCGGAGGAGACTCGGCCCGTGCGGCCCGGCGAGGAGATCGACGTCCAGCCCCTCGCCGCCTGGCTGGCGACACGCCTCCCCGACTTCCTGCCCGACCCGACCGCACCCCTCACGATCGAGCAGTTCCCGGGCGGCCACTCGAACCTCACCTACCTGCTGCGCTCGGGAGACCGCGAACTGGTGCTCCGCCGCCCCCCCTTCGGCTCGCAGGTGAAGACGGCGCACGACATGGGGCGCGAGTTTCGCGTCCTCTCCCGCCTCCACGCCGCGTACCCGCCGGCGCCGCGGGCCCTCCTCCACTGCGACGATCCGGAGGTGATCGGCGCGCCGTTCTACCTGATGGAGCGGGTGCGGGGGGTGATCCTCCGCCATCCGAAGGCCCCGCCGGGGGTCGACCTCCCCCCCGAGCGGATGCGGGCGATCAGCGAGGCGGCGGTGGACGGCCTCGCCGCCCTCCACGCCGTCGACTACCGCGCCGGGGGGCTCGGCGACCTCGGGCATCCGGAGGGGTACGTCGCCCGCCAGGTCGAAGGATGGAGCGGGCGCTGGCAGAAGGCGAAGACCGACGACGTCCCCGATCTCGACCGCGCCGCCGCCTGGCTCGCCGCGCACCTGCCGCCCGAGCACGCCGCCGCCGCCTTGCTCCACAACGACTACAAGTACGACAACCTCGTCCTCGACCCCGCGGACCTCTCCCGCATCGTGGCCGTGCTCGACTGGGAGATGGCGACCGTCGGCGATCCGCTGATGGACCTCGGCACCTCCCTCGGCTACTGGATGGACCCCGACGACTTCCCCGAGCTCCGGATGCTCCCCGCCGGCCCCACCACCCTCCCCGGCAACCTCGGGCGCGCCGCGGTCGTCGAGCGCTACGCGGCCCGGAGCGGCCGCGACGTCTCCGGCATCCTCTTCTACTACGTCTTTGGATTGTTCAAGATCGCCGTGATCGCCCAGCAGATCTACTACCGCTACCGGCAGGGGCTGACCCGGGACGAGCGCTTCGCCGCGTTGCTCGGCGCCGTCCGCGTCCTCGGCCGCACCGCCGCCGCCGCGATCGCCAAAAACCGGATCGACCGGCTGGCGGACTGACTCCGGTCCCTCGTTTCAGCGGGGGAACGGCCTATAACATTGTTTTTTCCGTTCAAACAATGTTTTTTCGTTTCAAACATTGTTTTGGCGGCTCAAACATTGTTTCAGCGGCCCAGAACAGAAATCGGACGCCTCAAACATTGTTTTTTGGCTTCAAACATTGTTTGAGCCGAAAAAACAATGTTTCAAGCCATGGGACGGAATTGGACGGCGCGGCCGGCCGCGAAGCCTCACCGTCCCCTGGAAGAGACGGTCGGAGGAGAATCCACAGGATTTCAGGCGGTTCGAGGCGCCGGAAGGCCGCTCAAGACGGCGGATCGATCGTCTCGTAGAGCGCCGCGTAGTCTTCGCGCCCGCGCTCGGCCTCGACGGTCTTCTTGACGATCTCGCGCACGCCGTCGAGGGCGGTGGTGTCGAGGCCGAGTCCGCCGGCCTCGCCGCGGGCGAGGTCGAGGTCCTTGAGCAGCAGGGCGGCCGGGAAGTTGGGGCTCGAGAAGTCGCGCGCCAGCATCTGGGGGAGCTTGCGGTCGAAGGTGGGGGCGAAAAAGGCGCTCTTGCGCAGGACGTCCATGAAGAGCTCGATCTCGATCCCCTTGCGGCGCACCATGCCGAGGCTGAGCGAGAAGGCGGCCGAGAGGGAGCCGATGAGCTGGTTCAGGGCGAGCTTGAGCGCCGCCGCGTCCCCCACCGGCCCCACCCGCCGCGGCTCCGGGCCAAAGCAGGCGAGCAGCTCCTTCCAGCGCGCGAACTGCTCCTCGCTCCCCCCCACCATCACCGACAGGCTCCCCTGCTCCGCCTGCGGCACGCTGCCGAGCACCGGCGCCTCCAGGTAGTCGCCGGCCGCCCCCTGCACGTCCTGCATCAGGCGCACGCTCTCGACCGGGGCGATGGTGCTCATCTGGACGATCGTCCGCCCGCCGAGGCTCGGGATGTTCCCCTCGTCGGACAGCAGCTCGCGCACGACGCTGCCGTCGCGCACCATGAACACCGCGCACTCCCCCGCCGCCAGGGCCGCGAGAGCGCTCGGCGCCAGCTTCGCCCCCTTGCGCGTCAGCGGCTCCGCCTTCTCCGCCGTCCGGTTGTACACCGTCAGCTCATGCCCGGCGGCCAGCACCCGCTCCGCCATGGGATAGCCCATGAGACCCGTTCCAATGAATGCAACCCGCATAAATCCCTCCTCCTTCGCCAGGGATTCGTATATCACGGACGGGGGCGATCCATCTCCACCCTGCAGCGAAGGCGGCCTGGATTGCGATCCGCTCCTCCGACACCATCCTGCGGCGAAGGCGGTAGAGACGGGCCAGGTCGTAACGAGAACCTGGCGGCTACCACGGGGACGGCGGTCCGTCTCCGGCGAAGGGCAGGCCGGCCCGGACCCGCGAGGGACTGCGCGGGCACGTTGAACGGTTTTTCTTCTCGACCCTGAACGGCAAAAACAAAACAACCACGCTTGCGTGCCCCCGAACGACCTCGCAGGTCGGCGCGGCGTTGCGCCCCCGGAGACGGGACGCCGTCCCCGTGGTATCGGTCAGGTTCTCGTTACGACCTGTCCCGTCTCTACCGCCTCCGCCGCAGGTTGTGGTCAACCGGCCGTCGCAGGTTCCATCAACGACCTCGCCGCAGGTACGGATCGGCTCCCTCCGCCGCAGACTCTGCGCGGAATTTCACACCTCCAACCGGTCCCCCGGTCTCGCCACCAAGGCGTACAGCGCCGGCATCAGAAACACGCTGATCAGCAGCCGCGAAAACAACCCGCCCACGATCACCAGCGCGAACGGCCGCTGCGAGTCCGATCCGATGCCGGTCGAGAAGGCGGCGGGGAGGAGGCCTAAGGCGGCGACGAGGGCGGTCATCATGATCGGGCGCAGCCGCAGGATGGCGGCTTCCCGGGTGGCTTCGACGATCCCCATGCCTCCTCCCCGCAGCTCGTTGGCGTAGGAGATATAGATCACCGCCGTCTGCACGGAGACGCCGAAGAGGGCGAGGAAGCCAATGCCGGAGGAGACGGAGAAGGGGGTGTTCGAGAGGCGGAGGGCCAGGAGGCCGCCGATCGGGCCGGAGAGGAGGACGGCGAGGACGGTGATGAAGGGGAACTTGAGGTTGTTGTAGAGCAGGAAGAGGATCATGAAGATCAGGAAGAGGGTCAGCGGCAGGATGATCCGGATCTGGTCGCGCGAGGCCGTGTACTCCTCGTACTCCCCCCCCCAAACGGCGCGGTAGCCGGCGGGAAGCTTCACCTTCTCCTCGACCTGCTTGCGGGCGTCCTCGACGGCGCTCGCCAGGTCGCGCCCTTCGACCGAGTACTGGACGCCGATGTAGCGCGAGCTGTCCTCGCGGTAGATGAAGGAGGCGCCGCTCTCGACCCGGATCTGCGCCAGCTCCTTGAGCGGCACCTGCTGGCCTCCCGCGGTCGCCACCAGGATGTTGCCGATCGCCTCGGGGGTCTGCCGGAACTCGGGGCGCAGGCGGACCACCAGGTCGAAGAGCTTCTCCCCCTGCACCACCTGGGTCGCCGCGGTGCCCCCCACCGCCGCCTCGATCAGGCCGTTGATGTCCGCCACGTTCAGGCCGTAGCGCGCGATCTTGCCGCGGTCGACGTCGACCACCAGGCTCGGCTGGCCGAGCTGCTTGACCACCGTCACCTCGGTAATGCCGCGCACCCCGTTCAAGACCTGCTGGATCTCCTTCCCCTTGCGCTCGAGGACCCCGAGGTCGGAGCCGAAGAGCTTCACCGCGAGGGCGCTCTTCAGCCCCGTCTCCGCCTCGTCCACCGCGTCCTCGGCCGGCTGGGTGTAGTTGAAGGTGATGCCGGGGAAGGCTTTCAGCTTGTCGTTGATCGCCTGGATCAGCGCCGGCTTGGTGCGATACGGCCCCGTCCACTCGCTGTAGGGCTTCAGGCCGACGAAGAACTCGTTGTTGAAGAACCCCGTGGGATCGGTGCCGTCGTCCGGGCGCCCCAGCTCGTTGGCGACCGTGGTGACCTGCGGGAAGGAGCGCAGGATGGCCCGCACCTGCGGCGAGATCTTCGCCGCCTCCTCGAAGGAGATGGTGGCCGGCGTGGTGGCGCGGATCCAGAGCGCTCCCTCGTCGAGGTGGGGCATGAACTCGGCGCCGATCCCGGGGATCAGCAGGAGCGAGCCGGCGAGGAGGAGCGCCGAGACGGTGGTGGTCCCCCACGGGTGGCGAAGGCAGAAGTCAAGCCCGCGCGTGTAGGCGCGCCGGATCGCCTCGAAGATCGGGTTCTTCCGCTCCTTGACGCCGCGCCGCAGCACCCAGGCGCAGAGCACGGGGATCAGCGTCAGGGTGAGGATCAGCGATCCGAGGAGGGCGAAGAGGGTGGTGTCCGCCATCGGCCGGAAGAGCTCGCTCGAGGCGCCGGAGAGGGCGTAGATGGGGAGGAACCCCGCCATGATCACCGCCACGGCGTAGACGATCGGCCGGTCGACCTCGCCGGCCGCCTCGCGGATCACCTCGTGGATCTTGAACGGTTTGCCTTCGCGCAGGGCGAGCTGGCGGAAGATGTTCTCCACCATCACCACCGCGCCGTCGACCAGGATGCCGAAGTCGATGGCGCCGATCGACAGCAGGTTCGCCGGCACGTGCTTGAGGTCGAGGCAGATGAAGGCGAAGAGGAGCGCGAGGGGGATCGTGCAGGCGACGATCAGGCCGGAGCGCAGGTCGTAGAGGAAGAAGATGAGGACGACGGCGACCAGCAGCATGCCGCGCAGCAGGTTGTCCTCGACGGTGCGGGTGGTGAGCGCGATCAGGTCGCGGCGGTCGTAGTAGGGATGGACCTTGACGTCCGGCGGCAGGATCGAGCGGTTGAGCTCGCGGGTCTTGCGCTCGACGCGGTCGAGCACCACCTGCGCCTGCTCCCCCGTCCGCATCAGGATCACCCCTTCGACGGCCTCGTCCCTGTCGTTGAAACCGAACTGGCCGAGCCGCGGCGCCTGGCCGATCGCCACCTCGCCGACGTCCTTGACCAGCACCGGGATGCCGTTGTGGACGGCGAGCACGACGTTGCCGATGTCCTCGGGGGTCTTGAGGCGGCCGAGGCCGCGCACGTAGTAGAACTGCCCCCCCTGCGAGTAGAAGCCGCCCCCGGCGTTGTCGTTGTTGGCGCCGAGCGCCGAGACCACGGCGGGGACCGAGAGCCCGGCGCCGGCGATCTTCGCCGGGTCGAGGAGGACCTGGTACTGCATGGTGGGGCCGCCGAGCCCGGAGTCGTCCGCCACGCCGGGGACCGACTTGTACTGCCGCTCGACGATCCAGTCCTCGATCGTCTTCAGCTCGGTCGGCGTGCGGTCCGGGCTGTCGAGCACGTAGCGGTAGATCAGCCCGGACGGCGAGAAGAGCGGCGAGACCGACGGCGTGACCCCGGAGGGGAGGGCGAGGTCCGGCAGGCGCTCGAACACCTGCTGGCGGGCGAAGTAGTTGTCCGTGCCGCGCTGGAAGGTGATGCGCACCGAGGAGAGGCCGTAGAGGGAGATCGAGCGCACCACCGTCTGCCCGGGGAGGCCGTTCATCTCGACCTCGACCGGCACGGTGATCAGCCGCTCGACCTCCTCCGCCGCGTGGCCGTCCCACTGGGTGACGATCTCGACGATCGGCGGCGAGAGGTCGGGATAGGCGTCGACCGGCAGCCGCTCGAAGGAGAAGACGCCGCCGCCGATCAGCAGCACCGCCATCAGCAGGATCAGGAAGCGCTGGCGCAGCGAGATCGCCACCAGGCGGTGGATTACCGACTGCGCGCCCGAGGCCTTGCCGTTCCCGTTTCCGCCGTTCGCGGGTTCGGGAGCTTCGTCAGAGGAACCAGGGATTTGCGGGTCGCTCGCGCTCATTGGTTCTCCGCGAACTGGAGGAACAGCCCGCCCTCGGCGACCACGGTCTCCCCCGCCTGGAGGCCGGAGGTGATCTGCTGACGGTCGCCGACTCTCGATCCGATCTGCACGTCGCGGCGGCCGAAGGTGCCGTCGGGATTGGCCACGAAGACGAACGGCAGGTTCTCGTCGTTCCTCAGCACGGCGGCGACGGGGACGAGGAGCCCCGAGCTCTCGCGCCCCGCCTCGAGGGCGACGCGGACGTAGAGGTCGCGCTTCAGCACCCCGTTCGGGTTCGGCACCACGATGCGGACGGCGATTGCCCGCGTGGTGGGATCGACCAGCGCCGAGATGTAGTCCACCTTCCCCACCAGCGGCGCCCCCGGCGACTCGGTCAGCACGCGGGCGGAGTCCCCCACGGCGACGAACGGCAGGTCGGCCTCGAAGATGTTCGCCATCACCCAGACGGTCGAGGTGTCCGCCACCGTGAAGGCGGGGGTCGTCCCGGCCTGGAGGAGCTGCCCGGGGGTGATCAGCTTCTCGACCACCGTGCCGGCGAGCGGCGCGCGCAGGATGCCGCCGGCGTTCGCGGCCGGGCGGTTCTCCTGGATGTCCTTCAGACTCTTGGCGTCCACCCCGAGGTCGCGGAGCTGCTGGAGGGCGGCGTCGCGGTCGGCCTCGGCGGCGACGGCGTCGGTCTCGGCCTGCTCGACGTCGCGCCGGGCGATGGCGTCGTTCTTCCACAGCTGCTCGTCGAGGGAGGCCACCCGGCGGGCATTCTTCGCCGTCGCCTCGGCCTTGCGGAGAGCGCTGACGAAGCCGGCGAAGTCCGGCGAGGCGACGACCGCCAGGGGCTGCCCCTTGCCGACCCGGGCTCCCACCTCGACCAGCAGGCGAGACACCGGCCCGGAGATCGGCGACACCACCTGGGTGGCGCGGTCCTGGTCGAAGGCCACGGTGCCGGTCGTCTCGATGGTGCGATGGAAGGAGGTGACGGCGACCGTCTCGAGGCGCACCTTCTGGCGCTGCGCCGGATCGAGCCGCAGCTCGCGCGGCTTTCCGGGATCGGCGGGCGCCGTTTCGGTTTTTCCCGCCGTCGCCGTCTTCTCCGCGGGTCGCGAGCAGGAGGTGGCGAGCAGCGCCGGGATCATCGCGAGAGCGAGGGCTGCCGCCCCGCCGAGTCTCTGGAAGCTGAGCGGTCGGGTCATCCGGTCTCTCCGGTCTTGCGGCGTTTTCATGGACGGGCTCCTGAGGGGGCGGCCGGGAGAGGTGCTCCCACGGCGAGCTCGAGGGAGGCCTCGGCGTCGTTGGCGGCGCTCAGGGCGTCGGCGTACTGCTTCTCGGCGTCGAGCAGGGTGCGCTTGGCGTCGAGCAGGTCGAGGGCGGAGTTGCCGCCCAGCCCGTAGCTCACCGAGGCGACGCGGTAGACCTCGCGCGCCTCGGGGAGGAGCTCGTCGCGCAGGAAGATCGCCTGCCGCAGCGCCGTCGAGGCGCTGGCGTAGGAGGTGCGGACGTCGAGGCTGATCTGCGCCGTGATGTCGGTGATGTTCGCCGCCAGCTCCTGCTCGCGGTGCGAGGCCGCCGCCACCTCCCCCTGGAGGTGCTGGCGAAAGAAGATCGGGAAACCGAGCCCGATGCCGGTGGTGTAGGTGGTCGCCGTCCCCTGCATGGCGTTGCGGCTGAAGGTGACGTTGACGTCCGGCACCCAGTACTGGTGGGCGAGGCGGGTCGCCGCGCGGGCCCCGGTGAGCTGGATCTGGAGGCTCTTCAGCTCGGGGCGCGAGCTCTGCGCCAGCTTCTCGAGCGCCTCGAGGTCGGCGATCGAGGCCGGCACCTCGAGGCTGTCGGTGGTGGTGATCGGGGCGCCCCCCGAACGCCCGAGCAGGCGGTTCAGGGAGGCGAGGGCGGTGACCAGCGCGCGGTCGTTGGCGAGCAGGTCGTTCTCCGCCTGCGCCACGTCGACCTGCGCCTTGACCACGTCCACCTTGGGGACCGAGCCGCCGAGGAAGCGCGCCTTGGTCTTGGTCAGGAAGTCCTCGGAGAGCTGCTTCCCCTCGGTGAGGTCGTCGCGATGGCGCAGGGCCACCAGGATCGCGTCGTAGGCCTGCGCCGTCTGCGAGGCGACCTGCTGGCGGAGCTGGGCGAGGGTGAACTCGGCGGCGCTCACCGCGGCCTGGGCCACCTCGCGGCGCAGCTTCTGCTTGCCGGGGAAGGGGAAGGTCAGCCCGAAGCCGAGGTCGCTGGCGTTCCCCGAGCCGGGGTTGAAGGCGTTCGACTGCCCGGTGACGTCGGCCGCCAGGGTCGGGTCCGGCAGGGCGGTCGCCACCACCACCTGCGCCCGCGCCTGCTCGACCTGCTCCTTCGACGCCAGAATCCCCGGGTTCCGGGCGAGCGCCTCGGCGATCGCCTCACGCCGCGAGAGGCGTAGCGGCGCCGGTGAGCCCGGCGCGGTGGAGGTTCCGGGGACCGCGACGGTCCGTGGGGGCTGGGGGGCCTGGGGCGTCTGGGCGATGGCCGGCGCGAGCATGCCGCAGGCCAGCAACGTCACGAAACATCCGAAACATCCGATGCACGATCGAATCAAGGAGCCCTCCTGGAGCTCTCTCCGCGCGCCAGCCGAATAACTGGCGGAAAACCGGCGCTCGATCCGAAGATCAGGCCGATGACAACCGAAGCGGTGAGGATCTGGACGGAGGAGGACTAGGCAACCGGCGGGGCGCGGCTGCGCAGCGAGCCCGCGGCGGCGGCGCGCACGGCGACGTCGGGCGGCAGGACGAGAGCGGCCTGGTCGGCCGAGGGGGAGAGGACCGCGAAGCCGGGCGAGAGGACCGCCGCGAGCCCCGAGACCATGCAGACCGGGCAGTCGTCCGTGCTCTGCGGCAGCGTCTCGCCCAGGGGGCGGAAGGCCGGAGCCTCCCGCTGGTGCTTCGCCTGCGCCAGCGTCTCCAGGCTCCCGCAATGGGACGAATGGAAGAGCGGCGCCGACGCCAGCAACTGGAACGCCGCGAAGGCGACGACCAGGAGCAGCGCGGAGAGGTGGCGAAGTCGATTCATAAAAAGCGCGAGTGCCGATTCGGCACGCTGTGTAAATTGTAACACGGAGAGCTGCGGGTCCCGGAATGGGCGCGGCAGTCGAGAGAACTATGCGTGGTAGTACTCGGCGTCATCGGGATTGTCCCAGACCAAGCGGAGGGAATCCTCAGACAGCAAGGAGGCGGCCTGAACGAGATGGCGATCTTCCTCTCGAGAGCGAAGGAAGTCGACGAAGTCCTCGACCTCGGCGCCCTTCTCGTCTGGGAGAGTGCGGATTTTCTCGAAGAGTCTCTGTTCGCGCATAGAGCCTCCTACCCTGCCGCTGTCCGCGCCGCTTCCAAGGTCCGGCGCACCCCTTCCGGGTACGGCGTCTTGGCGATCGGGCCGATCAGGCCTTGCAGCGCCGAGTCGTCGAGGATCACCGGCTCGGTGAGGAGGTAATTCATCTCGACCAGCTCGCGCATCAGCGGATTGAACAGGCCGATCAGCCGCACCATCGTCCTGCCCGCCGCCCTCACCTTCAGGGGATGCCCGACCTGGCGGCTGATCTCGTCGACCAGCGCCTTCTGGCTGGTGACGCCGGCTCCGGCCAGGTGCCAGACGTGGCCGAAGGCCGCGGGGGTCGCCAGCAGCTTGACCACCACCGGCCCGACGTCGGGGACGTAGACGAACTCGTGCGGGCGGTCGATCGGCCCCAGGAGGTTGGCGGTCCCTCCCTTGACGGCGGCCTGGAAGGCGCCGTCGAGGAAGCTCTTGGTGACCCCCGGCCCGTAGAAGTCCGGCAGGCGGAGGACGCACGCCTGGATCTTCCCCGCCGCGCCGGCCGCCAGCAGCAGGTCCTCCTGCTCCTTGCGCATCCGCCCCTTGAAGGTGTGCGGCTCGCGCGGATGGTCCTCGCGGACGGGCGTGGTGCGCGGCCGGCCGTAGGGGTAGACGGTGCCGATCAGCAGCATCCGCGGGACCCCTTCGGCGACGGCGCCGGCCAGGGTCTTCGCCATCAGCTGCGGGTGGAGCGCGAACTTCCAGTAGTCGACCCCCACCAGATAGACGATGGAGCCGACCCCGCGGCACGCCGCGCGCACCGAGGCGGGGTCGTCCGGGTTCCAGACCACGATCTCCGCCAGCGGATCGCTCCCGAACTCCCTCTCGAGCGACTCCCGCGAGCGCCCCACCACGCGGTACGGCATCCCCGCGGCGCGCAGCGCCGCCGCCACGCTCTGGCCGATGGCGCCCGCGGCACCGAACAACGCGACCTTGTCTGTGCTCATCCAGAATCCTCCTTGCGCCCCTCCCACGGTGAGCGTCCATTCTTCCATAGGTACCCGAGCCGGCCTGGCCTCCTTGGCGCCGGACCCGAGGCTTTGGTACGCTCATTCTGCGGAGGTACCTCATGGCAGACCTGCTCGACCGGATCACCATCAACCCCGACCAGTGCGGTGGCCGCCCCTGCATCCGGGGAATGCGGATCCGGGTCAGCGACATCCTCGACCTCCTGGCCGTCGGCGAGAGTCACGGCGAAATCCTCCGGAACTACCCCTACCTGGAGCCCGAGGACATCGCCGCCTGTTTGCGCTACGCGGCACGCCGGCTCGACCATCCAACCTTGGCGGCCTGAGGGTGGCACCTCCCAAGGCTTCCTCCCCTATCTGGGTCGATGCCCAGCTTCCACCAGCCTTGGCCCGTTGGCTACGAAACCTCGGCGAAAGCGGGTCCTCTCATGTGGCGGACCTCGGGTTGCTCAGCGCCCAGGATCCGGAGATCTTCGAGAAGGCTCGCCAAGCGGCGGCCGTCGTCATCACCAAAGACAACGACTTCGTTCAGATTCAGGAGCGCCGCGGACCGCCGCCTCGTCTGATCTGGATCACCTGCGGCAACCGCAGCAATCGCGACCTCAAGGAGATCATCGTCCGCAACTGGCCGCGGGTAAGGGATCTCCTGGCTGCAGGTGAGACTTTGATCGAGATCAGCGAGATTCGAAGTGGGCAAATCGCCGGCTGAGGCTGACACGCGCCTGTGCGCCGAGGCGGCCGGCCCTTCGGAGCACTGCCGAAAGACCGGCCCGTAAGCCTCTTCGAGGTCAGGGGCAGGAAAAGGCCGAGGTGTCTCCAACCGGCGTGCTGAGATGCCCGCGGACGTTCGAGTAGGTTCGGATGGCCCCGGTTTGAGTGTCGGTGATTTTGACCGTCCATCCCTGGTCCGTCAGGCCGCCGATGTAGACCCAGAATTTGCTGTTGAGCGAACAGGCATCCAGCATCTTGAGCCCCATCTCGAAGTTGGTGGAGCTGAAGAACCAGAAGAAGGCCGACTGGTCATTCTCGGCCCGCGAGCCCGCGAAGCTCATGACGTTGCCGGAGCCGTTGCTGCTGCTCGTCTGATAGGTGGTCCGCACCTGGAAGCGACCGTTCAGGAGACAGGCTGTCTGGCTGTCGCGCGTGCAGGTGGAAACGCTCCCCGAGCAATCGGCGCCGCCGAATGAAAAGAGATCGTATCCGGAGCCGTCCGGTGTGCCACCGGCCGTGAAGGTCACCAGATCCTGATAGAAGTAGCCGCCCGATTGAAACTCGAGGAGCGCGATCGTCAGGTAGTAACAGCCTGCCGGCGGCAGCGTCTGGGTCACGAAACCACTATCCACATTGTTGTATTCGAAGCCATGGGTCAGTGGGCTGAGATCGTATGTTCCCAGAGTGTAGTTTTGGATCGTGTTGCCAAAAATCGGTACCGTTGTGGTGGCCCACAACGCCAGCCGCAGGGAACCCGAGGTCCCGCTCGACCGGGAATTGACAATGTGGTCGACCATGAACCGAACTCCCGAACCGCCGGTTGTGGCGGAAGCCGTCCCGACGATGCTGAGGCCGGTGGAGGCGTTCTTGGCGGCCAGTGAATCAATCGGCCCGGAGGCCGGCAGGATCGAGCAGTTGTTCCCCATCGCGACCTGCGTCAGCTGGCGCTCAGAAGCTACCGTCATTTCTCTCGGTGTTACCAAAGAGCGAGCGATGGCGACGCCGACGCCACGGACCTCGGGGGTAGGCTGAGCCGTAGCGGCTTCTGCTCCACCCAAAGCGGCGAGGATGAACAGTACAGAGGGAATCGAAAACCTGTGCAGACATCTATACATAGACAACATAGACATTCTCCTTTTCTCAGATCAGGCTGGCCAATGGTTGAGCTTTTGAGAGACTAGCACTCTTTGGCTCCCCGGCCGAATGGATCTTGCCGTTCGAGAAACCGACCCGGCATTCTGAGAAATGGCTTGCAGGCGAGTCCGACCCTCCGGAGCTCCTCCGAAGGGTCGGGGTGGGTAGGAACCCCGCCTCAGGGGCAGGGGAGCGCCGCGGTGTCGCCCACCGGCGTGCTCAGGTGACCGAGGGTGTTCGAGTAGGTGCGCGCGACTCCGGTCTTGGTGTCGGTGACGGTGACGGTCCATCCCTGGTCCGTCAGGCCGCCGATGTAGATCCAGAACTTGTTGTTGAACGTGCACGCGTTCAGCATCTTGATCCCCATCTCGAAATTGGTCGAGTCGAAGAACCAGAAGAAGACCGACTCGTCGTTCTCGGCGCGCTGGTCGATGAAGCTCATCACGTTGCCGGTGCCGTTGGCGGTCCGCGTGCGCCAGGCGACCCGCACCTGGAAGCGGCCGTTCAGCAGGCAGGCGGTCTGCGCGTCGCGCGTACAGGAGATGGCGCTCGCCGAGCAGTCGGCGCCGCCGAAGGAGAAGAGGTCGAACCCCGAGCCGTCCGGCGTGCCGCCCCCCGCGAAGGTGTGGAGGTCCTGATCGACGTAGCCGCTCGCCTGCGACTCCTGGAGGACCAGGGTGACGTAATAACAGCCGTCCGGCGGCGCCGTATAGGGCAGATCCGGCGAGGTCACGGAGGCGTAGCCGGTGTCGTGGTCGAGGGGAGCGAGGTCATAGGTCGCCAGCGTATGGCCGTCGATCGGCTGGCCGAGGGTCGGGATCGTCGTGCTCGCCACCAGCGCCAGGCGCAGCGCCCCCGAGGTTCCGGTCGTCCGCGTGTTGTCGATGTGCTGGACGGAGACCGTGGCCGTGGAGCCGTTGATGATGAAGGAGATCGTGCCGCTCATCGTGAGGCCGGTGGTGATCGTCTTGCCTTCGATCTGCCCCGGGAGGGGAGGAACGGCGAAGCCGCTCCCCCGGATCTCCTTGGTCTCTGCGGCGGCGGCGGCCCCCGCCCCGCCGAGGCCCCACATCGCGGTGAACGCGGTCAGCACGATCAGGGCCGGCAGTCGATGGGCGACTCTATTTGTAAAATGCCGCAGGGAAAATCGCATGGAAAACTCCTTGTGCAAAATGAGATCGATCGGCCGAGGGCCCGGCCTCCGGAGCACTTCCGAAGGCCGGGCCGTAAATCTTTCGCAGCCTTTTCTGCCTTACGGGCAGGCGAGCGCCGAGGTGTCGCCCACCGGCGTGCTCAGGTGACCGAGCGCGTTGCTGTAGGTGCGGCTGGCGCCGGTGTGGGTGTCGACGATGTTCACCGTCCAACCCTGGTCGGTCAGGCCGCCGATGTAGACCCAGAACTTGTTGTTGTAGGTGCAGGCGTTCAGCATCTTCAGCCCCATCTCGAAGTTGGTGGAGTCGAAGAACCAGAAGAAGACCGACTCGTCGTTCTCGGCGCGGGTGCCGGCGAAGTCCATCACGTTGCCGGAGCCGGTGGCGCTGCTCGTCCGCCAGCTCACGCGCACCTGGAAGCGGCCGTTCAGCAGGCAGGCGGTGTGGCTGTCGCGCACGCAGGAGCCGGAGCTCTGCGAGCAGTCGGCGCCGCCGAAGGAGAAGAGGTCGAAGCCGGTGCCGTCCGGCGTGCCGCCCTGGGTGAAGGTGTGCAGATCCTGGTAGACGTAGTCGCTATTCTGCAGCTCCTGGAGCATCAGCGTGACGTAGTAGCAGCCGGCCGGCGGCGGCGTGAAGGCGAGCGCGGGAGAGTTCACCGGCGAGTCCGACGAATTCGGGTTCAGGGCCGGCAGGCTGTACGAGGCCAGTTGGTAGCCGTTGATCGTCTGCCCATACACCGGGACCGTCGTGGTGGCGACCAGCACCAGGCGCAGCGGGCCCGAGGCGGTGGTCCGGCTGTTGGTGATCGTCTGCACGTTGATCGTGGCCGTCGAGCCGCTGATCGTGAAGGAAATGGTGCCGCTCATGGTGAGGCCGTTGCTCGCCGTCTTGGTGGTGAACAGCTCCGAGGAGGGGATGAAGCGGCTGTTCCCCACCGTGATCGGCGCCGCCTGCTTGGACTCGGGGCTAGTCCCGATCTCCTGCGGGGAGGCGAAGCCGCTCCCCCGGATTTCCTTGGTTTCTCCGGCGACCTGAGCCGCCGCGCTCCGTGTTCCGCCAAACCCGCCCAATGCGATCAGCGCGGAAGCGACTGCCCACACGTAGAAATTCTTGCGCATCGCAAAACTCCTTCTAAAAAAATAGTGGAACTCCCACCCCACCCCTGAAACAGCGTCGGGATGAGTGCTGTGCAAGATCGGGGCCCGGTTTGGGGTGAACAGGGGTAGGAGGAGGTAGGGAGGGACGCTCCCGAGAAGGGACCCTTCGTAGGGCCTATTTCCTCCAGGCAGGCTGGCAGAGGACCGGGGCTCTAGTCGCGGCTCTACGGGATGACGCTGAGCCGGAACTTCTCCGCCAAAGCGTCCCGGAACTCCTCCAACTGTTCTGAGGTCAGAGGCTCGAGCATCTCGGGCAAAGGACGAGTCGGGAATTGGGCAAGCAGCCAGGCCAGAACGCCCGGATCGACACCGGCGTCCTTGTGCGAGGCGATTTCGAGATCGCGATCAGGAGGAAATCCGGCCTGGTCCAGAAAATAGAGGTCGACGAGATCCCGGGGCTCGGACCGCGAGAGGATGCAGGTCAGCTTGTTGGCCCGCAAGTCGGTGAGCGACTCGATGAGAATCCCCTCGAGCGGTGGCGGCGGCATCGCGATATCGGCGACGGGCTCGTGGACGATGTCAGCCTCGATCGTCTGTCCGCTCCGATCCGCAAGCTGCGCTCGGACGAGGTGCCCGACATCGCGGAGCAACGTGACGTCGACCCCACAATCGGCGCCGACGCTGGGAAGCAGACCGACAAGGGCGCGCATTTCCTCGCCGTCGTGGACGAAGAGGTCGATATCTCCCGTCGTCCGGTGGCCCAGATACGCCCCGGCCAGGGCCGCGCCCCCACCCAGATGACAGGCGATACGTGCCTGGCAGGCTCTGACGAAAGCGATGACGAAATCCGGAACGACCCGGCGATCAAACGTTTCCCGCACGTGCCCTCCGGATTTCGCTCAGCGGCGGCCACTCGGGCGGTGGGAGCTTCAGGAGCCAGGCCCACATCTGCCGGGAGCGCCCGAGGTAGCGGATGAGGCGGGGCCAGAGGGCGCGGATGTCGTCGGAGGTCACGAAGAGCCAGACGTCCCGCGTGTTGGCCTCCCGCAGCAGGGCTCCCATCCAATAGGCCCGCGCTTCGGGGTCGGACGAGCGGAGATGCTCCTTGAGCTGGCCCACCGTGGTATCCGTCCACCACAGGAAGTAGGGACGCGCGGCATCGTCGAGCAATGCCTCCGTCGTCGGCGGCAGGCTGGCGACGGTGGAAAGGTTGCTTTCAGACAAGATCGATCTCCTGCGACGACGCGCTCGCGCTCTTCAGCGTAGCATCCGTCGCCAGCGCGGCTCCAGGGCGCGCTTCGCCTGGATCTCACGCTCTCGCGCGCTCGGCCGCGAGACGAGGCGGGAGGCGGGCCGCACGACGGCCGCCGGGGATGCTTCCCCCACGGCGGAGAGCTCGAGCCGCCAGAGCTCATTGCCGACGGTGGGCTCGGTGGCAGTGAACCAGAGGGAGTGCTCGTCGGACCCCAGGATCTCGGGGTCGCTCCCGCGCGGCCCGAGCCAGACGTCCTGGACCAGCCGGGTGTCCTCGCCCAGCCGGTCGGTCGACCACAGCTCGCAGCCGTGCTCGGTGTCGCAGGCCGGGAAGTAGCGGCGGTCGCCGGCGGCGAAGAATCCGAATTCCGAGTGGGTGGCGAGAGTCTCGGGGAGCGGGACGGTCGACGCCGGCGTCCCCTCGGTGCGCCGCCAGGCGCCGTTTCCCGCGAGGTCCCAGGCGTAGAAAACAAGGGTGTTGTCCACGACGCTGCCGAGCGAGTCCCCGGGGGTGCCCGGGAAGATCCACGAGAAGGAACCGAGCCGGGTTTCGCGCAGCGTCATGGGATCGATCGCCCACAGCGTCAAGGGCTGCTTCGGGGTGAGATAGCCGGCCCCGGCGTAGAGGGCCGTCTTGCCGGCGATCAGCGCGAAGGTCCCCCCCGGCAACTGACGGGGGACCGGCCGCGTTCCCGCGGGTGAGCCGTCGCTCATCCAGAGGACGCCGAAGGCGCGGAAGAAGAGGCGCCCGGCCAGCGCCCGCGGATCGGGATAGGGGCTTGCCTGCCGGTCGAACGGGATCGAGGCCAGGCGCAGCGTCCCCGCCGCCGTGCCGTCGGTGCGCCAGAGCTCGAGGGCGGCGAGGCTCTCGTCGCCGGGCACCGGCACGCGGCGGAACAGGAAGGAGAGGGGGCCCACGGCGACCGGCGGCCCCACCGGCAGACCGGACGAGTCCGCGTCAGAGACGACCGGCAGCTGGGTGACGAAGCGGCTCCCTCCGGGCGTGCCGTCCGCGATCCACAGGCCGCCCTTTTCGCCGAGGACCAGGGCGCGGTCGCGGAAGCGGCCGAGCGCGGCGACGGCGGAGTTGAAGCCGTCCGGATCCTGGAGCGGAAGGGCCCGGGTGCCCGCGGCGGTGCCGTCGGTGACGGCCAGCAACTCGGTGTACCCCTCAGCGAAGAGAAAGCGCTCCCCCAGCCCGAAGCCGGCGGTCGCGCACGGCTCCGTGGAGCCGTTGCAGACGTCGGGGCTGAGCGGCAGGTTCTCCACCTTGCCGGCGGCGGAGAGCCCGATCCAGCCCTGAAATTCCCGCCCCTGCAGCACCCAGTTGCGCCCCGCCCGGAAAGCGCGCCCCGGCGCCAGGCCGGCCGGCAGATGCCGCTGCGCGGTGACCGCCGCCGCGTGCCCCTCCGTGACCCGCCAGAGCTGCTGCCCGAGGGGTTTCCGGGAGGCCCAGACGTAGAGCGCGTCGCCGAGCCGCTCGGGCGCCCCCTGGACTTGGAACGGCAGCCTCGCGCCGCCGCCGGAGAGCGCCTCCGTTCCCGCCACGCTGCCGTCGGTCGACCAGAGCTGCGCGTCCCCCGTCCGGCTCGTGGCGCCGAGGACCAGGCGATCGTCGAACACCCGGAAGCCGCCGGGATCGGCGAAGCGGAGCACGGGATGAGGGCGGGTGCCGGACGCCGTCCCGTCCGAACGCCAGAGCTCCCTCTGGATCGTCAGATAAGCCTGCTCGCCGGCGACCGTGATCGGCGAAAAGGAGGTTCCATTACAGCTCTGGAGTCCCGTGCAGATGTGGTGGATCTGGTGCACCTCGCGCGTCGTCTCATCGGCCGCGTAGAGCCCTGCCGAGTAATACCCCGGCAGGGCGATGAGCGTCTGCGAGCGGATCGCGCCGAGCTGCCCGGCGAGGGTTTCGAAATTCTCCAGACGATCCCCCGCGTACGGCTGGACGCTCACGCCGTCGGTCGACCGCAGCTTCCCGTCCGCGGGAATGAAATACAGGGTGTGTCCGCGCCAGCCGGTGACGAAGGGGTGCCGCCCCTGGAAGAGGAGGGACGCCTCGGGCGCGTCGAGGCGGCTGACCCAGAGGTGGTCCTCGTCGGGGAGGTAGAGGTTCGCGCCGACCGCGTAGGCGCGGTCGGCGGCCGTCTTCGGCAGCAGGGTCAGGGTCCGGTCGTCCGCCACGTCGTAGGCGTAGACCGCTCCTCCCGTGCTGAACACCAGCCAGCGGTCGGCGAAGGTCGCCAGGAGGTTCTGATCCGTCCCGGTGAACCCGCTCAGCGTCGCCACCGGCCCGGTTCCCGCGGCCGTGCCGTCGCTCGACCAGAAGCCGCAGACGGTGGAGAAGCAGCTCAGGAAGTAGTAGCGCGAGCCCACGATCGCGGGCTTTTCGTCAAAGCTGTACGGCGACTCGTAGGTGGCGAGAACCGTTCCCTTCCCCGCCTCGTCCGCCGCGAGGAGCAGCCGGCGGGGCGATTCCTCCGGCGAGTAGGCGCTCCACAGCAGCCGGTCTCCGAAGACTCCCAGGATCTCCGGGTCGTTGAGCGGCCCCGAGAGCCCGGGGACCGCCACCAGCGAGCTGCCGCCGGGGGTGCCGTCCGACCGCCAGAGGTTGGGGCCGGATTCGCGGTCGTCGCCGATGAAGAAGAGGGTCTGGCCGAGCCGGGTGAGCTGAGCCGGCGGATGCACCCCCTCGCTCGCTCCCGGGAAGAAGTCGTGCACCAGGACGGCCGGCCCCGCCGACACCGGGGCGCCGGATTCCGTGGCGCGAACCCCTCCGAGCAGGAGGAGCAGGACGGCGCCGAGGGTGGTGCGGATCATCGCAGTCTCCGTTTCCAGGACGGTTCCTGGGTGCGCCTGGCGCGCGGCGCGGGAGGCCGTATCCAAGCGGTGGCGGCCGTCCCGGGAGGCAGGTCGAGGCTCCACAGCTCGTTGCCGACGTCCGGCTGGGTGCCGGAGAACCAGAGGGTGGAGCCGGTGACGGCCAGGATCTCGGGGTCGCTCCCGCGCGCGCCCACCCACAGGTCCTGCACCAGCCGGGTGTCCTCGCCGAGGCGGTCGGTGGACCACAGCTCGCAGCCGTGCGCGGCATCGCACCCCTTGAAGTAGCGCCGGTCGCCGACGGTGACGAAGTCCTCACGGACGTTCCTGGCGAGGAAATCCGGCAACAGGCTGGTGCTCCCGGGCGTCCCCCCGGTCCGCCACCAGCGCTGGATGCCGCCCGGTTTCTCCGCCCGGAAGAAGAGGGTGTCGCCGACGACGTTGCCGATCGGGTAGCCCGGGAAACCGACACCGATGAGGAAGGAGGTCGCGACCTTGACCGCCTTCAGGGTCGAGGGATCGATCGCCCACAGACTCTCCGGCGAATCCGCACCGTCACCGACGGCGGCCGCGTAGAGCTTGGTGTCGCCCCCCTGCAAGGCGAAGGCTCCTCCCGGCAACTGCTCCGCGAGCGCGTGCGTCCCCGCCGCCGTGCCGTCGCTCTCCCAGAGGACGCCGAGGACGCGGAAGAAGAGCTTCCCGGCGACCGGCACCGGGCTCGGATAGGGAGCGGCCTGCTGGTCGAAGGGGATCGACGCCAGGCGCTGCGTCCCCGCCGCCGTGCCGTCCGTGCGCCAGAGCTCGAGGTCGGCGAGCGTGTCGTCGCTCGCGTCCGGCAGGCGGCGGAACAGGTAGGACACCGGCCCCACCGCGAACGGCGCACCCACTGGGAACCCGGGAGACCCCGAGAGCGGCTCGGCGGGGAGCTGGGCCACGAAGTGAGGCTCGGCGGACGAGCCGTCGCTCGTCCACAGGTCCCCCCCGGCGCCGAAGATCAGCGCGAGGTCGCGGAACCGGCCGAGCGCCGCCGCGTCCAGCGGGACCGGCCGGAGGCTCGAGGCGGTGCCGTCGGTCGACATCAGTTGCCCTTCGTACAAGGTCTTGAAGAGGAGATGTCCGCCGACCGCGACCGGAACGATTGGGCAGGGCGGATCGAGCCCATAGCACTGGTCGATCCAGATGGGCAGAAAGTCGACCGTGCGGTGCGGGGTCACGCCGCTCCAGTTGCCGTTCTGCCCCCCCGCCAGCACCACGCGGCCGCCGCCGAGCGGGAAGGCCTGAGAGGGATGGAGCCCTTTCGCCACGTGCCGCAGGTCGGTGAGCGGCTCCGTGCGCCCGTCCGCGATCCGCCAGAGCTGCTGCCCGACGGGCGGCCGGTCGGCAGCCGTAATCAGCGCTCCACCCAGCGGGGCCGCGGGCCCCTGCGGGCGGAAAGGCCGGTCGCCGCCGCCGTCCGAGAGGGCTCGCGTGCCGGCGACGGTGCCGTCCGTCGCCCACAGGCGCTGCTCCCCTTTCCAGCTCCTGGCGCCCAGGACCAGGCGGCCGTCCAGCGCGGCGAAGCTCCCGGCGTCGGGGCGCGTGAGCGACTTGTGGTGGAGCGTCCCCTGCGGCGTGCCGTCGGAATGCCAGAGCTCGCCGTTGATCGCCATGAAGCCCTGGGAGCCCGCGTAGGTGACGGGTGAGATGGAGGAAGCGAGGCAATCGTATTTCCCGGTGCATACCCGGTGGAGCTCGGTGACTCGACGGCTCGCCTCGTCGACCCCGAACACCGCCTGGCCGTAGTAGCCCGGCATCGGCATCAAGGTCGTCCTGCCGATCGCCCCCAGGCGATCGGCGACGACGCTGAACGGTTCGAAATATCCGCCCGTGTAGCGGCTCACGCTCTTGCCGTCGGTCGACCAGAGGCGACCGTTGGGGGGAACGAAAAAGAAGGTCTCCCCCCGCCAGCCGGCGCTCGCCAGCCCCGGCGCCGCGAACAGGAGCGACGCCCGCGGCGCCGCCAGGGTGCTGACGTAGAGGCCGTCCGGCCGGAGGAGGAAGAGCGACTCTCCGACCGGGTAGACGCCGGCATCTTCCCAATCCGCGAGCAGGGTCAGCACGCGGCCCGCCTCGACGTCGTAGGCGACGAGCGACGGCCCCGAAGCGACGATCAGCCAGCGGCCGGCGAACGTCGCGACGAGGTCCTGGTGCACCGAATCGGGCTGGCCGGCGAAGGCGGGGACGGGCGCGGTCCCCGCGGGAGTGCCGTCGGTCGACCAGATCTCGCAGCGGACTTCCCCGCAGCGCTTGAAGTAGTAGCGCGCGCCGAGGATCGCGGTCGGCGGGACGGGCCGGCGGCCCAGAGGAGCTGGCAGATCGGAGCCGGGCTGATACGCGCCGAGGGACACCGCTTCGCCCTGCTCCCCCGCGGCGAAGAGCAGCGGCGTCGTGGGGTCGCCGGCCGCGGTACCCGAGAGGAGCATCCGTTCGCCGACGACCCCCACGATGCCGGTGAGGACCGTCCCCGCCGCCGAGGCCATCACGGGCACGCCGCGGGTACCGCCGGGCGAGCCGTCCGTCCGCCACACGGTGGTGCCGGTCTGCCGGTCGCTGGCCAGGAAAAAGAGCGCGTTGCCCAGCGGGGTGAGCTGAGGAAGCGGTTGCTCGTCCTCGAACTGGCCGGGGAAGAAGTCGTGCACCAGGCGCGCGGGGCCCGGCGGGACCGCCGCGGCGCCCGAGGGGTCGGACTCCGTGGCACGGACGCCTCCGAGCAGGAGGAGCAGCACGACGCCGAGGGCGGTGCGGATCATCGACGCATCCTCTTCCACAGCGGCTCGCGGGCGCGCTTGGCGCTCGGCGCGGCGGGGCGGACCCAGGACGGAGCTGGTGCACCAGTCCGCACATCGAGCGTCCACAGCTCGCGGCCGACGTTCGGCTCGGTGCCGGCGAACCAGAGGGTGTGGCCGGCGACGGCGAGGATCGCGGGGTCGCTGCTGCGCGTCCCCGGGAAGAGATCCTCGACCAGCCGGGTGTCCTCGCCGAGGCGGTCGGTCGACCACAGCTCGCAGCCATGGGCCGCGTCGCAGGCGTCGAAGTAGCGCCGGCCGCCAGCGGTGACGAAGTCCTGCTGAGCGTTCCGGGCCAAAAAGTCCGGCAGCCGCTGGGTGCTCTCCGCCGTCCCCTCGGTCCGCCACCAGCGCAGCACCCCGTGGGGGTTGGCGACCCGGAAGAACAGGGTGTCCTCCACGAGGTTGCCGAGCGGCGTTCCGGGAGAGCCGTCACCGACCCGGAGGAAGCTCGCCACCGCGGTGGCGGCCAGGGTCGCGGGGTCGATCGCCCACAGGGTCTGCGGCGGGGTGGGGACCGCGGTGCTCTGGTAGCCGGCGCCGGCGTAGAGAACGGTCGCGCCGGCCGCCAGGGCGAAGGTCCCGCCCGGCGGCTGAGCGGGGAGCGCCCGCGTCCCCGCCGCCGTGCCGTCGCTCACCCAGAGGACGCCGAGGACGCGGAAGAAGAGCTTGCCGCCCACCAGCGACGGGGCCGGATAGGGGGCGGCCTCCTGGTCGAAGGGGATGGAGGTCATGCGAACCGTCCCCGCCGCCGTGCCGTCCGTGCGCCAGAGCTCGAGCGCCGAGAGCGTGTCGTCGTCGGGGTCCGGCACGCGGCGGAAGAGCCAGGAGGCGGCGCCGTCCGCGAACGGCGCCACCACCGGCAGGCCGGAGGAGCCGGTAACGGGCTCCGGGGGGAGGCGGGTGACGAAGCGGGTCCCCGCCGGCGTGCCGTCGGTCGTCCACAGGCCGCCCCAGTTGCCGAGCACCATCGCGCGGTCGCGGAAGGTGCCGAGCGACGCCACGATCGAGCCGACGCCATCGGCGTCCTCCAGGGGGAGGTGGCGGCGCCCGGCGAGGGTGCCGTCGGTCGACTCGAGGCGCGCCGTCTCCGCGTCCTGGAAGACGAGGCGCCCCCCCACCGCGACCGGCACGTCGAGGCAGGGAGAGGCGTCCGCGGAGCAGAAGTCGATCTCCGGACGCAGGTTGCCGGTGATCCCCTCGGGGGTCACGCCGGTCCAGTCGAGATTTCCCCCCAGCACCAGGCGACCGCCGCCGAACGGAAAGGCGGCATAGGGAGCGATCCCCGTCGCCAGGTGCCGCAGAGCGGTGAGCGGTGTCGTGCGGCCGTTCGCGATCCGCCAGAGCTGCGGCCCCGAGGGCTTGATCTCGGCGGCGGTGATCAGCGCCTCGCCGAGCGGCTCCGCCGGCCCCTGGACCGTGAACGGGCGGTCGCCGCTGCCGTCCGAGAGCGCCACGGTCCCCGCCGCGGTGCCGTCGGTCGACCACAGGCGCCGGCCTCCTTGCGTACCGAGGGCACCGAGGACCAGGCGGCCGTCGACCGCGGTGAAGCTGGCCTCATCGGGATGGTTGAGCGTCCGGAGCGGGCGCGTCCCCCGCGGCGTGCCGTCCGAATGCCAGAGCCCTTTGTCGATCGCCACGAACGCCTGATCGCCGGCGACGGTGACCGCGGAGAGCCGGGCGCCGAGGCAGGGGTACTTCCCGCTGCATACCCGATGCAGCTCGGTGACCTGGTGGCTCGCCTCGTCGACCCCGAGCAGAGACGCGCCGTAGTAACCCGGCATCGGCAGGAAGGTCGTGCCGCCGATCGCGCCCAGGCGGTCGGCGGCGACGCTGAACGACTCGAAGTATCCGCCCGTGTAGCGGTTCACGCTCCGGCCGTCGGTCGACCAGAGGTGCCCGCTCGGGGGGACGAAGAAGAAGGTGCCGCCGTGCCAGCCGGCGCTCGCGATCCCCGGCCCCTTGAACAGGAGGGACGCCCGCGGCGCCGCCAGGGAGCTGACGTAGAGGCCGTCGGCGCGCAGCAGGAACAGCGAGTCTCCGACCGGGTAGGCGTTGGCGTTCCCCCAGTCGGCGAGCAGGGTGAGGACGCGGTGCGTCCCCACCTCGTAGGCGAGGAGGGAAGCTCCCGAAGCGACCAGCAGCCAGCGGTCGGCGAAGGTTCCGACGAGATCCTGGTGGACCTCGGCGGGCGGGCGGGAGAGGGCGGCGACGGGCGCGGTCCCCGCGGCGGTGCCGTCGGTCGACCAGACCTCGCAGCGGACGTCGCCGCAGTCCTGGAAATAGAAGCGCCCGCCGGCGATCGGCGGCTGCGCGAGGTAGTAGCCGCTGTCGCGGCTCGGGTGGACCGTGGTGAGGAACGTCGCCTCCCCCTGCTCGCCGGCCGCGAAGAGCGCCGCGGCCTCCGGGTCTCCGGCCACACTCGCGACGAGGAGCATCCGTCCGTTCAAGATCCCCACCATCCCCGAGCCGGTGACGGTGCCGGCCGCCGCCGCGAACGGCACCCGGCGGGTGCTGGCGACCGTGCCGTCCGTCCGCCAGACGTTGGTGCCCGTGTCCCGGTCGCTGGCGACGAAGAAGAGCACGCCGCCCAGCCGGGTGAGCTGGGGGAGCGTCTTGTCGCCGTCGAACTCGCCGGGAAAGAAGTCATGGACGAGACGGGCGGGGCCCGGCGCGACGGCCGCCGCGCCCGACGGGCCGGATTCCGTGGCACGGACGCCGCCCAGCAAGAGGAGAAGCACGACCCCGAGGGTGGTACGGATCATCGCAGCATCCTTTTCCAGTGCGGTTCCCGGGCGCGCTTGGCCCGCGTCGCGGGGCTCCGCATCCATGCCGAAGCCGCCGTGCCGGCGGGCAGTTCGAGCGTCCACAGCTCGCGGCCGACGTTCGGCTCGGTGCCGGCGAACCAGAGGGTGTGGCCGGCGACGGCGAGGATCGCGGGGTCGCTGCTGCGCGTCCCCGGGAAGAGGTCCTCGACCAGACGGGTGTCCTCGCCGAGGCGGTCGGTCGACCAGAGCTCGCAGCCGTGGGGGCCCTCGCAGGCCGTGAAGTAGCGGCGGGCGCCGGCGGTGACGAACTCCTGCTGGACGTTGGTGGCCAGGAAGTCCGGCAGCCGGACGGTGCTCTCCGGCGTCCCCTCGGTGCGCCACCAGCGCACGACCCCGCCGGGGTTGGTCATCTGGAGGAAGAGGGTGTCGCCCAGCAGGTCGCCGAGCGAGCCTCCCGGGCCCCCGGGGCCGACGGAGGGGAAGGCCGCGATCCGGGTGGCGGCCAGCGTCGCGGGGTCGATCGCCCACAGGATCTGCGGCGGGGTGGGGACCGCGGGGCTCTGGTAGCCGGCGCCGGCGTAGAGAACGGTCGCGCCGGCCGCCAGGGAGAAGGTCCCTCCCGGCGGCTGGTCGGGGAGCGCCCGCGTCCCCGCCGCCGTGCCGTCGCTCACCCAGAGGACGCCGAGGACGCGGAAGAAGAGCTTGCCCGCGATCAGCTCCGGGTTCGGATAGGGCGCCGCCTCCTTGTCGAAGGGGATGGAGGCCAGGCGCGCCGTCCCCGCCGCCGTGCCGTCCGTGCGCCAGAGCTCGAGCGCCGAGAGCTTGTCGTCGCCGGGGTCCGGCACGCGGCGGAAGAGGTAAGAGGCGGCGCCGTCGGCGAACGGCGCCACCACCGGCAGGCCGGAGGAGCCGGTGATGGGCTCCGGCGGGAGGCGGGTGACGAAGCGGGTCCCCGCCGGCGTGCCATCGGTCGTCCACAGGCCGCCCCAGTTGCCGAGCACCATCGCGCGGTCGCGGAAGGTGCCGAGCGACGCCACGATCGAGCCGACGCCGTCGGCGTCCGCCAGGAAGAGGCTCCGCCGCCCGGCGAGGGTGCCGTCGGTCGATTTGAGGCGTGCCGTGCCCACCTCCTGGAAGACCAGGCGCCCGCCCACCGCGACCGGCACGTCCAGGCAGGGGGACGTACCCGCGGAGCAGAAGTCGATCTCCGGCTGCAGGTTGGCGGTGATCCCCTCGGGGGTCACGCCGGTCCAGTCGAGGCTGCCTCCGAGCACCAGGCGGCCGCCGCCGAAGGGAAAGGCGGCGTAGGGATAGACCCCGGTCGCCAGGTGGCGCAGGTCGGTGAGCGGGGTCGTGCGGCCGTTCGCGATCCGCCAGAGCTGCTGGCCGACGGGCTCGCGGTCGGCGGCGGTGATCAGCGCCGCGCCCAGCGCCTCGGCGGGACCCTGGACCGTGAACGCGGCGCCGCCGTCGGAAAGCGCCGCGGTCCCCGCCAGAGTGCCGTCGGTCTCCCACAGGCGGCGCTCGCCCCGCAGCCCCCGGGCCCCCAGGACCAGATGGCCGTCGAGAGCTTTGAAGCTTCCGGTGTCGGGACGGATGAGCGCCTTGAGCGGGCGCGTACCCTGCGACGTGCCGTCCGAGTGCCAGAGCCCTCTGTCGATCGCCAGGAAGGCCTGGTCGCCGGCCACGGTGACCGCCGACAGCCGGGGCTCCTCGCATGCCGACGCTCCGTGACAGATGTCGTGGATCACGGTGACCTGGTGGCTCGCTTCGTCGACTCCGAACAGGGCTTGCCCGTAGTAGCCCGGCATCGGCAGGAAGGTCGTGCCGCCGATCGCCCCCAGGCGGTTGGCGACGACGCTGAACGACTCGAAAAATCCCCCGGTGTAGCGGCTCACCGTCGTGCCGTCGGTCGACCAGAGGCGACCGCTCAGAGGGACGAAGAAGAAGGTGTCGCCGTGCCAGCCGGCGCTCGCGATCCCCGGCGCCTGGAACAGGAGCTTCGCCCGCGGCGCCGCCAGAGTGCTGACGTAGAGCCCGTCGGCCCGCAGGAGGAAGAGCGACGGGCCCACCGGATAGACGGTGGCGTCCGCCCAGTCCGCGAGGGTCACGACCTGCGCCGTAACCCCGTCGTAGGCGACCAGCGACGGCCCCTCGGCGACCAGCAGCCAGCGGTCGGCGAAGGTCCCGACGAGGTCCTGGTGGATCTCGGCGGGCTGACCGGAAAGGGCGGCGACGGGCGCGGTCCCCTCCGGGGTGCCGTCGGTCGACCGGACCTCGCAGCGGACTTCCCCGCAGCTCTGGAAGTAGAAGCGCCCGGCGAGGATCGCGGGCGGATCCTGAAAGCCCGGCCGGTAAGCACCGAGCGTCACCGCCTCCCCCTGCTCGGCCGCGGCGTAGAGCACCGATGCCGTGGGGTCACCGGCCGCGTTTCCCAGCAGGAGCATCCGCTCGCCGAGGACTCCCACGACACCCGACAGGATGGCCCCTGCCGCCGAGGCCGTTACGGGCACGCGGCGGGTGCCGGCTCGAGTGCCGTCCGTGCGCCAGACGTTGGTGCCGGCATCCCGGTCGCTGGCGACGAAGAAGAGCACGCCGCCCAGCCGGGTGAGCCGGGGGAGCGGCTTGTCGTCGCCGAACTGGCCGGGAAAGAAGTCGTGGACGAGATGGGCCGGGCCGGGTGCGACCGCCGCCGCGCCCGAAGGGCCGGACTCGGTGGCGCGGATGCCGCCGAGCAGGAGGAGGAGGGCGAGGACGGAGGCGGTACGGATCATCGGAGCCTCTCGTTTGCATGCGGTCGGCCCGCGCGCCGGACGCGCGGGGCGGGGGGGCGGGTCCAGGCGGTGTTCGGCCCGCCCGGAACCGCGAGCGTCCACAGCTCGCAGCCGACCGACGGCTCGGTGGCGGCGAACCAGAGGGTGTTCCCGGCGACGGCCAGGATTCCGGGATCGCTGCCGCGCGCGCCCGGCCAGAGGTCCTGGACCAAGCGGGTGTCCTCGCCGCGGCGGTCGGTCGACCAGAGCTCGCAGCCGTGTGCGGCGTCGCAGGCGGTGAAGTAACGCCGGTCGCCGGCGGTGACGAAGTCCTGCAGGACGTTGGTGGCGAGGAAGTCCGGCAGCGGGCCCGTGCTCTCGGGCGTCCCCTCGGTCCGCCGCCAGCGCGTCACCCCGCCGGGGTTCCCCGCCTTGAAGAAGAGGGTGTCCCCCACCAGGTTCCCCAGCGGATACCCTGGATACCCCTCACCGATCCAGCGATCGCTCGCGAGCCGGGTCGCCTCCAGGGTCGCGGGATCGATCGCCCATAGGGTCTGCGGCTCGTCCGGGCTGAGATAGCCGGCTCCCGCGTAGAGTCGGGTGGTGCCGGCGGCCAGGGCGAAGGTGCCGCCCGGCAGCTGATCCGGGAGCGGCCGCGTCCCCGCCGCCGTGCCGTCGCTCTCCCACACGACGCCGAGGAGTCGGAAGAAGACCTTACCGCCGAGCGGCGTCGGGTTGAGGAAGGGAGCGCTCTCCCAACTGAACGGGATCGCCACCAGCCGCGCCGTCCCCGCCGCCGTGCCGTCGGTGCGCCAGAGCTCGAGCGTCGAGAGGGTGTAGTCGCCGTTCATCGGCAGGCGGCGGAAGAACCAGGAGTCCGGGCCGACCTTGAACGGCGCCCCCGCCGGCTGGCCGGACGAGCCCGAGACGGGCTCGGGAGGGAGCCGGGTGACGAAGCGGGTCCCCGCCGGCGTGCCGTCGCTCGTCCACACTCCGCCCAGGTTCCCGAGGACCAGCGCGCGCTCCTGGAAGGGGCCGAGCGCCACCACCACGTTGACCACCCCGTCCGCGTCCTCGAGCGGGAGGTTGCGGTGCCCCGCGTTCGTGCCGTCCGTCGACTTCAGCCGCCACGTGTCAGACTCCCTGAAGAGGAGGCGCTTCCCGACCGCGACCGGCTGGTGCGTGCACTCCGTCCCGTCCGGCAGGCAGACCTCGTTGCCGAGATCGGCCCGCAGGGGCGAGGCCACTCCCTGAGGGGTCACGCCCGTCCATCCTTCCCTCCCCGCCACCACCACGCGATCGCCGCCGAAAGGGAGGGCGTAGTCGGGGGAAATCCCGCTCGGCAGATGCCGCAGGGCGGTGAGCGGCGCCGTGCGACCGCCGGCGATCCGCCAGAGCTGCTGCCCCACGGGCCTGCGGGCGGCGGCGGTGATCAGCGCGCCGCCGAGCGCCACCGCCGGTCCCTGCACCTCGAAGGGGCGGTCGCCGCCGCCGTCCGAGAGCGCCACGGTCCCCACGGCGGTGCCGTCGGTGGCCCACAGGCGCTTCTCCCCCTTCGGGTTCTGGGCGCCGAGCAGCAGCCGGCCGTCCACCACGCTGAAGCTCGCGGGGTCGGGGCGGATCAGCTCCCGGAGGGGGCGCGTCCCCTCCGGCGTGCCGTCCGAGTGCCAGAGGTTGCGGTCGATCCACTCGAACGCCTGGCCTCCCGCGGCGAAGGTGATCGGCGAGATGTCGTGGCCCTCGCAGGGGAACTTCCCCGCGCACACCCGGTGGAGGTCGGTGACCTCGCGCTTCGTCTCGTCGATGCCGAGCAGAGTCTCGATGTAGTAGCCGGGGACCGGCAGGAAGGTCGTCGACCGGATCACATCCAGGTGGTTGCCGCCCCACACGGCGGCAGAGCGATTGACGAACGCCATGGTGGCCCGGACCCCGCCTGTGTAGCGGCTGACGCTCTCGCCGTCCGTCGACCAGAGGCGCCCGTTGCGGGAGACGAAGAAGAGGGTCCCGTCATGCCAGCCGGCGCTCGCCAGAGCGTCTTTGAACAAGAGCCTCGGCTCGGGCGCCGCCAGCGTGCTGACCCAGAGGCCGTCGCTCCCGAACGGAGTGTCGCCGCCGTCGTAGCCGCCCGTGGTGCCGACGAACAACAGCGACCCGCCGATCGGGTAGATTCCCCCGTTCGCCCCGTTCGGCAGCAGGGTCCGCACGCGGCCGTCCGCCACGTCGTAGGCGTAGAGCGCCGTCCCCGACGCGAAGATCAGCCAGCGGTCGGCGAACGTCCCGGCCAGGCGCTGGTCGAGGGTGGCGAGCTCCCCGGCGAGGGGCGCCACCGGCGCGGTCCCCGCCGGCGTGCCGTCGGTCGCCAGGACGGCGCACCGGGTCTCGTCGCAATCCTGGTAGAAGAAGCGCCCCGCGAGGATCGCCGGCGCCACCGGCGGGTCCTGGTAGCGCAGCCGGTAGGTGCCGAGCGCCACCGCCTCGCCCTGCTCGCCCGCCGCGAACAGCAGCGGCGTCGCCCCGTCCTCGGGCGTGCTCCCCACCAGCAGCATCCGTTCGCCGAGAGCACTCACGATCCCCCGCAGCGCCATCCCGGGTGGCGCCGACGCGGCGAGCGGCACCGGTCGGGTGCCGGCGGCCGTGCCGTCCGTCCGCCAAACCGTCGTGCCGGTCGCCCGGTCGTTGGCGAGGAAGAAGAGGACGTTGCCCAGCCGGGTGAGCTGCGGAAGCGGCCGTTCGTCGTCGAACTCGCCGGGGAAGAAATCGTGGACCAGATGGGCCGGACCCGGCGGGAGGGCCGCCGCCCCCGAGGGGCCGGACTCGGTGGCGCGGACGCCGCCGAGCAGAAGGAGGACGGCAAAGCCGAGGCCGGCGAGCCCGCGGCGGGCAAAACCCCAGGTGAATGGCATGCCCTGAAGCATATGCCAGTTCCCTCAGGGCTCGGGATCTAACCCTTTCTTTTCGCCAGCCGTTCCACCAGCGCCCGCATCGAGCCCTGCGTCTCGGCGCTGAACCACTGGTCGACGAGGACGCCGCGCTCGGCGTCGCTGCCGCCCGCGAAGAGGGCCGCGAGGTCGGCGCGGGCGAGGCGGCGGGTGGTGGCGAGGGCGACCGGCGGCAGGGCGAGGAGGGCGCCCGCGATCTCGAGGGCGCGCGCGATCACCCGCTCCGGCGGCGCCAGCTCGTCGACCAGGCCGAGGCGCAGGGCCTCGGCGGCGGGGATCAGCGCCGCGCCGACGCACAGCCGCTCGGCCGGGCGCGCGCCGACCAGCCGGCGAAGGCCGTGGAAGATCACCGGCGGCATCGGGATGCCGACCTGCACCTCGTTGAGGCCGATCTTGAACTCCCCCTCGGCCATCACCCGCGAGTCGCAGAAGATCGCGATCACCGCGCCCCCCGCCGGGCTGTGGCCGGTGATCGCCGCCACCACCGGAATCGGCGAGATGGCGAGCGTCCGCATCAGGCCGTAGAAATCCTCCCACGCCGCCGCGATCGCCGGCCGGTCGCAATGGATCAGCAGCGGCACGTCGAGCCCAGCCGAGAAGATGCCGGGCGCCCCGGAGAGCACCAGCGCGCGCGCCCCCGCCGCCGGCGCCGCCTCGACCCCGGAGCGCAGGGCGGCGATCAGCTCCGGCGAGAGGGCGTTGGCCGGCGGGCGGGCGAGGCGCAGCTCGCGGACGGGGCCGTGGTCGATCGTCTGCAGCGTCTCGGGCGTCTCGGGCATGGAGGCCTCCTCGCCGGGGATCGTACACCGGAGAGCGCGGGCCGAGCGCACAGGCGCAGAGCATTCAAGACATCACGACTTAATATCCGCCTTAATAGAAGGCGCGCAGACTGCGCGAAGGGCTGAAAACAAGCGAGCGGAGAGTACCCATGAACCTGGAAGTTCCGACCCCCTCAGACCCCGTGGCCATCCCCTCCTGGGGCAATGGCCCATCGCTCCTCGACCGCCGGCACGATCCGCTGCAAGCCGTGCTGTCGCATCCCGATCCGTACCTCCGGCCGGAGACGATCCTCGCTATCGGCCGCCACCGGAGCCGGGTCTTCGCGGCGATCCGGCGCCGCCCGGCCTTCGACGGCGTCGAACGGCTGGTGCCCGCCCTGCGGCGGCAGGCCACCGACGCCCCTTCGGTCCCCGTGTTGCGCGCCTTGGGCGCGCTCGCCGACCGCGCCGCCGTCCCCCTGCTGGTGAACCTCCTCGCCAGCCGGCCGGAGCTGCGGCTGACCGCCCTCGAGAGCCTGGGGAAGATCGGCGGCACCAAGGCCCGCGCCGCCCTGCGGGAGGTGATCGCGGCGCCCCTGCCGCCGCCCGTGGGCGGGGTGGAGCTGCGGGTCGCCCACCGGGCGCTCGCCGGCTGCGCCACGGAGGACGAGGAGGGGCTCTTTCTAGCCGCGGCGGTGCACGACGACTGGTACGTGCGGCTGGCCGCGGTCGACGCGCTCGGCCGCACGACGCGCCCCGCCGCCACCGCGGCGCTCGCCCGGCTCGCCGGCGACCGCGTGCAGGCGGTGGCGAACCGCGCCCTCGCCGCCCTCGAGCTCCCCCGGGTGCAGGGGACCAAAGCCGCCGGAAGCCCCGACGACTGATTTG
>CAVWOZ010000062.1:0-22527 GCA_963756595.1 uncultured Acidobacteriota bacterium
GCGGCCGGGCTGGCCGTGGGGGCGGGCGAAGCCCAGGCCGGTACGAGTTGTGCGGGCTCGGAGTATGGGTCCGGTTGGGATCGTACGGCTTCGGCTGATACCGAGGCCGAGACGGAGAGGGCGGCTGCGGCCGGTATTGGGGCTGCGGCCTGGGCTGGGGCCGGTATTGGGGCTGCGGCCGGTATTGGGGACGGGGCTGCCGGTACTGGGGCTGGGGCGACGGCCGGAACGGCTGTCGGGACGGAGGCCGATACTGCCGCTGATATGGACGCTGGGGAGACGGCGTCCGGTGGTTGTTCTGTTGCCCCGGCTGATAGGTCCCCGGCGCACGGTGCGAGGGGTAGGAATAGGACCGATTCCCGGGATTCGGAGGGTAGCTCCGCCGGTGGTCATAGGGGGAAGCGGGCGACTTCTGCGTCGGAAACCGGGGCGGCGACACCCGCAGATCGGGGCGACGGTACGGAGTTGGAATCGGCACGGGCGCCACCACGATGCGCTGCCGGGGATAGGGCGGAGCCACCAGGACCGGCGGGACCAGGGCGATCGGCGGAGCTGCCGGCACGGACGGCATCAGCGTCTGCGGCGGAGCGCCCGGCCCTTCCGGCATCGGAGGATTCTCCGGCGGCGGCGGATCCTGTTGGGGGCTCACCCCCAGCGACACGGTGCTCCCGGCATCCGCGATCTGGTCGGCTGCCGGGGTCTGCGACTCCACCCAACCGGCGTTGGCGCCATTCCCTCCGCCCTCCTGGCGCGCCTGGAGCCCGAGTTGCTCGAGCACGCGAAGCGCCGTCGTGATCTCCATCCCCACCAGATTCGGGACGACGATCCGCGCCGCCACCCGGGACGGCTGCGGCGCAGGAGGGTCCGGCCTCTTGCCGGTCTCGAGGTGGATCGGCGGCCCCGCCTTGGGCTCGATGACGTCCTGAGTCGCCGGAGCTCCCATCCAGGTGCGCGGGATGCTGAACTCCGGGAACTTCAGCTTGACGAGGTCGTAGAGGAACGCCGCCAGGATCGCGATGAGAATCCCGTGCAGGAGCTTCCCCATCAGAGTGCTGGGCCGCTGGGGACCGTGCCCTGGACCGCCGAGTTGCTGGTCTTGCATCTCAAATCTCCCGAGACGACCACCGACGGCCCGCTTGCCGGCCTGGCTGAGCTGGCGCCAAGTGACCCGCTGCTGACGGCAGCCTGTTCACTGACGCGCTTTCCGAGCAGGAAAAATCCCAAGAGAAGCCAACCGCGTCGGTCCGTGGGCTGGCCTTCCTTGTTGCCACCTCCCAGTGGACCCCTCCACTGGGAAATGACCCCTTTTTCAGGACTTTGGTTTAGCCCGGCCTCAGGCCACCCGCCGCCCCTTATAGACCATCACCTCCGACCCTTCGGCCAGGAAGGCGGAACTGGGAGGGACGGCGAGGGGACGGGCGAAGCCCGGGCCGTAGAGGGCTTCGACGTCGCAGTCGAGCACCGGCTGGGCGACCTGCCACACCTGCCAGGGGGGATGCTCCACCCGGTACTCGAGGCAGCCGCCACCGCGCAGCGACGAGTACCCCCAGTAGTGCTCGGTGATGAACTCCTCTTGCGAGCCCGCCGCCGCGGCCTGGGGCGAGCCGAGCGCCAGGACGCTCAGTTTGTTCCAGCGGCCGCGGAACCGCCAGCCATACCCCACGCAGAGCCGGCGCCGGATCTCGTTGCCGGTGTCGGGGTCCGAGATCAGCGAGTGGCGCATCGGCAGGGCCACGTACTTCTCGCCGTAGAGGACGCGCGCCACGGTCGCGATGGCCGCCCGCGGCACGATCTCCTTGACGAAGACCACCCCGCGCCGCCACCCTTCCGGCTCCCGCCGGCGGACGTAGAAGCGCAGGTTCACCTCCTCGAAGCTCTGGTGAAAGGGGATCCCCATCCCCCAGACCCGGGTGTCGAGGAAGAGGAAGCCCACGACGCTGGCGAAGGTCTTCCCCGACCAGGAGTCGAGCTCGGTGCCGGCCGGCACCAGGGGGAGGAGAACCTCCGGCGGCACCTCGTAGTTGAGCATCGCGAGGTGCTGCCAGCGGGCGGTCAGGAAGGGGCGGAGCTCGGAGGAGGCCACGGGCGCCATCCTATCTCTCCCGGCCTGCGAGGCTTTGGGAGCCCCGTGCAGATCGTAAAAAGGGAGATACGTTCAGAAAAAAGGCGCCCACCGGGGCCCCGCTCCGCAAAGAAATCGAACCGACGCTGGATCGGCTTCAGCGCCAGCCCGTCAGGGCGGCCTTCCTGTAGCCCAGGGTGCCAACCCTGGGGCCGTTGCGGACCATCCTCCACTTTTTCGAGGCATGCCCCGTCGACCCAGGGCTCACGCCCTGGGCTACAGGAAGGCCGCCCTGACGGGCTGGCGTCGAGGTGGCATGAATGCCCGGGCATCTAAGGACAGCGCCCGCGGTAAGATCTCCCCCATGCCCGTCCCCGACTGGACCCTCGACGACGACATCCGGAAGGCTTCCACCCTGCCGGCCGCGGTCTACAGCGACCCGCGCTGGTTCGACGCCTGCCGGGAGCGGGTCTTCGCGCGCAGCTGGCAGCTCGCGGCGGACGCCGACGCCATCCGCGTCCCCGGGTCGGCGTGGCCGTTCACCCTCCTCGAGGGGGTGCTCGACGAGCCGCTGCTGCTGACCCGCGACGCGCGCGACGAGATCCACTGCCTGTCGAACGTCTGCACCCACCGCGGGGCGCTGGTCTGCGAGCATGCGGGAGTGCACCCGGCGCTGCGCTGCCGTTATCACGGCCGGCGCTTTGCCCAGGACGGCCGCTTTCTCTCGATGCCGGAGTTCGAGGGGGCCGCGGGCTTCCCGTCGCCGGCGGACGACCTCGCGAAGGTGCCGTTCGGCGCCTGGGGGAAGTTCCTCTTCGCCTCCCTCGCCCCGGCCTTCCCGCTCGCCGGGCTGCTCGCCGAGATGGACGCGCGGATCGGCTGGCTCCCCCTCGCGGAAGCCGTCTTCGAGCCGTCCCGGGCGCGCGACTACCTGGTCAAGGCCAACTGGGCCCTCTACTGCGACAACTATCTCGAGGGGTTCCACATCCCCTACGTCCATGCCGCCCTGGCGGGGGCGCTCGACTACGGGGCGTACACCACCGAGCTCTACCCGCTCGCCAGCCTCCAGGTCGGAGTGGCGAGCGACGGGGAGGACGCCTTCGAGGTGCCGGCGTCGTCCCCCGATCATCTCGCGAAGACGGGCCGGCGGATCGCCGCCTACTATTTCTGGCTCTTCCCCAACACGATGGTGAACGTCTACCCGTGGGGGATCTCGCTCAACGTCGTCCGCCCGCTGGCGCCGGAGCGCACGAAGGTCTCCTTCCTCCCCTACGTCTGGGACCCCTCCCGCCTCGACCGCGGCGCCGGCACCGGGCTCGACCGCGTCGAGCGCGAGGACGAGGCGGTGGTCGAGAGCGTCCAGCGCGGCGTGCGCTCGCGGATCTACCGCCGCGGCCGCTACTCCCCCAGCCGCGAGCAGGGGGTGCACCACTTCCATCGCCTGCTCACCCGGTTCCTGGGCGACGCGCCCGGCTGACCTTCGGGCCACCTGGCCCTATCGCTGGCGCGCCGAAAGGGCCAAGATACCCGCCAACCTCCGGAGGAGCTGACATGGCCCTGCCCCCGCCCAACCCTTCTGGTCACGCGTCGGCCGACGACCCGCGAGCGTCCGACGCCCTCCTGGTGCGCGGGCTCGGCACCTGGGATGGCGCGCTGCTCACCATCGGCTCGATCGTGGGGACGGGGATCTTCCTCACCACCAGCGACATGGCGAAGGTGCTGCCGCACCCGGGACTGATCCTCCTCGTCTGGCTGGCCGGCGGCCTGCTCACCCTCGCCGGGGCGCTGACCTACGGCGAGCTGGGGGCGATGTTCCCGCGCGCCGGCGGCCTCTACCACTACGTCCGCGAGGCCTACGGGCCGCTCTGGGGGTTCCTCTACGGCTGGACGGCCTTCCTGGTCATCATGTCGGGAGGGATCGCGGCGCTGGGGGTGGCGTTCGGCGAGTACCTGGGGAGCTTCCTGCCGTGGTTTTCGACGCAGCACATCCTGGTGAAGGTTCCGCTTTCCCTGGGGAGTCACTCCTGGACCTGGACCCTCTCCGGCGGCCAGATCGCGGCGGCGCTCGCCATCCTGCTGCTGACGGCGGTCAACCACCTCGGCCTCAAGGAGGGGGCCTGGGTGCAGAACGCCCTGACGGTGCTGAAGATCGGCGCCATCGTCGCCTTCGCGGCGCTCGGCCTCTACGTCCCCGCCCACGTCGCCCCCGACCTCTACGGGCCCACGGGAACGGTTCCCGGCGGCCTGCTCGCCGCCTTCGGGATCGCGATGATCGCAGCGCTCTGGACCTACGACGGCTGGTACGGCCTGACCTGCTCGGCCGGGGAGATCCGCAACCCCGGCAAGAGCCTGCCGCGCGGGCTGATCCTCGGCACCGGCGCGGTGACCATCCTCTACTTCCTGCTCAACCTGGTCTACGTGCGGGCGCTCAGCATCCCCGAGATGGCGGCGACGCCGCGCATCGCCGAGACGGCGGCCGCGGTGCTCTTCGGCCCGGGCTCGGCGCGGCTGGTCTCCTTCGTGGTGCTGGTCTCGACCTTCGGCTGCATCTCCTCGACGATCCTCTACACCTCGCGGATCTATCTGCCGATGGCCGAGGACGGCCTCTTCTTCCGCTCGCTCGCCCGCGTCGACCCCAGGCACCGCACGCCGGTCGCCTCCCTCTGGGCGCAGACCGCCTGGGCGCTGGTGCTCACCTTCTCCGGCACCTACTCGCAGCTCTACACCTACGTCATCTTCGCCTCGGTGGTCTTCCACGCCATGACCGCCTTCGCCGTCTTCGTCTTCCGCCGCCGCCTCCCCGACCACCCCCGCCCCTACCGCACCTGGGGCTACCCCGTCGTCCCCGCCCTCTTCATCCTCGCCTGCCTCCTGCTGATCGGCAACACGCTCAAGGAGAGCCCCGTCGAGTCCCTCCTCGGCCTCGGGCTGGTGGCGCTGGGGCTCCCGGCGTACTGGATGTTCAAGCGGCGGTCGGCGTTGGGCGCTTGAAGTCCGGACATTTTTGTCCGATACTGAACTCCGATGAAAGGGGCCGAGCTCGTTCGACGCCTGCGCAAGCTCGGCCAGGCTCGGGGGATCGCCGTCGACTTCGTTCCTGAACGTGGCAAGGGGAGTCACGGCATCCTCTACTTTGGGAAGCGGATGACCGTCGTGCGAGATCTGAAGGACGAGCTCAAGACCGGAACTCTCCACGCGATGCTCAAACAGCTCGGCTTGACCCTCCAGGATCTCGAGAAGTAAGGAGATCGCCATGACTCACGAGTTCACCTATCCCGTGACCCTGACCCCGGACGAAGCCGACGGAGGCTTCGTCGTGACGTTCGAGGATCTCCCGGAGGCGATTACCCAGGGAGAGACGATGGCGGAGGCTCTCTCCGAAGCGGCCGACGCTCTGGAGGAAGCCGTCGCCGGACGTATCCGGCGCGGCGACCCCATCCCGACCCCCTCGCCCGGCGCCGGCCGCACAGCAGTGCCGGTTCCCGCTCAAACGGCTGCCAAGGCCGCTCTCTATCTGGCCCTGCGCGAGACGGGAATCAGCAAAGCCGAGCTTGCGACCCGGCTGGGCTGTGACGAGAAGGAAGTCCGCCGGCTCCTCGATCCGCGGCACCCTTCGAAGCTCCCGCGGATTCAAAAAGCCCTGGCGGCTCTCGGGAAGGGGCTCAGCGTGCGCCTCGTCGACGAGGCAGCCTAGTCGGGAGGCTGCCGCAGCCCGGCAACACGCTGAGGTCGGCCGAATCCTGATCAGACGGACGTCGGCGAAGTCACTGCGCCGCGGTAGCCGCCGCCGGAGCCGCCTTCTCGAAGATGGCGTTCAGGGCGGCCGATGTCGCGTCCGTGGTGGTGGTGTCGGCGAGGAAGCAGCTGACGCAGTCGAAAAACTTCCCCTTGGCGTCCTGGTAGGAGCAGGTGACGGCATTGGGAGGCATGCTGATGCTGTGGTAGCAGCCGATGAAGGTGCCGCCGCCGCAGGTCTTCGGGCAGCAGCCGCAGGCGTCGACAGCCATCAGGCCGGTGTCGGACCCGCTCGGCGTGTAGGCCGCGGCGGCGTGGGCGACGGGGGTCGCGGCAACGACGGCGAGGATCAGCAGCAACGACAGCGCGAGACACTTCGGCAGAAAGCTTCGCATCTTCGTCTCCTTTCCCGATTACTGCATTGCTCGCGAGCTTACTCCCCGGCGGAGCGGAGGGTCAATCCTCGCCGACCGGCGGCACACCCCTGCGGAAAACCGGGGGATGGTGGCTCCCCCCCTCGCGTCCTAGAATCCTCCCGACGGCCGGATCCCCGACCGCGCGGTTCCCATGGACTGGAGGAAATCTGGTGAAGGTGAAACGGTTCCCGATAGCGCTCGCGCTCGGCGGTCTGCTGACCGCGGGCGTCATGGCCGGCGGCGCCCTGGCGGCGCCCCCCAAGGAGTACCAGGGCGAGCCCGGCAAGAAGAACGAGACGGTCAAGCAGAGCGAGAAGACCGGCCAGCCGGACAAGCCCGCCCAGGACACCAAGAGCGTCAAGCCGACCAAGAACGGCAAGGAGGAGAAGCCGAAGCCCGAGGAGAAGAAGGGGGGGATGACCGCCTCCACCTTCGCCGGGCTCGAGCTGCGCAACATCGGCCCGGCCACCGTGGGCGGGCGGATCATCGACATCGCGGTCGATCCGCAGAGGCCGAGCACCTGGTACGTGGCGGCGGCCTCCGGCGGCATCTGGAAGACCACCAACGCCGGCACCACCTGGAGCCCCATCTTCGAGGGGCAGGGGTCGTTCTCGATCGGCTGCCTCGCCCTCGATCCCAAGAACCCCCTGGTGCTGTGGGCCGGCACCGGCGAGAAGAACAGCCAGCGCAGCGTCTCCTACGGCGACGGCGTCTACAAGTCGACCGACGGCGGCAAGAGCTGGGAGAACGTCGGCCTCAAGAAGAGCGAGCACATCGGGCGGATCCTGATCGACCCGCGCGACTCGAACACGGTCTACGTCGCGGCGCAGGGGCCGCTGTGGGCGCCCGGCGGCGACCGCGGCCTCTACAAGACGACCGACGGCGGCAGGACCTGGAAGGCGGTGCTCACGATCAGCGAGAACACCGGGGTCACCGACGTGGCGCTCGATCCGCGCAATCCGGACGTGCTCTATGCCGCCTCCTACCAGCGGCGGCGCCACATCTGGACCCTGATCGACGGCGGCCCCGAGAGCGGCATCCAGAAGTCGACCGACGGCGGCGCTACCTGGAAGAAGCTCGGCGCCGGCCTGCCGAAGGTGGACCTCGGGCGCATCGGCCTCGCCGTCGCTCCCTCGAATCCGGACACCGTCTACGCCATCGTCGAGGCGGCGAGCAAGGCCGGCGGCTTCTTCCGCTCGACCGATGGCGGCGGCAACTGGGCGAAGCAGAGCGACACGGTGGCGAGCAGCCCGCAGTACTACCAGACCCTCTTCGTCGATCCGGTGAACGCCGACCGCGTCTACTCGATGGACGTGCTCATCGTGGTCACGGACGACGGCGGCAAGAATTTCCGGCCGCTGGGCGAGAAGGACAAGCACGTCGACAACCACGTGCTGTGGATCGATCCCAACAACCGCGACCACCTGATCGACGGCTGCGACGGCGGCCTCTACGAGTCGTGGGACCGCGGCCAGGACTGGCGCTTCCACGGCAACCTGCCGATCGCCCAGTTCTACCGGGTGAGCCTCAACAACGCCAAGCCGTTCTACTACGTCTTCGGCGGCACCCAGGACAACTTCAGCCTCGGCGGCCCATCGCGCACCGCCAACAACAACGGCATCCGCAACTCCGACTGGTTCGTCACCCAGGGGGGCGACGGCTTCCAGTCGCAGGCCGACCCGGTGGATGCGAACATCGTCTACGCCGAGGCCCAGTACGGCGCCCTCGACCGCTACGACCTGCGCACCGGCGAGCAGGTGCAGATCCAGCCGCAGCCGGGGAAGGGGGAGCCGGGGCTGCGCTGGAACTGGGACGCGCCGCTAATCATCAGCCCGCACTCCCACACCCGCCTCTACTTCGCGGCCAACCGCCTCTTCCGCAGCGACGACCGCGGCAACTCGTGGACCGCGGTCAGCCCCGACCTCACCCGCCAGATCGACCGCTACAAGCTCAAGGTGATGGGGCGGATCTGGGGGCCCGACACGGTGGCCTACAACACCTCGACCTCGATCTACGGCAACATCGTGTCGCTCAACGAATCCTCCGTGAAGGAAGGGCTGATCTACGCCGGCACCGACGACGGCCTGATCCAGATCACCGAGGACGGCGGCGCCCACTGGCGCAAGATCGACAAGTTCCCCGGCATTCCGGACGACACCTACGTCTCCGACCTCGAGTCGTCGCCGACCGACGCCGAGACCGTCTACGCGGCGTTCAACAACCACCAGATGGGGGATTTCAAGCCCTACCTGCTGAAGAGCACCGACCGCGGCAAGAGCTGGACCTCGATCGCCGGCGACCTCCCCGAGCGCGGCTCGGTGTGGACGGTGGCGCAGGACTTCATCGATCCCAACCTGCTGTTCGCCGGCACCGAGTTCGGCCTCTACTTCACCCGCGACGGCGGCAGGAAGTGGATCAAGTTCGAGGCCCTGCCGGTGATCCCGGTGCGCGACATCGCCCTCCACCGCAAGGAGAGCGATCTGGTGGTCGCCACCTTCGGCCGCGGCTTCTGGATCCTCGACGACTACTCGCTGCTGCGCAACCTCAAGCCCGAGGCGCTCGAGGCGGACGCGGCGCTCTTCCCGGTCCACGAGACGCCGATGTACCTCGAGTCCTCGCCGCTCGGCCTGCCGGGCAAGGGGTTCACGGGCTCCGCCGCCTACGCGGGCGAGAACCCGCCGTTCGGCGCCATCTTCACCTACTACCTGAAGGACGACGTGAAGTCGCTGCGCAAGCAGCGGCAGGATGCCGAGAAGAAGACGCTCAAGGAGGGGGGCTCGCTGGTCTATCCCTCGTGGGAGACGCTGCGCCGCGAGGAGCAGGAGAGCGACCCCTCGATGCTCCTGGTGGTCAAGGACGAGGAGGGGAACGTGGTCCGCCGCCTGACCGCGCCGGCCAAGGCGGGCTTCCATCGCATCGCCTGGGATCTCCACTGGCCGCCGTCCAACCCGATCCGGCCCGGCGGTGGCCGCCGGCGGGGCGGCGGTGGCGGCGATCCGGACGAGGGAGGGGGCGAAGGGCCCGAGGGGCCGCTCGCGTCGCCGGGCAAGTACACGGTGTCGCTGCTGCGGGTGGTCAACGACGTCGCGACGCCGGTCGGCCAGCCGCAGACCTTCGCGGCGGTGCCGATCGGGATGTCCGAGCTGTCGAGCCAGGACCAGGCGGCCCAGATCGCCTTCCAGCGCAAGACCGCGCAGCTGCAACGGGCCGTCCTCGGCGCCGTGCAGGCGCTCGACGAGGCGCGGACCCGCCTCGGGCTGATCCGCAAGGCGATCCTGCAGACGCCGAAGGCCGACCTCAAGCTGACCGAGCAGGTGCGGCAGCTCGATCTCCACTTCCAGGAGATCCAGATGAAGCTCACCGGCGATCCACTGCTGGCCGAGCGCCAGGAGGCCACCCCGCCGGCGATCGTCGACCGCATCCAGAACGTCGTCGGCGGCCACTGGAGCGTCTCGGCGGCGGCGACCCGCACCTGGCAGCAGGACTACGACATCGCGGCGGCCGAGTTCGCCCCGGTGCTCGAAGACCTGCGGAAGTCGATCGGCGTCGACCTCAAGGGGATCGAAGACCAGCTCGAAACCCTCGGCGCCCCCTGGACGCCAGGCCGCCTGCCGACCTGGACGCCGCAGTAGAGCGGCTCACCTCGCGGGATGGAAAGGGCGGCTCCGGCCGCCCTTTTTTGCTTTCAGAAGCTTTTGAACGTAGGGGCGGGGCTTGTCCCCGCCCTCTTTGCAGTCGGCAACTGATCTCGCAGGGAGCTTTTCTCCTCCCCTGTACTCGGGGGAGGCCGGGAGGGGGCCTCAACGCCCCGGACAAGGAGGCGTACACGGCCTGCGAACACCCCCTCCTGGCCTCCCCCGAGTACAGGGGAGGAAAAAGGCTCCCGGGATCGGCCGGTTCACGACTTTGGCCGGCCCCCACCCGGGCGGGGACGAGCCCCGCCCCTACGTTTTCTACGCCACCTCAAAGCCCTGCCCAAGCAGAGTCAAGGCAGCGCCCTCCGCACCCCCGGCAGCCCCACCCCCGGCGCCGGGCGCTCGCGCAGCACCTCGCGGCGGAAGACGAAGAGCTCGGCGGGGCGGCCGCCGGTCTGGGCGTCCTGGTGGCCGGTCCCTTCGACCAGGCCGGCGTTCTCGACCAGGCGGCGGAAGTTCTGCTTGTGCAGGCGGACGCCGGAGAGCGCCTCGACCACCCGCTGGAGCTGGAGGAGGGTGAAGGTCGGCGGCAGCAGCTCGAAGACGACCGGGCGGTACTTGAGCTTGCCGCGCAGGCGGCCGAGGGCGGTGGCGAGGATGCGCCGGTGGTCGAGGGCCATCGGCCGGCCGGGAAGGAGCGCCGGGCGCTCGAGCGGGGCGGGGCGGCGCGACTCGGCGGCGCCGCCGGTCAGCGCGTGGTCGCGCCAGGCCTCCGGCAGCAGGTAGGCCTCGTAGAGCAGCTCGTAGCGCTCGAGCACCCGCTCGCCGTCCCAGCCGACGCCGCGCAGGCCGAAGACGATGTCCACCCTCTGCCGCCGCTCCATCCCCTGCGCGCCCGGCGCCGACCCCACCCAGGCGTCGAGGGCGGGCTCGATGGCGCGGTCGATCACCTCCGGGCGGCCGGAGCGCCAGTCCTCCCAGGGGAAGAACTCGTACCAGTCGCGCCAGCGGGCGTCGCGCCGCACCGAGACCTCGCGCACCAGCGTCAGGTAGGCGACGGTCACCCCGCGCGCCCCCCCCTGGGCCTCGAGGGGATCGCGATAGCGGTCGCCGAAGGTGTAGAGCTGCTCGGCGTAGCCGAGGTCGAGGCCGGTCTGCTCGCTCACCCAGCGGCGCAGGCCGAGGTCGAGGGTGCGGTCGGTCTCGGGCTCCAGCGGGCCGAACGGCAGGGCGTCCTCGGGGGTGGCGGCGAGGCTGACGGTCAGGATGCGGGGGACCTCGGCGGTGACCGCCACGATCACGGCATTGAGGCCGAGATTGAGGCCCAGAGGGAGGCCGGGATCGCCCCTCACCCGCCCGCCACCCGGCTCGCGGCCCGAGGAACCGCCGGCGGCGCTGTCTCCACCAGCTCGCGGTCGAACACCGCGGCGAAGTGCCGGGCGTAGGCCGCCGCCACCTCGGCGAGCGGCGGCGCCGTCCCCAGGAGCCGCTCGATCGAGGTCATGCGGACCGCTCGCAGCCCGCAGGGGATGATCCCCGCGAAGTAGGAGAGGTCGGTCGCCACGTTGAGGGCGAAGCCGTGGGTGGTGACCCAGCGCGAGAGGTGGACGCCGATCGAGGCGATCTTCTCGCCCCCCACCCAGACTCCGATGTACTCCTGGCCGTCGCGCGGCTCGCCGGCGATGCCGTAGTCCGCCAGGGTGCGGATCAGCGTCTCCTGGAGGTCGCGCACGTAGCGCCGCACGTCCCGCCGGTCCGGGCTGAGGTTCAAGATCGGATAGCCGACGAGCTGCCCCGGGCCGTGGTAGGTGACCTGCCCGCCGCGGTCGCACTCGGCGATCTCGACCCCCCGCTCGGCCAGCCATTCCGGCCCCGCCAGGATGTCCTCCGGGGCGGCGTTGCGCCCCAGGGTGAAGACGTGCGGGTGCTCGAGCAGGAAGAGGTGCTCGGGCCCCGCGCCGCTCTTCACCGCCGCCGCCGCCGCGAGCTGCCGCGAGAGCGCCTCCCCGTAGGGGATGCGGCCGGGGAGCTCGAGGTGGAGGGGGCGGCGGGGCGCGGTTTCCGTCATGGGCTCATTCTAGCGCCGGCCGGCGTCGGCTGGCGTCGGCTGGCGTTGGCGTGCGCCGCCGGCTTCCGTCACAGGCTCCTCACGGCGGCATGCCTCTTGCTCCCTTCAGCGTGGGATAAGATAGCCGCGCTTCTGCGGGAGGGATCGGGAGGGTTATGGAGAGAATCGTCACAGCCATTCTCGGAGGCGGCCAGGGGAGCCGGCTCTGGCCCCTGACTCGCGACCGCGCGAAGCCGGCGGTCCCCGTCGGCGGCAAGTTCCGGCTGATCGACATCCCGATCAGCAACAGCCTGCACGCGGGGATCGACCGCATCTTCGTGATCACCCAGTTCAACAGCGCGAGCCTCCACCGCCACATCTCGCAGACCTACCGCTTCAGCGCCTTCAGCAACGGCTTCGTCAACATCCTCGCCGCCGAGCAGACGCTCGAGAACCGCGACTGGTTCCAGGGGACGGCCGACGCCGTGCGCCAGACCCTCCCCCGCCTCCTCGAGGCCAATCCCGACGAGGTGCTGATCCTCTCGGGCGACCAGCTCTACCTGATGGACATCCTGAAGTTCGTGAAGACCCATCGCGAGCGGGGGGCCGACCTCACCATCGCCGTCAAGCCGGTCAGCCGCGAGGAAGCGCCGGGGCTCGGCATCCTGCAGCTCGACCCGTCCGGGCGGGTGGTCGACTTCGTCGAGAAGCCGAAGACCGACGAGCAGCTCGACGCCGTGGTGGTCGACGAGCAGACCCAGGCCGCGCTCGGCGACGTCGCCAAGCCCGGCTCCTACCTCGCCAGCATGGGGATCTACATCTTCCGCCCCGAGGTGCTGAGCGAGCTGCTGGTGGGGACCAAGACGGTCGATTTCGGCCGCGAGGTGATCCCCCAGGCGCTCGGCGACTACAAGGTCTTCGCCTTCCCCCACAACGGCTACTGGGCGGACATCGGCACCATCCCGAGCTTCCACCAGGCGAACCTCGACCTCACCCTGCCGCTGCCGCCGCTCAACCTCTACGACCCCGAACTGCGGATCTTCACCCACCCCCGCTTCCTGCCGGGGACGAAGGTCAACCAGTGCTCGGTGCGCTATTCGATCCTCAGCGAAGGGAGCATCCTCTCCGGCAGCCACATCGCCGACTCGATCATCGGCATCCGCTCGGTGGTGCGCTCGGGGTCGGTGATCGAACGCTCGATCGTGATGGGGGCGAACACCTGGGAGACCCTCCCCGAGGGGAGCGACCTGATCCCGCTCGGCATCGGCCAGGACTGCACGATCCGCAACGCGATCATCGATTTCAATGCCCGCATCGGCGACGGCTGCAAGCTGATCAATGCCGAAGGGGTCCAGGAGCTCGACAACGAAAACTATTCGATCCGCGACGGGATCATCATCGTGCACAAGAACGCGGTGATCCCTCCGGGGACCGTCGTTTGAACCCAGAGCCGATGCCCGCCCGGCCGTTGCGCATCCTGCAGCTCGCAGCCGAGGTGACGCCGTTCGCGAAGACCGGCGGCCTCGGCGACGTCGTCTCCGGCCTCTCCCGCTTCCTCGCCCGCGCCGGCCACGACGTGCGGATCTTCCTGCCCTTCTACCCGTCGCTCGCCAACGCCGACGAGCGCTACGTGCCGGTCGACTTCATCCGCGACGTGCCGGTGCAGCTCGGCCCCCACCGCTTCACCTACACGGCGCGCACCACCCTGCTGCCGAAGAGCGAGGTGAGCGTCTATTTCATCGACTGCCCGGCCCTCTTCGGACGGGGCGGGATCTATCACGGCGACCGCGACGACTCGCTGCGCTTCGGCTTGCTCACCGTGGCGGCCTTCGAGTGCGCGCAGCGGATGGGCTGGTCGCCCGACATCCTGCACTGCCACGACTGGCACACGGCGCTGGCGCCGATCTACCGCAAGACCCTCTTCGCCTGGGACGGGCTGTTCCAGCGGACGAAGTCGGTGCTGACGATCCACAACGCGGGCTTCCAGGGGATCGTCGATCCGGATCGGGTGACCGACCTCGGGCTCGCGCCGTTCCGGAATCATCTCGATCTCTCGGCCGGGCACCTCAATTTCATGAGGAACGGGATTCTCGCCGCGGACGCGCTGACCGCCGTCAGCCGCACCTTCGCCCGCGAGATCCAGACCCCGGAGGACGGCTTCGGCCTCGACGGCCTGCTGCGCGCCCGGCGCGATCGCCTGGTCGGCATCGTGAACGGCGTCGACTACGACGACTGGAACCCGGAGAGCGATCCGAATCTCTTCTATCACTACTCGGCGGCCGACATCTCCGGCAAGCGGAACTGCAAGCGGGCGCTGCTGCGCGAGATCGGTTTCGACGAACGCACCGCCGCGCCGGTGGTGGGGATCGTGTCCCGGCTGACGCCGCAAAAAGGTTTCGATCTCTGCTTCGAAAGCCTGCCGGCCTTCCTCGCCCAGCGCGACATGCGCCTGGTGGCGCTCGGCAGCGGCGAGCCGCGCTACGAGGAATTCTTTCAAGGCCTCGAGCGGAGCTTCCCGGGGAAGGCCTGGTTCTACCGCGGCTACAACGAGAAGCTCGCCCACCAGATCGAGGCCGGGGCCGACATCTTCCTGATGCCCTCGAAATTCGAGCCCTGCGGCCTCAATCAGATGTACAGCCTGCGCTACGGCACCCCGCCCGTGGTGCGCAAGACCGGCGGCCTCGCGGACACCGTCGAGCCCTTCGACCTCTCAACCGGCCAGGGGACCGGCTTCGTCTTCGACCACTTCACCCCCCTCGGCCTCGGCTGGGCCCTCGACCAGGCCCTCACCGCCTTCCACCACCACCCCGCCTGGGAAAACCTGATGGCGAACGGCATGCGCCGCGACTTCTCCTGGGACGTGCAAGGGCGGGAGTACGAGGCGTTGTATGGGTGGCTGGCGGGGTGAGAACCCTATCCCTTCTGCGGGGGGCGACGTTTGGGTTGGGGCGGATTGAGGTTGCGGGGGCGGGATTCGGATTGAAGGGGCGGGCGATTGCGAGTAGGATCGTGTCTGTCTCGGGCGTCCCTTGAAAACTGGAAAAGTGACGAAGCGGCGGCAAACGTCGTGCCTGGCAAGAAACATGCCGCGGCAAAAGGCCGTTTTGGCGTTGAGGTAACACGGACTCGGTAACCTGAATGGATAGAGGTAGTTGTGAGCGATTCTCGAGTTCCCGGCAACGGAAAGCGCATGGCTCTCAGAGGCGATTTTGAGAGGTAACACGAAACGGCCTCGTAAGGTCTTGGAACGGCTGGACTTTGGAAGGCGGCTGTCCGAATTGCCCTGAGCGGTATTGAGGGATTGAGACGTCGACCGAGGAGTGAGGTTCAGGTCATTGCCATCCAGATACGTCCGAATTGCCCTGAGCGGTATTGAGGGATTGAGACTAGCCTACGGAGATGCCAGCCATACTGACGGCCCACATCAGGTCCGAATTGCGAATTGCCCTGATCGGTATTGATGAGGGATTGAGACACGGAGAGGTTGTAGGCGTACTCGCCCTGGATTCGCAGTCCGAATTGCCCTGGTTGGTATTGAGGGATTGAGACTCGTATACGGATCTCCGAGACTCCAGCCCCGAAGGGGCGACAGCATAGAGCCTGGGGCGTGAGCCCCAGGGAACCGATTTCAAAAACCTTTTTAAAGCCCCGCAGGGGCGGCAGCAGACCTCTTCGAACCGGTCTGCTGTCGCCCCTTCGGGGCTTTTCGGGTTTGGGGTGGAACCTTTCCTGGGGCTCACGCCCCAGGCTCTATGCTGTCGCCCCTTCGGGGCTTTGAGGTCAAGAACTTGGCCTTACGCGGCAAAGAGGTCGGAAACCGCTAGCCGAAAACCGGGGAGCACTTCCTCGTCGGAGAGGGTGTCGCCGATCAGGAGCTGAGTTCTGTCATAGCGGACCATCATCAGCCGATTATTGCGTGGTCCGGGAATCCGCTCGCTCCCACCTATCACGAGACAGGGCATATCATGATCCGCAGCTTTCGCAGGGTCATGTCATGTCGGTGTTCTCGCGGGCTGACGTTTCGTGCGCGTCGCCAAAGGCCCCCCGGAAGGTTCCCCACCGCGCGCCCCGAAGGGGCGAAAATTTGATTAGCCCGGTGCTTTAGCGCCGGGTTCCGGACCTCCCCCAACCCCACCCGCCCTGAAGGGGCGGTGCCGTTCGCAAAGAATTATCCTCAAGCTCGGCATCACGATCACCGATCGGGTACGCCACGTCAAGCTTGGGAGGTTGTTGCATCGGCACGGGATCGAGCTCGATCCGAAATACATCTTCGATTGAGAGGTCTGCCCGAAAAGCACCGCCCCTTCAGGGCGAAGGGGGGGTTGGGCCAGAGGACCCGGCGCTGAAGCGCCGGGCTAATCAGATTTTCGCCCCTTCGGGGCGCGCTATGGGGAGCCTTCCAGGATGCCTTTTGGCGACGCGCACAAACGACGGACCATAAATGTGGTGGGTCCGATATTCATTCCAAGACATGACCTTACCGGGGCCGGCCCGAGCTCTGCGGCGAGTGCCTGCAGAGGGCGGTTCCCGTTACGGCTCGACGCGCAGGCGTCGCCGAAGTCGCAGACGGCTGCAGCAGGGGGCCGAAACTCTCGTGGCCCAGGGACTCGATCGTGGATGCGAACGGCATGCGCCGCGACTTCTCCTGGGACGTGCAGGGGCGGGAGTACGAGGCGCTGTATGGGTGGCTGGCGGGGTAGGAGCCGCCGCCGTGATGGCTTGGGTCCGGCCCCGCGCCCCCATTTCCCCGCGATCCCACACCTTGTCTGTAGACGTCCGCGGGACGAGGCGATCCCTCGGCAGGCGAGGGCTCCCGGCCCGCGGCACTCTCAGGAAAGGATGGCCTCATGACCTGTCGGCGCTCCTCCCTTCTCCTCCTTGCGCTCGCGGCACTCCTCCTCACCCCCTCCTTCGCGCTCGCCGCGCCTCCCGCCCCGCAGCCCTCGACCGTGGCCCTGGCGGAGATCCTCCCGCCGCTCGCCACCGCGGCCCCCGCCTGCCAGGGAACGACGGACCTCCTCGTCCTCTCGCCGGCCGCCCAGGCCATCTCGGCAGACGACCCGTCCCTGCTCTGCGGGGCCTGCTCCGACGCGGCCTGCGTGGGCAAGTCGCCGAACGCCGTCTGCGGCGGCGCCGGCCTGCGCTGCATCTCCGGCGGCCCCTCCTGCACCTCGGCGCCGGCGTTCCGCTGCCGCTGCCTCCCGATCCCCTGAGCCCACGCAACGGCCGGCAGCTCCCTGCCGGCCGCCACCGGCCGGGTCAGGGGTCAGGCCTCGGCGGCGATGCCGTCCAGCTCGGCGACGATCTCCGCGGGGAGGCGCAGGGCCGCGCCCTGCAGGTTCTCGCGGAGGTGATCGACCGACGACGTGCCGGGAATCGGCAGGAGATTCGGCGACCGCTGCAGGAGCCACGCGAGCGCGACCTGCATCGGCGTGGCCCCGAGCGATTCCGCGACCGCGGTCAGCGTCGAGGACTGGAGCGGGGTGAAGCCCCCGAGGGGGAAGAACGGCACGTACGCGATCCCCTTCCCGGCCAGGTCCGCGACGAAGGCGTCGTCCTGGCGGTGAGCCAGGTTGTAGTAGTTCTGCACGCAGACGATGTCGGTGATCGCCTGCCCCTCGGCCACCTGGGCGGCCGTCACGTTGCTCAGGCCGATGTGGCGGACCAACCCTTGCCGCTGGAGCTCGGCCAGCGCGGTCAGCGGGGCCTCGATCGATCCCTCGGCCGGCCCGTGGCCGTCCCCCATCAGGCGAAGGTTGACCACGTCCAGCGCGTCCAATCCCAAGTTGCGGAGGTTGTCGTGGACAGCCGCGGTCAGCTCCCCCGGCGAGATGGCCGGCTGCCACGACCCGTCCGCCGGCCGGCGGGCTCCGACCTTGGTGACGATCACCAGGCCGGCCGGGTACGGGTGCAGGGCACGGCGGATGATCTGGTTGGTGACGTGCGGACCGTAGTAGTCGCTGGTGTCGATATGGTCGACCCCGACCGCGACGGCCTCGCGGAGGACGGCGACGGCGGCGCCCTCGTCGGCCGGCGGACCCCAGACTCCCTTTCCGGCGAGCTGCATCGCCCCGTAGCCGAGGCGATGCACCGTCAGCGAGGTGCCGGGAAATGTGAAGGTGCCGCCGAGGTTCGTTGAAGTGGGCATAGGGTGACTTCCTTTCGAGCTTGGAATTCCTTGCGCGGACGGATCGATGCGGAGTCGGCTTGCCGTTCCTGGCTTGAACGGTCTGCCTCGGGCGAGAGCCGGCCGCGAGCGGACAGAGTACCGCATCCGAGGGGACGGAGGCGTCGCTCTTGGACCCCCGTCAGGCCCGGTTCGACCGCTGGATTCCCCTCGCAATGCGAGTGATTTCCTCGACGCACGCTTCCACGTGGACCATGACGGGGTCGCCGGCGAATTCACGCGGCTGGGAGTCGTGGATCTCCTGGAGCGACCGGGCGATCTCCTCCGGCGCGTCGAAGTCCTCCTCCGCCGCCGCCACGAGAAGGTCTTGCGACAACTGCTGGAGGAAAACGGATCGTTCGGGGTCGTTCCGCGTCGATGCCGCCTCCTCGTCGACATACTCGATCAGCAGTCCGAGCATCGCTTCCGAGTCCGACCAGTCGATGAGGGTCATCTTCGGGCTCCGAACGCTCGACGTACCTCGCGGCTGAGGAGCGCAACTTGGGGTGTCCGGCCCAACGGGCCGGGAGAGTTTAGCCCAGGGCTGAGGCCGCAGGCCGATGCCCTGGGTTGAGGAATGACAACGCAGTGCGGCCTGAAGGGTCGCGAGAGCTTCTTGTCCAGTCGGCTTCTCGCGACCTTTCAGGCCGCCCCGACAGGAGGTACCTTTTCCCAGGGCATCGGCCTCCGGCCTCTACCCCGGGCTGGAATCTCCCGGCTCGTTGGGCCGGACACAAACTATAAGTCTATTCTGTAACGCGAACTCAGGCCGGTCTGCCTTCCGCCGAAAACGAACCGCCGTCCTACTGGACAAATCGATCGGTGGTTCCGGCCGCTGCGAAGGCGAGAGAGCAATAAGATCGGGATCTCGAAAATAGACCTCTAACCACCTGCCCGTGTCCGCGATTAGACCATCATTCCTTGCCTTACTATAGGTGAGCCACCTCTTGCGCGGCCTATGTTTGACCTGAGCGGCGGGCCAACGTCCGCTCGATGGAAGGTCTATGCGTCATTCTTGAACCGGAGTGGAATCTTCAGAATCGGTCATCGGCGCCTCAGGAAACGACACCAGGCCAATCGCGGAAAGCAACGCTGTTCGGCACTGCGTGGCAAAGTGTTCATCATCGTTGTCTGCCAAATAGTGGGCGACCTTGAACAGATCTGCAGTAGCCACTAATGCGGTCGACGACGTCTTCGCAGCGCTTACGCATTTCTCGGTAAAAGCAGCCGTTCGCTCATGAAGGGATGACAGACGGTAGCCGTTCCCAAATAGGACGGCCTTTGCCGATGTCAGGACCTCCTCTCGCTGAAGGTCTTCATGAATGTTCATCGCAAGCTGGCGTAGCTTATCAACGTTGATGGCCTTGTTATCCTTTCCTTCTGCCTCCCCAATGAGCCTGCCTTCGGCCGATTCGAATACAACGTCGAACTCCGATGACGTGTCTTTATACGATTCGGCCTTGAATCCCAGAAGTCGGAGAGCCCTAATAATTGCGTCTTCAAGCGGCTTTCCCTTCTCGTACAGCAGACCTCTCAAGCGCCCAGCTGATCGAAGGCTTTCGAGTAGTTCTTCCTTCTTCCTTTGCACTTCTTCGACTCGTTGTTCGACAGCAAGTAGTTCGACGCGCAGGCGTTGCTCACTCTCCAACGTGTACTCAATGGCGTTAGCCCATGCGGGCTCTGGTGTCACCTCGCCTGCACTGCGGAGAGCCTTGTCGAGCGCAACGATGCTACTTAGCAGCCGTGCGGCAAACTGACGTGCTTCGTCTGTCCAAACGTTCTCCTCATCTTCCTCTTTGACGAAGTGATCTGAATCGACGCCGAGGTCAGGTAAAAGAATCAAGGAGCCGGCAGAGTTCTTGCTTCGCTTTAGAGCGCCAACGGCCTTGTCTCCGGCTCGCGTTACGACACATGCGGGAACATCATCGGCAGTCAAGATAACGTGGTACTCAGATTGGCTTGAAAACTCTGCCCAATACGAAGCCAAAACCTCTGCACCACGAGCCGTGAGCTTCATGGCGCTTCCCTTTGCGGTCACAGGATTTGCGTTGACCGGCAAGCAGTCGTAGTTCGAATAGAGGTCGACAATCCGGGTCGTCTTTTGATTTCGACCAGTTCCAGAGTGGGTTCGCTCGCCTGTAGCGATGTAGACCTCTTGCAGCGGTGGCAGGAAGACAACTACTGTCTTGCCCGCCTCAATCGCTTGCTGAATTTCGCGACGCCAATGTTCGCAGCATTCCTTCAGCCTAAATGACGAGGCGTCGTTGAGGCATGGCTTGCCTAGGTAGTCATCACGATTATCAACGAAGCTATGGATGTCCGGCCTAAAGATGACTATGTCCCAGTCAAGCAGCGATGTCCTTGATCCGAACGCATCCTCTTGGATTTCGTCCGTTGCGAGTTCAATACCTATCGCGAGTATGTTTTTGGCCATGGTGCTTGGCAAGCGTATTTTGACGCCTACCTTGAGTTTAACCTTTCGTCGCTTTTCCAAGAATACCTATGGCGGTTAAGCCTTCTCTGCGGACCGGCGCCCCCGGCTTCCACATGTGTCTCATTCTATAAGCCCTTTCGATTCTATCCCTCCCTCTCCTCAACGTCAACGCCCCAAAATGTAGCGTAGAAGAGGCAGACATCCGAGCTGGCCCCTCGTCCGTCCGGGAGGCTGTCTCGATGGCTATCTCTCAGAGGTGCCAGGCTTTCTGTGGATCGAAGCGCGGGCAAGCCGAGGCAAGAATGGTATACGAGGCCGAACTGCATTCCTATGCCAAGCAGCAGGCTCCATATCTCATTTCGGACGAAGGAGATCCAGCTCTTGTAGCCGGAACATGGCGCATCTTCTACCTGCCGGAGAGAGCAGATAAGCATCCCTGTGGAAGAAGCTTCTACGTTCAGCCGCACCCGCAGAGAGCACTCTCGGGTTCATTCGTTTCTTGGCCTCTCCTTCGAAGCCACGAACTCACTCCAAGTCCCGAGACTCTTCCGAAACAGCATCTCGGAGTGCCCCGGAACGAGGAAGTCCCGCAGCTCGCCGACGAGGGTGTAGCCGGAGCGTTCGTACAGGCGGCGGGCTTCGGGGTTGAAGGAGGAGACGCAGAGGAAGACGTTCGGCGAGACCTGGAGGATCCGCGCTTCGGCGAAGGCGAGGAGCTGGGAGCCGAGGCCCTTCCCGCGGGAGTCGGGGGCGATGCAGATCGTCTGGAGGTAGCCGGGAAGCGGGCCGGCCAGCGAGAGGATGAGGAAGCCGGCCTTCTCCGTGCCGGACACGGCGAGGTAGACCTCGCGGGTCTGGTCCTGGATCAGGCGGAGCGAGGCTTCGAAGGTGCGGCGCAGGGTCAGCCACGGCTCGGAGGTCGCCATTAAGGTAGCGCACCACTCGGCTTCGTCCGGCTTGGCGAGCGGGCGGATCTGGAGCGGAGGGGGCATTCGGTCGGTCATCCTGGGACATCGTGTCGCAGAAACCCCGCCGCCGGAAGAAGCATGCCAGCTGCCGAAGCTTCGGCAGCCCGTTGTTAGCTTCGGCAGCTCATTGTTAGCTTCGGCGGCTTGCCGAACCTTCGGCAGGGCGTCGTAAGCTTCGGCAGCCCATTGTTAGCTTCGGCGGCTTGCCGCAGCTTCGGCAACGCGTTGTAAGCTTCGGCAGGCCATTGTTAGCTTCGGCAGCTTGCCGAAGCTTCGGCAGAGCGTTGTAAGCTTCGGCAGCTCATTGTTAGCTTCGGCGGCTTGCCGGAGCTTCGGCAGCCCGTTTTAAGCTTCGGCAGCCCATTGTTAGCTTCGGCAGCTTGCCGAAGCTTCGGCAGCGCGTCGTAAGCTTCGGCAGAGCGTTGTCAACTTCGGCGGAGCACGAGCTAAGCGGCGAAGAGAGCAGAAACCTCGAGCCGAAAACCGGGGAGCAGCTCCTCGTCGGAGAGAGCGTCACCGCTCACGAATTGCTCGCTGCCAGTCGCTGAGCGGTGGACCGCCATCCGGCGCTGCCTGGAATCGAGCACCCAGACCCGCAGGACTCCCGCCGCGAAGTAGTCGTCGATCTTCGCGAGAAGGTCACCTTTGCGATCGGTCGGGGAGAGGACTTCGACGGCGATCTCCGGCGCGACGTCCAGGTAGCCTTCCGTCTGGCAGCGGCTCAGGCGTTCTCGCGAGATCAACGCGATGTCCGCGGCGCGGACGGTGTCCGGGTTACGCCGGATGTAGATTCCGACCTCGCCGGTGAGGACCTCACCCCAATGGGCGCCTTCCACGTAGGTCGAGAGACGGGTGGTCAGCCGGGCCTCCGCTCTTCCATGCGCTCGTCCCGTCGGCGACAAAGGCACGATCCTCCCGTTCACCAGCTCGCAGGGCTCGAGGTCGGGCCGGTGATACAGCTCCTCGCCCGTCGTCAGAGTCTCGTGGGAATCCTTGAGTACCGCCATCACGGATCACCTCGCGCACATTGTAGCGTATCCCGGGAACCCCGCTCGCTACTCCCG
>CAVWOZ010000063.1:0-66610 GCA_963756595.1 uncultured Acidobacteriota bacterium
ACCGAAAACATTGCACAACCTGGAAGACTCCAAGCTCAAACGTCCCCGGCGGGCGTTCCTGGTGGGCCTCATCCTGCCCGGCCAGCCGGGCTACGTCGTTGAGGAGCATCTCGACGAGCTGGCGCAGCTCGCCGACACGGCGGGGGCCGAGGTCGTGGGGCGCGCCGTGCAGGCGAGAAAGGCACCGGACCCGGCGACCGCCATCGGCAAGGGAAAGGCTGAGGAGATCGCCACCGCCGCGCGCGAGCTGGGTGCGGAGCTGCTGATCTTCGACGACGACCTGTCCGGCAGCCAGGCCAAGAACCTCGCGGAGCTCACCAAGCTCCTGATCATGGACCGCAGCGCCCTGATCCTGGACATCTTCGACCTCCGGGCGCAGAGCCGCGAGGCGCGCACCCAGGTCGAGCTCGCGCGGCTTAGGTACATGCTCCCCCGCCTGACGCGCCAGTGGAGCCATCTCTCCCGCCAGGGGGGTGGCGTCGGCACCCGGGGTGGCGAGGGGGAGAGCCAGCTCGAGCAGGACCGCCGCGTCCTGCGGGTCCGCCTGAAGAAGCTCGAGGCGGATCTCGAGAAGATCGAGCGCACCCGCGGCATCCAGCGCCACGGCCGCAAGGACGCTCCGCTGGTCGCGCTGACGGGGTACACGAACGCCGGCAAGTCCACTCTCTTCAACCGGCTGACCGCCGCGGGCACCCTGGCCGAGAACCGCCTGTTCGCCACCCTCGACGCCAAGCTGCGCCGAGGCTCGGTGGAAGGCGCCCGCACCGCCGTGTTCGCCGATACGGTCGGCTTCATCCGCAAGCTGCCGCACCACCTGGTCTCCTCGTTTCGCAGCACCCTGGGCGAGATCACGGCGGCCGACTTAGTGCTCCATGTCATCGACCGCAGCCATCCTCGCTGGCAGGAGCAGGCCGAGGTGGCCGAGGCGGTGATGGAGGAGCTGGGGGTCGACCGCGAGCGGGTGATCAAGGTGTTCAACAAGAGCGACCTCGTCCCCGCCGACGCGCCGCGGGACGGCGGCATCTGGGTCTCGGCCGTGACGGGAGAAGGAATCCCCGCGCTCAAGGCCGAGGTGGCCCGCCGGATCGGTTTCGGCGAGGGGACTTGGCCCGAGGGCGCCGCGAACGCCTCGTCGGCCGGTATGCCCGTAGATGCGCCCGCCGACCCTGTCGTTTGACACCTTCCTCCCCGACTGAGTACAATCCGCGCTCCTGTGGGGCCGTAGCTCAGTTGGGAGAGCGCTTGAATGGCATTCAAGAGGTCGTCGGTTCGATCCCGATCGGCTCCACCATCCTTCCCTTTTTCCCCTGATCTGATTCGAGTCTGACGCCGCTACGGGCTATTCGTCCGGCGGGACGATCAGGACCGACCTGCCACTCCCGCTCAGGATCTGTAGCGTGACGTCGGCCCGCCGGGCGCGTTCCCCCGGACGAGGGGAGTGGCGCCCCAGCACGATCAGGTCGTAGCCACCCTCGGCGGCTTCCTCGAGGATGCCGGCGAGAGGACCCGGTGCCGGACGCAAGGTGGCCCGGCTGCGCACCTCCAGCGCCCGCAGCGTGGCGAGGCCGGCATCCAGGTGAGCCTTCACCCAAGGGGCGGCGGTGCTCCCGGCAGGTAGCACGTGGAGCAGCGTCACCTCGGCTCCCAGGCGGCGGGCGAGCCACCCGCCAACCCGCACGTCCGCCTTGCCGGGCTCGCCCACGGCGGTGCAGATCAGGATGCGCGAGAACGTCGCGGGCTCGCCCTGGACTACGAGAAGAGGCGTAGCGAGGACCTCGGACAGCCGGCGGAGAACCTCTCCCCGGCCGATCGGCTGGCTCGGCTGGAGGATCACGAAGTCGTAGACGCTCTGCCGCTGCTCGTCGGCGATCTCCTCTGCGGGATCGCCGCGCCGCACCACCGCCTCGGCCTCCGGCATCCCCTCGGCCGCGGCACGCTCGGTCAGCTCGGCGCGCAAGGGATCGACGGCGTTCGCGTCGTCGGTCACCGTCAGCAGGCTGACCCGGGCGCCGAGCGGTCCCTGGAGAGCGCGGGCGAAGGCGAAGGGCGCCGGCCTTCCCGACGCCGGCAGATCGCAGACCAGGAGACGCGGCTGCTGCGGAGCCAGGATGTGCCAGCGGCGCAGGCTCACCCAGACCTCCGGCCCGCTGGCGTCGGCTTCGGCCGGGAGGACCGCGTCCACCAGCAATCCCTCCTCGCCGTAGACCGCCGGCGCCGCCTGGCGGGTGTCCGCGATCGGCGGCAGGCGGACGCGGACCCTGCGCAACGCGCCCAGGAAGCTGCGCTCGACGATGACTCCCTTGCCCAGCAGATGGCTCGCGTCCTCGGGAGGATCGCTCGAGATCTCGACCTGCTCGGGCCGCACCAGCACCCGCACTCGTTCGCTCTCTTCGTGCTCGGTCTCGGGAGGGATGGGGAGCGCCAGCGGACCGATCCGTGCCACGCCGTCCCGCACCCGCCCCACGAGCACGGTGCCGGCGCCCAGGAAGGTGGCACCGAAGACCGTCCGCGGGCGGGCATAGAGGGCCTCGGGCTCTCCCACCTCGAGCAGCTCGCCGCGCTCCATCAGACCGATCCGGTCCGCCAGCTCGAAGGCTTCCTCCTGGTCGTGGGTGACCAGGATGGCGGTGACGCCGAGCTGCCGCTGGATCTCCCGCAGGTTTCGCCGGAGCTGGGAGCGAATCTTGACGTCGAGGGCGCCGAACGGCTCGTCGAGCAGGAGCACGGAGGGCTCGTGGATCAGGGCGCGGGCGAGCGCCACCCGCTGCAGCTGCCCCCCGGAGAGCTGGTGGGCCTGGCGGTTGCCGAAGCCGCCGAGGCCGACGCGGTCGAGGAGCTCCTCGCGCCGGCGCGCCCGCTCGAGGGGAGGCACCTTACGGATCTTCAGCGGGAACTCGATGTTCTCGCCCACCGTCATGTGGCGGAAGATCGAGTAGTTCTGGAACACCAGGCCGATCCCCCGCTCCTGCGGCGGGAGGGAAGTGACGTCGCGGTCGCGCAGCCAGATGCGGCCGCCGTCGGGGAGGGTGAGGCCGGCCACCATGCGCAGGATCGTGCTCTTGCCGCTGCCGCTCGCTCCGAGCAGCACGAACAGCTCGCCGTCCTCGACCTCGAGCGAGGTGGGCTTGACGACCGGCTGGCCGCCGAAGCTCTTGCTGAGCCGTTCGAGGCGGATCGACATTATTTCTTGTCGCTCCCGGAGTAGCGCAGCAGGAAGAAGAAGATGACGAACGACAGCGCCGCGAGCACCGAGGCCACGGCGTTGGCCTGGGCCACGTTGCCGGCCTCGAACTGCGCGAAGATGTAGAGGGGAGCCGTCTGGGTCCTGAGGCGCAGGTTCCCCGACACCATCACTGTCGCGCCGAATTCCCCAAGCGAGTGGGCGAAGGTGAGGAGGGTGCCGCTGAACAGCCCGCCGCGCAGGGCCGGCAGGATGACGTAGCGGAACGTCTGCCACTTGTTGGCGCCCAGCGTGTACGCCGCCTCCTCGTAGGTCACCTCGAGCTCGTCGAGCAGCGGCTTGACCGCGCCGAGCATGTAGGGAAAGGTGACGAAGAGGTGGGCGAGGAGGACCCCGGCCGGCGTGAACATCGGTTGCAGCCCCAGCGGCTCGAGGGCTTTGCCGAACAGGCCGATCGGCCCCCAAAGGAGGAGCAGCGAGGTGCCCACCACGACGGTCGGGATCGCCACCGGCAGGTTGATGGCGATGGCGAGCGGCTTCGCGCCGGGAAAGCGGTACTTCGACAGCACGTAGGCGGCCCAGGTGCCGAGGACGGCGTTGATCGCCGCGGTGAGGAAGGCGATCAGCAGGCTGAAGCGGAGGGCGAACTGCGCGTCCTGATCGGAGAACGCCTTCCAGAACCCGGCGAGGCCGCCGCGCAGGGCGAAGACGAAGACCGCGGCGATCGGCATCAGGATCAGCGGCAGCAGCACGAGGACGAGGAGGCCGACGGGGATCGCGGCCCCGCCACGGCGCCCGCCGGGGGCGTCGCCGGTCACTTCCCGAGCTCCTTCAGCACGCGTTCCTTCCAGAGCCCATCCACGATCTCCTTCTTCACCCGCTGCCAGCCGCCGAAGTCGCCGACCAGGAAGGGGTCCCGGATGATGCCGAAAGCCGGGTTGCCGGCGTTCAGACGCTCGTCGACGCTACGGAAGCCGCGCTGCACGAAGAGCGCCTGCGCCGGCTCGCTCCACAGAAAGGCGACCAGGGCGTCGATCAGGGGGCGCTCGGAAGGGGCGATGTTCCTGTCCAGGATCACCAGCGTGTGCTCCGAGAGCACCGTCGAGGGAGGATAGACGATCTCTCCCGGCAGGGTCCCCTTGGCGGCATCCTTGATGACGTCCTGCTCATAGGTGACGAGCGCGTCGCCGAAGCCGTTCTCGAACTGGGTGCGGGCGGCCCGCGCCGAGGCCGCCTGGGCGGCGACGTTGCGCCAGACCCCGAGCAGCGCCTCGAATCCGGCCTGACGCTCGCCGCCCTGGGGCGCCTGCCGGGCGGCCGAGCCGTACTCGGCGAGGATCGCCCAGTTGGCGCCGCCGGAGGTCAGCGGATCGGGGTGCACCACCTTGACCCCCGGCCGGGCGAGATCGGCGAAGCCGCGGATCCCCTTCGGGTTCCCCTTGCGCACAACGAGGACGAAAGGCGTGCGGTTCACCACCCCGCCGTGAGGGAGGCGGCGCCAGGAGCCGGGCGGGATGACTCCGGCCTTGGCCAGCCGGTCGGCGTCGAGCTCGAGCGAGAGCAGGGCGACCTGAGCGGGCACGCCCATCGTGAGCTGGTTGGTGATCGTGCCGGAGCCGGCGAAGGAGGTGACGAACTCGATCCGCTCGCCGGTCCGCTCGCGCCAGGCCTGAGCGAACTCCGGGAGGACCGCCTGGTTCATCGCCTCGCCGAGGATGCTGAAGCCGTAGAAGACGACCGTGCGCGGGCGCGCTCCGCGCCCGTCGGCATGGGGGATCGGCAGCCAGGGCCAGAGGGCATAGAGCAGCAGAGCGGCTCCTCCGGCGAGGACGAGCCCCCCGCGCAGGCGGTCGCGGAGGCGTGCGGAAGCGGGCTCCATGGCGGCAAAGAGTACCCCGGACGCGCATTTCCTTGAAACTCAAGGCCCCCTTTGGCTACACTCCCTGCGGGGATCGAGCTCCAGGGGTAGCGGGATATCCACAGCCGGGCCGGAGATCGCGGTCGAAGGGAGGCCCCCGCCGTGAAGATTCGGCGTGTCCCCGATCGCGCTAAAATTCGGGTCTTCTTCCGGGAGAGCGCCGTGCAGCCAAGGAAAGTGCTGGTCGTTGACGACTCGAAGCTGATGCATAAGATGTACGAGGTCATGCTGCGCCAGTACCCCTTGGTGTACGCCCTCGACGGCCGTCAGGCGCTCGACCGCCTGCGGGAGCACGCGGACGTCGAGCTCGTCCTGCTCGACATCAACATGCCCAACATGAACGGCCTGGAGTTCCTCGCCCAGCTGCGCTCCGACGGCGCGCGCGCCGAGCTGCCGGTGATCATCATCAGCACCGAGGGGCGCGAGGAAGACACCGCCCGTGGCATCGAGGCCGGGGCCAACGCCTACATCAAGAAGCCGTTCCACAGCGAAGAGATCCTCGACGTGATCGCGCGCCTGGAGACGAAGGGTTCCGCCGCTTGAGCGACCGGAGCGCCACGGAGCCTCCCAAGACGCGGCTGAACGCACCGGCCGTGGGGCTCGACCTGGTCAGCGAGCTGCGCTCGACCCTCGAGCGCGCCGGGGAGCTGATCCGCGTCGTCGAGTCTAACCTTCGTGGCTCCGGGGCTTCGGACGCCAACGAAGGGGCGAGCGCCGACGAACGGATCGCCGAGCTCGAGCGCCGGCTGTCGACCGCGGAGTCGGACGTCAAGGAGCTCGCCTCCCGGCTGGTCGACTCGGAGCACCAGGGCGGCCGGCTGATGAACCTCTACGTCGCCACCTACCAGCTCCACGCGACGCTCGAGCCGGCCGAGGTGCAGGCCACGATCGCCGAGATCGCCATCAACCTGCTCGGCGCCGACCAGTTCGTGCTCCTGCTGCGCCGGGACGAGGGCGAAGGGTACGAGATCGCGTTGCGCGAGGGGAGCTACGACGGCGGCGTCGTCTCGCTCTACGACGGCGAGAGCTACCAGGGCGGCGACCCGATGGTCGACCAGACGCTCCGGGACGGCGTGCTGCGCCTGGGGCCGACCGCCGAATCGCAGGCCCTCGCCGCGGTGCCGCTGCGGGTGCAGAACGACATCGTCGGCGCCCTCGTGGTGCTGAAGCTCCTCGATCACAAGCCGATCCTCCGCGCCGAAGACCGCGACCTGCTCGACCTGCTCTCCGCCCATGCGGCCTCCGCCATGTTCGCCGCCCGTCTCTTCGCCACCAAGGACCGCAAGCTGCGTACGCTCGAGAGCCTGGTCAAGCTGGCGCGCGGGGAGTAGCGCAAGGCACCCCTTACTGCGGGATCTCAACCGTCCCGAACCGCAATCTCATGGGAATCTCCGGCAGCCTCAAAGACGTCTCCGTCGCCGACGTGATGCAGTTCATCCACCTCGGCCGGCGGACGGGCACCCTGTTGCTCTCGCGCGGCGGAGAGCGGGCGATGATCGGCTTTCACGGCGGCCGGCTGGTCTCGGCACAGGCGCCGCACACGCCGAAGCTCGGCAATCTGCTGATCTCCTCGGGGATGATCGACGGCGGCGTCCTGGCGGCCGCCATCCGCTCGCAGAACGAGGAGCTCGAGCGCCGCTCGCTGGGGCAGATCCTGGTCTCCTCGGGCTCGATCGACGCGCAGGGGTTGCGCCAGATGATCGCCGAGCAGATCGAGCAGGCGGTCTCGGAGGTCATGGTCTGGGAGACCGGCACCTTCGAGTTCGCGATCGACGACCTGCGGCCGATCGACGACATCGCGCTCTACCCGAGCGACGTGCTGCCGGACGCCGACATCAACACCCAGATGGTGCTGCTCGAAGCGGCGCGGATCTTCGACGAGCGCAACCGCGACGGAACCCATCCCGCCCTGCCGGCCGGCTCGCCGGGATCGCAGGCATCGCACGCGCACTCAGAGCCACGCCAGCGGTCGTTCTCCTCCGGCGACGGCACCTACGACGCCGGCGACTCGACGCATCCGACGCTGAACGACACGGCCGTGGGCACCGAGCTGGCCCTGTCTGCGGCGGTCTCGGCAGATCCGGCGGCGGCCGAGGCGTCGCTCTGGGTCGAGGCGCTGCGCGAGGCCCCGACCCACGCCGCCGAGCGGCTGCGCCTGCAGATCGTCTCCGCCGACATCTCCTTCGGCGAGGCGCTCGCCGAAGCCTTGCAGGACGAGGTGGCCGGGACGGAGCTGGTGCCGATCGATCAGGCCGGCAATGCCGAGCCGGGGGAGCCGCCGCCGATCGTGCTGCTCGACCTGCGGCGGGGAGGGGTCACCCTGGAGGAGGCGGGCCCCTTGCGCCGCGCCTACCCGCGAGCCTCCTTCATCGCCCTGGTCGAGCCGGGGACCCCGTTCGCGCGCGTTTACGAGGTGGGGATGATGGCGGCCCTGCCGGCCGAGGTGGAGGCGGTCGTCGCCTGCGTCGAGAACGTCATCGAGAGCCGGCGCGACCTGGTGCGCGGCACGCCGCGGCCGGATACCAAGTCGGGGGTCGCCCGCCTGCGGCGGGTGTTCGGCGACCTTCGCTCGGGGCTGATCTCGGCCACGGTGGCGCTCAACCTCATGCACATCATCTCGGAGTCGGTCGAGCGGGCCGTGCTCTTCCTGGTCAAGCGCGACCACCTGGTGGCGCTCGGCGCCTTCGGCAGCGATCCGAAGGGGCGCCCGCTCGCCGAGGTGACCCGCGGCCTCAAGGTCCCCCTCGACCTCGGCAGCGCCCTCGCCCACAGCCTCGACACCGGCGAGGTGCAGAGCATCACCTTCGACGAGGCCGAGCTCCCCGACCCCTTCCGCTCCATGGTCGGCCCGCCCAAGAACGGCCTGGTGGTGATCTTCCCCGTGCTCGGCGCCCAGCGGGTGATCTCGGTCATCTACACGGACAACGGCGACAGCGACAAGCCGATCGAGGACATCGACATCCTGGAGCTGGCCACGGCCCAGGTCGGGATGGCCTTCGAGAACGAGCTGCTGCGCCGCCAGATCTCGCAGGGAAAATAAAGAGCTACCGCGCCGCGCCCGCGAACGGCTGGACGGCGTAGCCGGCGGGGACCTCGTAGGAGCCGGCGGGGGCATCCTTGGTCTCGGCGGTCACCAGCTCCTCGCGGGTCTTGAAACGGCTCGTCCCCATCTGCACTTCCGCCTCCTGGAGCACCGGGAACCCCTCGATCTGCTCAAGCTTGCGGGCCAGCTCGGCGGAGCCCGGCTGGAGGGCGGTGAGGCTCGCCACCAGGCGGTTGTAGGCCGGGTAGGAGACGACGTCCTTGCTCGCCCAGATGGTGGTGTCGAGGTGGAGACCGGCGGGGTTCGAGATCTCCACCTTGTACTTGCGGGCGTTCCAGCTCGCCACCTTCTTCGTTTCGGTGGTCGCCGTCATCTGGACCTTCATCTGCTCGGTCGGCGAAGTGGCGCGCTTCAGGTCGACGGGGACGGCGAGCTCGCTGTAGGTCTTCTCCCCGTGATTGATCACGTATAGCTTGTTGCGGTCGAGCCGCAGGATGTAGGAGGTGTCCCCCTCGTCCCGCCGGAGCTTGTCGCCGTCGATCCAGATACGGATCTCGCCCCCCTGCGGCTGGTCCATCTTGAGCCCCTCGATGCTGCTGCGCACGGTGAGCAGCGTATCGGCGAAGGCGGCGGGGGCGGCGAGCGCCAGGACCAGGGCGAGGGCGGTGCATCTCGGCATACGGCGATCCTCTCGGAGAGGTGGGGAAATGAGGGGCGTAGCTTAGCGGTCTGGGGCCACCGCCGCAACGTCCTTCTTCCTCACGTAGAGCAGCTTCTCGACCTCCGCCACGACCTCTCCGGCGTCGTCCAGGACGGCGACCTCGAAGGTCGGCTCGATCTTCCCCTGCGCGTCGGCGGCGACGCGGATCTCGGCGATCCGCTCGGGTGGGATGTGGAAGGTGGCGCGGACGGTCCCCCGCCCCGGCCGCCGGAAGCGGATGGTGGCGGCCTTGTCCCACACGATGTAGCCGCGCCCGAGCGCCTCGGCCAGGATCAGCATGAAGAACGGGTCGCACATCGAGTAGAGCGAGCCGCCGAACTGGGTCCCCACGTAGTTGCGATTGAAGCGGTTGAGCTTCATCCGCACCTCGAAGGTGCGCAGGTCGGCCGCGGCGCGGACGCGGATCCCCGCTCCCAGGTAGGGAGGGTAAAGGCTCAACAGCCGCATCATCCAGCTCCGGGACGCCACGGCGCATTATCGGTTGATTCGAGTCAGGCGTCGATCGCCGCGCGTCCGATCTCGGCGAGGTACGCCTCCTCGAGGTCCGGCTCGACCGCCTCGCCCGCCAGCTCCTCCCGCGGCCGGGCGATCGCCCGCACCTGGATCCCTTCGAGCACGCGCACCCGGGAGGTCACCCGGTAGCGGCGCCCGAAGTCGAGGAGGTCGGCGTCGGGGACCAGGGCGCTGAACACCCGGCCGCGGGCGCGGGCGGTCAGCTCCTCGGGGGGGCCGTCGAAGCGGAGCTTCCCCTTGTCGAGGAGGAGGATGCGCGAGGCGGCGGCCTCGACATCGCTCGCGATGTGGGTCGAGAAGACCACGATCCGCTCGCCGGCCTGGGCGAGGAGGATCTGGCGGAAGCGGCCGCGCGACTCGACGTCGAGCCCGGTCGTCGGCTCGTCGACGATCAGGATCGGCGGCGCGCCGAGGAGGGCGCGGGCGATCCCTACCCGCTGGCGCATGCCCCCCGAGAAGTCGCGCACCTTGCGCCCCGCGTGCTCGCTCAGGTCCACGGCGGCGAGCAGGCGCTCGATCTCCTCGCGGCGCTGGCGGGCGTCGGCGAGGCCGCGCTCCACCGCCCAGTGGTCGAGGAACTGCTCGGCCGTGAAGCCGGGGTAGGCGTTGAGCTCCTGGGGAAGGAAGCCGATCCGCCGCCGGTAGTCGGCCAGATTGAGCGGCCCGATCGGCACGCCCCGGTAGAGCACCTTGCCGCGGGTCGGCTCTAGCAGGCCGGTGAGCACGCGGAGCAGGGTCGTCTTCCCCGCGCCGTTGGGGCCGAGCAGGCCGACGATCCCGGGCTCGAGCGTGAAGCTCACCGCCGAGAGCGCCTTGAGGCCGCCGCCATAGACCTTGGTGAGGCTGCGCACCTCGATCGTCGGCGTGCCGGGCTCCGACCAAGCCGGGGGATGCCGGCGGCGGCGCTCCGCGACCGGCTCCCGCTCGCGCCAGCGGACCCCGGCGAGCAGCAGGGCCGGCACGAGGAGGACCGAGGCGGCGAGCGAGGCGCCCCCCGCCACGGCCGCCGCCCGTAGCGGGACGGCCCAGGGGGACGCCCCGGTCTCGGCGCCGAGAGTGGAGGCCGCGAGGCCGAGGAGCAGCGCCGGCGCTGCTCCGAGGAGCCACGGCGCCTGGCCGCGCAGGGTCCGGTAGAGATGTCGGATGGGGGACGCCGCGGCCTCCGCCGCCGAGGGGAGGGCGAGCGCCAGGGCTCCCGCCAGGGCCAGCAGGGAAAGCTCATCGATCCTTCCGAGACTGGACGCCACGAGCGGGAGGGCGGCGGCCAGCCCCAGGGTGAGAGGCGCGAGCGCCGCCAGGCCGCGTGCGAGAGAGCCCAGGCGGCAGGCGGCGATGGCGAAGAGGAGGAGTGGGACGGCGAGGCCGAGGGCGATCAGCCGCAGGCGTTCCCGCCGCCAGAGGTCCGGCCGCAGCGGGGGGCGCTCGAGATCGCAGGCCGCGGGGAGGGGGAGGAGGGCGAGGCTACGGTCGAGGTCCTTGCGCCGCTGCTTGCGCACCTCGTCGCTGCTGAGCGGGAGGCGGATCTCGACCGGCACCACGAACCGTCCGGACTGCCGGGCCACCCGCGGATAGAGCGCCTCCTCCGAGAGGGCGAGGAGGGCCGCCGGGCTGACGCTCCCGGCGCCCAGCCGCACCGGTCTTGAGAGGAGCTCCTCGACCTGGGGAACGGCGCGGTCCGCATCCACCGGGGTGCCGGCGGGGACCACCGTCAGCGCGCGCTCGGGTCCGCCGGGAAACGTCGCGGGAAGGGTCAGGGCCGGAGGCGGCGAATCCTCGCGGAGCAGGCGGCCGGCGAGCCCGGCGGCCTGCTCGGGCGAGGTGCCGGCGCGCGGATGGAGGACGAGATGGACGGTCGGGTCGCCCCAGCCGGTGACCCAGTGCCGGCGGATCTTCTGGCTGTCCAGGCGCTGGAGCAGGCGGTCGTAGCCGGCGCGGACGGCGGCGAGGTCGGCGCCGCGCAGGACCACCCGGTAGAGGGTCGCATCCTCGTCCGTCTCCGCGCGCTCCTCGAGGTCGTCGAGGAAGCTGCGGTCTGCCCCTCCCGCGGAGCGGCCGCCGGTCGCGACCTCGAGCGCCCCGGCGCCTCCGGCTTCGTACTGGAGGCGTGTGGCGAGCCGCCGGCGCCGTTCCGGGGATCGCCCGGCGGGGCGGAGCTCGGCGGTGATCCGCGCCGTGCCGGGGACCGCGTAGATCCAGAAGCGCTCCACCTCCTCGGCCTTCCCCAGCACCTCCTCGATCTTGGCGGTCCGGCGGACCGTCTCGGCGAGCGGTGTCCCCTGGGGGAGCCGGAGCACGGCGGTGAGGTTGCCGCGGTCCGGCCGCAGCTCTCCCGGACGGGGGAAGAGAGCGCCGCCGAAGAGGGCGAGCGCGAGATAGAGGGCCGTCGCGGCGACCAGGATCGCCGTGCCGGGATCGCGCAGGGTGGAGCGGAGGAGGGACTCTCCGTGCCGGAGAGCGACTCGCCTCTCCGGACTCGCTCCTCCCAGAGGCAGAACGGCGATCGCCAGCGCGCCCGCCCCGGCCGCCAGCAGCAGCGCCAGGGCGGGCTCGGCGAGCAGCGGCCCGAGCTCGGCGCCGGCGAGCGAGACGGCGAGGGGCACCACCGCCGCCGCGGCGAGGGCCGTCCACCCCCAGCGCGCGCCCGCCGGCCGGTTCACCAGGCGAACGAGGGCCAGGGGGAGGAGCGAGAGCGCGGCCACGGCGAGCGCCACCAGGGTGGTGACGTTCAGGGCGATCCCCGCCAGCAGGAAGGCGTTGGCAGCGGCCGCCACCGAGGCGGGGAGGGCGAGGGCGAGCGAGAGCGCTCCGCGGCGGCCGGCGAGCCATCCCCCCGCGGCGGCGGCGAGCCCCGCGGCCACCAGACCTCCCAGCAGCAGGCGCAGGATCAGGGCGCGCAGCGGCGTCGCCTCGCTGAGGCCGATCTCGCCGCGCACCCCGCGCGCTTCGGCGGGCAGATGGGCGAGGCGCCGGCGCAGGGCGCGGTCGAGGGCGAGCGGCGCCGCGTCGTGCATCCGCCAGACGTAGAGGGCGCGGGCCGGCTCCCCCCGGAAGCGCAAGGCGGCCTGCGCGGGGCGCTCGCCGGCCTGGATTCCGGCCAGGGAGCCGAGCGGCACCGCTGCGTTTCCCAATGGGATGGGAAGCCCCGCCAGGCTTCCCTCGCGCCCTCGCGCTGCCTGGGACATCACCCGGGCAAATACGGGCCGCAGCCGGTCTCCCTGGCGGCTCGCGCCGAGGGCGGGGGCGCGGAACGAGCGCCGGACCTCGGCGAGGACGTCGTCGGCGGTCCCCAGGGGATCGAGCGTGCCCGCCGCCAGGGTGATCCGCACCTCTTCATCCTCAACGCCGAGGGTCTCGACCTCGCGCACGCCGGGAAGGGCGCGCACCGCTTCGGCGGCGGCGCGGAGGGGGGCGGCGTCCCGCGTGCCCGAGAGCCAGACGAGGGCGTGGAAGTCCCCCTCGCGTTCGGTGGCGGGGTTGACCCAGAGCGTCGCGCCCGCGGGGAGGCCGGCGCGCAGCCGGGCGAGCTCTGAGTCGAGGCGCGCGGCCTTGCGCTCGGGGTCGGTCCCCGGCTCGAAGCGCACCGTCAAATCCGCGCCGTTCGTCCTCACTTCTCCCCCCATGCCGCGCACCCGGCCGAGCGCGCGGGCGGCGCTCTCGATCGGCTCCAGCCAGGCGTGGGCGACCTCGCCGGGGTCGCGATCCTCGGCGAGGGCGAAGCCCACCGTCAGCTCCGGAAAGCTCTGCCGGGGGAGGAACTCGAGCGGCAGCCGCGCCAGGGCGAAGCCGCCCAGCACCAGCAGGGCGAGGGTCGCCACCAGGCGGGCGAGGGGGCGCTCGGGCGCGGTCATGGCCGCGGCTGCCGGCCGCGATGGGCGAAGCGATAGAGCACGGGCACCAGCAGCAGCGAGGCGAAGGTGGAGAAGCTCATGCCGCCGATCACGGCGAGCGCCAGGGAGCGCCGCAGCTCGACCCCGGCGCCGCCGAGGAGGGCGAGCGGCAGCATGCCCGCGACGGTCGCCAGGGTGGTCATCAGGATCGGCCGGTAGCGCTCCTCGCAGGCGCGGCGGACCGCCGCGTCGAGGGGGGAGCCGGCGCGCAGGTGGTCCTCGATCCGGTGGACCAGCACGATGGCGTTGTTGACCACGATCCCGGCGAGGAGGATCAGCCCCAGGAACGAGAGGATGTTGAGGGTCTGCCCGGCGAGCTCCAGGAGGGCGAGCGCGCCGCCGAGGGCGACCGGCACCGTGGTCATCACCACCAGGGGGGTGCGCAGCGATTCGTAGAGGGCGGCGACGACCAGGAAGACGAGGAGGAGCGAGAGGGCGAGCGCCAGCCTGAGCTGGCCGAAGGCGCGCCGCAGCTCGAGCGCCTGCCCGCCGGGGGAGACCTCCTCGTCCACCGCCCGCGCCACCCCACGGAGCAGAGTCTCCGGATCTTCGTTCCCGATCCCGTCCTTCCCGCCGTTCTCGAAGGCGAGGCGGACGGCCGGCAGCCCTCCCTCCCGTTCGAGCGCCGGCGGGCGGGCGCCAACCCGCAGCCGCGCCAGGGCGCCCAGCGGGTAGACGGCGGATCCTCCTTGCGCGTTCGTGGCATTCGCGGCGTTCGCGGCCACCACGACGGGGAGGAGCGCCGGGTCTTCCTGCGCCGTGGGCAGCAAAACGATCTCGGGCTGGGTGCCGGGGATGCGGACGCGGCCGGACTCCTGATCCGCCAGCGCCTCGCGCACCTGCTCTTCCAGACGGTCGCGGTCGGCTCCCAGGACCCCGAGGGCACTGAGCCGCGGGACGTCCCAGGTGAGCAGGAGCGCCTCGCGGCCGCGCTCGCGGCGCAGGGTCGCCTCGCGCAGGCCGGCGGCGCCGCGCAGGCGGTCGGCGGCCCGGCGGGCCAGCGCCTCGGCGCGCTCCGGGGTGGCGGCCGAGGCCACCACCTCCAGACGGCGCCCGGCTTTCTCGATCGCCGCCGCGAAGGCGCTCGGCCGCGGCGCGATCCACACCTCGACCCCCGGCAACCGGGAGAGGGCGTTGCGCAGCGCCCCTTGCGCCCGGGCCGCACCCTCCGCGTCGGGGAAACGGAGAGTGATCCGTCCGGTCTCCTCCCGGCTCCCCGGAGAGGTCTCCGCCGCGGCGGGCTGCACGGCGAGCCGCTCGGCGCGAGATCCGCGCACGGCCTCGGCCGCTCTGGCCTCCACGGCTCCGCCCTGCCGCCGCGCCGCCTCGGGAGCGAGATCCGGGGCCAGGCGGTAGCGCACCACGAGCTCGCGCGTCGCGGCGGCCGGCACCAGCTCGTGGGGGAGGAACAGGGCGGCGAGGACGGCCGCCGCGGTGGCGGCGAGCGCCGCCGCCACCGGCAGGATCGGGCGGGCCAGGGAGCGGTCGAGCAGGCGCAGGTAGAGAGCTCTCCCCGGGGTGCGTCCGGCCGGCGGGCCCTGACGGCGGGCGTCGCGGGCGAGCACCGGCGTCACGGTCAGCGAGAAGAGGAGGGAGGCGGCGAGCGAGGCCACGATGGCGAACGCCTGCGCGCCGAAGAAGGCCCGCGCCAGCCCCTGGAGGTAGAGGAGGGGGAGGAAGACGACGGCCGTGGTGAGGAAGCCCGCGATCACCGGCTTGGCGATCTGGAGCGTGCCGGTGACTTCCGGCGTCTCGGGCTCGCCCTGGCGCTGAGCGCGGGCGGTCTCGATCGCTTCGAGCACCACGATCGAGCTGTCGACCAGCATGCCGGCGGCGAGGGCGAGCCCGGCGAGCGAGACGACGTCGAGCGGCACCCCGCAGAGATGGAAGGCCGAGAAGGTGGCGAGCATCGAGGCCGGCACCACCACCGCGAGCGCCAGGGTCGGGCGCCACCGCCCGAGCAGGAGGCGCAGCACGGCGATCCCGAGGGCGAGGCCGAGGAGGGCGGCGAGCCCCATCTCGCGCAGGGCGGCGACGACCTCGGCGCTGCGGTCCTCCACCACCTCGACCTGCAGCCCGGCCGTGGCCCGCCGGGCGAGCTCGCCGGCCCGCTCCCGGACCCGCGCGGCGAGGGCCACCGCGTTCGCCTCCGGCGCGCGGAAGACGCGCACCAGCGTCCCCTCGCGGCCGTCGAGGCGGAAGAAGCTGGCGTCGCGCACCGTTTCGAGCGACACCGCCGCGACGTCCCCCAGCACGCTCTCGCCCCGCGGCCCCGCCAGGCGCACGGCGCGCAGGGCGTCGAGCGATGTGGCGTCCTCGCGCACCAGCAGCGGGCGCACGGCGGCGCCGGCGCGCGCCCGGCCGGCGGCGACTGCCGTCCCCACCGGCTTCAGGCGCGCCACCAGGTCCGCGGGGGTGAGGCCGCGGGCGGCGAGGGCGGCGGCGCTCGGACGGACGACGGGGTGGAGGGGGGCGAGGCCGAGCAGCTCGATCCTGCCGGCTCCTTCGAGGCGCGCCAGCTCGGGGGCCAGCACCTCGCGGGCGAAGGCCGTGCGTGCGGCCCCCGAAGCTTCAGTCCCGAACACGGCCACCTCGACGATCGGCTCCGTGTCCCCGGCCACCAGCTCGACGGCCAGCGTCATCCCGGGGACGTCGAGCCCGGCCAGCCGGCGCTCGGCCTCGATGCGCAGCCGGTCGGGGTCGGTCTGCCACTCGCTCTCGACGCGCACCCGAGACGTGCCGTCGTCCGTCGAGCTGCGGACCGAGGTGACGCCGGGGATGGCGGCGAGGCGCTGCTCGAGCGGCCGGGTGATCCGCGCCAGCACCTCCTCGCGCCCGCTGCCGGGCGCCGTGGCGGTGATCTCGAGCCCCGGCCGCTCGAGCGCCGGCAGGAGGGCGACGGGGAGGCGCAGCAGGGAGAAGACGCCGAGCACCACCACGGTCAGGGCGCCGAGGAGGGTCGAGACCGGGCGCTCGATGGCGCGGTGGATCACTTGCCGGCCTTTCCTTCTGACGTGAGAGGGGGCTCGTCGATCGCCTCCACCTTGGCGCCGTCCGAGAGCAGATCGGCGCCGCCCACCACCACCTTGTCGCCGGCCGAGACGCCGGAGAGCACCTCGATCCGTCCGCCCCCCCGGCCGCCGGTCGCGACGGCGCGCCGGCGGGCCGTTCCTCCCTCGACGACGAAGACGGAGCTCCCCCCCTCGGAGACCACCAGCGCCTCCTCGGGGACGGTGATCGCGCCGCTCCGCAGGTCGAGCTCGACGTCGGCCTCGACCCCCTCCCCGGGCGCCGGGAGCCCCGCCCCCTCGGTCACCTCGGCCACCACCGGCACCGTCCCGCCGGCCTCGAGCACGGGGGAGATCTCGCGGATCACCCCGCGCCCCGCGGCGCCCGGGTTTCCGGCGAGGCTGAAGCGCACCCCCAGCCCCTCGTGCAGGCGGCCGCGGTCTCCCGCCGCCGCCCGCGCCTCGACCCGCGGGGCCCCCCCCGCCGCCACGCGGGCGAGCAGGGTGCCGGCCGCCACCTCGGCTCCCGGCGCCAGCGGCTTCTCGATCAGCAGCCATCCCGCGACCGGCGAGCGCAGGTCGAGGCCGGAGCTGCGCTGCCGGGCCGCCGCCAGGCGCTGGGCGGCGAGCGCCGCCGCCGCCTTGTAGGAGGCGAGCTGCGCCGCCGCCACCACGCCGGTGTCGAACCCCCGCTGGTAGCGCGCCAGCTCGACGTCCGCCGAGGCGACCTGCAGCTTCGCCTCGGCGAGCTGCGCCGCGGTGTCCGGGTTCTCGAGGCGGGCGAGCACCTCACCGGCGCGCACCGCGGCCCCCGAGGAGAGGCCGTTCCGGAACCGCGCGGGGTAGCTCAGGGTGCCGGCCGAGGGGATCGCCACCTCGACCTCCTTGCCCGGGCGCACCACGCCGAGGAGCGCCAGGGTGGGCTGGAACGACCCCCTGGTGGCCTTCTCGATCTTCACCGGCAGGGGGGGCGGATCCTCCGGGATCTCCGCCGTCCGGGTGCAGGCGGCGAGGGTCAAAAAGATGGGGAGAAGGGCCAGGGAGCAGCGGGACCGCGTCATACGTCCTCCGTCACGAGAGCATCCGCTCCGGCCGGCGCAGCCGGCGGCGGGCGTAGAGATAGAAGAGGGTGGCGCCCAGGGCGAGCGCGGCGGCGCTCGCCAGCCAGGGGAGCGAGTCCTCGAGCTTGGGAAAGAGGGGCTGGTGGGCCGCTCCGGTCTCCTGGGCGGTGGGGTCGAAGAAGAACCAGCGCCCCATCGCGGCCACGGTCACCGCCGAGGCGAGCCAGACCCCGCCCGCCGTGCGCAGGCGGACCGCCCAGAACAGCGACACGGCGCCGAGGAAGGCGCTGACCACCACGATCTGGAGCAGCGCGGGGAGGAGCGGGAAGGCGCGCTCGCCGAGGAGCCAGCCGAACAGGGTGAGCAGGGTCCCCTGCGCCGCCACCAGGAAGCAGACGGCGCCGGCGCGGCGCAGGAAATACCCCTCGGCGTTCGGCGTCGAGAGGGCGAGGTCGAGGCAGCCGGCCTTGCGCTCGAGGTCCACGATGCCGGCGAGGGTCGGCAGCGCCAGGACGACCGATGGGTAGAGGAAGAGGAAGCGGTAGACCTCGATCCGGTTCCCTTCCGGATCGAGGAGCATCAGCAGCACCAGATAGCCGATCACCAGGGCGTCGACCGCCACGAACAGCCCCAGCCGGCGGCCGAGGAGGAAGCGCAAGGCGAGATAGATCGAGCGGGCGAAGGCCTTCATCTCTTCGCCTTGCTCTCGGTTCCTTGAAAGAACACCCGGTCGCGCGGGGCAGCGTTCGGCACCAGCCGGTGGCACTCGCGGTCGGGGTCGAGGAGCACCGCCTGCGGCCGGCGGGAGGTGCGCAGCTCGAAAGCTCCGGCCCCTTCGGCCCCGGCGCGCACCAGGGCCTCGACCGGCCCGAGGTCGGTGGTCAGCTCGACCTTGCAGAGCGCCTCGGCGTCGCCGCGGTTGACCACCTTCCCCCTCACCCGCCAGCCGCCGGGCTCCGCGCTGAGCTCGACCCCGTCGAGCACCGGCTCGGCGAGCCCTCCGCGCACCAGGTTGTCGGCCACGAAGCGGGCGAGGTCCGGGCCGCCGTGGCGCTCGAGGGCGGCGAAGAGGTCGGCGCGGGTGAGGGTACGCTCTCCGGCACCGCCGGCTTCCGGCGCCAGCACCTCGTCGATCGCCTGCCGCAGCGCCTCCTCGCCCATCCGGCGGCGCAGCCCCGCCACCAGGGCGGGGAAGCGGTTCCCCCAGTAGAGGTTGCTGTAGCGGTCCTTGGGCGGCGGGATGCGCACCACTCCCCCCTGCCCCGGGCGGAGGCCGCTCACCGCGGCGCCGCTCTCCGGCCCCAGGCCGAGCCGTTGCAGGGCGAGGGCGCGGAAGAGTTGGCGAAAGAGGGGGGAGTCGTCGGCGGCGATCTGGCGGCGGCGGGCGAGGCGCGAGGCCACCAGCTCGGCGGTGAACCATTCCGGCTTGAGGACGCTGGCTCGCACCATGCTCGCCTCGCTGAGCAGGGCGAGGTTGCCGCGCACGGTGAGCGGCGAGCCGCTGAAATCGATCCAGCGGCTGTCCCACGCCGCGGAGATCGGGTCGGTGCTGAACCCCGAGTCTCCCGGCCACTCGATCACCACGATCCGCCGCAGGTCGCCGAGACCCGGCCACGCCTCCTCGATCTGCCGCGTGCCGCGGGCGAGGAAGCCCAGGTGGAGCTCGCCGAGCGCCGCGTGGGCGGGGAGGACGGCCACCGTGGTCCCCGCCGCCTGCGGTCCGAGCCGCCGGTAGCTCCCGCCCACCACCGCCAGCTCCGCGAGCGGCATCCGGCAACCTCCGGCGAGGCGCCCACCGGGCGGCCCGGCACGCAGCGTGTCGCCGCAGCCGTCGGCCAGGAAGACGCCGGGGGGCGCGGCGAGCGCCAGGGAGAGGTCGGCCTGCGGCGAGAAGGTGTCCTCCTCGATCCGCATCTCGCCGTCGAGCTGCCAGGCGTGGTAGCGCGGGACCGGGGTGAGGTCGGCCGCCTCGAGGTCGATCCGGCGCGGCGAGATCGCCGGCACGAAGTAGCTCCCGGAGAGGTCCGCGAGGTCGCGGGCGAAGCGGGCGTGCAGGTGGCGCCCCAGGGTCTGGTAGAAGCCGAGATAGGCGGCGCCCGGGAGCGAGAAGGAGACCTCGCCGGGCTCGCCGCGCAGCCGGAAGGCGATCTCCCGCCGGCCGCCGGCGGGGATCGGGGGATCGAGCTCCACCCGCAGCCGGTTCCACGAGCGGGAGAGGGTGAGCCGCCCCTCGTCCGGATGGGCGACGGTGATCGCGAGCCGCGGGTTGAGCTCGAAGGCGAGATGGGCGCGGGGCTGGCGCCCGACGTTCCGCATCTCAGCCGTCACCGCGAGCTCCACGGCGCGCCCGGGGCCGAGCGAGCCCGCGATCCGCCAGCGGCCGGGGACCACGTCGACCGGCGTGGGAGGCATCCCCTGCGCCGCCTCGGCCCGGAAACGCTGCTTGCCCAGCCGGTCGTAGTGGAGCGCCCGGTCGACGATCCACGCCGAGGCGCCGGCGGCGAGCAGGAGGGCGAGACCGAGCAGCCAGAGGTCCGCCCGCGCCGGTGCCGGGTCGGGGGTGTAGCGCTCGCGCAGCCGGGCGAGGGTGGTGAGGAAGGTGCGCAGCGGATGCGCCGGGGGGATGCGCCAGGGGTGGACGTCCGGGCGGGTGCGGCGCAAGTAGCGCACGGCGAGGCCGAGCGCCGCTGCGGCGAGGGTCACCGGCAGCGCCGCGTCGGCGAGGTACTGCTCGCCGGTGACGCCGGCGTCGTACGGCGACTCGCTCACCCCCAGGGGGAAGGAGCTCCCCCAGGGGTTTTCCGGGTGGCGCAGCGCGGCGAGGCGGCTCGCCGAGCGGAGGAACGGCCCCGCGGAGAGCCAGTCGGTCCCCACGCGGAGGCGAAAGTGCCAGAGCACGGCGTTGATCAGCCCGGGGACCGCCACCAGCGCGAAGGCGCCGAGCAGGAAGGCGTTCAGGGTGCCCCCCGCGATCGTCCCCACGCCGAGCGCCAGCCCCGAGAAGACCATGGCGATGGGGGCGACGAACATCAGCCAGGGGCCGGCGAACGGCGCGAGGGGGACCATGCCGCCGCCGGCACTGCCTGCGGCCACCGCCGCGAAAGCCAGCGGCACGGCGGTCAGCGGCAGCAGCAGCGCCTGGAGGGCCAGCCAGCGGCGCAGCAGGTAGCCGGCGCTCGACATCCCGCTGAGCGCCACCGTGGTCCAGCTCCCCTCGTCCTGCTCGCGGGTGATGGCGTCGAGCGAGATCAGCACGGCGACGACGGCGGTCAGCACCGGCACGACCTCCAGGGTCTCCGCCGCGTAGGTGGCGGCGCCGATCGCCGTCTCCACCTGATCGCGCCGCAACCAGGCGACCGCCGCCGGCACCGATCCCGCCACGGCGTAGAGCGCGGCGAGGACCCGGAAGCGGAGCGAGCTGCCTTGAATGCGCCACTCGTGGGCGACGAAGGCGGCGGTGAGCCTCACGCCGCTTCTCCGGGGCGTTCCGGCGCGTCGGCCGGCACCGCCACCCCCTGGAGGGCGAGGAAGGCCGAGTACGACTCCTCGAGCGTCGGCCGCCGGGGGAGCGCGCCCTCCACCGCCGTCTCGCTGTGGATCACCCGTTCGACACCCCCCTGGCGGTCCGCGCGCAGTGTCACCTCGACGGCTCCGGCGGGGAGGGGAGCGCCGGCCGCGCCGGCAGGCAATTGCCAGAGGCGCCCAGCCGCCCGGCGCAGCAGCTCGGTCGGCGGGCCGTCGAAGAGGAGCCGCCCCCCCGCGATCACCCCCAGGCGCGGGCAGGTCGCCTCGACGTCCTCCACGATGTGGGTCGAGAGGAGCACGGTGGTGCTGGCGGCCACGTCGGTGATCAGGGCGCGGAAGCGGATCCGCTCCTCGGGATCGAGCCCGGCCGTCGGCTCGTCGACCACGATCAGCCGCGGCGAGTGGATCAGCGCCTGGGCGATCCCCAGCCGCCGCTGCATCCCCCCGGAGTAATCTCCCGCCCGCCGGTCGGCGGCCCGCTCGAGCCCGACCTCCGCCAGCAGCTCCGCCACCCGCCGGCCGAGCGCCGCCCGCCCGAGCGGCACCTCGCGCAGCCGGGCGCAGTGGAGGAGGTACTGCCGCCCGGTCAGGTGGCCGATCGGATGGAAGTCCTGGGGGAGGAAGCCGATCCGCCGGCGGATCGCCGCGCGCGCCCGCGCCGAGGCCGCGTCGAGCCCGTCGTACACCCGCCGTCCCGCCGAGGGCTCGAGCGCCAGCACCAGGATCGAAAGGAAGGTCGTCTTCCCCGCCCCGTTGTGGCCGAGCAGGCCGAACATCCCCGCGTCCAGCCGCAGCGAGATCCCCTTCAGGGCCTCCATGCCGTCGGCGTAGGTCTTGGCGATCCCTTCCAGCTCGATCATCGCGGACGAGGCCCTCCCCAGAGGAGATGCCGGAGGGCATCCCGCGTTTCAGTGCTTCCCACTGAAGTCTACGGATAGTGTATTACAAACGTCGTACAGTTTGGCAAGAGGAGTCGCGATTCCGCAGGAAATGCCCGCGCGCCGGGTTTCAGGAGCAGGATGGAGACGAGAGACCTCGCAAAGGAGCCCATCATCATGAGATTCAAACCTTCCGCCGCCCTGCTCGTCGCCGCCCTCGGGCTGGCCGGCGTGTCCTGGGCCGGCGTTACTGCCAGCAATACTGCCAGGGATACCGCCAGCGATACTGCCAGCCCCATGCCCTGGAAGCAGGCCGGGTTGACCGAGCGCCAGGCCGCCTCTCACCTGCTGAACCGCTTCGCCTTCGGCCCCCGTCCGGGCGAGGTGGACGCCGTCGTCAAGATGGGGCTCGACCGCTGGTTCGCGCGCCAGCTCGGCGCCGACCTTCCGGATGCCAAGACGCTCGACGATCTGCGCGACCTGCCGGCGCTGACCATGTCGACGGCCCAGATCCTAAAGACCTATCCGCCGGCCGGCGTCATCCTCGCCGAGGCCAAACAGGCCGGGATCCTCCCCGACGACGTCAAGCGGGGCGACCTCAATCTCAAGAAGAACGCCGGCAACGGTACTGCGGACGAAGAGGCGGATCGCAAGGCCCTCAAGGACAAGCTCACCGCCTTCGCGGCGGGTCAAGGGTACCGCCCCGAGAAGGAGCTGCTCGGCCAGCTGATGACCCAGAAGCTGGTGCGCGCCGTCGCCTCCGAGAACCAGCTCGAAGAGGTGATGACCGACTTCTGGTACAACCACTTCAATGTCTCGCTGACCGACAACAAGGCCCGCCCCTACCTCCTCTCCTACGAGCGCGACGCCATCCGCCCGCACGCCCTGGGGCGCTTCCGCGACCTCCTCGAGGCGACGGCGAAGAGCCCGGCGATGCTGCTCTACCTCGACAACGCGCAGTCCACCGCCGCGGCGGACGAGCCGACCACGATGCAGGACGAGATGAATAACCGCCCGCGACTGCGCGCCCGGCTCGAGGGCGGAGGAGGTGGGAGAGGGATGCTCGCCGCGCGCCGCAACCCCCCCGCGGGAGGCGCAGCGGCCGCGAAGCGCCCCAAGGCGCAGCGCGGGGTCAACGAGAACTACGCCCGCGAGCTGATGGAGCTCCACACCCTGGGGGTGGACGGCGGCTACACCCAGGCGGACGTCGTCCAGGTGGCCCGCGCCTTCACCGGCTGGACGATCATGCCCCTGCAGCCCAAGGCGCGCGAGGCGGCCGAGAATCGGCTCGCCCGCGCCCAGCGGGCCGGCGGGCTCGGCTTCCGCGCGGAGGGGGACTTCCTCTTCCGCGCCGACCAGCACGACGCCGCCGAGAAGACGGTCCTCGGCACCCGCCTCCCCGCCGGCCGCGGCATCGAGGACGGCGAGCAGGTGCTCGACCTGCTCGCCGCGCACCGCAACACCGCGCGCCACCTCGCGACCCAGCTCGCCGTCCGCTTCGTCTCGGATCATCCGCCGCAGGCGCTGGTCGACCGGCTGACCGGCATCTACCTGCAGACAGGGGGCGACGTCCGCCGCATGCTGATCGCCATCGTCGACTCCCCCGAGTTCTGGAGCCGCGACGCCGTGGGCGCCAAGATCAAGTCCCCCTTCGAGCTCGCCGCCTCGGCGCTGCGGGCGACCGGCGGCGAGATCATCGATCCGCGCGAGCTGCTGCGCTGGATCACCCGCATGGGGCAGCCCCTCTACGCCTACCAGGCCCCCACCGGCTACCCCGACCGCGCCGACGCCTGGGTGAGCTCGGGCTCGCTCCTCAACCGGATGAACTTCGGCCTCCAGCTCGCGGCCAACCGGGTCAAGGGGGTGAGCGTCGACCTGCCGCTGCTCAACCAGGGGCACGAGCCCGAGTCGCGCGAGCAGGCCCTGACCCTCTACGCCGCCTACCTGATGCCGGGGCGCGACCTCACCGCCACGCTCAAGCTCCTCGGGCCGATGGTGACCGATCCCAACCTGGCGAAGAAGGTGGACCAGGCCGCGCCGGCGGCGACCGGCAAGGGGACGAAGAAATCCGATCCCGCGGAGGAGCTGGTCTACGGCGGCTCGGAGATGTCCGCCATGAGCCAGGCCGGGATGGCGGGGACCGCTGCTCCGGTGCGCGCGATCAAGGTCCGCGGCAAGCTGGGGGACGAGCCGAAGCCCGTCGTCGACCGCCGCCCCCCCACGCCGCTCGAGCAGGTGGTGGGGGTGATCCTCGGCTCGCCGGAGTTCCAGCGTCGCTGACTTCGAAAAGACATCAACGAAGATCCAGCATAGGAAGCCACGCCATGTTGACACGCAGACTGTTCATGAAAGCCGGCGGCATCGCCCTCGTCACCGTGGGGGTGGGGGGCGGGCCGGGGTTTCTCACCCGCGCGGCGATGGCCGCCGAGGGGACGGGCTCCACCTCGTCGCGCCGGCGCAAGATCCTGGTCACCATCTTCCAGCGCGGCGCCATGGACGGCCTCGCCGCCGTGCCGCCCACCGGCGACAGCCTGAAGGCCCTCCGCCCGCGCCTCGCGGTCGCCGGTGCCGGCGGTAATCAGGGGGATCTGACGCCGCTCGACCTCGGCGCCGGCTTCGGCCTCCACCCGGCGCTCGCGCCGCTGCTGCCGCTGTGGAAGGAGAAGCGCCTCGGCATCGTGCACGCCGTGGGCTCCCCCGACCCCACCCGCTCGCACTTCGACGCCCAGGACTTCATGGAGACCGGCACCCCCGGCCGCAAGGGGACTCCCGACGGCTGGCTGAACCGCGCCATGGGTCTCCTCGGCCACGACGCCTCGCCGTTCCGGGCGGTGGCGATGACGCCGGCCCTGCCGCGCTCGCTCTACGGCAACCAGCCGGCGATCGCGGTCACCAACCTCGCGGACTTCAAGGTGCAGCTCACCGGCGCGGACCGCACCGCGGCGGCGGCGGGGCAGGGGTTCGAGGCGCTCTACGACCAGACCTCGCAGCACCTGCTGCGCGACACCGGCAGCGAGACCTTCCGCGCCATCCACATGCTGTCGGATGCCCAGATCGCCAACTACCAGCCGGCCGGCGGCGCGCAGTACCCGCAGTCGCCGCTCGGCACCGCGCTCAAGCAGATCGCCCTGCTGATCAAGTCGGACGTCGGCATCGAGATCGCCTTCGCCGAGTCGGGCGGCTGGGACACCCACGTCCAGCAGGCCGCCACCTTCAATCGCCAGGCCCGCGACCTCGCCCAGGCGATCAGCGCCTTCTGGACCGACCTCGGCGCTTACCAGGACCAGGTGGTGCTGACCACGATGACCGAGTTCGGCCGCACCGTCCGCGAGAACGGCTCCGGCGGCACCGACCACGGCCACGGCTCCTGCCTCTTCGTCGTCGGCAACCAGATGGACGGCGGCAAGGTCCACGGCACCTTCTCGGGGCTCGACCCCGGCGCCCTCTACGAAGGGCGCGACCTGCCGGTGACCACCGACTTCCGCGCCGTCTTCTGCGAGCTCGCCGGCAAGCACCTGGGCGTCAAAGACGACGCCCGCCTCTTCCCGGGGTGGACGGGGAAGCGGCTGCCGTTGCTGCGGGCCTGAAGGTCGAGAACGCCAGCCCCGAAGGGGCGGCAGCATAAAGCCTGGGGCGTAAGCCCCAGGAACCCAGAAGCCCAAAATCTGAAAGCCCCGAAGGGGCGACAGCAGACCTTCTCGATCGGGTCTGCTGTCGCCCCTTTGGGGCTTGGTGTCAGGTGGATGCACGAACCTGGGGCTCACGCCCCAGGCTCTATGCTGTCGCCCCTTCGGGGCTGAACTGTTGCAGCCTCTCCCCTACTTCTTCCCCGAGCTGAAGTAAGCCGTCAACACCGCCCGCCGTTCGCGGTCGGCGGGGCCCAGCTCGAAGGGGGCGAGGACGACCGTGCCGCTGGGATTCCGTACGAGGATCGGGGTCACCGGCCAGCGGCCGGTCCCCTGCGGGCAGTCCTGGCCGGCGGTGCAATCCGTGCTCTTCCCCTGGTCCTGGATCTCGTAGCGATAGCCGGTATAGCGCATGCCGGCGGGGAGGACGAGGCGCAGCACGCGGCACCCCGCCGGCAGGTCGGCCGGCACGTCGCCTCCCCTGAGCCGCGCCGCGAGGTCTCCGCACCCCGCGCCGCCGCCGGGCGGGATCACCTTCTCGGTGGAGAGCGCGGACTCTCCCGGCTTGCACTCGAAGCAGGTGCGGTCCTTGGCCGTCCGCAGCCGTGTGGAATCGGCTGCCGGTGCGATGGGAGCCGACGGAGCCGCTGCGACCGGAGGGGGCGGCGGAGGGGCAGGGGTCGGAGTGGGGGCGGGGGCCGGCGGAGGGGGCGTCGGCCTGGGGGCCGGCACCGGAGGCGCGGGCGGTTCCGGCCGCGGCTGCGGCGTCTGGACGGGGGGCGTCCGCGTCGGGGCGGGCTCCGGCTGGACGGTCGGCGGCGGCGCCGGCGTGGGCACCGGCTGCGCCTGCGGCCTCTCGACCGGCTGGGCCATGGGTGCGGGTCGCGGCGCTGAGGGAGCCGGCGGAGTCTCCGGCTGTGGAATGGGCCTGGGCGCGGGTGCCGGGGTCGGAGCTGGCTCAGGTCTCGGGGCCGGCGCGGCCGGAGCGGGCGGCGCCATCGGAGCCGCCGGTACCACAGCGGCGCGCTGGGGCTGCGGCGCCGCGGTTGCGCTGCCGCGGGAGACCTTCACCCGCATCAGGCCCGTGCCGCCGCCGGCCACCCGGAACTGCGTGGCCTCCGTCACCTCGGGGCGCCCGCGGCGGACGGTGATCTCCGCCATGTAGGTCATGAAGCCGTCGTGGCTCACCTCGAGATGCCAGGCCCCCTCGGCCAGGCCCCCCACGTCCGCATGCCCGCGGGAATCGGTCGGCACGGGAGCCGGGCCGTCCTTGGGATTCACCGAGGTGTACTGGAGGAGGACCTGGGCACCGCTGAGCGCATGCCCCTTCCCGTCCTCCGCGCGCACCTCCACCGCCGCCGGACCGAGCCAGAGTTGAGCCTGAGCCGCCGGCGCGGCCAGCCAGAGCAGAAGCGCGAGCTTGCGTATGTCGAACCGCACGGCCTGACCCCTTTCCACCGGTTCATCCCGGCAACAGCGTGGAACAAGGCCCCGATTCTACGTCGGGAGAGCCCCGCGACGAGCCGCATTCCCCGCATTTCAAGCCATCCGCGAAGAGGGAATGCCGCATTCCCCCGCGGTCGCCCCCTTCACCGCCGGGGGAATGCGGCATTCCCTTCCTGCGATGACGCGCGGACTGCGGCCGATGAGGCATTCCCCCGGGGGAACGCGGCGCGATGAGAAGGGAATGCGATTCCGCTCGCTCTTCGCGGCATCTCGTCAGAGGGGAATGCGGACGCGCGGCGAGGGAACGCGGCGCGCCAGACGGGGAAAGCCTCCTTCCCCCGATGCGGAGAAGCGTTCCCCCCGGGGAACGGGAATCCTTTCACGCTCAGAATCGTACGAAGCCCAGGGAATGCCGCATTCCCCGGCTTCCCATGGCTCGCGGGCGCCTCCGGATGACGATCTTCGTGCTCTTGATGAGAGCCTCTTGACGATCAACGACCTTGGTAGTACTATCTCGGTAGTTGATGCGGAGGAGACAGCGGAATGAAAGCCGAAGACACTCTCGAAATGACTGAAGCGACGGAAACCGCCCACCACCTGGGAGATCTGCAGCTCGCCATCATGCGGATCCTCTGGGCGCAGGGCGAGGGGACGGTGGCGGAGGTTCACGAGGCGCTCGAGCCGGAGCGCGGGCTCGCCCTCACGACCATCGCCACGATGCTGACCAAGATGGAGAAGAAGGGGGTGGTGGACCACCGCGCCGAAGGGCGCAAGTTCATCTTCCGCCCACGGGTGAGCGAGGGGCAGGTCCGCCGCTCGATGGTGGCCGACCTCACCTCGCAGCTCTTCCGCGGGGACGTCACCGCCCTGGTCAACCACCTGTTGTCCGAGCATGAGATCGACGCGGGGGAGCTCGCCCAGCTCCGCGAGTTGATCGCGTCCGCGTCCCAGGGACGCGAGGAGGAACGCTGATGTTCGCGGTCGCCTGGATGTTGACCTATCTCCTGCACTCCACCTTCCTGCTCGGCCTCGCCGCGCTCGCTTCGAAGCGTCTCGCCCGCTGGTCGGTGGCCGCCGAGGAGGTCGTCTGGAAGGCCGCCCTGGTCGGCGCCATCCTCACCGCCTCGCTCCAGCTCGCCGCCGGCTGGCAACCCCTCGCCGGCCAGTGGCGCCTGGCGGACGCCATCCCGGCGCAGAGCCTGTCGATTCCCGCGCCCCAGCCCAATGCAGGGGCGGGGCTCGTCCCCGCCCAGCCTCAGGTGCACCTCGCGCCTTCCGCTGAATTCGCCCCGGCGCCGCCCCTGGAGCGCCAGGCCGTTCCCGCCCTTCCGCCCGCGGTCCCGTCGAGCTCCCTGGCGTCCCTGCCGTCCCTTTCGTCCCTGGCGCTAACCGCCTGGGCGTGCGGAGCCCTCCTCCTCCTCGCAGCCTACGGGCGCTCCTACCTCCGCCTGGGGCGCCGCTTGAAGAACCGGCCGCGGGTGGTGGCGGGAGACCTCCACGCGCAGCTCCGCACCCTGGCCGCCGAGGCCGGGCTCGAAGAGGCCGTCAGCCTCTCGTGCTCGTCGCGGGTGCCGGTGCCGCTGGCGCTCGGCTTCGGCCGCCCCGAGATCTGCGTGCCGCCGCGGGCCCTCGCCGGCCTCACTGCCGAGCAGCAGGAGGGGATGCTGGCCCACGAGCTCGCCCACCTCGCGCGGCGCGACCCGTTCTGGCTGGTGCTCGGTCAGGCGATCGCCTGCCTCCTCTTCTTCCAGCCGCTCAACTGGGTGGCCCGCCGCCGCCTGCGGGAGATCTCCGAGATGCTGAGCGACGAGTGGGCCGTGGCCCGCACCGGGCGTCCGCTGTCGCTCGCCGGCTGCCTCGCCGAGGTCGCCGGCTGGTCGGTCGGCGTCCGGCGCCTGCCCGTCCCCAGCATGGCCGACCGCCCCTCGAGCCTCGGGGTGCGCATCCGCCGCCTGCTCGCCGAGAGCCGCTCGCCGGAGCATCCCGGCCGGCGCGCCGGGCTCGCCGTGGCCATGGGGCTCCTGGTGATCGCCGTCGCCGCCGCCGCTCCGGCGATCTCGGCCGCCCGCCCCGAGCCGCCGCCGGTCCAGCCCGCCGCATCGTCCGCGGCGCCCGCGCCGGCGGTCGACGTCCGGGACGCCACCGATACGCCGACCCACCCGCAGGCCGAGGAGGCCCAGCGCCGCGCCGACCGCGCCGAGCGGGCGGACGACGACTCGGCGGCCGGGAGGGCCGGGAGGAAGGCGAAGAAGGAGCGCGACGAGCAGTACGTTGGACGCCGAACGGGCCGAGCAGGAGGCGCGGGAAGCCGCCGGGGAATCTCGGGAGAGCGAGGCCCCCGAAGTCGACCTCAAGGATCTGCCGACGGCGGAGGCGATCGATGCCACCGTCAGCGCCTCGCTCCAGGCGGCCCTGGGCGCCCTCGACGGCCAGCTCGGCACCCTTTCCGCCGAGCACCAGCTCACCCACGAGCAGCAGGAGAAGCTCTCCCGCGACATCGAACGCTCGACCCGGGAGATCGAGAAGACCCTGAAGCCCCGGCTCGAGAAGCTGAGCCGCGAGCTCGCCACCCGGATGTCCCACCTGCAGCCCAGTCCCGAGATGCTGCGGCTGACCGCCGAGATGGGGAAGCTCGGCGAGCAGATGCGTCCCTCCGAGGCGGACAGGGCCCGCATGCAGGCCAAGATGGACGCCGAGCTCAAGAGCCTGAAGCTCGCCGACGGCGAGAAGCCGACTGCCGAGCAGCGGGAGAAGATCCGCCACGCGGCCAGGGAGATGGCCGAGAGCATGAAGCCCTCCCCGGAGATCCGCCGCCAGATGGACGAGGTCCGCGCCCAGCTCGCGAAGGAGCGGGCCGAGCGGTCGGAGCACATGCGGACCGAGGATCGCCAGGAGATCGACAAGATCCGCAAGGAGATCCACGAGGAGGTCGAGCGCGAGATGCAGGGGATGCGCGAGGAGCTGCGCCGGGCCCTCGCCGAGCGCAAGGGAATCGAGCGCCAGGACCGCAAGCGCCACGAAGCGCCCGAGCCCCGGCACGCAGCCCCCAAAGCCCCGGCCCCGCCCAAGGCGCCCCAGAGCTCGGACGACAACGGTTGACCACCGCGCTCCAGACGACCCGAGCCCCAAGCCCGGAACGGGCGGCAGCATAAAGCCTGGGGCATAAGCCCCAGGTCTCGGATTCCCCAAAGTCAAAAAGCCCCGAAGGGGCGGCAGCAGACCTCAAACCCGGTCGACCGCCATCCCTTCGGGGCTTTTCTCATCAGCCCCGCTACTTCTTGGCCCGCACGCTCTTCAACAGGCCCACGAAGGCGTCGCGCTGCGAGGCGAGGGTCGAATCCGGCCCCTGCGCCTTGAAAAACCAGGGGCCGCCCGGCCCCTCGACCACGGCGCCGTAGAGTCGCGCCGCGGGGATCGCCGTCGCCGGCCCCATCCCCGTCTGGCCGCCTTTCATCGTCCCCTTGGCGTCCACCCAGGTGATCTTGTAGCCGTTGGCCGCCATCATTTCCGGCACCGGCTTGGGCCCCGACCCCTCCATCTGCCCCACCCAGCGCGCGATGTTGGCCTCCACCGGCCCGCCGCCACCCCGCCCGAAGTAGAAGACGGCGAAGTCCCCCGCCCCTTCGCCCCCGGGATCGACGCCTGGGCCAGCCGCATGTTCGTCTTCGGCGTCTCGGCCTTCCACCCCTTGGGAAGATCGAAGTCGATCGAGCCCGCCCCCGCCTCGGCCGGGTGAGCCGCCTGCGCCGAGGCCGTCGTCTGAGCCATGTCGACCGCCGGCGTGTGCGATGGGATCGAAGGCGCGCCGCCGGCGTCCGACGTGCCGGCCGGGGCTGGGGCCGCCGCCGGAGCGGCCGCGCTGGTCTGCGCCGCCGCCGGGCTCGCGGCATCCGGAGGGGGAGGGGGATTGCGGTCGCAGGCAGCGAGAACGCACAGGGTCAGCGGCAGCAGGGAAAGCCTCAGGGCATGGCGGGTCATCTCGTCCTCCAGTGATTTCGCCGCGGAGCGTATCACCGCCCGGATCGCCGGGGACCCCGGGGGGATGGCGTGCCCGCCACCCTCCCCGGGACTCCGAGCCCGAACCCGCCGGGGGGTCCGGCAGCGGCCCATGCCAGCAATTGCAGATCAGGGTGATGGGCGATCCGCCGCACGTTCCGCCATAGACGTCCTGGCAGGTGTAGGTCACGCCGCTCCTGTAGGCGCAGACCGTGCCGACGGAATACCCCGCGCAGACCGTCTCGCTGCACGTCCCGCAGGTGGCGCTCTTCTGCGACGGAGGGGGAGCGAGAAAGGGGAGCGCGGCTTGCTGCGGGCACCCCGGCTTCTCCGCCGGGGAGGAGGATGCGGCCGGAGCCGCCGGGGCCAGGAACGCGGCGGCCTCGACGGCCGGAGCCGGTGAGGAAGTGGCCGCCCCGGCGAGGGACGCGATCAGCAGCAGCGAGACGAGGAACAGCAGGGTGGATCGAGAGGTCATCAGGTCTCCTTTCGCGTAGATCCTAAGAACAGGGTGCCCGCCGCCACGCTTAGCGGGCCCACCGGCCGGCCCCGGAGCCCACCTGCGCTAGAATCCCCCCGGAAGCGCTCGGGGGCTGGTGCCTTCTGCGGTCTTCAAAACCGTTGTCCGGTGCCGGTTGCGGCATCGGGGGTGGGTTCGATTCCCATGCGCTTCCGCCAATTGGCGAAAGCTCTATTCCATCCGTTTCAGTCGTGGATGTTCTTTCCGGGCCAGGGGAGGTCTTCCTGCCTCCCTACACTTTGTGTATACTAAGCTCTCTCAACGATAGTGCGTCAAGGGTGTAGGTGTAGAACAGCATGCAGTCCAAAGTAGTTTCGCGGGTAGTACCCCCTCCCGATCCAATTCTGACGGCAAACCTTTACTGTGACGCTCGCTTGGACGAGCTCATAGGGAAGGTCATCGCCCCCTTCTGGCGCAAGCTCAAGGCTGCCGGCGAAGACTCCTGGCGCCTCTGGATCCTGCGGTATGCCCGGCGCGGCGAGCATCTGAAGATCCGGCTGTACGGTCCGGACGAACAGCGAGCGGCGGTGCAGGGCCTTCTGAAAGAGAGGGCCAGCCGCTATTTCTCGACCCTGGGATCTCCCGAGGAGGGAGCGCCGAGAAGAATCTCGAGAAAGTCCCCGCCGATCGATGTTGACGACCAAGACGAGGCCGCTCACCCTGATCGTGCTCTCCTCTGGACCCAGTACCGGCGCAGTCACGTCTGCCTAGCTGGCGAGCCGTTTCTCCTTGATGACCATTATGTATCCCTCTTCACCCGCTGTCTCACGAACGGATGCGAGCGGATCCTCGATGCCATGTGTCCGGAGGGCTCCGCAGTCGCTCCTTTTAGTGCCCGCCCGAGTATCCTTCTGAAGCTGTTGACCGATGGGCTGGCTGGGCCTGATCTACCGGCCCGGCAGGACGCTCAGTACTTGGCCTATCACCGGGATTGGTTGATCCGCTTCACCCTTCTGGGACGCCAGGCGGACCCGGAGAAGGCGGTCGAGGTCGTCGCCCTATTCGACCGCCGCCTGGACCCCATGGCAGAGCGGATGGAGTCTCTCCAGAGGATCCTCGAACGGGAATGGTGGGGAGACGGCGAGCTGGCGGAGACGGCCTGGAGCCTCTCCCTCTCCGAGCTTCTGCGGTATAGCCGAGCCCTCTGCGCGAGCGTTGACTACCACATCGATCCATTTGCCAGTGATCCTGCTTTTACCACTCTGTTCAAGGCCTTGCACGCAGTGGGCAATCAGCTCGGCGTCTCGGTGCTGGACGAAGCCTTCGTCTACCACATGCTGCTCCGCGCCGCCGAGTCGGTGCAAGAGCCTCTCGCCGGTGGCAGCTCTGCGGGGGCGAGGGGCTGATGATGGAGAGGCAGTCAGGAAAGCGGGATATCCACGGCGGCACTCCCCTCCTCGCGAGGATCTCGGGACTTCCCGCGGATTCGATAGCAACTTTTACCAGCGGTCTCTGCGAAGGCGAGGTCTCCCGGTTCCAAGGGATCCGCACGGAACTGGCCCGGGTCAGAGCCGAGCTCGTGGATCACCTGCACGCTGCGATTCCGGCCGCGCCACTGCCGCTGCGCCGCGTGCTGCTCGCCGTCAAGAGGGACGTATTCAATGACCGCGGGCTTGCACGACACCGCGGCTCCCTCTATTGGGAGGAGGCGCGGCAGTTCGTGGGCCCGTCCTTCGACTCGGTCGACCGGCTCGAGGCGGATCTGTTATCTCGCACGGCCGAGCTCGAAGCGGCCTACGCCAATGTCCGTGAGCGCGAGTGGTACCTGCTGCTGGCCTTGCTCGAAGACCCGTCTTTCCTCCGGGGAGTCGCGCTGCAAGCCCGGTTCTTGTCGAGAGCCTCCGGCGGCGCCGCGAGCTTGCCGGCCCCCCCCGGGATAGTCGTGTCGAGGCCAGCTTGCTCCGATACGTCAGCCGAGCCGCCCTGAAGCTCTCGCCATTTTCGACCCTCACTCGCTCGGCGCTCGGCAAGGCTCGGGAAGGCCAATCTGCCCGCGGCCTGCGGCTACTGGGGCAGGACTGGAACGAGCGCTCCCTGGTACGGCTCAAACGATACTCTCTGGCGCAGATCACCGAGATGCTGCGGCGCTATCCGCCGGTTCGGGAGACGCTGCAGGTCGTCCTGAACAGCTCGACTGAGGAGCTGGCGCCCGGCAGGTATCGCTTTCTCAATCCGGCCAGTTGGGCCTTAGAGCCAGAGAGCGGCCGAGTCCGCCCTATCCAGCCCGCTGTCGTCACTGCTGGTTTGAAAGGAGCGGTAGCGCCGTGGCTCTGGTGCGAGTTGCCGAAAAAGAGCGTCACCTGGGCCGAGCTGACGGCCTGGCTCTGTACCGTGCTGCCTGGCGAGCAAACCACCGAGGAGCTAGAGAAGCTGCTGCAACTCGGCTTCCTGCGATGCCTCTGGCCTTGGCCGGCCAACGAAGCACATCTGGAGAAGTGCCTGCTGGATTTCCTGCGCGGCTTCTCCGAGGCTCGGCTCCAAGTCGTCGTTGAGCGGCTCGGTCGTCTCGTGGCTCTTGAAGAAGGCTTCCGGACCACCTCCGCTCCGGCCCGATCCGTCCTGGAGATCGAACGGCTTCTCGATCAGACTTGGGAAGCGGTACTGGAGCTCATTGCGTTCAGTCCCGAGATCCGGCGCCCCCGGGTCAAGAAGGGGGAAATCTACGAAGATGTGCTTCTCGTCCCCGCCGGCGGAGGTGGCACTGCCGAGATCGTCGAGGTACCCGCGGTATCGATGCGGGAGGCCGCGAGCGCCGTCGATCCAATCTTGCGCCTGACTCACCTCTTTCATCCCCGCCATGAGTTTTTGCTCACCTTGGGGGCAACGATGGCCGAGCGTTGGCCGGGCCGTTCCGAGATCGGCGTCCTCGAGTTGCTCAACGCCATCCAGCCGCTCTGGCGGGAGCACGCTCGGTTCTCTGCTTCCGTCCGCGGCGCGGACGGCTGCCGGGAGACCTTTAACCCCCTGGCTCTGCCCTCCCTGGCGGAGCTGGCTTCTCTCCGCGCACAGGTCTGGAAGCAGGCCGTCGCATCCGTCCGGTCCGCCGGCGGCGAGAGCCGGATCTGCCCCGAGAGGCTCGCAGAGGCCCTGGAACAGGTTCCGGAAGCGTACAGCCCCCCGTTGGGGGCCTGTCTACTCCTGCAGCCGGCGGACGGCGCGGGCCGGCGCTGGATTGTGAATCGGATCTTCGAGGGGACTGGCCGCTACGGAAGCCGCTTCACCTCCTTGCTGGACGAGCCGGCGCGGAATGACTATTCCCGTCACTTCGCGGCACGTTCGCGTGTGGAATGGCAGGGTGAGAAGCTCGATTTGCTCGATCTCCTTTCAACACAGGGAGATACGCTCAACGTGCACGCGCTGCAAACCCGCCACGTCCTTGAGATGCCCGGCGAGGAGACCGGCGGTACGGAGCGGCGTCTGCGGCTGGCCGATCTGCGGATTCGCCTGCACGAGAAGACCGGCATGCCGACTCTGGTCGACCGGTCCGGTCGGAATTCTGTTTGTCTTCCTGGGCGGCGCGTCGCAAGAGTTCCTGCCTGTTCCGCTCAAGATCCTCTCCCTGTTCGGCCCGGCCGAGGTCCGTCCCGTCGTGCCGCTCCCCCGGGAGCGGCGCGAAGGCGGCACCGTGGTGCGGGAGCGATTGAGCCTGCACAATCTGGTCTGTCGAGAAAACGCTGGATGATTCCCCGGGCAGCGTTACCGGCAAAGGTAGGCGGCTCGACCGAGGCGGCGACGTTCGCGGCGATCAATCATTGGCGGAGGGAACTGGGCATTCCAGATCGGATCTTCATCATCGAAAGGGTTTCCCGTAGCCCCGTCGAGGTATTCAAGCCCCAATACAGAATATTTCACCTCCCCGCTCTTCGTGGATATTTTTTGTTCCATCCTTCAGGACTGACCTGATCAAAATTGAAGAGATGTTGCCCCTGGCCAACGCGATGCCGCGCGATGAACAGGGGGCGCGCTGGGGTGTTGAAATTGTGCTGGATTCACTTGCCTTTCGCGAAACCATGGTTTACAGTGACGAGCATCGATCAAGTATTAACACTGCCGGAGCAGGAGATTCAAAAGCAATGGAGTTCGCCAGCAGTTCTTCGTGTCGCTAATCTTCCGCTACCGACGGGTAGAAATATTTTTGGCAGGATCTTGTAACCCCTGCTCTGCGCTTTCCGTTTGGCCGGCGTGTGTGCCGGCCGGTAGCGGGTCGCTTGAAACACGACCCAGATAGTGAACAGGCCTAGCGGGCCATGACAGGAGACCAGAACATGTCTGAGAAGGAAATCAAGGACGCCGAGAAGAACAGCGCTGAGAACAACAACATTGACGTCGAGCCCCTCTCTGATCAGGAGATGGATTCGGTCGCCGGTGGCACAGAGGTCCAGGGATGATGCCAGCATGAGCTCCCTTTGCTCTATCGCCTGGTGCTCGTAAGCGATACGAAATCTGCCCAGCCCGCGGTTGCGCCGCGGGCTGGGCCTTTTCAAACTCCATGCCGCGGTGAGAGGATTTCTCGCATGTCGACCCTCGGCCTCACAGCTTATCTCTGGTCTCTCGACGCGCAGAATCGCTTTCTCTCGTCCTGCCTCGCTCCTCTCGTAGAGGAGTTGCGACACGAAGGCTTGGTAAGTCGCTTCTGGTTCGAGCGCATGGACATTCGGGGGCCTCACATCCTCGCTCCCATCACGGTTCCGGACGGCGCGGCTGCCGAGGTCTCCAGTAAGGCTTGCAGCGCGGGTTGGGCTCACATGACGCAGCACCCTTGCCTGCTCTCCATGACTAAGGAGATTAAATTCCGGCACGAGCACTGTCGGGGCGAATTTCAGAGCGCCGCCGATCGTCGGCCGGGTTTCCCGAGAACAATACGTTCAATCTCCTGCCGCACGACGAATGTGGTTACCCTTTTCACCTCAGCGCGGGCCTGGCTGGCGAGGAGGAGCTGTGGCACCTCTTGACCGATTTGACATTGTGGTCGGTCAGTCAGCTCCAGTGCCCCACCGAAGACGTCCAGCAGACCACGGCCGCGCGCTGGTTTGCCGCCTTCAGTGAGGCTGTCGATGCGAGCCTGAACGAGCCCGAGAGATACTGGCGCCATCACGCCAGGACCCTGATCCTGAATCTCGGCGAGCGGCTGTCGGCGGAGGAGGATCGGGTGCTCCCCCAGATTGCCGGATCGATCAGCGAAAGGGGGTCGCAAAGCCTTGCGGACGCCTGGAACGTGCTGAAGGAGGATTGGTACCCCAACCCGCGCATCCGCCGGGTCGTTCAGATTGTTTTGAAAGATTCCGAGTCGGCGGAACGGCAACGGTTCGACCTTTTGCGAGAGATCATCCATGTCGGCCTCAAGCAACTCTGCTTGAAGGTGGCCCTCCATTCCCCGCTGGTGCTGTTCGCCTGGAGCCGAAGCCTGGCACGCGAGACCGCAGCATTGGCTGACATCCCATGAGAGGGATCGATGAAGCAACCAGTATGGCACTCCTTTCATCTGTTCTATCACGGCTCACGCAGCCAGTTGATTCAGGAGGTCGTGGGCCGGCCATAGGGGGTCTCCTGGCGCGATGGCCTATCGAGCGATTTTTTCGTTCGTTACAATCTTGGTGGTCCCATGTCGGTCTACGGCTTCTAGCCTCGGCGGATCTATCCTTTACGATCAGGGAACCCTGGCGTCCGCCGCTGAATCCTTTTTCGCGCGCCAGCCATCCGCCTCCTCGATACCGCACGACACGATCCGGCGCATCAACAAGACGATCCTGGCCACGGATGCCATGGAGCGGGAAGAGGCCATCTATCCGAATCACTCCCTCCACGAGATTGCCTTCCGGCCTGAGGTCGAGCGGTACGGTGGCCCGGAATTGCTCGGGCACTCACTGGACTTCTTCGCCTTCTCGAGCCTCGAGGCTCTGCGCTTTCTCGCTGACCACGTAGCGGGGCCGAGAGGGCGGCAGATGACGGCGATCTCCCGAATCCTGATTCGCCAAGGCCTTGGATTTGCCGAAGCTCCCAATGAGCTCTTATCCCTTCTGGAATATCCCATGGAAACCTGGGGAACCCCGTTGAACGATTTCGTCAAGCGCGGGGACGAGGCATTCCAGCGACAGCGCGATTACCTGAGGGGACTTCTGCGTGAAGAGGTAGAGCGGTTTCTGAGTAACCCTTTGCCCGCCAGCTTCGGGCCGGCCTGCAGCTTCCGCTGGGAGATCCGTACGGCCGGCGAGAAGATGCGGCGGTGTATCAAGAGCAGCCAGATGCATATGACCGCCAATCGGTTGGGGCTCTCGAATCCAGAGGAGGTCTATCTCTCGCGTTTGCTGTCTCGCACGGCTCGCGAACTTGCGGACTCCGATCCAGGCCTCTGGCACCTCCTGGAGCAGTGCCTAGACGAAAGGTCCCGGAACCCCGCCACTCCGAGCCGGCTGCCGGAGTTGCTGCCTTCCGTCCTGTCTTCGGTCTTTCCACAGAGCAGCGAAACGTCTGTTGCCATCTCCGTTTCGCCAGGGCCTCCCAAGGACTATGATTGGGTGCATTTCGTCGCCCGTCACAGTGCCGCAGGGCGCAGCTGGGCCGAAGAGTACAAGCTCCGTTGCGGCGATATGTATCAAGAGATCCGGAAATCTCTGGAGCTCCTGCGCAGGCGACAGATCACCGCGGGGCGGGAGACTTTGACGGCGGCACGAGCCGGAATGGGAGCGCTTGAAGGTGTTCCCCCTTCCCTTGCGCACGTCATGGACCGTTGGTATTACGGCGCCCTCGCCTATTATTTTTACTGTGTCACTGATTTCGAAGCCGCTCTGGACTCTTTAGAGCTTGCGAACAGGGCCGTCGAAGCCGCAATCGGGTGCGAGCCTCTGCTGTTACCCTTGGCGCATACCTGCCATGAGTTTTCACTCCACAAGGCGCGGATCGCCTATCTAAGGGGCCGGTGGAGAGAGGCGCGCGAAGCAGATTGGGCTCTCCTGGCAGTCGCTGCACGATGAACGCCCCCTCTGTGTTCTTGCCGATGGCACCGCCATCAACGTTTCCCAGCTACTGGAGTTCTATCACCAAATTCCTGGCCTCGACGCCGACGAGGAAGCCTCCTTGCAGAGCGTTTTCGACGAAGATTCCCTCCGCAAGCTCTTCGAACGCACCGCCAATGGCGTCTATGCGACTCCGATCATTCCGTACCCCTGAAGAGAGCCCGCTCCGCACGGAAACGCTCTCCCAGTCTCGTCGAGGAGAAGGTACTCGATCTCCTAGTCTAGGAGGGGCTGGATCTCCCGCCAGGCGTTGAGAACCCCTCCAGCCCGATCAGAGCTGACCAGGGGTGATCGAAGGTCGCATTGGGCGCCGGTGCGGCGTCGGGGGTGGGTTCGATCCCGATACGCTTCCGCCATCCCCGCACGGCCGTGCGTTGGTTCTTGACACCCAGCAGCGCTTGCCTAAGAATCTCTCTGCTTCGTAGCGCCAAATATCCTCGATTGCAGATAGTGACCGCTTGCCCAAGGCGGCCGGCACAGGAGATCCTCCTCGATGCGGCACAGGAATCGGTTTGCCCACGTTGCGGCGGGTGCAGCTCTTGCCCTGGCGACGGCGTGCTCGTCTCAGCCCTCACCGCGGCTGGCGCCGGCCGCGGCTCCGCTGGCTTCGACGCTTCACGTTGCGCCGCAGCAGAGCTACGACGTGATCATCGTCGGCGCCGGCATGGCGGGCCTCACTGCCGGCAAGAATCTCCAGCAGGCCGGGCGCTCTTTCGTGATTCTTGAAGCGACGGACCGGATCGGCGGGCGCGGCAATACGGATACGACCACGTTCAGCGCTCCGATCGATCTGGGCGGCGCGTGGATCCACAATGTCAGGACCAACCCGCTGACGCCGGTCATCGTGGGCAGCGGGTATGCCACGCAGGAGACGGACGTGGACGCCGCGCACCATCTCTTCTTCGATCACCATTTCGCCACCCCGCGGGAGCGGGAACGCTTCGAAAAGATCGCCAAGGCCTTCGAGGGGTCGCTCGAAGAATCCGCTCACCACGACGGCGCGGCTGCCGATCATCTGCCGCGGGAAGAGCCCGAAGGCGGAAAGCCGGGGCCGGGAGAGCCGCCTTTCGAAAAGCTGCGCGAGCTCGTCGCGCTGAACTCCGGGCCGCTCGAGAGCGCGGTGGAGCTGAAAGACAACTCGACGATCGACGCCGGCGCGTTCCTGGCCGGCGAGGACGTTCTGGTCCGGCGCGGCTACGGCACGTTCGTCCAGGAATACGGGAAGGACATGCTCCCCCATGTCCACCTGAGCTCGCCGGTGACCCGGATCGTCCGCGATGGCCGCGACGGCGGCGGCGTGACCGTGGAGACGAAGGCGGGGGAGCGCCTCTCGGGGCGCATGGTGCTGGTGACCGTGTCGACGGGCGTCCTCGCCGCGGGGAAGATCCAGTTCGAGCCGGCGCTCCCGGCCGCCAAGGTGGCGGCGATCCGCGGCCTGCCGATGGGGCTGCTCGACAAGGTCATCCTGGAGTTCTCGACGCCCGACGTCTTCCCCCGGCAGGACGGCGCCCTGGTCGAGAACGCCTGGCTGCTCTACGGCGGCGATCTCGATCGCCGCGACGACGACATGGCCTTCGTCTTCCGGCCGATGGGGGCCCCGATCGCCATCGGCTTCTTCGGCGGGGAGCGGGCGTGGGAGCTCGAAAAGCTGCCGAACCACGGCCGGGAGCGCATGATCGAGCTGGCCCTCGCGGCGATGAGCGACATGTGCAGTTGCGAGGCCGGCCGCTCCCTGGTGAGGTCGCGCACCACGGAGTGGGGAGCGGACCCCTGGACGCTCGGCGCTTACTCGGCGGCCCTGCCGGGCCAGGCGGCGATGCGCCAGAAGCTGGCCGAGCCGGTGGACCACCAGCTCTATTTCGCCGGCGAGGCGTGCGACTACTCAACCTACAACGGCAGCTTCGCCGGCGCCTACAACTCGGCGCTCAAGTCGAGCTATCAGATGATCACCTGTCTGCGTCATCAGGATCGCCACGAAGTTTGCCCCTAAGCTATAAAACACCTCGCTCGCCAAACCGCATTCAGGTTGTTGCTCGGATATTTTACAACGTCTTCCACGGAACGGAAGGTCTCAGCGGAGGGGCGAGCCGGCACCTTCTCCTTTGAGGGGCCGTCGCACCCGGCGCGGCTCCTTCGTGAACTCTTTCGTTCCAAGGAGAACCGCATGAAGCTCAGATCCACCCTGCTGGCCCTCGCCGCCCTGCTGCTGATCAGCTCCCTCGCCGGCGCCGGACCGCTCTCCACCTCGGCCGATTCGTCGAGCGCGACGCTGGCCGCGATCTTCGCCGCTCCGGCGGCTCCGGAGTCCGCAGCCGCTGCGAACGCGCAGCTCCCCTCGTTCGCGCCCACCGACAAGTCCATCGTCCTCTGCGGGAGCTGCAGCGATTCGCTCTGCTCGGGGAAGCACATCGGGGACTTCTGCAAGTCCCAGAGCGGCAAGACCTATACCTGCCAGCCCGCGTACGTCACCTGCAATCCGAGAGACTGCGAGTGCTGGAACGGGCCGCTGCCGTAGCCCGCTCTCTCCGCCAGGTCCCGGGCGTGCTCCGGAGGCTCTCCTCTCCAGGGCACGTCTCCCTTCCCGGGTCTGGTTCCGACGGAATCCTTTTCGCCAGCTTCGAGCGCAGGAGAACGGCGGCCGCCCGGGAGGGGCGGCCGCCTTGACGGCCTGCGTCCTAGCGGATGGGGTCGAGGCGGAGGCGGAAGTCGACGACGTTCCCCCAGAAGGGCACGGAGTTGCAGCTCGTGACCGGCTGAAACCAGGAGAGGATCGCCCGCGCCTTGATCGTCGTGGTCCTGGTGGTGGTGAGGACGGGATTGCCGCCCACATTGGTGCGCATCAGGCACTTCTGCGACAGGCTGCCGGGCGGGTCGATGTCCCGATAGACGGCGTATTGCCAGACCGGCCCCGCTCCGGCGATCTCGTCATGCATGTGAACCATGCCGTAGCCCACGGCTTCGTCGTCGGTGAACGAGCCGTCGCAGTTCCAGTCCACGCAGAAGGTGACGAATTCATGAGAGGCGAGGCCGGTCGGCGGGCCGTTGTAGCCACTCGTACCCTTGATGTCCAGGATGCATTCGAGGCGCGTCTCCTGGGGATAGAAGCCGCAGGCCTTGATCTCCTCGAAACTCGTAGAGAACTTGTTGGGAAGCTGGAAGGTTTTGAGGAGCTTCGCGGCTTCGGCCGCGTTGTCCTGAGCGAGGGCGCGGAGGACGCTCTGCCGGTTCGGATCGGCAGCCTCGGAGGGTGGATCGGTGGGCCTCGCGCTCTGCGCTGCACAAGGCAGCGCGAGCAGCGCGAGGCTGAAGAGGAGGAATGCCTTGGTGGTAAAAATCAGGAACGTTCGCATTGGAAATCTCCGGTCTTGGGTTTAGGTTGCTCTCCGGATCACTGCCTGGCAGCGTCAGCCGGCGGTCAGGACGTGGAGGTGGAACGCGCGGTCGCTGAGCTGTCCCGAGGAGTCGTGGGTCTCGACCCAGATGCCCTTGTTGGCTTCCGGACCGGTCAAATTGAAGCGCAGGGCGACGCCGATCTGGCCGGTGGGCTCCGTGAAGATTCCCGGACGGCCGATCGTGGCGAGATAGACTCCGGCGCTGACATCGCCCGTAAAGACGACCTCGTAGATTCCCTGGCTGAGCCGGGTGACGCGCCAGACGTGGTGGCCGCGCACCAGGGTGCCGTTGGTCTCGACGACCGCCCAATACTGCGCGATGCAGCAGTGCTCGTCGCCTGACACAACGGGCGTCGCTGCGATCGGCTGCACGAGTTTCTTCGACGCGGTGTCAACCGGACCGTTGGAAACTTTGTTGTTGTCGACTTCCGTTGTCGCGTTGGCCATGACTTTTCTCCTGTGAGTGGGTGAGTGGGTTGCGAAGGATGTTCGAGGGGGCTGTCCCCTTCCTGTTCAATCCGGTCTCGGAGAAAAGGTTTACAGCCGGCGGAGAAAAAAGAAACGGCCGCCCCGAAAAGGGACGGCCGCCGGGTGAGAGCCTGGAGCTCGGGAGAAGGGAGGGCTGGGCTGCTCTAATCCGCCTCAGGGTCGTTCTGGGTGATGAACCACCAGGTGATCCGGCCCACCTCTTCGCCTTTCCAGAGCTGGCGGATGGCGAGGCTGTGACCGGTGGCGAGGGCCTGGGTTCCGGTTGCCGTAGTGATCGTGAAGACAGCCGGCGAGCAGGTCCCCGCCGCGAGCTCCACGCCGCGGATCGCCGTCCGTGGCCGTTTCGGAAGGGTGATCGGTCCCTGGTTACTCGCATTCCCCAGCGCGGGCTGGCGCTGGCGGAGCTTGGCCGCGAGGCCCTTCGGCACGGTGAGGGTCACCGTCGCGCCGGTCGGCAGGCGCTGGATCACCTCGAAATCGAAGTGGCGGATCTGATCCGGCGTGCCGGCGATCAGGAAGGCCAGGGTGAGGTTGGGGCCGGCCGCGACGGGGTAGGAATTGCGCCAGGCGACACCCGGACCCCGCAGGAACGAGCGGGATTTGGCCCAGTCGAAGTAGGGGGGGCCCGGCGGCAACGGGCTGGGCCTTTGGAGGCCGGCCGGCAGATCGGTCGGGGCATCCCAGGGGACCTGGACGGCCAGGAGGCTGAAGGGCGGCACGACATTGGCCGGCCAGAAGGACGTGACGCCGGTGGGCCAGGTGACGGCCGGCCAGCTCAGCGACAGCGAGTCGGGCGGCAGCCCAGGCGACAGGCTCGGCCCCAGGGGGGGCGACACCGTGAGGAGGTCTCCCGGGACAACCGTCGGGAGCTGGACGGCGCCGAGGGGAAGCCAGCGATCCGGCGTGATGAGAGTGGCCGCGGGGCTGGCGAAGAGCTGGACCCTCGCCTTTCCCACCAGGCCGCCGCGGTTGCGCAGGCGGACATAGATGTCGCTCGGATAGATCGCGCCCGGATTGACCGGATTGATCAGGGTCCCGGGGGCCGGGGTGTTGGCCTTGATGCCCTCTCCGAAGCGTGCTGTCGCCTGGGTCGCACCTCCTTTCCAAACCAGGATGTCCGGGCTGGAGCTGATCTCGTCGCCCGGCGCGGGCAGCGAGCCGTCGTCGCCGACGGAGCGCCGCAGGTAGAGGTCCGCCACGAGCCCCAGGCTTCCCCGGACGATGTTCCGGAGGTCGGGCATGACGCCGATGAAGCCCGCGACGTTGGGTCCCTGGCGGGTGCCGGTGGAGGGGTCCGACAGCGCCGTCCGCAGGGCGCGCGGGTCCATCCAGGAGGTGGTCTGGTTGTTGTAGAAGACCTGCACGAGGGCGGCGGCGCCGGCGATGATCGGCGAGGCGCTCGAGGTGCCGTCGAACGAATTGGTGTAGTAGTTGGTGACCGCCGTTCCGGCGAGGTCGCCGAAGCCGCAGGAGGTCACGGTCTCCCCCCAGCCGTAGCAGTCGAGGCGCGAGCCGTAGTTGGAGAAGGGGGCCCGGTCGTGCGGCAGCGCGGCACGGGCGGCGCCGACGAGGATGGCCCCCGATTCGCCGAATTGCGGGCTGGAGCGGCTCAGGCTGCGGCCGGTCTCGGCGACCACGTAGCCGTCGAGATCGACGCCGCCGTTGCCGGCCGCCTCCACGACCGCCACGTTCTGCGCCGCGGCGAGGCGGATGGCGTCGAAATCGGCCTCGTCGACCTCGGTCGGCAGCAGGTCCCGCTGGACCTCGAGCAGGAGGGTGTGACCCAGGGGCGGGTTCGGAACCGTGGCCGTCTGGGAGGAAGCCTGGAAAAGGAGCGTCAGTGTCTGGACGATGGCCGCCGCCACGTGGCCGCTGGTGCCGGCGAAGGGGTGCGGGTCGGAGAGCGGCCGGTAGTGCGACGCGAGCAGGAATTTCGCGTAGCCGGCGGCGGCTCCCTGGACTCCGGCTCCTCCCGCCGCCAGCTGCCCGAGCACCGCAGCGCCATGGTAGCCATTGCTCCCTTCGCCCGGGGCGCGATTGCCCCCGAAGACAATGTTGCCCTGTGCCACGATCTGAAGACCGCTGCCGTCCGTGAGGTCCTGGTGTCCCTGGATCCACCCCTGCTCGAGGTCGCAGACCGTGAGCTTCGGCGTTGTCCCGGGAGGGAGGGTTTGCCGGGCCCAGGAGGCGCTGATCCCCGCCGGAGCGTCGGCGAGGTAGCCCTGATCGTCGGCGAAGGTCTGGCCCATCGAGGGGTCCTTGGCGGTCAGCTCCTGGTAGACCAGATCGACTTCCGCCAGGGCCTTGAGACGCCTCACCACCTCGTCCACGAGGTCGGGATGCTGGCGCAGGTCGATTCGCCAGTAGGCGGTCAGGCTGTGCAGCGGCGGGAAGGGCGAGGTGGCGGCCGAGCTTTCCAGGCCCCGGATCTTGGCCAGGCAGTCCGTGCGGGGCAGTTGGGCCGTGTTGTCCAGGTTCCGGAGCTCCACGAGAGGCCGGGAGACCAGAGCGCCGGGGGGCGGCTGCGGCACCGCGGGAGAGATGGGAGCTCCGCCCACGGTCGTGGTCGTCAGTTCGGCCGCCGGAATCGCCAGACGCTGGGCGGACCCGGCGTCGTTTCTCTGCCCGGACGCCCCGTTGCTGATCGGCAGCTCGAGGACGGCCTCGAGCTCGGGCAGCTCCGGCGCATGGGTCTTGGCGAGCGTCCACAGGTTCTCGGCCGGGTTGCTGCCCACCACCCCTTCCGCCAGCCGCACGATGACGAAGCCGCTGTAGTCGGCCGCCGTCCCCTGGGAGCTGGACGTCGCGGAGCGGCCGGCGGCGGCGGCCGGCGGCTGGCCGGCCGGAGCTCCGCAACCGCAGCGGCAGCCGCACGGGGAGTCGCAGGTGTCCACGGTCACCACCGTGTCGCAGCCGCCGGAATGGCCGGAGGCCGGGAGCTGGGCATACAGGGGGCCGGCGCTCGGGTCCTCGGGCGGCGGCATCACGTAGGAGGTGCCCGGATCTTCGGGCGGAGGCATGACGTAGCTCGTTCCGGGGTCCTCCGGCGGAGGCATGACGTAGCTCGTCCCCGGGTCCGACTTGCCGCCCGAGAAGGAGGGAGAGGGGCCGGGCCGCGAGGAAGCACCGGCGCGCTCGTGGATGGTGATTTTCAGACCGCGGTTCATGGTGTCTCTCCTGTCGCTTGAAGTCGCGCGGCATGGCGTGCCGTCGCGTCCATCTCTTCAATCCCACCCTGGGCGGGATGGGTGATCCGGAGAACGCGGGGAGGTCAGGGCCACGATTGGTTCAAGGGGAGAAAGGGGGGAGCGGTTTCCAGTCGCCCTGCAGCACGAAGCCGGCCCACTGGAAAGGGAGGCGGCCCGCTCTCCGGAGGTCGCGCTGGGCTTCCTGGAGCGCCTGGGCGGGGGGGAGGTGGCGCTCGAAGAGGCCGCGGTAGAAGATCGCCATCAGGTCGCGGGTGCTCTGGTCCTCGACCGGCCAGAGGCTGACCACCACGCGGGCGGCGCCGGCATAGAGGAACGCGCGGGGGAGCCCGCTGACCAGCCCCTCGCCGGCCACCTCCCGGCCGAGGGCCGTCTCGCAGGCCGAGAGCACCACCAGCTCGGCCGGCAGATCGAGGTCGTAGATCTCGTGGGCGGCCAGGACGCCCGCCAGCGTCCTCCCCGCGGGGTCGCGCTGCGAGAGGAGGAGGGCCGAGAGCAGCGGCTGCTCGGCGTCGAGAGTGCCGTGGACGGCGAAATGGAGGATGCGGAAGGCGTGGAGCGCGCCGCCGGTCACGGTCTGCCGGGAGGCGGCGAACCCAGTGTCGACCCGGAACTTCCCGGGAGGCAGCCCGGCCACGACAGCCTTCGCTTCCTCGGCCGAGCCCAGGAGCCGGGAGACGGGAGGAGCGTAGACGGGATCGGCCACCACGGCCATCCAGCCGGGGGCGGGCTGCCGTCGGGCCAGCAGTCTCCGCTGGGTGAGGAGGGTCGCGGCCGAGGGGAGGTAGGCGATCTCGTGGGACTCCACCAGGGGGGGAGCCGCGGGACAGGCGGCGAGATCGGCGGGGTCGGGGAGGGCGGCGAAGGAGAGAGTCGCCAGGGCGCCGTCGGGGACGACCACCAGGCGCCGGTGCCCGAGCTGCGACTGGACGGGGGCCAGGAGCATCCGGCTCAGCTCGCAGAGCGCGGGCGGATTCTCGCCGGTCCGGTCCACCGCTCGCGTCCAGCTCGCGGCCTCCTGGGCGAGACCCTCGACGTCCCGCCGCGGCGGCAGGCGGGCCGTGATGAGCTCCCTGCCGGTCACGGCCCACACGGTGCCCGCCCTCTCGCCCAGACGGTACTCGAGCAGGACCGTATCGTCGTCCATCAGCTCTCGCCGGACGTCGAGGAGGGAGACCGGCTCAGGTCGGATCAGGGAGGCGTAGCGCGGGCTCCGGCGGCGGATCTCTCCCCGGGTGGTGTCGAGCTCGGCGAGCACCGCGCCGATGCGCTGCCGCAGGCGGAGCTTCCCGGCCGTGGAGTCGCTCACCGTCTGGCGCTTGGACTCCAAAGCATTGAGCTGTCGCTGCAGCTCCCGCTCCTTCGCCGCCAGGACGGGATCGACGCTCTGCCTCCGGCCGGCACCGGATTCGGCGAGGAGGTCCCCCAGAGTGCGGGCCCGCGCCCGCTCGGTGGCGGCCCACGCCGCTTCCTTCCGCCCCATCTCCAGCAGGAGATCGACATGAAAGTCGAAAGCGTCCCGGGAGCCGGAGAAGAAGGAGGTGCGCAGATCCTCGCCGAGCACCTTGGGCCGGACTCCCTCGAAGATCTCCAGGGCTCGTTCGCTCGCCGCGAGGGCCGCCGGCAGGTCGCCCAGGGCCCGGGAGCTGCGAGCGAGCCCTTCCAGGCTTTCGGCGACCCCGAGCCGGTCGCCCTGGGCGGCGAAGAGCGCCTGGGACTGCTGGTACTGCGCGCGCGCCAGGGTGAAATCGTTCCGCTTCTCCGCCAGGCTGGCGGCGAGAACGCGGACCGTGGGCTCGTCCTTGGGACAGGACTTCGTCCCGAAGATGCGTAGCGCGGCGGCGAGCCGCTGGTCGGCTTTCGGTCGCCGGGCCATCCGTTCTTCCACCAGAGCGGAAGCCGCCAGCAGAGCCGCGCTGCCACAAGGGTCCGTATCCCGCCGCAGCTCCAGGGCGTCGGCGAAATACCCGCGGGATTCTTCCAGGCGTCCCTCCTCGTGGGCGACCCGGCCGAGCTGGCGCAGGGTGCGGGCCTGCCACACCTGATTCTCCGGCAGCCAGGCGTTCTTGGCCTGAAGCAGCAGAGCCTCGCCGCGGCGCGGGTCATGAAACGCGTGGGCGTAGAGGACGCCCAGGTTGTGCAGCGTATAGGGCCGGAAGTGGTGATCGCCCTGCGGCCGCAGGGCGAGGGCTCCTGCTCCCGGTCGAGCGCCGCCTGGAGCTCGCCCTGGTGCGGAAGGGACTGGCCCAGGCCGTGGAGGGACTGGGCGGTGTGCAGGAGGTCCCCTTCCCGCCGTGCCTCGGCGAGGGCTCGGCGTACTGCTCGGCCGCCTCCTGGGCCTCGCCGAGCGGCAGGAGGCTGGAGCCCAGCTCGTTGCGGACGATCGCCTCCCGGCGGCGGTCGCCGGCGCGGGCGAAGGTGGCCGAGGCCTGGCGATAGATCAGGGCCGCGGCCTGATAATCACCGCGACTGAAGCGTTCCTGGCGAGGCTCTCGAGGGCTTCGGCCTTCAGGGCGGTGTCCCCCAGGTCCTGCCAGGTGGCGAGCGCGCGTGACTGGCGCCACCCCCGCCTTCTCGGGCTCGAGATCCCTGGCCGATGTGAAGATGCGGTAGGCGTCGGCGGAGCGGCGGTCGGCCGCCGTCGCCGGACGCAGCGCCTCGATGCGGGCGGCGTAGCGGCCGGGGTGGCTTCGGATGCCGCTGACGGTCAGCGTATGGACGCCGTCCCCAGGGCGACCGCCAGCACCAGTTCCGGGCCGCGGTCTTCGATCTGCCGGTCGGCCGCGAGCACCCGGGGGCCGGCGGGGTCCGCGAAGGCCACCGCCACGTCGATTCCCTGCTGCTCCACCACCAGCCGGAGCAGGGTCCCTTTCTTCAGCGGCAGCCGGTACCGGTGGACCTCGCCGGGGGGGAGCGCCGCCGTCGGCGCCGGCCGCCGGCGCGCAGCTCGCCGGCCGGCCAGTGTCGCGGTCCCGCGTCCGGCAGGCGAGGCGCCGAGGGCCGGAGGCCGGCGAGCGCCAGGGCCCCGCGGTGGACGGTCATCGCGCCGTGACCTGGAAGCAATCCTCCTCGAGCTCGCCGGGGCGCAGCCGGACAGCCGCAGGCTGTAGCTCCCCGGGCCGGGCCGCCAGAGCAAGGTGAGGTTCGCGGCCGTCCTGCTCCAGACCCGGGTGTCCTGTGGTTGCCGTCCCCCGGGCCCTTGATCTCCGCGTCGTAGCGGGGCAGTGCACGGCAGGATCGAGCGCCAGGACGAGCGGCGCGCCCGAGGAGAGGGGGACGGCCTGCTCCGCCGGCCGCGCGGCTACCAGAGGCCAGCTCGAGGCCCGGCGAGGTTGGCGACCGGACGGTTCCGCTCCTCCCAATCCTTGTACACCTTGACGCTCAAGGCCGAGGTGGACACCAGCAGCGCGGCGGCGAGGGTGGAGAGCCACCGCGGCGGGCGCCGGGCGGGGAGCCGCGGCGGGCAGGCGCCGTTCGAGGTCGCGCCAGCCGGCGCGCGCGGCAAGCTCGGCCGGCTGCGTCCCGGCGGCGGCGCCGGCGGCCTCGAGGTCCGCGAGGTCGAGGAGGGCGCGGGCGGCCTCGGGGCTGGCGGCGAGCTGCCGCGCCACGCGCGCCTCGTCGGCGGGAGGGAGGCGCCCCTCCAGGTAGTCGAGCAGCTCCTCGGGCTCGGGCTCGCCGGACGGAGCGCCGTCCCAGGCGGCTTCGGCGACGGCCGCGAGGGCCGCGATCAGGGCTTCGGGGTCGGTCTGCGGTGGGGGTCGGTTCATGGGTCAGGTCTCCAGGTCCCCGAGGGCGAAACCGGCCAGCTTCTCCCGGAGCTTCTGGCGGGCGCGGAAGAGATGGGCTTTCACCGTCTCGACCGAGATCTTCTTGACGGTGGCGATCTCGTCGTAGCTCAGCTGGTGATAGAGGCGCATGGTCAGACAGTCTCGCATCTGCTCCGGCAGCTCGGCCACCGCGCCCCGCAGGGCCCGCCCGCGCTCCTCGTCGAGCAGCACGGTGAGCTGGCCTCCCGGCACCGCCGACGCCGCGTCGGGATCGTCCATCGCGTCGCGCGACACCTCCACCGCCGCCCGCTTCCCCGTGGCGGCCGTCCGCAGCCGCTTCAGGTAGGTGGTGGTAGCGACCCGATAGAGCCAGGCGGTGAACTGCTGGCGGTGGTCGTAGCGGTCCAGACCCTTGTAAATCCCGAGGAACGTCTCCTGGGTTAGATCGAGGCAGTCTTCCGGGGGGAGACCCTTGCGGGCGAAGAAGCGTTCGATGGCGCGGAAGTAGGTCTCATAGAGGAAGCGGAAAGCTCCCTGCCGGTCGCTGCCGTCCTGAAACCGCTGGATGGCCCGATCGACGGGCTCCGAGGGCTCGCGCGCGACAGCAGCCGCGGACGAGCCGGCCACCTGGTCGGCCATCGCACCGCCTCCGGCGACGAAAAACGTCGCATCGATGATCAATGTCACCAGAATCATCGCATAGTCCAAGCCGGCGGCGGGTCCCGGCGGGCGGTGTCTTCGCCGCGGGCCGAACCGGCCGGGGTCGTTTTACCCTGAAATTCCCCCAACCGTTGGTGGATTTTCAAGGTAAAATCGCGGATGTGATCGAGCGCACCCGGCATCTCGAGCGCCTGGACTGGCTGTTTCGGACCTTTCCGGTCGTGGCGATTCTCGGCGCCCGGCAGGTCGGGAAGACGACTCTCGCCCGCGACTTTGGCGAGCGGCGGGGAGGGCCGGTGACCCGCTTCGACCTCGAGAGCGCCGCGGACGTGTCGCTGCTCGCCGATCCGGAGCTGACTCTGGGGCCGCTTCAGGGTCTCGTGATCTTCGACGAGATCCAGCGCCGGCCGGAGCTCTTCCCTCTGCTGCGGGTCCTGGCCGACCGGCCGGGGTCGGAGACGAAATTCCTCGTCCTGGGGAGCGCCTCGCCCGATCTCCTGCGCCAGAGCTCGGAGTCGCTCGCGGGGCGGATCGGCTATCACCGTCTCCACGGTCTCGCGCTCGACGAGGTCGGTTCGGTGGCGCTCGACCGTCTCTGGCTGCGCGGCGGATTTCCGCGCTCGTTCCTGGCGCCCGGCGAGGCGGAGAGCTTCGAATGGCGCCGCTCCTTCCTGCAGACCTTCCTGGAGCGCGACCTCCCACAGCTCGGAATCCGCACTCCGGCCGAGACCCTGCGCCGCTTCTGGTCGATGCTGGCGCACTATCACGCGCAGATCTGGAACGGCGCCGAGATCGCGCGCGCCTTCGGTCTGGGCGAGAGCAGCGTCCGGCGCTATCTCGACCTGCTGACCGATGCTCTCGTCCTGCGCCAGCTCCCGCCCTGGCACGCCAACGTCTCGAAACGCCAGGTGCGCTCTCCCAAGGTCTTCGTGGAAGACTCGGGACTCTTGCATGCGCTCCTCGGCATCGAGAACGGCGGCGACCTCGCCGGGCATCCCAAGGTGGGAGCCTCCTGGGAAGGCTTTCTCCTCAAGGAGATCGTGGAACGGCTGAACGCCCGGACCGAGGAGTGCTTCTTCTGGGCGACCCACACCGGCGCCGAGCTCGATCTGCTGGTCGTCTCGGGCCAGCGGCGCTTCGGGTTCGAGGTCAAGCGGACGTCGGCCCCCCGGTTGACGCGCTCGATGTCCTCCGTGCTCGAGGATCTCGATCTCGACCGGCTCGACGTGATCCATGCCGGCGAGCGGACCTTCCCGCTGGCCGCGAAGGTCCGCGCCGTCGCGGCCGGCGAGTTGCTGGATCGACTGGAGCCTCTACGGACGCCCTGAAGGTCCCCGTCGTTTGCCTTGAAATTCCCCCAACCGCTGGCGGATTTTCGAGGTAAAGCCTCCGCGAACGATCCTACGGCACGATCACCAGCAGCTCGCACTCCCCCCCGCCGGGACCGGCGGAGCGCCGGCCCGCAGGCGGACGAGGGCGGTCCCCTGGCCGAAGGCGGCGAGGTCGTGGGAGCCCTTGGGGGGGAAGGGGGTGACGTGGAGGGTGCCGTCGCGCGGCTCGACGGCGGCGGGGAGGAAGCGGTCGCGCGCGGGGCCTCCCGGGAGCTTGCGGGTGAGGGTCCCGGTCCTCGCCGCCCCCCACCAGGAGTCGTCGAATCCCATCAGGCGGCGGAGGGCGGGACGGACGAAGAGCCAGAAGCCGACCATCACCGAGGCGGGGTTCCCCGGGAGGCCGAAGATCACCCCCCCGGGATGGGTGGCGAAGACCAGGGGTTTGCCCGGCTGGATGTTGACGCCGTCGAAGACCACCTCGCAGCCCAGCTCGGCGAGCACCCCCTCCACGTAGTCGAACTCCCCCATCGAGACGCCGCCGCAGAGCAGGAGGACGTCGCTCTCGAGCCCCCGGCGGACCAGGTCGCGCAGCGCCTCCGGACGGTCGGGGGCGATCCCCAGCGGCTCGAAGGCGAAGCCGAGCGAGGCGCCGGCGGCGAGGAGGAAGTCGGTGTTCGAGTCGCGGAGCTGCCCCGCGGCGGGGACCGACTCCGGGGGGACCACCTCGTCGCCGGTGGTCAGCACGGCGACACGCGGCGCGCGATGGACGGCGGCCTCGGCGTAGCCGTGGGTGGCGAGCAGGGCGAGGGCGCCGGGGGTGAGGCGCGCGCCGAGGGGGAGGAGGCGGTCCCCCACCTCGAGGATCTCCCCCCGCCGGCGCACGTGGTCGCCGGCCTGCGCCGCGGCGTGGAAGGTCACCCGCTCGCGGCCGCCGTCGGTGTTCTCGACGGGGAGGATGCGGTCGGCGCCGGCCGGCATCGGGGCGCCGGTCATGATGCGCAGCGCCGTGCCGGCGGCGAGCGTGGCCCCCGGGGCGTCGCCGGCGGCCACCGTGCCGGCGACCGGCAGCGCGTCTCCCGGCCGGATCTCGTCCGCCGCCGCGTAGCCGTCCATCGCCGAGACGTCGGTCGCCGGCACGTCCACCGTCGCCGCGAGGGTCTCGGCGAGCGAGCGCCCGAGCGCCGCGCGCCGCCCCACGCGTTCCACCGCGAGCGGAGTCACCCGCCCGGCGATCCGCCGCCACGCCTCGTCCGGAAGAAGCGGTCTCGTCTCGTCCATGTCGTCCACCTCCCACTGTATACTGGCATCGTTTTCCCAGCCTCTGGGCCTTTAATTGACGGGAGGTCCCTCTCCGTGCCGACGGTGGAGAACAGCTTCCAGTATCGTGGCGACCTGTCGCAGACGGCGCTCCCCGAGATCCTCTATACCATCGACCGGTTCCAGGTGCCGGGGGTGATCGAGGGGAGCCGGGAGGGCGTGGTCAAGCAGGTCTATATCAAGGAAGGCAACGTCGTCCACGCGACCTCGACCGACCGCAACGACAGCCTCGGCGTCTATCTCCAGCGGAGCGGCGTGATCTCGGCCGACATGTACCTCGAGACGATGCGCGAGCGCGAGCGCACCAACAAGCGCTACGGCGTGCTGCTGATCGAGAACGGCATCCTCTCGCCGGCCGACGTGCTGCGCGCCATCCGCAAGCAGATCGAGGCGATCGTCTGGAGCCTCTTCTACTGGCAGGACGGCAGCGTCATCTTCAGCATCGGCGAGTTCAAGGAGCCCGACGCGGTGCGCATCCAGGTGCCGATGCGGCAGGTGATCCTGCAGGGGATCAAGCGCGCGCCGGACGCCAAGGCGCTGGTCGCGCGCCTGGGGCGGAAAGAGACCGTCCTCGAACCTTGTTACAAGACGGAGCAGCTGGTCGAGCTCGCTCTCGATTCGGACGAGTACCGGCTGCTGACCCTGGTGGACGGCCGGCGCACCCTCTACGACGTCTGCACGCTGGGACCGCACAGCGCCTCGGAGAACGCCAAGGTGCTGTACGCTTTCCAGATCCTGCAGCTCCTGCGCACCGCCGGCGCGCCGCCGCCCGAGACGCGGCGGGAGGAGACGACCGGCACCGGGGCGATCAAGATCCGCCTCAAGACGCAAGGGGACAAATTCAGCTGAGGACGTCCGTCCCGCGATGACCGCGGGAGCGAGGCGACGGACGTCCTGGTTCTTCGAGGAGCATGACGCGCAATGCCGATTTACGAGTACGAGTGTCTGAGCTGCGGCAAACGGACGGAGGCGCTGCAGAAGATGGGCGATCCGCCGATCCCCGCCTGTCCGGCCTGCGGCGGCGAGGTGAAGAAGCTGATCTCGTCGCCGGCCATCCAGTTCAAGGGAAGCGGCTGGTACGTCACCGACTACGGCGGCAAGAAGGGGGGCGGCGACGGCAAGTCCGAGCACCGCTCCGAGGGGAAGTCCGACGGCGGTTCGGAGGGCAAGTCGGAAGGCAAATCCGAGGGCAAGTCCGAAGGGAAGTCGGACGACAGCTCGGCGGGCAAGGCCGTGAAAGCCGGCTCCGGTCAGGGGGAGAGCTCCGGCGGCTCGGGCTCGTCTTCCTCGTCCTCCTCCTCTTCCTCGGGCTCTTCAGGCTCGTCCGGTTCCTCCGGCAGCTCTTCGTAGACTCCTCTCCGCGACGATCCCGGCAACCTTCTCCCCCCGCGCGAAAAAACTCGCGCGGGGGGCTTGCCGTCCGCACAGCTTCTGGTATAATCATAGAAACTTTGGAATGTACTACTTGAGCGTTTAGCAGCGGCTCTTCGGAGCGCCAAAGCGTCGTCGATTCCTGGAGGCTCTGATGCAGCTGCATGCCCGTAGTGCGCTCGGTTTCGTCGTTCTCTCTCTCGCGTCCCTCGCCGGCCGGCCGGCCGCGGCCACCACGTATCAGGCGATCGCCGACGCCGCCCTGACCGACCAAGCGGCGGTGGTGATCGAGGCCCGGATCGCCAGCGTCGATCCGGCGCCGCTCGCCGGCACGATCGCCACCGACTACCTCGTCGAGGTCGAACGGGTGCTCAAGGGGGACGTCCCCGGCAGCACCGTGGTGGTGCGCGTGGCGGGCGGGGTCGATCCGGCCTCCGGGGTGGGGCTCAAGATCTGGGGCTCCCCCGAGCTCGCCGCCGGCGAGCGGGCGATCCTCTTCCTCCTCCCCGCCTCGGACGGCGCCTACCGCATCCTCCACATGATGCTCGGCGCCTTCCACCGGCGGACGCTCGACGGCACCGCCCTCGCCCTGCGCGACCTCTCGGAGGCGCACGAGATCGGCGCCGCGAGCCCGGCGGCCGAGGGGCGGGACGCCGTCCGCGACTACGAGGGGTTCGCCGGCTGGATCGCCGACCGCGCCGCGGCTCCCGCGACCCCCAAGTTGGCCGACGCGCCGGCGACCTACGTCCGCGGCGTCGCCCGCGATCTCCTCTCGACCCTCCCCGAGAAGTACGCGCTGACCCTCTCCGGCGGCAGCCCGATCCGCTGGTTCCGCTTCGACCAGGGGGAGAGCACCGAGTGGCGGGTCAACTCCACCGGCGAGCCCGGGCTGGGGCTCGACGCCTCGATCGCCGCCTTCCAGCAGGCGCTCGCCGCCTGGAGCTCCAACCCAGGGACCAACATCAAGTACGTCTACGCCGGCACCACCCAGGCGACCGGCGGCATCTTCACCTCCGACGGCATCAATGCGATCGACTTCAACGATCCGGGGAGCCCCGATCCCGCCCGCTCGATCGCCGGGACCTACGTCTGCGGGGTGGGCGGCGTGGTCGCGGCGGGGGGGCCGTTCTTCTACGTCGCGACGCAGACCTGGAAGGGGAAGGCCTACCACGAGGCGATCGAGGGGGACGTGGTGACCAACGACGGCGCCGGCTGCCTGCTGAGCAACCCCGTGATGGCGGCGCAGGTCTTTGCCCACGAGCTCGGCCATACGCTGGGGCTCGCCCACTCGCTCGATCCCGACGCGCTGATGTTCGCCAAGGCGCACAACGACGGGCGCGGCGCCCGGCTGTCGATCGACGACCGCAACGCGGTCTCCCAGCTCTACGGCGACGGCTCGGTGATCCCGCCGCCCCCGCCGCCGCCGGTCCTGCTCGCCCCGACCAAGCTGATCGTACGGGCGACCTCGAGCACCGCCGTCTCGCTCCGCTGGACCGACCGGGCGGTGGGGGAGACCGGCTACGTGGTCGAGATGCGGCGCAACCAGAAGGGGACCGTCTTCCAGACGGTGGCGACCCTTCCGGCCGGCGCCACCGCGGCCGCGGTCACCGGCCTCCGGGCCGCCACCGCCTACGTCTTCCGGGTGTGCGCCACGGCCGGCGCCGTCTTCTCCCCCTACAGTCCGGCGGTCGGAGTCGCGACGCCGCGCTGATCGCGGCCTGCCCCGGGGACGGCCCCCGCCCCCGGCCCGGGGCCGTCCCGCCACACCACCAGCGCCACCACCAGGCTCGCCGGCACCAGCTGGAAGCCGAGCCGCGCGAAGTTCGAGAGCACGAAGTAGCGCAGATCGCTGATCGGCGCGCTCAGATAGACGTAGGCGTCGAAGGCGAGCTCGAGGGTGGCGACGGCCGCCAGCGGCCGCGCCCGGCGGACGAGCAGGAGCGGCAGCGGGAGGAACGCCGCGGCCAGGAAGCCGTGCCAGGCGCCGGTGTCGCGGATCGTCTCGAGCACCGCCGCCGCCACCCGCGGGGCGCGGGCGAGCGAGACGGCCCCGGCGTCGCCGGCCAGGAACAGGCGGTGGTGGAGGGCCCGCCCGAGCCAGGGGAGGACCACCAGGGCCGCCGGCACCCCTAGCCGCGCCGTCGCCGCGAGGGTCCGGAGATCGATCCGCCGCTCCCCGGCGATCCGCCGCGCCGCCTGCACCAGGAGCAGGAAGGCGGCGAGCGGCACCCCTTCGATCTTCGACGCGGCGGTGAAGGCGGCGATCACGGCGAGCTGGCAATCCCCCGCGCGGTCCGGCGGCCGGAGGAGGGGAGGGACGGCGGCGGCGAGCGCCAGGGCGAGCAGCCAGTCGGCTCCCCCCACCGTGAGGTAGCCGATGCCGAAGGCGCCGAGCGCGAGTGCGATCAGCGCCAGCCCCGCCTGGCGGGTGAAGCGGTCGCACCCTCCCTGGCGCAGCCCCTCGCGCACGGCGGCGAGGGTGAGGGCGAAGGCGAGGCACGACACGAGCGTCAGCGCCGCGGGATCGAAGCGCCGCGCCATCAGGGTGATCACGGCGTAGAGCTCGGGGAGGAGGTTCGGATAGTCGGGATGGAGCACCCAGTTCCACCCGCGCGCCAAGTACGCGTAGTCCACCCCGCGGGCCAGCGCGAAGCGCTCCGCCTTGATCCCCCAGTGGAAGATGAAGTCGCCGAAGGTGATCCAGCCGCTCGCCGCGAGCGCCGTGAAGGTGGCGAGGACGAAGAGCGCCGTCCCGTCCCCCCAGCCGAAGCGGTCGTCTCTCTGCGGGAGCCCCGGGCGGGAGTTTCCGCCGCCCCATTTCATGGACAGGGCGAAGAGCACGGCGCCGACTCCCGCCAGGAGCCACAGGCTCCAGGGGATCCCCAGAAAGTCCAGCAGGGTCAGGACCAGATGGAGGAGCACGGCGCCGCTCATCCCGTAGAGCGCGGCGCGGTAGAGGGCGCCGTCCGCCGGGGCGGAGAGCCAGGGGGCGAGGCGGCTGCCGGCGAGGGCGAGGAGCGCCGGCAGGGCGGCGGCGGCCAGCAGGGGGGCGAGACTCATGGCCGCTTCACCTTGTACAGCCAGCCGTCGGGGAGCCGGCGGACGGTCTCGAGGCGGGGATCGCGGATCTCCGTGCGGAAGGCGATCACCGCCGTGGCGAGCTGGACGGCGGCGGGATCGTCGATCGTCAGCACGTCCCGCTCCGGCAGCAGGTAGGCCGCCCAGCGCCAGGCGACCAGGCGGCTCCCCGGCGGATCGTCCCCGGTGGCGAAGGCGACGGCGCCCCCCGGCGGCAGCGCCGGCCGGGCCGCCTCCACGGTGAGGGCGAGCGCCGTCGGCTCGCGCGCCCCGAAGCGCCACGGCAGCCCGCCGTCCTCCCGCCCCCGGCCGTCCCAGCCGGCGACGGCCCGGTTCACCTCTTGGAGGAAGCCGGCCGCCGCCCAGGCCGCCAGCCCTCCCACCACCAGACGCTTGAGCATGGCGCCGATCTTACCCTGCTAAACTCTCGCCCCCGATGACTTTAGCCTTCCGCCCCGACGAGACCTCCCCCCCGGTCCAGGCCCTGCTGGGCGACCTCGGCCTACCCGCGAACGCGATCGGGCTCGCCATCGACTCGCGCGACGAGATGCTCGGCTTCCTGGTCGACACCTTCGAGGGGGACCGCGACCGTGCCCTCTTCGCCTACTTCCGCTCCGGGGCGAGCATCGCCGATTCGCTGCGGCAGGTGCTGCGCTGGCGCTTCGGGGACTTCGATCACCGCCCGATCCGCGTCCTCGACTTCGCCAGCGGCTACGGGCGGGTCACCCGCTTCCTGCTGCGCGATCTCCCTGCGGAGCGCCTGGCGGTGGCCGACGTCTACGCGGACGGCGTGCGCTTCCAGGAGGAGCGCTTCGGCGTCCACGGCATCGTCTCGACGATCCGCCCCGAGGACTTCGCCTGCGCCGAGCGCTTCGACGCCATCCTGGTGACCTCCCTTTTCACCCACCTCCCCGAGGCGCGCTTCATCGCCTGGCTGCGCGTCCTCCTCGGCCTGCTCGCGCCCGGCGGGATGCTCGCCTTCAGCGCCCACTCCCCGGCCGTGCTGCCGCAGGGGGTCGCCATGCCGGAGTCGGGGATCTTCTTCCACGAGAACAGCGAGAGCGGCTCGCTCGCCACCAGCGACTACGGCTCGACCTGGGTGACCGAGGCGTTCGTGCGGTCGGCGCTCGACCGCGCCCTGGGGACCCCCGGCGGCTCGCTCCACCGCCTCGAGCGGGGGCTCTGCAACTTCCAGGACCTCTACCTCGCCCTGCCGGAGCCGGGGGTCGACTTCTCGGCGCTCGCCTTCCACAGCGAGCCCCACCTCATCGTCGAGCGGACGAAGCTCGCCGACGGCGGCCGGCGGCTCGACATCTCGGGGTGGGCGGCAGTGCATTCGGGGGAGGTGCGCGAGCTCGAGATCCTGCTCGACGGCGAACGTCTGGGAGCCGCCCCGGTACGCGAGCCGCGCCCGGACGTCGCCGCCTGGCTCGGCGAGGAGCGCTTCCTCCACTCCGGCTGGGTCGCCTCCGTGGCCCTCCCCCCCGGCGCCTCGCGCTCCGCCGCCCTCCTCCGCCTCCAGGTGATCGACGCGCGCGGCACCGCCTGGCCGCTGTGGAGCGGCTCGCTCGACGGCATCCTTCTCGCCGGCGCGCGGATGGAGGGGGTTCGGCTCCAGCACGACCTCTGGACCTCCGAAGCGGCCCTCGCCGACACCCGGGCCCGCGCCGCCCTCGAGGCCGAAGCGCTCCGCAACCGCCTCGCCGCCATGGAGGCGAGCCGCTTCTGGAAGCTCCGCAACGCCTGGTTCCGGGTGAAGAGAAGCCTGGGATTGACCACCGAGCCGTAGGGCGCGCTCTGGCCGCCGATCTCACCGCCGGCCGATCGAGCGAGCCGTTCTCCTCCCCCGTACTCGGGGGAGGCCGGGAGGGGGCGTTCCGGAGTCCGGCACGCTTCCTTGGTTGGAGCGGTGGGCCCCCTCCTAACCTCCCCCGAGTACAGGGGAGGAACAAAGCTCGCTCCGAGGTCCGTTGGCGTCGTCCGGGCCGGTGGTCTCCCCCCCCGGGTGTTATCCTCAATTTCGGATGGTCACCGCCGCACCCCCCGAAGTTCTCTCCGAGACGGAACGATCCTTGCAGACGCACGGACGCGTGGTGCTGTGCCAGATCGTGCGGGCCGCGGGGTCGACCCCGGGCAAGACGGGTTGGAAGCTGCTGGCACGCCCCGACGGCACGTTCTTCGGCAATCTCGGGGGTGGGGCGTTCGAGGCGCTGGTGAAGGCCGATGCGCTCGCCAAGCTGCGCTCCGGGGGCGCCGCCGCCGCTTCCGAGATCAAGCGCTATTACCTGACCGAGGAGGCGACCCAGGGGGAGCCGACCGGCATGGTCTGCGGCGGCATGGCGGAGGTCTTCCTGGAGGTGATGGTGGCGGCGCCGGTGCTCGTGATCTGCGGCGGCGGCGCGGTAGGGCAGGCGCTGGCGAAAGCCGCCGCCCTCGCCGGCTTCGAGCTGCTGGTGGCGGACGACCGCGCGGAGTTCCGGAATCCGGAGCTCTTCCCCGCCGGCGCCCGGCTCGCCGCGGTGGACGCCGGCTACACGGAGGACTTCCTCCTCCCGGTGCGCGGGCGCGAGCTCTACGTGGCGGTCGTCTCGCGCTGCTGGGAGACCGACACGGCGGCGCTCGCAGCGCTCCTCCGCGACCGTCCCGCGGGGTTGCGCTACGTGGGGATGATGGGGAGCCGCCGCAAGCTGGTGCGCGTCCGCGAGGCGCTCGCGGAGCGCGGGTTCGATCTTTCAACGGTCCGGCTGCACGCTCCGATCGGTCTGCCGCTCGGCGGCGACAGCCCGGGGGAAATCGCCATCTCGATTCTGGCGGAGGTCATCGGTACACGGTATGAGAAGCCTGCGACGTCTGAACCCTCTGAGGATCCTCGCGATGCCTGATCGATTCGCCACGGCCCGCCGGCGCGGCGCCTGTCCGGGTCTCCTGATCCTCCTGCTCGCGATGCTCTCAACGCTCGCGACAGCGCGCCCGGCCGCGGCGGCGGCCGGGGACTGGCGCTACCTGCCGATCTGGGGAGGGGACATCCGCACCGTCACCTTCGATCCGGGGAACCCCGACCGCGTGTTCGCCGGCACCACCGTGGGGCAGGTCTACGTCTCGGAGAACGGCGGCCGCACCTGGGCGAACGCCGGCCCCCACCTGCCGTTCCCCGGCTGGGTGGTGACCGCCCTGCGCTTCGACCCCAACCGTCCGAGCCGCCTCTGGGTGGGGCTGCGCGGCATCTACACCGGCGGCTTCGTGGCCTCGTCGGACGACTACGGCAAGAGCTGGAACTCGCGCGCCAACGGCCTCCCCCGCGAGGAGCCGGTCTACACCCTGGCACTCGTCCCCGGCAAGGAGGGGCGGATCTACGCCGGCACCCTCTCGGGGGTCTACGCCACCGAGAACTCCGGCGACTCCTGGCAGCGGCTGACCGCCGACGTCGCCGACATGCAGAAGGTCACCAGCCTGATGGTCGACCCCGACCAGCCCGACTCGGTGATCGCCGGCACCTGGCGCCGCGCCTACCGCAGCGAGGACGCCGGCAAGAGCTGGGCCGGGGTGTTCGACGGCATGGTCCTCGACTCCGAGGTGTTCAGCCTGGTGCCGGTCGCCGACCATCCGGGGGAGATCTGGGCGAGCACCTGCGGCTGGGTCTACCACACGCTCGATCGCGGCAAGAAGTGGGAGCGCACCAAGGACGGCTTCGAGGAGCGCCGCACCACCAGCTTCGCCGCCCTCCCCTCGGGCCGTCTGCTCGCCGGCACCGTCGCCGGCCTCCACGTCTCGGACGACGGCGGCAAGACCTTCCACCGGGTGGGCGATCCCGGCATCTCCGTGCAGTCGATCGCCTTCCATCCCGCCCATCCCGAGCGGGTGATCTTCGGCACCGAGGGGTCCGGCATCTGGATCTCGGAGGACGGCGGCGCCACCCTCCGCCCGTCGAGCGGGGGGATCATCAACACCCGCGTCTCCGCCTTCGCCAAAAACGGCGACGAGCTGATGATCGCCGTCCACCACGCCGGCCCCTTCTCCGGCGTCTACTCGTCGCGCGACGGCGGCACGACGTTCGCCAACTTCGTGCCGCTCCCCACCGTCTGGGACCTCGCCGTCCACCAGGGACGGGTCTTCGCCGCCACCGAGAAGGGGCTCTTCGAGCGCCGCGGCCAGGGGTGGCACTGGGTGCGCGACATGGGGGAGGGGACGATCGAGCAGTTCATCGCCGACGGCCCGCGCCTCCTCGCCCGCACCCCGGACCGCCTCTACGAGCTCAAGGGGAAGCTCTTCACCCCCCTCTCCTACAAGCACGGCGCCCCCCGCTCGGCCGTCTACTTCGGCAACGCCCTCTGGGTGACCGACGCGACCGGCCTCTACCGGCTGACCGCGGACGCCAACCACACGATCGAGGCCCCCTTCGCGGGAGGCCGCCTGCAGCCGGTCGCCGGCCAGCTCCTGCTCTGGGGCGCGGGAGGGGTCTACGCCCGCAGCGGTGACGGCGGCGGCAAGGGGGGTGACGGCACGGAAGGGGACTGGAAAGAGCTGACCAAAGATGCCTCGCGGCTGATCCCCACCGCCGACGACCGCCGCCCCGCCCTGATGGTGAGCGGCGACACCGTCCGCCTCTTCGACCGCCAGACCCACAAGTTCCAGGCCGTCGACGTCCCCGTCCCCGCCCGCGACGTCACCGCCGCCCGCGTCCTCGGCAACGACCTCCTCCTCGGCACCTCCGGCTACGGCGTCCTCGTCCGCCCGCTGGCCCCGGAGGAGGCTCCGTTGGCGGACCCGGAGGCGAGGAAGTAGGGGGGCCTTCTCGCCGATCCGGAAGCTCCCCTCCTCGCGGCGTTGACCCCGCCGCCGCGCCCTCACTCCCCCGGCCCCTCTCTCCCAGCCTCCCACCCGCCCGACCGGGCGAGAGGGGAGAACTGCAACCCTGCCGGCAACCTTACGTTTCCCCTTCAGGGCCCCCCTCTTCTCCCGGCGGGCTGGGGGGGAGGCGGGGAGAAGAGGGCCGGGGTGATGAGGGCCCGGCGGCACGGTGACCGCCGGGGGCCACGCAATCACGCGGGGCGGCTCTCCCTTCCGCCCCCCAACCGGGAACGCTCCTTGCAATCCCCTGCAATCCGCCCGCAAGGGACTTGATGAAGCGGGCCTAAAGTCATGCACAAGGCGCTGAAAAAGAAAGATTTCGCGTCCGCCTCCCGCGGAGGGCTAAGGACTTGAACGTGCTGCATCCCGAGGTCGTCCACGCCCTCGAAGCGCGGCGGGGCGCGGTGGCCAGCCCGGTGACGGAGCAAGCGGCGAATCCCGGGCACCGCTTCGTCACCGCGGACGACCACCTGGCCGCGCTCGCCGCGGCGATCGCCCACGGCTCGCCGGCGCTGTTCGCCGATGCCGTCGAGTGGGCGCGGGTGATGCTCGTCTCCCGCGGGCTCTCCACGAGCGAGCTGTCCGGCGACCTCGAGGCGTTGCGCGAGAGCCTGCTCCGCCAGCTCCCCGCCGGCCAGGCCGAGATCGCCAGCGAATACCTGACGGCGGGCTTGCGGGTGCTCTCGGACTCCCCTTCCGGTCCCCCCACCGGCGAGGCCTCCGCGCCGTCCGATCCGTTCTACGACCTGTCGCAGCGCTACCTGCGCGCTCTGCTCGCCGGCGACCGGCAGGCGGCGAGCCAGCTCATCCTGCGCTCGGTCGAGGAGGGGGTCGGGGTCAAGGAGATCTATCTCCACGTCTTCCAGCGCACCCAGGTCGAGATCGGCCGCCTCTGGCAGACCGGCGAGATCAGCGTCGCCCAGGAGCACTACTGCACGGCGGCGACCCAACTCGTGATGTCCCAGCTCTACCCCTACATCTTCACCGGCCGCAAGAACGGCCGCGTGCTGGTCGGCACCTGCATCGGCGGCGACCTCCACGAGATCGGCGTCCGCATGGTCTCCGACTTCTTCGAGATGGAGGGGTGGGACACCTACTATCTCGGCGCCAACACCCCGGCCGCCGACCTCGTGCGCACCGTCGTCGAGCGCCGCGCCGACGTCCTCGCCGTCTCGGCCACCCTCGCCGCCCACGTCCGCGGCGTCGCCCGGCTGATCGCCGCCGTCCGCGCCGAGAGCCCCGAGGTCAAGGTGCTGGTCGGCGGCTACCCGTTCAACGTCGATCCCGAGCTCTGGCGCCGCATCGGCGCGGACGGCCACGCCCGCGACGCCGCGGAGGCGATCGAGCTCGCGAAGCGCCTGGCGGCCTCTTGAGCCCCTCGCCGAGCACCTTGAGAGGAGAGGGATGAGGCCGATGAGCGACATCAATCTCCAGGGTCTGCCGGGCCGCGCCCCGCGCGACGACCACCACTACGAGGCGCTCTCCGCCCTCAACAACGAGCTCGCCGCCGCCCAGCGCGAGCTGGCGAAGAAGAACGCCGAGCTGTCGCGCTTGAACGAGCAGAAGAACCAGTTCCTCGGCATGGCGGCGCACGATCTGCGCAACCCGCTCGAGGTCATCCTCACCTACAGCCAGTTCCTGCTCGAGGAGGCCGCCCCCGCTCTCGACCGCGACCAGGTGCTGTTCGTCGACACCATCCGCGGCTCGAGCGAGTTCATGCTCCGCCTCGTCGAGGACCTCCTCGACCTCGCCCGGATCGAGGCCGGCGAGCTGGCGCTCGACCTCGCCGCCGTCGACCTCTGCGCCCTCGCCGAGCGCAACGTCCGCCTCAACCGCGCCCTCGCCGCCAAGAAGGGGACGACGATCGACTTCGTCCGCGCGGCGGGATGCCCGCCCGCGCTGCCGATGCGGCTCGACGCCCCGAAGGTCGAGCAGGTGCTCAACAACCTGCTCGGCAACGCCGTCAAGTTCTCGCCGCCGGGGTCGGCCGTGGAGGTCCGCCTCGCCGTGGAGCGTCCGGCCGAGGCCCGCGGCCGGCTCCTCCTCACCGTCGCCGACCAGGGGCCCGGGGTGCCGGTGGACGAGCTCGAGCGCCTCTTCCGCCCGTTCGTCAGCCACCGCGCGCGCGGCACCGCCGGCGAGAAATGCACCGGCCTCGGCCTCGCCATCGTGCAGCGGATCGTCGAGGGGCACGGCGGCACGATCGGGGTCGAGAACCGGGACGGCGGGGGCGCGATCTTCTGCGTGAGCCTGCCTCTGGATGCGCCGGAACCTGCAAGGGGAGGGGGGACGGGGACATGGCCAAGATCCTGATCGTCGACGACGAGCCCGCGCTGCTCGCCGCCTACTCCAAGATCCTCGGTGAGGCGGGATACGACACCGTCCCCGCGGCGACCGCGGCCGAGGGGTTCGCCCACTGCCGCCGCGAGCTCCCGGACCTCGTCCTCCTCGACGCCATGCTCCCCGACGAGCCGGGGCTCGAGGTCTGCAAGCGGATCAAGGCCGACCCGGCCCTCTTCACCACCCCGGTGATCATGATCTCGGGGCTCGCCGTCTCCCGCGAGGCGCAGGCCGAGGGGCTCGAGTCCGGCGCCGACGGCTACCTCGCCAAGCCGCTCGACCGCCGCTCCCTGCTCGCCCACGTCAAGGCGCTGCTGCGCATCACCGAGACCGAGCGCCAGCTCCGCGAGAGCGAGGCGCGCCAGCGCCAGCTCGTCGAGGACCTGACGCTCGCCAACCGCCGCCTCGAGGAGTACAACCGCCTGAAGGCCGAGTTCGTGGCCAACATGTCGCACGAGCTGCGCACCCCGCTGACCGCCATCATCGGCTTCGTCCAGCTCGTCGAGATGACCGAGGCCGGCAAGCCGATCCCCAAGCCGTACGCCACCGCCTTCGAGCGCATCCTGAGGAACGGCCGCCACCTGCTGGCGCTGATCGACGACGTCCTCGACGTCGCCAAGATCGAGGCCGGGCGGATGAAGATCAACCGCGAGGCGTTCGACCTCGCCGAGACCGTCGAAGGGGCCTTCCGCGAGCTGCAGTCGCTCGCCCGCCAGAAGGGGATCGGCTATCACCTGCGCGTCCCCGAGCCGCTGCCGTTCGCCTTCAGCGATCCGCTGCGCGTGCGCCAGGTGGTGATCAACCTGCTGTCGAACGCCATCAAGTTCACTCAACGAGGGGAGGTCGAGGCCGAGCTGATCCCTGCAGAGAACGGGATGTGCCGCTTCCTCGTCCACGACACCGGGGTGGGGATCGACCCCTCGGCGCTCGACCTCATCTTCGAGCGCTTCCGGCAGGTCGACGGCTCGATGTCCCGCCTGGTCGGCGGCGCCGGGCTCGGCCTCTCGATCGTGCGCCAGATCGTCACTCTCCTCGGTGGCACCATCGAGGTCACCTCGCGCCCCGACCGCGGCTCGACCTTCACCGTCACCCTCCCCCTGGTCGCCCCGGAGCCCGATATCGAGGAGAACGCGGCCGGCAAGACCGGGATCGCAGCGGCGGACGAATCCGCCGGAGAGCCGGAGGCCGCCGCGGACGACCGTTCCCTCGTGCTCGTCATCGAGGACGACCCCGACGCCTCGGACCTCCTGGTGCAGACGGTGGCGAGCGCCGGCTTCCGCTCGCGCGTCGCCGCCTCGGGCCCGATCGGCCTCACCCTCGCCAAGCGCCTCCTCCCCGCCGCCATCACCCTCGACGTGATGATGCCCGGCATGGACGGCTGGCAGGTCCTGCAGGCGCTCAAGGGGGACGAGGCCACGGCCGCGATCCCCGTCATCGTCTGCTCGATCGTCGACAACCGCGCCCTCGGCTACCGCCTCGGCGCCTCGGCCTATCTGCTGAAGCCGGTCGAGCCGCCGCGGCTGATCGATGCCCTGCGCACCGTGCGCGAGCAGGGGGTGCAGGCCGAGGACGGCCACATCCTGGTGGTCGACGACGAATACGGCGTGCGCGAGCTCCTCGCCACCGCCCTCCGCGAGGCCGGCTATCGGGTGGTCACCACCGCGGACGGCGAATCGGCCCTCGCCTCGATCGCCAAGTCGCCGCCGGCCGCCATCCTCTCGGACCTCATCATGCCGCGCGGCATGAGCGGCTTCGAGCTGATCGCGCACCTGCGCAACGACCCGGCGACCGAGCACACCCCGGTCCTGGTGATCACCGGCAAGGACCTCACCCCCGACGACCGCCGTCTGGTCGTCGACCGTATCGCGGACGTGATCCGCAAAGGGGACCTGATGATCCCCGACCTGCAGAGCCGGCTGCGGGAGACGCTCGAAGAGCTGGGAGTCAAACCTTGATGCCAAAGATTCTGCTGGTCGAAGACGATCCCGATACGCGCGAGCTGGTCCGCCTCACCCTCGAGCTCTATGGCTACGACGTCGCCGAAGCCAAGGAAGCCGAGGAAGGGATCGTCCAGGCGCACGAAGAGAAACCCGACCTCATCCTCATGGACCTCTCGCTCGGCGGCAAGTTCGACGGCCTCGAAGCCACCAAACGCCTGCGCGCCGACCCCGACTTCGACTCCACCCCCATCGTGGCCCTGACCGCCCACGCCATGGCCGGAGACCGCGAGCGCTCCCTCGCCGCCGGCTGCGACGACCACTGGACCAAACCCATCCTCGACCTCTCCGCCTTCAAAGACAACGTGGGAAAGATGGCGAGCGAAGGACGGCCGGCCGGAGCTGTGGGGAACGGCGGCCCGCGCCGGCCCGCCTCCTGAGGATTCCCCGCCCCTCGTCCCCGAGGTTCAGGCCCGATCCGCCTGAACCCCGGCCCCCCGGGGCCTTTCCTGGGAGCGCCGGCGTCCCGCCGGCTTAC
>CAVWOZ010000064.1:0-108795 GCA_963756595.1 uncultured Acidobacteriota bacterium
TACCGGGTCGCTTCCCCGTCGTCCTTTTCCCCGGCCTCTTCGACGCCCAGCAGCACGACGGTGACGTTGTCGATGCCGCCGCGGGCGTTCGAGTCGTTGATCAGGGTGCGGCAGATCTCGTGGAGGCTGCGGCCGGAGGCGAGGCGGTCGCGGATGTCGGCGTCGGAGAGCATGCCGGTCAGGCCGTCCGAGCAGAGGAGGATGAGGTCGCCCGCCGCGACCTCGATCTCGCGCAGGTCGACCTGGACGTCGCTCTCGCCGCCGAGGGCGCGGGTGACGACGTTCTTGAGCGGGTGCGAGCGGGCCTGCTCGCGGGAGAGGAAGCCGGCGACGACCTGCTCGTTGACCCAGGTGTGGTCCTGGGTGAGCTGCTCCAGGCGGTCGCCGCGCAGCCGGTAGGCGCGGCTGTCGCCGACGTGGGCGACGGCGGCGGTCGAGCCGGAGAGGAGGACGCCGACGACGGTCGTCCCCATGCCGTAGAGTGCGCTGTCCTTGGTGATCGCGCGCAGCACGTGGTCGTGGGCGATCTCGACCGCCATCTTGAGCAGGTTCGAGTGGTGGGCGAGGCGCGAGTCGAGGTTGAACGGCCAGGTGGTGTCGCGGTCGGCGCTCCGCGCCACGAAGTCGCGGATCGAGTTGACGGCGAGCTGCGCCGCCACCTCGCCGTGGCTGTGGCCGCCCATGCCGTCGGCGACGACGTAGAGGCGGTGCTGCGGGTCGACCTCGAAGTAGTCCTCGTTGTGGGCGCGGGTGAGCCCGACGTCGGAGAGCCCGCAGGCGGTGATACGCAGGCTCACGAGCTCTTCCCCCCGAAGAGACCCCGGCGCGGCGCGGCGGCGGGCCGGCTGAGCTCCTCGATCGCCTGGCGCACGGCGGGGTCGTCGTCCCCCCACTGGAGGGACTTGCGGTAGTAGTTTAGCGCTTTCTCGGTCTGTCCGGTCAGGGCGTAGATGCGGCCGGCCTGCTTCAGGTAGGCGCCGTTCATCGGCTCGAGCTGGCAGGCGCGGTCGATGGCGTCGAGGGCGCGGGGGAGCCAGCTGCGCTGCTGGCTGCACGCCTGGGCGAGGTGGTGCCAGGCCTGGCCGTTGCGGGGGTCGGTCTGCGTCGCCAGGTCGAAGTTGTTCGCCGCCTCCAGGTAGTGCTTCTCCTTGTAGGCCTTGACGCCGCGCTGGAGGTAGACGCGGAAGAGCTGGCGCGGGTCGACCACCTCGTTGCCCTCGCCGGGGCGGATCAGCTCGACGTCGTGCTTGCGCCGCCGCTCGGGGTCGGCCAGCACGATGTAGGCCTGGGTGATCTCCTGGAACTCGCTCTCGGCGCGCGCCTTCTCCGCGCCCTGGAAACGATCGGGGTGGCGGGTGCGCGCCAGCTCCCGGAAGCGCTGGCGGATCTGGTCCTCGGTGGCATTGCGCGGCACCGCGAGGACGGCGTAGAAGTCCCTGGCCATCTTTTGTGCTCTCTATTTCTGCTTGATTCTATACAAACGGAGGGCTGTCGAGCGCACCGCGTCGGCAATGTTGCGGTCGCGGCCCAGATCTTTGAGGTCGCGGACGGAGAGCTTGGGGATCATCCGGATCGAAATCGCCAGGGGACAGCGGGGATTCGAGACCAGGGATTTGACGATGGTGTACTTGTTGGCCCACTCGCGCCGGCGGGCGATGGCGGTCAGGACCTCCTCGACCACCGAGCGGCTGGCGGCGGTCTGCTCGATCTCCTGCTCGGAGAGGTTGTTGTTCATGATCACCGAGACGGCGACCTGGGGGTTCGAGTCGCGCATCAGCACGTTGCGCAGGGAGCGCGGCGCGCCGCGGGTCAGCTTCAGGCGGGCCGGGATCGACAGGCCTCGGATCTGCCCCTCGGTGAGCTTGGTGCGCTCCGGCTCGAGCTCGCCGAGGGCGGGAAGGAGGCGCGCCGCCTCGATCTCCATCTGCAGCTCCTCCTCGCTCATCTCCTCCCCCGGCGCGGCGGCCGGGACGGGGGTGCGGCGGCGCGGCAGGAGGTGCTCGCGGTACTCCGAGATCCGCCGCTGCGAGTAGGAGGAGAGCTGCGGGTTCTCCTCCAGCCCCTCGAGGATCGCCGGCTCCTCGACGATGGCGTCCTGGCGCAGCAGGAGGATCTCCTGGAGGTCCGGCGGCAGCCGCCGGGCGAGGCGGGCGAGGAGCGGGCGCGGCACGTCGCGCCGGCGCAGGATGGCCTCGAGGAGGACCGGGTGGTTGATCTCCTCGGCGAAGTAGGCGAGCACGCTCTCGCCGGCCTGGTGCTCGAGGAACGGCTTGGCGAAGCGCGCGTCGACGCCGCGCAGGCTCTCCCGGGCGCGCCCGGCCACCTCGGCGTCGTCACCCTGGGCGAGATCGACCTGGATGGGGATCAGCTCCTCGGGCGGCAGGGGGAGAACCCCGTCGGCCGCCAGGAGCTGAAACTGCCGGTTGCCCGAGCGGATCTGCTCGAGCAGGGGAGAGGACGGACCGGACACGGTCAGCGGGCCTCTTTTTTCGCCTTGAGCGCCTGGACGGTGTCGAGGTCGATCGTCAGGTTCTTCGCCACCTCCCCATCCTTCTTGTGGAGCTCGAGAGGGTAGCCGTTGACCTGCACCTCGACCGCGCCGGCATTGCCGAGCGTCAGGACGATGCTCTTCTGGGCCTCGAGCTGCAGCGCCTCGCCCTGGACGCGGATCTCGGAGCGGTGGTTCTTGCCGTCGATCACCGCATCGACCCAGCACTCCTTGGAAAAATCGAGGGAGACCTCGATCGGCGAGGCGGGCGGCGCCGCCTGGGGAGCGGGCGCCGGCACCGCCGGCAGCGCCGCCACCGGGACGGCCGGCCCGGCGGCCGCCGGCTGGCGGGCGTTGGCCGCCTTCTTCTCCTCGTGATGGCGGTCGCTCAGGTAGGCGAAGAGGCCGACCAGCAGGAGCAGGAGGAGGCCGGCCAGGGCGAGCAGCAGGCTCCAGCTCCAGTTGCGCCGGACCGGGGAGGGGGTGACGTCGCCCGGCTTCGTGCGCGGCCGGATCTTGGGATCCTCGCCGGGGGGGGCGAGCTCCTCCGGATGGTGCACGGAGAGGTAGTGGTTGACCACGTCGTCGGGCGACAGCCCCACGTAGCGGGCGTACTCGCGCAGAAAGCCCTTGGCGAAGACGGGCGCGGGGAGCAGGTCGAAGCGGTCCGCCTCCATCGCTTCGAGGTATCGCAGGCTGATCTTGGTGCGGTCGGCGATGTCGCGGATGCCGATCTCGCGCACCTCGCGCTGCCGCCGCAGCCAGTCGCCAAAAGAGCCGCTCTCGGTGGACACCGCTTCCTTCTCCCAGGGGGGTTGACGGTTGGGACGCCTGGCGCCTGCCGCGCCTTCACCCGCGACGGCCGCAGCTTCGGCCAGGGGGGCGATGTCGATTTTGCGAGGCGGAACTCTCTCTCGTCTGGGCACGTTTTTCGGCACGCGACTCATAACTTTACGCGCCGCTCCACCCCGGGGTCAAATCGATCGCACGCGACAGGCTCGTTCATCCCGTTTCCTCCAGCAAGACTCGCGCCCGGCGCCGCAGCGGCTCGGGGCACCGCGGGTCGGCGGCGACCGCCCTGAGGTCGCTCTTGCGCAGGGCGGCGAGCAGCCGCCAGGCGGTGGCGAGCGGGGTGGCGGGGTTCCTCGCCAGGGCGACGCGCAGCGGGTAGCGCACCCCCCAGCGGCGGTCGGCGGCGATCAGCTCGAGGACCGCCGGCGGGGTCGTCGCGCGGTGGACGACCGGCGCCAGCTGCGCCTCGGTCAGCCGGGAGTTGTCGAGCAGCGCGGCGATCACCCGCGGGCTGGGGTCGTGGCGCAGATGCGCGATCACCCCGGCGCCCGCCCGGCGGGCGAGCGACACCTTCTCCCCCACCGCCAGGCCGGGGAGGCGGACGGCCAGCAGCCCCTCGGCGGCGCGCCGCAGCGCCGGGCGCACCCGCGGGTCGAGCGCGAGCTCCATCAGGTCGCGCCAGAACAGGGTCGGCACGATCGCGCCGGCGAGCGTCTCGGGGGTGAGCGGGTGGAAGGCGAGGGCGCGGCGCAGCTCGTGGAACGAGAGCAGCCGCCGCTCGGCGGCGAGCAGCGCGATCACCTCGGCGGTGCAGAACGGGTTGCGCAGCGCCTGGAGGACCAGCGGCGCCTCGAGCTCCGCGGCGTGCCCGGAAACCAGCGCCGCCAGCTCCTCGGAGCCCGCCGCGCGCAGGCGCCGTTCGAGCTCCGGGGCGGCGGCCGGCGGATCGGGTGGGGAGGACACGGGTGCTAGCTTATAGAATCTGGTATCTTTCAGACTTCCTATGACGATCTCCCGCAACACCCAGACCCAACTGTCCAAAGGCGACTTCGACTCGATCGAAAGCGACTGGCTGGCCCGGATCGAGAAAGACCCTTCAGAGCTCGAGTATTTCGTCGGCGTGGCGCGGGCGCTGATCGGCACCGGCGAGGAGGCGCGGGCGCGCTCGCTGCTCGAGCTGCTCGACGACCATCTGCGGGAGAGCTCCCGCCTGGCCCTGCGCCTGGCGCTGATCAAACGCGCCGGCACCCTCTTCCTCCCGGCCGACAAGCTGCACCCCACCGTCTCCTCCATCCTCGGCAAGCTCTACGGCGACCGCTCGACCTTCAAGGCGCTGTACGAGGCGGTGGGGCTGCACAAGGCGCCGGGGGACCTCGCCAAGACCTGGGAGAAGGTCGAGCGCCTGGAAGGGCTGCTCGCCTTCGACGTCGGCACGGTGGTGGCGATGGAGGGGAAAGGGGTGGGCCGGGTGGTCGAGGCGAACCTCGGGCTCGAGAGCTTCAAGGTCGACTTCGAGCGCATCCGCGGCCTGACTGTCGGCTTCAAGGCGGCGCCGAAGCTGCTGCGCCCGCTCGAGCCGCAGCACGTGCTGCGGCGCAAGCTCGAGAACCCGGCCGAGCTCAAGGTGATGAGCCCCCCCGAGCTGCTGCGCACCACCCTCGAGAGCTACGACCGGCCGCTGACCGCCGGCGAGGTGCGCGACATCCTGGCCGGCATCGTCTCCGAGTCGCAGTGGACGGGGTGGTGGTCGGCGGCGCGCAAGCACCAGCAGGTGGTGGCGAGCGGCGCCGGCGCGCGCCAGACCTACCGCTGGGCGGACAGCTCCGGCGACGCGCTCGACTCGGTCTGGAAGGCGTTCGAGCGGGCCGACCCGCGCAAGAAGATCGAGCGGCTGCGGCGCGAGGGGGCGCGCGACGAGGGGCTGCGCGACCGCATGGCGGTGAACCTCGCCGTGGTCGCCGAGGAGGTGATGGACGCCGACCCCGGCCTCGCCTTCGAGATCTGGTTCGCCATCGAGAGGAGCGGCGGCAACATCGCCAAGCTCGCCGACGACGCCGACTGGGCTCCCGACAAGCTGCTCGCCGACCAGCCGCAGCGGCTGTTCGCCGGCATCGAGGACCGCCTGCTGCGCGAGCGCGCCTACGTGATGGTGCGCGAGCGGCGCGAGGACTGGCCCGCCATCTTCCGCGACGCCATGGGGAAGGAGTCCGACCCGCGCGCCCTCGACCTGCTGGCCGACGGCCTGGCGCAGGGGTCGCTGCGCGACCTCGACCGCCTGCTCGACAGCCTGCTCGCCCAGCCGCACCGCAACCCGCCGGCCTTCGTCTGGCTCGCCGAGCGGGCGGCGGTCGACGAGACGATGCGCTCGCGCAACGCGCTGCGGCTGCTGCAGCAGATCCTGACCGCGCTCTCGCGCGACGAGTTCGCCACCTACCGCGTGCGCCTGCTGGCGCTCGCCGAGTCGGGGGGGACCCTGCCGCGCCTGCTCGGCCATCTCAGCGAGGACCAGGCGGCGCAGGCGGAGGACGCGATCCAGCGCGCCGCCCCGCTCGAGCCCTACCAGCGCGAGGCGCTCACCAACGCCATCCACCTCCGCTTCCAGAACCTGCACAAGGACAGCGGGCCGCCGCCGCTCTACGCCCTGGCTCCCTCGGTCGAGGCGAAGCGGGCCGAGCTGCAGCAGATCCTCTCGGTGGACATCCCGGCGAACCGCAAGGCGATCGAGGAGGCGCGCGCGATGGGCGACCTGCGCGAGAACTTCGAGTACAAGTCGGCCCGCCAGCGCCACGAGTACCTGAACTCCCGCGCCGCCTCCTTGAACGGCGACCTCTCCCGCGTGCGGCTGATCGAGACCGACGGCACCGACCTCTCCGAGGTCCGCATCGGCAGCCAGCTGCATCTGATCGGGGTGAAGGGCGGGGGGCGGCGGGTGCTGACCATCCTCGGCCCCTGGGAGAGCAAGCCCGAGGAGGACGTGATCTCCTACGAGTCCGACCTCGCCAAGGAGCTCCTCGGCCGCAAGCCGGGAGACGCCGTCAGCCTCGGCGGCGAGAGCTGGACGATCGAGAAGATCGAGCCGTTCCGCTAGCGGCGCGCCCTACGCCGCCACCGTCCGCGAGGGGTGCCCGCGGCGGACCCGCGGGATCGGGTGCACCGCCGGCGGCCCCTCGTAGCCGAGCACGCGGGTCGGCGGCGCGTGGCGGATCTCGACCGTCTCCAGGTTGTAGCGCAGCAGGACCGGCGTGCCGTCGGCGAGCAGCAGCTCCACTCCCGAGAGCTTGGTCAGCAGCGCCCGCCCCTGCGGGCTGCCGGTGTCGACGCGGGCGACCGGCTCCTGCCCGTCGAGCCCCATCTGGACCCACCCGTCGTCGGTCAGGGTGAAATCCCGGCCGGCCACATTGCTGGTGGTGGGCACCAGGACGCCATGGTCACCCGGCTCGACGGTGACCTTCTCCCGACCCGCCTGGCCGGCGGCGCGCCCGGCCGATCCCTGGAAGCTCCCTTCCTGATGGGCGAAGGTGAACAGCCCCACCACCAGGGCGAGCCCCATGGCGGCGGCGGTGCGCAGCCCGGGCTGGAGGGGGAAGAGGAGGAAGCGCAGGGTGTCGAGCGCCTTGCGGACGCCGTAGATCGGCGGCTCGGTGACCACCTGGCGGCGGATCTGCTGGCGCAGCGCCGGCGGCGGCACGGCCCGCTCCGCCCGGCCGACCCGGCCGAGCCCGTTGACCACCCGCCGCATCGACTCCAGGCGCGTCGCGCACTCCGCGCACCCGGAAAAGTGAGATTCGAGCTGGCGTGCCGCGGCGAACCCGAGCTCGGAGTCGAGGTAGGCCGAGAGCTGCTCAGTGGACGCGTGAAGATTCATAGCCCTTTCTCCAGGAGAATGCGCAGCTGGTCGCGGCCGCGAGCGATCCGCGAACGGACCGTCCCCACCCGCACCCCCAGCACTTCAGCAATCTCATCATAGGATAAACCCTCCAGGTCGCGCAGCACCACCGCCTCGCGAAACACCGCCGGGATGCGGGTGAGACCCGCGGCCACCCGGCGCCCCTCGTCGGCGGCGAGGGCCAGGGCCTCCGGCCCGCGGGCCGGATCGGCGATCGCCACCCCTCCCTCCGCGTTCTCGACGTCGATCGACTGCATCGCCGGATGGCGGCGGGACAGGCGGTCGCGGCAGTGGTTGATGGCGATCCGGAAGACCCAGGTCTTGAGCGTCGAACGCCCGCCGAAGCTCCCCAGGTGGCGGAAGATGCGCAGGAAGATCTCCTGCGTCAGGTCGGCGGCCTCCTCACGGTTGCCGGCGAGGCGGACGGCGAGGTTGTAGACCATCTCGCCGAAGCGCTCGTAGACCTCGTCGAAGGCCTGGAGGTCGCCCGCGCGATGGCGTTCGACCAGGGCGACGTCGAGAGCAACATCCGGATTGACGACTGGATACACCGTGGCGACGCCCACCGAGTCCTCCCAGGGCGGCGGATCGAGCCTCGCCCTGCTCTGATAGACCCCGGGGGCCTCGGAAAAGTTCCCGAGCTTCTTCAATAAAAGAAGGGTAGCACCAAACCCCGGGAGGGGCTGCACCCTACTTCGAGGAGGCGGCGACCAGCTGCGAGGGGGCGGCGGCGCCCTGGCCGTAGTAGGCGAGCAGGCCGCGGACGACCGAGTCGGCCACCTGCTGGCGGTAGGCGCGGGTCTGGAGCAGGGCGCGGTCCTGGTCGTTCGCCAGGTTGCAGATCTCGAGCAGGATCTTGGCCGGGATCGAGTTGTAGCGCAGGACGGCCGGCACCCAGACGCCGTTGTCGCGGATGATCTTGTCGCGCACCGGGCTGAACGGGTGGACCGGCAGGCTGGCCGACTGGAAGGCGGCGACCACCTGCTTGGCGAGCTCGCGCGACAGCCCCTCGCTCTGCACCCGCTGCTGGCGCGGGAAGGTCACCGTCGGGCTCTCCTGGACCTCCTTCCGGGAGGCGTAGACCGAGCCGTTCTTGCCGTAGCTCTCGCCGCGCATGTCGGCCGCCGGGATGTAGGCCATCAGGCCGCGCAGCGACGGGTGGAGGGAGTCGGCGTGGAGCGACAGGAAGACCACCTTCTCGGGGTCCTTGTCGCTCTTCACCGTCTTCCGGAACAGGCTGTTGGCGAGGTACCAGCGCAGGTTCACCCCCACCTTCGGATCGGCGATCGGATAGGGGGGATCGGTGAGCACGGCGTGGCCGCGCGAGAAGGGGAGGACGTCGACGTCCTGGACGCGGAAGTCGCCGCCGTCGCGGGTGGTGAGGAGCACCCGGGCGGCCGTCTCGGCCTCGAGCGTGCGCTTGATCCGCATCGCGATGTCGTAGACGTAGAGGCTCTCCCAGACGCCGCCGAGGCTGGCGCCGGAGTCGAGGCCGCCGTGGCCGGCGTCGAGCACCAGGGTGATCCCGGCGAGCCCCTTGGCCTTCACCTGGTTGCTGAAGCGGGCGCTCTGGCGCAGGCTCTCCTCGTACTGCTTGCGCCGCGGGTGCCCTGCCGGGAGGTACTCGGGCTGCAGGAGGTCGAACGGCACCTTGATCCGGAAGCCGACCGGGATGTCGGTGACGTCGGGGATGCCGCTGCGCTTTGCGATCTGCGCGGCGAGCTTGTTGACGTCCACCGCGAACACGCGGCCGGTGAAGCGCACCACGACCGAGGAGTAGAGCGCCTCCCCCGGACGCAGGCGGTATACGGCGTACTCGCCGTCCTTGTCGGAGGCGTACTGGAGCAGGTACGGCTTCTCGGCGACCGGCAGGGCGCCGCGGAAGGCGGGGCGCAGCAGCTCCGAGGGGATCGTCACCTCGCTGCCGCGCGACAGGTCCTCGTCGCGCAGCTCGTTGTACTCGCGGATGGCGCGGAAGTTCTCCCCCGAGCCGGTGAACCAGACGGCGAGGTTCCACAGGCTCTCGCGCTGCAAGGGGCCCACCCCCTGCACCTTGTGATGCCAGCCGTCGGCCTCGCCGCGGTCGCCGGCGAAGAGGGCGCGGGCCGCCTTGAGCTGCCACTCGGGGGAGAGCATCTCGAAGGGGATCGCGTAGCGCGCCCCGACGCGCAGGTCGCCGGCGCCGCCGTTGACCGCCGCCACCTTGGGGCTCAGGGCCGCGTCGCCGCAGAGGCGCAGGGCGAAGGCCGCCATCCCCTCGCCGCGGCGGGGGATCGCCTCGACGGTGATCGCCGGCTCCTCGGTGAGGTTGACCGCCAGCCCCTCCTCGAGCTGCACGCGGATCGGCGCGCTGCCGACCACCACGGCGGGCCGCGTGCTCGGCGGCGCCGAGGCGGGGAGCGACGCCGCGGCGCCGAGCGGCGAGCCCGCCGCGCCCAGCGCCGCCACGAGGGGGAGAGCCCGCGCCATCGCCCTCAGGCTCATGCCCTTCATGCGGTGGGGACCTCGCGCGCCGCGGGATCGTTTTTGAACTCCGGCGCGACCGTCCAGCCGGCGGCGCGCTCGAAGGCGCGCGCGGCGCGGAAGACCGCCTTCTCGGCGAACGGCGGCCCCAGGATCTGGAGCGACATCGGGAGGCCGTCGGAGGTGGCCCCCGAGGGGACCGCGACCGCGGGGAGCCCCGCGAGGCTCGCCGGGGTGGTGAAGACGTCCGAGAGGTACATGGCGAGCGGGTCGTCCAGCTTCTCCCCCAGCCGGAAGGCGGCGGAGGGGGCGGTGGGGGTCACCACCAGGTCGGCCGTCGCGAACGCCGCGGCGAGCTCACGGCGCATCCGCTCGCGGACCCCCTGCGCCCGGCCGTAGTAGGCCTCGTAGTAGCCGGAGGAGAGGGCGAAGGTGCCGAGCATGATCCGCCGCTTGACCTCGGGGCCGAACCCCTGGCTGCGGCTGTCGCGGTAGAGGTCGGCGAGGCTCTTGGCCTCCGCGGCCCGGAAGCCGTAGCGCACGCCGTCGAAGCGGGCGAGGTTGGCGCTCGCCTCCGAGGTGGCGATCACGTAGTAGACCGCGATCGCCGCCGCCACGCTGGGCACCGAGACCTCGACCAGCTCCGCCCCCGCGCCGGCCAGCAGGTCGAGCGACCGGCGCCAGTCGGCGGCCAGCTCGCCCCCCAGGGGGGTCGGATCGGCCTCGCGGAGGATGGCGATCCGGCGGCCGGCGATGCCGTCCTCGATCCCTGCCAGGTAGTCGCCGACCGGCTCGGGCGAGGAGGTCACGTCGCACGGATCGACCCCGGCGATCACCTGCAGGGCCAGCGCGGCGTCGCGGACGTTTCTCGCGATCGGTCCGATCTGGTCGGTCGACGAGGCGAAGGCCACCAGGCCGTAGCGGGAGACCCGGCCGTAGGTCGGCTTGACGCCGACCAGGCCGCAGAGGGCGGCCGGCTGGCGGATCGAGCCGCCGGTGTCCGAGCCGAAGGCCAGCGGCACGCTCCCCGCCGCCACCGCCGCGGCCGGCCCGCCGCTCGAGCCGCCGGGGACGGCGGCGAGGTCCCACGGGTTGCGGGTGAGCTGATAAGCCGAGTTCTCGCACGACGAGCCCATGGCGAACTCGTCCATGTTGGCGCGCCCCACGGGGACGGCGCCGGCGGCGAGCAGACGCGCCACGGCGGTCGCCGTGTAGGGGGCGACGTAGCCGGCGAGGATACGCGAGCCGCAGGTGAGCGCTTGACCCTCCAGGCTGAGGTTGTCCTTGAGCGCCACCGGCACGCCGGCGAGCGGTCCGGGGTCCTCGCCCGCGGCGACCCGGCGGTCGATCTCCGCGGCGCGGGCGCGGGCCTCGTCGGCGAACAGCTCCAGGTAAGCGCCGACCAGCGGCTCGACCGCCGCCGTGCGCGAGAGGCACGACTCCAGCACCTCGCAGGCGGACGTCTCGCGGCCGCGCACCCGGCCGGCGATCCCGGCGGCGGACAGCTCCCAGAGGTCAGGGATCGCCGCCCCCTCCCTTGATCTCCGGCACCCGCAGGAAGCCGTCGAGCGCGGCGGGCGCGTTGGCCAGGAAGCGCTCGCGGGGGAGGCAGGCCCACGGCAGGTCCGCCGCCTCCCGCACGCCGGGAACGGCGGTCTCGGGCTCGTCCGGCGCGAAGCTCTGGAGCTGATCGATGTAGTCGACGATGCGGGCGAGCTGCCCCGTCAGGCGCTCCTCCTCCTCGGGAGAGAAACGGAGCTGGGCCAGAGCGGCGATTTTCCTTACATCTTCATTAGTTAGTGCCATGGCCTTCAAGTTGAAGTTTAGACCCGACGGGCGCTTGCAGGCAAGCGCGGGCGTTGAAGGGCGACCGCGGGTCGCCCCTACACCCGACCTCGAACCAAGGGTGTAGGGGCGACCCGCGGTCGCCCTTGCTAACGCACCCAGGCGGGGCGGGCGAGGACGGTGCCGCGCTTGGCGTCGCGCAGCTCGATGTCGAGGCGGGTGGCCTTGACGTCCGCGTGCGCGGGGAGCTGCGAGCGGTCGAGGGTGAGGACGTAGTAGCCGGAGATCGCCTGCGAGAGGGTGCGGGTGGCGAGGCCCGGCAGGCGGAAGGTCTTGAGGTAGAGGCCGCCGGTGGCCTCGGCGACCGCTTCGAGCCCGGTCTCGAGCGAGTGGCTGTCGGCGCTGGTGACGTCGAGCACGAAGACCGAGGCGTGGGCGCGGCGCAGGGCGCGCACCGCGGGGTAGTAGGCGGGGGTCATCCGCGTGCCGCCGCCGCCGAAGCGGCCGAGCCCCCAGCCGAGGAAGATCATCGTCTTCTCCCCCGCCAGCGGCTCGAGCGCCCGCGCCGCCACCTCGAGCGCGCGCTCCGGCGACGCCGCCTGAAACGCCGCGGCGAAGTCGAAGTGGCCGGAGAGCGAGTCGGCGCCGCCGGGCTCGATCTTCGGCGGGTCCCCCCACAGCATCGCCGCGTCCACCGCCGCGTGCGTGGCGGCGCGGTCGAGGCTGAAGTCCTGGCGCAGCTTGAGATGCGAATCGTAGGAGACGACCGCCACGCGGTCCTCGGGGGCGAGCTGCTCGAGGAGCTCGCGGGTGAACGGGCGCAGGCGGAGCTGGCCGCTGATCCGCGACGGGGTGAGATCGGCCTGCACGAAGATCAGCACCTGGCGGCCGGGGCGCGGCGGCGGCGGTGCCTCCGCCGCGGAAACTCCTGGCGCGGCAGCCGCGGCAGCCGGGGCAGCCGGGGCCGGCTCGGCGGGAGGTGTCGTGGCCGCGGGCGCTTCGCCGATCCAGTCGAGCGCCACCACCGGGATCTCCTTGCCTCCCAACCGGATGCGGAAGTCGTCCGGCTTGAGGTCGAGGACCGGCTTCCCCCAGGTGTCGACCACCCGCACCACCAGGGTCGAGAGGGCGACGTCGATCTCGTCCGCGAACGACAGCGGCGGCGCCTCGGGGAACTCGCGCGGATCCTGGGCCGCCGCCGCCAAAGGGGACAGCTCCGCAAGGAGTGCGCAAAGAACGCAGAGAAGGACCGCGCTCGTCCCGCCAGGTTTGCCGGACATCGCCGGGAAGTCTAACACCCGCTTAGAATGGCGGGGAACGCCATCGTTCGAGCAAATTCCCCAGCGCACGGAGATCGACCTGAGCCTCGACCGCGCCTTCCGCCTGCTGCTCCATCAACCCGCCGTGCGGGCCCTGCTCGACGCCTGCGGGCCGGCACCCCCGGGAAACGCGGCGGGCGACTGCCACCTGGTGGGCGGCATCCTGCGCGACCGCGCCCTGGGGCTGCCGAGCCACGACCTCGACGCGGTGGTGGCGGGCGGCGCGGGGCGCGGGATCGCCGAGCGGCTGGCCGCCGCGCTCCCCGCGCGCCTGGTCCTCCTCGGCGGCAAGGAGTTCGCCGCCTACCGGCTGGTCGCCGGCGAGCTGACGATCGACCTCTGGGACCGCGAGGGGACGACCCTCCACGCCGACCTCGCGCGGCGCGACTTCACGGTCGACAGCTTCGCGCTCGACGCGCGGAGCGGCGAGCTGACCGACCCCTTCGACGGCCTCGGCGACCTCGAGCGGCGCCGCCTCCGCGCCACCACCCGGGAGAGCTTCGCCGGGGACCCCTTGCGGGTGCTCCGCCTCCCCCGCCTGCTCCTCCGCCTCCCCGGCTTCGCCGCGGACCCCGAGACCCTGCTGCTCGCCCGCCGCGCGGCGCCGCGCCTCGCGGAGGTCTCGGCCGAGCGGGTGCGCGCCGAGCTGGCGATCCTCTTCGCCCATCCGGAGGCCCACCGGGGGCTCGCCCTGCTGGTGGCCCTCGACCTCTACCCCGGCCTCTGGCTGGGGATGCCAGGGGAGGCCGGCCGGCCGGAGGGTGCGCTGGCCGAGCTCGAGGCGCTGCCGGAGCGGCTGCGCGAGCTGCGCGAGCTCGACGCCGGCGCCGCGGACTCGGTCGACGCCCCCGCCGCCCGCTTCGCCGCGGCCTTCGCGCACCTGCCGTCCCGCGACGGCCGCACCCCCCTCGACCGCCTGGCGGCCTTCCGCGACGCCGGCTACCTCACCCGGCAGGAGGCGGCGAAGGTGGCCCTCCTCCTCTCCTGGGAGGAGCTGCCGGAGAGCGGCCTCGGCCGGCGGCGCTTCCTGCACCGCGCCGGGACCCTGTGGGCCACGGCCCTCTGCTCGCTGGGCGCGCGGGCCGCCGGCCGCGCCGCGGTCGAGCGCTGGCGGCTCCTGCTCCGCCCCCTGGTGGAGCTCGCCCGCCGGGAGGGAGCGGCGCTGTTCGATCCGCCGCGCCTGCTGACCGGCGGCGAGGTGGCTGAGCTGTTGCAGGTTCCTCCCGGGCCGGAGGTGGGGCAGGCGCTGGCGAGGGTACGCCAGGCGCAGGTGGACGGCTGGGTGCGGACGCGGGAGGAGGCCCTGGCGCTGCTGCGCTCGGGGCTCGAGCGGGCCTAGCTAGCGGAAGATCCCCGACTTCTGCTGGCCGCCGGCGTCGCCGCCCATCAGGCGCTGGTTGAGCTCCTTGATGCGCTCCATCAGCTTGTCGATCTTCTCCTGCGCCTCCTGGCGCAGGCGGGCGTAGTCGCCGCGCAGCCGCTCGCGCTCCTGGGCCGCCTCCTGGAGCTTCGCCTGGACCTCCTCGATCTGCTGGTCGCGCATGCGGACCATCTGCTGGACGGCGACGATCTGCTCGTCCTTCTCGGCCAGCTTGAGCTTGACCTTCTCCTCCTGCTCCTCGTACAGCCGCTTGAACTGCTGGAGCTCGACGATCTGCGAAAAGTCCGACGTGACGGGGCTCAACTCGCCTCCTCGTTCCTCGATCATGGGGAACAGCTTGCGCAGCTTCAGGGAAAGGTCTTCCGGATCGGGCGACTGGCGCATCGCCTCGAGATAGGTGATCGTGCCGTGGACCAGCAGCGCGAGCAGCGACTGGTTGGTCGACTGCATCCGGTAGTAGCCGACCGACGACTCCATCTCCTCGTGGATGCCGCTGATCTCCCCCTCCTCGATCATCTTCGAGACCTTGGGGGAGGCGCGCAGGATCTCGAGGGTCGCCACCCGCCCCTGGCCGTCGGCCCGCTCGACCAGCTTCATCGACACGACCCCCTTGAGGATCTGCGCGAGCTGGGCGCGGATCTGCGGCTGCTGGTCGGAGGGGAAGGTGTCGAGGATGCGGTCGACCGTCTGCGGGGCGCTGTTGGTGTGCAGGGTCGAGAAGACCAGGTGGCCGGTCTCGGCGGCGGTGATCACGGTCGACACCGTCTCCGGATCGCGCATCTCGCCGACCATGATGACGTCGGGGTCCTGCCGCATGGCGTTGCGCAGCGCCTCGGAGAAGGTGCCGGTGTCGGTCCCCACCTCGCGCTGGGAGATCGACGCCATGTCGTCGGTGAACAGGAACTCCATCGGGTCCTCGATGGTGATCACGTGCACCGGGCGGTGGGTGGTGATGTAGCGGATCATCGCCGCGAGCGAGGTCGACTTGCCGCTGCCGGTAGGCCCGGTGATCAGCACGAGCCCCATCGGGAGCTCGCAGAACTCGAGCAGCACCGGCGGCAGCTCGAGGTCCTCGAGGCTCTTGATCTGATAGGGGATGCGCCGGAAGCAGGCGGCGATGTTCCCGCGCTGCATGTACATGTTGCAGCGGAAGCGGGCGAGGCCGCGCACGCCGTAGCCGGTGTCGACCGACATCCTCTCCTCGAGCTTGACCTTCTGCCGCGGAGTGAGGATCGTCATCAACATCTCCGTCAGCTCTTCCGGCTTGAGCGGCGGCGCCTCGATCGGCAGCAGCCGGCCGTTGATGCGCAGCAAGGGGGGACGGGTCGGCTTCAGATGAAGATCCGACGCCCCCTTGTCCGTCATCAGCTTCAGGAGACGATCAAGTTCCATAGAGTTCGGCGCATTCTACAGGAGATGCGAGCGAACGCCATAGACCTCCCGGCCCGCTAGAACTTCCGCATCAGGCCGACCACCACCCCCTGCACCCGGACGTCCCGGGCGGGGACGCGGAACGGCTGCATGGTGGGGTTGGCGGGCTGCAGGCGGACCATCGCCCCCTCGGGGTAGAAGCGCTTCAAGGTCGCGTCCTCGCCGACCAGCGCCACCACCATCTCGCCGGGCTCGGCCAGGTCGCGGCGCAGGACGATGACGAAGTCGCCGTCGTGGATCCCCTCGTCGATCATCGACTCGCCGACCACCCGCAGCACGTAGTGGTCGCCGGCGCGCGGGCTCAGCAGGTGCCCCGGCACGGTCACCCGGTCGTTGCCGGAGAGCGCCTCGATCGGCTTGCCGGCCGCGATGTTTCCGTAGAAGGGGAGGTCGCGCTCCGTCGCGTCGCCGCCCGGGATCGCCCGGATCAGCTCGATGCCCCGCTTCTGGTTCCAGTCCCGCTTGACGTACCCTTTCTGCTGCAGGAGCTTGAGGTGCTTGTACGCGGTGCCGTAGGAGGAGAATCCGAACTTCTCGCAGATCTCCCGGTGCGTGGGGGCGATGCCGCGCTCCCGGCGGTAGTCCTGGATGAATTCCAGGATCTGTTTCTGTCGCTCGGTCAGATAGGACATCATCATGGTGTAAGTATAGCGGTAACATGGCGTAATGCAAGCGGCAGCCGGGGATTCCCTTTCTTGACCTCCGGGAGAGGGCTCAATAGACTGGCCGGATGCGGGGGCGCAGCGCTCCCGTATGCACTCTTCCAGGCCAACCCAAGGACACCCTTCCGCGACACCCCCGGGAAATTCCCTGCGATCATGAGCCCTCACCCCAACCTCGAGATCGACCTCCAGCGCCATACGCTCGACAACGGCCTCCGCGTCGTCCTCGGCCGTCAGGCTGCGCTGCCGCTGACCGCGGTCAACCTCTGGTACCACGTCGGCTCGAAGAACGAGCGCGCCGGCCGTACCGGCTTCGCCCACCTCTTCGAGCACATGCTCTTCCAGGGGAGCGAGCACGTGGGCACCAACGAGCACTTCCGCTACGTCCAGCAGGTGGGCGGCGTCGCCAACGGCTCGACCTGGTACGACCGCACGAACTATTACGAGACGGTCCCCGCCCATCAGCTCGACCTCGCCCTCTGGCTCGAGTCCGACCGCATGGGCTTCTTCCTCCCCGCGCTCACGCAAGGCAACCTCGACACCCAGCGCGGCGTGGTGATGAACGAGCGCCGCCAGCGGGTGGAGAACCAGCCCTACGGCCAGGCCGGCGAGCGCCTCCACGAGCTGCTCTATCCGGACGACCACCCCTACCACTGGCCGGTGATCGGCTACATGGACGACATCGCCGCCGCCACCCTCGACGAGGTGCAGGCCTTCTTCCGCACCTACTACACGCCGAACAACGCGGTCCTCTCGGTGGTGGGGGACATCGACCCCGCCGACGCGCTGGCGCGGGTGAACGACTGGTTCGGCGGCATCGCGCCGGGCCCCGCGGTGCCGCCGGTGAAGCCCGTCGCCTCCCCCTTGAGCGGCGAGCGCCGGCTGGTGATCGAGGACGACGTCCGGCTCCCCCGCGTCTACGTCGGCTTCCGGGGCCCGGCCTACGGCCAGCGGGAGTGGTACACGGCGGACCTGGTCACCGCGGTGCTCGCCGGCGGGAAGTCGAGCCCGCTCTACCGCGACCTCGTCTACGAGCGCCAGATCGCCCAGGACGTCGGCGCCTCGGTGGGGCCCTATGAATGCGGCGGCACGATGATGCTGGTGGCGACCGCCCGCCCCGGGGTCGACGCCGGGACGCTCGAGGAGGCGCTGCTCGGCCATCTCGCCGCCGCCGCGGCGGCCCCTCCCGCTCCCGCCGATCTCGAACGGGCGCGCAACCGCATGCTGACCGACGCCTACGGCGGCCTCCAGCGGCTCGACAGCCTGGCCGACCTGATCTCCCAGTTCGCGACCTATTTCGACGATCCCGCGGGCGCCCTCGGCGAGGCCGACCGCTACCTCGAGATCACGCCGCAGGAGCTGGTCGACTATGCCGCGGGGTGGTGCGGCGAGGCGCAGCGGGTGGTGGTCTCGGTCGTCCCCCGGCAGCCGCGGCAGGTGAGCTGATGGCGGCCGTCCGACCTCCCGGCGCTGCCGTGGACCGCACGGCCCCTCCCCCGCCGCGGGAGATCCGCGCCTTCCGCTTCCCGCCGTTCCTGCGCACCCGGCTCCCCAACGGGCTCGACGTCGTCGCGGCGCACCTCCCCGGCCCGCCGCTGGTCAGCCTGGAGATCGTATCCCCCGCCGGCGCCCAGTACGACGCCGAGGAGACGGCGGGGGCGGCGATCCTCACCGCCTCCGTGCTCGACGAGGGGACCGCCCGCCGCTCCGCGCTCGAGATCGCGGCCGCCGCCGAGCGGCTGGGGGGCTACTTCGCCACCGGCGCCGACTGGGACGTCGGCTATCTCGCCACCGGCCTGCTGGCGAGCCACTGGCGCGAGGGGCTCGAGCTGCTGGCCGACGTCGCCGTCGCCCCCACCTTTCCCCAGGACGAGGTCGAACGCCTCCGCCGCCAGCGGATGGCCGAGATCCTGCGCCGCTCCCAGGACCCCGCGGCCGTGGCCGACGACCGCCTGCAGCTCGAGATCTACCGCGGCACCGCCTACGCCCACCCGCTCTACGGCACCGAGAAGAGCATCTCCCGGCTCGACCGCGAAGACCTGCTCGCCTTCTTCCGCGGCCATTACGGCTTCGCCGGCTCGACCCTGATCGCGGTGGGGGACTTCGACCCGGAGGAGCTGCTGCTCGAGGCCGAGGGCGCCTTCGGGGCTGCCGGCCCGCCCGGGCCCCTCGGGACCCTCGGGACAGTGCCGGCGCGGCCGGAGATCCACCCCGTCCCCTCGAGCGGGATCACGGTCCACATCGTCGACCGCCCGGGCGCCCAGGCCGAGCTGCGCCTGGGGCACGTGGGAGTGCCGCGCACGCACCCGGACTTCATCGTCCTCGCCGTGCTCAACTCGCTGCTGGGCGGCAAGTTCACCAGCCGGATCAACCTCAACCTGCGGGAGACGCACGGCTATACCTACGGGGCGACCAGCCGGTTCAGCGCGCGGATGGGGCCGGGCCCGTTCGTGGTCAACGCGGCGGTCGAGACGGCGGCGGCGGGCGCCGCCGCCCGCGAGGTGCTCCACGAGCTGCGGCGGATCCGCGAGTCGCTGGTCGAGCCGGACGAGCTCGCCGAGACCCTCGGCTATCTCCTCGGCGTCTTCCCCTACAGCCTGCAGACCATCGGCGACGTCACCCGGCGCCTCGAGACGATCACCGTCCACGGTCTGGCGGACGACTACTACACGCGCTACCTCGAGCGGATCGCCGCGGTCACCCGCGAGGAGATCCTGGAGGCGGCGCGGCGCCATCTCGACCCCGAGCGGATCGTGGTGGTGGCGGCGGGGCCCGCGGAGATCCTGGAGCCGCAGTTCGCGGGGATGGGGCCGGTGAGCGTCTGGTCGCCCGCGGGGGAGCTGCGCGGCGCCGCGGCGCCGCCGGATGCCGTGCCGGCTAGTTGAACTGGACGGAGGACTTCCCCTCTTTGGAGAGGGTGATGTCCAGCCGGTGCGCGCTCCCCCCTCGCATACCGGCCGAGATCGTCTTGACATCTCCCTTCTGCCCGGCGGGGGCGAGGATCACCCGGAATTCGCCGATCGCCGCCGAGACCTCCACCGTCCGATCCTCGGTGAAGTCCTCCGGCTTGTTGCGGTGGAAGAAGCCGCCGCGCTCGAAGGTATGGCGCAGCAGATCCCGGCCGCCGGCCGAGACGATGACCGACCCCTCCGTCTCCGCCTTGACGTGGATGTGGAGGCTCGCCATCCCCGTCTCGGCAGGCGCCGGCGTGGTCACCCGGTTGGCCGGCTGGCTCACCGAGGGGATGGGCGCCACCGGGACGGCGTCCGAGGTGTTGGGGAACCTGGCCTGCGCCGTCGCCTGGCGCTGCCGGGCGGCCTTGCGCGTCGCCCCGTCCTGCGCCTTGACCAGGATCTGCCGCGCCTCGGTGTTCGAGGGGTCCATCTGCACCACCATGGTGGCCGCCGTGACCGCGGCGTCGTAGCTCCTCGCCGCCAGCGCCTGCCGGGCGTTCTCCAGCGAGAAGGCGATCGCGCTCTCCCGGCTGCGGGCCTGCTCCGACTGCTGCGACGAGGCCTGGGCGTGGTTCCGCTCGGCGTTCTCGCGCAGCCGCTTGATCCCCTTGCCGCCGGGGTCGAGCTGCTCGGCCTTGCGGAAGTAGAAGGCGGCGGCCTCCCAGTTCCCCGCGTTCGCCGCGAGCTTCCCCTGCCGCACCCAGTCCAGGGCCTGGATCCGCGTGCCGTCCTCCCGCGCGTCGCGTTGCGGCCCCGCCGTACCCGCCCGGCCCGTCCACAGCCACGCCGCTCCCCACGCCAGGAGCGCCAGGGCGGCGGCGAGCCCTCCGACCAGCAGCAGGCGCCGCGGCGAGAGCCGGCTCTTCGCTCCGGTCGCCACCGTATCCGCGAGGTCGGCCGGCACGGCGGTACCGCCCGCGGTGCCCAGGGTCGCCGCGCCGAGCTGCGAGCCGGTCCCCGTGCCTCCCCCGCTTCCCGTGGCCGCCGCCCGCGAGCCGGTCCCCGTGCCACTACCGCCCGTGCCGTCGGCGGCCGGGGGGAGCAGCGGGGCGGCCGCCAGCGTCTCGTTGAGAGCGTCGGGGCGGCCGGCGAGCTCCGTCACCACCCGGCGCAGGTCGTCCACCATCTCCTTGGCCCGCTGATAGCGCCTGGCGGGGTCCTTCTCCAGGGCGCGGGTGAGGATGCGGTCAATCCCCGGCGGCAGGTCGCGGACGTACTCCTGCGGCGGGGTGAAATGGTCGTAGACGATGCGGTGGCTGACCACCGTCAGGTTCTCGCCCTGGAACGGCTTGTGGCGGGTGAGCATCTCGTAGAGCACCACGCCGAGCGAGAAGAGGTCGGCCCGGTGATCGACCTCCTTGCCCTGGATCTGCTCGGGCGCCATGTAGTTCGGCGTGCCGAGGAGCTGCCCCTCCTGGGTGAGGTTCGAGCTCTCGAGCCGGGCGATGCCGAAGTCGGTGATCTTCACCCGGTTCTCGGTGGTGATCAGGATGTTCGCCGGCTTGACGTCGCGGTGGATCACCCGGTTGGCATGCGCGTAGTCGAGCGCGTCCCCCACCTGCGAGATGATGTCGAGGGCGGTCGCCAGCGACATCGGCTGGCCGCTCTGCAGCAGCAGCTTGAGGTTGGTGCCGCGCACGTACTCCATGGCGATGAAGGCGAGCCCTTCGTCGCTCGCTTCCACCACGTCGTGGATGGTGACGATGTGCGGGTGGGTGAGGATGCCGGCGCTCTGTGCCTCCCGCATGAAGCGGATGCGGAACTGCTCGAGCTCCTGGTCCTTGACGGAGTAGCCGATGCGGAAGGTCTTGAGCGCCACCAGCCGGCCGATCAGCGGATCGCGGGCGAGGTAGACCACTCCCATGGCCCCCTTGCCGATCTCGTCGGTGACCTCGTAGCGGCCGAGTTTGGTCGGAGTCAAAGGGAGCATGGGCAACGGCGCTTTTCGCGACGCCATTCTAGGCCGAGCCGGTCCCCTGAGTCAAACCCGGATCTCCGGTTAAGTCCTAGTCGTTTTTGCAGTTAGGGGAAGCTCGCGCCCCGGCGGGGAGCGCCGGTCCCTGTGGTATATTGGCGACCCTGATCCAAAGACCTGAAGGAGGGTCCAGACGATGCAGGTGGATAGCCCGGACAAAATCCGCAACATTGCCGTGGCGGGCCACAACGACACCGGCAAGACCACGCTCGTGAGCGCGCTCCTCTACGCCGGTGGCGTGACGACCCGCCTCCACCGGGTCGAGGACGGCAACACCCTGACCGACTTCGACCACGAGGAGATCGAACGCAGGATCTCGATCGGCCTCGCCCCCTGTTTCGTCCCCTGGCAGCAGCACAAGATCAACCTCCTCGACTGTCCCGGCTACGGCATCTTCTTCACCGAGACCCACCAGGGGCTGCGCGCCGCCGACGCGGCCCTGCTCTGCGTCAACGGCGTCGCCGGCGTCGAGGTCAACACCGAGAAGGTGTGGGCCACCGCCGCCGAGCTCGAGCTGCCGCTGATGGTCTGCCTGACCAAGATGGACCGCGAGCGCGCCGATTTCGGCCGCGCCCTCGAGGGGCTGCAGAAGCGCTTCGGGCGCGCCGTGCTGCCGCTGCAGATCCCGATCGGCCAGGAGGCCGGCTTCACCGGCGTCTACGACCTGGTGGCCCGGAAGGCCTGGTCCTTCACCCGCGACGGCAACGGCAAGGCGGCCGCCGCCGAGCTTCCGGCCGCCTTGCAGGAGGAGGCCGAGACCCACCGCGCGCGCCTGGTCGAGGCGGTCGCCGAGACCGACGACCAGTTAATGGAAGGGTTCTTCGAGAACGGCACGATCCCGCAGGAGGATCTGGTGTCCGGCCTGCGCCGCGCCATCCTCGGCCGCCAGATCTTTCCGCTCACCCTCTCCGCCGCCGGCCACGGCATCGGACCCTCGGTGCTGCTCGACTCCTTCCTCGCCCTCCTCCCCTCCCCCGCCGAGCGCAAGCCCTTCCCGGCGAAGAACATGGGAGGGGAGGATCAGCCGCTCGCCGGCGATCCCGCAGGGCCGCTCGCGGTCCTCGTCTTCAAGACCCTCTCCGACCCCTTCACCGGCAAGGTCTCGATGCTGCGCGTCGTTTCCGGCACCCTCCCCGCCGACTCCAACGTCTGGAACAGTCGCGCCGAGGAAGCCGAGCGGCTCGGACACCTCACCGTCCTCCAGGGCAAACAGGGGACGAACGTGCCGCGCCTCGTCGCCGGCGACATCGGCGGCGTCGCCAAGCTCAAGATCTCGGTCACCGGCGACACGCTGTGCGCCAAGGACCGGCCGCTCCGGCTCGGCTGGATCAGGATCCCGGAGCCCGCGATGGCGTTCGCCGTCGAGCCCAAGTCGAAGGGGGACGAGGAGAAGATCGGCGACGCCCTCCACCGGCTGATGGACGAGGACCTCGCCCTGCACGCCGGGCGCGACCCCGAGAGCCACGAGCACCTGCTCTCCGGCAACGGCCAGCTCCACATCGAGATCGCCGTCGCCAAGCTCAAGCACCGCTTCCACGTCGACGTCCTCCTGCATCCGCCGAAGGTCCCCTACCGGGAGACCATCCTCAAGCCGGCCGACGGGCACGGCCGGCACAAGAAGCAGACCGGCGGGCGCGGCCAGTTCGCCGACTGCAAGATCAAGATCGAGCCGCTGCCGCGCGGCGAGGACTTCAGCTTCGCCGACGAGATCTTCGGCGGGTCGATCCCCCAGAACTACCGGCCGGCGGTCGAGAAGGGGATCCAGGAGGCCCGCCGCCGCGGCTTCCTCGCCGGCTACCCGATGGTCGACTTCAAGGTCCGCCTGCTCGACGGCCAGTACCACGACGTCGACTCGTCCGAGATGGCGTTCAAGATCGCCGGCTCGCTCGCCTTCAAGGACGCCATGGCGAACGCCAAGCCGACCATCCTCGAGCCGGTCATGAAGGTCGACATCACGACCACCGAGGAGTTCACCGGCGACATCATGGGCGACCTCTCGCACCGGCGCGGGCGCCCGCAGGGGATGGACGCCGACAACGGCAGCCAGATCATCAAGGCGCTGGTGCCGATGTCCGAGATGCTCGACTACGACCGCATCCTGCGCGCCATGACGCAGGGTCGGTCGAGCTTCCACATGGAGTTCTCGCACTACGAGGAAGTCCCCCGCCCGGTGCAGGACAAGCTGGTCGCCGAGGCCCAGAAGCACCGCCAGGAGGAGCACCACGAGTAGGACCCGCCGCGAAGCTGTACAATCACCGGTCGGCGGGGCGTCCCGGCGGACGCTCCGCCCGACCTTCAGACCCAAATCACGGGAGATTCCACCTTGATTCAAGCTTCGCAACTGCGCACGGGCATGTGCATCATCTTCGAAAAAGATATCTGCCGCGTCATGACTTCCCACCACGTCACACCCGGGAACCTGCGCGGCTTCGTCCAGGCCAAGATGCGCAACCTGCGCAACGGCAACAGCTTCGAGCACCGCTTCAGCTCGACCGAGAAGGTCGAGCGGGCGATCCTCGACACCCAGCCGATGGAGTACCTCTACTCCGACCCCTCGGGGCACCACTTCATGAACCAGGACAGCTACGAGCAGACCACGCTCGAGGACGAGGTGCTCGGCGACTCGATGCTCTACCTGCTCCCCAACACGGTGATCCAGATCGACTTCTACGACGAGCGTCCGGTCGGCATCGAGCTCCCCAACACGGTGACCCTCGAGGTCGTCGACACCGAACCGAGCATGAAGGGAGCCACGGCCAGCGCCTCCTACAAGCCGGCCAAGATGGAGACCGGCCTGACGGTCAACGTGCCGCCGTTCATCGAGGTGGGGACGAAGATCATCATCGACACCCGCGAAAACAAGTATCTGAGCCGGGCGTGAACCCCCAGGTCATCGTCGAGGGGGTGACCTGGTTCGTGGTCTTCCTCTTCTCCACCACGCTCCACGAGGCGGCCCACGCCCTGGTCGCCTGGAAGCTCGGCGACCCCACCGCCTACGAAGGAGGGCAGGTCTCGCTCAACCCGATCCCCCACATCCGCCGTGAGCCGTGGGGAATGGTGATCGTCCCCATCCTCTACTTCGCGCTGACCCAGAACGGGGTGATCGGCTGGGCGAGCGCCCCCTACGATCCCGCCTGGGCCCACCGCTACCCGAAGCGGGCGGCGCTGATGGCCGCCGCCGGCCCCGCCGCCAATCTGCTCCTCGCCCTGATCGGCGGGGTGCTGATCCGCCTCGGGGTCCCCGAGCGGGCCCCCGGCCTCGCCGCGCCCATCCTCATCCTCTTCCTGTTGAACCTGCTCCTCTGCGTGTTCAACCTGCTGCCGCTGCCGCCGCTCGACGGCAGCGCCATCCTGCCGGCCTTCATGAGCGACGGGCTCGCCGAGCGCTACCGGTCGATCATCCACCAGCCGATCTTCTCGATGATCAGCTTCCTGGTCGCCTGGAACATCTTTCCGCACATCTTCGCCCCGATCCGGGCCGCGGCCATGCGCCTGCTGCTGGCTGGCTGATGAGACGGATCGGGCCAGCGACGGCGCTGCTGCTGCTCCTGCTGCTCCTGGCAGCCCGCGCCGCTTTCGCCGCTCCCTCCCCCGCTCCCCTGCTGCTGACCGGCGCGCGGCTCCTCGATCCCGCCGGCGACCGTCTCCTCGACGGGCGCGACGTGCTGATCGAGGACGGCCGGATCGCGGCCGTCGGCACCGCCGGCACTCTCCCTGCGCCGGCCGGGACGCGGAAGCTCGACCTCGCGGGGCTGACCCTGATCCCCGGTCTGATCGAGCTCCACTCCCATCTCCTCCTCCACCCCTACGACGAGACCCCCTGGGACGACCAGGTCCTCAAAGAGCCGCTCGAGCTGCGGACGATCCGCGCCGTGGTGGCGGCCAGGGCCACCCTCGAAGCGGGCTTCACCACCGTGCGCGACCTCGGCACCGAAGGAGCGGGGTTCGCCGACGTCGCGCTGCGCGACGCGATCGCCGCCGGCATGATCCCCGGGCCCCGCGTCCTCGCCGCCACCCGGGCGCTGGTCGCGACCGGCTCCTACGGCCCCTCCGGCTTCGACCCACGCTGGGAGATCCCGAAGGGAGCCCAGGTGGTGGACGGCCCGGTCGCCATGCGCAAGGCCGTGCGCGAGCAGATCGCCGCCGGCGCGGACTGGATCAAGGTCTACGCCGACTACCGCCGCCGGCCCGGCATCAACACCCCCACCTTCACCGAGGAGGAGATGGCCGCCGCCGTTGACGAGGCGCGGAGCGCGGGGCTCCAGGTTGCCGCTCACGCCTACACGGAGGAGGGGATCCGCCGCGCCGTCCGCGCCGGAGTGGCGACGATCGAGCACGGCACCTACGTCACCGACGACCTCCTCGCCCTGATGAAGCAGAAGGGGGTCGCCCTGGTCCCCACCCTCGCCGCCTCCGAAGCGGTCTCCCGCTACGCCGGCTGGAAGCCGGGAGAGCCCGAGCCGCCGCGGGTGAAAGACGCCCGCGCGATGTTCGCGCGCGCCCTGAAGTCGGGAGTCACGATCGCCAACGGCAGCGACGTCGGAGTCTTCGCCCACGGCAAGAACGCCCGCGAGCTGGAGCTGATGGTCGCCTACGGCATGATGCCGGGGCAGGCGCTACGGGCGGCGACCGCGACCGCGGCGGCCGTCCTGCGGAAGGAGAAGGAGCTGGGGAGGATCGCCCCCGGCTACCTGGCGGACCTGGTGGCCGTGAAGGGCGATCCGCTGGCGGATATCTCGGTGATTGAGAAGCCCGCGCTGGTCGTCAAGGGTGGGCAACTAGTGGTGGATCATCGTTAAGGTCACTGCGATCCCGACTGATCCAAAACGAGCGAAAAGCGCTTACCTCGTGAGGAGCGGTAGGCAGAAAAGCCGCGGCGGTCGAGCGTCAAGATCTCGAAGACTCCCAGTTGCTCAGCCAAGAGCACCAAGGTTGCGTCAGCGTAGTCCATCGGCACGTCCGCGTACTTTTCCATTCTACGCGCCGCCTCGGAGAGGTCGCCAGCCTCGCTGAAATCACGAACCTGAAGCCCACTCTGAACGACGAACTCGGAGAGTAGTGTCGGGCCTTGACGAGCCCTGGCTGCGAAGTGCATCGCCTCCGTGATCACGGCACTCGTCGTGAAGAGCTGACCGGTGAATGCGTCGAGGCAGCCAGAGACTCTGGAATGGTCCTTCTCCGACGCTACCAGATAGGCAACGAGCGGACCGGTGTCCAGCAGCCAAGCTCTCAAGGCCGCCAGTTGCGCTCCCGAAGCTCACTCTGCCAAGCATCGGGAGGGCTGCTGTCCTGCGCGAGGTCGAGTTGGCCCCGCAGGTGCCCGGTACGGGCCGAGAGAGGGCGCTCCTCGAGAGCCTCGCTCAGGATCTCGCGGGCCACCTCGGAGACGGACTTACCTTGGACCGCCGCACGTTTCCGAAGCGCCGCGCGGAGCTTGTCGTCGGCGCGGATCGTCAGCGTCGTAGCCATGAACACAGTGTACTACGGGGTTGATCCCGGGGTTGGCACCGGCGCCGGCGCGGCCTCCTTCTTCGGCGCCATTCCCGGCTGATACAGAACCGGCCGCCCGGCCTTCTCCTTCGCGTCCTTGACCATCTTCCGCACGTCGGCCAGCAGCTTCCTGGCGTCGTAGACGATGCCGTCCTTGATCGTGTATTTGACCCCTCCCACCCGCGTGACCTCGTTCTTCTCGTCGAGCTTGATGACTCCCGTGCCGTAGAGGACCGCCAGGTTCTCGAGTGGGTTCTCCTCCACCACCACGAGGTCGGCGAGCTTGCCCGGCTCGACGGAGCCGATCTCCTTGTCGAGGCCGAGCGCCTCGGCCCCCTTGAGGGTGGCGGCGCGGATCACCTCGAGCGGGTGGAACCCCGCCTCGCGCAGCAGCTCGAGCTCGCGGACGTAGGCGAAGCCGTAGAGCTCGTAGATGAAGCCGCTGTCGGTGCCTACCGTCACCCGCCCGCCGCGGTTCTTGTACTCGTTGACGAAGGTCATCCAGAGGCGGTAGTTGTTCTTCCAGTCGATCTCGTTCTCGGTCGTCCAGTGGTACCAGTAGGCGCCGTGCGACTGCCGGCTGGGGGTGTAGAAGTCCCACAGCGAGGGGAGGGTGTACTCGTCGTGCCACTCGGCGCGGCGGGCCCGCATCAGATCGCGGTTCGCCTCGTAGATGTTGAAGGTGGGATCGATCGTGAAGTCGAGCTTGATCAGCTCGTCCATCACCTCGTTCCAGCGCTTCGAGAACGGCGCCGCCGCCTGCTTCCAGAGCCGGCCGGCCTCGCCGAAGCGGTGCGACTCGTCGGCGTAGTTGTAGTCGAGCGGGTAGTCCTGAATCGTGCGGTCGTCGAACAGCGCCTCGGGGAGGCCGTACCAGTGCTCCATCGAGGTCAGCCCCCAGCGCGCCGAGGTGAGGACGTTGAACCGCGCCACGTCCATCTGCGCGTGGTGGCAGGCGGAGCGCAGCCCCTTCTTCTTAACCTCTTCGATCGCCGCCTGCATGATGTCCGGGCGGTAGCCGAAGAACTTGACGCCGTCGGCACCGCGGGCGGCGACCTGGTCGACCCACTTGCGCGCCTCGGCCGGGGTGGTGAACGGATCGTCGTGCCCCTGGCCGAAGAAGACGTAGGACTTGATCCGCGGCGCCGTGATCTCGTTGCGGGCGCTCTTCGCCTTCTGGTCGAGCGTCCAGTCGAGGCCGTTGCCGCTGCCGGGGTCGCGGACGGTGGTGATGCCGTGCCCCATCCAGAGCTTGAAGACGTATTCGGCGGGCGTCCCCTGCTCCTTGCCGCCGATGTGGCCGTGCATGTCGACGAACCCCGGCAGCACGTACATGCCGTGGAGGTCCATCTCGCGGTCCCCCGGCTCGGCCTTCAGCCGGTGCTCGGGGTCGGGCGGGGCCCCCGGGCTGCCGACCGGCGCCACCTCGGCGATCCGGTTCTTCTCGATCACGATGTCGACCGGCCCCATCGCCGGCGCGCCGGTGCCGTCGATCAGCGTCACGCCGCGCAGGATCAGCCGCTTGAACGGCCCTTCCCCCTCGGCCCGCGGCGGCGCCGGCAGGATCGCGGCGTCCTCGTCCTTCCCCGCCTTCTTCCCCTTCTCCGTCTTCTCCGCCTTGCCCGCCGGCTTCGCCGGGCTCCCGGTCTCCTCCGCGGCTTGCGCGACGAAGGCACCGGCGAGCAGCAGGAGGCTCCCGAGGAGCCACCCCGTCCTGTTGATCCTGTGCATGGTTCGGACTCCTCAGGAGCCGGCGAGGAGGCTCACGTCGGCGCCGTTGTCGCGCGCCTTCCTGAGCGCCTTGTCCAGCTCCTCCTTGTGGCCGGTCGCCCGGGCCGAGATCGCCAGCAGGGCGAATGCCTCGCTGCTGTCCAGCTCGTCGGCGTCGGGCTTCACCGCCTTGCGCAGCCGCTGGAACGCCTTGTCGTAATCGCCACGCCGCACGTCGAGGCGCGCCTTGAGGAGGGTGAACTCCTGGCCGTCTCCCAGCAGGTAGCTCGCCTTGCCGAGGGCCGCGTCAGCCTCGGCGTCCTTCCCCTGATCGAGCAGGAGACGGGCGCGGGCGAGCTCGATCCTGGCGTTCATCACCCGCCTCGCCATCTGGAGCTCCGCATAAGTGACCGTCTCACCGGTGTCCGGGGCCGGCTCGTCGGCCGCCAGAGCCTTGTCGTAGAAGGCCACGGCCTCCTCGGCCCTGCCTCCCGCGGCCGCCTGCTGGGCGCGGTTGTAGAAGGTCCGCTTCGGAGAGCGGCTCTCGTCCATGAACTGGCTGAACACCTTGGAGCGGCGGTCGAGCCAGAACGCCTTGGGCTCGTGCTCGACGGCGATCTCGAAGTCGGTCGTCTCCCCCTTGACCAGGATGTTCCCCTTGACGGTCGCGTTGGCGCCGTCCTTCCCCTTCCCCTTGGACTGCTTGGGGTCGTAGGTCTCGATGTCGACCGGCACCACGAGCGCCCACTGCTCGACGTCGATCTGCCGCAACGCCTCGCGCGCCACGTCGAAGGTGCCGTGGGAGGTGGGGACCACCTTGTAGTGGTAGCGGTGCGCCGTCTGCTGGCGGGCCTTCCCCTTCACCACCCAGCCGTCCCCCTTCCTCTCGTAGCCGTAGCTGTAGAGGATCTGCGGCAGGCCGGTCCCATAGACGAACTGATCCGCGAACGGCTTGAGGTCGGTGGTGGTGATCCGCTCGATCAGCGACAGGAGCTCCGGGGTCGAGATCGTGTGGCCGTTCTCCACCTTGACGATCTGCCTCAGGACCTTCGGGAAGTTCTCCTCGCCCAGCAGACGGGCCAGCATGTCGAGGACGATCGCCCCCTTTTCGTAGACGATCGCCTGGTAGGCGTTGTCGGCGTGGCTCGAGAAGAGCCGGGAGCCGAGCACGACGGGGCCGACCGCTTCCAGGGAGCGGCCATCCTTGAGAGTCGTGGTGAGATCCCTCTGCCACCCCTCGGTGAGGTCCACGCCGATGACGTTGTTCAGGCGCTCCTTGGCGAACAGGCGCGCCGAGTAGCTCGCCATCGCCTCGCTGATCCACTGGTCCCGGTAGCCGGTCCATCCGACCTGGTTCCCCCACCACTGATGGGCGATCTCGTGGGCCGCCACCAGCCGCGAGTCGGCCGAGAAGAAGCGGCTGAAGGGGCCGCCGCCCCCTACCACGGTGTCGGAGAGCGTCACGAACCCGAGCATCCCCTGCGAGAAATTCCGGCTGGCGGTGGTCACCACCAGCTGGTCGAGCGGATAGGGGCCGTAGGTCGTCTCGTAGAACTGCAGCGAGTCGACGACTGCCTTCTTCACCACCTCGCGAATGTCGCGGCCGCCGAAGGCGGTCCCCGAGCCGAAGGCGAACGTCACGTCCACGTGGCCGGCCTTGGCGGTCTCGATCTTGAAGCGGCCGATCTCGAAGGAGAAGCCGAGGCTGGGGATGTCGAGGGTCCGCCGCTCCCAGCGGCGGCCGTCCGGGCTCTCGCCGCCGTCGATCCGCTTGCCGCTCGACACCAGCTCCAGCCCCTTGGGCCAGCGGAAGGTGACGTCGAAAGCCGCGCGGTCGATCACCCCGGCGTGCGGATACCAGCCCAGGGTGTCGCGCAGGGTGTAGAGATTCCAGTCCTTCTCGACCGCAGCGCCGCTGTAGTCGATCACCATCGAGGCGGCCTCGCCGGCGGCGGGCACACGGGGGAGGATCACCGTCATCTCCCCCTCGTTGCGGTGGTAGTAGAGCTCCGCACCCTTGGCGTCCGTCACCTTGTCGACCTTGAAGTCGGTCGGCAGGTGGATCAGCACGGCCCTCGAGCCGGCGATCACCGGCTCGAGGTCGATCCGGGCCTTTCCGGTCAGCCGCTCGGCGCCATCCCCCAGGCTCACCTCCAGCGTGTACTTGCGCGGCTCGAACGTCGGCGCGCCGGGCGCGGGCTTCCCCTGGGCGTTGCGCAAGGGGGAGGAAAGCCAGGTATCCCACTGGCCGAGGTCGTCCAGCTCGATCCCCAGCAGCCGCCCCTTGCGCTGCTCGCGGGCGAGTTGCTTGGCGATTTTCCGCTTCTCCTTCTCCGTGGCGTCGAGGGGGACGAAACGCCCGAGCGTCACCTGTTCCTGGCCGTCCGGCTCCACCATGTAGAGGAAATCTCCCAGATCGCTCCCCCGGAACATCGCCGCGAAATAGCCGGCACCGGCAGGATCGCCCAGGGCGTCGAGCAGGATGCCGCGCTCGGCGTTGAGCAGCTTGCGCTCCTTCCTCCCCTTCCACGCGGTATAGAGCTCCTCGGCGCGGCGGATCGTCTCCGCGTCCATCTGCGCCGCGGGCTTCTTGAGCAGCGCGGCGACGGCGGCGTCGAGCCCGACCACCAAAACCGCGTCCTTGAACCCGGTATCCAGCCGCGGGCTGCCGGTGAACAGCTCGAGCTGCCCGCGCTCGATCGCGTCCGGAGGATCGACCTCGATCCGTCCCTTGCCCAGGAAGACCATCTCGACCGTCTTGCCGCCGACCGGCGAGGTGGGGATCAACACGCCGTCCTCGAGCCGGAGCGTGCCGAGGCCGACGGCGAGCTTGACGTTCTTCAGCGCCACCGCGCGGCCGGTCTCGAGGTGGGACGCGGCGATCTGCGCCTGCAGCGCGGCCGGGTCGGGAGCGTCGGCGCGGAGGGCGGTGCCGGGGAGCAGAGACAGGAGAACGAGCGAAGCGCGAAGAATCAGGAGCAGCGAAGGGTGCATCGAAAAACTCCCTGGATGGAAGAGGCGTCGGCGCCCCGCCACTCAGATTGACGACGATCGGGTAAACGTTTCGGAGATTCTACGGCAAATGCGAACGGCCGGCGCTCATCGCGCCGGCCGTCGGTCCATCCAGACAACTGTCTTACGAATGTCCTACGAAGGCGCCGCTAGACGCTCTTCTTCGGCGTCGAGGTCTGGGCCTTGCCGGCCTTCTGGGTCGACGGCTTCTTGGGCGCGTCTCCCTTCTTGGCGGCCTTCTTCGGCGCCGCGGCCTTCGTCGCAGCTTCAGCCTTCGGCTGCTTGGCCTTCTTCGGCTTGGCCTCCGACTTGTCCGACTTGACGGCGCCGTCATCCACCCTCTTGTTGGGCTTCTCCAGCTTGGGGCTCCCGCCCTTCGCCTTCGGCGCCTGCGACTCCTTGACCGGCTCGGCCGCCTCGGCGTCGGGGCGCACCACCAGCTCGATCACCGCCATCTCGGCACCGTCACCTTGACGGGGTCCCAGCTTGACGATGCGCAGGTAGCCGCCCGGACGCTCCGCGAAGCGCGGCGCGATGTCGTCGAACACCTTCTTGACCAGCTCGCGCTTGAGCACCCAGCGCAGCACCCAGCGACGGTCGTGGATCGTGCCGTGCTTGCCGCGGGTGATCACCCGCTCGGCGATGGGACGCAGCTCCTTCGCCTTCGGCAGCGTGGTGACGATCCGCTCGTTTTCCACCAGCGACTGCAGCTGGTTGCGGAACAGGGCCTCCCGGTGGGAGGCGACCCGGCCCAGCTTTCTACCTTTAAGCCCGTGACGCATGATTGTCTCCCATCAAGCCGATGCCCCGGCGCCGGCCGCAGGGCGCTCGGGCACGTCCATGCCGAGAGCGAGACCCAGCTTGTCGAGGACTTCCTGCACTTCCTCGAGCGACTTCTTGCCGAAGTTCTTGGTCTCCAACATGTCCTTTTCGGTCCGCCGCACCAGGTCGCGGAGCGTATGGATGTTGGCGTTCTTGAGCGAATTGGCCGAGCGGACCGAGAGGTCGAGCTCGTCGATGTTCTTGGCCAGCAGGGCGTCGAGCCCGGCGAGCTCCTCACGGCCGAGCTCGCCGCCGTCGTGCCGCAGGCTCTCCTCGGTCTGGATGAAGATGCCGAGGTGATCCTTGAGCAGCATGGAAGCCAGCGAGATCGCCTCTTCCGGCCGCACCGTGCCGTTGGTCCACACCTCGAGGATCAGGCGCTCGTAGTCGGTCGCCTGACCGACGCGGGCCGCCTCGACCCGGAAGTTGACCCGCCGCACGGGGCTGTGGGCCGAGTCGACCGGAATCCAGCCGATGCCCATCGTCTCGTCGAAGTTGCGGTCGGCCGAAACGTATCCCCGGCCGCGCTTGATCTGGGCCTGGAGCTTGAGCCGCCCCTCCTCGTTGAGGGTGGCGACGTGGATGTTGGGATCGAAGATCTCGATCTGCGGGTCCTCGGTCATCTGCCCGGCTGAAACCTTGCCGGGGCCCTGGACGTCGATCGACAGCACCTTCGGCTCCTCGGTGTGCAGGGTCATCGACACCTGCTTGAGGTTGAGGATGATGTCGGTGACGTCCTCGACCACGCCCGGGATCGAGGAGAACTCGTGCAGCACACCCTCGATGTTGATCGCCGTGATGGCCGCCCCCTCGATCGAGGAGAGCAGGCAGCGGCGGAGGGCGTTGCCCACCGTCGTCGCGAACCCCCGCTCGAACGGCTGAGCGGTGAAGCGCCCGTAGGTCGAGGTCAGAGTCTCCGACTCCACCTCGACCCGCTTGGGGCGTTGAAAACCTTTCCAAAGCATAAGACTTAACTCCTTCCCTGAGTTCGACTCGACCGTCTAGCGGCTGTAGAGCTCGACGATGAGCTGCTCCTGGATCGGGAGCTTGATATCCTCTCGTAGCGGCAGCCGGAGCACCCGGCCGCTCGTGTTCTCGGCATTGAGCTCCAGCCACTCCGGAACGCCGCGTCCGCGCGCCGTCTCGACGCTCGACCGGATCAGCGGGTTCTTGCGGCTGGCTTCCTTCACCGCCACCGCCTGCCCCGCCTTCACCTGGAAGGAGGGGATGGTGATCTTGCGGTTGTCCACCTGCACGTGGCCGTGACGGACCAGCTGGCGCGCCTGCGCGCGCGAAGCGGCGAAGCCCAGGCTGTAGACGACGTTGTCCAGGCGCCGCTCCAGCATCACCAGGAGGTTCTCGCCCGTGATCCCCTTGCGGCGATCGGCCTCGCTGAAATAGTTGCGGAACTGCGATTCGAGCACGCCGTAGATGCGCTTGACCTTCTGCTTCTCGCGGAGCTGCAGGCCGTAGCCGAGCGTCCGCCGACCGCGCCGCGTGCCGTGCTGGCCCGGCGGGAAGTTCCGGCGCTCGACGGCGCACTTCTCCTTGAAGCAACGATCGCCCTTCAGGAACAGCTTCATCCGTTCGCGCCGGCAGAGCCGGCAAACGGGTCCCGTATATCTGGCCACTGGATCTCTCCTTGACGTCCTCTCCCCGAGGCTACGGGGACTTCAACTTGGGAAGACGCGCGAGAGCCCCCGGCACACCCGGGGGCCAACGTGGGCTCGCTCGTCGCAGAAAACTTGGGCTCCCCGCGCTAGACGCGGCGGCGCTTGCGCGGCCGGCAGCCGTTGTGGGGAATGGGGGTCACGTCCTTGATCGACTTGACCTCGATCCCCGCGGCCTGGAGGGCCCGCACCGCCGACTCGCGCCCGGCCCCCGGCCCCTTGACCATCACGTCGACGCTGCGCACGCCGACGTCCTTGGCCTGGTTGCCGCAGTTCTGCGCCGCCACCTGGGCGGCGAAGGGGGTTCCCTTGCGGGAGCCCTTGAAACCGATCCGCCCCGCCGACGACCAGGCGAGGACGCTCCCCTCCGGATCGGCAATCGTGACGATCGTGTTGTTGAAGGTCGCCTGGATGTGCGCGACGCCGTGCGGCACGTGGCGCTTCTCCTTGCGCTTGGCGCCCTTCTTCTCTTTCTTGCCTTCGGTTTTGGCCATCTGAAGTCCCCTGAATTACTTCTTGGTCGCCTTCTTTTTCCCGGCCACGGCGCCGCGGCGCGGCCCCTTCCGCGTGCGGGAGTTGGTCTGGGTCCGCTGGCCGCGGACCGGCAGGCCCCGCCGATGGCGCACCCCGCGGTAGCAGCCGATCTCCATCAGGCGCTTGATGTTCTGGCTGACCTCCTTGCGGAGGTCGCCCTCCACCCGCCCCTCATCCTGGATGACCTTGCGGATCCGCTGGGCCTCGACCTCGGTGAGGTCGCGAACCTTGGTGACCGTGGGCACTTCGGCCTTGGCCAGAATGTCCACCGACCGCGAACGGCCGATGCCGTAAATGTAGGTGAGGCCGATCCAGACCTGCTTGTTCTGCGGCAGGTCGACTCCTGAGATGCGTGCCATAGCGACTCCCTATCCCTGACGCTGCTTGTGTTTCGGATTCTCGCAAATCACCCGGACGACGCCCTTGCGACGGACGACCTTGCACTTCGGGCAGATCCGCTTGACCGATGAACGTACTTTCATTTCAAACTTCCTTTCCCCCGTCTACTTGAGCCGCCTGCTTGAGCCGCCTATTTGAGGCGATACACGATACGGCCCCGCTTGAGGTCGTAAGGCGACAGCTCGACCAGCACACGGTCGCCGGGCAGGATGCGGATGAAATGCTTCCGCATCTTCCCCGAGATGTGCGCCAGGACCTGGTGCTTGTTACCGTTGAGCTCCACCTCGACGCGGAACATCGCGTTGGGGAGCGGTTCCACCACCACCGCCTCGACCTCAATTGCCTCTTCTTTCGTGGACAAACGCCCATCCTCTCCTTATTGCATCCTGTCCGTGCCCAGCACCCGGGCTCCGGCGGCGGTCACCGCCACCGAAAACTCGAAGTGGGCCGACAGCGACCCGTCTTCCGTCCGCGCCGTCCAGCCGTCGGGATCCATCTTGATGCCGCTCGCGCCGGCGTTGACCATCGGCTCGATCGCCAGCACCATCCCCGGCTTGAGCTTCGGCCCCTTGCCGGGAAAGCCGAAGTTGGGCACCTGCGGATCCTCGTGCAGCGAGGTCCCGATCCCGTGCCCGGTGAACTCGCGCACCACCGAATAGCCGTGGCTCTCGGCGTGCCGCTGCACCGTCCAGCCGATGTCCTGCAACCGCGCTCCGGGCCGTACCTGCCCGACCGCCAGGTGCAAGGCCTCCTCGGTAACCCGCAGCAGCCGTGTCGCCCCTTCGTCGACCTTGCCGACCGCGAAGGTCCGCGCCGCGTCGCCGTAGTACCCCTTGTAGAGGACGCCGCAATCGATCCCCACGATCTCACCCTCTTCGAGGGGGCGATCGCCCGGGATCCCGTGGACGATGACGTCGTTGACCGAGATGCACAACGTCGCCGGATAGCCCCGGTAGTTCAGAAAAGCCGGGACTCCTCCGGCGTCACGGATGACGCGCTCGGCGAGACGGTCCAGCTCCCGCGAGGTGACCCCCGGAACCATCCGCTCGCCCACCGCTTCCAGCACCTTGTGGACGATCCGGTTCGCCTGATCCATCAGGTCGATCTCGCCCGGGGTCTTGAGCACGGCGGCCATTCAGTCCGACCTGCCGGCAATCCCGAACTGACCGAACATCTGGGCCGACACGTCCTCGACCGGACGGTTCCCGTCGATCTCGCGCAGCAGACCGCGCTCCCTATAGTAACCGATGAGAGGCTCGGTTTTCTCGCGGTAGACGCGCAAGCGCTCGCGGATCACGTTCTCGAGGTCGTCGGCACGGCCGCGCAGCAGCGCCCGGCGGACCAGCTCGTCCTCCGGCACTTCCACCAGCAGCACCGCGTCGAGATCCGTCCCGGCGTCGTGGAGAATCCCCGCCAGCGTCTCCGCCTGGGGGAGGGTGCGCGGATAGCCGTCGAGGAGGAACCCCGACCGGGCGTCCGGCTTGGTCAGCCGGTCGCGGACCACGTCCGCCATCGTGGCGTCGTCCACCAGGGCTCCAGAAGCCATGATCCCCTGCACTTTATTCCCCAGCCCGCTCCCCTCGGCGACCGCCTCGCGCAGCATGTCGCCGGTGGAGATGGCGGGGATGCCCAGGGCGTTGCTCAGCGTCACCCCTTGCGTCCCCTTGCCGGCACCCGGAGGGCCCAGCAGGACCACCCGGGCGCTCTTGCCATCCGCTCTACCCGCGTCGGCCACGAATCCGGCCCCTCTTCATGAAGCCCTCGTAGTTGCGCATCACGAGCTGGCTCTCGACCTGCTGGATGGTGTCCATCGCGACGCCCACCACGATCAGCAGCGAGGTGCCGCCGAAGTAGAACTGGATCCCCATCCCCTGGGTGAACCACTCCGGGAAGAAGCCCGCGATCCGCGGCCCTAGCCACGGGATGCCCGCCACGTGGATGCCGGTGAGCAGGAACTCCGGGAGCACGGTGACCGCCGACAGGTAGAGCGCGCCCACCAGGTTGAGGCGGGTGAGGATGCGGTCGATGTACTCGGCCGTCCGCTTGCCGGGCCGGATGCCGGGGATGAACCCGCCGTACTTGCGCATATTGTCGGCAAGGTCGGTCGGGTTGAAGATGATCGAGACGTAGAAGTAGGAGAAGAAGATGATCGCGACCACCTGCAGCAGGTAGTAGATCGGCTGCCCGTAGGACATATAGCCGGCGACCTTCTGCACCCCCTCGTTCTGGATCATGTTCGAGATCACCGTCGGCACCGTCACCACGGAGCTCGCGAAGATCACCGGGATGACGCCGCCGGTGTTGACCCGCAGCGGCAGGTAGGTGCTCTGGCCGCCGTAGACCTTGCGCCCCACCACCCGCTTCGCGTACTGCACCGGGATGCGGCGCTGCGCCCGCTCCATGTAGACGATGAAGGCGACCACCAGCACCATGAAGACGATCAGCGGGATCAGCATGATCAGGTTGAGGGTCCCCTGCTGCACGCTGTGGATGGTGTTGCCGATCGCCGGCACCAGGCCGACCACGATCCCCGCGAAGATGATCAGGGAGATGCCGTTGCCGATGCCGCGTTCGCTGATCTGCTCACCCAGCCACATGATGAAGGCCGTGCCGGTGGTCAGCGTCAGCACCGTCAGGAGGCGGAACCCCCAGCCGGGATTCGGCACCAGCGGCGCGCCCCCTGGCGCCGACATCCGCTCGAGCCAGATGGCGATGCCGGTCCCCTGGATGATCGAGATCAGCACCGTCCCGTAGCGCGTCCACTGGGTGATCTTGCGGCGCCCGAGCTCGCCCTCCTTGGAGAGCTTCTCGAGGTACGGCCAGACCACCGTCAGCAGCTGCAGGATGATCGAGGCGGTGATGTAGGGCATGATCCCCAGCGCGAACACCGCGATCTTCTGCAGGCTGCCGCCCGTGAAGGTGTTGACGAAACCGAGCAACCCCCCCTGCTGCGCGTTCATGAACTCGAGCAGCGCGTTCGGATCGACGCCCGGGCTCGGGATGTGGCACCCGATCCGATAGACGCCGAGCAGGCCGAAGGTGAACAGGACCCGCTTGCGCAGGTCCGGGATCGCGAAGATGTTGCGGAAGCTTTCGATCACGCCTGCAGCTCCTCACAGCGGCCGCCCGCGGCTTCGATCTTCTCGCGGGCCGATTTGCTGAACTTGCTGGCGACGACATGGAGCGCCTTGCCGATCTCGCCGTCCCCCAGCACCTTGACCTTCTTGCCGGAGCGGACCAGACCGTGCTCGACCAGCGTCTCGGGGGTCACGTCGCCGTCGAGGGCGGCGAGCTGCGACAGGTTGACCACCGCGTACTCGCTCTTCCAGATATTGGTGAACCCACGCTTCGGCACCCGGCGGATGAGCGGCATCTGGCCGCCCTCGAAGCCGGGCCGGCTGCTGTAGCCGGTGCGGGATTTCTGACCTTTTTCACCGCGGCCGGCCGTCTTGCCGAGGCCGGAGCCCGGACCGCGGCCGACCCGCTTCTTGGAGTGCTTGCTCCCCTTCGCCGGGGACAGCTCGTGCAGCTTCATGATTCTTCAACCTCCAGCAGGTACTGGATCTTCCGCACCATGCCGCGCACCGCCGGCGTATCGGGGCGCTCGACCTGGTGACGGATCCGGCGCAGGCCGAGACTGCGGAGCACCTCGCGGTGCCCGCTCTTGGTGCCGATGCCGCTCTTGATCTGGCGGATCTTGAGGGTCTTGCCCCCAACCTTCTCTTCGTTGGCCATCGTTCAGTCCCCTTTACGCCCCGGCCTCGGCCGGCGGTGCCACCACCGGTGCCGCGCTCGCCGCAGGCGCAGCAGGTGGCGTCGGCGGCTTTTCAGTCTTCTCGCGCAGCCGGTCGGAAAGGCCGCGCATCGCCATCACGTCCGCCTCGCTACGCAACGAGAGCAGGGCGGCGAAGGTCGCCTTCACCACGTTGTGCGGATTGGTCGAGCCGAGCGACTTGGTCAGGATGTCCTGAATGCCCGCCGTCTCCACCACCGCGCGGACCGGCCCGCCGGCGATCACCCCGGTCCCCTCGGAGGCCGGCTTCAGCAGCACGCGGCCGGCGCCGAACTCGCCCAGGGTCTCGTGCGGGATCGTCGTCCCCTTGAGCGGCACCTGGACCATGTTCCGCTTGGCGATCTCGATCCCCTTCCGGATCGCCGTCGGGACCTCCTTCGCCTTGCCGGCGCCATAGCCCACGCGGCCATTGCCGTCCCCGATCACCACCAGGGCGGAGAAGGAGAAGTTCTTGCCTCCCTTCACCACCTTGGTCACCCGGTTGATATGGACGACCTGCTCGAAAAACTCGCTCTCGCGTTCGAAGTCCCTGGCCAAGCTCGTCTCCTTCGCTTTCGCTTATCTTAAAACTGCAAACCTTTTTCGCGGGCACCCTCGGCCAGCGCCTGGACGCGGCCGTGGTAGACGTAGCCGCCGCGGTCGAAGACCACCTTCTCGACGCCCTGCTCTTTCGCCCGCGACGCCACCAGCTCGCCGACCAGCTTGGCCGCCGCCTTGCTGGCGGTCGAGGCGCCGACCGCCTCGCGCACCGAGGCGTCCGCGGAGTTGGCCTGCGCCAGCGTGACGCCGCGCTCGTCGTCGATCACCTGCGCATAGATGAAGCGCAGGCTCTTGTAGACCGCCAGACGCGGCCGCTCGGCGCTGCCGGCGACGCGCTTCCTCACCCGCAGGTGGGCCTTGGCGCGGCGCGACCGCTTCGCCTTCATCCGCTTCGTGATATTGCTCATCTCGGGCTCCCTTTGCTTCGCCGGATATTCTTACAGATCACTTGCCGCCGGCCTTGCCGACCTTGCGGCGCAGGACCTCGCCCGTATATTTGATCCCCTTCCCCTTGTAGGGGTCGGGCTTGCGCAGGCCGCGGATCTCGGCCGCCACCTGTCCCACCTTCTGGCGGTCGGCGCCGGTGACGGTCACCCGGTTGGCCTTGTCGATCTCGATCGCGATCCCCTCGGGGATGTTGTAGATCACTGGGTGCGAGTAGCCGAGCGCGAACTGCACCAGCGGCCCCTTCACCTCGGCGCGGTAGCCGACGCCGATGATCTCGAGCTGCTTGGTGAAGCCGGCCGACGCTCCCTGCACGGCGTTGGCGAGCAGCGCCCGCAACAGGCCGTGGCGCGAGCGCTCGGTGCCGCCGTCGCCGGGGCGCCTGATTTCGATCGTGCCGTCGTCCTTGACCTCGACCGGATACCCCTCGAAGAGGGTCTGCTCGACCCGCCCCTTGGGGCCCTCGGCCACGAAACGGCCGTCCGCGATCTGTACCTTGGTCCCCTTGGGGACGGGAATCGGCATTCTTCCTACACGTGACATAGCGTCTCTCCTACCAGACCTGGCACAGCAGCTCGCCGCCGACCCGCCGCTCGCGCGCCTGGGTATCGGTGAGCAGCCCCTGCGACGTCGAGACGATCCCGATGCCGAGGCCGTTGCGCACGGGCTGGATCTCGTCCGCCTTGCGGTAGACCCGGCGGCCCGGCTTGCTGACCCGCTCGAGATGGGAGATGGCCGGGACGCCGTCCTGGGTGTAGCGGAGGAAGACGCGCAGCGTCCCCACCGGCACCCCTTCGAGCTCCCGGAAATTCTTGATGAAGCCTTCCTCGCGAAGCAGCTTCACGACTTCCAGCTTCAGCTTGGAGGCCGGCACGTCCAGGCGGTCGTGCTTGGCGATCTGCGCGTTGCGGATCCTGGTCAACAGGTCCGCGATCGGGTCGGTCATGCTCATTGCCCTGTCTCCTCGCCTACCAGCTCGCCTTGATGACGCCCGGCAGATAACCCTGCAGCGCCAGGTCCCGCAGATGGATGCGGCAAAGCCCGAACTGCCGGTAAAAGCCCCGCGGGCGGCCGCAGACCCTGCACCGATTGCGATGCCGCACCTCGAACTTCAGCTTCTTTCTCTCTTTTGCGATCTTCGCAGTGGTCGCCACGCAAGCCTCCTAACGGGTGAACGGCATGCCGAGCTCGCGCAGCAGATACAGCGCGCGCTCGTCGTTGCCGGCCGTCGTCACGATCGTGATGTTCATCCCCTTCGGGCGGTCGACCCGGTTGTAGTCCACCTCGGGGAAGATCAGGTGGTCGCGGATCCCCAGCGTGTAGTTGCCGCGGCCGTCGAAGCTCTTGGTCGGAATGCCGCGGAAGTCGCGCACCCGCGGCAGAGCGATCGAGATCAGCCGGTCGAGGAACTCCCACATCCGGTTGCCGCGCAGGGTCACCCGGGCGCCGATCGGCATCCCTTCGCGCAGCTTGAAAGCGGCGATCGACTTCTGCGCGCGGGTCACCGTCGGCCGCTGCCCGGCGAGCGCCATCAGCTCCTCGACCGCGTCGTCCAGAATCTTGACGTTCTGGATCGCCTCGCCCATTCCCATGTTGAGGGAGATGCGCTCGATCTTCGGCACCGCCATGACGTTGTCGATGCCGAATTCCTTCTTCAGCTTCGGCACCACCTGGTCGGCGTACTGGGTCTTCAGCCGCGGCACGTACCCTTCGGGGGTCGGCCGCACCGGCCCGGTGGGAGCCGCCTTCGGCGCCGCCTTGGCGCCCTTGTCCTTCTTCTTCGCGTTCGCGTCTTTCGCCATGTTCAGACTCGCCTCTTCGCCTCGAATTCCAAGGGGGTGATCAATTGAAGGTGGCGTTGCACTTCTTGCACACCCGCACGCCGCGGCCGTCCTCGAGCCGCTGCCGGCCGAGCCGCGACGGCTTGCCGCATTCCGGGCAGACCACCTTCAGATTGGAGATCTGGATCGGCGCCTCGCGCTCGAGGATGCCCCCCTGGATCCCCTTGTTGGGGTTCGGCTTGGTGTGCCGCTTGATCATATTGACGCGCTCGACCACCGCCTTGCCCTTGCCGGCGAGGACGCGCAGGACCCGGCCGCGGGCGCCGCGGTCCTTGCCCGTGGTGACGAGCACCTGGTCGTTCTTCTTGATGTTCGACTTCATTTCAGATCACCTCCGGCGCGAGCGAGACGATCTTCATGAAGCGCCGCTCGCGCAGCTCGCGCGCCACCGGACCGAAGACGCGGGTGCCCACCGGCTCGCCGGCGTCGTTGACCAGGACGGCGGAGTTCTGGTCGAAACGGATGTAGCTGCCGTCCTTGCGCCGCTGCTCCTTGACCGTGCGGACGATGACCGCCTTGACCACCTGCCCCTTCTTCACGGTGCCGTCCGGGGAAGCCTCCTTCACCGAGGCCGTGATCACGTCTCCCAGCCGGCCGTACTGGCCCGAGGAGCCGCCCCGCAGGTGAATGCAGAAGATCTTTTTGGCGCCCGAATTATCCGCCACGTCGAGAATCGTTCCCATCTGGATCATGGTGTCAGCCCCTTACTCGGCCCGCTTGAGAATCTCGCGGACCCGCCAGCGCTTGGTCTTCGACAGCGGACGGCTGGAGACGATCTCCACCACGTCGCCGACCTTGCACCGGTTCTCCTCGTCGTGAGCGTGAAACTTCTTGGTCTTCTTGATCGTCCGGTGGTAGAGCCGGTGCGTGTACGTATCCGCGACCGCCACCACGACCGTCTTGTCCATCTTGTTGCTCACCACCTGGCCCACCTTGACCTGCCGGCGGCCCCGCGGGGCTCCGGCGGCGGTGGCGTCGTTCGCCGTCGCGGTCGCTTCAGTCGTTTCCACCGTATCCGCCATGTCGTCTCCTACTTGCCCTGCCGCTCGTGCAGGATGGTCAACACCCGGGCCAGGTCCTTGCGCACCTGGCGGACCCGGGCCGGCTTCTCGAGCTGGCCGGTCACCTTCTGCAGGCGCAGGGCGAAAAGCTGCTCCGAAAGATCGCGCTCCCGGTCGTTCAGCTCTTCGATCGTCTGATCACGCAATTGCGAAGCCTTCATCGTCGTTTCCCTCGGTTATCTCAGCTCGTCGTGGCGCGTGATGAAGCGCGTCTTGATTCCGAACTTGGCGGAGGCCAGGCGCATCGCCTCGGCCGCCACGTCCCTCGGCACGCCCTCGAGCTCGAAGAGGATGCGCGCCGGTTTCACCACGGCGACCCACTGCTCCGGGGGACCCTTGCCCTTGCCCATGCGGGTCTCGAGCGGCTTCTTGGTGATCGGCTTGTCCGGGAAGATCCGGATCCACACCTTGCCGCCGCGCTTGACGTGGCGCGAGATGGCGATACGACCCGCCTCGATCTGCCGCGCCGTGACCCAGCCGACCTCGAGCGCCTGGAGGGCGAAATCGCCGAAGGCGATGTAGTCGCCCCCCTTCGCCATCCCGGCACGCCGGCCGCGCTGCTGTTTTCTGTACTTGACCTTCTTCGGCATCAACATGACTTGAGCTCCTGGGACCTACGCCGTGGGGCGGCGGCCCTTCTCCTTCAGCAGATCGCCCTTGTAGACCCACACCTTGACGCCAATCACCCCGTAGGTGGTCCGCGCCTCGCCGAAGCCGTAATCGATGTCGGCCTTGAACGTGTGGAGCGGCAGCCGCCCCTCCTGGTACCACTCGGTGCGCGCGATCTCGGCGCCGCCGAGCCGCCCCGCGACCATGATCTTGACCCCCTTGGCGCCGAAGCGGAAGGCCGATTCCATCGCCTTCTTCATCGCCCGCCGGAAGGAGACGCGCCGCTCGAGCTGGCCGGCGATCGATTCGGAGACGAGCTGGGCGTCGAGCTCCGGCCGCTGGATCTCCTGGATGTTGATGTGCACCTCGCGCCCCATCTCCTTCTGCAGGTCGTCCCGCAGCTTGTCGACCTCCGCTCCCCGGCGGCCGATGATGATCCCCGGCCGCGAGGTGTAGATGGTGACGCGGAGCTTGTCGGCCGCGCGCTCGATGTCGATCTCCGACACCCCGGCGTGGCCGAGGCGGTGCTTCAACCGCCGGCGCAGCCTGAGATCCTGGTGCAGCGTGTCGGCATAGTTGGCCTCGCCATACCAGCGCGAATGCCAGGTCTTGTTGAAGCCGAGCCGAAATCCATACGGGTGCACTTTCTGGCCCACGTTCGTCTCCCTACTTGCCCTTCCCGGCACCCTTGCGGGTATCGAGCTTGATGGTGATGTGGCTGTAGCGCTTGAGGACCCGGAACGCCCGGCCCATCGGCGCGGGGCGCACCCGCTTCATCATCGGACCGCCGTCGACGAAGACCTCCTTGACGAACAGGCGGTCGACGTCCACGTGATCCTCGCGGTTCTCGGCGTTGGCGATGGCCGACTTCAGGCATTTCTGCACGTGCCGGGCCGCCACCTTGTTGGTGACCGTGAGGAGATTGACTGCATCCTGCACGCCCTTGCCCCGGATCAGGTCGGCCACCAGCCGCATCTTCTGGGCCGAGCCGGGGGCGTAGCGAAGCCGCGCTCTCACTTCCATCGTTCGACTCCTCTCAAAGGATCCCGCCCCTCACCGGGGACGGGCCCCCTTCTCGGCCTTCTTGCCGCTGTGGCTGCGGAAGGTGCGGGTCATGGCGAACTCGCCCAGCTTGTGCCCCACCATGTTCTCGCTGACGTAGACCGGGATGAACTTCGCCCCGTTGTGCACCGCGATCGTGTGGCCGACCATCTCCGGCGTGACCGTCGAGCGGCGCGACCAGGTCTTGATCACCCGGCGCTCGCCCCGATCGTTCATCGCCGCTACCTTGTCGGCGAGGTGATCGTCGATGAAGTAGCCCTTCTTCAGTGAACGCGACATGGTCCTGGCTCCTTACTTCTTGTTCCGGCGGCGGACGATCATCCCATCCGTGCGCTTGTTGTTGCGAGTCTTGTACCCCTTGGTCGGAACGCCCCAGGGAGTGGTGGGATGACGGCCGCCGGAGGTGCGCCCCTCGCCGCCGCCCATCGGATGGTCGACCGGGTTCATGGTGACGCCGCGGTTGTGCGGTTTCCAGCCCAGCCAGCGGTTGCGCCCGGCCTTGCCGATCGAGACGTTCTCGTGCTCGAGGTTGCCGACCTGGCCGATCGTCGCGTAGCACTCGACGTGCACCCGCCGCACCTCGCCCGAAGGGAGCTTGACCTGCGCCCATCCCCCCTCGCGGGCCATCAGCTGGGCGCCGCCGCCGGCGCTGCGCACCATCTGGCCGCCCTTGCCGATCTTGAGCTCGATGTTGTGGACCACGGTGCCGAGCGGGATCCTGCGCAGCGGCAGGGCGTTGCCGACGTTGACCTCGGCCGTCTCCCCCGCCACCACCTGCGAGCCCACCTTGAGGCCTTCCGGCCAGAGGATGTAGCGCTTCTCCCCGTCCGCGTAGTGCAGCAGCGCGATCCGCGCCGAACGGTTGGGGTCGTATTCGATCGTCGCGACCTTCGCCGGCACGCCGTGCTTGTCGCGCTTGAAGTCGATGATCCGGTAGCGCTGCTTGTGCCCGCCGCCGCGCCACCAGGAGGTGAGCTGGCCGCTGTTGTTGCGGCCGCCCGACTTCGTCTTCCCCTCGGTGAGCGACTTCTCGGGCGTGCTGCGCGTCAGCTCATCATTGGTCAGATGAGTCTGAAAACGGCTCGATGCGTTGATCGGCTTTCTCTGCTTGATCGCCATGCTTACATCCCCTCGAAGAACTCGATCGGCTTCTCACCCTCGGCGAGCCGCACGTAGGCCTTCTTCCAGTCCGGACGACGGCCGACGAAACGGCCCTGCCGGCGCACTTTGCCGTGGACATTGGCGATCCGGACCTCGGCGACGCGGACCTTGAACTGCGCCTCGACCGCCTGCTTGACCTGGATCTTGTTGGCGCCCCGCGCCACCTCGAAAGCCACCACGTTCCCCGCCTCGCGGAGCTCGGTCGACTTCTCGGTGATCAGCGGACGGCGGATGATCTCCTGGACTCTCATTTCGCCAGCACCTCCACCAGGCGGTGCAGCGCTTCTTCGCTGACCACCAGGAACGAGCGGTCGACCACGTCGTAGACGTTGACCGCCAGGGCGTCGACCGTCTTCAGCGCCTGCACGTTGCGCGAGGCGAAGTGCAGGTTGTGGTTGTCGCGGCTGTCGATCAGCAGCGCCTTCTTCCCCTGCACCCCGACCTTGCCGAGGCGGGCCAGCAGCTCCCGCGTCTTCGCCCCACCGACCTCGAGGCTGTCGACGACGACGATCTCCTGGTCGGCCAGCTTGCGCGACAGCGCCGACTTGAGCGCGTTGCGCTTCTCGCGCCGCGACAGATCCTTGGCATGGCTGTGCGGCACCGGGCCGTGCACCGTGCCGCCGCCCCGCCACTTGGGGTTGCGGATGTCCTTGACGCGGGCGCGGCCGGTCCCCTTCTGGCGCCAGAGCTTGCGCCCGGAGCCCGAGACCTCGGAACGGGTCTTCGTCTTGTGGGTGCCGGAGCGCAGCCCCGCCAGATAGGCCTGCACGGCCTCGTGGATCAGGTGCTGCTTGTACGGGTACCCGAAGATCTCCTCCGGGAGCTCGATCTCGCGCACCTGCTGGTTGTCGAAGTTCTTGACCGAAATTTTCATTGCGTTATCCCCGCTTCGCCTTGCGAATCGCCAGGTAGCCCGTCTTCGGCCCCGGCACGGCGCCGCGCACATAGATCAGGTTCTGCTCGGCGTCGATCTTGACGATCTGCAGGTTCTTCGTGGTCACCCGCTCGCCGCCCATCCGGCCGGTCATCCGCATCCCCTTGAAGACGCGGGAGGGATAGGCCGAGGAGCCGATCGAGCCCGGCGCGCGATGGAACATCGAGCCGTGCGAGCCGCGGCCGCCACGGAAGCCGTGGCGCTTCATGTTGCCCTGAAAGCCCTTGCCCTTGCTGGTGCCGACGATATCCACGTAGTCCTGCTCGGTGAACATCGAGGCCTTGACCTCGTCGCCGGCCTTGATCTCCTCGCCGGAGTCGAGGCGGAACTCTTCGACCCGCCGCGCCGGCGCCACGCCGGCCTTGCCGAAGTGCCCGGCCATCGGCTTGTTGGGCTTCGCCGGCTTGTCCTCGACCAGGCCGATCTGGACCGCTTCGTAGCCGTCGTTGTCGGTCGTCTTGCGCTGAACCACCAGGCAGGGGCCCGCCTTGATCACCGTCACCGGGATCACCGTCCCGTCGGCGACGAAGATCTGCGTCATGCCCACCTTGCGTCCCAGGATTCCGTCCATTGCGTGCTCTCCTTGCAATCCCAGGCGTTACTTGCCGAAAGCCTTGATCTCGACGTCGACGCCGGCCGGCAGCTCGAGCTTCATCAGCGCGTCGACCGTCTGGCTGGTCGGCTCGAAGATGTCGAGCAGCCGCTTGTGCGTGCGGATCTCGAACTGCTCCCGCGACTTCTTGTCGACGTGCGGCGAGCGGTTCACGGTGTACCGCGAGATGTGGGTGGGCAGAGGGATCGGCCCCACCACACGGGCGCCGGTGCGCCGCGCGGTATCGACGATCTCGTGCGTCGACGTATCCAGGATGCGGTAGTCGAACGCTTTCAGACGGATGCGGATCTTCTCGTTGACCATAGCCTAGCCTCTGCCTCTCCAATCCGAAAAAAGCTACTTGACGATCTCGGTGACCGTGCCGGCGCCGACGGTGCGGCCCCCCTCGCGGATGGCGAAGCGGACCCCCTTCTCCATCGCGATCGGAGCGATCAGCTCGATGTCCAGACCGATGTTGTCCCCCGGCATCACCATCTCCGTCCCCTCGGGAAGGGTGGCCACACCGGTCACGTCCGTCGTCCGGAAGTAGAACTGCGGGCGGTACCCGTTGAAGAACGGCGTGTGACGACCGCCCTCCTCCTTGGTCAGGATATACACCTCGCCCTTGAACTTCGTGTGCGGCTTGATCGACCCCGGCTTCGCCAGCACCTGACCCCGCTCCACGTCGTCCTTCTTCGTGCCGCGCAGCAGAACCCCGATGTTGTCGCCCGCCTGACCCTGGTCGAGCAGCTTCTTGAACATCTCGACGCCGGTCACGATCGTCTTCGAGGTGTCGCGGATCCCCACGATCTCCACCTCGTCGCCCACCTTCACGATCCCGCGCTCCACACGGCCGGTCACCACCGTGCCGCGACCCGAGATCGAGAAGATGTCCTCGATCGGCATCAGGAACTCCTTGTCGATCGCGCGCTCCGGCAGCGGAATGTAGCTGTCCACCGCGTCGATCAGCTCGATGATCTTCTTCCCCCACTCGCTGTCCGCCGTGCCGGACTCGAGCGCCCGCAGCGCCGAGCCGCGGATGATCGGAATGTCATCGCCCGGGAAGTCGTACGAGGAGAGCAACTCGCGGAGCTCGAGCTCCACGAGGTCCAGCAGCTCCTCGTCGTCGACCATGTCGCACTTGTTCATGAACACCACCATCGACGGCACACCCACCTGACGCGCCAGCAGGATGTGCTCCCGCGTCTGCGGCATCGGGCCGTCGGCCGCCGAGACCACCAGGATCGCGCCGTCCATCTGCGCCGCGCCGGTGATCATGTTCTTCACGTAGTCGGCGTGCCCCGGGCAGTCGACGTGCGCGTAGTGACGCTTGTCGCTCTGGTACTCCACGTGCGCCGTCGCGATCGTGATGCCGCGCTCGCGCTCCTCGGGAGCCTTGTCGATCTGATCGAAGGCCACGAAATTCGCCAGGCCCTTCGAGGCCAGGACGCGCGTGATCGCCGCCGTCAGGGTCGTCTTGCCGTGATCGACGTGACCGATGGTGCCGACGTTGACGTGCGGCTTCGAACGGTTGAACTTTTCCTTGCCCATGGTCTCTCCTCGAATTCTTAGATATCGCGACGGCGGTAGCTGGCCCGGTTACCCGGCGGCCTTGGCCACGATCTCTTCACTGACGTTCTTCGGAGCCTGCTCGTAGGCGGCGAACTGCATCGAGTACTGAGCGCGCCCCTGGGACAGCGAGCGCAGATCGGTCGCGTAGCCGAACATCTCGGAGAGCGGCACCCGGCAGGTGATCACCTGGGCGTTGCCGCGCCCCTCCATGCTCTGGATCCGGCCGCGCCGCGAGGTGATGTCGCCGATGACCTCGCCCATGTAATCCTCGGGCGTGACCACCTCGACCGCCATCACCGGCTCCATCAGAACCGGCTTCGCCCGCTTGCAGGCGTCCTGGAAGGCCATCGAGCCGGCGATCTTGAACGCGATCTCGGACGAGTCGACGTCGTGGTAGCTCCCCTCGTAGAGATCCACCTCGACCCCCGTGCACGGGAACCCGGCCAGCGGCCCGGTCTCGAGCGCCTCCTTGATCCCCTGCTCGATCGGCTTGATGAACTCCTTGGGGATCGTGCCGCCGACCACCTTGTTGTTGAAGATGAAGTCACCCTCGGTCGTCGGGCGCATGTGGATCTTGGCGTGCCCGTACTGGCCGCGGCCCCCGGTCTGGCGGATGTACCGTCCCTCGCCGCTGGCCTCCTTGGTGATCGTCTCTTTGTACGCCACCTGCGGCTTGCCGACGTTGGCGCCGACGTTGAACTCGCGCACCAGGCGGTCGGTGATGATCTCGAGGTGCAGCTCGCCCATGCCGGAGATGATCGTCTGGCCCGTGTCCTTGTCCGTGTGGACGCGGAAGGTCGGGTCCTCCTGCATCAGCTTGCCGAGCGCCGTGCCGAGCTTCTCCTGGTCGGACTTCGTCTTCGGCTCGATCGACACCGCGATCACCGGCTCCGGGAAGTTCATCGACTCGAGGACCACCGGATGCTTGGGGTCGCAGATCGTGTCGCCCGTGGTGACGTTCTTCAGACCGACCGCCGCCGCGATGTCACCCGCCCAGACCTCGTTGATCTCTTCCCGCTTGTTGGCGTGCATCTTGAGCAGCCGGCCGATGCGCTCGTTGCTGTTGCGCTTCGAGCCGAGCACCGTCGAGCCGGACTCGACGTGCCCCGAGTACACCCGGAAGAAGACGAGCTGGCCGACGTACGGGTCGGTCATGATCTTGAACACCAGCCCCGAGAATGGTTCGCTGTCGTCCGAGTGGCGGGTGACCGCCTGCTCGGTGTCGGGGTCGATCCCCTCGATCGGCGGGATGTCGAGCGGCGAGGGCAGGTAGTCGACCACCGCGTCGAGCAGCGGCTGGACTCCCTTGTTCTTGAAGGCGGTACCGCAGATCACCGGCTGCACCTTGTTGGCGATCGTCGCCCGGCGCAGGGCCGCCTTCAGCTCGTCGTTGGTGACCTCCTCCCCCGAGAGATACTTCTCGAGGAGCTGGTCGTCCGTCTCGGAGATTCCCTCGACCATCGCCTCGCGCATCTTGTGGGCCTGGTCGGCGTATTCCTCGGGGATGTCGACGAGCTCGTAGTCGGCGCCCATCGTCTCGTCGCGGTAGAAGATCCCCTTCATCCGCATGAGGTCGATGACCCCCTTGACCTGATCCTCGCGTCCCCAGGGGAGCTGGATCACCACCGGGTTAGCGCCGAGGCGGCTGCGCATCATGGAGACCGTGCGGTCGAAGTCGGCGCCGATGCGGTCCATCTTGTTGACGAACGCGATCCGCGGCACCTTGTAGCGGTCGGCCTGGCGCCACACCGTCTCCGACTGCGGCTCGACGCCGGCGACGGCGTCGAACACCGCCACTGCGCCGTCGAGGACGCGCAGCGAGCGCTCCACCTCGGCCGTGAAGTCGACGTGGCCGGGGGTGTCGATGATGTTGATGCGGTGCTTGGCCCAGAAGCAGGTGGTGGCGGCGGAGGTGATGGTGATGCCGCGCTCCTGCTCCTGCACCATCCAGTCCATGGTGGCAGTCCCTTCGTGGACCTCACCGATCTTGTAGTTCACCCCCGTGTAATAGAGGATGCGCTCGGTGGTCGTCGTCTTCCCGGCATCGATGTGGGCCATGATGCCGATGTTGCGCGTGTCTTTCAGTGGTGATTGCCGTGCCATGTCTGACGTCTTTCCGCTTTGCTCTAGTCGCTACAGAGAATCGCTATTTACCAACCGCTTCTACCAACGATAATGGGCGAAGGCCTTGTTGGCCTCGGCCATCCGGTGCGTGTCTTCCTTCTTCTTGATGGCGGAGCCGCGGTTCTCGGCGGCGTCGGACAGCTCGCCGGCGAGGCGGGCGCGCATCGTCTTCTCGCCGCGCGCCTGGGCGGCGGCGATCAGCCAGCGCATCGACAGCGCCAGCTTGCGGGCCGGGCGCACCTCGACGGGGACCTGGTAGGTCGAGCCGCCGACGCGGCGCGACTTGACCTCGACCGCCGGCTTGACGTTCTCGATCGCCTTCTTGAAGACCTTCATCGGATCGTCGTTGCTGCGCGTCCGGATCGCCTCGAGGGCGTCGTACAGGATGCGCTCGGCGACCGACTTCTTGCCGTCCTTCATCACCACGTTGACGAACTTGGTGACCAGCTGGGAGTTGTACAGCGGATCCGGCAGGATCTCGCGCTTCGGGACCTCTCTACGCCTCGGCATGACTTACTTGCCTCCCTGGGCCTTGGGCCGCTTGGCGCCGTACTTGGAGCGGCCCTGACGGCGGGCCGAGACTCCAACGGCGTCCAGCGTGCCGCGGATCACGTGATAGCGCACACCCGGAAGGTCCTTGACGCGGCCGCCGCGGATCAGCACGATCGAGTGCTCCTGCAGGTTGTGGCCGACGCCGGGGATGTAGGTGGTCACCTCGATGCCGTTGGTCAGACGAACGCGGGCGACCTTGCGCAGCGCCGAGTTCGGCTTCTTGGGCGTCTGGGTGTACACGCGGACACAGACCCCCCGCTTCTGCGGCGAAGCCTGCAGCGCGGGACTCTTGGTCTTGGTCTCTATGCGCTCGCGTCCCTTGCGCACCAATTGATGAATCGTAGGCATGCGTCCAGATCTCCTCGACCCGTTGTTCCTAAAGTTCTTCCGCGGAGCGACACGGCCCCAATCCCATCGCAGGATGGGATTGACGGCCCAAACTCCGGCCCCGAACGGTGTTCAGGGTATTGGTCTTCGGTTTGAAGACTTGACCGCCCCCGTCCCTGGCGGGACCATCGGCGGTGAAACCCGCAGACTCTACAGTATTGAGCCGGCGCGCGTCAACAGACGCCGCGCCCTGACCCCATCAGGTCGGCCAGCGGGACGCGCAGTATAACCGGAGCGTCCCCACTCCGCAAGGCCGGCGGTTTGAGCCTCCCTCGCCCCTGTCCCCCAGGCTGGCAAGCTCACCCTCCGGCCCGAATACAGCCGGGCACTGACCCTAACCACTACGGAGCGGAGTGTATTCCGGGTGGGGGTGGGAAGCAAGGGGTTGAAGTGGCCAGTCTGCCGCCTGTCGGTAGGACAGTCACCTCCCCCGACTATAAAGACTGCCTGGAAACCTCAGATGTGCCCTAGAACCTGCTTAAGGTCTGGCATTGCTCCTATCGGTCCGGTGGCAGGGTTTCGCTGTCCCGTACCATAGTTTTTCAGCAATATCCGCAGATCACCGGGCGGAAGAACGATTTGCTTGCGGCGCCAGGCCACACCCTGTATTAGGAGGGCCGCGCCGGCGATAATCGCGGCCGCACCGCTCGTTCCTCCGAAGTCGCTCCTATAAGATTTTTTAAGCGGAACTCCTGGACTCTTTGGCTCGTCAGCTATCCCAGTCGTATAAATGCTGTCTCCCCATGCATAGCAGTCGATCCGTGTTCCAAAATTAGAGCTCTCTGACCGCGAGTGTAGTCCCGTGTTTGTTTCAGGATCATAAAAGGTGAAATGCTTGCCCGCCCCAACCATAGTCGCACCCGAATCCTTCAGTTCAATGGTGCCGTTATTTCTGGCCCCCATCATTCCCTGGGAAGAAGGCGCTTGAGGTGGTTGCCAATTGATCCGAGTCTGCCCATTCCCCGCGCATTCGATGACAGCCATCCCGTGAGCAACAGCGCAACGGATTGCGTGCCAATCACACCAATCCACCTCTGTAGGCGTAAAGGGATCGTCACGTTGAACCTCCAGCAATACTACGTTGGCTTCCATATCGCTTGCCCAGCGATCGACTGCAGCAATAACAGCGTTTGCAACGTTTTCGTCCGAGCGATCGACTGGGTTCCACGTCGAGACGAGACCGACCGAAGGGACTTCATAGGCGACTCCAGTCCCACCGATGGAATTTCTCTTCGCCACCAACACACCCAGAACTGATGTGCCATGATTGACACACTCTGGACATGTTGGGCTCATCGAGTTCAGCAGCACAAGTTTCTGATCGCAAATATCTTCGTGGGCCCGTGACCAAGCGCTTTCAATATCCACCAACCGAGTAAGCGAAAGATCGGAAGCTTCCCAGTGGTCGCGCGCTCCGATGCCCTCAGGAGCAGCGTCTAGGTAACCTTGTCTTGTACTGTGCCTGAACGGTGTCGTACCACCCAACTCAAAGGTAACAGCCAACTCAGCATACGCAAACTCGATTACATCATCCTTGGCTCGCAGAGCATCAAGTAGGCTCTCCAAGCGCATCGCCTGTTCCCGGAAGTCGATCCGGGCGACGCGAGACAACTGCGGCCTTTCCTCGTCGGAAAGCGCAGCTTCCAAAGCCTCAAGCCTTTCGGGAGAAACCGAGTAGATCAACCAACTGCATGGCACAGGGGCGCCTACAAATTCAGAGGAGAATTGCCGAATTCGCTCAAGACTCTCCTCACGACTTAGGGCTCCGCCTGTTGTCAATCTGAGCTTGACGATCAAATACCCGCTATAGAGCCCAAGGTGACTATCAATTGTAAGCCGGACAGCACCCGGCACAGACCTTCCGACACGCTGGCCCATCATCCCCCATCCTTTCTCGCGAGAGCTTATGGCTTAATCTGAGCTGGCGGGCAAGTAATATTAGCGTTGTTCGGATGCGGCTTCTTCATGCGAGGAACAAGCAGCGGCGACGGAGGTGGCGCTATTACCTTGTACATCAGCTCAAAGTGAGGAACAAGAGTACCTGTCATAGACATATTACCCAGGATATCACCAATAGGACTATTCCAAAACGTAATCACCTCAGGGCTGGCACCAGGTGCTAGGTTAACCACCTCAACTCGAGCGCCCGTCAGGAAATCCGTTCGCGTGATATCTAATTTAGAGAACTGCCCCAGATCAACAGCCACGCCATTAGACAAAGCTCCATAATTAACTGTGCTCGATGGACCGCCCAGGAACTGGAATGAGAATTCATCGTAGTTACCATGCCCGTCAGTACTACACTCGACGGTCGAAAAGGCACCAAAATTCAGCTCCATCCGAGCGCTAATCCCTATTGGGTATTCAGGATTATTTGCGGTGGAGTCTTTCACAGCGTTTTGGTCGAGTTTTAATGTCGGGTCGATATCTGTCATAGGGACAACTAAACCGAAGTAGTCGTCGGTTCGTGGAGGGTTGGGGCCTGGGACCGGTAGGCCAGCAGGTCTCTTGTTATTATATATGCTAAAGGGCGTGAGAGTCGAAGTTCCCGAGGGGCTTAGCGTTACCTGGTCACGATCTAGAAACCAGAGAGAACGCTTCTCCCCGCCTTTTCGCTGAAAATCTATAATGCCGGTAGCGTCCGGGGGCTGTATCACACTCGCAGTGTTCACTTCGATCGCAGGAACATGCGCCTCTATAAAATGAGATTTGTCAGATGCAAGGGCAGACTGTCTACCGTCCATAAAGAGAATAGTTACTTTATTTGAGTCAACGACATACACAAACGCACCAAAGAATTGCAACTGGACACTTATAGTGCTCACTGAAATCTCCTTTCGCCTTGAACCATTAGCAGTGTCAGCTAGCCGGAGCCGTGTTTGTACCGGCACCGATGAGCTCGAAACCAGCCCAGTCCCAGTGACCTACCGGGTGCAAGGCTAGATCCTCAATTTGGGCTTGACGTAGAGCCTCCATAGGGCTGCCCCCCTTCTGAAGGTACCGGTGAAAACTAATCAGGATCTGACTGCTTTCCCGATCCCTAACGTCCCACAGACTCCCTACGAGACTTGGGACCCCTGCCGCCTGGAAGGCATAGGCAAGACTCAATGCGCCTTCGCTTGCCGAAAGTCGGCCGACTGCTGTAGCACAGCCAGCCAAAACTACAAGCCGAGGCCTTCGCAGGCTCATCTCGAATACTTCGCTAGCAGTTAGCGTACCCCTATCATCACCTTCAGGCGCCAGAAGCAGTCGAGAACCAAGCGCGTCCTCCGAGCCTTGCGCGTGCAGCGCCAAGTGAACTATATCGCTCTTAGCGAGCGCGGCGAGGAAACGTCGGCGAGTCGCGGCAGTATGCTCAAGGAGCTCGGCCTTCGGATAGAGAGTTGCGATAGCAACGGCTTCCTCGGCAGCTCCTGGAAGCGAGGGAAGAGATGCCAAGTCGTCGATTAGACTTGGACTTCCGATAACTAGAGCTTGACGAATCGGCATGCGTGCTAATAGGCGCGCTACCTCAAGCGCCTCTACATATGCGGCAACACTCGCAGCCACCGCCGAGGAATGATCCTGAACTAGGAATCGCCGGACCTTACTGTCAAAAAGTGCAGCAAAAGGTACCTCCTGAAGTACGCCCACCGGCACAAAGACCAACGCATCGCTGTTCTTAATAGTGGCCTTCCAAGGAGAAACTAGGACTTCATGCAGCCAGCGGAGATGGCTCAAGACACGAGAGTCGTCATTCTGACTTAAAGCATCCCGTAAACCGTGTACCAGGTTTTCTACGCGCTCGAAGGGCGGTCCCCTTAAAACTGACCGCAAACCGAAACGATCGCCAATCCAGGTAACCAATCTGCCATCCACTACTGCAAAATCCGCCACCACGGTGTTTCGTGGTAGACATGCGAAAAGAGCAAGAGACGAGGTTGGAGCTTTTGTGAAGGCTCCCATATGCAGCCGATCGAGTAGCGCGTGCGCACGGGCTCTCTCGGTAGTCAGAAACCCCGCATCGGCCTTGTCAGAGCGAAGTTGGATAGAGAGTAGAGACGAAAACATCCCCGCGGCTTGATCGAGCACAGGAATTCTGTCGCTAGTGGCCCCGAAAGTCTTGCGCCGATTCTCGACGGAATCTATTGCCCTCGATAAATCCTTTTCGGCGGCGGAGAGATCTCCCTCACGAATAAACAATTCCGCACGAGCCCGGAGGAATTCCGGTTGAGGGCGGAACGCTATGACGCGACTTAGACTGGCAATCGCTGTACTGGGATCACTCTTTCCAGTAATCTCGCTACGAACTAGGTCGGCCTCGGAAATGATCCGTTGACGCGTCGGCGGGTCGGTAATCCACTTCAAGTTGCCGATTGCCTTTTCGAGTTCGGTATTGGCTTCGTTGTTGCGGTCGAGTCGGACCAAGATGCGCGCCCCTCGCAGCAAAGTTAGAGCAGTCTCTTCTCGATGTCCTAGTGCAGCCGTTACCAGAAGAAGTCGCTCCTGGAACAGGAGAGCCAAGTCAAAGTGCCCCTGCAATGCCAGCGCCAGCACCGTATCATCGAAAATATTGTATACGCGAGTGCTCGGAAGTTGCCCAGCGCTCCAAGCTAGAGCTTGATAACGGTGGTCCCACGCTTCGATCGGCCGCCCAGCGACATCGAGTGATTCAGCGAGAAGACTCTCTAGTGCAGCGCTGCTTTTCGCCTCGTGCTGTGCATGAACTAGTTCTAAGGCGCTCTCATATGCATTGACAGCAATACCAGGATTGCCAAGCCGGAGTTCGGTGAGTCCAAGCATCCATTTGACACGCGCACGAAAGATTGGGTAATGAGAAAGTGAAGGGTCTTTGGCCAAACGGGAAAGCTCGCTGAGGGCTGTCGCGTTAAGGTTGGCTTGGTAGAGAGCGGTAGCAACTTGCAAGCGGGCGAGGACTACCGCTGGACTTGCGACGTCGGCCAAGGTAGCCGAGGCCTCCTTCAACTCAGCGTATGCCTTATTGATCCTATGAGCCTTTAGGTCAAATCGCCCATGCCCGAGAAGAAGGTGGCCTCGGGCGAGTCTTCGCCAACGCTCACCTCCTCTACCAGTTTGTGCAATTTGCGAGACTACGTCCTGCGCCAACGAATCGGCTCCGGCCTCCACAAGCGTATCCGCGAGAGCTAATGCCTCGCTCAACGCACGCTTAGCTTCATCACCGTCTCCCCGTTCGACAGCTTCCGCCCAGCTCGGCAGAAGGTCGTCCTCGATTTTTTCCCTCACCTTTTGCGAGTCGTCGGTCGTCCACTCAGCCTCTTGGGTACTCTTAGTGGTCTTAATAGACCCGGTTCCGTTGGCCTCGGCCAATCGTAGTTTTTCTAGGTGTTGGCGAGCTTCGCCGGCCCACCGGGAGTTCGGGTCAAGAGCGAGATAGCGCTGCCAATCGAGAGCCGCCGCGGAAGGAAGGAAAAGATGCTCCAGAACAAGAGCTCGATTGAACCACGCTTCAGCGCATCTCGGCTTGAAGCTTACCGCACGAGTTGCTAAGTCGAATGCGTCCAGAAACCTTTGGGCGCGACCGCTCTTCGTGCCCTCCTCCAAGGCGACGACCGCTAAATCGTTAAGAAGACTGGTGTTGTTTGGGATTTCCTGAAAGGCTCGCGCAAGGAGCCTGGCAGCCTCCTGAGAACGCCCTGCAGCTAATTCTAAATGAGCTAGAAGATCTAGATTGAAGGGCATTAGAGCATCGCGCCGAGATCTTAGGGCGCGAACGATGGCCGCGATCTCCGCAATTGTTGACCCCTTAGGTAGTGTCGGAAATAGGGCATAAGAAAAATCTCCCGAAAGACGCCCCTCGGTAGGTCGGATCGCAGCTTTAAGTTCCTTGAGCGTAGTTGTTGCAGGATTAGCACATTGTGTCCGGAGGCTGGAAGACTCAACCCAAAAATCGGATTGCCCTAGCCAATGAGATTCGTCCGAATCGAGGCTGGAGAATTGGTTTAATGGGCGGCAGACGAGCAACCCCGCCAAACTTCCGCCCAATATCAGCCACTGGAAAGTTCGTCGCAAACCGCCTCGAAGAATCATGGCTGCACTGTCCTTAGAAAGTATGCCAAAAGAGGACCTCTAAAGGGAAGAGCAGGCTTAGATCGGTTCGGGAGGTACAATAGCATAAGATTGAGAAGCTTGTCGACCTAGCGAATCAGTGGTTTTGGGCTTATCTGTGAGGGCTTCAACTGCACGATTGGGTAGACGGACAGTCCATCCTCTTTCCCAAACCACCTTCGGGGAAGCATACTAGCTAGCTAGTGATACCTACTGAGGCCGATTCATCAGGCTTTAGCCATATTCGAGTAGGGCGCTCGGCCAATCCTGCTCGGGCCAAATTGGCCGCAGGAGGCTTCGTTAACTCACGCCCCCAGGGGAGCAGGAGAAATGGACGATCGAAGAGAATTTACGATACACGTCCTTCTAAGGAGATACACGTCCTTGTTCTAAGGAAGAGTTCGGAGGCAAGAACCCTTGGTCGACCTCGCACTTCTCCTTTTCTACCAAACTCTGTGTCTGTGAGTTTCATCGAAGATCACGTGCCACATCCTGAGATAACCCCGACTCTCGTCCCACAGGAGGAATGAAGGGTGGCAGCGTCCCGTAGCCTCGACCGCCTCTCAGGCGCCTCCAACCTCTTCTCCCGGAGAGGCTTGCGTCCCTCTGCGCCCTCGATTCCTATAGAATCCTCGCCACTACCAAATCCCGAGAGAGGATTCTCCGTACTCGTACCTATGGACACACCCCCTCCCCCCGACGGCCGGCCTCCGAAGGAGATCTTCCTTGAGAACTATGCTGGTCATCCGGGAGATCATCGCCCACTGCGCGCGGCGGTTCAGCCCTCAGGATGGGGAGGACTTCTCGCAGACGGTGATGGTCCGGCTCATCGAGGAGGACTACCGGATCCTCCGGGAGTTCAAGGGGCGGAGCAGCCTGCGGACGTATCTGGCGACGGCGATCAAGCGGATGCTGCTGGACTACCAGAACCACCTGTGGGGGAAGTGGCACCCGTCGGCCGAGGCCAAGCGGCTGGGGCCGACGGCGGTGTGGCTGGAGCGGCTCCGCTACCGGGACAAGCTCTCCTTCGAGGAGGCTTGCCGGGTGATCCTCGGAGAGGACCCGGAGGTCTCCCGGGCGAACCTCGAGATCTTCGAGGCCAAGATCTCGGCCCGTATCCCGCGTCACTTCGTCGGCGAGGAGCATCTGGAGTCGGAGGCCGACCCGAAGCTGCGGCCGGACGAGCGGTTGGAGGCGAAGGAGCTGGCGGGGCTCAGCCGGCGGGTCCTGGGGATCCTTCTCTTCTGCATCAACCTGCTCGATCCGGAGGAGCGGACCCTCCTCTGGTTGAAGCCAGGAGTTCTCAGTCGCCGAGATTGCCCGGGTGCAGAAGGTCGACCAGAAGCCTCTCTATCGCCGACTGGTGAAGATCTACTGGAAGCTGGAAAGGAAGCTCGCGCAGCGCGGGGTCCGGCGGCAGGACATTGAAGAGATTTTGCGAAGGCTACGTCCGGATTTTCTGGATTTTTGAAGCGTCCGGGATGGGGAAACGGGGTAATCTGTGTTGGATGTCCGTCTAAGCGGGTAGGGCATCTTAGGTGATTCAAATATGCGTGACTCAACATCTCTCCAGCCCAGAGCGCCGAGGATCCTTGCCCGACGGACGAAGAGCTCGCGGCGTATATCGACGGCGGCCTCGATCTGGTGGAGAGCCGGCGCGTCACCGAGCATCTGGCGTACTGCGCGGACTGCTTCGATCTCTACAGCGAGACGGCGCGCTTCCTGGTGGACTCCAGCCCTGCGTCTCCCGAGGACGCGGCGCGCGAGGCGGATCTCGCGGGGAAGGGGGTGGTGCGGTTCCCCACCCTCGCCGAGCGGCGGCGGCAGGTCGTGCAGTGGATGGCCATCGCAGCTCTGCTGCTCCTCGGAGTGGGTAGCGGAGGGTATTTCCAGTTCCTCGCGGCTCCTTCTCCTCTGACCACGATCGCGGACAAGGTGCCTGACCGGGCGGCGTTGATTCCCAGCCTCTGGAAGGGTCCGACCTACCGCGGCGCGCCAGAGACGGAGGCCGGCAAGCTTAACGAGGAGTCCTTCCGCATGGGGGTCCACCTCGTCAATCTGCCAGTGACGCTGCGGGCAAGCGACGCCAAGCAGGCCGAGGACGAGATTGCCCGGATTCTCCAACTTCTTCAAAAGCAGAGCTTTACCCAGGAACTCGATAAGGGCTACAGGGGGATTACCGCGGCCCTCGCTAGCGGCAAGCCGCCGCAGAGCCTCCTTCCTGAGGTGGAGCGGCTCGCCGGGAAGAAAGGGAGAAGCCGAGTCCGTGCGTGAGGTTTTCGATCCGCTGTCCCTCGATCTCGGCCAGTGGGTGGAGGCCGGCCGGTTGTCCGCCCTCGCCAAGGATCCTGCCTTCTTCCAGGAGAAGGCAACCAGCAGTTCCTGGCCCATCTCATCCGGCGCGACAAGTTGGGCTTGGGCGAGACGAAGCTGGATCCCGCCACCCTCGCGACTTTGGAGCAGATCCGCGCCGCTCTCCCCTCCGGCAACCTGCTGTCCTCCGATTACGCCAAGCTGCTCCCCTTGTTCGACGACATCCTCAAGAAGCAGTACCCCGAGACGTAGAGACGAGCTTCGGCCGCTTGCCGAAGCTTCGGCGGCCCCTCGCTCTGGAGGGGTAGCCAAGTCGTTCGCGGCACCCTCGGTGCGCCAACAAGGCCTTTCTCAGGCCGATTCAGCGGCGAGTTCTATTTTTAGGTCCTAAATATTGAGATTCTGGTCCGATGAATTGAATCTTAGGGTCTCTGAATTGTTTTTAGGCCCTAAGGTTCAATTTTCAGTGGCTAAGTTTTAATCGGGAGTGCCAAAAAGTCGTCAATTGGGCCTAAAAACAATTTTTAAAGGCTAAAAACAGGATTTAGCGCCAAAAAAGCGTTGAGAGCTCCTAAAAAGCGCCTGGAGGGGCCGAAAGCTGGCGCTGGCCAAAAGATGGCCGGCATTTCGTCGGAAGAAATGGCGTCAGGCGGCGGCGTGGAGGGTGGCGAGCTCTTCGACCTGGGTTAAGACGGCGTTGCGACGGGTGTGGAGCTCTTCGGCGAGGCGTTTCCTCGTCCTGAGGAGGAGGTAGGCGCGGGCTTCGTGCCAGAAGAGGGCTCGTTGGTCGTGGAAGCGGAGGGCGAGGTAGCCGGTGAAGGGGGCGGCGAGGGCTAGGGTGAGGCCGACGCGGAGGCCGAGGTAGTGGGTGGCGAGCCAGCCTTCGGCGATCCAGGCCAAGGGAAAGAAGAGGAAGGCTCCGAAGACTTTGAAGGTGGCGGTCTGGTCGGCTTCGACGCGGAGGACTCTCGTCACGATCTCCCCCACCAGGCGGTACGGCGGGTAGTTGAGGAGGGTCCCCAGGGCCGACAGGGGGAGGTGGACGAGGAGGCGGAGGAGGCTGCGGGCGGCGAAGCGGAGGACGGGGGGGGCGGGGTAGGCGGCTCCGACCTGGTCGTCGCGCAGGCCGGCGGCGTGGAGGAGGGCGTCGTAGTCGCGGACGGCGGCGGCCGCGGCGGCGACCTTCCCGGGGTGGCGGGCGCGGAGGTCCTGGTAGCCGGCGAGGAAGGCGCGGCGGAAGGCGTACCCCTCGGCGAGGGTGCCGCGGGTCGGCAACTCGGGGGCGCGGTGGCGGTAGAGGTCGGCGGCGCGGGCGATCAGCCGGGCGTCCTCCCAGGTGTCGTAGCTCAGGGTGACCTGATGCAGGGCGTCGTCGATGCGGGCGGTGAGGGCGCGGGCGGCGGCGATCTCCGAGGCGGCGTCCTTCTCGGCCATCGCAGCCAGCGAGATCTCGGGGGCGGGGTCGAGCGGCTCCCCCACCTGCACCAGGGCTCGCGAGCGGAAGGTCCCCTTGCCGTCGAAGAGGAGGCCGACCGGCACGATGCGGGTGCCGAGCCCCGGAAACTTCCTCTCGGCCTCGAGGACGATGCGGGCGGCGCCCGTCTTGAGCGGCTTGAGGGCGGGGTCGCTGTGGCTCGTCCCCTCCGGGAAGAGGGCGAGGGTCCCTCCCTTCGCCAGCAGCTCGTGGCAGCGGGCGAAGGTCTCGGCGTTCTTCGCCGGGTCCGTCCCCTCGTCCTGCCGGCGGTAGACGGGGATGGCGCCGGCGAGGTCGAGGAAGGGGCGGACGGCGGGGTTCTTCCACAGGGTGCTCTTGCCGAGGAAGCGCGGGCAGCGACGGGGAGGGGCCCGATCAGCAGCAGGGGGTCGATCAGCCCGTTGACGTGGTTCGCCACCAGGACGAGGGGGTGCCCCGCCGGGAGGCGCTCGGCCCCCGCCACCTCGACCTCGCGGAAGAAGACCCGGAGGACCAGGCGGACCAGGCTGCGGAAGAGGCGGTCGGCGGGGGTCATGAGCGCTTTTTCGCGTTGCGGGCACTTGGGGTAGAGAGGGAGAGTCTCCGCGGTGTCGTCAGGTGCCGCGGGGGCTAAGTTGCAGGAAGTTGCCCTCCCTGTCAATCGGAATTTCGACGCGTGGGGGCTGTGTTACGCTCCCGCTCGAGGAAGGACAGCGCCGGCCTCGTGCCCCTAAGTCTTCCCCACGTATCTTCAGAAACGGCCCAGGAGAAAAACCGATGAGCGTCAGCAACCCAGGCACTAATCCGACCCCGACCCCGAAGAAGAGCACGCTGGACACCATCGCGAACATCGCGATCATCCTCGTCTGCGCGATCGCGGCCGTCGTGCTGAGCTTCAGCCTGCGCGACCGCTTCTTCCCGCGCCCGTCGGCCGCCGCCGGTCCGCAGGTCACGAAGGGCGAGGTCTATGCCCAGCTCAAGAACGTGGTCCCCGCCGGCTCGAACCGCGCCCTGGTGGTCGCCGTCCAGCCCGGGTGCCACTTCTGCAACGACAGCCTGCCGTTCTACAAACAGATCATCGACCAGCGCAACGAGAAGAAGTCGGGGGTCAAGTTCGTGGCCGCCGTCCCCACGGCGGACAAGCCCGAGGACGCCCAGAAGCTCTCGACCGAGGAGTCGGCCAAGTTCGCCACCGCCGGCGCCCAGCCGGACTCGATGGTGAACCTCGACTTCGCGGCGATCAAGGTCCCCGGCACCCCCACCCTGATGCTGGTCGACAACACCGGCAAAGTGCTCAACGTCTGGGTCGGCAAGCTCGACTCGGGCGGCGAGAAGGAAGTGTTCGAGGTTCTGTAGAACCTGGCAGGGTGGGGCGCCCTGCCCTGCGCTCAAGGAAGTGAACCCGGGTCGAAAGGGACCTCAGGGACGATCCTCACCTTGGTCCCTGGAGTCCTTGCTGTCTCTGAAGTCCCTTTTTCTTCCTCTCCGCCGCCGGGCCCGCTTCCTGCAAGCCAATCCCCGTGAACCGGCCACCCGGTCGGCTGTGATAGCTTCCCCGCCCGACACCGCCACGTATGGACCACGCCACCCCATCCCCCCACGGGAAACGCGACATGCTCGCGCTGTCGCTCGGCGCGCTCGGGGTGGTCTACGGCGACATCGGCACCAGCCCGCTGTACTCCCTGCGGGAATGCTTCCACGGCGAGCACGGCATCGCCCCCAACCACGCCAACGTGCTCGGGGTGCTGTCGCTCGTCTTCTGGGTGCTGATCGTCACCATCTCGATCAAGTACCTGGTCTTCGTGATGCGCGCCGACAACCGCGGGGAGGGGGGTATCCTGGCGCTGCTGGCGCTGGTCCCCCAGAAGCTGCGCAAGGCGGGGCCCGGCGGTCACTGGGTGCTGGTGGCGCTCGGCCTGTTCGGCGCCTCGCTCCTCTACGGCGACGGCATGATCACGCCGGCGATCTCGGTCCTCTCGGCGGTCGAGGGGTTGCAGGTGGCGACGACGGCGTTCAATCCCTACATCATCCCGATCACGCTGGTGATCCTCTTCGTCCTCTTCCTGATCCAGAGGCGGGGGACGCACGGGATCGGCAAGCTGTTCGGGCCGGTGATGATCCTCTGGTTCCTCGTCCTGGCGGTGCTGGGGGCGCTGTGGGTGGTGCGGGTGCCGGCGGTGCTGGCGGCGATCAATCCGTGGTACGCGGTGAGCTTCTTCCTGGTCAACAAGGGGCACGGCTTCCTGGTGCTGGGGGCCGTCTTCCTGGTGGTCACCGGCGGCGAGGCGCTCTACGCGGACATGGGGCACTTCGGGCGGCGGCCGATCCGGCTCGCCTGGTTCCTGGTGGTGCTGCCGGCGCTGGTGATCAACTACTTCGGCCAGGGGGCGCTCCTGCTCACCCACCCGGACGCCTCCTCGAACCCGTTCTACGAGCTGGCCGGGCGGCTCTTCCCCGCCTGGGTGCTCTACCCACTCGTGATCCTCTCGGCGGTCGCCACCGTGATCGCCTCGCAGGCGGTGATCTCCGGGGCGTTCTCGCTGACCCGGCAGGCGGTGCAGCTCGGCTACGCGCCGCGGATCGAGATCGTGCACACCTCGGGGCGCGAGATCGGGCAGATCTACATCCCGTCGATCAACTGGCTGCTGATGCTCGCCACCTTCGGCCTGGTGCTCGGCTTCCGCCAGTCGACCAACCTGGCGGCGGCCTACGGCGTCGCGGTGACGGCCACGATGGTGATCACCACGATCCTCGCCTACGTCGTCGCCCGTCAGGTGTGGAACTGGAAGTTCGCCATCGTGGCGCCGGTGACCGCCTTCTTCCTGATCGTCGACGTCTCGTTCTTCGGAGCCAACATCATCAAGGTGGAGGACGGCGGCTGGTTCCCGCTGCTGGTGGGGATCGGGGTCTACACGCTGCTGACCACCTGGAAGAAGGGGCGGCAGATCCTCTCCGACCGCCTGGCGGGGGACTGCCTGCCGGTCGACATCTTCGTCAAGAGCCTGAAGCCGGGCTCGCCGATCCGGGTCCCCGGCACCGCCATCTTCCTCGCCCGCGATCCGCTCGGCACCCCGCCGTCGATGCTCCACAACCTGAAGCACAACAAGGTGCTCCACTCGCGCGTGCTGATGCTGACCATGGTGACCGAGGAGGTGCCGGCGGTGCCGCCCGAGGAGCGGCTGGAGATCGAGGACCTCGGGTCCGAGTTCTTCCGCGTGCTCTGCCACTACGGCTTCATGCAGACCCCGTCGGTCCCCGAGGTGCTCACCCGCCTGCGCGAGAAGGGGATGCACCTCGACCCGATGTCGACCACCTTCTTCCTCAGCCGCGAGACGCTGATCCCCAGCAAGAAGCCGGGGATGGCGATCTGGCGCGAGAAGCTGTTCGCCCTGATGGTGAGGAACGCCCAGCGCCCCACCGACTACTTCCGCATCCCGGTCAACCGGGTGGTCGAGCTCGGGATGCAGGTGCGGCTGTAATCCTCTAGTGCACCTCGCCCATCAGCCGCTTGAGCGGCTTGATCAGGATGATGGCGATCACCGTGAACAGGAAGCAGACGCCGGCGACGGCGCCGAAGATCATCGGCAGCGGGAACTTCTCGAACACCCCGGCCACCTGGCCGCCCATGAAGTTCCCCACCGAGGTGGCGAGGAACCAGATGCCGAGCATCTGGCTGACCACCTTCGCCGGCGCCAGCTTGGTCATCGCGGAGAGGCCGACGGGGCTCAGGCAGAGCTCGCCGATCGTGTGACAGAGGTAGACGAGGATCAGCCAGAGCGGCGTGACCCGCCCGCCGGCCGGCCCGGACGACAGCGCGGCCCCCACCATCACCAGGAACCCCAATCCGGCGAAGAACAGCCCGTAGGCGAACTTGCTGGGGCTCGTCGGCTCGCGGTGCCGGCGGCCGAGGGCCACCCAGATCCAGGCGAAGACGGGGGCGAGCATCCAGATGAACATCGAGTTCACCGCCTGCAGCCAGCTCGCCGGGAAGGGGAAACCGAACATCGTGTTGGCCGTGAAGCGCTCGGCGAACAGGTTGAGCGTCGAGCCCCCCTGCTCGAAGGCGGACCAGAACAGGCAGGCGAAGATGAAGAACGCCAGGATCGCCAGCAGGTGCTTGCGCTCGGTGGGCGTCCAGGGCTGCCGGAAGAGGACGATGAAGTAGACGATCGGGGTGGCGATCAGCGCGTAGCCGACGTAGCGGGTGACGTCCGACATCGACAGGTCGAGAGCGAACGCCAGGCCGACCAGCGCCGCGAAGACCACGACGGCGATCAGCAGGTTGCGGCGGTCCTTGGCGTGGGTCGCGGGGTCGGTGACCGCGGGCCGCAAGCCCACGGTGCCGAGGCGCCGCCCGCCGAGGACGTACTGGACGAGGCCGAGGACCATCCCCACCGCCGCGGCGCCGAACCCCCAGTGCCAGCTGTTCGCGGGGTTGATGCCGTGGCTCTCGAGGAAGCCGCGGAACTGGACGCTCTGCGCCAGGAAGCCGACGACGAGCGGTGAGATGAAGCCGCCAAGGTTGATCCCCATGTAGAAGATCGAGAAGCCGGCGTCGCGCCGCTCGTCCTCGGGAGTGTAGAGGCCGCCGACCATGGCGCTGATGTTGGGCTTCAGGAAGCCGGTGCCGACGACGATCAGGAAGAGGCCGAGGAAGAAGGTGGTGAGGCTGTGGAAGGTCAGGCTGACGTGGCCGAGGGCGATGACGATCCCCCCGAGCAGGACGCTGCGCCGCTGGCCGAGCAGGCGGTCGGCGATCCAGCCGCCGGGGAGCGCGGTCAGGTAGACCAGCGCCGTGTAGAGGCCGTAGATCGGGCCGGCCTTGGCCGCGTCCCACCCCAGCCCCCCTTCCGCCACCGCCGCGGTCATGAAGAGGAGCAGGATCGCCCGCATGCCGTAGTAGCTGAAGCGCTCCCAGAGCTCGGTGAAGAAGAGGGTGGAGAGTCCGCGCGGATGGCCGAAGAAGCCGGTATCGCGGGCCGTTCCGGCGGCTGGGGAGACGACTTCCAGGGCAGGGGTCTGGGCCATGGCACCACCTAAGAAAAGGTTGATCGGGCGTTCAGCGCGCGCGAGCTTACCGCAGGGCGGGGAGCAATGTCAGTGCCAGGGGGTCTAAGGTCTCGCCAGCTCCCCGGGCGACCGCGGGTCGCCCCTACACCCTTCGCCCGAACCAGGTGTAGGGGCGACCCGCGGTCGCCCGCGCTCCTCCGCACCCGTCATGTCCAGAGGACGCGCTGTACGTCGGGTGTTCTCCAGAGAGGTCGGACCCGCCGCAAAACCCCCATTTTCCGGGGGAAAGGCGCATGGCATCTCCCTTGCTCTAACCCCTGAGTGGACAAGGTTTCACCCATCCAACCCGCGGCAGGTCACCGCCGCGCGGCACCATGGGGGAAGCCGGGCGCCCCCGCCCGGCTTCCCTTCCCTCCTCCCCTCCTTGCCGTTCGCGGTCTGCTCTAGAATCTGGTGCCATGAACGCTTCCGATCCGCTCGCCCATCTGCGGGATTCGATCTCCGAGGTCGACCGCGCCCTGCTCGAGCTGTTGCGCCGCCGCATGGATCTGGCGGCCGAGGTGGGGCGCTTCAAGGCGTCCCGCGACTTGCCGGTGGTGGTGCAGGACGTCGAGGACCGCATCCTCGACCGCGCCCGCCAGCATGCCGAGGCGTGCGGCGTCTCGGAAGAGGTCATGGCCGCGGTGTTCCAGGCGATCATGAGCGGCTCGGTCGAGCGGCAGTACCGGGTGGGGATCTCGCTGCGCGAGCAACGCGGCGAGCGGGTGCTGGTGCTCGGCGGCGGCGGCGGGATGGGGCGCTGGTTCCGCGGTTTCCTGGAGCTCGCGGGGCACAGCGTGGACCTGGTCGATCCGGCGTTCGGCAGCCTGCCGCCGGCCGCGGGGCGCTTCCCGGAGCTGGCCGCCGTGGAGGATCTCGACGCCTATGCCGCGATCCTGATCTCGGTGCCCCTCGCCCGCACCGCCCAGGTGCTGGAGGAGGTCGCGGCCCGGCGCCCCCAGGGGCTGCTGATCGAGATCGCCTCGATCAAGGCGCCGCTGGCGCCGATCCTGGCGCGCGCCCGCGCCGCGGGGGTGCACGCCTTCGCGCTGCATCCGATGTTCGGACCGGGGAAGTCGTTCTACGAGCCCTTGACCTTCGTCCTCGCCCACCAGGGGGACGGCGCGGCGGAGAAGGCGGCGCTGGCGCACCTGCTCTCCCACCCCTACACCAAGCTGGTCGTCGTCCCCTTCCCGCACCATGACCGCCTGATGGGCTGGCTGCTCGGCCTCGCCCACCTCAACAACATCCTGTTCGGCGCCGCGATCACCCATTCGGGGATCGAGCCCGCCGAGCTCCACGCCTGCGCCTCGACCACCTTCCGGCGCCAGGCGGACACCGCGCTCAACGTGCTCGCCGAGGACCCCGACCTCTACCTCGACATCCAGCGCCTGAACCCGCACCGGCACGAGGTCTACGCCGCGGCGCGCGAGGCGCTCGAGCAGATCCGCGGCATGGTCGAGGAGCACGACCGCGAAGGGTTCCGCGACACGATGAACGCGGCCCGCCGGGCGCTCACCCGCGACGGCTAGAGGCTTACCCCTTCTTCGCCGCGGCTTTCTTCGTTGCCTTCTTCGCCGCGGGCTGCTTGGCGGCCGGTTTCTTCGCCGCCGTCTTCTTGGCGGGCGCGGCCGGCTTGGGGGCTGCAGCCGGCTTCTTCGCCGCCGCCTTCTTCGCGGGTGCGCCCTTTTTCGCCGGGGCGGCTTTCTTTGCCGGGGTTTTCTTCGCCGGCTCCGAGCCGGTCACTTTCTTGCGCGCCTCGGAGACGATGCCGGCGGCGGCGCTGACCACGCCGCTGACGGCGGCCCCGACCGAGGCCAGGACCTTGCCGGCGCCCGTCTTCACGACCCCGGCCTCTTTCTGGGCCGTTTTCTTGGCGCTCTCGAGGATGTTGCCCGCGGAGGACATCGCTCCGGCGATGCCGGACGATTTCTTGCCTGACGCCATGGGATCTCCTTTCTGGAGCAGAAGCAGAAGATGAGGATAAATCTAGCTTATTTCAAGGCCCGCCGAGCGCATGGGCGAGATCGGCGATCAGATCGTCGGGATGCTCGAGGCCGATCGAGAGGCGGATCAGCTCCTGCGGCGTCCGCGAGCCGGGCCCCTCGCTCGTCGCGCGGTGCTCGATCAGGCTCTCGACGCCGCCGAGCGAGGTGGCGCGGGTGAACAGCCGGGCGCGCGAGACGGCGCGCAGCGCCGCCTCCCGGCCGCCGGCGGCGCGGAAGGAGAGCATGGCGCCGAAGGCGGACATCTGCCGCGCCGCGATCGCGTGCCCGGGGTGATCGGGCAGACCGGGATAGTGGACGGCAGCGACGCTGGGGAACGCCGCCAGGGCGCGGGCCACCGCCAGCGCGCCGGCTGCCTGCGAGGCCATCCGGCAGGCGAGGGTGCGCAGGCCGCGCAGCACCAGCCAGGAATTGAACGGCGAGGCGACCGCGCCGAGCACGTGGCGCTGGTGGTCGATCCGCTCCCACAGCCCGTCGCGGCGGGCGAAGACGAGGGCTCCCCCCTGCACGTCGCTGTGGCCGCCGAAGTACTTGGTCGTCGAGTGGAGGACGACGTCGGCGCCGAGCTCGAGCGGCCGCTGAAGGGCCGGGGTGGCGAAGGTGTTGTCGACCACGGTCAGCGCACCGCCACCGCTACCGCCGCGGGCGATCGCGATCGCGCCGGCCAGGTCGACCACCCCGAGCAGCGGGTTCGACGGGGTCTCGAGCCAGATCAGCCGGGTCTCCGGCCGCACGGCCGCTGCCAGCGCCGCGAGGTCCCCCATGGCGACGAAGTCGGAGGCGATCCCCCAGTTGGGGAGGAAGTCCTCCGCCGCTACCCGGAAGCCGTAGTAGGCGTCGTCCGGAAAGACCACGTGGGAGCCCGGCGGCAGGGATTGCAGGAGGGCGATCCCCGCCGCCATCCCGGAGGCGAAGACGAGGGCCGCCTCCCCCCCTTCGAGGGCGGCGAGGGCCGTCTCGAGCTGCTCCTGGTTGGGGTTCGACTCGCGGATGTAGGTGTGGCCGCCGATCGGCGCCCCCTCCGCGTCGCGGCCGAAGGTCGTCGACAGGTAGATCGGCGGCGCGATCGAACCGATGGCCGGGTCGATCCGGTGGCCGGCGTGGACGGCCTGGGTGGCGAAGTTCAGGGCCCGTTTCATGGCGCGAGATTTTACGGCGGAAAACCTGGCGCGCAGGGGCACGCCGTAAACTTTGTAAAATCTTCTCCCAGCCGATGTTTCCGGCTGGTTTTCCCGGCCGATCTTCCCGATTTACTCCAGCAGCTCCACCTGATAGCCGTGCTCGAGGAGGGCGCGGCGCAGCTCCTCCATGTGCGCCGCATTGCGGGTCTCGAGGGTGACGTCGACCTGGGCCTCCCAGAAGCCGGCCTGCATGAAGACGCGGTCGTGCTGGATGCGCACCACGTTGCCCCCCCCGGCCCCGAGGACGCGCAGCATCTCGGCCAGCGCCCCGGGGCGGTCGGGGACGTGGGTGCGCAGGCGGACCAGGCGCCGCCCCTCGACCAGGTAGCGGTCGATGATCCGCGCCATCAGGGCGACGTCGATGTTGGCGCCGGAGAGGACCATAACCACGTGGCGGCCGGCGACGTCGGGGATGTGGTGGCCGGCGAGGGCGGCCAGGGTGGTGGCGGCGGCCCCCTCGGTGACCGTCTTGCCGGTCTCGAGCAGGCGGACGAGGGCGGCGCGGATCTCCTCCTCGCTGACCACGACGACGCCGTCCACCAGGCGGCGCAGGTGCTCGAAGGTGCGCTCGCCCGGCCGTTTGACGGCGATGCCGTCGGCCACCGAGCGCTCGGCGGGGGCGACGACGATCCGGCCGGCGCGGAAGCTCTCGGCCATCGCCGGCGCCGCCGCGGTCTGCACCCCGTAGACGCGCACCCCGGGGCGCTTCGCCTTCACCGCCGCGGCGATGCCCGAGATCAGCCCGCCCCCTCCCACGGGGACGACGATCACCTCCGCCTCCGGAGTCGCCTCGAGGATCTCGAGGCCGATCGTCCCCTGCCCCGCCATCACCTGGTCGTCGTCGAACGGGTGGATGAAGACGAGGCCGCGCTCGCGCTCGAGGCGCAGCGCCTCCTCGAACGCCTCGTCGAAGATCTCCCCCGCCAGCACCACCTCGCCGCCGAGGCGCAGGGTGTTCTCGATCTTGATCAGCGGGGTGGTGACCGGCATCACGATGACGGAGGGGATGCCGGCCTGGGTGGCGCTGAACGCCACCCCCTGGGCATGGTTGCCGGCCGAGGCGGTGATCACCCCGCGCCGCACCTCCTCCGCGGGGAGGGAAGCGATCTTGTTGTAGGCGCCGCGGACCTTGAACGAGCCGGTGAGCTGGAGGGTCTCGTACTTCAGCCAGGCGTGGACGCCGAGCTGCTCGGAGAAGACCCGCGACCGCAGGCAGGGGGTGTTCTGCACCACCCCGCCGATCCGCTCGCGCGCCGCTTCGATGTCCGTCAGGGTGATCAAGTGGCAGGGCCTCGAAAGAGGCCGCAGCATAGCAGGACCCGGGGGGAGAATGGAGGGCCGGAAAGCGAAACGGCCGGAGCGCCGATGAGGCGATCCGGCCGTGAGCCATCTCGTTGCTATCGCTGAAGATAACGTTAGAGCTCGAGCAATCAGTGGGCGCTCGCCACCAGCACCTCGGCGGGGGCGGCGGGCTGCGAGGCCGTGGCCTGCGCGGCGAGCTCGAACTTGGCGCGCTTGAGGAGCGCCTGGGCGAGGCTCGAGCGGACCTGCGCCGCCATCGAGGCGTCGAGCTCGACGGCCTTGCCGAACGCCTCGCGGGCCGACTGCATGTCCCCCTTGAGGGTGAGGAGGGAGCCGAGCTGATCGTAGGCGCGGGCCTGGTCGGACGGCTCCGAGAAGAGGGCGAGGGCCATGCGGGTGACGTGGATGCCGGCGTCGTACTGCCGGGCGCCGCTGTAGGCGCGGGCCACGCCGAGCAGGCAGTCGGGGCAGGGGCCGCTCTGCAGCTCGCTGGCGCGCTCGAACTCGGCGGCGGCGCGCTGGAAGTCCCCCTTCTGCACCAGCTCGTCGCCGTGCTGCAGGGCGCGCGCGGCGTCGGCTTGCACCACGGATTCCTCGGCGGCCCGGGCGGCCGGCACGATGGAGAAGGCAGAGAGCGCGGCGAGCATCGTCAGGGTCGAAAGATTGCGGAATCGTGGTGTCATTGTCGTTACTCCTGTGTTGTCAATCCGTTCCGTTCATCTTCGGGCGTCGGTGTCAGGCCGCTCGCCGCGCAGAATCCCACTACAGCAACCTCCGTGCCAACGGAGTTTTGCGAGCAGAAATCTTTTGGGGAATTTCTCGGTAAGCCTCATCGCTGGGGAGAAGGAGAAGGTGGAGGAGATCTCTAGAAGAGGAACGACAATCGTGGCATCAGTCTTGCTCTTGATTCAGGACGAAGGCACCTCGGGCATGGGCCAGGGGCCGCCTGATTCCACTGCATGACCTTCGACTTGGAAAAGAGAGGAATCTCCATGAGCAAGAGCACGAACCGTATCGCCCTGGCCGCCTTCGCCGGCCTGTTCGCTTTGATCCCCACCTTCGCGCACGCCGCGACGCCGAACCACGAGGACACCAAGTTCGTCAAGGACGCCGCGGCGGGCGGCATGGAAGAGGTCGAGCTCGGCAAGCTGGCGGTCGCCAAGGCCGCGAGCGCCGACGTCAAGAACTTCGGCCAGAAGATGGTCGACGACCACTCGAAGGCCAACGACCAGCTCGCGCAGCTGGCCTCCCAGAAGGGGATCGAGCTCAAGAAGGACCCGTCCATGATGGCCAAGCACGACTCGGCCAAGCTCGCCAAGCTCAAGGGCGCGAAGTTCGACAAGGCCTACATGGACATGATGGTCGCGGATCACAAGAAGGACGTCGCCGACTTCGAGCATGCCTCGAAGGGCGCCAAGGACAACGACATCAAGAGCTGGGCCTCGACCACCCTCCCCACCCTCCAGGAGCACTGGAAGATGGCGAAGGAGATCGACGCCAAGGTCGGCGGCAAGAAGAGCAAGTAACGCTTTCCCCGTTGGCGAATGCGATCAGGGCGGTCCCGCGGGGCCGCCCTTTTCCTTTTGGCTACGGTTTCTTGGCTAGAATCGCCCCATGACCGACCTCTTCCCGGACCGGCTGCCGCGGACGCGCGCCGCGATCGAAGCGGGGATCCGCGACCGCCTCCACCTCGGCGCCCAGCTCTACGCCTCGCTCGGCGGCGAGCCGGTGGCCGCGGCGGCGCTCGGCGAGGAGCGCCCCGGCGTCCCGCTCACCCCCGATCACCTGATGCTCTGGCTGTCGTCGACCAAGCCGGTGCCGGCGGTCGCCATCGCGCAGCTCTGGGAGCGCGGCCTGCTGGAGCTCGACGACCCGGTGGCGCGCCACCTTCCCGAGTTCGCCGTGAACGGCAAGGAGGGGATCACGCTGCGCCATCTCCTCACCCACACCGGCGGCATCCGCCTGCTCGACACCGGCTGGCCGGCGGCGAGCTGGGAGGAGATCATCGCGAAGATCTGCGCCATGAAGCCCGAGCCCCGCTGGGTGCCGGGGGCCAAGGCCGGCTACCACCAGGCGTCCAGCTGGTTCATCCTCGGCGAGGTGATCCAGCGCCTCGGCGGGCTCCCCTTCTCCACCTATGTCCGCCGGGAGATCTTCGAGCCGCTGGAGATGGCCGACTCCTGGATCGGCATGCCCGCCGAGCGCTACCGGGAGTATCGGGAGGCGGGGCGCATCGCCGGGATGTGGAACACCGAACCGAAGGACGGAGAAGAGCCGAAGCCGCACGGCTGGGACAGCGAGGAGCGCTGCGTCCGCCCGAGCCCCGGCGGCAACGGCTACGGCCCCACCCGCGACCTCGGTCGCTTCTACGAGATGTTGCTCGGCCGCGGCTCCTGGCGCGGGCGCCGCGTCCTGCTGCCGCAGACCGTCGAGGCGTTCACCTCGCCGCACCGGATCGGGATGCTGGACGTCACCTTCAAGCACGTCCTCGACTGGGGGCTGGGGTTCATCGTCAATTCGAACCAGTACGGGGCGGAGACCGTGCCGTACGGCTACGGCCACCACGCCTCCCCCCGCACCTTCGGGCACAGCGGCTACCGCTCGTCGACCGGCTTCGCGGACCCCGAGCACGGGCTCGCCGTGGCGCTGGCCTTCAACGGCACGCCGAGCAACGAGCGGCACGAGGCGCGCATCCGCTCGGTGCTCGACGCGCTGTACGAAGATCTCGGTCTGGCCGCCGGCTGATCAGCGGTTGGTCAGCGGCTGATCAGCGGCTGCTCACTTCGGAGCTTTGGGGACCGCGCAGGCGCCCTTGTGCTTCTCGTGGACGCCGGCCTTCAGCAGCTCGCACTTGGTGTAGGTCTTGTCGTCGCAGCCGCAGACCTTGGGGCTGTTCTTCGGGCAGGTCGCCGGCACCTTGACGCAGGTCCCCGACAGGTCGGCCACGTTGCACTTCCCCACCGGGTAACTGCAGGCCAGACCCTCCCCGCAGGGAATGCCGGCGATGCCGCCGCACATCTGCCCCGCCTTGGCAGGAGCCTTGGCGGCAGGAGCCGGAGCGGCGGGAGCCTGCGCCCAGCCGGAGGTCACCATCAGGGTCAGAGCGCAGACGAAACCGATGCTACAGATCGCTTTGCGAATCATGGATCGACCCTCCCTTTCCGAAATCCGCGCCGCGGGTTGAAGGAAAGAGCGGCACGGTGGGTTAGGAGTTAAGGATAACTCAAAATAGAACGGCCGTGATCCCCTGCCAGATCCACCACAGGCCGACCAGGCGGAAGATCCACAGCAGGTTGCGGACGCCGAGCAGGAAGAAGTTGTGGGCCGGGAAGGGGACCTCGATCGGGGCGTGCTCGCGGACGAGGAGATACCCGAGCGCCGCCACGTTCACCGTCACCCCCACCACCAGCTTGAACCAGGTGGTGGCGAGCGGGACCGGCGCCGGCTGCCCGGCCGCCGCCGCGGCGAGCGCAATCAGCAGGAAGAGGAGGGGGATGAAGATCCCCACCCGCAGCGGCCAGCGCCACGCCTGGAGGAAGGAGAAGAACTTCGCCGCCGAGTGGCGGTGCGTCGCACAGCATTGCGCCGCGAGGACCCGCTTGCCGCTCTGGATTTCGAGCGTCCCGGCATCCGCCGGCGGCACCCGGTTGCACCACAGGCACTTCACGGGCAGCACCCGCTCCATGTACGGCCGGGCGAGGAAGCGGTGGACGACGATCAGCGCGATCCCGCCCCCCAGGCTCAACCCCACCGGCGCCGGATGGCGCACGAAGAGGAACAGCACCGCGGGGATGAACAGGAAGAGCAGCACCCCCGTCGCGTAGAGCGCGAAACGGTTGGGCGCGGGCGGTGGGCTCGGAGGCGGCGGCGGCATGGGAGGGCGGATTATGCCATGACGCCCCTCTTCTCTATCAGAGCTCTATCTGCAGATCCCCAGAGAGCTCCCCGCCGTGAAGCCCGGGAAGACGTCGGCCACGTCCGGGTTGCCGAGGCGCTTCGCCAGCACCTCGGCGAGCACCGTGCGGTAGTCGGTGGTCACCGCCAGGTCGCCGGGGTCGGCGAGGGCATCCGGGGCGAGGGTGGGCCAGTCGCCGTAGACCTTGCGGCCGTTGACGCCGCTTCCCATCAGGAACATGAAGCTCGCGGTGCCGTGATCGGTGCCGCCGGAGGCGTTCTCCTCGATGCGGCGGCCGAACTCGGTCATCGTCACCACCGTGACGTTGCCGCGGTCGTGGAGGTCGGCGTAGAAGGCCTGGAGGCCGGCGCCGAAGTCGGCCAGCAGGTCGCTCATCTGCCCGCTCTCGGTGTCGTGCATGTCCCAGCCGCCGACGTCGGTGCAGGCGACCTCGAGCCCGAGGTCGGCCTTGATCAGCTGGGCGATCTGCTTCATGGCGTTGCCGAAGTCGCTGTCCGGATACGCGGCGCCGTTCGCCGGCGGGTACTGCCCGGGATCGACCGCCGCCAGGCGCTCGACGACGCCGAAGGTCTGCAACGCCTGGACGTCGAGGAAGGTGGTCCCCGAGTAGAGGGCGGCGAGCGTCCCCTGGAAGCGGGTCGCCTGGTCCTCGAACCCCTGGAGGTGGAAGTCGGCGATCGAGGCGAGCGAGGTGGCGGGGATCGACCCGCGCAGCGACGCCGGGATCAGGTCGCCGAAGCCGATGGCGCGGAAGGGGGAGGCGTTCCCCGAGTCGACCGCCGCCAGGTGGCGGCCGAGCCAGCCGGTGAGGAGGCGCCGATCGCCCGGGGTGCCGCGCTCCATCCAGTCCATGCCGTCGAAGTGCGAGTGGTTGTTGACCGGCATGCCGGCCGCGTGCACCACGGCGAGGCCGCCGTCGTCCCAGACCTCCTTCAACGGCCCGAGCGCCGGGTGGAAGCCGAAGAAGCCGTCGAGGTCGAGCGCGCCGCCGCTCCCCCCGGGCTCGGGGATGCCGATGGTGGGGCGGTTGTCGTGGTAGTAGGCGTCGCCGTAGGGGACGACGACGTTGACCCCGTCGGCGCCGCCGCGCAGGAAGATGCACACCAGCGTGTCGCGCGAGGCGGAGGCGCGCCCCGGCGTGGCGAAGGCGAGCCGGGGGAACCAGTGGGGCAGGGCGGTAGCGGCGCCGAGGGCGCCGAGGAAGCCGCGGCGGGTGAGCTTGGACATGACGTTCCTCTCTGGGTGATCAGCCGGGTGCAGCGGGTCAGCGCCACTGGAAGTAAGGCGAGCCGAGGATCAGGGCGATCAGCCCGGGGGCTTGCTGGTTCAGGTACCAGGGAGCGACCCGGGCGCTGCCGGCGCGTCCCTGGGCCACGTAGTCGATCAGCAGGGTGCGGTCGGGCGGATCGAGCGGCCGCTGCAGGAAGCGCGACGCCATGGCGTCGACGAAGCGCGCCGAGGTTCTGGACGCGGCGGCGGCGACGATGCCGCGGATCGGCACCGGTACGCCGTCGAACCAGTTGAGCACCAGGGCCGAGGCGACGTTCCAGCGGTTCAGCATGCCGTTCGTGTTCGCCCACGCCGCGCCGACGTCCGGGTAGCCGTTCGGCGGCTCCCACTCGAAGGGGACCTGCCCCAGCGGATAGAGCGACCAGATCAGGTTCTGGATGCCGTCGTCGGTCGGCTGGGGACCGAGCGTGCGCACGGCGGCGATCACGAACTCGTACGGCCGGCGCAGCTTCTGGCCGGCCGAGGCGTAGAACTCGTCGGAGAGCAGGATCGTCTTCATCACCGCCCGCAGGTCGCCGCCGGACGCGGTGAAGGTCGCGACGGCCTTGGCGACCACCGAGGCGGGCGGCGTATCGGCCACGAAGTGGCGGCAGAGCTTGGTCGAGATGAAGGTGGCGCAGGCCGGATGGCGGGCGAGGATCGCCAGCACCCGCCGGCCGTCGAGAGCGCCGGGGTCCCCCCCCGCGATCGCCGTGCCCAACACCGTCTTCGGACCGGAATCGTGGGAGTCGGGATCGAACAGGAAGTTGCCGTCCGTCCCCTGGCCGTTGTAGTCGACCGTCCAGCCGGTGAAGCAGCGGGCGATCTCGTGGACGTCGGTCTGCGTGTAGGCGGAGCCGACGCCGATCGTGTGCAGCTCCATCAGCTCGCGGGCGTAGTTCTCGTTCGGGCCGTCGGCCACGTTGCTGGCGTTGTCGAGGTAGATCATCATCGCCGGGCTGTGCGCCGAGGCGGCGAGCAGGTCGGCGAAGCGGCCGAAGGCGAGGGCGCGGGAGACCGCGCGGTCGTCGACCGTCTTCAGCACCGAGACGTCGTCCTTGAAGTGATACATGCTGAAGTGGTTGTTCCAGAGCTCGACCATCACCTCGAAGAGCTGACGCTTGCTGAACAGGTGGCGGTAGACGGTCGCCCGCTTGAGCTCCATGGCGACCGAGTAGCCGCCGTCGTTCAAGGGGGCCGAGAGGTCGAAGAGCTGCTGCGCCGTCTGCCCCAGGGTCGGATACTGCGCGGCGAGGGCGGCGTCGACGGCCGAGTCGTCGATCGTCTCCGGATGGAGCTGCTCGTCGAGCCACGCCTCGATCCCCATCCCGCGGGCGCGGTCGAGCTCGCCCGGCGGCACGCCGAAGGTGGTGCGGTGGAGCAGATGGGCGACCGGATCGGTCGGCGCCGAGACCCGCGTGACCAGCTGCTCGAGCTCCGCCGCCGACAGTCGCCGTGACTGCGGCTGCGACGCCGCGGCGAACGCCCGCGCCGGCCACGATTCCAGAAACGCCGCGGCGGCCACGGCGCCCGCCGTCCCCCGCAACAACCCCCGCCGAGACAGTGGCTCACTGCCCATCGTGCTCCCCTCCTCCTGGTTGACTGGGAAGCTATTGCAGCACGGCCGGCGGGCGGGGGCTGTGGAGTGCTTCACACGGGGGGTTGACCACGGACGAACACGGACGAACACGGACTGACACGGACAGCCACCTGCCCTGTCCCTGTGCGTCCGTGCTCGTCCGTGTCAGTCCGTGGTCGACCTGAGCGCCGCCTGCGCCGCCGCCACCGCCAGCCGCGCCCACTCCGCATACATAACCCCGGAGGGGTGCAGCCCATCCGGGGCGATCAGGGCGGGGTCGCTCGCCGCCCGGCGCGACTCGGGGGTGACGTCGACGTAGCGGGCGCCGGCCTTCGCGGTCTCTTCGCGGTTGATCTGATTGAAGCGGTCGATCTCGGCGCCGATCGTCTCCTGGTTCCGGCCGCTGCGGGCGGCGAACGGGGTCACCCCCCAGTCGGGGATCGAGAGAACGACGACGCGCCCCGGCTTGCCGCCGGCGAAGCCGATCGCCCGCTGGAGCATCGCGGCGAAGTCGGTCCGGTAGCTGTCCGGGTCGCCGCGCCGGTACTGGTCGTTGACGCCGATCAGCAGCGTCACCAGGTCGTAGGGGCCCTTCGGCGCCGCCTGGTCGATGCCGTGGCCGAGCTCGCGGACCGTCCAGCCGGTGGTGGCGACGATCTCGGGGGTCCCCACCGCGATCCCCTTCTCGCGCAGCAGCGCCGCCAGCCGCACCGGCCAGCGCTCCGCCTCGGCGACGCTCTCGCCGATCGTGTAGGAATCCCCCAGCGCCAGGTAGCGCTGCTGAGGTGTGGGCTTGGGAGCGGCGGCACCCGCGGCGACGGCGAAGAGGGCGGCGGCGGCCAGGGTCAGGGATATACTTGACATGTCAATCATCCACCCCTACAATCTATCGTGTTATGGAAACGCCGGAAGAGAAGAGCCCCGAGAGCAGCCGGCTCCAGCGGGAGATCCGCCAGGGGAAGCCCTTCCGTTCCCGCGGACAGGAGGTCGTCGTGGCGCTGCTTCGCACCGCGGATCTGGTACGCCGCGCCGTCAGCCGCGCGGTCGAGCCGCATGACATCACGCTGCAACAATACAACGTCCTGCGCATCCTCCGCGGCGCCGGCGACCAGGGGCTGCCGACGCTGGAGATCGCCGAGCGGATGATCGAGCAGGCGCCGGGGGTGACCCGGCTGCTCGACCGCCTGGAGGTCAAGGGGCTGGTGCGCCGCGAGCGCTGCCGGCACGACCGTCGGCAGGTGCTCTGCTGGCTCACCGTGACCGGCGCCGAGCTGGTCGCGACGCTCGACGAGCCGATCGATCAGGCGGACGTCGAGGCGGTCGCCATGCTCAGCACCGACGAGCAGGACCGCCTGCTGCGGATGCTCGACGCGATCCGCTCCGGCAAGACGTAGCCGGCTGACAACCGGCCCGAATTCAGGGTTTCATTTCGCTTTTGCCACGGGACGGTTGAACCGGCGTCCCCTGGCTGGACACTCATCCCGCGAGGGTTTGAGCTTTCAGTAACAAACAATCATGGAGGAGCACCGATGACTCGTAAATTCTTCGCCGCCGCCGTCCTCACCACCCTCGCCGCCCTGCCGCTGCGGGCCGATACCCTGAACATCGACCCGGCCCATTCCGAGGTCTCGTTTCAGGTCCGCCACCTGGTCAGCCAGGTGCGCGGGCGCTTCAACGACTTCGGCGGCGTGATCCAGATGGACCCCAAGAACCTCGCCGCGTCCTCGGTCGACTTCCACATCAAGGCGACCAGCATCGACACCAACCAGCCGGACCGCGACAAGCACCTGCGCACCGCCGACTTCTTCGACGTCGCGAAGTACCCCGAGATCACCTTCAAGAGCAAGTCGATCGCCGCCGCCGGCAAGGACAAGTACAACGTCACCGGCACCCTGACGATGCACGGCGTCAGCAAGGACGTCACCCTCCCGGTGACCTACCTCGGCACGGTCAAGGATCCTTTCGGCGGCACCCGCGCCGGCTTCGAGCTCGAGACCACCCTCGACCGCAAGGACTACGGGATCGTCTGGAACAAGGCGATCGACAACGGCGGCGTGATGGTGGGCGACGAGGTGAAGGTCTCGATCAACCTCGAGAGCGTCAAGAAGGGCGAAGCGCCGGCCAAGGGGAAGTGAGGAAAGCCGGAGCCGTTCGCGGCTCACGGCAGTCTCGAGGGGCCGGGCGACCGGCCCCTTTCCTTTTGTAGACTGGCGCACCATGAAGACCAACGCCGCCCGCCTCCTCGACTCCCTCGCCATCCCCTACGAGCTGCGCGAGTACGCGGTCGATCCCGACGACCTCGCGGCCGAGTCGGTGGCGCGCAAGATCGGCCTCCCGGCCGAACAGGTGTTCAAGACGCTGGTCGTGCGCGGCGACCGCACCGGCGTGCTGCTCGCCGTGGTGCCGGGGGACGAGGAGCTCGACCTCAAGGCGCTCGCCCGCCTCTCCGGCGACCGCAAGGCGGAGGTGGTGGCGCTGCGCGAGGTGCAGCCGCTCACCGGCTACGTGCGCGGCGGGGTCACCGCGCTCGCCGGGAAGAAGGACTACCCGGTGTTCGCCGACGAGACGATCGAGCTCCACGACGTCGTCTCGGTCTCGGCCGGCGCCCGCGGCACCCAGATCGTGCTCGCGCCGGACGGCTACCTGCGCGCCACCGGCGCCCGCACCGGGCCGATCGCCAAGCCGAAACAGGGGTAGAATAGATTGACGACGCTGCATGCGTCGTTCCTCTGCAGTGACGGCGATGGCCGACTCTCTCTTCAATTCACCCCCGAGGACCGCCGCCGAGCTGATGCGCCAGCTCGGCTTCAAGTTCCCCGCCGCGGCGCCCGCGTCCGCCGTGGCGAGCAGCCCGACGGCGCCGGGCACCCTGGTGATGCCGCTCGCGCCTGCCCCGCTGGCGGCCGAGACGCGGCCGGCCCCGGCGCGGCGGACGCTCCACGTCACCAACGGCGACGTGGCGGCCGAGGGGCTGCGCGCCTCCGGGCTCGGCGGCGAGGTTGCCGTTACCGCCGACCTCCTGCATGAAGGGCCGGCCCCCGGCAACATGCCGCTCGAGCGCTGGCGCAAGGTGCGCGCCCGCTACCTCGCCGAGAGCGGCTACGACGACTACGACTCCTGCCTCGCCCGGCTCACCCGCTGGGACCACACCCTCGAGGCGGCCGGCGCCTACGGCGAGGTCGTCCTCTGGTTCGAGCACGACCTGTTCGACCAGCTCCTGCTGATCCGCACGGTCGACCTGCTGACCCAGCGCGACGCGGGCGCCACCGAGCTGTCGCTCCTCTCGGTCGGCGAGTTCCCCGGCGTCGTCCCCTTCTACGGCCTCGGCCAGCTCTCGCCGCCGCAGCTCGCCTCTCTGCTCCCCGCGCGCACCCCCGTCGACACGGCGCGCAAGCTCCTGGCGCGCGACGCCTGGCGGGCCTTCCGCGCCCCCGACCCGCGGGAGATCGAGGCGATCCTGCGCCGCGACACCACCCCTCTCCCCCACCTCGCCGGGGCGCTCCACCGCCATCTCGAGGACTTCCCCGGCGTCGCGGACGGCCTCTCGCGCTCCGAGCGGCAGATCCTGCGCGCGGTGAGCCAAGGGGCCACCGGCTTCGAGGAGGCGTTCCGCGCCACCCAGGCGATGGAGGAACGGGTGTTCCTGGGCGACCTCTCGTTCCACCGCCTGCTGCGCGAGCTCGCCGCCCCGCCGCGCCCCCTCCTCCGCCTCGAGACGGCCGGCGGCAGCTCGCCGCGCGCGCTGCGCCTCGCGCTCACCGCCAGCGGGCGCGAGGTCCTCGCCGGCAATGACGACTGGGTGCGCATGCGCGGCATCGACCGCTGGCTCGGCGGCGTGCACCTCGAGGGGTCCCAATCGCCCTGGCGCTGGAATCCTGAAACGGGAAGGCTGGCGCGCTCGTAGGAAGAGTCTGGAGGTACTTCCATGCACTCACACCGCTCACGCATCCCATTCCGGCGCTCCCCCCTCTCCTGGCTGGGGCTCCCCGTTCTCTTCGTCGTCTTCCTGATGGTCTCCCTCGCCGGCGCGCCGGCTCCCGCCGCGGCCTGGGGTTGGGGTGACCACCGCCCGGTGGTCCACGTCCCCTCGCTCCTCGACGACGCGCAGTTCCGCACCGAGGTCCGCCAGGGGCTCGACCGCCTCTACGACATGGACTACGACGGCGCCAACGCCGTCTTCGCCGAGATCGAGCAGCAGCATCCCGGACATCCGGTCGGCCCCTTCCTGCGCTCGCTCCACCCCTGGTGGGAGATCCTGGTCGATCCCGACGACGAGTCGCACGACGGCGCCTTCCTCGCCGCCATGGACGAGGTGATCGACCGCAGCGACAAGCGGCTGCGCGCCGACCCGCAGGACCTGGACGGCATGTTCTTCAAGGCCGGCGCCCTCGCCTTCCGCGGCCGCCTGCACACCGACCGCAAGCACTGGCTGCGCTCGGCGCTCGACGGCCGCAAGGCGCTCCAGCTCCTCGAGGAGGTCCGGAAGCAGCAGCCGGACAACGCCGACCTGATGCTCGGCGTCGGGCTCTTCGACTACCTGGCGGACGTCGCCCCCCGCCAGTATCCGATCCTCAAGCCGTTCACCCGCTTCTTCCCCAAGGGGGACCGGCAGCGGGGGCTCGCCGAGATCGCCCAGGCGGTCGAGAAGGGGACCTTCGCCACCACCGAGGCGGCCTTCTGTCTGGTGCAGATCCACTACATCTTCGAGCACGACTACGCGACCTCGCTCCACTACGCCCGCTGGCTGCGCGAGCGCTATCCGGACAACGCTGTCTTCCACATCTACGAGGGGCGCGCGCTCGCCCACCTCAACCTCTGGCCGGACGAGCGCCAGGATCTCCTCGACGTGCTGGCCCGCCAGTCCGCGGGGAAGACCGGCTACCGCGGCGACATCACCCAGCAGGCCCTCTACGTGCTCGGCCGGGACGAGGTGCGCTGGCGGCAGTACGCCGACGCCCTCCCCCACCTCGCGCGCCTCGAGGTCCTCCCCGGCCGCGGCGAGATGGCGGACGACTACAAGGCCTACGGCCGGCTCTATCGGGGGATGGCGCTCGACGCGCTCGGACGGCGCGACGAGGCGGTCTTCTGGTACCGGCAGGCGCTCGGGGATCGCCCGCCCGGCGAGGTGCGCGGCCGGGCCCGCGACTACCTCAGGGCTCCGTATCCGGGATGATCTCGGAGTCCGGTTCCACTTTCCGGCGGAAGGCGTAGACCACCCCGCCGACGGCGAGCGCGACGGCTCCGGCGATCAGGTTCGCCCGGGTCGCGCTCGCCGCGAAGGCGACGCAGAGGAGCGCCGCGGCGATCGGGATCGTCGGGCCGCCCGGCAGCCGCACCGCCCCTACCTGAGGCAGCTTGCGGCGCAGCACCGGCACCGCCAGGGCGGTGCCGAAGTAGGTGGCGAGGCGGGCCACCGCCGACAGCGTGGCGAGCGCCGCGAACGAGCCGGTGAAGGCGAGCGGCAGAGCGATCGCCGTCTGCACCAGGATCGCCGCCGCCGGCGTGCGGTAGCGCGGGTGGAGGGTGCCGAGGAAGCGCGGCCCGAAGCCGTCGCGGGCGAGGGCGTAGAGGTAGCGCGGCCCGGAGAGCACCGTGTTGCTGTTGGTGCCGAGGATCGAGATCACCGCCCCGACCGTCATCAGCAGCCCGCCCCAGCCGCCGAGGAAGGTCGCCGCGGCGGCGGCGAGCGGCGTCGGCGAATCGACCACGCCGGGGAGGGTGCCGAGCGCCACCCACTGCACGGCGGTGTAGAGCACCGTCACGATCAGGATCTGGACGATGAGGGCGAACGGCACGTCACGGCGCGGGTTCTTGAACTCGCCGGCCGGCGCCGCCGTGTTCTCGAAGCCGGCGTAGGCGTAGAGCAGGAGGAGCACGGCGTCCCCCGGCCCGCCGGCGCCCGGCTTGGGGACGACCGAGGTGGCGAGCCTGGTCGAGACGTAGAAGATCCCCACCGCGATGAAGATCAGCAGCGGCAGCGTCTTGGTGATCGCCAGGAAGACCGCCGTGCGCACCCCGGACTTGACGCCGGCGACGTTGATCGCGGTCAGCGCCAGCACCGGCACGACGATCGCGAGCGCCCGCCCCCACCCGACGTTGGCCGCCGGCCAGAGATAGCCGACCGCCTGCTCGAACGCCACCGACAGCGAGGAGACGGCGGACACCCGCGCCAGCCAGGTCATCCACCCCACCTCGAACCCCACCAGGTCGCCGAACGCCGCGCGGGTGTAGACGTAGGCGCTCCCCGGGCGGTCGAAGTAGCTCCCCGCCTCCGCGAAGCAGAGCACCAGGAGAAGCACCGCGAACCCCGCCAGCACCACCGCCCCCACGCTCCACCACCCGAGGATCGCCGCCGCCGCCGCCGGCAGCAGATACACGCCGCTGCCGATCACGTCGTTGACCGAGAACCCCACGATCTCCCAACGGGAGACCGCACGGCGCATGGAGACGCCCTGGGATGAGATCGGAGGCGCGATCGGTGTCGGCTCGTTCATGTCAGCCCTCTCCCCGCCGTCTCCGGCAGCGTCCACACCCAGACCCCCGCGAGGACCGCGAAGCCGGCCGCGAGCGCCACACCGCCGGCGAGCCCCCAGCGGCCGGCGACGCCGGCGATGGCGAGCGGGGCCACGAACTGGACGCCGCGGGTGACGTTCATGATGATCGACATGGCGGCGCCGCGCACCCGGGTCGGGAAGAGCTCCGAGAAGTACGGCCCGTAGCACGACCAGGTCCCCGTCCCCACCCCGGCGACGAACATGCAGGCGAGGCCGAGCGCCGGGCGCGCCGCGAAGGCGTCCCAGAACAGGGTCACCATGGCGAGGCCGGCGGCGGTGACCGCGCAGTAGAGGGCGAAGGCGCGGCGGCGGCCGGCGGCGTCCGACACCCAGCCGAAGGTGAGGTAGCCGAGGAACGAGCCGGCGACGAAGGTCAGCGTCCACCACCCCGAGCCGAAGATCGTGAGCCCCCGCTGCTTCTGGAGGTAGCGCGGCAGCCAGACGACGGCGAACCAGTAGGCCGACATGTTGAAGATGGTGAGGACGAACGCGCGGCCGAAGACCCCCGCGAGGTCCGGCGCCACGAGTTGCGCCAGGATCGGCCGGCGGATCCAGCCCCCAGACGCTGCCGCGGCGGCGCCGCGCTGCCGGCGGTGCTCGAGCCAGAGGTCCGATTCGGGGAGCCAGCGCCAGGCGAGGAGCGCCAGGATCGGCGCCGCCGAGAGGAGGAAGACGGTCCGCCACCCCACCGCCGGCGCCAGGAAGGAGCCCACGATCGCGGCGAGCCCCATGCCGGCCGGCGCGCCGGTCTGCGCGATGGCCCCGTAGCGCCCGCGCAGGTGGGGCGGCGTGGTCTCCCCGAGCATCGCCTGCCCCGCACCCCACGAGCCGCCGACGCCGAGGCCGGCGAGCGCCCGCGCGGCGAGCAGCCAGCCGCCGCCGGGGGCCAGCGCGCAGGCGGCGTTGCCGAGCGAGAAGGCGGCGATCGACACCGTCATCGCCAGCCGCCGCCCCAGCCGGTCGCTCATCCAGCCGAAGAAGAGGCCGCCGACGCCGGTCATCCCCACCCCCACGGCGGTCAGCGTCGCCAGGTTCGCCTCCGAGAGGCCGAGCTCGTCCTGGATCGGCTGCAGCACGAACGAGAGGAGCATCAGCGAGTAGAACCCCGTGCACCAGATCCCCCAGGCGAAGGCGAGAACGGCGCGGTGGGCGCCGGTCGGGCGCTCGTGGTCGCTCAGACGCGCGGGGAACGGCGGCGAGAGTGGGGTGTGCAAAGCGCGGCTATCGTAAGCCTTGGGGTGGGCCCTGTCCATGCTCTGGAAGGCTGGTTACTTGACGCGCCGGTCGATCGGAGGTCGGGGGGGTGGCACTGTCGAGCCGGGGATGCGCTCCCAGAGGATGACGGCGACGTCGTACCTGGGGAGCCGCAGTCGGACGCGCTCGCGGTAGGCGCGGGCGAACCAGGGGCGGGAGACGATCGGCCGCGTGCCGCCGCGCGGGTCGGCGGTGTGCTGGAGGACGTAGCGGGCCGGCTTCACCAGGAAGGCCCCGGCCTGGTCCCCCGCCGCCGTATACGGGATCGAGCTCGGGGTGACCAGGCCGATCAGGTCGCGGACCGGCCGGTCGGAGTAGTAGCCGAGGAACCCGATCTCGCCGTAGGCCACGTCGCCGTCCGGCGGCGCGTGGCGCGCCAGCCACTCCCCCGCCACGCGATAGGCGGCGCGCCGCCAGTCCCCGTCGTAGCCGTGGGCGAGCCAGCCGATCCTCCCCTGCGCCAGCGGCCCGCCGACCGCGGCGGCGGTGAGGAGCACCAGCGCCGCCGCGGCGATCCGGCCCGGCGACCCCTTCCATACCCGCGCCACGCCGCGCGCCGCGCCTCCGACCGCGAAGCCGGCGCCGAGGAAGAGAACGGCCGCCGGCGGCCCCACGTACCAGAACGAGAACGGGATGCGCAGCAAGGTGTAGCCGAGCGCCAGCGTCACCCCATACAGGGTCACCAGCCGCCCGGCGAGGCCGCCGTGGCGGAAGAGCAGGAAGAGGCCGAGGACGCCCAGCGGCACCACCGCCTGACCCCACCCGCGCCACCCTCCTTCGGTGAACAGGAAAGCGTCGCGCGCCCGTCCCCAGAAGCCAACGAGGCCGGTGAAGTCCTCGAGGTTGCGGCCGGCGAAGCTCTGTTTCGCCGCCAGGGTCGAGGGGATGAAACGGCCGAACCAGAGGCGCGCCGCGGCGACGCCGAGCAGCCCGGCCGCCAGGGCGCCGGCCATGAAGGCGAGCGGCGGCTTTCTACTTTGAACATAGAGCAGGCCGGCGAGGAGCCCGCAGCCGACGACGGCGTCCGGCCGGCACCAGAAGGCGAGGCCGGCGACGACTCCCGCCAGCGCGGGGCGCCACCCGGCGAGGAGGGCGGCGAGCGCCAGGCCGGCGAGCGCCACCAGCGGCCCGGCCCCCTGGCCGAGCCAGAGGAACGAGGAGCTGACCACCAGCGTCCCGCCGGCCGCGGCCTCCCAGAAGCGCCCCCGCCGCCGGCTCTCCCAGAGCACCGCGCCGGCGACGAGCAGCAGAGCGGCGGCGGTGAGCACGGTCCCCACGACGGGGATCGGCGCGCCGGTCAGCCGCGATCCGGCCGCCAGCAGCAGCGCCACGCCGGGGTCCGAGATGCCGAACACCCGCTCCCCCGGATTGAAGGTCAGCCCCCGCCCGAGGGCCAGATTCTGGGCGTAACGATAGGTGATATACATGTCGTCGGCCGCCAGGCCGGCGAGCTGGACGCAGTAGACCGCCAGCAGGCCGAGCCAGACGGCGACGACCGCGATCAGGGAGCCGTCGAACCGTCGCGTCGCCTCGGATTCGCCGCCTTCGCCGCCATCGCTGCTGAAATTCATCGGCGGCCATCATATATGCGCGCCGCCGCCCTCCTCCTGACCCTCGCCCTCCTGCCCGCGGTCCCGCGGCTCTCCGCCGCAGACACCGCCGATCCGCGCCCCGAGCTGCTGCGGCGGATCAACGCCGAACGGCAGCGCGCCGGCTCGCCGCCGCTCCGCCTCTCTCCCCCTCTCGCCCGCGCCGCCCAGGAGCACGCCGACGAGATCGCCGCGCGCGGCTCGCTCAAGGTGCGCGCCGGCTCGACCGCGCAGATGCACGACCGCCTCGCGCGCCTCGGCTACGCGTCCCACGCCTGGACGGAGAGCCTGGCCACCAACTCCGGCTCGCTCGAGACGGTGCTGCGCGACTGGCGGCTGCACCAGCCGGACACCTGGCGCAAGCTGATGGCCCGCGACTACCGCGACCTCGGGATCGGCCTCGGCCGGCTCGACGGCGAGCCCCTCTACACCTTCCTCTTCGCCATGCCGGAGGGGGACTGGTTCGCCGCCGGGACGGCCCCCCTGCGCGACCTCGCCGGCATCCGCGCCGCCATGCTCGTCCGCGTCAACGCCGAGCGCAAGCGTGCCGGCCTCCACCCGCTCGCCGCCAACCCCCGCCTCGACCTCGCCGCCCAGCGCCACGCCGCCGACATGCTGGCCCGCCGCTACTTCGCCCACGAGAGCCCCGAGGGGAAGACCGTGCGCGAGCGGGCCAAGGCCGCCGGCTACGACTGGCGGGAGATCGGCGAGAACCTCGCCGAGGGGCAGCTCTCGGTCGCCGAGGTGATGGACTCCTGGATGCACAGCCCCGGGCACCGCCGCAACCTCCTCGACCCCGGCTTCCGCGAGCTCGGCGTCGGCCTCGCGTTCGGCCGCGGCGGCACGGGAGATTCAGGGTTCCAGGTGGAGTGGGTGCAGACGTTCGGAGCGCGGTAACTTTCCAGAGGCCAAGGATTTGCCTTGCTTTTTTCCTCCCCCGTACTCGGGGGAGGTCAGGAGGGGGCCCGCAGCGTTCCAACCAAGGAAACGTACAGGCCTGCGGGCGCCCCCTCCCGGCCTCCCCCGAGTAGGGGGAGGAGAAAGCTCCTGCTTTTCGAGGAAGGTGAGATTCGGAGCTTCTAGTGCACCGGCCGCAGCCGCGCCTGGCCGATCAGCGACTCGACCGACGCCTGGTCCGGCGCCTCGGGCTCGAGGTGGAGGTAGTGCTCGAGGTCCTCGATCCCCCGCGTCGGATCGCCCCAGCGCAGCGAGAGGAGGCCGCGGTCGCGCCGCGCCCCCACGTCGTCGCCGTCGAGCAGCAGCACGCGGTCGAGGGCGGCCAGGGTGCGCAGGAAGTCGCCGCGGTGGAGGTAGATCCGCCACAGGTTGTTGAGCATGCGGACCAGGATCTGGCGCGGGCTCGCCGCCTTGAGCAGCCGCGGGTCGAAGGGGAGGGTGCCGCCGCTCAGCCGCTCGAGCATCGAGCGGCAATCCTCCTCGCAGAGCGGGCGGCCGTCGAAGGGGTCGAAGAGGAGCCGGCCGTCGTCGGCATGGCGGAGCAGGAAGTGCCCCGGAAAGCCCACCCCCTGGAGCGGCACGCCGACCCGGCGGCCGACCTCCATGTAGACCAGCGCCAGCGTGATCGGGATCCCCAGCCCGCGGGCGAGGACCTCGTTGAGCAGGCTGTTGCGCGGGTCGTAATAGTCGTCGGCGTTGCCGCGCAGGCCGATCTCCTGGTGCAGGAAGGCGGCGAGCCGGCTCACCCGGGTCCGCGGATCGCACACCCCTTCGAGCCACGGCCGCACCCCGTCCGCCATCGCGTTGAGGCGCACCAGCCAGAGCGCCGGGTCGAGCCCGGGCTGCTCCTCAGCGGCGATCCACAGCGCCGCCTCGGCGAGGTCGATCCGCTCGTCCGGCAGGGCGGCGATCGCCGAGAAGTGATCGCGAGGGGACAGGCGGGGGGAGGGGACGCGGAAGGGAACGATGGCGGCCATAGTCACCCTTGAAACGGCACGCGGATCGCATTCGATTCCCGGGCAGGCCAGGTCCGGGCGAGGACGGCCGCCCGGGGACGCCCACGGGAAGAGGAAGGGGCGCAGCTGAGTGTTCGCCCCTCAGATCTTGACCCCGGCTTGTTTCTTTTTGGCGCCCGAAGGTCTATCCTGAGCGAGGGAGACGCAAGTTCAGGAATTCGTCTCCCCCGCTTTGGGTTGACAGATGTACGAGACCAAGGGGCTCCAAGCAAAAGCTCCTGTGTCGAGCAAGGAGACTTGAAATGAGCGAGAGAATGACACTTCCCGTCCTTCCTCTGAGGGACTTTGTCCTCCTTCCGGGCGTCACCACGCCGATCAACGCCGGCAAGCCGGCCACTCTGAAGGCGATCGAAGCCGCCCTCAACACCCCGGGCCGCCTGGTGTTCGCGGTGTCCCAGCGCGAGGACGTCCAGCCGGTCACCCCCGAGGTGCTCCACACCATCGGCACGGTGGCCCGGATCGGCCAGATCCAGCGCGGGCTGGCCGGCATGCAGCTGCTCCTCCACGGCGAGACCCGCGGCATCGCGATGAAGATCGTCGAGAGCGACGGCCACCTGGAGGCAACCGTCCGCGAGGCGGAAGAGATGCAGCCCCTCAACTCCCAGGACCCGGCCTTCGTCGCCCTCTTCCGCGAGCTGCGGGAGCGCGCCGGCGAGCTGGGCACCAAGTCCGGCCTCCCCGAGGAGGTCGTGGGGCAGGTCCTCGAAGGGGTGCAGGAGCCCGGCAAGCTGGCCGACCTGGTCGCCGGCTACACCGACCTCACCAAGGCACAGCGCCAGATGCTGCTCGAGACCCTGTCGATCGAGGAGCGGATGCGCCGCGTCCTGGTGCACGTGCAGCGGCAGCTCAACGTGCTCGAGGCCCAGGAGGACATCAAGAGCAAGGTGCAGGAGGAGCTCGGCGACCGCCAGCGCGAGATGCTGCTGCGCGAGCAGCTGAAGGCGATCCAGAAGGAGCTCGGCGACGGCGAAGGCGGGAACGACATCGACGAGCTGCGCGAGAAGCTCGACAAGCTCACCCTGCCGGCCGACGTCCGCAAGGAGGTCGACCGCGAGCTCGGCCGCCTCTCCCGCATGGGGCGCGAGGCGATGGAGACGCAGGTGATCCGCACCTACCTCGAGACGATCGCCGAGCTGCCGTGGAACACCCGCAGCGCCGATCATCTCGACATCCCGGTGGCGGCCGAGATCCTCGACACCGACCACTACGCCCTGGGCGACGTCAAGGACCGCGTGCTCGAGTTCCTCGCCGTCCGCCAGCTGCGCCAGGAGGAGGAGAACGCCCGCAAGGCGGAAGAGGCCGACGCGGTCGACGAGATCGGCGACCCCGTCGAGGCGGTCCTCGCCGACGGCCTGCCGCCGGTGCCGGCGCGCCCGGCGAAGGAAGCGAAGCCGGTCGACGAGGTCGTCCCCCCCTCGACCAGCGAGGAGAAGCGGAAGGCCAAGGGGCCCATCCTCCTCTTCGTCGGCCCTCCGGGGGTCGGCAAGACCTCGGTCGCCAAGTCGATCGCGCGGGCGATGGGGCGTGAGTACGTCCGCATCTCGCTCGGCGGCGTGCGCGACGAGGCCGACATCCGCGGCCACCGGCGCACCTACGTCGGCGCCATGCCCGGCCGGATCATCCAGGGGATGCGGCAGGCCGGCGCCATGAACCCGGTCTTCCTCCTCGACGAGGTCGACAAGCTCGGCGCCTCCTATCAGGGCGATCCGGCGAGCGCGCTCCTCGAGGTGCTCGACCCGGCGCAGAACGACTCGTTCACCGACCACTATCTCGGCGTCCCGTTCGACCTCTCGGAGGTGTTGTTCATCGCCACGGCGAACTTCATCCAGAACATCCCCGGGCCGCTGCTCGACCGCATGGAGGTGGTGCAGTTCTCGGGCTACACGGAGCAGGAGAAGCTCACCATCGCGCAGCGCTTCCTGCTGCCGCGGCAGGTCGAGGAGAACGGCCTGAAGGGGGGGCAGATCGACGTCAGCGACGCCGCGCTCTCCGAGATCATCACCGGCTACACCCGCGAGTCCGGGGTGCGGCAGCTCGAGCGCGAGCTCGGCAAGCTCGGCCGCAAGGTGGCGAGGAAGATCGCCGCCCGCGAGGTCGAGCGGATGGACGTCGACGCCGACAAGGTGCACGAGCTCCTCGGCCGGCCGAAGGTGCACCCCGAGCGGGCCAACCGCACGGACCAGGTGGGGGTCGCGACCGGCATGTACTACACGCCGATGGGCGGCGACATCATGTTCGTCGAGGCCTCGACGATGAAGGGGAAGGGGGACCTGGTGCTCACCGGCCAGCTCGGCGACGTGATGAAGGAGTCGGCCCGGGCGGCCTGGAGCTACGCCAAGTCGCACTCCGAGTCGCTCGGCATCGCCGCCGAGTGCTTCGAGCGCGACCTGCACGTCCACGTGCCGGCGGGAGCCATCCCCAAGGACGGCCCCTCGGCGGGCGTGGCGATGGCGACCGCCATGGTCTCGGCCCTCTCGTCGCGCAAGGCGAAGCACAACCTGGCGATGACCGGCGAGATCACCCTCTCCGGCCGGGTGCTGCCGATCGGCGGGGTCAAGGAGAAGGTGCTCGGCGCCGTCCGCAGCGGAATCACCGAGATCCTGCTGCCGAAGGACAACGAGGCCGATCTCGACGACCTCCCGCGCGAGGTACGCGACACCCTGACCATCCACCTCGCCGAGGATCTGGGCGACGCCCTCGCCCTCACCCTCCGCGGCGCCAGCTTTCGCGAGGGGCGCTTACTGTTCGACTCGTCGCCGCACGAGACGGGCTCCTACAGCAACATCCCGCACTGAGCCCGGCGCCCGCCGCGCTCCACCAGCCGCCGCCCTTCGGGACGGCGGCTTTTTTGTGGGCCGACGCGGTTATACTCTCCCCGGACCAGCGGTCCGCCAGACTTCGACACCCTGAGCCCGAGCGACCCAGCCCCTCCCGAATGCCGACCCTCCCCTCCGCCTCACCGCGTCCGCCGCGGCGACTCCGGACGTGGCTGCGCCGGCTGCCGGTCCTCGCGGCGCTCCTCCTCCCAGCCGCCGCCGGCGCCCTGCCGCCGCCGCAGAGACCGACGCCGCCGCCGTCCGCGCTCCCCCCGATCGTCATCCTCCCCGGCGCCCCGGCGACCGAGCTGGTGGACCGCAAGACGGGCGAGCTGGTGTGGCCCAACGCGCATCTGATGATCAGCCGGGACGGCAACGACCGCCTCGCCCTTCCGCTCGACGACCCCGAGAACACCTCGGTGGTGCCGGGGAACCTGCTGCGCCGGGTGCGGGTGCTGGGGATCGGCTTTCCCGTCCACGCCTACGACGGGCTCGAGGCGCGGCTGCGCGCCATGGGCTACCGCGCCGGCGACTGGCGCTCCCCGGCCGGCGCGGGGGAGTATTACTACTTCCTCTACGACTGGCGGCAGGGGGTCGAGAGCACCGCCCGCCGCTTCTCCCGCGAGGTCGCCGAGCTCTATCGCCGGATGCCGGCGGACACCCCGCCCGCGGTGGTGATCGCCCACTCGCTCGGCGGCCTCGTGGCCCGCTACTCGCTGATGTACGGCGACACGCCGCTCGGCGACTCCGGCCCGTTGCCGCGGGTGACCTGGGCCGGCGCCCCCTACATCGGCACCCTGTTCCTGGTCGCCACCCCCAACGAGGGGACGTTCGTGACCCTCAAGTGCCTGGAGAAGGGGTCGTTCTACCGCTGGCACCACGGCGCGTTCTCGCCGGCCACGCTGTTCACCTTCCCGGCGATGTTCGACATGCTCCCGTTCAACGTCGAGCCGCTGATCGACGAGGCGGGGCGCCCCCTCCCCTTCCACCTCGACGATCCGGACGACTGGGAACGCCTCGGCTGGTCGATGCTCGACCGCGAGCGGCAGGCCGCGGCGTCGCCCAACTCCCCTCCCTTCGCGGCCACCCACGCCGCCCTGCGCGCTCACGTGGAGCGCGAGCTGCGGCGCCACGCCCGGCTGGGGGCCGCCCTGTCGCAGGTCGGCGAGCGGGCGAACCCCGCCGCCCTCCACGTCATCGGCAGCCTGTCGCAGACCGTGCAGCGCACGGCCCTGGTGACGGGAAAGGAAGGCCGGGTGAAGGTGAGCTTCGAGGCGCCGGCGGGCGAGCGGCAGGCGCTCCAGCCGCTCCTCTTCGAGCCCGGCGACCTGATGGTCGCCGACCGCTCGCTGACCGCCGCCGACTCCCGCCACGATCCGGCGAGCAGCCTCTACTTCCGCTCGGTGCGCCACTCCCCCCGCTCGCATCAGGGTCTGCTGTCGAGCCCGGAGATCCTCACCGCCCTCGACGAGGTGCTGGCCACGGCGCAGGTGGCGAACGCCGCGCACCCTCCCGCGGCCAAGCCGCCGCAGGCGCCCGCGCCCGCGGTCCCGAGCCTGGGCGCCGACCTGCCCCACTGAGCCGTTCGCTCTAGAGCGGGCGTCTCACCGCGCCGCCGCCGCGCATGCGGTCGACGCTCCAGATCCCCGAGCCGTACGCCGCGATGAACAGGAAGAGGAAGGCGTAGACCGCGGCCAGCTCGCCCTTGTTCTGAATCGGCAGCGCCCCCTGGGGCTGGTGCACCATGAAATAGGCCACCGCCATCTCGCCCGACGAGATGAACGCCGCGACCGAGGTGAACAGGCCGATCAGGATCAGCAGCCCGGCGACCAGCTCGATCAGGCCGCCCACCCCGAACAGCGAGCCGAGCGGGATGCCGTGCCCGCTGCCGTCCGGCCCGCCGAACGCCCCGAACACCTTCTGGGCGCCATGGCACGTGAAGAAGAATCCCACCACGATGCGGAGCAGCGCGTAGATCGGCTCCGCGTAGCGACCGAGAATCCGTTCCATGCTTCACCCTCCCCTTCGAGTCGGCTCCCCATTGTGGATTCGCCGGGGACCGCGAGGTGCTCGCGGTGCAGGTATTGTGCCCCTGTTCCCTCCCTTGCGGTACGATGGTCGGGCTCCCCGGAAAAGCCGGGGGCGTGTCGAACCCACGCCCCCGGCGCCTCAGGGCCTGCTGACGACCTTACGGCGTGGCGGGTTTCTGGGGGGCCCCTGCCTTCTCCTCCGGGACCGCAGGCGGTTCCTGAGCCTTCGGGACCGATTGAGCCGGCTTGGCTTTCTGGGCCTTCAGCCGCTTCTTCCCGATCGGCTTGATCCCCCACTGCGTCAGGTGCTCGCTGTCCGCGCCGAGCTGGCTGACCACGAAGGCACGGAGCTTCCGCGCCTTGTTCGCCCCCTCCTTTCGGACTGCGGTCAACTGCTGGGTGATCGCCTTCCGCTTCCCCGCGAGGTCCTCCTGCTGGATCTTGAGGTCCTTGGCGCTGGCCAGGGCGGCCTGGAGGTCGGACTTGAACGGCTCGGCTCCCGGCAGGAGGTCCGGGTTCTTGTCGGTCGCGCCGATGGCGCTTTCCCAATCGCGGAAGAGCTTGGCATTCGCTGTAACTGGAGGCATTGTCGTTTCCTTTCTTGGATTTGGAGGTTTGTGCTGGTTTGGGTTCAGCCGAGCGTCTCGGCCAGTTGGAGGACCGCCTCGGTGAGCGGCTGGAAGCCTTCGTCGTCACGGCGCGAGAAGAGGGCGATCTGCAGAGTGCCCCCCTGGACGTCGATCGACACCGGCAACCCACGCGCCGTCGCGAAGCGGGTCACGAACGCGCCATAGCTCGACGCGACCGCCGGATTGGGGAAGACGCGGGTACGGAGCAGTGCCCGCTCCCCCACCCCCAGCGTCCAGTCCGGCCAGGCGTCGAGGAACTCCTGCACCCGTTCTGGCTTGAGAAACGGATCCGGCCCCAGGGCCAGAGCCATTTCGGACGGTTCCCCGCCGTTTGCTTCCTTCGGTTCCATCGGTTCCATACAACTTCTCCTTTCGCACAATCCGAAGCCGGTATTGGCCCCGGAAGATCGATCTCTACGCTGAACCCACAACTTCGGCCACCCATTCATACGTTTCGAGCCTTTAAACTGTCATTCCTGCCTCTGTCAGAACTTATCCCGACGCACGGCGACCTTATCGCTCCCACCCTCAATCTCTTTGGCAAGGCTCTTGTCGATTTTGCTTCGGCGAGAGAATCTTGCGGAAGCCGGCAACGGTCGAGCGCCTTTCGTCGTTGGAAGCCGGTATTCGCGCACCGCGTGGCAAACTGAATCCCAGCAACCCGAGACGTTGCCTTCGCGGGCGCCGGCGCCATGACGGCGCCCCGGGCCGTCCCGCGGAATTGGAGGAACGAATGCTTCAGAGATCGATTCGGCATCTGGCGATCCCGGCGGCCCTGCTGTCCCTGCTCAGCCTGGCCGCCCCTGTACGTGCCGCCGGGTGGGCCCCTGCAGTGAAGGGCGGAGATTTCTTCGCGGGTGCGATGGAGTGGGTGTCAGGATTCCTAGGAAGGCCGGCGGATATGGGGAAAAAGCCGCGGGGAGGGAAGTCCGATAAAGGGGCCGGAATCGATCCCGACGGTACTCCAAATTTGACCACCTCGCCGAGTTGCCACGGCGGGTGCGAGGGGGGAATGGAGATCGACCCCAACGGCTGAGGGGCTCCGGGGCACCGGATATGGCTTGTCATCGCCGGTGCCGATCTGACGCTGGTTCCATGCTGTGGCTTGTGAGAGAATTGCCCGTCCAGAGGAGAACCCTTGAACGAGCATCCCAGCCTCGCCGAAATCTCGGCCTTGCTCAGTGAAGGCCTCGCACCAAGCCGAGAGCGAGAGATCCTTATCCACCTGATGTTCGAGTGTGCCGACTGCCTCTCTCAGGCTCCTGTAAATATCCAAGCCTTCCTGAGTCCCGGGAGACAGTTCCTGAACACCAAGGAGGAAAAACTAGCCGTTGATGCGGCCATAGATCGCGCCTTCCGTGTTGCGATCCGGCATCAGAAGCGGCTCGATCGAGAACGGGCGAAGGCGAGAATGGCGGCAAAGATACTCTCTCAGGGCGGAATTGAGGCGACAGGAAAACTTCCGCTCCGAATGGGTCCTCTTGCGAAGATGGAAGCCCTGCTAACTCGTAGCTGGGATCTTCGCCATGACAACCCTAAGCTGATGGTTCAGCTGGCTCTCCTTGCCGCAGAATGCGCGGAGCAGTTGGACGCTCGCACCTATGGCGCCATATGGGTCTGCGATTTCAAATGCCGCGCGCAAGCCGAGTTGGGAAATGCCTTCCGTGTCATTGACCAGATCGAAAGCGCTGAAGCGGCTCTTGGCAAAGCTCGCGGATACTTCGAGTTGGGGTCACAAAGCGAGGCCCTCGAAATACGCTTACTGGAGCTCGAAGCGTCTGTTTGCGCTGATTCGCGAAGATTCTCAGACGCCTGCATTCGTCTCGCCAAGGTTCATAGCTACTATGTCCGGCAAGGTAATCACCATCTTGCAGGGCGCGCACTACTCAAGAGCGGCCTTTATACAGGGTATGCAGGTCATTCGGAGAAGGCACTTCAGTTTTTAGCCGATAGCTTGAAGCTGATTGACCGAGAGCAGCACCCAACCCTTTTCTATGCCGCCCGGCACAACCAAATTCTTTTCCTCATCGATTTGGGGCATTTCCGCGAGGCAGAGAAGCAACTCTTCCTTCTAAGAAGCTTGCGACATCACGCTGGAGGCAAAGTCAACGAGCTGCGGTTTCTTTTCCTGGAGGGACGCATCGACGCAGGCCTAGGTCGTTCTGAAAGGGCGGAGAAAACCTTCCGGACGATCCGCGAAGGCGCTCTCGAACTCAATTTAGCCTACGATTCCGCCCTCGCATCCCTTGATCTTGCCGCCGTTCTCCTCGCGCAGAGGAAAGCGCGCGAAGCAACAGAGGAAGTTAGGGCCGCATCGAAGATTTTTATCGCGCTGCGCGTCGATCGCGAGGCTTTCGTGACCGTGATCATGCTGCGCACGGCCTGCGAAATGCAGCTCGCGACCCAAAACATGGTGGAACGGGTCGCGAAATTCCTGCGCAGGCTCGAGAACGACCCCAGCGCACGCTTCGAAAGCTAGCAACCTTCCAAACGAACCTTCGGCGCAGGCGGTAGAGACGCCCCAGGTCGTAACGAGAACCTCTCGGAGACCACGGGGACGGCGGGGCGTCTCCGGCGCGGCGAGATCGCTTCATCCATTCCGAAGCTCTGGCGTCAGGAGGACTCTTCGACGCCCTGCGCTGGGCGTTCGTCCGGACCGGATCAGTCGCCGCCGAGGCCGCCGGCGGACTTGGTCATCATCTCGGCGAAGAACTTCCGGAACATCTTCATCATCATCCGTTCCATCTGCTGCTCGAAGGCCGCCGCGACGTCGTCGGCGGCGGGCTCAGGTCTCGCGGGGGCCGGCACGGGCATCCCCGCGGCCGGGGCAAGGAAGGGGAACGAGTCGCGGATCCGCTGCGCCGCCTCGGTGGGCGGGTTGCGCGGCTGCGGATAGGCGAGCTGGAAGACCTCCTCGGGCTCGAGGCCGATGGCGCGGGCGATGTCCACGATGTGCTCGAAGCGCAGCTCCATCGTGTTCGCGAACAGGCGGGTGAGGTAGCCGCCGGAGACGCCGAGCGTCTTCTCCACGTCCCGGTTCGTGAAGCCAAGCACGCGCATCGCCGCGCGCAGGATCTGGAGGAGGTGCGCCGTCTCGGGTTTCATAGACCTCAAGGCTACAAGATTTCTGCCACGGATCGCAAGTCCTCTCCGATCCGCTTCGAGACTATTGACAGGATCAGCAAGCAGGCTGTAGAAATGGTCCCGACGCAAATCGCGCCTGGACGAGATTTGTTGCGGCGGAAGGTATGGCGCGAAAACGGCGAGAAGGGGGGATGCGATGAGCACGGATCTGTCGGAGTTCATGACCACGCTAGAGCTGGAGGGATTGAGCCTCCGCCTGGCGCTGGGGGAGAGGCTGGCGAGGGCGCTTGAGCGCTCCGGCTTCCGGCCGGGCCAGAAGGTGCTGGTCCGCTTCGGGCAGGAGCGCTTCCAGGTCCTCCTCTGCAACACCACGCAGGAGGTGCGGGATCACTTGGGAGTCGTCGCCCAGGGGCTGCGCCTGCTCGAGGCCAGCGTGCGGGAGCTGCTGATCCGGCTGCCTGGCTTGTCGGACGAGCAACTGGAGAGCGAGGAGACCCTCGAGGGAGAGCTGCAAGGGCTGCTCGAATGCCTGCTCGCCGACGACGTCGTGCCGGCGATCCGCAAGCTGGAAGCGGCCGAACGCCTGGGCTGGCCGTGGAGCGCCGGGGAGTAAACCCTCCCGCGGGGGATCTACCGCCGCACCTTGACGCCGAGCTGCACCAGCCGCGGGTTCCCCAGCGTCTCGACCGGCGTGCGGCCGGTCACCACCCGGGCGCCGAACAGGTTCTCGGCGGAGAGGACGAGGTCGGCGCGGCGGCCGAGCGGACGGCGCAGGGAGAGGTCGGTGACGAGGTAGCCGCGCAACGGGAGCTGGTTGAGGTCGTCGTCGAACTGGCTCCCGGCCCAGCGCTCGGCGAGGAGGACGTCGACGGGGCCGGTGAAGGCCAGGCCCAGGGAGCCCTGCTGGAGCGGGACCTGGGGAACGCGGAGGCCGGTGCGCTCGACCCGCGAGTCGGTGTAGAGGTAGGACGCCTGGAGCTCCCAGCGCGGCAAGGGCTGGAGGCGGAGCTCGCCCTCGAGGCCGTCGGCGGTCACGCGGTCGAGGTTCTCGCGCCGGCGGGTGATGAGCTGCGGGGTGGTCGAGATCGTGACGTTCCCCACCGCGCCGTCGATCCGGTTGCGGAAGGCGTTCAGGCGGAGGAAGAGGGGGGCCCCGTGCCAGTCGGCGTGGTAGTCGCCGCCGAGCTCGGCGCCCAGCAGGCTCTCCTCGCCGAGGTTCGGATTGGCCTGGGTGAACACGTTCCCCACCTGGAAGGGGCGGTAGAGCTCGTTCAGGGTCGGCGCCCGGAAGCCGCGATAGGCCGAGGCGCGGAGGGTGACCGCGTCGGTGGCGCGGAAGAGGAGGCCGAGGCGGGGGTTGAGGCTCGAGCGGGTCTCGGCGCTCTGCCACAGGTCGAAGCGGGTGCCGACGAGGAGGTCGAGCCGGGAGCCGAGGCCGAAGGTCTGCTGGGCGTAGGCGCCGCCCAGGGTCTGGTCCTGGTCGGTCCAGGCGGCGCGCCGCACGTCGGCGCCGGCGAGGAAGCCGCCGCCGGAGTGCCAGGCCGCCGAGCCTCCCCAGCCGGTGGTCTCGAAGTCCTGCTTCGCGGTGAGGAACTCGCGCGAGCGGTCGGGGAGGATGCGCGAGAAGGTGCTGCGGAAGCGCTGGCTCTGCCCGTAGGCGTCCCATACCCAGTGCTCGCCGGACCAGCCGGCGTCGAGCGCCTGGAGGCTGGTGTCGTTGGTCTGCAACGCCGTGCCGTTGCCGCGCTCCTCGCGGAAGGCGTTGACCCCCAGGTGATAGCTCCCCCAGGTGACGCGGCCGAAGAGGGTGCCGAAGTCGACGGTGGCCGGACGGTCGACCGCCCCGCGGTGCTCGGGCGCCACGACGTAGAAGCCGTCGGTGCCGAAGGCGCGGCCGGCGAAGGTGTATCCCCAGGGGGTGCTCTTGGAGCCGTCCGCGTCGGACGCATCGGCCGCGAAAATCTCGAGGTCGCCGGTGCGGGGATCGCCGCCGCGGGCGGAGACCTCCAGGGTGTCCGGCCGCGGCGCGCGGGGGAGGAGCTGGATCGCGCCGCCCAGGGCGGCGCTGCCGTAGAGCTGCGAGAGGGAGCCGCGGGCGATCTCGACCGACTCGAGGGCCGAGAGGGGGAGGCGGTTCCAGTAGACCCAGCCGCCGAACGGGTCGTTGAGCGGCACGCCGTCGAACAGCACCAGGGTGCGGCTGGCGCCGCTGGGGCCGAGGCCGCGCAGCGACACCCCCTGCGAGGTGGGGTGCGCGCTCAGGCTGCTCGACCGCCGCAGCAGGCTGAAGCCGGGGACCTGCCGGAGCTGGTCGTCGAGGGTGAGCGACGGCGACCCCGCGAGGTCGTCGCGGGACAGCACCGTGGTGGGAGCGACAGCGTCCGTGAGGCGCTGGTCCGCGCGGGCGGCGGTGACCACCACGGTATCGGCGAAGGAGGGCGGGGACGCCGGGGGCGAGGGGTCCTGGGTGGCAAGCCAAGCCGCCAGCAGCAGAGTCGATCCGATCATGGCGGCGTCATTGTAGAGGGAAGCCCACCCGACCTGCCGCCGCCAGCCGACCCCGCAGGGAGCTTTTCTCCTCCCCCGTACTCGGGGGAGGCCGGGAGGGGGCCCGCAACGTTCCGAACAAGGAAGCGTCCCGGACTCCGGAACACCCCCTCCTGGCCTCCCCCGAGTACAGGGGAGGAAAAAGGCTCCCGGGATCGCCAGGTTCACGACTCCGGCCCGCCCCGCTCCTTCCCCACAATAAGCTTTTACGCCATAATCCCCCCAACCACCTGACGAGGGAGGCCCATTCGGCTCCCGGGAGCCGTTCATGCGCCATCCCGTTGCCGCCGCGATCCTGCTGGGCCTTCTCGCTCTCCTGGCGCCTGCGCCGTCCGCGCGCGCCGCCGCGCCGCCGTCCCCCTTCCTGGTGGCGGACCTCAACCATCTGCCGGTCGAGAGCGACGGGCTGCCGCTCCCCACCGCTGACTCCGTCGTCGGTACGCAGCCGGTCGCGATGGCGGGGGTCCTCTACTTCGCGGCCACCGACCCGGCGCACGGCGAGGAGCTCTGGCGCAGCGACGGCACAGCGGCCGGGACGTGGCGGGTGAGCGACATCCGCCCCGGTCCGGCGGGGTCGAGCCCCAGCTCCCTCACCGTCTTCCAGGGGCGGCTCTACTTCGCGGCCGACGACGGCGTGCGCGGCTGGGAGCCGTGGAGCTCGGACGGCACGGCGGCGGGGACCGTTCCCTTCGCCGACCTCTGCCCGGGCCCCTGCTCCTCGCTGACCTTCGGCCTCTCCAGCATGGCGCCGGCGGGCGACCGGCTGTTCTTCACCGCCGCGACCCACGGCTTCGCGCCGCACCTCTGGGTCACTGACGGCACCCGGGAGGGGACGCTGGAGGTGCCCGGCACGGACGCGCAGTCGGTCTACGGCCTGTTCCCCCTGGCGCAGGGCGTCGTGCTGTACCCGGCCGCCGGGGCCGTCGGAACCGATCTCTGGCGTAGCGACGGCACGGCCCAGGGAACGTACCGGCTGACGAGCTCCGACGGCTCCCCCTTCGGCCCGATCTACGGCGTCTCCCCCTTGCGGGGCGGCGCCGTGTTCTGGACCTACGACGCCTTCTGGAGCACCGACGGCACCGCCGCCGGGACGGTGAAGCTGAAGCAGGGAGCGGGCCCCGCCGACGCGGCCGGCCTGCTCCTGGTCGAGAACGATCTCCTCTACTTCGTCAACGGCCGGAACGAGCTCTGGGTGACCGACGGCACCCCCCTCGGCACCACCCTGCTGACGGCGGGATTCCCGCGCACCCGCGACCTCTCCCCCAACCGGCTGACCGCTTCCCCTTGCGGCCCCCTTTTCCTCGCCGGCGACAGCCAGAGCAAGGTCCGCCTCTGGCGGGTCCACGGGCCCGCCGGCCCGGTCGAGGCGATCTCGCCGCCGCTCGGCCCGTCGACGCTCCTGCTCACCGCGCCGTGGAGCGCCGACGGCCGGGCGTTCTACGCCGTGCCGGACTTCGCGGCCCGGACCTCCGACCTCTGGGAGCTGGACGCCGCCACCTGCCAGCCGCGCCGGGTGACCCAGCTCTGCGGCCCGGCGCGCGCCTGCACGTACAGCGCTCCCTACCTCACCGCCGCCGCCGGCGACCTCGGCTTCTTCGCGCTCAGCACCCAGGCCGAGGGGGCGGAGCTCTGGCGCAGCGACGGCACGGAAGCGGGGACCTTCCGGGTGCGCGACATCGGCCGCGACCCGGGATCGACAGGGGTCGCCGACCTCGCCGCCCTGGGGAGTCAGGTGCTCTTCTCCGCCCGCCTCGGCGCCGGCCCGGCCGGGCTGTGGAAGAGCGACGGCACCGCCGCCGGCACCCGGGTGGTCAAGGGGGTCCCCTGGCCGCAGCAGCTGACCGCCGCCGGCGGCTTCCTCTACTTCACCGCCGGCGCGCCGACGCGAGCTGCTTCGACTCCCAGTCCCCCTGCCGCGGCCTGTGGCGGACGGACGGCACCCGCGCCGGCACCCGGCTGCTCAAGCCCGACGTCTACTTCCCGCAGATGCGGGCGGTCGACGGCGGCCGGCTCTTCTTCGCGGCCTCGGGCTCCACCGACTTCTTCCACGGCACGGGGATCGAGCCCTGGGTGAGCGACGGCACCGCCGCCGGCACGCATCTCCTGGCCGACCTCAACCAGCAGTTCTACCCCACCGGCTTCGGCGGCCCGCCGTTCGTGGGGTCGTCCAGCCCGGGAGCCGCCGTGCGCACCGGCACCGCCCTGCTGTTCGCCGCCGACGACGGGATCTCCGGCCGCGAGCTGTGGGCGACCGACCTCACCGCCGGCGGCACCCGGCTGGTGAGCGACATCGACCCGCGCGGCCAGGGGACGACATCACCGGCGGAGCTCCGATCCGGGACCCCTCGTCAACCTCGGCGCGGATCTCCCTCTTCGCCGCCAGCCGAGGGGACGCACGGCCGCGAGCTGTGGGCCTCGGACGGCACGGCGGCGGGGACCCGCCTGGTGGCCGACCTCCTCCCCGGGCCGGGCAGCTCCTCGCCCCACGACCTCACCCTCCTCGGCGGCCGCGTCTGGTTCCTGGCCGCGGACCCGCAGAGCGCCGGCGGCGAGGCGCTGTGGGCGAGCGACGGCACGGCGGCCGGCACCCGCCTCGTGGCCCCGCTGAGCGATTCCGGATCGCCGGCGCTGGCGCGGAGCCTGACGGCCGCCGGACAGCCGGCTCTTCTTCGTGGTCGATGGCGAGACGGTGGGGAGCGAGCTGTGGACGAGCGACGGTACCGCCGCCGGCACCCGGCGGGTCGCCGATCTCCGCCCCGGCCCGGCCGGCTCCTATCCGCAGGGGCTGACCGCGATCGACGGCCGGCTGGTGTTCGCCGCCGACGACGGCACGAGCGGCCTCGAGCCGTGGGTGAGCGACGGCACGGCGGCGGGGACCCGGCGGCTGGGCGACCTCGCCCCCGGCATCGACGCCTCGTCGCCGGGGCCGTTCGTGGCGGCGGGAAGCTTCGTCTTCTTCGGCGCCTGGGACCCGGTGCACGGCCGGGAGCTGTGGGCCCTGCCCCGCGCGGCGCTCGCCGCCCCGTGAAGCGTCAGCGCAGGGTGTAGAGGTAGGCCGCGATGTCCTTGCCGTCCTGCTCGGTGACGCCGAGCTCGGGCATCGCGGTGCCGGGGGAGACCTGCTGCGGCTCGCGGATCCAGCGCATCAGGTTCTGCGGGTTGTTGGGGAGCTTGCCGGCGAGCGGCGAGCGCAGGGCGATGCCGGCGAGCGACGGGCCGACCTTGCCGACCGCCCCCTCGATGCCGGGGATGACGTGGCAGGTCTGGCAGCCGTAGCGCGGGATCATCTCCTTGCCGCGCGCCGGCACCCCGCCGGTCATCGCCGCCGCCCGCTCCTCGATGTTCTCCCCCGCTCCCGGGGCGCAGCCGCTCAACAGCGCCAGCGCCACGGCTCCCGCGGCGAGCGCTCCTCCGATCCATCTCCTGCTCATGCCGTCTCTCTCCTGTCGTCCCTTCCGTCCCTGGTTGCTTCTTCCGCCGCCTCCCCCGCAGCCTCGAAACCGCCGCACGATCTCCCCCGCGCTCTCGACCGCCGCGATCCCCGCCACGCTCTTGCCGGCCTGGAGGTAGTCGCGGTAGGAGAAGGCGCGGGCCGAGGAGCGCTTCAGCTTCCAGACCGATTGCAGGGCGTAGAGCGTGCGCATCCAGTGCTTGGTCTTCCGCCCGCGCAGCATCCAGCGGGCGAGCGGGCCGGCGCGCGTCCCCACCTTCTCGATGTAGGGGGTGCGGATCACCGACACCGGGACGCCGGTGATGCGGTCGGTGAGCACGATGTCGTCCTCGCCGGCGGCGAGGATGGCGTCCTTGTAGTCGGCGTGGGCGGTGCACTCGGTGGCGGCGATGAAGCGGGTCCCCATCTGCACCCCGGCGTAGCCCATGCGCAGCGCGCCGACGAAGGCCGCCGCGTCGCCGACGCCGCCGGCGCAGACCACCGGCAGCCCGAGGCCGCCGAGCTCCGCGATCAGCGCCTCGGCGCTCTTCGGCCCGGCGTGGCCGCCGGCGCGGTCGTTGACGGCGATCAGGCCGTCCACCCCGGCGTCGATCCCCTTCTCGGCCCACTTCCGCTCGGTGACGTCGTGGTAGACGAAGCCGCCGGCCGCATGCGCTTTTTCCACCACCCAGCGCGGGTTGCCGAGCGAGGTGACGAAGAAGCGGACCCCCGCCTCGATCGCCTGGTCGACGAAGCGCTCCATGCGCTCCTGGTAGACCTTCGACGAGCGCTCGACGATGACGTTCATCCCCACCGGCTTCGCCGTCAGGCGGCGGATCAGCGCCATGCCGGCGGCGAACTCGTGGCCGTGCACGTAGACCATCGACAGCGGCTGGATCACCCCGATCCCCCCGGCCTCCGACACCGCCGCCACCAGCTCCGGGTTGCTGCACGGGTACATGGCGCCGCAGATCAGCGGCACCTCGAGGCCGAGCTGGCGGGTCAAAGGGGTGTCGAGGAGGGAGGTCACGGCGGGGATGTTATCGGAGATGGCGCCCGAAAAGCTCCGCCCTCCCCCGAGATCATCCCTCCGCAGAGCCGCCCTACCGCTCCACCGTCACGCCGCGCCAGAAGGCGACGTGGTCCTTGATGTTGGCCGCCGCCGGCTTGGGCTCCGGGTAGTACCAGGCGGCATCCCGGTTCTCCTTGCCGTCGACGGCCAGGGTGAAGTAGCTCGCCGTCCCCTTCCAGGGGCAGACGGTGTGGGTGCCGCTCGGCGCCAGGTACTCGCTCTTCACGGCCTCACGAGGGAAATACACGTTCCCCTCGACGATCTCGTGGGCGTCCGTCTCGGCGATGACCTTCCCGTTCCACGTGGCTTTCGGCATGCTCGTCCCTCCCGGTGAAGTGAAGAGACGATCGTAGCGCACGCTAGTGAGGGCAGACGCCCGAGCAGAGGCAGGTCTGGCCGCCGTTGAACCGCGGGCAGTCCGAGCTCGAGCGGCACCCCGTGCAGGTGCCGCTGCACACTCCGCCGTTCGAACAGATCGTGTGGATTGCCGCGAAGGCCGGCGCCTTGGCGAGGAACGGGACGACGACGATTCCGGCGAGGACGAGACAGCGGGCGAGCTTGCGCATGAGAGTGTCCTTTCTCGAGCCGCGGCCGGCGAGGATCACCGGCCCCTACCCAGAAGGTGCGGCGGGAGGGCGGCACCGCGCCGGGGGGGGAGCGAGGGGCACGCGGGCACAATCCCGGCTAGGGAATCGCCAAGGTCCTGATGTACGGCAGGCAGGGGCTCGTCCCCAGTGGCCAGTGAGGCAAACTTCATTCTCACCGGACCACACGACATCCTCGGAGATCTTCCTTGGGGAGCCGGGTTTACCCGGCTTTTCGGTTCTAGCGTGCCCGGGATTGGGGCCCGGGCGCGGTCGCAACCGAGCCTCCGGAGGGGGCTCACCATGGAACGACTGGCCGAGACGGCCTACTTCGCCGCTTCATCGCGACACGCGGGAACCGAAAAGCCGGGTGAACCGGGCTCAGCGAGAGGAGTGTTCCTCCCCTGCTACTCGAGGGCGGGATCACGGTGGATCGAGCGTGATGGGCCTTCTGCTGGTCGACATAGGCGACATGGTAAGGAAGGCGTTTGGCGTCCAGCGAGAACACAGAGTATTCGTCTTGCCAGAAAAAGGGGCGGTCCAACCGACGGGACTGGTTCAACCGGGTCGAGCTGGCCCCTTCCGCCTCCCCCGAAGAACGCCGGGCGACCGGAGGAAGAGCTCACCAGAGGACATGGTCTTCCATGCCAAGGCTGACGACTCCGGCCGGCCCCCTCCCGGATGGGGCCGGCGCGAACGCCCCTACATCCGGCCCGAGCAGCCGCTTGGCGATCCATGGCCACACGGCATGATAGAAAAGCTCCAGTGGGCAAATTTCGTTCTCCCCGGATCTTCACCGGCATCCTATCCGAGATCTTTTCCTGGGGAGCCGGGTTCACCCGGCTTTTCGCTTCCAGCGTAGCCCGGGCATTGATGCCCGCGGCCGCTACAATGCCCCCCGGGAGGGTGCGCACCATGGAACGACTGACCCGAGACGACCTGCTCCGCCGCTACCGCGAGACCCGCGACCTCAGCGTCGACCTTTGCCGGCCGCTGCGCCCGGAGGACTACCGCGTGCAGTCGATGCCCGACGTCAGCCCGCCGTGGTGGAACCTCGGCCATACCAGCTGGTTCTTCGCCAAGAACATCCTCGAGCCGTTCGGCCTCTATTCGGCGGACGACGCGCGGCTCGAGTTCGTGATGAACTCGTACTACGAGTCGCTGGGCCCCCGCATCCGCCGCGACCACCGCGGGCTGGTCACCCGGCCGAGCAACGACGAGGTCTACGCCTTCCGCGGCGCCGTCGACTCTACCGCGAGACCCGCGACCTCAGCGTCGACCTCTGCCGGCCGCTGCGCCCGGAGGACTACCGCGTGCAGTCGATGCCCGACGTCAGCCCGCCGTGGTGGAACCTCGGCCATACGAGCTGGTTCTTCGCCAAGAACATCCTCGAGCCGTTCGGCCTCTACTCGGCGGACGACGCGCGGCTCGAGTTCGTGATGAACTCGTACTACGAGTCGCTGGGCCCCCGCATCCGCCGCGACCACCGCGGGCTGGTCACCCGGCCGAGCAACGACGAGGTCTACACCTTCCGCGGCGCCGTCGACGCCCGCGTCGCCCGGCTGCTCGAGAGCGCGCCGGACGCCGACCTCGAGCGCCTGCGCTTCCTGATCACCACCGGAGTCCATCACGAGCAGCAGCACCAGGAGCTGCTGGTGACCGAGATCAAGCACATCCTGGGCTGCAACGTCCCCGAGCTGCGCGAGCCCTACCGCGCCGCGCCCGCCGCTGATGCCGGTGAGACCGCAGCCCATCCGGTGCCGGAGACCCGCTGGGTCTCCTTCCCGGGGGGCCTCCACGACTTCGGCAACGTCGAGGGCGGCTGGTGCTGGGACAACGAGATGCCGGTCCACAAGGCGTGGCTCGACCCCTTCGCGCTCGGCAACCGCCTGGTCACCACGGATGAGTACCTGGAGTTCATGGCGGACGGCGGCTACCGCAACCCCCTCCTCTGGCTGTCGAACGGCTGGGCGAAGCTCCAGGAGCAGGGGTGGACGGCGCCGCTCTATTGGGAACGAGAAGGAGAGGAGGGGCAGCTGGCGGCTGTGGACCCTCGCCGGGGTGCGCGAAATCGACCCGGAGGAGCCGGTCGGCCACGTCGGCTTCTACGAGGCGGACGCCTACGCCCGCTGGAAGGGGGCGCGCCTCCCCACCGAGCGCGAGTGGGAGCACGCCGCCCGCGTGTCGCGGATGCCGGGGACGAACTTCCTCGACAGCGGCCTCCTGCATCCGCTCCCGGCGGAAGGAACCGGCGACGGGGTGACCCAGATGGGCGGCGACCTCTGGGAGTGGACGTCGAGCCATTACGAGCCCTACCCCGGCTACCGGCCGTTCGAGGGGGCGCTGATGGAGTACAACGGGAAGTTCATGGACAACGTCCGCGTCCTGCGCGGCGGCTCGTGCGCCACCCCGGCGAACCACATCCGCCCGAGCTACCGCAACTTCTGGGCGGGGGACACCCGCTTCCAGTTCACCGGCATCCGGCTGGCGCGGAACGCCTGATGCCCGAGATCGTCATCGCCGGCGGCGGGGTGATGGGGGCGAGCGTCGCCTGGCACCTCGCCTCGCGTGGCTGCCGCGACGTGGTGGTGCTCGACCGCTTCCCCGCGCCCGGCCTCGGCAGCACGGGAAAGGCGACCGGCGGCCTCCGGGCCCAGTTCGCCACGCCGGTCAACATCCATCTCTCGCTGCTCGCCCGCGAGAAGCTCCTCCGCTTCCCCGAGGAGATCGGCGTCGACTCCGGCTATCGCCCGCACGGCTATCTCTTCGTGGCGCACGACGCGGCGCAGATGGACGCCCTGCGCTCGATCCGCCCGCTCCAGCAGAGCCTCGGCGTGCCGGTCGAGGAGGTCGGTCCGGAGGACGTCCGGCGGCTGAACCCGTGGGTGGAGGCGGAGGGGCCCGGCGGCTCGTTCTGCCCGATCGACGGCTTCATCCGGCCGCTCGCCATCCTGAACGGCTACGTCGAGGCGGCGAAACGGCTGGGGGTGCGCTTCGAGTACGGCGCCGAGGTGACCTCGGTCACGGTCGCCAAGCGCCTCCCCGGCCGGGTGATGGGGGTGGCGACCACGGCCGGGCCGTTCTCCGCGCGGCACCTGGTCAACGCGGCCGGCGCCTGGGCGGGAGAGCTCGGCCGGATCGCGGGAGCGCCGGTGCCGGTCACGCCGCAGCGCCGGCAGGTCGCCTCGACGGTGCCGACCTCCGTGCTCCCCGAGGAGATGCCGATGACGATCTTCCTCGCCGACGGCTTCCACCTGCGGGTGCGCGACGGCCGCGTCCTCCTCCTCTGGCCGCAGGACCACCCATCGGACGACCCCTTCGACCTCGGCTTCGACGAAGCCTGGCTGCCGCGGGTCACCGCCCGCGCCCGCGAGCTCGTCCCCGCCCTCGCGGACGTCGCGGTCGACCGCGCGGCCTCCTGGTCCGGCCTCTACGAGAACTCGCCGGACCGCCACGCGATCGTGGGGCGCGCGCCGCGCCTCGAGAACCTCTGGCTGATCAACGGCTCCTCCGGCCACGGCGTGATGCACTCCCCCGCCCTCGGCCAGCTGGTGGCGGAGATGATCCTCGACGGCGCGGCGCACACGATCGACCTCCACGCCCTGCGTCCGACGCGGTTCGAGGAAGGGGACGCGATCCCCGAGTTCCACCTGC
>CAVWOZ010000065.1:0-32167 GCA_963756595.1 uncultured Acidobacteriota bacterium
CGCAGTCCGCGGACGATCACGGACCGACACGGACCCTCACGGACAGCCCCGAGGCCACCGAGCGGTCCGTGCTCGTCCTTGGTCAACCGCTTCCCACCTTGACCCGCGTCACATCCCGGCGGGATACTCCGCTCAATGGCCAAGATCAAGACGGCGATTTCTCTTCAGGACTCCCTCGCGGAGAGGATGGACAAGCTCGCTCGAGAGCTGAGCGTCTCCCGCAGTCAGTTGTTCTCCCAGGCGGCGGACGAATTTCTCCAGCGGCACGAGAGCCAGGCCCTGCTCGACGCCATCAACCGGGCCTGTGATGGCTCCTCCGCCGAAGAAACCCTCCCCCAACGGCAAGCCATGCGAAACAAGCAGCGCCGTTTGGTGGAAGGGGAGTGGTGATCCGGCAGGGCGACGTTTTCTGGATCGATCTCGGAGCTCCCTCCGGTTCGGGTCCGGGCTTTCTCCATCCCTACGTCGTCATTCAGAACGACATCTACAACCGGAGCCGGCTCGGCACGGTCGTGGTGTGTGGCCTGACTTCGAATCTCAAGCGAGCGGAAGTGCCGGGAAACGTGCTTCTCGAGGCTGGAGAAGCGGATCTGCCCAAGAGGAGCGTCGTCAACGTGTCGCAGCTCTACACCGTCGACAAGGACGATCTGACGGAGAAGCTCGGGACGCTTTCGGCGGAGAGGATTCAACAGATCCTGGACGGAATCTACCTGCTGCTCGAACCGCGCGACCTCCTGTAGCCTCTTCAACCACCCCCCTCACGCCCGCCGCAGCTGCGCGATCATCCGCGGCGAGGTGGCGCGGTCCCAGGGGCGGCGGTCGAAATCTCCCCAGAGGTGGGTGACGGTAAGGCCGGCGGCCTGGGCTCGGCTCTCCAGCTCGTCGCGCGACCAGAGACGGGCGGGGAACTCGGCCTTCTCGACCCGCTCCCCGTGTTCCAGGTATTCGTAGCTCGCCGTGCAGCGGCGGGCCTCGGGATCGCAGTGCCAGGTCTCCCGCACCTCCAGGCCGCCGGGGAGGGACTGCGTCTTGACCAGCCCCTCGGGGTTTCCCGTCGCCTGGCGCTGGCCGGGCGAGAACCAGGCCGCGTCGAGCAGGAAGCGGCCGCCGGGGAGGAGATGGCGGGCGGCGTTGGCGATCGCCCGGTCGCGGTCGGCGTCCTCCGTCAGATGGACGCAGGGGTCGTCCACCGCCACCACGAGGTCGAAGCGGGTGCGGAACGACGCCCGCCGCAGATCGCCGGCCACCAGGACGACGTTGTGCAGATCGGCCAGCCGCCGCCGGGCGACCGCGATCATGTCCAGCGAGAGCTCGAGCGCCACCACCCAGCCGGCGCGGCGGGCGAGGAAGCGGGTGGCCCGTCCGGTGCCGGCCCCCAGCTCCAGCACCCGGGCGCCCACGGGGGCGCTCGCCGCCCAGGCCCAGAGCTCCCCGTCGCCGCGGTCGGCGAGCTCGAGGTCGTAGAAGGGGAGGATGCGGCGGTAGTAGCCCCGCGTCTGATCGGAGCTCCCCCGGCGCGCCGGCACGGCGCCGGCTCCCGGCCCTTGAGGATGGTGCATCGCTGGCTCTCAGGCTCGTTGGGGGTCGTCTCGAGTGTTAAAGTGAAGGGCGGGGAGAAAAGCGAAACCTTTCTTTCCACGACCGTTCGAAGGAGGTCCCTGCAAAATGAAAGCCCGGCTCGGTCTCACCCTGGCCCTGACCTTCGCCGCCCTGTTCGCCGCCCTGCCCGGCGGCGCCTTCGCCCGCAACAGCCCCGCCACCACGGCCCCCGGCAAGTACACCGACTGGGGGGGCGAGATCGACGAGCTGGAGATCCTCACCCCCTTCAGGCTCGCCGACTACGACCGCGTTGTCGTGGAGCCGTTCGACACCTCCGCGGTGAAGCTGCCGGACACCGACGACAACACCTACGTGCCGGTCAAGCGGGTGCTCGCCCGGGCGCGCGACCCGTTCGCCTCCGGCCTCGCGGAGCTGCCGCAGCCGGTCCTCGCCGGCGAGATGCGGAAGCCCGAGGGGGGGGCGCTGGTCGTCCGCGGCAGGGTCCTCAAGATGGACCCGGGGTCGCGGGCGGCCCGCTACTGGGCCGGCTTCGGGGCCGGCGCGGCGAAGACGGAGGTCGCCGCCGAGGTGATCGACGCGCGCACCGGCGACGTCCTCCTCCGCTTCCACCAGGAGCGCCGCTCCGCGATCGGCCAACTGGGCGGCGACTACGACCAGCTCCTCGATCGCAACCTGTGGACGATCGGCAAGGACCTCGGCGACGTCCTGCTCCACTTCTGAGGCCGCCCCGATCGCCACGATCGCCGGCTAGTCCGGCGTCGCCGGCGCCGCGAGGCCGATCTGCTCGGCGAGCCAGAGGCGGCGTTCCCGCGCCGCCTGCTCGTTGAGGAAGTGGTCGGAGTCGTACCAGCGGATCGTCTTCGGCTCGCTCCCGGCCTCCTGGAGCTCACGGGCGATGGTGGCCGGGACCAGCGAGTCCGCCCGGCCGTTCTGGAACAGCAAGCGGGCCGGCGCGGCGAGCCCCACGAAGTGAAGGGTTTCGATCGGCTCCATGGCGGCCAGCCACGGCACCTCGACGCTCCTCTCGAGCCGCTGCGGCCGCTCCGGGTTCATCACCTTGTACAGGTGGACCAGCCCCGCGTTCCCCGACTCGAAGACGTAGGCCTTGAGGCGCTTCTCGACGCCGGCCAGCAGCCCGCCCATCGTGGCGCCGTAGCTGAACCCCACGTAGGCGAGGCGCTTGGCGTCGACATCCGGCCGCGCCGCCAGGAGGTCGATGCCGCGGCGCAGGTCGACGATCAGCTGCACCTGCTGATCGCGGTCCTCGGGCTGGAAACGGAGCCCCTCGCCGCTGCTGGAGCCCGGGCGCGCGAAGGGGGCGTCGATCGTCAGCGTGACGGCCCCCCGCTGCGCCAGCGCCAGGGCCTCGGGGAGCATCTCCGAACGGTCGGCCGGCATGCCGTGCAGGAGGAGGACGCCGGCGAACGGGCCGGGTCCTTCCGGAACGATCAGCGTCGCCGGCACCCGCCCCCCTTTCGGGCTCGCGTAGGTGATCTCCTGGACGCTCAACGTCCCCTGCCTGCGCGTGGCGACGGTCTCGACGGCGAGCGGCGCCTTGGCGTCGTAGTCGAACAGCCGCAGGACCTGCGCGGAGGGAGGCGCCGCCGGCGCGGTCGTCCGGGCGGCGGCGACGGTGGCGTTGTCCGCCAGGCAGCCGAGCCAGGGGAGCAGGAGCAGCGGGACGAAGGCACGGCGAAGGTTCATGGCGAGAGCAGCTCCTCTGAAGGCCAATCCGGTTGCGCGATCCCGATCTCCCCGGCCAGCCAGCGGTGGCGGTCGCGGGTGGCCCGCGCGTCGAGGCCGTGGTCGGCGTCGTACCACTCGACGGTCTTCGGCGCGCTCCCCGCCGCCTGGTATGCCTCGGCGCTGGCGGGGGAGACCAGGCGATCGCGGCGGCCGTTCTGGAACAGCAGGTGGGCCGGCGCGGCGCGGCCGACGAAGCGGAGCGGCTCGATCGGCTCCATGGCCGCCAGCCAGCGCTCCTGCCCCTTCCGCGAGAGTCGCGCGAAATCGGGATCGGCGCTCGCCGTGACGTGGCTCACCAGCCCGCCGTCCCCCACCACCAGCGCGTACGCCCGGAGCCGCTTCTCGACGCCGGCGAGCAGCCCTCCCATCGCCCCTCCGTAGCTGTGCCCCACGTAGGCGAGGCGCCTGGGGTCGACGTCCGGCCGGGCGGTGAGGAGGTCGACGCCGCGCCGGCAGTCGACGATCAGCTGCACCTGCTCGTCGCGGTCCCGCGCGTCGAGCCGCGCCGGCTCGCCCCGCCGCCGGGCGAAGGGAGCGTCGATCGACAGGGTGACCGCCCCCCGCCGCGCCAGCGCCTCGGCTTCGGGGAGGGTGGCCGCACGGGTCCCCGGCATGCCGTGCATCAGCAGGATGCCGGCGAAGGGGCCGCGGCTGTCCGGCACGATCAGCGTCGCCGGCACCCGCCCCCCCTTGGGGCTCGCGTAGGTGATCTCCTGGAAGGTCAGCGTCCCCTCCCGCCGGGTCGAGACGACCTCGAGGGCGAGCGGCGCGCGGGCGTCGTAGTCGAAACTGCGCAGCGCCTCCGCCGTGGGAGCGGCCGGCCGCGGCGCCACCGCGCTCCCGGCGCCGCAGGCCGAGAGCACCGGGATGAGCAAGCGGGGGAGGGCGCGCCGGAGCTTCATTGCGGGGTGATACGTGCGCGGCGGGGCAAGGTTTGCCGTCCTACGCGATCGCGCGATCCTATACCATGGAGAACAAGGGACTTCAGGGTCCCCGAGGGAGAACCCGCATGCGCCTCGCCGATCTCGTCGCCACCTCCCGCCGCGTCACCGAGACCCGCTCCCGCCGGGAGAAGACCGCGGCCCTCGCCGACCTCCTCCGGCGGCTGGGGCCCGAGGAGATCGACATCGCGGTCGCCTTCCTTTCGGGGCAGCTCCGCCAGGGGCGGATCGGTCTCGGCGGCGCCGCAGTGCGGAGCGCGCGCCCGGGCTCGGCCGCCCCCGAGCCCACGCTCACCCTGCTCGAAGTGGACGAAGAGCTGGCGCGGATCGCCGCCACCACCGGCTCCGGGTCGGTGGCCGCGCGCTCGCGCCTCCTCTCGGCCCTCCTCGCCCGCGCCACCGCCGACGAGCAGGACTTCCTCGTCCGCCTGATCTACGGCGAGCTGCGGCAGGGGGCCCTCGCCCTGCTGCTCGCCGAGGCGCTGGCCGCGGCGGCCGAGGTGCCGGCGGAGGAGGTGCGCCGCGCCGTCCTCTTCGCCGGCGAGCTCCCCGCCGTGGCGCGCGCCGTGCTCACCGAGGGGCGCCCCGGCCTCGCCCGCTTCCGCCTCCAGCTCTTCCGCCCCCTGCAGCCGATGCTCGCGCAGCCGGCGGCGGACGTCTGCGAGGCGCTCGAACGGCTCGGCGAGGCGGCCCTCGAGCTGAAGCTCGACGGCGCCCGCGTCCAGGTCCACAAGGCGGGAGGCGAGGTCCGCGTCTACTCCCGCCGCGGCAACGACGTCACGGTGGCCGTCCCCGACCTCGTCGAGACGATCCAGGCGCTGCCGGCCCGCGAGCTGGTGCTCGACGGCGAGACGATCGCCCTGCGCCCCGACGGCTCGCCCCTCCCCTTCCAGGCGACGATGCGCCGCTTCGGCAGGAAGCTCGACGTCGAGCGCCTGCGCGCCGAGCTCCCCCTGACCTCCTTCTTCTTCGACCTCCTCCACCTCGACGGCGAGGACCTGATCGACCACCCCGGCGGCGAGCGCTTCGCCGCCCTCGCCGCGGCGGCCCCCGGGCTCACCGTGCCGCGCCTGGTGACCGCCGACGAGGAAGCCGCGGACGCCTTCTTCGCCGACGCCCTGGCGCGCGGCCACGAGGGGCTGATGGCCAAGGCCCCCGACGCCCCCTACGAGGCCGGCCGGCGCGGCGCCTCCTGGCTCAAGATCAAGCCCGCCCACACCCTCGACCTCGTGGTCCTCGCCGCCGAATGGGGGCACGGCCGCCGCAAGGGCTGGCTCTCGAACCTCCACCTCGGCGCCCGCGACCCCGAGAACGGCGGCTTCGTGATGCTCGGCAAGACCTTCAAGGGATTGACCGACGGGATCCTCGCCTGGCAGACCGCGAAGCTCCAGGAGCTCAGCCTCGGCACCGACGGCTGGACCGTCTACGTCCGCCCCGAGCTGGTCGTCGAGATCGCCTTCAGCGACGTCCAGGAGAGCCCCCAATACCCCGGCGGCATGGCCCTCCGCTTCGCCCGCGTCAAGCGCTACCGCGCGGACAAGACGGCGGCGGAGGCGGACACGATCGCGGCGGTGCGGAGGATTTTCGCGGCGGGGCAGGGGGCGGCCGCGTAGCGTCACCGAGCCGTCGCCATCCCGACTCCGCGGCGATGCTAAAATCCTGCTGCCTTCGCGGCAGAACGGAGAGGGTCGCCATGGAGTCCTACCCCGAGATCGAAAAGGCCCTGGAGGCCCTGGTGGTGCAGCTCCGCGAGGCGGCGGGGACGAACCTGTTGGGGGTCGCGCTCTATGGCGGCCTCGCCAAGGGGCGGTTCACGCCCGGGGTTTCGGACGTCAACCTGCTGGTGGTGGTGGCGAAGGTGGACCTCGGTTCCCTGCTCGCCCTGGCGCCGGTGCTGACCGCGGCGCTGCGCGAGTCGCGGGTGGTTTCCTTCCTGGTCACGCCGGAGGACTTGCGCGCCTCGGCCCAGCTCTTCCCCGGCAAGGTGTTCGACATCCAGAGGAGCCACCGGCTGCTCTGGGGGGACATCCATCTTTCGGGATTCCCGGTGTCGATCGAGGATCTCCTCCTGCGCGCTCGCCAGGAGGTCAAGAACGCCGAGCTCCGCCTGCGCCTGCGGGCGGTCGAGCGGGGCGGCGATCCAGAGGCGCTCTGGCGGGGGATGACGGCGAGCCTCCCCAAGGTAGCCGTCAACCTGGAAACCGTGATGCGCTCGCGGGGGCTCACCGTCCCCGCCGACCGGCCGGGAATCCTGCGCCAGGCGGGTCGGGAGCTCGGCCTGCCGCCGGAGCGCACCGAGCCCTTCGCCCTCCTGCGCCGTGTCGACGAGCGGCCCGTCGACGCCGACGTGCTGCGCCTCTACGCCGCCTATCTCGAATGGCTGGCCGCCGTCTCCGGGCGTCTGGAGCAGGCGGTCGGATGACGAATCCTCTGGACCTCCCCGGGCCGGAGTTCCTGAAGTTCTATGTCCCCTACGGGATCGCCGTCTTCCTGCTCGCCGCGATCCTGCGCTTCCTGTGGACCCGGCAGGGGCGCTGGAGCGTCCCCAGCGCGGCGCCGCGCTGGCGCCCCGGGATCTATCCGACCGAGGCGGACGCCCCGGCGATCGCGCTCCTGCGCGGCGGTCCCGGGGAGGTCGGCCGCACGATCCTCGGCCGGCTGGTGGCGGAGGGGTTCGTCACCCTGAACGGCACGCTGCTGCGGGCCGCGCTCGCCCGCGACGGGTCGCGCCTGGCACCGCTCGAGGAGGCCGCGCTGCACGCGGTGAAGACCGGCGAGAAGCTCTGGGGGCTCAGCGCCCAGGCCGGGGTGAGCCGCGTGGCCCAGGAGCTCGCGCCGCAGCTCCGGCCGCTCGCGAGCGACCTCGAAGCCGCCGGGCTGGCCCCTGGGCCCGAGCAGCGGCAGGGATACCGTGTCCTGGGGCTCGCGGCGATGCTGCTGGTCACCGGCCTCGGCGCGGCCAAGCTGCTCGTCGCCCTCGGCCGCGGCCACGGCAACGTCCAGTTCCTGCTCATCCTCCTGGCGGTCTCCTTCTTCTGCGCCCTGGCGCTGATGAAGACCCCCCGCCAGACGGCGGCAGGGGAGCGCTACCTCGCCTGGCTCCGCGCATCGCACCAGTCGCTGGCGAAGCTGCTCTCCGACGGCAAGCGGCAGAGCTTCGGCGAGCTCGCCCTGGTGGCCGGGATCTTCGGCCTCGCCAGCCAGCCGCTCCTCTCCCCGCTGCTCCAGGCCCTGACTCCGCCGCGCTCCTCCGGCGATGGCGGGAGCAGTTGCAGCTCCGGAAGCAGTTGCAGCTCGGGCAGCAGTTGCAGCAGCGGCTGCGGTGGCGGGGGCGGCTGCGGAGGGTGTGGTGGCTGAGCCGTGGGGTGGATGGCCCCGCTTGGGCGCGGGGGTGAGCTTCCGCGACGCCTGGCGCTGGGAGGTGATCCGCCATCGCGGCGCGCTGGGGGCCGTCGAGTGCGTCCCCGAGGACGTGGCTGGGCCGGCGGCCCTCCGCGACCTCGCCCTGGTGCGCGACGCCGTGCCGGTGCTCCTGCACGGCATCGGCCTCTCGCTGGGGAGCGCCGAGGGGGTCGATCCCGAGCGCCTTCGCCACATCGCCCGCGTCGCCGAGGCCCTCTCCCCGCCGTGGTTCTCCGAGCACATCGCCTTCACCCGCGCGGGAGGGGTCGAGATCGGCCACCTGACCCCGCTCCCGTTCACCCGCGAGGCGGTCGACACCGTGGCGCGCAACGTGGCCGGGCTGAAGCGCGCTCTGCCGGGGGTGCCGATCCTGCTCGAGAACATCGCCTACCCCTTCGTGCTGCCGGGCGCCGAGATGACCGAGGCGGAGTTCGTGCGCGCCGTCGTCGAGGCGGCGGACACCGGCCTCCTCCTCGACCTCGAAAACGTCCACGCCAATGCCCGCAATCACGGCTACGATCCCATCACCTACCTCGAGAGCCTCCCCCTCGAGCGGGTGACCGAGGTCCACCTCGCCGGCGGGACGGTGAGCGGCGGCCAGTACGTGGACTCCCACACCCGGCCGGTGCCCGAGGAGTCCTGGGCCCTGCTCGAATGGCTGGTGCCGCGGGCCCCCGTGCGGGCGCTGATCATCGAGCGGGACGACGATCTTCCCCCCTTCGAGGAGCTGCTCGCCGAGGTCCGGCGGGCACAGGGGATTCTCGATGCCGCCAATGCCGCCGATGCCGCCGCTGGCTGATCTCCAACGCGGCCTCGCGGCGGCGCTGGCTGGCCCGTCGCGAGGGCCGGCCGGGATGGACGGCGAAGCGCTCGCCCGCGCCCGCCGCGCCCTCGAAGCGAAGCGCCGCCGCGCCGCGGCCCCTCTCCTCCCTCGCCTGCGAGCGGCGCTGGGCGAGAGGTGGGCGGAGCGCTTCCACGGCCACACTTCCGCCTACGCCCCCGCCGGTCTCCTCCCCGCCGTGGACGACGCCTGGGAGTTGGCGGCGGCCCTGGCGCGCGACCCCGAGCGGGCGGTCGCCGTCGCCGCGCGGGAAGACCTCGCGATCCTCCGCCTGCGCTGGGTCCGCCAGCGCGGTCCGGGATCGTCCGGGATCGGGCGCCTGCGGGAGCGCCGGGGGCTGCTGATCGTGCGGATCCACACCCCGCGCCCCCTCTTCCTCCTCAAGCTGCCGGGCTCGCCGGGGCGGATCTGGCGCCTGTGGAAATCCGGCCTCACTTTCCCCGCGCGCGGGGAAATGTAACGCCCCATTTCCGCGTTATACTCCATACAGCGAATCCGGATCTGGGGAGGGGGATTCTCCATCTCCAGGCCTTTCTTTCGTCTCCAGGAAAAAAACCATGGCCCTCTTGCAAACCGAATGGCTCGACCTGCGGCGCCGGCACATCGGCAGCTCCGAGGTCGCCGCGCTCTTCGGGCTCGACGAGCGCCGCACCCTCTTCGAGCTCTGGCACCAGAAGGCCGGCAACCTCCCCGAGCCCGAGCTGGAGGACGAGCGGGTCTTCTGGGGGACGGTCCTCGAGCCCGCCATCGGCCAGGGGATCGCCGAGCGCGAGGGGTGGAACCTGCGCAAGGTCCGCCGCTACCTCGAGCACCCGCGCATCGCCGGCATGGGAGCGAGCCTCGACTACGAGATCCTCGGCCACTCCCGCGGCCCCGGCACCCTCGAGATCAAGAACGTCGACAGCCTGGTGGCGCGCAACTGGCCGGACGGCCTGCCGCCGCTGCGCTTCGAGCTCCAGGTGCAGCACCAGCTCGCCTGCCTGCCGAACCGCACCTGGGCCGCCCTCGGCGTGCTGATCGGCGGCAACTCGCTCAAGATCTTCGAATACCCGCGCCACCCCGGCGCCATCGCCCGCATCGAGCGCGCCGTGGAGGATTTCTGGCGCTCGATCCGCGAGAACCATCCCCCGGCGCCGGACTTCGAGCGCGACCTCTCGGCCCTCGAGGCGCTCTACGGCAGCGCCGCGCCGGGGAGCGTCCGCGACCTGCGCGGCGACGAGCCGCTCGAAGCCCTCTGCCGGGCCTACGAGCGGGCGCGGAACGACGGAGGGGAGGCCGAGCGGCGCAAGCGGGCCGCCAAGGGGGCCATCCTGGCGATCATCCAGGACACCGAGACCGTCTACTGCGAAGGCTTCAAGATCCTGGCCCCCGAGCGCGAGGGGGGCGAGGTCGCCTACAACCGCAAGCCCTTCCGCGATTTCCGGCTCTTCGCCCGCGGCGCGAACGCGAACGCGAACGAATGCGATACCGAGACGGAGACCGGGAACGAGGAGGAATCGACCTCATGAGCAGCGAGCCGATCGTTCATCCTACGACCAAGCGGAAACGGCGCAAGGCGCCCAAGACGCCGGGAGAGGCGAAAAAGGCTGCGTCGAAGAAGACCCAGCCGATCGACTCGATCCGCCGCGCCCTGGAGCTGATGAAGCCCCAGCTCGCCGTCGCGCTGCCGCCGCACCTCTCGGCCGATCGCCTGGTGCGGGTCGTGGTCACCGTCCTCCAGGCGAACCCGGCGCTCCTCGACTGTGAGCGCGCGAGCCTCTACCGCTCGGTGATGACCTGCGCCCAGCTCGGCCTCGAGCCGGACGGCGTGCTGGGGCAGGCCTGGCTGGTGCCGTCGCGCGGCAAGGTGCAGCTCGTCCCCGGCTACCGCGGCTTCATCGCCCTCGCCCGCAACAGCGGCCTGATCGTTTCGATCAATGCCCAGGCCGTGCATCGCAACGATCACTTCGAGTACGCCTACGGCCTGAACGAAAGGCTGGAGCACGTCCCCGCCGCCGGCCCGCGCGGCGAGATCACTCACTTTTACGCCTACGTGAAGTTCCAGGACGGCGGCCATCATTTCGACGTCCTGTCGCGCGACGAGGTGGACGCCATCCGCGACCGCAGCGAGGGGTACCAGGCCTACCGCGCGGGCAAGGCCGAGGACTCCGCCTGGGTCACAGGCTACGCCGAGATGGGGAAGAAGACCGTCATCCGGCGGATCGCCAAGTACCTCCCCTTGAGCGTGCAGAAGGCGGCCGCCCTCGCCGACCTCCACGACGCCGGCAAGCACGCCGGGCTGGACGACCTCGGCGAGCTCGTGGTGGACGTCCCCGACGTCGACTTCCGTCCCGCCACCGAGCCCGCCGCCACCCGTTCCCGCCTGGACGCCTTCGCCGCCGGCTTCCTGGACGCCCCCGAGACGCCGGCGGCGAGACCGCCCGCGCCGCCTGAGCCGGAGGGGCTCTCCAACCCCGACGAAGAGGGGATCGAGCTCAGCGAGGAAGAGCTCTTCGCCCTCCTCCCGCCCATCCACATCCTCCGCATTCTCGACGCCGTGGCCGAGCGCAACCTCCCCGAGGAAGTCCTCGCCGAGATCGTCGGCCGCCCCCTCGACGAGATCACCGAGGCGGACACGGATGAGATCCTGCGCGCGATCGCGAGCTGGGTGCCGGACGGGGAGGGGGATCTGCTGCTGTAGGGTCAGTACGGCTTGATTAGTAAGCCGGCGGGACGCCGGCGCTCCCAGGGAGTCTGCGTGTTTTCGGAGTCCGCCAAGACCCGGGCACCGCTCGCTGATGTCAAGAGGAACCGGTCGTTGATCCCTTCCTCCCTGGGAGCGCCGGCGTCCCGCCGGCTTACTAATCAAGCCGTTGTTTTTTCGAGAATCTCGTCGCAAGAAACCGATATCGCCCTTTTCCTCCAACGCTTAGAGTCTTTCTCGAGGCGGCCGGAACTCTCCCGGCCGCCCGAGGAGAACCGATGAATGCCTACCGCGTGATCGCGATCCCTGAGAAGGTGTCCCACAAGGTGCGGACGCTCCTGAAAGCCCCCGGCTACGGTCATCCGGCGCACGTCGAGGTGGCGACCGGCTACGGCCCGTGCCGTGCCTGCCTGCGGAAGTTCAAGGAGGGGGAGGAGGAGCGCGTCCTCTTCACCTACGACCCGTTCCATGGTCTCGATTCGTATCCCTCGCCCGGTCCCGTCTTCATCCATCGCGAGGAGTGCTCGCGGTACGACGACGAGGGGTTCCCGCCGGAGCTGCGGGACCTGCCGCTGACGCTCGAGGCGTATGGGCCGGAGCGCTGGATCGTGGCGCGGGAGCGGGTGGTGGATGGCGAGGTGGAGGCCGCGATTGGCCGGTTGCTGGCGCACGAGAAGGTGGGGTATCTCCACGTGCGCAACACCGAGGCTGGGTGCTACATCGCGCGGGTGGAGCGGGCGGGGTAGGGCCCACCGGGAGAAGAGGGGGGCCCTGCGATAGAGGGCAAACCCTCCTGGGAGCGCCGGCGTCCCGCCGGCTTACTAACCAAGCAGTTCTCCCCTCTCTCCCGGTTGGGCGGGAGTGCGGTGGGAGAGAGGGGCCGGGGGAGTGAGGGCCCGGCGGCACCGCCGACTCCGCGATCCTCGTAGCCCTCCGGATCGGCCGCTGTCATTTGGGTCCTCGCCTGGACGCGCCCCCCACCCTCAAGCCACAATCCGCCCCGTGCGCCCCCCCTCCCGCCCGAGCCCGGAAACCGCCTGGACGTTCGCCCTGCCGCGGCCGGACTTCGTGGCCGGGTCGTACCAGGGGCGGACGTTCCTCTCGCCGTCGAACCATCTGGGAGAGGACAGCGAGCACCCGCACCGCGAGCCGGTGTTCGCGATCGCCGACGGGAGGGTGAAGGAGGCGTGCCGGGCGACGGGGTATGGGCGGGTGGTGGTGGTCGAGCACCGGCTGCCGGACGGCTCGGCGGTCAGCTCGATCTACGGCCATCTCTGCGGCCATCCGGGCTTCCCGCTGGCGGCGGACGGCTCGCGGGTGAGGCGGGGGGAGGTCGTGGGGTACATCGGCCACCGCTCGGAGAACGGCGACGGCCTCGAGCATCTCCATCTGGGGATCCGCAAGGGGCGCTACGACGGCAACTTCTGCGGCTACGCCCGCTGGCCCTCCTGCACGCCGAAGCACTACCACCCGCCGACCGAATTCATCCGCGCCCGCGCCGGCTCGATGCGCCTCGCGTCGCGCTTCGAGTCGTTTCTGCTGACCCCCGGGAGCCGGACGATCACCGTGCGGGCGAACGTCACCAACGGCTTTTTCTGGGGGGGCGCCTTCGAATTCCGTCTCCGGGTGCCGGAGGAAGGGGGGAAGGGGGACCGCTTCGCGAGCGAGCCCCAGACGGCGAAGCTCGAGCCCGGCGCCTCGGCCTCGCTCCTCTTCCCGACGCCGCTCCTCGACGCGCGGACGCCGCCGGCCGGGCTCGAGGTGCGCCCGCCGGGGACCGAGGGGTGGATCGCGGTCGATCCTCCCGCCGCCGGCCGGGGATGACCCGCGCTGCGTAAAAGACTAGAATCAGAGACTCGTACAACTCTGACTCGCTTCCCGTTGCCGTTTCCCAACCCCTGGAGCGCCGAAGGAAACTATGCACGTCTATCCAATCGAGGTCATCGCCATGGTCCTCCTCGGAGCGGCCCTGTGGTACTTCCGGAAGAGCCAGAAGGCACAGCAGGGCCCCGGCGCCGGGAAGGACACGGGGAAAGACGCCGGCAAACCGTCCTTCCCGGGGTTCGGCGCCAAGAAGCCGGCGACGAAGGTCAAGGAGACGCCGGAGGAGATGTACATGAGCCTCCGCCAGCAGGCGCTCGCTACCACGGCAGACAACCTCGCCCTCGCCGTGCCGCTCAAGCCGAACGATCCCTGGGGGGCGCTGATGGAGATGGCGATCCCGAGCTCCGTGGTGACCCTCGCCTGCTTCGCCGACGGCGACGCCCGCTTCTACTACAAGACCGGGGGCGGCATGGTCGGCGGCGTCAGCCACGAGAAGGTGCGGAAGGCCTCGCTCGAGTTCCTCACCGCGGCGCGCAAGGCGCTGACCAAGATGCGGCGCACCGCGGAATTCCCCCTTCCCGAGCCAGACAAGATCCGCTTCTACGTCCTCACCTCGCGCGGCGTCTACACCACGGAAACCTACCGCGACGACCTGGGAGAGGGAGAGAGCGAGCTCTCGGCGCTCTTCGCGAGCGGCCAGGAGGTCGTCGCTCAGATGCGCGAGGTGCAGGAGCAGAAGAGCCAGGGGATGAAGCCGATCTACCGCCCGGCGCCGATGCCGGTCGACGGACCGGACGAGCCGCCGCCCCCGCCTCCGGTCAAACCCGCCGCTCCGGCGGCGGTTCCGGTGGCCCCGCCCGGCGAGGACGAGCCCGCCGGTTCCTGAGCTCCCCCGACGCGGCGCCCCGAGCCGCAGGCGCCGCCGACGAAAGACGAGGAGGATGAGGCGATGACCGAAACTCCGCAGGATCCTCAGAACCCCACAGCGGTCTCTCGCCGCAACTTCGTCCGCGGCGCCCTGGCGGCGGCGGCTACGGTGGCCGTCGCCGGCTTCGACGTCCGGCTCCAGAGCTGGGTGACGGCGGCCGAGCTCGGCTCCGGCGCGCGCCTGGCGGGCGGCTTCCCCGCCTTCGACGGCCAGCTCCTCACCGACCGCGCCAGCCTCCGGGCCGCGGCGGACGACTACGGGCACGCCGTCCACCGCCGGCCGCTGGCGGTGCTCAAGCCCGGCTCGATCGCCGACGTCGTCCGCCTCCTCCAGTTCGCGAACGCGCACGGCCTGCAGATCGCCGCCCGCGGCCAGGGGCACAGCACGCGGGGGCAGGCGCAGGTGCGGGCCGGGGTGGTGATCGACATGTCCAGCCTCGCGACCATCCACGAGGTCAATGCCGGGGATGCCCTGGTGGATGCCGGCGTGCGCTGGAGCGATCTGCTCCGGCGGACACTCCCCGCTGGCCTCGCCCCGCCGGTCCTCAACGACTACCTCGACCTCTCGATCGGCGGCACCCTCGCCGTGGGGGGCGTGGGGTCACAGTCCTTTCGGGAAGGGGCGCAGGTGGACAACGTGCTGGAGCTCACCGTGGTCACCGGCCGCGGCGACCTCGTGACCTGCTCGCCGACCCAGAACCGGCAGCTCTTCGACGCCGTCCGCGGCGGCCTCGGCCAGTTCGGCGTCGTCGTGCAGGCCCGGCTCCGCCTCGTGCCCGTCCTCCCCCGGACGCGCTACTACCAGGCGACGTACGACGACCTCCATCTGTTCCTCGCCGATCTCCAGCAGCTGGTCCAGGACGCCCGCTTCGACAGTGTCCAGGGATTCGTGAACGCGCTGCCGGCCGGCGGCTGGAATTACTCGCTCGAGGGGACGAAGAATTTCGCGCCGGGGCACGAGCCGAACGACGCGGCGCTCCTCGCCGGCCTCCGTTTCGTGGCCGGGACGGAGACCTCGCAGGACCTCTCCTATTTCGACTATCTGAACCGGATCGCGCCCACCGTGGCGTTCCTCAAGCAGATCGGCGTCTGGTATTTCCCGCACCCGTGGATCGACCTGTTCCTCCCCACGGGCCAGACGGAGAGCTACATCGCCGAAACCCTCGCGGCGCTCGATCCCGCGGACGTCGGGCAGGGGCCGATCCTCGTCTACCCCTACTTCGGCCGCCACTTCACGGCCCCCAACCTGCGGGTGCCGGGGGGAAAGACCTTCTTCCTCTTCGGCCTGCTGCGCACCGCCGTGCCGCCGACCCCGGAGCGCTCGGCGGAGCTGGTCACCGCCAACCGCCGCCTCTTCGAGCGGGCCCGCGCCGTCGGGGGCTTCTTCTACCCCGTCGACTCCGTGCCGATGACCCCCGCCGACTGGCGCCGCCAACTCGGCCCCCGCTGGCCCCAGTTCCTCGCCGACAAGGCCTCCTTCGATCCCCACCACCTGCTGGCGCCCGGGCAGGGGATCTTTCAGCCGCAAGGAAACGGAAATCCCTGAACGAGGAGAGGCCCATGTCCAGAGAGATGTCCGGCGGCACGAAGGTCATGGTCAAGGTGATCCTGGTCTTCTTTTTCTTCCCGGTTGTCGTCCAGATCATCAACTTCGCCCTCGGCTGGGTTCTTCTCCTCCCGCTGCACTTTCTGCCCAAAGCCGAGCAGCGGGCCTTCGCCCCATTCGTTACGGGATTGACGGTGACCGTCGCCATCGTCTGCGGAGTCCTGGCGGTGCGTCCGTATTGGCCCAGGATGATCGAAAAATATGACGACGAGGTGGATGGCGCTCCCGCGCAGACGCCGCCCTGAAGGGACTGCGAGTCACATTGCCCTACGAACGTTCACGCTTGGGGACGGTGCTCTCGGACTTTGTGGCTATTTGTCGTGGCCGCTCTGCCAGGGATTCAGAAGCTCAACGCCAGCCCGTAAGAAGTCCGCTTCGTTTCGGGTCACGAGCACGAAATGGCCATGGAGGGCGGTTGCAGCAATGAGGGAATCCATCGCCGGCATGGGAGTCCCTTTGTTCTCGAGCCGTGCGATCAAACGGCCCCACTGCAAAAGGATTTCGACGTCCAGTCCTACCATCTTGTCCCGGAATCGGACCAGCAGCTCGTCCTGCAGCCAAGATTCGAGAGCTTCCTTCTTCCTCGGGTCGCGCAGCTTTTCAATCCCCTTCTTGACCTCACCGATTGTGACGACGCTGAGGTGAGCCCGGTCTGGATCGACGCTGTCAATCCAGCGCACCACGCCCGGATCGGGCCGCTTGGAGACCAGCTCTGAGACGACACAGGTGTCGAGGAGAAAGTTCAAAATTCTGGCCCTAGCCTGACGGGACTCTTGTCACGCTCCAGCTCAATTTCTCCAAGAGGAGATCGCCGGAAAAATTCGGAGAGGGGGATCTGCTTCTTCTTGAGCTCAAGGTATTCTGGGAGCGAAATCACTACCGCGACCTCGACGCCCCGACGGGTCAGGATCTGGGGTCCGCTCTCGATCGCCTCCTCGACGACCTCGCTCAGCTTGTTCTTGGCTTCCTGGATTTGCCACGTGCGCTGCATTGTCGTCTCCTGGCTAGACTGTCTAGATGATGATAGCAGCTGGACGATGGGAATGGCCAGTGAATCGGCTGCCGCGCCCGGCCGCACCGGCTGACGGGGGAGTCCGGTGCGGTCAGCAGCCGACGGGGCGGCTGCCGCAGATGCAGAGGGTGGTGCAGGTGTCGGTGCAGCACTCGAGGCCGACGAACGTCCCGTGGTGCCCATGGCTGAGGCACTGCTGGGTGCAGGCGTCGCGCTGGGCCGTGGTGCAGAAGTTCGAGCCGCAACTGGCCGCAGCCGTGGCCCCCGGCGGGGCCGCGGAGGCGGCGAGCGAGGCGGTCAGCAGGGCGAGGGCAAGGACAAGAAGGCGCGCGGTTCTCATGACATCTCCTTTCGTGGATGGTGGGCTTCGCTCAAGGCTCACTCCCCCGTCCTGCCGAGGGTACTCCCGGCCTCTCGGCCCTGCAAGTTGATGAATATCTTGTCGCTCCGTACGTCCGGAATCTAAAGAAGAAAAAGCTTTTCTCCCTCACGGCGCCCGCAGCAGCTCCGCGAAGCGCCGCAGGCGCTCCTCCGACGCATCCGAGACCGCCCAGTACTCCATCCCGTCCCACGTCCAGTGGAGGAGGTGGAACCCCTGGCGCGCGGCGGCGGCCGGGTTCAAACCGGCGCCGCCGCGATCCTCGGCGGCGGGCCAGGTAAAGAGATTGATCACGTGGCGGTCGGCCTGATAGATCAGCGCCGCGGTGGGGTGGTGATCGAGATAGTCGAGGCGACCGCCGACGAGGGGGAAGCCGCGGTCCTTGAGGTCGACGACGACGGGCGAGTAGTCGAGCTTGCCGGTGAACCAGGGCTTCACCGTGTGTTGATCGGTCGAGATCACGTCGGCCGGGTGCCCCGCGAGGAGGGAGCGGACGTGGCTCGACACGACCTCGTCCGTGAGGTCGGGGGCCGAGCGCGGCGGCCAGAGCCGGCCCAGGCTCCAGCCGGCGACGGCCACCAGGAGGAGAGCGGCGATCGCCTGGAGCTGGCGCCAGGCGCCCCGGCGGTCGGCGGATTCGGCGCGCGGGGCGCGGGTGGCCTGGCGGAAGCGTCGCGTCACCTCGGGCGAGGGGTGGTGGCGCAGGCCGGCCGCGGCGATCGATTCGCGCAGGGCCTGCTGGGTGGCGAGGGCCCGGGCGCAGTCGGGGCACTCGGCGAGATGGCGCTCGAAGGCGAGGGCGCTCGCGAGGTCGAGCTCGCCGTCGAGATAGGCGCCGGCCTCGGTCTCGGTGTGCGGGCAGCTCATGGCCGTCTCTCCTTGACGCCTCGGGCGATCAAAAAATCCTGCAATTGGCGGCGGGCGCGCGACAGGCGGGACATCACGGTGCCGATCGGCACTCCCGTCACCGCCGCGATCTCCTTGTACGACAAACCCTCGAGCTCGCGCAGCACCATCACCTCGCGGAGCGGCAACGGCAGCGCCTCGAACCCCTCGCGGAGGTAGCGGGACTCGACGCGGCGGAGGAGCTCCGCCTCGGGCTGGCCGAGCTGGCTCGAGACACCGCCGGCCTCCTCCGTCGCGTGGATCTCCTCGTCGAAGGGGACGGCCTCGTGGCCGCGGTGCCGGGCGTCGAGCCAGGTATAGAACACGTTGCGGACGATGGTGAGCAGCCAGGCCCGCGCGTTCACCCCGTGGAAGCCGTCGAAGAACTGCAGGGCGCGCAGCGCCGCGGTCTGCAACACGTCCTCGGCGTCCTGATCGTTGCGGGTGAGCCAGCGGGCGAGGTCGTAGGCCGCGTCGAGATGGGGCAGGACGGCCCGGTCGAACCGGCTCTGCCGGTCGTCCTGCTCCACGGGTCGAAAAAAGCGATCGCGCAGTCGGCTCAGCATCGTGGGGGATTCCGTCTCTCGGCTGACGATGGTACCGCCGAGCGCTACCCCTTGGACGAAGAAAGACATCGATTCCCCTCGCAATTCGCCTCAGAGATACCAGCGCAGCGGGCTGGCGGCGGTGAGCGCGGCGAGGGCGAGCCCCAGGCAGACCCCCCAGGCGACGGCGCGGGAGCGCGGCGCCGCGAGGGGGCGGAGCCAGAGGAGGGCCGCCGCGAGAGCGAACCCTCCGGCCGTCGCCGCCACCTTCACGACCAGCGCACCGAGGGCGACGCCGGTGACCTCGGGGAGCTGACCCTTGAGGCCGTAGCTCGCGAGGGCGAAGCCGGCGCCGCTCAGCGCCTGGAGTCCCCAGGCGAGGAGGAGCATCGAGGCGAGGCGGCGCTCGGGGAGGGCGGGCGTCCCGCCGCGCGCCCGCAAGGCGAGGGCGCCGGCGGGGCTCGCCACCACGGCGACCGCCCCGAGGTTGTGCACGGCCTGCACGAGAGCGTAGACGAGCTCGGTCATCGCCGCCTCTACTTCACGTTGACCTGGATCGACTTCTGGGGGCCCGTCGGCACGTGCCCCTTGTCGACCAGCTTCAAGGTGATGGTGTGCACGCCCGGGGTCATCTTGGGGAGCATGTAGGTCCCCTTGAGGTCGTGGATCCCCGGGCTGCGGTCGGCGTCCACCCAGACGTGGAAGTGATCGTCGCCCGGTCCGAGCGTGATCTGGTAGTCGAGCGGATAGGCCTCGCCGGCGTCGAGCTGCGCCTGGTCGGAGGGCTTGAGGATCTGGATGCTGGCGGTGGAGGTCCCCGCGGCCACCAGGCGCGGGGCGAGCGCCGCGAGGGCGGTGGCGAAGAGGATCATGGCGAGGGCGAGGCGATAGGTTTTCATGATTCGGGTCTCCTTGAGGTTTCGGGTTGCGGCCTTCCGGCGGGCGATGCGCGCTCCGGGGAGTGGCCTTCGCTCGTCCTAGACCGGGTTTCCTTGGGTTTATTCCGTCGATCTGGCACAATGCAGAAAACTTGAGTCTGGACCCGTCCTCGAGAGGAGAGCTGACCATGAAGCGACTCGTGTCCGCTTGTGCGTCGATCGCCGTCGTGCCGCTGGTGCTGTTCACGCTGTCCTGCGCCGGAGCGCCTGCCGGGGGCGGCCACGGAAAGGGGCCCGGGACCGATCCCTGCAAGGTGCCCTTCACCTACCCGGAGCTGGATGCCGCCGGGCAGAATCGCTGGGCCGCGCTTTCCCCGTGCTATGCCATCTGCCGCGACGGCCGCCAGCAGTCGCCGGTCGACCTCTCCGGGGCGGTGTTCACTCCCAACCTGCCGCCGCTGGTCTTCCACTACGCCACGGACACCACGGTCTCCGTGACGAGCGACGGGCACACGATCAAGGCGACGGCGCCAGGCGGCAGTCAGTTTGCGATCGGCCCCGACGTTTATGATCTGAAAGAGTTTCACTTCCACTGGGGGAGCGAGCACCGCCTCGACGGCGTTCAGACGGCGCTCGAGATGCATCTGGTCCATGAGAACCCCACCACCAGGCGGGCCGCGGCGGTGGGAGTCTTCATCGTCCAGGATCCCCGGGACGATGAAAATCCGCAGCTGGCCAAGCTGTTCCAGCTGCTCGATCGGTACGGACCGACGCCGATCCCGGTGGCACACATCAACATCGAGGCGCTCCTCCCTGCCGACTTGGCGTCGATCCGCTATACCGGCTCGCTCACTACGCCCGCCTGCGGTGAAGACGGCTTGGTATGGACCGTCCTCCACACGCCGATCTTCGCCTCGGAAAAGCAGATCAACCAGTTTCGGAGACAGTTCCCGGTCAGCAACAGCCGGCAGCCGCTTAAGCCGCTCAACCTTCGCAGCGTGCGGAAGGATTTCTGACCGGAAGGAAGGAGCCGCGGCGGGACCTCAAGCGTCCAGGCGCGCGAGCCGGGCTGTACATTCCGTGACCCCGGCAGCGATCCCGGCCGCCGCATAGAGGTCCCGCGCTTCCGCCCACAGCCCCCGGGCGGCGGCCGCATCTCCCGTGGCCTCCCTGAGGATCGCCAGCGGTCGGATCGCGTTCGCGAGATCGAGCCGATCCGTCTCCTCCTGGGCGCGGTAGAGCCGGAGCGCCTCGTCGTAGCAGGTCCCGGCCTGATCCAGACGTCCCGCTTCGCGATGGAGATCGCCCAGATGGCGGGCGCTGTGCGCGAGGGCCAAGGGCTCCCCGTCTTCCCGGCTGAGGGCGACCGCCTCCTCATAGAACGGCCAGGCCGCGGCGCCACGGCCCAGGTCCCGCTCGATCTGGCCCGACGCCATCAGCGCCCTCGCCAGGTCGCGCCGAGTCCCCGTCCCGCGGCAGAGCGCAACGGCCGCGGTCACATCCCGCCGCGCGTCGTCGAGGCGACGCTCCCGCCGCGCGCGGCTCGCGTCGTCGAGGAGCTGTTCCAGGGTCGGTGGCATGCTGCTCATCCTCCCTTGGCTTGCGCGTGAAGTCCCGGTATCTTGTCGCTGAGATCGTACAGAAAAAATGAATGCCCGGCCGCCCTCGTCCCACCCCGCCACGCTGGCCGCCCTTGGGGCGCTGGCCTTCATCGCCGCCTGCTTGTCCCACGAGGTCGTGGGCCACGGCGGTGTCTGCCTTGCCACGGGCGGCCGGATCACGCAGCTCACGTCGGTCTACTTCCAGTGCTCTCGGCGCGGGCCGCTGGTCGCCGCGGCGGGGCCGCTGATGAACCTGATCGTCGGAGCGCTCTGCTGGTGGGTGCTGCGCAGCCGGCCGCCGCGCTCGGTCGGCTGGCGCGGCTTCCTGTCGCTCGCCATGGCGTTCAATCTCCTCTGGGGCTCGGGATACTTCCTCTATTCGGCGTTCACCAACGAGGGGGACTGGGCCTGGGTGCTGCGCGACCTCGCGCTCGAGCCTCGCTGGGCGTGGCGGTGGGGGATGGGGATTCTCGGGCTGATCCTCTACGACCGTTCGATCGAGTGGGCCGCCTCCCGCTTCCCGTCCCGCCTGCCGCTGCTGCTCCCCTACCTCGCCGCCGGCGCCGTCTCCTGCCTGGCGGCGCTCTGCTTCGCGGGGCCGACGCTCCCCGCCCTCCGCCAGGCCGCGCTCGAGAGCTTCGGCGCCGGTACCGGCCTCCTGCTGCTCGCGAATCGCAACCGCCGGCTCGACCCCGACAAGCCCCCGGCGGCGGAGATCGTCCCCCTCCGCTGGGGGTGGATCGCGGCGGCCCTACTGATCACGTGCCTCTTCCTCGCCACCCTGGGGCGTGGATGACCGAGCCGAAGCGGAAAAGGATTCGTCTCGACGCTGAGGTTTATCGCACAGAGGGGCGGACATTCTCTGTCACCGTTCGGACGCTCTTCAGAGAACCTGTCTTCGAAGATCAGGAGCTCGGCCTCGACTGCGTTCGAATTCTGAGAGATCTTCGCTCGGAATCCGAAAGCTCGATCTATGCCTACTGCCTGATGCCGGATCATTTTCATCTTTTGATCGGCCTTGGCCGAGCCATGTCATTGCCCGACTTCGTAGGGCGGTACAAGTCCCTTTGCTACCATGCACGCTCTCATCGAGAGAACAAGAACCGCTTCTGGCAGCGAGGCTACTTCGATCACGCCGTCCGGCAGATGGAGGATCTGCGTGCAGCCGCGCGGTATATCCTCCTCAATCCGGTTCGGAAAGGGTTGGTGGAGCACTACAGGCAGTACCCTCTGTGTGGATCGCTGGAATGGGATCTGGAGTCGTTTGGTTTTGGAAAAAAATCAATGTAGGGGCGGGGCTTGTCCCCGCCCGGGCGGGCGGGCGGGACCTTTGAATTGGGTTCAGTTTTTGGTGATCGCGATAGGTTGAGGTCGCTGGAGCGGTGTGGCCGTTCCGGAGGCGGGGACAAGCCCCGCCCCTACCTTCGGATCCTGGCGCCTCGTAGGGAAGCCCTTGCGAAGGCCTTTCCCCCCCTCACCGCTCCGGGGGCACCGTCAACTGCGTTGCGGCATTGATGCCGTCGGCGGCCATGGCGGGGAGGATTCCTTTTTCGATGTAGATGGGGCGGACGCGCTCGCGGAGGCTGGGGAGGCGGCTGGCGAACCAGGCGGCGGCGACGAGGCAGCCGAGGCCTCCGATGAGCAGGGTGTGCGGGGCTCCGAGGCGGTGGGCGAGGCCGCCGGCGAGGAGGCTGCCGAAGGGGGTGATCCCCATGATCGCCATCGTGTAGTAGCTCATCACGCGGCCGCGCTTGTCGTCCGACACCAGGGTCTGGAGGAGGGTGTTGCTCGCCGACATCTGGACCATGAAGCCGATGCCGGTGAAGAGGAGCAGGATCAGCGACAGCCAGAGGACGTGCGAGAGGGAGAAGCCGATCAGCCCGGCGCCGAAGAGGGCCGACATGAAGGGGATCACCCTCCCCAGGCCGACCACGGTGCGGCGCTGCGCGAGAAACAGCGCGCCGCAGAGGGCGCCGACGCCGGTCGCCGCCATCAGGAAGCCGAGGGTGTGCGGGCCGCCGTGGAGCACTGTCGAGGCGAAGATCGGCATCAGCACCGTGTAGGGCATCCCGACCAGGCTCACCAGGGCGAGCAGGAGCAGGATGCTGCGGATCGGCGGCGACCCCGCCACGTAGCTCCATCCGTCCCGCAGCTCCTGGAGGAGGCGCGTCTCCCGCGCCTTCATCAACGGCTTCGGCGCGAGATGCATCAGCAGGAGGGAGGCGATCACCGCCAGGTAGCTCACGGCGTCGATCGTGAAGCACCACCCCTCGCCGACCGCCGCGATGATCACGCCGCCGATCGACGGCCCGAGGAGGCGGGCGGCGTTGACCATCGAGGAATTGAGCGCGATGGCGTTCGGCAGGTCCTCCCGTTTCTCCACCATCTCGACCACGAAGGACTGCCGCGCCGGCATGTCGAAGGCATTGATCAGCCCCTGGAAGAGGCTCAGGGCCAGCACGTGCCAGATGTTGATCACCCCCAGCAGCGTGAGCACGGCGAGCGCCGCCGACTGGAGCATGGCGAGGGCTTGCGTCACCACCAGCAGCCGGTGGCGGTTCCAGCGGTCGATCAGGACGCCGGCGAAGGGGGCGAGGAGGAACGAGGGGATCTGCCCCGCGAAGCCGACCAGGCCGAGGAGGAGCGCCGAGCCGGTCAGCCGGTAGACCAGCCAGCTGGTGGCGATCCGCGTCATCCAGGTGCCGATGAGCGAGATGCTCTGCCCCGTGAAGTAGAGCTTGTAGTTGCGGTGGGAGAGCGCGCGCACCATGAAGCCGAGGCCGCCGGCCTTCGGAGCGGGGGAGGGCGCGGGGGACGGGGAAGGCGAGGGCTCGGTCATGGGGGGATCGGATCTGCAAGCGGCGTGCGCGGGAGGAGAGGTTACCCGAACGCCAGCCCGCAGGGCGGCCTTCCGGTAGCCCAGGGCGTGAGCCCTGGGTGGGTCCGCGGGTCCGCCCCGTAACGAACCGTCTTCGCAATCGCCTGATTGAAGGTACGGGTGCCGCGCCGTCCGCCCGGGCATGAATGCCCGGGCTACGAACAGCGCCGGATGAATCCGGCTTCAAGCCCCCTTCAGGGGGCGCCGTTCTTAGCCCGGCGATTCATCGCCGGGCGGAGGGGGCGCCGCCATGACGAGAGGGCATCCGCCGCCCCCGTCTACATCGAGGCGTCCTCGACGATCTGCCAGGAGTCCCCGTGGCGCTGGAGGACGAGGAGGGTGAGCCCTTCGGCCGTCTTCTTCTCCGGCTGGTCGGGGTAGGCGAGGCGCCAGTGGGCGGCGACGGAGACGCCGAAGACGCGCCCGGGGCGGGCGTCGCCGGCGGCCGTGATCTCGACCCCCTGCGCGGGGCGGACCTCGATCACCTCGAGGGTGAGGGTCCCCATCGCGGCGCGGTCGGGGTAGCGGCGGCGGTAGCGCTCGAGGACCTGCTGCCGGCCGCGGGTCAGGCCGCTCGGCGTCAGAAACGAGGCGTCCTCCGCGTAGACCGAAGTGAAGGCGTCGAGGTCGCCCCGGTTCCAGGCCTCGGACTGGGTCTTGAGGAGCGCCTCGACGTCCGCGCGGGCGGTCTGGGCGCGCCGCACGGCCAGGATGCGGTCCCAGGAGCCGAAACCGGAGGGGCCGAGATAATGCGGATCTTGCGTGAAGACGGGATCGGCGAGCACCTCGTCGACGGTGGCGAAGCGGTCGCCGCGCGCCTCGAGCCAGGTGAACAGCCGGTCCCACTGGGCGGCGCCGACCTCGTTGGCATGGAGCAGGAGGATCTGCGGCAGGGTGCGCCCGAGCGCGCGGTCCCCCCGCTCCTCCTGGTCGCGCACCTCGGCGCGCAGCGTCTCCTGGTACTCCTCGCCGATCGTCGCCATCGCCTTCGCGTCCCCCTTGCGGCGCGCCTCGACCCACGGCTTCTCGAACGACCAGTCCTGATCGTCGATCGTCACCGGCAGGCTGCGCTGCCCGGAGCGCGCGAGCGCCGCGCGCACGGCGTCGAGCTTCGCCGCCGTCTCCCCCTCGTCGAGGAACGGGTAGCGGAAGAAGCGGACGGTCCCCTTCTTCTCCCCCTGGAGGAAGGCCGCGAGGCCGGCGCGCCCCGCCTCGACATCCGCGATAAACGCCGCGGCGTCCGTCTTCGTGAGATCGAGATGATGCGCCGAGTGGTTGCCGAGCTCGTGGCCGGCGGCGAGCCAGCGGCGCAGGATCGCCTGGTCCGCAGGCGTCTTCACGTTCCCCCAGATCACCAGGCCGACGGCGGGGACGTGGTGTTTGGCGAGCACGGCGAGCAGCCCCTCGGTGATCCGCGCCCGCTCGGCGGGATCGGTGTGGAACTCGCCCCCCGCCACCGGCAGGTCGTCCACCGAGATCAGCAGCGGACGGCCCGCGGCGCCCGCGGCGCCCGCGGCGAGCGACGCGCGGGAGAGAACGGTGGCGGCGAGGAGGAGGATCGGGATCGCGAGCGTACGGGTTCGTCTCATGGCGGACGCATGCTACTGCATTCAGCGAAAGACATTCGCTGACCCCGGGGGGATGGGCTTGTCCGGGGATCCCCCCTGTTCACCCGCCGATTGTGGCGCGTGAGACCGAAAGAGGTGGAAACATGATCGGTACCCTACCGCGTTTTCATGGCGTGGTCCGCGGCCTGGAAAGCGTGCCGTCGTCCGCGCAGTTCGAAGGGCGTTTCGGGCGGATCTTCCGCACCCTTCCCCCCGCGCGTTTCACCGAGGACGATCTGCGGGCGCTCGCCCTTCAGATGGTGGCGGCGAGCGACCCGCCGACGCCGGAGGATGCGAACCCGCGGGACGACGAGGAGAACACCGGCATCAGCGCCGGCTACACCTACCTCGGCCAGTTCATCGATCACGACCTGACCTTCGATCCCGCGAGCAGCCTCGACAAGACGAACGATCCCAACGCGCTGGTCGACTACCGCACGCCGCGTTTCGATCTCGATTCCGTCTACGGCCGCGGCCCCGACGATCAGCCGTATCTGTATCTGGACGACGGCCTCCATTTCCTGCTCGGCAAGCCGCTGACCGGCAACCCGGTCGACGGCGGCACCCACGACCTGCCGCGCAACGGCTCGGCCGGCCGCAAGCGCGCGCTGATCGGCGATCCGCGCAACGACGAGAACGTGATCGTCTCGCAGCTCCAGGGGATCTTCCTGCGCTTCCACAACGCCGTGGTCGACTACCTCAGCGGCACCGACGCCGCCTTCGGGGACGTGCAGCGCTTCGTGCGCTGGCACTACCAGTGGGTGATCCTCAACGACTTCCTGCCGACGATCCTCGGGCCGGAGATGCTGTACAGCATCCTGCCGCACCTGAAGAGCGGCAAGTCGATCACCGAGGACCGGCCGCAGCTCCGCTTCTACCATCCGCGCAACGATCCCTTCATGCCGGTCGAGTTCTCGGTGGCGGCCTACCGCTTCGGGCATTCGATGGTGCGGCCGATCTACCGGCTGAACGCCACGCTGACGGACCGCTTCCCGATCTTCTCGCTCCTCCCCAACGAGCCGAACCTCACCGGTTTCGGCGAGTTCCCGAGCGAGTGGGCGATCGACTGGCGGCTGTTCTTCGACTTCGGCAACCATCCGGACGAGTTCAGCAAGAACCGTATCCAGCCGGCGTACAAGATCGATTCCTCGCTGGTCAACCCGCTCGGCCATCTCCCGCCGGTGATCGCGGCGAAGGTCCCCTCGCTCGCCGAGCGCAACCTCCTCCGCGGCTGGCGCATGGGGCTCCCCTCCGGGCAGGCGGTGGCGCGGCAGATGGAGCTGACCCCGATCGCGGACGACGACCTGAGAGTGGGAAAGGCGACCAAGGACGATAGTCCCATCAATCCGAAGCTGGTCGACCTCTCGCCGCGGTTCAAGGGGAACGCCCCGCTCTGGTACTACATCCTGGCCGAGGCGCAGCAGAACATCACGGACAACGACACGCCGATCCATCTCGGCCCTGTCGGAGGCCGCATCGTCGGCGAGACCTTCGTCGGCCTGATGCTGGGGGACAAGCACTCCTTCCTCAATCAGGACGCCACCTGGAAGCCCTTCCAGGCCTTCCAGAACAACGGCCGGTTCGGCATCGCAGACCTGATCACGCAGGCGCAGAAAGCGTAGTCCGTTCCCCCCGCCGCGTCGCCGCCTCCGCGCGGCCCTCGGCGGGGTTTCTCCACCGGTTCCGCGGCTCCCTCCACCGCTTTTGCGGGGTGCGGGAGCCGATTCCGCGCCCGCGGGAAGCGGTTCTGCGTCTGCGCCCTCTCGTTTTTCGGCCGCTCCCTCTCGTTTTTTGTGTCCTCCCCGTCTTCCCCGAGGCCCTCCCTCTGCTTCCGCGTCTCTTCCCTCTCCTTCCCCAAAGAAAAAAATCAGAGGGAGGGACCGGGGAAAGAGGGGGAGGTGACAAAAAATGGATGGGAGGTCTCGGGGAACGAGGGGGAAGCGCTCGGGAACGAGAGGGGAGCGACGCGGAAGCCGGACGCCTTTCGACCTAAGCCGACACGAGCTCAGCCGTTGAGGCCTCCAGTCGCTGGCTGGCGTTTGTGCGCGTCGCTACAAGTTAGTCTGGAAGGACTTGGCAGCGGACGCCCCTGCGGGGCGCGCTGGGAGGAACCTTCCAGGACGTCTTGTCTCGACGCGCACAAACCGCGGCCCCGCGGAGTCAGCAGAGATAGGTCGCTCCGCAGGTCCTCACGAAGGTCTGGCAGGTATTGAAGCCACTGTCTCCGCAGATGTCGGGATTGTTCGTGACGCCTCCGGCGACTTGCCCGAGGTTGTGCTCGAGGCCGACGAGCGTCTCCCGGCTGAGCACCAGGTTCTTCGTCCGCTTCTTCATGATGTCTCCTTGGGTTGGGGCGGGGCCTTTCCCGGTCGGCAGATTCTAGCTCATCTGCAAGCGCTCTCGGCTGGCCCGCCCTCTCCCAAAGGTCGCTGCCCTGGCCTCAACGGCTCTTGGGGACGACGTTCGACGCAGTGGACATGTCCATCTCCCTTTCCCGAGCCGACCGGTGGAGACGGGTCAGAAGCTCTCGAGGATGTCCGCCAGATCCTCGCCGATCAAGACGAGATTGTGATCCAGGGCCGTCTCGCTCGAGGGGGCGAAGGACAGGCGCCGGTGGACCTCCCGGATGGGGTGTTCCTCGGTGATCCCCTCGACCCGGGAGGCACGGTCGGAGGTCGTCAGGAGGGCGGCGTCCTCTATATCGCCTCTGGCGCTCAAGCGGCGTTGCTGTTTGAAGCGGAGGAGCGTCTTGCCGGTGGTGCCGTCGACGATCTCACCCGTGATCACAATGCGAGCCCGCCCCGTGCCGTTGGCCGGGTACACGGGAGCCGTCACGCCCGGGTCCATCCTGAGCACCTTCCCCCGCACCACCAGCGCTCCGGAAGTGGGAGAGGTCCCCGCCGCCTCGATCTGCACGGGAATCTTCGGCAACGCCGCGGAGAGCGCCGTCACGAGGGTGGGCGTCGTCTCGCTCAGGGCCTTCTGCACCGAGGCGTAGGCGCTGTCCCCTTCCTTGGGGAGCGGGGGCCGACGAGGTGTCGAACGGCTGGACGACGATGCGGCTGTAGTCCGCGACCTTGAAGGTCGCGACGATGTCCAGCTTGTCGATCTGGCCGCCCCAGTTCGTGTAATGGCCCGGGGTGGTCGGAGACGGCCGGCCGTGGGCCCACAGGCTTGCGGACGCCATCAGGAAAAGCGGTAAAGCCAGGCGGAGCGATGAAGTCTTCATGTCAAGCATCTCCATGGTAGAAGGGCCCCCCTGAAATCAGGGTCGGTTCTCTCTCGAATGTAAAGAAAGTAAAATAAAAGATCATAATAATAAAAGGTTGCAAGGCGTCTGCCATGGGCCTCGCCCGGCGCGGAGTATGGTGCGGTGTCCTCGCCAGAGGAGGGTGAGGGGGAGCGGCGTCCTCTGCGACGGCGGCAATCAGGAATCCAACGGCCAGGGCACAGCTCACGACGGCGCTTCTCTTCGTCATGAGGCAGCTCTCCTCTGATCGGTGAAGCAGGGGCTGCATCTTATCGAAGCATCGCCATCCATCAAGCGCTGCGCGGAGCCAGCGGCGCCTCGACCAGGGGAACCCCGAGATCGAAGTGGAGCAGCCGTTCGACCACCTCTCCCAGCTTGGTGTCGGCGGCGCAGTAGCCGCGGAGGTCGGCGTCCCGGGCGTACCAGGGGGCGATGCCGGCGATCCGGCGGGCAAACTTCTTGGGGTCGGCCGCCAGCCGCTCGAGCTCGGCCATCTCGGCAGGTGATTCGACGACCGCCCGCGCCACCTCGGGCCAGCGTTCCTGGAGGACGATCCACTTTCCGAAATGGCGAGGGGAGATCTCGGGCTGCCCGCCGAAGACCTTGCGGGCGGTGGCGATGAACAGCATCAGCCGCAGGTGATTGAGGATGCGCTTGGCATTGCGGGGGAGCGGCGGCAGGAACGGCATCATCTCCGTCTCGGCCTCGCGCAGCAGGTCGGACTCGTTGAAGAAGTGGATCTGCAGGGCTTCCGCGATCAGATCCTCCTGACCGCGGACCAGGTGGATGTCCGCGAGGGCCTTGACGAGGTCGGCCGGCTCGAGGACGCCGTTCTGGATGCTGGCACGCGTGAGATCCCTCACCTTCCGCATCTCCTCGAGGTCTTCCCGGCGTTGCGCGCGGGCCTCCAGCCAGGCGAAGAGCGAGGTGAGGCCGGTGCAGAGGAGGGCCAGGATCAAATAGACCGGCAGGGAGAAGCGCGGAAACGACCGCACGAGAGGGAGCGCCGCGCCGAGCCAGGCCAGCAGGGTCAGCCCCAGGGTCAAACCGCCGACCGCGAGCCAGCGGGCCCAGCGCTGGAGACGCGGCGTACGGTACGCGGGATCGGCGAGCGAGCCCGCCACCCGTCTCCTCACCAGCGCGATCCGGAGAGCGGCGAGGGATGCGGTGACCAGGAGGCTGGCCCAGAACCAGCCGGTGAGGTTTGGAAAGGATTTCGCGCTCCCCTCGGCGGGCAGGTAAAGCACCAGCCAGGAACAGAGGGCGGCGGCCAGGAAGGGTCGATAGAGCCCGTCCGCGATCTCGCGATCGAGGCGCCAGTGGTTGGCGAGGCTTCCCGGGCGCGCCTGGATTTTTTGCGTGGACGGCGGATAGCCCAGGCGCGTCATCAGGAGGGTGAGCGAGAAGGTTGGGAACACCAGCACCTCCCGAGGCGTCAGCGCCACGGCGAGCGGCCAGGGTTTGCGCACCGCGGCTTGCCGGATGCCCGAGAAGTAGGGGCTCTGCCAGCCGCGGCGGACGGACTGCACGAGGCTCGGGCGCCGCGGCGGCGCGGCCTTCGCCGGGGTGGGCGCCGCGCCTCCCGCGGAGGCCGGAACGCTGGCGAGCTGGGCAAGGTCGTCCAGGAAGCCGCGGATCTTCTCCGGGCGCAGCTCGGGCAGGTTGAACTGGAGCTGGATGATCTTCTGCAGATACATCCGGCCGTAGGTGCAACCGTTCCTCCCCTGCACCGGGCCACCGGCCTCGGGGGAGTAGAGGCTCGCCAGCTTCTCGTATTTGATCTCGGCACAGGCGGCGACGGCCGTCATGTCCGCCATCACCACCACCACGACCTCGGGATGGCTGAGGAGCTGATTGACGACCTCGAGGACGTCGACCGAGCGCGGCGGGCGGCAGCGTTCGAGATCGTCGACGAAGACCACGAACCGGCTTCCCACGGGGGTGGCCTCCTGGATCAGGTCGCCGAGCTGCGTGCGTACGCGGTCCATCGATCCGGTGGAGGCCGGAGACTTGGGATCGCGGACGAATTCGGAGAGCGAGCGGGCGACCGTGGTCAGGTGGGGGATCAGCAACAGGATGCCGGTCATCAGCGAGAAGAAGGCGCTGTTGAGGACCAGGCCCCCGTCGGCGCCGGGAGCCTCCTTGACGTTAAAGGCCTTGAGGAGCGCGTCGACAAAGGCGGTCAGGGGGACCAGATTCAGGTTTCTCCGGTAGGCGAAGACGTAGGTCACGACCGCGGCGGTGAGCAGGGCCGAACCCCACAGCAAGGTGCGGCGGCGCAGGCGCTCGCCCGGAGGGCGGATGGCGCTCGGCAAGGGGCGGAGCAGGCGCCGCCAGAGCGGACGCAGGCGATCCGCCGTGCGGGCGAGCTCGGCGGCGAAGGCGGCGGCCAGGTCCGTCGCATCGTCGTGCATCCACGCATTGAACCAGCAGGTCACGTGGGGATCGTTGCCGCCGGCCGCGGGCTTCCTCTCCAGCCGCCGCTTGATCATCCCGGCCAGCGTCGATTTGCCGGCTCCCCACGGGCCGTGGATGGCGATCGTCAGCGGAGTCCCCGTCTCCGGGTTGTCGATGAGTCCGGCGATGGCGTCCGCGTAGGGTTTGAAGTCGAGCCGGTCCCCGGAGTCGTCGTCGAGCGCGCGGTCGGCCAGCATCTGCAACCGCGGGCGGCCGGACGCGGGAGGCTTGGGAGCGGTCTTGGGAGCCGCCGTGGCGGGAGTGGGGGGATTCGCGGCCGCGAGGTGGGACGACCAGAGGCCAATCAAGGCGTCGAGGTCTTTCCAGGGAGACGCCGGGGTGGTGGCGAGATAGACGTAGCTCGCGAAGACAGGAGACAGATTGAGGCCGGTCAGCAGCTTCTGCCAGGCGGGCAGGGTCTGGTTCCAGTCGCCCTTGGGGTTCGGCCAGAGAGGGCGTTCCCAGAACGCCTCGGGGACGGCGCCGGGCATGGATGTCGCGGATGTCAAGGAGGACAGGGCTTGAAGGTCCTCCTGCAGGGCATCCTCTGCCTCGGCTGCGAGAGAACCCTGAAACGGAGGGAATCTCAAGGGGGCGGAGCTCAGGCCGCCGGCTCCGAGGGCTGCCGCCTGGACGACCGCGGCGGCCTTGGAGGAGCCGGGGGCCGACAGGGCGGAGCTTTCGGAAAGGGCGCTCAGCGCAGGATCCAGGAGATCCCTCGAAGCAGGGCTGCCGTCCCGTGCCGCTCTCGCCGAGAGTGCCGCGGCGGCAAAATAGGCCAGGAGCGGAGTCTCCAGGAACTCGAAAGGTGAGAGATTCTCCGGGGGACCGAAGACGGGAGCCAGCCGGAGAGCCATCCGTGCTGCGATAGCGACCTGGGGCCAGTGGGCGAGTTGATGCAACTCGCTTTCGATCGATACAGCGTCGTCGTCATCATCGTCGTCGTCATCTTCGTCTCGCGAGTTGCTCTGTCTGACCATATGCGCCTCCGCACTTTATTTTATCAGTTGCCGCAGGAGCCCGGCGAGGGACAACTTCTCTTCTGGACGGACGCGCGGAGGGACTTCGCGGGCGCCGATCGCTCGGCGGGGAGGTCGGCTGGAGTTGGAAAGCCGGCGAGACGCCGGCGCTCCCAGGAGGGAGCC
>CAVWOZ010000066.1:0-15065 GCA_963756595.1 uncultured Acidobacteriota bacterium
GACGAGCTATCCGCGCTTTTCGACCTGGAGCTTCCCTTCGGCATCGAGCGCCGACCGGGGGATCTGGACCACTCCCCGTTGCGCGAAGAGGTCCACGAGATTGAACACCAGGCTGATCGCGGCGGAGATTCCGGCCGTCCGGCTGAAACCTGCCAGCCCCGCGACCGCCGCCACGATCGCAAAGACGATGCTGACGATCCTTACGAAGGGGACGGGAGGAGGAGGAGGCGGAATTCGGTACGGAATCGAACCACCGTCCGCGGCGGCGTCGGAGCTCCGGCCCAAGGGGGTTGTCGACATAATCATCCCTCACGAGAACAAAGACCAGCGATTTGATGAAACGGTGCGCCCCTAGTATAGGGCTATTGGCCGGGTGGCGGCGGGGGGTCCAATACCACCGGTATCGAGCTGCCGCCGTCACGGTTGCAAGGTTCCTCCTGCGGCTCTTCCATCTCCCTGTTCTTCTTTTCGTCTGCCATATCGCCTCCCGGATAGCGAGCCCGGAACGGATTCCGGTTCTTCCTAAGAGGCGAGGAAAGGCGCGCGGCGTTACAAGCCGTTTTACTTCGGCTCGCCGATGAGGATGAACGGCGCCCAGTAGGAGGGGTGGGCATAGGTCTGCCGTGAAATCATCGCGAGCTTGGCGTTGCGCAGGGCCTGGGATTTGTCCTGCAGCCGGTCCAACTCCTGGTAGAAGCTCAGCATGAGGTCGGGAGTCGGCGCGTCGGTGACGTTCCACAGGCTGACCACCAGGCTGGGGACCCCGGCATAGAAGAAAGCGCGGGTCAGACCGATCAGCCCCTCCCCGGTCAGCTCTTTGCCGAGCGCCGTCTGACAGGCCGAGAGGACGACCAGATCGGCCGCGAGCTTGAGGTTGAAGATCTCCTGGACGCGCAGATAGCGGTCCTCCCCGCTCTCCGTGGAGCGCGCCAGGATCAGCGCCGAGTATTCCGGATAGCGCTCGTCCAGCTGGGCATGGGTGGCGAAATGGAGCCGGCGGGCGGCCGCCACGGCGGGGTCGTGCTTGACGGTCTCCTCGGTCGCCGCAGAGCCGAAGAACTGGAGCGACGAGCCCGGGTAGAGGCCGGCGATCCCGGCCACCTCGCGCCGGGAGCCCGGCAGGAGGGGAAAATCCCGATCCGTCTCGGGTTTTCGCGAGCCCGCCGGCTCGCCGGCGCCGGCGCCCTCGGCGCCCTCCGAGAAAGGGGCGAAAGCGACCAGGTTCCGGGCGTCCGGCGAGAGCGGCGGACGCGGCTGGCGCAGCTCCGCCAGCACGCTGGCCGACGGGGTGTAGGCGATGGAATAGGCGCGCAACAGATAGGGCAGATCCGCGTACGGCCGGCTGTCCGCGGGGGCCGTCAACAACGCCTCGAACGGGATGTAATAGAGGTCGCGGTCGGGGACGATCAACAGGCTCGTCTTGCCGGCGATCGCCGGGGCCGCCGGCGCCACCAGCATCTGGTAGAGCTGGAAGGCGGAATCGGCGTAGGCCGCTTTGGTCAGCAGGCTTTCCTTCTCGAGGGCCGAGCGGAGCCGGCGCACCTGCTGCGCCATCTCCTCGGAGCCCGGCAAGGGGTAGCTGGTGAGCCCTTCCCGCGTCAGGACGAACAGGGTCCCCCCCCGCTTTGCCAGGACGTATTCGAGAAGGGCCGTGCCGCCGTCGAGATCCTGCTGGATCTTCTCGGGCTTCAGCGGCTGCGGGTAGCGCACCTGCGAGTAACGGCGGTTCTGATTGCGGATCTCCCAGTCCAGGTGCTCCTGCCGCTCGTGGAGCCGGCCGAGCTGCGCTTTCAGCTCCTTGGTCCGCGCGGGGCTCGGCGCCTTGGAGCCCAGCTCCGTCTGCACCTGGGCGAGCTCGGTCGCCAGTCGTCCCTCCTTGTCGCGCAGCTCGTCGCTCAATCCTTCCCCGACGTCGATGCGCCCTTCCGCGAGAAGGTCGAGAAGGCCTCGCGCCCGCGCCCGTTCGCTCGCCCAGAAGGCGAGAGAACGGTAGCCCCCCTCGGGATCGAGAGCGCTCCTCTGCATCAGCAGGTCGACGTAGAGCTCGTAGTAACCCCGCTTGGAGGACAGGTAGCCGGTGCGGATGTTCTGCCCCGCGATATTGGTCCGGGTGGATTCGATGTTCCCCAGCGCCTTCTCGAGGTCGGCTTGAGCGCGGTCGAGCTGGCCCCGTTCGCGATGGATCATCGCCTCCTGCAGGAGGGCCGAGGTGACGACGTTGGGATATTCGATCTCTTCGCCCAGGGCGATCGCCCGCTGCAGGCAGTCGGCCGCCAGGTCCAGCTTGCCCAGGGCGCGGTAGACCACTCCCATCGCCAGCAGGACCTGATCCTCCGACGACCTCTGGCCTCCCGCGCGCACGACGCTCAGCGCGCGCTCGAGCGTCCGCAGCGCCTCGTCCTGGCGGCCCAACGCCGACTTGGCAAACGCCTCCCAGTAGTCGATGAGCCAGAAGCCCTGAGGCTGCAGCTTCCTCGCCTCGTCATAGCTCTTCAAGGCGGCCTGCGGATCGCCCATCCGCTGCAAGGTCGAGCCGATGCCGACCAGGGCGTCGGCCTGTTGTGGCGCGTTCGTCTTCCGATAGGCGGCCAGACCGCGCTGATAGCTGTCCAGAGCCTTGTCCAGATCCCCCAGCTCGAGATAGATCGCCCCCAGGTTGCAGAACACGACCCCGTCATTGCCCGGGCTGCCCCGCTCGACCAGCGCGGTGAACACTTCGATCGCTTTCTGCAACTGGCCGTAACGGTAGTAGGCACCCCCCAGATTGTTCTCGAGAACTCCTTCGCTGTCGGCATCACCCACCGCCCGGCTGAATTCGAGCGCCTTCTCCCAGGCTTTCCAGGCTTCCGAAATATTTCCCTGGTCGAGGTAGACGATGCCGATTCCGCTGAGGGTGTGCGCCTGCTCGGCAATATCCCCCTCCGCCTGCTCGAGTGCCAGGGCCTGGTTGAACGCCTCCAGGGCGCTCTGCAGGTTCTGGCCCTCGAGGTAGACCCTGCCGAGCCCTTGCAGGGTCGAGGCCTCCTGGCGGGGAAGGCCGATCTCTTTCCAGGTGCGGATCGATTGCCGATAGGACTCCAAGGCGGCGGTGAGGTTCGCCAGCCCCCGGTAGCAGCTGCCGGCGTTTCTCCGCGCCGTGGCCTCCCCTTCCCGGTCGCCGCTGGCCTGCGCCCGCTCCAGGGAGCGCAGATGCCAGCGGAGGGCTTCCTGGTAGTTCTCCTGATCGGCGTAGAAGCCGCCGATCTCGGCGAGCGCCTCCGCCTCTCCCGCGCCGTCCGGGATCGATTGCCACAAGGCGAGGGCTGCGGTGAGCTTCAGGAGCTCCAGCTTGCGGTCTTCCTCGCCGGGCTGCGACCTCAGGCGGCGACCCTCGGCCAGCCGCTTCGCCGCCTGCAGACGCAGGTCGTCCCCTTTCTCCGTCGGGCGAAACGAACGCACCGCCACTTCGTAGCGTCCGGAGGGGGGGCGCGCGCCGAGGGCGGCCACCCGCAGCCGGTAGGCTCCGGAAGCGCTCACCACGAGGCCGAGCACCTTGGGGCTCCCCGCTCCCGAGGCCCCCTCCGCGGTGGCGACGGCCCTGCCGTCCGCGCCGAGCAGCGCCGCCTCGACATCCAGCCCCACCGGCACGATCTCGAGCACCAGGTAGGTATCCGCGGCGAGGGACAACGGTTGCTCCTGGGCGATTCCCGGGGAGATCTCGCGCTCCACCCGCGCTCCCTGGCGGAGCGCGAGCGAATCGGCTCCGGGACCCGCCCAGAGGGGGGAGGCGCAGCATGCGGCCGCCGCGGCGACTCCCCCGGCAAACCTGGTCAGCAGGCGCGGCCAACCGAAGACTTCGATGCTCTCTACCCCCTTCTCGACCGGACTCTCGGTCCGATATACCTCGCTCCTGGAGAAGGATAGGATATTACCGATGGCGAATGACGATAACGAGATCGTCTCCCGTTTCTTGCGGGGTGAGCGGGAGGCGATGGTTACCATCGACGGCTGGATCGCGCGCGCCGCCTGGCCCTACCAGCGGCGGCTCGCCGGCCGCTGGGACGACGTGCTGCAGGACGTCCGCCTCGAGGTGACCCGCCTGCTGGGGACGGGGAAGTTCCGCGGCGAGTCGAGCCTGCGGACCTACCTCTGGCGCGTGGTCAGCCACACCTGCCTCGACCAGATCCGGGCCCAGAGCAAATGGAAGTGGACCGATCTCGACGGCCTGGAGACGGCGGACGAGCCGGCCGCCACGGTCCCCGCCAGCTCCGGACGCCAGGAGGACAAGGATCTGCTCCTCCGGGTGCTCGACCGCGTGCCGCCGGACTGCCGCGAGCTCTGGCGGATGATCGTGGCCGGTCTCTCCTACAAGGAGATGAGCCTGCGGATGAGCGTGGCGGAGGGGACCCTGCGGGTCCGTGTGCTGCGCTGCCGCGAGAAGGCGGTGGCGGCGCGCCACGAGCTTTTCGGAGGGGGTGCCGGCAACGGACGTAACATCACGGTCAAACGGTCGCCTATTAGCAGCGGAGGGGCGAATACCAATGAACTGTGATGATGCCATTGAATTGCTGCCCTGGTTGCTGAACGGCACCCTGGAGAGCGCAGAGAGAGACGAAGTCCGGGGCCACCTGGCGAGCTGCGAGCGCTGCCGCGCGGCCCTCACTGACACCCGCGCCGCCTGGACCACCTTCGACCAGCACCTGGCGAGCGAGGCGCTGGTCGCCCTGGCTTATGGCGAGCCCCCCGCCGGGATCGACCCCGCCGTGGCCGAACGCCACCTGGCGTCCTGTCCGCAATGCGCCGCCGAGCTGGAGCTCGCCCGCATGAGCCGCCGCCTGGAAGAGGACGGCGACGTCGCCCTGTTTCCCGTCGCGTCCGCGGCGCGACCGCTGAAAGCCGCCGAGCCCCGGAAGGATCCGGCTCCCTCCTGGCGCGCCGCGGCGATCGCGGCCGGCCTCGCCGCCGTCGTCGCCTCGACCGGCTGGCTCCACGAGCTGCGGCCGGCGACCCCGGCGCCTCGACAGCCGCCCCGGGCTGCGGTCCCCTCCCCGCCTCCCCCGGCACAACCCTCTCCGCCGGCGGATACCGCTGCCTTCAGGCAGCAGCTCGCCAGCCTCTCGGCCGCCTTGCAGCGCCTCCAGGAGCGCGACAAGTCCAACGAGGAACAGGCGCGGGTGGCGGTGACCCAGCTCGCCGAGCTGCAGAAGGAGCGCACGATCCCGCATGCCGGCAGCGTCCTGGTGCTGGACACCCCGTCCGTGACGAGGAACGGCGCGGCGCCGGATGCCGCAACGCCGAGAGAGGTGCACGGCTCGGGGCTCCCCGCGACCCTGCTGTTGCAGGCGGCAAAGGATGAGCAGGGAGCGGCGGCGCGGCGGGCCGAGATCGTGGACGACGCCGGAAAGCGGCTCGACGTCGAGGGGCTGCTGACGGTGAACGATCTCGGCTACTACGCTCTCGCGCTCCCCCCGGGCTTTCTCAAGCCGGGGCGCCGCTACACGATCCAGCTTTCCGATGCCCGGAGCGGGCAGAAGCGCGAGCAGTTCACCCTGCAGGTGCAGTAGCGCTTCTCTCCGCCCTTACCGCCCCACCTCCCGCGCCGCCGCTCCCTCGATGGCGAGCGTCGCGGGGTCCTGGAGGAAGGCGGCGACGCCGAGGGCGCCGGGCTTCCAGCGCTTGTCGATGCCGAGGACGATCTCGCCCGATTTCTCGACGCCGGCCGTCCCCGGCAGGGTGAAGGCCTTCTCCAGCCGGCGCACCACGCGGTCGTTGCGCAGGATGCGGGAGGCGTTCTCCCCCGCCTTGACCTCGGTCGCGAGGCCGCTCTCGTAGAGAGCCACCCAGAGGTCGAGGGGGCCTGAGCCCACCGCCCGCGCGAGCCTGGCGCCGACGTCGATCTTGAGGTGGCCGTCGGCGGTCGGCGGCGCCACGGCGAGGGTCACCCGGGCCGCGGGCGGGCCGGCAAGGGCGTCGCCGATGCGGCCGAGCACCTCCCCCTCCGAATTTCCCACGCACTCGGTGTGGCCGTTGACCACCACCTGCGGCGTATAGATCCGGTTGCTGTGGAAGACCCGGCCGGCGTAGGCGCGCTGGCGAGCCGACCAGCGCTCCGAGGAGAACGGGTCCTGCCAGCCGATCGAGTTCCAGTAGTCGACGTGGAACGAGAGGGGGATCACCTTCCCCTGGTAGCGGGAGTCCTGCGCCAGCTTGCTGAGCAGGCGGTCGGCCGGCGGACAGCTCGAGCACCCCTGCGAGGTGAACAGCTCGACCACCGCGACGGCGCCGCCGCCGCCCGCGGGCTCCCCGCCGGCGGCGCCGCGGGTCGCGAGCAGGACGAGGCCGAGGACGCCGAGGGCGAGGAAGGGAAGCGTGGGGACGTGCGGTCGCGGAATCATCGGGGATACCTCCGTTCCTGAGATACGGACGCGGGGGGCCGGACGGCTTGCAGGCGGCGCCCCGGCGGCTCTCCGCGCTACAATCTACCGGAAAGGAGATTTTGGGAATGACGCGGAAAGCCGGAGCCACCCTCTTCATGATCCTCATGCTGCCCCTCTTCCTGAGGACGGCCGGCCACGCCGCGGCGGCGCCGAGCCTCCAGGTGGGAGACGCGGCCCCCGCGTTCACCCTCCACACCCTCGACGGCAAGACGATCAGCCGCGAGACCCTCAAGGGAAAGGTGGCGGTGCTCGACTTCTGGGCCACCTGGTGCGTCCCCTGCCGCAAGGCCCTCCCCGAGCTCAAGGAGCTGCGGCAGAAGAACGCCGGCCAGCCGCTGGTGGTGGTCAGCGTCAGCGCCGACGAGGACCGCAAGTCGGTCGAGGAGTTCGTGCGTCAGAACGGCATGGACTGGCCCCAGGCCTGGGACGGCAAGGGGACGGTGATCGGCGGCATCTTCGGGGTCCAGAACCTCCCCACCTACGTGGTGCTCGACGCCAACGGGAAGATCGCCTACGGCCAGCGCGGCTGGGCGCCGGTGAGCTCCGCCCGCCTGCTCGACCAGGCCGTCACCAAGGCCCTGGCGACGGTGACCAAGAGCGGCGCCGCGGCCGGCGCGACCGACAAGGTCCGCTGAGCCGGGGCTTCCCCCTTCAGGATTCCGAGACGGGGAGCTCGGCGTCGCTCCCCCCGGCGCCCCCGGCGACAGCCTCCGCGAGGACGGTCAAGGCGCGCTGGGAGTCGCTGGCGCAGACCTCCAGGCGGCTGAGGGCGGTCGGCTCGCCGGTGAGCAGGCTGACCCCCGGCAGGCGCTCTTCGAAGACGACGGCGTCGATCCCTTCCGATTCGAGGAGGGTGCGCGCCAGGTGGGCCTCCCAGGGCGAATAGAAGCGGCCGACGGTGACCAGCGCCTCCGGCTCGCGATCGATCTCCGCCTCGGCCTCCTCCTCCCTCTCCACTTCGTCCCCCACCACGTAGAACAGCGGGCGCCGCTCGCGGAGCAGCTCGACGGCGCGGCCGGCGCTCAGCGGGCGCACCTGGAGCCGCACCCCCCCCAGGCTGCTCGACAGCGCCCCGTAGAGACGGAAGAAGTGCTCGTCGGCGATCACCGCCTCGATCCCCTCGGCCTCCAGGCAGGCGCGGGCGAGCTGCGCCTCCCACGGCGAGGTGAAGGTCTCGATGGTGACCAGCTGCTCGATGTCGAATTCGGAATCCTGCATGATCGGTTGCGGGCTCGGACGACGGGTCTTCAGGCCAGGCCGGCCTCGTGCATCAGCGCCCAGACCCCATAGCCCACGGCGAGGAAGAACACCCCGGTGGCGACGGCCGCCCAGATCCCCCAGCGCCGACCGCGCCAGTGCGACACCGCCCAGTAGGCGCCGCCGATGCTCATCAGCGTGAAGACGCAGAAGAGCACCATCGGCCACCAGAGCTGAGACGGATCGGCACGCATTCTCGAGCATGATCTTACCTCCTGGCCGCCGCGAACGAAACGCCTTATGCTGAGGCGCTGAACCCACGGGGGAGCCTGACGATGCCCGACGAGACGCCACCGACCCCACCCAACGCCGCCCGTCCCCGCATCCGCGTCTATCGCGGCGGCGAGATCGCGCTCGGCCCCGGCAAGGTGAACCTGCTCGAGATGATCGCCAGCGCCGGCACCCTGGCCGAGGCCGCGCGGCGCCTCGGCATGTCCTACATGCGGGCCTGGAAGCTCCTGCAGACGATGAACGCCTGCTTCCGCGAGCCCCTGGTGGACAGCTCGCGCGGCGGCTCCGAGCACGGTCACGCGAGCCTCACGGCGACCGGCCACGCCGTCCTCGCGCTCTACCGGCGGATGGAGGCCGAGAGCCGCCAGGCGATCGAGCCCGCCTGGCGGGAGATGGAACGGCTGCTGGCGGAGTGAGGGGGGTTCAGACCACGGACGAGCACGGACTTTCACGGACAGGGAAGAGGTAACTGCGCAGAGACCTCGTCGCTGTCCTTGTTCGTCCCTGTGAGTCCGTGGTCGTCCGTGGTCGTCCTCCGTTATCCACCTGCTCCCATTTTACACATCTTGGCGGCACCGCGAGCAAGGTGTACACTGCCTGCACTGACAAGAGGTGCAGGACCGTTGAACCGTCGTGAGTTTTTGAAGGCGGGAGCCTTGGCCGGCACCGGGCTCCTCGCTGCCCCGATGATCAATCTGGGGCGTTGCCGGCTCTTCGCCGACGACCGGATCGAGCACTCGGTCCGCGCCGTCGACCTCGTCGGGCGGTCGCTGGTGATCGACATGCTCGGCCTGCTGACCCTCGACTGGCCGAAGCTGTGGTCCTGGCAGCGCACGCCGGCCACCTTCGGCCCCGCCGACTTCCAGAAGCTGCGCGCCTCCGGGGTGAAGGTCTTCCACCCCGCCGTCGATCCGGACGACCCCCACCCCTACGAGGCCGCCCTCGGCTGGCTCTCCGGCTGGGACCGCCTGCTCGCCGAGCAGCCGCAGTACCTGCTGCGCATCGAATCCGGCGCCGACTTCCGGCGCGTCCAGGAGAGCGGCAAGATCGGCATCCTGGTGGGGTTCCAGAGCTCCGACCACTTCCGCACGCCGGACGACGTGGCGAGCTTCCACGCCCTCGGGCAGCGGGTCTCGCAGCTCACCTACAACGCCAGGAACCGTCTCGGCAGCGGCTGCTTCGAGCCCCACGACGGCGGCCTCACCCCCTACGGCGCCGAGATCGTGGCGGCGATGAACCGGGTGGGGATGGTGGTCGACGTCTCCCACTGCTCCGAGCGCACCAGCCTCGACGCCTTCGCCGTCTCGCGCCAGCCGGTGCTGATCACCCACTCGAACTGCCGGGCGCTGGCCGCCAACCCGCGTTGTAAATCCGACACGGTGATCCGGGCGATGGCTGCCCAGGGCGGGGTGATGGGGATCACCGCCGTGACCGCCTTCGTCACCGGCCGGCCGACCGCCACCATCGAGGAGGTGCTGGACCACTTCGACCACGTGGCCCGCCTCGCCGGCGTCGAGCACGTGGGGCTGGGGAGCGACCTCGACGTCTCGGGGATCGATCCGCGGACCGGGCGCCCCTTCGCCCGCTACGAGGTGCGCGGGCTCCCCCCCGCGCGGCGGGTGTTCGACCTCACCGAGGGGCTGATCCGCCGCGGCTACAGCGACGGGGCGATCGCCCTCATCCTGGGCGGCAACTTCGAGCGCGTGCTGACTCGGCTCTGGGGAGGCAGGCCGGTGCCCAAGGCGGCGGGGGCCGGGTAGGGCTCAAGCCTCCACCGTCACCTCCACGTACAGCGCCGTCTCTCTTCGCCGCTGCTCGAAGGCCTCGCGGTCCCCCGGGTTCAGCCGGTCGAGGTCCTCCGCCGCGGGGATCCCGGAGTCGGCGCGCAGGATGCGCCCTTCGGTCTTGTGGCGGAGGCGGTCGAGCAGCGGGGCGAACGGCATGTCCCAGCCCAGGGGATTGCGCCCCTTCGGACGGTGCGCCATCGCCTCGTCGACGGGGAGCAGCGCCACCAGGTCCGGCCGCTCCATCAGCTCCAGCCCGCGGTCGCGCAGCGTCGCGTTGTGGCTGCCGTGGTGCCCCACCTTGTAGAGCGCCGTCCGGCGCAGCAGGTCGGCGGCGGTCAGCGGGCTCTGCGGATCTCCCGGGTTCGGCCAGCGGAGATTCGCGCCGTGCCACGAGAGCCAGTTCCCCACCTGCGCGTCGCCCGGGAAGAGCAGCACCTTGCCGCCGGGCGAGAGCTCGATGGCCAGGGCGAGGCTGGTGTTGTTGGTGTCGCTGTCGAGCTGGAGCGCGAGGTTGTCGGCCGCCGAGAGCCAGCTGTCGTCGATCCGCCGCCACGAGAGGTCCGGCCCGCCGGCCGGCGGCGCCGGCGGTGCTGACGTCGGCGGTGCTGACGTCGGCGGCGCCGGCGGCGGAAGCGCGCCGTCCGTGGAGCCCGCCCCCCCGCTCCCGGCCGCGTTCGCGGGGTTCGCGGGATGAGTGCCGTAGTAGTGCTTCTGGAAGAACTCCTCCTGCTGGGCGTCCACGGGGCAGACCTGATAGACGCGGTCGAACGGCAGGCTGAGCTCGGCCAGGTCGTCGTCGTCGGAGTCGCCCTGGAGGCTCGTTTCCGCCGCGCCGGGCGCCGCCGGTCCATCGCCGGCGAGCGCCGCGGCGTAGAAGGCGGTCTCCTCGTCGAGCGCCAGCCGCGACTCGTAGACCTCGCTCGCCTGGCGCGAGGGGTCGCTGCGCAGCAGCAGCGATTCGTCCTGCGGCGGCCCGAGGACGTAGACGCGCGCCGCCGCCACCCCCGGCAGCGGGAGGGGCGGCTCGCCGGGGACCCGGTAGCGCGGCGGCTTGCCGCGCCCGAGGACGTACTCGAGGGCGCGCTGCAAGCCCGAGGGACGGCCGTCCGCCCCGAGGTCGCCGAAGAAGCCGAGCACGGCGTCGAGGGCCTCCGCGCGCTCGTCCCCCCCTGCATGCGCAGGCTCCGCGCCGCGACGTTGAGCGCCCGCACGGCGGTGTCGCGCCGGGACCGCAGGCGGGCCGCGAGGGGGTTCTCGGGGTCCTCCGTCCAGGCCACCCAGACCTGGCCGATCTCGATCTGGTCGAACACCTCCCGCGCCTGCTCGAAGCCGGAGAGGTGATCCCAGTGCTGGTGGGTCGCCACCAGGACGTCGATCCGGCCGCCGGTCGCCACCCGCACGTTCTCGGCCACCTGCCGCATCCGTGCCTCGGCGTCCGGGGTGCCGATCAGCACCCCGCAGTCGATCAGCACGTAGCAGGGGCGCGCCCCCCCGGTCGCGAACGCCAGCAGGAAGCAGTCGCCGAGACCCTGCCGGTACATGCGCACCCTCACCCCGGAGGGGGGCGCGGTCATCGCTCCTTCGGGCTGGGAGTCGTCCAAGACATCCTCCTCACAGGGGCTCACAGGGAATGATGGAGCACGGCGAACGGCTCGGGCTCGGCGCGCCGCCGCGGATCGCCGAAGTAGGTGGCGTAGAGCGAGCTGTCCGGGGTGCCGTTCAGGAAGCGGCGCTGGGTCTCCAGCCGGTCCTCGCTGGCGACCCCCTTGCCGATGCAGTAGCGCACTTCGCCGCGCTCGAGGTCGACCAGCACCATGCAGCCGCCGCGGAACCAGAAGTCGTGCTTCGGCGGCGGATTGATCTCGCCGCGGTCCACGGCAGCCTGGATCGCCGGGCTCAGATAGCCGTGCCGCCGCTGGGTGATCTCGATCACCAGGTCGGTCGCGGTCTGGCCGTCCGGGCCCAGGCGCCGCGCCGGGCGCACCGAGTGGACCTCGAACATCGGCAGGCCGGTCTTGGGGCTGCGCTCGATCGAATGCGGCGCGTCGGCTCCCAGCGCCAGCCCGAAGTGGCGGGCGAGGGCGCTGACCTCCTCGCTGAGCAGCCAGTCGTGGATATCGGCGCAGCTCTTCCGCATCTCTTCCCAGACGTCCTTGCGGCTGCTCGACAGCGACCAGTCGGGGCGCACGCGGCGGATGTTGACCGCCGCCGGCAGCAGGCGCTTGAACTCGGCCGCCACCTCCCCCATCGGGCACCCCCAGCAGAGGCTCTCCGCCGACAGGCTGCGCACCCCCTGGGGGTAGATGCCGCGCCGGCGGAAGGCCTCGATCATCGCGACGCGGTAGCCGAGGTCGTCGTCCGGCACCAGGTCGCGGTCGGCGGTCACCAGGGCGCGCAGGTAGTCGCCGAAGGTGACGTCCACCGGCGGGCAGTGGTCGAGGGCGCGGATGCACATGTTGAGGACGTGCCCGGCCGCCACCGACGCCTCGCGCGCCAGGCGGTCCACCAGGTCGGGATGGAGCTCGCCGTGCGGCAGCACCCCGGTGCCGGCGCTCGCGATGCGCAGCAGGTCGGCGATGCGCGCCTTGTAGATGGCGAGGAAGGCGTCGAACACCGCCGCCACCAGGATGGCGCCGCGGGCGTGCGGCTCGCGGGTCTTCTGGAGCTCGGCCGGGCTCGGCTCGTGCGGCTTCCACTCGCCGGTCTTCGGGTCGACCTGGCCGAGCGCGTCGCGCAGCGCCCCGTAGTTGCCGATCGCCTCGCCGAACTGCTGCGCGAGCTGCCCCAGCAGGTTCTGCCCGGCGAGGTCGCCGCGGGTGCGCCGGATCTGGTCGCGCAGCGCCGCCGGGAAGGAGAAGTGCTGGAACAGCGCCACGAGGTCCGCGAACCCTTCGTGGAGCGCCAGCGAGTCGGGGTTGCTCGGCTCGATGTAGCGCCGGTGGAGGCCGTCGAGCAGGGCGTGGGTCGTCTCGTGGGCGATGATGTCGTGCGACAGGCAGGCGAACACCGTGCCGCCGGGGAGGTTGCGCCCCGGATGGTCGGCCGAGGCCGGGAAGTAGCCGAACAGCAGCGCCTTCTTCTGCGGGCTGTAGTAGGCGTTCTGCTCGCGCATGGCATGCGGATAGATGCGCAGCCGCGGCACGTACTGGTAATCCTGGTCGCCCCACACCGGCGACCAGAGGACGCGCCGGCCGAGCGCCCGCTCGAAGTTGCGGATCGTCGTCATCGCCACCGCGTAGACCATCTGCTGGTGGAACTGCGGGTCCCCCTCGGAGGGGTCGAGCCCGTCGGCCGCCAGCAGGAAGTCGTCGTTGAGATTGACCGGGGCGTAGAAGCAGCGGCTCGCCGGGTCGACGTCCACCACCTCCAGATACTCCCCCACCGGTCCCGGCTCGAGGTCCTCCCACGGCACCTGGAGAGTCATCTGATTGATCACCGCGGTCTCGATCTGCCAGTTCAGGCTGGGGTCGAAGGCGTAGACCCGCAGCTTGCGAAACGGCGGACGCCGGCGGGCTGGCGGCTGGACACTGGAGGTCGCATTCGTCATCGGCGGCAGAGCTCCTCTCACGCGGGGACGCCTATTAAGTTGTCACAAAAGGGACCGGTTGGACAGCCCGCAGGGAGAAACGAAGCCGCCCGGACGCGACCCGGAGAAAAAAGAAAGGGGCCGGAAGAACCCGGCCCCGTGCGATCAGAGCGGCGGCGCCGCCTCAGCCACCGTTCTGCCGGATGGCCTGCGGCAGCACGGAGACCGTTACCGTGGCGCTGTTGTTCGAGGTGTCGGGGTCCGCTGAGTCCGAGCTGACCTCGGCCTGACTGTCCAGATTGCCGCTACTCTGGGCCTGCACGATGACGGTCACCGTGGCGCCATCCCCGGACGGAATCGCTCCCAGGCTGCAGACGACCGTCGAGGTGCCGGTGCACCCTCCCTGCGAGGCCGTGGCGGAGAGGAGCAGCAGCCCCGGAGGAATCGAGTCCGTCACCATCACGTTCGGCGCGCCGTCCGGCCCGGCGTTGCCAATCGTTATCTCGTAGGTGAGCTGCGCGTCCACGCTCACCCGGATGGCGTTCACTCCCATGGCGAGCGAGAGGTCGGCATCGCCGCCGGGCGGCGGGGGCTGCGCCGCGCAGACCACCCGGGCCTCCGAATGGGAGATCACGATGTCGCCGGTCAGCCGGCCGACGAGGGCGAGCAGGGAATTCTGCAGGCTGATGTGGAGCGCATTGACGGCGAGGGCGCGGGAGGTCACCCCGTCGCCGCTGGCGATCTGCTCGTTGACCACCACCTTCGCTCCCAGGAGGTTGAGCAGCACCGTGTTGGGCGGGTAGCTCGCCCGCAGGTGCAGCCCCTGCCCGAGCAGGCCGCCCCCCCCGGCGTTGGCCAGGGTCGTGCTCCCCGTGGCGGTGAGCGCCGAGCCGCAGGTGCCGCCGATCGCCGCGCTCGACCTCACCTCGTCGGCATGCAGGCTCAGCAGCAGCGCCGAGGGCACCAGCGCGAAGGTGTGCACCACGGCGGTGGAGGAGGCCTGGCCGGCGGCGGCCGATTCGGCGTGGGTCTGCAGGAGGCCGGTGCGCAGCACCGTCCCGAATGCGCCCAGGCCGACGTTGACCGAGGGCGCGCTCGCATCCCGATTGAAGGGCGAAGCGTCGCCGGCGACCGCCGGCAGAGGACCGGAGGATACCTGGGCGGTGAGGGCGCCGGTCTGCAGCTTCTGCGCGAGCTGCTCGCCGAAGGCGGCGCCGTGGGTCATCGGCGGGTCCGCCACCGCCCGGGCTCCTCCCGCGAGGAGAGCGACGAGGAAGGCGACGCCGGCGAGGGTGATCCTCAGCGGCTGGCCTTCCCGATTGCAAACAGAGCTCCGAATTCCACAAAATATGGCATTCGTAAGGTGAGGCATGGAGATTCTCCTAGGCGGGATTTATTCCCGCGCATTGAGCAGCATTGCGATTCGTAATGCTGTTTCCAAGATACACCCGCCCCACCGGCAAAACTGTTACCGAATCCACTGCCGCCAACGAAGAAAGGAGGCCGCGAACCGCCGGCCCCCTGAATACCTCATGTGATCCGTTTCAACTCTCAGTACAGAATTCCCACTCCAAGCACTTCAAAGTAAAGCAACGTGCCCCCTCAAGACTTCTTTCATCAACTTCAGCGCAAAGATCACGAGCATTTCGCTCCCTCGATCGCCCCCGCTGGGCCATCCCAGTCCCGGAGCTCGGCGGATCCGTGGATGGATCGGCCTCCTACCGCGTGGCGAAGTGATCCCGAGCCCACGCTCAACTTGCATCCCCCCGAGACTCGACATCACCTCGCCACTATGTGCAGTCAGCCACGGCGCCGACGGGGGGAGCGAGATCCCGAGGTCGTGCGCCA
>CAVWOZ010000067.1:0-291714 GCA_963756595.1 uncultured Acidobacteriota bacterium
ACCCGGGCGGCCGTTTCTTTTCTCCTCGCCTTTTCCCTTCGCTTTATAGGCGGACGCGCAGGAAACCCATGAAGGAGACGGGGTGCTCGCCGTAGGGGCGGTCGGGCTCCTCGCCGTCGAGGCTCGCGGGGATCTGCGCCACGCTCCCCAGGATGCCGGCCCCCGCCCGCCGATCGTTCCGGTAGACGAAATCGTAGATGTAGCCGAGCGACAGCTTGCCGACGACGAAGGCGCCGAATTCCTCGCTGTGAGCCCCGAGCAGCTCGTCGTTCTCCTGCCGCTCGATCCTTCCGAAGAGGGTCTGGCGCCGGCAGGTGGCGGCCGATTCGAGGAGGAAGGCGTTGCTGCTGGTGCCGGGATCGCGGCTGTTGCGCCCCCAGGCGAAGGTGGTCTGCCAGTTGCCGTCGGCGAGCGGCCGGTTGTACATCACCGACGCCGTCGTCCGGCGGACGTCGATCTCGGGCTCGAGCTGCTCCGGGCTGTGGAGGGAGCCGTGGCTCACCTGGAGCGACCAGTCGCGGGCCGGCTGCCAGGAGGCGCGCACCGACCAGGAGTCCATCTTCGGGCTCTCGACGTTGGTGCGGTTCTGGTCCGGCTCGCGGCCGGTGAACACCGACCCCTCGAGCTTGACGTCCTGGTGCACCCAGCCGAGGGTCGCGACGCCGAAGGTGACGTGGGTCGAGTCGAGCCAGTGATGGCTGAGCGGCGCCTCGGGGTTGTCCATCCCCGAGAAGCGGTGCATGAAGGTCGCCGGCCCCAGCGCCGGCTCCCCCGGCAGGCCGGCGTAGACGAAGAGCGAGTCCCCGGCCGCCCCCACCGGCACGCTGTAGGTGGCGGCGAGCTCCATCAGCATGTCGTGCGGGTGCTGGCGGTCGACCAGCGGCGTCACGCCGTTCGCCGTCTCGCCGGTCTGCAGGAGGAGCGGATACCCCTCCTTGCCGATCGTCCACGGCTCGGCGGTGAGCATCGCCCGCAGCCCGAAGCGCCCCGCTCCGAGCTCCCGGGAGGCCATCCCCATCAGCATGTTCTCGCTGAACGTCTTCTCGCCGCCGCGCTGGCTCCCCTGGTGGTCGTACACCAGGTTGGCGGAGCCGTGAGCCATCAGGTCCCAGCCGTCCCAGGCCGCGTGGAGCCCCGTGTGCGGCGTCGACTCCGGCTGCCAGGCGGTGCCCGAGGCCTCGCGCGACATCGGGTAGGAGCCGAGCATCGCGTGCATGCCATGGTGGTCCATCCCCGGCATGTCGGGCATGTCCATCCCCTCCATGCCTTTCATGTCCTGGCCCTGCATGTCGTGGTCCGGGTGTTCCTGCGCCAGCGCGGGCACGCAAGCCAGGGTGGCGATCAGAAAGACGGGAGCCAGCGCCCCCGTCCCAACGTGCGTCTTTCGATTCATGCGCTATCTCCAACTGAAGTCGGCGGCTGCGGGCCGGCCGCCGTCACCTCGAGCAGCGTCCACTCTACGCCGCTCGCCTCGCCTTCGGTTGCATGGGCCTTGCCGTCGCCCTCCTCCTCTGCCGTCCAGCTCGCGACCGGACGGATGGCGAAGCTCTTCCCGTCGCCGGCGCCGAGGTCCGGATCGGCGAAGCGGAGCCAGGCGCGGTTGGCGGCGGCGGGGGCGATCAGGAAGACCCGCTTGCCCGAGGCGAGCGCCGCGGCCATCAGGCTCCGCTCGAGGCGCAGCAGCTCCGGATTGCTCAGGCTGCCGAGGCGCTGGAAGAGCGCCTGCGCCCGCTCGGGCTGGAGCGCGTTCGGCCGCTTGGGATCGATCTGCCCCAGCTCCTGGATGGCGCGGCGCACGAACAGGGTGCGGCTGTAGAGCCGGTAGTCCCCGGCGTACTGGAGGGCGAGGAGGGCGTTCTGCGGCCCGAAGATCGCCGATCCCGCCGGCGCGTTGGCGAGCGCCGCCTCCCCCACCGCGCGGGCCGCCCGGCGGTCGGCGCGGTCGCTCGCCAGCAGCGGCGCGATCTCGCGCGCGCCGTAGGCGCCGCAGGCGAGCACCAGCGCCAGGGCGGCGACCGGCTGCGCCCACCGCCGCAACCACTCCGGACCGGGGAGCGGCCGGGTGAGCAGCCACCCCAACCCCAGCACCAGCGGCGGGAAGACGCTCAGGAAGAAACGCAGGAAGTTGACGCCGTCGTTCTCGAGCGCCCAGTAGTAGGCCGTGTAGAGCAGGAGGTTCGGCAGCAGCCACGCCCACAGCACGATCCCCAACGGGCGCTGCCGCCAGGCGAGAACGGCGAGGCCGATCACCGCGAGCGGGAGGACGAGCGGCAGCCCGAGGGTGAACAGCTGGCGCGCCGTGAGCTGCCAGTTGTGGGCGAAGTAGCCGGTCGAGAACGCCGTGCTCTCGTGGGTGGTGTCGTACCCCGTGAGGCTGTGCAGGGCGCGCAGGTTGAACGCCACCTGGGCGGCGATCGGCAGCGCCCAGCCGGCGAGGAGCACCGCCGCCGCGCCGAACGACCGCCGGCGTTCCACCCCCGCGGGGCCGCGGCCGACCCGGAAGAGCACGACCAGCAGGAGCGGCAGCAGCAGCAGCCCCTCGGTATAGCGGACGATCGCCGAGTAGCCGAGCAGGAGGCCGGCGAGCGCCGCGGCGCCGGGCTTCCCCGTCCGCCACCAGCGCAGCAGCAGGAACATCCCCCAGACGGTGAAGGCGAGCGAGGCGGCGTGGCTGTCCGGATCGTTGGTCTCGGCGAGCACCACCGGGCTGAGGGCCAGCGCCAGCATCGCCAGCAGGCCGGCCGGCGACCCCGCGGCCTCGCGCACCAGCAGGAAGACGCCGAGCAGCGCGAGCGCCATCAGCAGCGGGTTGACCGCGAAGGCCGCGGAGAGCCCCAGCGTCTCGGTCGCCGCCGCCACCAGCAGCGGCTGGCCGAGCGGATACTTGGGGTAGAAGCGCCCGTCCGCGGTGCCGATCCACATCTTCCCCACCAGCGCGTAGGGGTCGGGCGGCACGAACCCCGGCGAGCCGGTCGCCGCCAGCAGCTTCCCGGAGACCAGGTAGGCGTTCTCGTCGACGTTCGGATCGGCGGGCACCCAGTACGCATGGAGGACGGCGAAGAAACCCGCGGCGGCGAGGAGCGCCACGGCGAGAAAGATCCCGCGCGTGCGCGCCGGCTCGGGGGCGGGCAGGGGGAGAGTCTCCATGCTCCGGTCTAGCCCGCCACCACGAAGCGTCCGGCGACGAGCCCCAGCGCTCCCGCCGCCAGGCAGATCAGGACGGTCGCCGCCAGGTTGGCGAAGGCGAGGAGCCATTCGCTCCGCTGGAGGTAGAGGAGGGTCTCGTAGTTGAAGGTCGAGTAGGTGGTGAAGCCGCCCATCACCCCGGTCGTCAGCCCCAGCCGCAGGAGCGGGGGGATCAGGCCGGTGGTCAACGCCACTTGCATGATCAGGCCGATCAGGAACGAGCCCACGACGTTGACGGCCAGCGTCCCCCACGGGAAGCCGGGGCCGGCGATGCGCAGCGCCCACAGGGTGACCAGGTAACGGGCGCCGGTGCCGGCCGCGCCGCCGAGGCAGATCCAGAGGAAACGCTCCATGCGGGGCATCTTAGTCGAGCGGAGGGCGTGGTAGTCTCACCGCCCGCCGTGTTTCTTCTCAGCAAACCCGACCGCAAGCAGCTCGAGCGGTTCCTCGCCGCACAGCGGAACCGCACCTTCTCGTACCGCGAGGTGGGAGCCACCCGGCGGCTGCCGCCCACCGGCTACCAGGTGGACCACAACCGGGTCCAGCTCGGCGAGGGGAGGGCCGCGTTCGCCCGCGCCGTCGAGGCGCTGCGCGGCTGGAAGCAGTTCGACCTCGGCTGGGTCTTCGCCCATCCGCCGACCACCCCGATCGAGCCGGGGATGACGGTCGTGGTGCGCGCCCGCCACTACGGCTTCTGGTCGCTCAACGCCTGCCGGATCGTCTACACCATCGACGACGAGGGGCCGGTGGTCCGCTTCGGCTTCGCCTACGGCACCCTCCCCGACCACGCCGAGCAGGGGGAGGAGCGCTTCAGCGTCGAGTGGCACCACGGCGACGGCACGGTCTGGTTCGACATCCTCGCATTCTCGCGGCCGAACCACCCCCTCGCCTCCTTCGGCAAGCCGCTCGCCCGCCGCCTGCAGAAGCGCTTCGCCCGCGACTCGATGCGGGCCATGGCCCGCGCCGCCGCCGTGCAGTGGCCCGCGGCTCCCGCCCCCGCCAGAACGACCGACGACCCCACCCCCTGAGATGCCGCTCGCCTACGATCCCGCCGAGGAGCACCCCCTCCTCGCCGCCTTCGGCCTCGCGGCCGGCCCGCACGCCCCGGCGAGCCTCGCCGTCGACGCCGAGGACGAGATGCTGATCCAGTACCTGAACCTCGGCGGCGGCAACCGCGGCCAGGCGCTGGTCCTCTACTTCGACTCCGGCCGCCGCATCTGGGCGACGCTCTCGGCGCTGCTCGGCTGGCGCTTCCCGCACCTCGCCCATCTCGGGGATGCCCGGCCCTTCCGCCTCCTCGACTTCGCGAGCGGCTACGGCCGGGTGACCCGCTACGCCGTGCGCGACGCCCCCCCGGAGCGCCTCTGGGTGGCGGACATCTATGCGCGCGGCGTCCGCTTCCAGGAGGAGACCTTCGGCGTCCACGGCCTCGTCTCGCAGGCCGACCCCGAGCGCTTCGAATGCGCGGAGACGTTCGACGCCATCCTCGTCTCCTCGCTCTTCACCCATCTCCCCGAGGCGACCTTCCGCGCCTGGTTCCGCCGTCTCTACGGCGCCTTGAACCCCGGCGGGATTGTGCTGTTCAGCGTCCACGACGAGGACCTCCTCGCCCCGGGGCGCAAGCTCCCCCCCTCCGGCATTCTCTTCGACCCCAGCAGCGAGAGCGGCTCGCTTCCCGCCGAGCAGTACGGCACCACCTACGTCGACGAGGCGTTCGTCCGCCGCGTCCTCGCCGAGCTGGCGCCGGGCGCCTCCGTCCACCGCATCCCGCGCGGCTTGAACAACTTCCAGGACCTCTACGCGGTGGTGCCGGAGGCGGGGTGCGACTTCTCCGGCCTGAAGCTGCGCGCCGAGCCCGAGGGGTTCGTCGAGCACTGCGCGGCCCCCGCCGGCCGCCTCCGCCTCGCCGGCTGGGTGGCCGACCGCGCCCGCCGCCAGCCCCCCCGCGAGCTGCGGGTGACGCTCGGCGGCACGCTCCGCGCGACAGTCCGGGATTTCACGACGCGCCCTGAAGTGGGGGCCCTATTCCCCTACGAGCAGGTGACCGGCCACGGCTGGACGGCCGAGCTCCCCCTCACCCCCGCCGACCTGAAGGAAAACCCCCGTCTCGCGATCGAGGTGGTGGACGCCGCCGGCGAGACCTCGACCCTCTACGCCGATCCCCTCCAGTCCGCCCTCCTCCGCTCCGCCCGCCTCGACCTCTACGCCATCGGCCGCCGCCTGGAAGAGAAAGACGCCGAGCTCGCCGCCGAGCGCCAGCGCATCGACGGCCTCCACGGCCTGATCCAGGACCGCGACGCCGAGCTCGCCGCAATGCGGGCGAGCCGTTTCTGGAAGCTGCGGAACGTGTGGTTCAGGGTGAAGCGGGGGCTGGGGTTGACGCGGGAGGAGTAGGCCTCCTCCCGCCTCTCGAACGCTACGACGTCTCCGACCGCCGCGCCCCCACCGTCCCCACCACCCCGGCGATCAGGCCGCCGGCGATCAGCAGGAGGCCGATCAGCGACCGCAGGTGATCCTCCATGCCGCCGGAGAGCGCCTCGCGGACCAGGGTCGGCAGCCCCGCGTCGTGCGGGATGGTGAACAACCCCACGGCGGCGAGGAGGAAGCCGAGGCCGGCGAGGTTCTGGCCGGGAGGCTTGGCGGGGCGGCCGCTCGCCTTCCCCACCACGCTGTGCGTGTAGCCGTAGGAGAAGTAGATCGACATGCCGAGGACCAGCCAGCCGATGAACCGCCACCAGGAGGTCGGCGGCAGGTAGAACATCAGGAAGATGCAGGAGATGGCGCCCAGCGCCGGGATCAGCCAGGGGCCGAGGGGCACCCGGAACGAGCGCGGGCGGTCGGGCTCGCGGTAGCGCAGGATGGTGATCCCCACGCAGACCAGCACGAACGCGAAGAGGGTGCCGATGTTGGTCAGCTCCACCACCTCGTTGATGTTGGCGATCCCCGCGAACACCGCCACCACGATGCCGGTCAGCCAGGTGGTGACGTGCGGCGTGCGGTACTTCGGGTGGACCTTCGCCGCCCACTGCGGCAGCAGGCCGTCGCGCGCCATCGAGAAGAAGATGCGCGGCTGGCCGAGCTGGAAGACCAGCAGCACCGAGGTGGTGGCGAAGACGGCGCCGAGCGAGATGATGATCGTGGGCCACTTCATCCCCAGCGCCGAGAAGGCGGTGGCGAGCGGCTCGGCGGTGTCGAGCTGCCGCCAGGGGAGCATGCCGGTGAGCACCAGCGCCACCAGGATGTAGATGATCGTGCAGGCGATCAGGCTCGAGATGATGGCGATCGGCATGTCGCGCTTCGGGTTCTTGGTCTCCTCGGCCGCCGTCGACACCGCGTCGAAGCCGATGTAGGCGAAGAAGATGATCGCCGCCGCCGTGAAGATCCCGTGGTAGCCGTTGGGCGCGAAGGGGTGCCAGTTGGCGGTCTTGACGTAGAAGAACCCCATGATGATGAAGAACGCGATGATCCCCAGCTTGAGCAGCACCATCGCCGAGTTGAACCAGACGCTCTCGCGGATGCCGATCACCAGCACGACGGTGATCACCATCACGATCAGGAAGGCCGGCAGGTTGAAGACCAGCGGGATCCCGAGCAAGTGCGGCGCCGTGGCCAGCGCGTTGGCGGCCTGCAGGACGGCACCGCCCAGCGCCTGCAGGCTGGCATGCTTGGCGGTCGCCTCCGCCACCTGCTGCGCCGCTTGCGCGGCCGAGCGGTAGTCGGTGCACAGCCAGTCCGGGAAGTTGATCCCCACGTTGCGCAGCAGCTCCTGGAAGTAGCCCGACCAGGAGATCGCCACCGCCACGTTCCCCACCGCGTACTCGATGATCAGGTCCCAGCCGATGATCCAGCCGACCAGCTCGCCCAGGGTGGCGTAGGCGTAGGTGTAGGCCGACCCCGACACCGGCACCATCGAGGCGAACTCGGCGTAGCAGAGCGCCGCGAAGCCGCAGGTGATGGCGGTGATGATGAACGAGATGACGATCGCCGGCCCGGCCCCCGGATGCTCGGCGCCCCCCGCCGCCGCGGTGCCGACGGTCGAGAAGATGCCGGCCCCGATGATCGCGCCGATGCCGAGCAGCGAGAGCTGGAAGGCCCCCAGCGTCCGCTTGAGCTGTTTCTCGGGCTCCTCGGTGGAGGCCAGGATCGCGTTCAGCGACTTGGTGCGGAAGATGCCCTGCAGCAAAGGTTTCCTCCCCGCGGGCTCAAAGGCCGGCCGGCCCGCGTGCTTGGGTCAGATCGAGCGGCGGGAGTCTGACACGCCGGAGGGGAGGGGCGCAACGGAGGGGGTTTTCATGCCCTCCGGCAGGGCACCTGGCAACTGAGCTCGCAGGGAGTCTGGTTCCTCCCCCGTACTCGGGGGAGGTTAGGAGGGGGCCCGCAGCCAACCAAGGAAGCGCGCCGGACTCCGGAACACCCCCTCCTGGCCTCCCCCGAGTACGGGGGAGGAAAAAGGCTCCCGAGGCGGCAGGTTCAAGATTCCGGGTGGGTCGCTACGCGGGCTCGAGCGCCCGCAGCGCCGCCTCGAGGCGCGGCAGGGCGGCCTCGACCTCGGCCACCGAGACGGCGCCGACGCTGAGGCGGAACCATCCCTCGTCCTCGGTCGAGCCGAAGGCCTGGAAGGGGACGACGCCGATGCCGGCCGCCTCGAGCAGCCAGCAGCGGACGTCGTCGTTGGTGCGCAGCTCTGAGCCTCCGACAACCCGGCGGCCGAACGGCCGGATGCGGGCGGTCAGGTAGATCGCCCCCATCGGCGGGATGCTGTCGACCGGCAGGCCGCGCTCCTTCATCCCCTGGAGGCCGCGGTGGAGGAGGTCGAGGCGCTGCCAGAGCTCGCGCTGGAAGACCTCCTCGTAGCGCCGGATCCCCTCCGGGTCGTCGAGCAGGGCGACCGTCGCCACCTGCTCGGCGCGCGGCGCCCAGGCGCCGACGTGGCCGAGCACCGCCGAGATGCGGGCGATGACGTCGACCGGCCCCACCCCCCAGCCGAGGCGCACGCCGGTGGCGGCGAACCCCTTGCTGATGCCGTCGACGAAGAGGGTGTAGCGCGCCATCTCCGGCAGCAGCCCGGGCGGCGTGACGTGCTCCGTGCCGCCGAAGCGGAGCATCCAGTAGATGTGGTCGTACATCACGAAGAGGGGGCGCTCGCCGCGGCGCTCGCGCTTCGCGTTCTCCTCGAGCACCGCCTCGCAGATCCCCAGCAGCCCCTCGCGGGTGAACGCCGTGCCGGACGGGTTGAGCGGCGAGTTGAGGCAGAGCAGGCGGGCGCCGGGGAGGGCGCCGACGAGGTCCGCGCGGGTGGGGAGGAAGCGATCCTCGGCGCGGCAGACCACCGGCACCCCCACCGCCCCCATCATGTGGACGTAGTGGTTGTTGTTCCAGCTCGGCACCGGGTAGACCACCCGGTCGCCGGGATCGCACAGCGTGCGGTAGACGCAGTAGATGAACGGCCGCGCCCCGGCCACGATGAGGATCGAGTCGACCGGGTAGCGCAGCCCGAGCTCCCGCTCGTAGAAGCGCCCCACCGCCTGGCGCAGCTCCGGCATCCCGTTCGAGGGGGGGTAGTTGGTCTCCCCGCGCTCGAGGGCGGCCTGGATCCCCTGCACGAGCTGGGCGGGGATCGGGAAGTACCGGGGGTCGAAGTCCCCCACCGTCAAGTTGCAGACCTGGCGCCCCGAGGCCACCAGGGCCCGGATCTCGGAGGCGATGCGCAGGATCTCCGAGCCGACCAGCCCGGAGGCCATGGTGGAGACCCGCTGGTCAGGATGGGGTCCGGCGTCCCGCGCGAGCGCCGCAAGGTCGAGGCAGGTCTCTTGGATGTCCATCCCCGGACTATGCCAGGATCGGCGGCGCGGTTAAAGAGGGGGGAGAGAGATTCACCGCCGCAGCCCCGCCGACAGCGCCGCGAGCCCCCGCTCCACGTTCTCCTTCTCGACCGCGAAGCCGAGGCGGAAGTGGCGGGGGGAGTCGAAGAAGCGCCCCGGCACGATCGAGGTCTCGCGCTCCCTGAGCCAGTCGTGGAGGGGCTCGCTCGTCTCCTCCTTGCGGAGGCGGGGGAAGACGGTCATCGAGCGCGCGGGGAGGACGGTCTCGAGCCATTCGTCGTGGGCGGCGAGGAAGCTCCGGATCTGGACCCTGTTGGGCTCGAGGAGGGCGCGGCTCCGCGCCGCCAGGCGGGGGAGCTGGCGGAAGGCGGCGGCGGCCAGGGTGTCGCTCGGCACCGAGTCGACGGCCTGCATCAGGTCCTTGGCGAGGCGCAGGCGGCGGGCGACCTCCGGCGCGGCGAGGATCCAGCCGCAGCGCAGCCCCGAGAGGCCGTAGCTCTTGGTCAGGCTGCTGGTGGCGAGGACGTTCGGTGCGAGGTGGACGTGGCTGGGAGGCGCGTCCTCGAACCAGATGTCGCGGTAGACCTCGTCGACCAGCAGATGGGCGCCGGCCTCCCCGGCGAAACGCGCCACCTCCGCGACCTCCGCCGGCGGCAGCAGCACGCCGCTCGGGTTGTGGGGGTTCGCCAGCACCACCAGGCGGACCTTCCCTCCCTTCAGAAGAGAGCCGATCTCGTCGCGGTCGATCCCGTAGCCGCTCTCGAAGCGGCGGCCGAAGCGGCGGACGCGGGCGCCGAGGAAGCCGAGGGCGGCGAGCAGCGGCTCGTAGGTCGGCTGCTCGACCAGCACCTCGTCCCCCGGCTCGACCAGCGCCGCGAAGGCGAGGAAGTTGGCCCCCGAGGTCCCCGGCGCGGTGACCACCTGCTCCGGGGTCACCCCGTACCGCGCCGCGATCGCCGCCAGCAAGGGCGGATAGCCGTCGCGGTTGGCGCCGTTCACCTCGACGTCGTCGGGGGCGAGCTCGAGGTCCGCCGTCGAGCACCCCAGCAGGCCGCTGTTGGCGAGGTTGTAGCGGGCCGCGGCGTGCTCCTTGGCCCATCGCATGTAGACGCTCCCCTTGGTCACGCTGCCGCCTTTCTGGTCGCCGTCCGGACATTCCTCCGGGCGCCCATTATCGACGCTCCGACACAGTGCGACAACCGGCCGGCATCGCCAGACATCGGCCGACAATCGATCGACATCCCGAATGCTCACTTTTCGGTCCGAATCGATCACTTTTCCCCTGGCACCGGACTTGCGATACACCCTTTCCGACGGCGCGAGGCAGCCGGCCTCAAAGCCGTGAAAACAAAAGATTTTCAACCGTTTTCACAAGGAGAATCCCATGGGCTTCTATGGACCGGAACCGTTCGACACCGCCACCGCCACCTACGTCTGGATGGGGCTCGGCAGCCCCGGCGCCTTCTTCGTCGAGGTCGAGGGGCACGCCCCCAACTACACCTCCGGCATCACCCTGGTGCGCGACTCGCACTGGTTCGGCGGCCTGAAGATCGACGTCATGGGCTGGACCGGCCCCCTGGCCGAGGGGACGACCCCGTACAGGGTCGAGCACTCCTTCCCGGGCGCCTTCGTGCCGGAGATCGTGGTCTCGGGTTCCAACAAGACGATCACGGTGAAGGTCAAGGAGATCCCCGCCGACAAGGCGGACGCCTACTTCGAGAAGCGGGCGAAGGCCGCCTGATCCGCCCTGCCGCCCCGCGGGCCGCGGACAGGCGGTCCGCGGGGCTCAGGCTCCGGTCTTGCGGGGTGGGGCCTGCCGCCGGCGCCAGTAGTAGTAGACCGGCACGCCGAGCAGGAAGATCGCCGTCCCCATCAGCGCGTTCCGGGTGTCGGTGAAGAAGATGTTGAGCACGATCCCCATCCCGGCGAGGGTGAAGAGAATCGGCACCAGGGGGTAGAGCGGGACCGGGAACGGCCGCGGCGAGTCCGGCAGCGTGCGGCGGAAGACGATCAGCGAGATCCCCGCCAGGGCGAAGAAGATCCAGTCCGCGAACACCGCGTAGCTGAGCAGGCGGTCGTAGCTGTTGGCGAGGGCGTAGGCGGCGGAGAGGCCGCCTTGCAGCAGGATCGCGGCGGTGGGCACCCGGAAGCGGGGGGAGAGGCGGGCGAGGGCGCGGAAGAAGAGGCCGTCCGCCGCCATCGCGTAGTAGACCCGCGGCGCCGAGAGGAGCGACAGGTTCAGGAAGCCGAAGGTGGAGGCCACGATCAGCAGGCTGATCGCCTTCGCCCCGACCTCGCCGGCCAGCAGGGCCGCGACGTCCGCCGCCGGCGTCTTGGTGGCGGCGAGGGCGTCCGCCCCCAGCACGTGGACGTAGGCGACGTTGGCCGAGACGTAGACCGCGATCACGCAGAAGACGCCGATCAGGATCGCCCGCGGCAGGTTGCGCTGCGGCTCGCGCACCTCCTCGGCCACGTAGTTGAGGTTCTGCCAGCCGCCGTAGGCGAACATCGCCGGCACCAGCCCGGCGAAGAAGGCGGAGAGGAGGGGGAGCCCGCCGAGGTCGGTGGGGACCAGCGGCGTGAAGTGGAGCCCCGAGCGCCCGGTGAGGACGAAGGCGCCGATCACCAGCGCCGCGAGCGCCAGCGTCTTGGTGAAGGTGATGACGTTGAGCACCACCGCCCCGGGCTTGATCCCCAGCGCGTGGAACGCCGCCACGGCGAGCAGGATGGCGGCGGCGAGCCAGCTCTCGCTCCCCTTCGGCAGGTCGACCAGGCGCGCCACGTACTGGGCGAAGGCGACCGCCACCGCCGCCGTGGCCCCCGACTGCACGATCAGCAGCAGCCCCCAGCCGTAGAGGAAGGCGATGATGGGGGAGAACGCCTCGCGGAAGAAGGCGTACTGCCCCCCCACCCTGGGCATCACCGTCGACAGCTCGGCGAAGACGAAGGCCCCGAGGAGCGCGATGACGCCCCCCGCCACCCACACCGCGAGGATCAGGAACGGCGTGTGGACGGCCTGCGCCACCACGTAGGGGTTGATGAAGATCCCCGAGCCGATGATTCCGCTGATCACGATCATCGTGGCGTCGAACAGGGTCAGCCGGCGGGCGAACCCCGGGCCGGAGCGTTCGGCCCGCTGCGACGAAGAAGTCGACGGCGGAGTCGGCGGAGGAGCAGGCATAGAAATCGGCGGGAGCATATCGCAGGCGGGGAATCGATAAAGGCCCCCCCTGGCAGGGCGATTGCTTAGGATCTCCCCTGCCGCTCCGCCCTGCCGGCGGGCCGGCCCTGAAAGCGACGTACCCCTTGAGTCAGCCCCTGGCCTCCCACCCTCCCGATCCCCCCGAGCCGGAACCCTCGCGGTCGCCCGCTGCCGTCGAAACGGCGCCCGCCAGGGAATCGCGGCTCGGCCGCAAGGGGCTCGCCTGGGTGCTGATCGCCGCCGTCCTGGCGCTCGTCGCCTTCTTCGTCGTCCATCACCTCGACGAGACGCTGCGCCGCGACCTCGAGGCGAAGATCAACCAGAAGCTGCACGGCTACCACGTGACGCTGGGGCACGCCCACTTCGGCCTGGCCGGCCTGTCGCTGACCCTCGAGAACGTGGTGATCCGGCAGGACGCCAACCCCGAGCCGCCGGTGGCCGAGATCCCGAGCCTGAAGACCGGCCTCGAGTGGAGCTCGCTGTTCAAGCGCCACCTGGTGGCCGACGCCGTCTTCTTCCGGCCGCGGGTGCACGTCAACCTGCCGCAGATCGAGCTCGAGGCCAAGGACAACGTGAAGATGAAGGACCGCGGCTGGCAGCAGGCCTTCGAGTCGCTCTACCCGCTGAAGTTCAACCGCATCGAGGTGCGCGAGGGGGACCTGACCTACATCGACGTCGACCCCGCCAAGCCGCTCCACGTCTCGCGCTGGAACGCGCTGGCGTCCAACATCCGCAATTTCAACGCGCACGACAAGCCCTATCCCTCGCCGATCCACTCCGACGGGGTGGTCTTCGACACCGGCCGCGCCTACGTCAACGGCAACGCGGACTTCCTCTCCGTCCCCTACCCCGGCGTCCACGCCCTCTACAAGGTGGAGAACGTGCCGCTCGACCGCCTGCGGCCGATCATCGCCAAGGCGGAGGTGACGCTGACCGGCGGCACCCTCACCTCGCAGGGGGAGGTCGAGTACGGCCCGCGCCACCGCGAGGCGCGGATCGCCGAGGTCACCGTGCGCGGGCTCCGCCTCGACTACGCCCACACCCCCGACCGGAAGGCGATCGAGAGGGCCGCCGGCCAGAAGGTCCGGAAGGTGGCCGAGAACCCGCAGCCCGACATGCCGGTCGCCGTCAAGCACCTGCGGCTGATCGACGGCAACGTCGCCCTGGTGACGCCGATCAAGGACCACCGCTTCCGCTTCTTCGTCGACCGCGCGAACCTCGACGTGACCAACATCTCGAGCGGCTTCCGCCAGGGCCCGACCCACGCGACGCTCACCGGGCGCTTCCTCGGCACCGGCAGCGCGCACGCCTCGGCGACCTTCCGCGATCCGCGCGGCGGCGCCAACTTCGACTTCCTGCTCGGCGTCGACAAGGCGAGCCTGCCGGCGATCAACGACCTGCTGCGCACCTACGGCAAGTTCGACGTCGCCCAGGGGAAGCTCTCGGTCTACACGGAGATCAAGGTCCACGACGGGCGGATCGCCGGGTACGTCAAGCCGCTGATCGAGGACCTCCAGGTCTACGACGCGAAGCAGGACCAGAACAAGCCGGTGCTCCGCAAGCTCTACGAGAAGGTGGTCGGCGGCGTCGCCCACGTCCTCGAGAACCACAAGAACGACCAGGTGGCGACCGTCGCCGACCTCTCCGGCCCGCTGTCGAGCCCGAACACCAGCACCTGGGAGATCATCACCCACCTGATCTCGAACGCCTTCGTCAAGGCGATCCTCCCCGGCTTCGACCGGGAGTTCAAAGCGGCGACCGACCCGCACAAACCCCACTGAAGACCCTGGCACCTCCGGCGCGCGCTCCTGGCGGGATACCATGGGCGGCCGGAGGGCTCTCCATGACCGTTCCGTCTCGCGCCGCGCTGGCGCTCGTCTCCCTGCTGCTCGCGGCGGCGGCCCCTGCCGCCCCCGCGGTCGCCGCCGCGCCCGCCATCACCGCCATCCGTTGCGGCCGGCTGATCGACGTCAAGGCCGGCCGCGCCGTCCCCGACGCGGTCCTGCTGATCGAGAACGGCCGTATCGTCGCGGCGGGCCCGAAGCTGGCGATCCCCGCCGGGGCGCGGCTGATCGATCTCGGGAGCGCGACCGTGCTGCCGGGGCTGATCGACGCCCACACCCACCTGCTCACCAACGTCGACCCCGACCAGTCGGACGCCCAGTTCTCCGGCACGCTGTTCACCGAGATGACCCCGGGAAAGCGGGCGCTCCTCGGCGCCGCCATGGCCCGCGAGATGCTGGAGGCGGGGTTCACCACCGTCCGCGACCTGGGGAACTCGGGGACCAACAACGACGTGGCGCTGCGCGACGCCATCCACGACGGCTGGGTGAAGGGTCCGCGGATGAGCGTCTCGACCCGCGCCCTCTCCCCCGTCGGCGGGCAGTACGGCAAGCTCTCCGCCGCCGGCCGCGCCCTCGTCCCCCTCGAATATGCCGAGGTCACGGGGACCGACGAGGCGCGCCGCGCCGTCCGCCAGGCGATCTGGGACGGCGCCACGGTGATCAAGGTCATCGTCAACGCCGCCACCATGCTCTCCCCCGACGAGATGAAGGCGATCGTCGACGAGGCCCACAGGAACGGCCTCAAGGTGGCGGCGCACGCGACCGACGACCCCGCGACCCGCTTGGCCGCCGAGGCCGGCGTCGACTCGATCGAGCACGCCTACACGGTCTCGGACGACGTGCTGCGCCGGATGGCCGCGAAACGGATCTACCTCGTCCCCACCGACTATCCGCTCGCCTTCATCGAGCGGCTGACGAAATCCGAGCTCGACCGCGCGCCCGAGCAGGCCGGCGAGCTCCGGGAGAACCTGCAGAAGGGGATCGACGCCGGCCGCGAGCGCCTCGCCCGCGCCCGCAAATTCGGCGTGCCGATCGCCGCCGGCTCGGACGAGTACTTCGCCCTGCCCGGCCAGACCCGCGGCCAGTCCGCCCGCCTGATCTTCCGCGCCTACGCCGATTCCGGGATGAAGCCGATCGACATCCTCCGCGCCGCCACCGTCGACGCCGCCGACCTGCTCGGCTGGAAGGACCAGCTCGGCACCCTCGAGCCGGGGAAGTACGCCGACCTGATCGCCGTCCCCGGCGATCCGCTGGCGGACATCACCGCGCTCGACGGGGTGGGGTTCGTGATGAAGGGGGGCGTCGTGGTGCGCGACGAGATGTCGCGGAAATAGACCGTTTCAAGCCGGCTCCAGGCAGTACCCTGCCGCCTGCCGCCGGCGCCAGAACGGCGAATCCGGCCACCGCCGCTCCTCGCCATAGTGTTGCCGCTGCAGGTCGAGGCAGTCGCCGTAGGCCCGCTGCAACAGCTCGAGATAGGCCGGCACGGCCTCCTCCTTGCCCAGGAGAGTGTCGGCGATGGCGTTCCCGGCGTAGAACCCCGAGGCCATCGCCGAGCCGATGCCGTAGGACGACAGCGGATCGTACGCCGCCGCCGCGTCCCCTACCGCCAGCCACCCGTCGCCGGAGATGCGGTCGAGCCGCGAGGTCTCGGCGGGGAGAATCTGGAGATCTTTGCCGGCGACCGCCCCGTCCCCCACCCGCTCCCGGGTCTCCCGGGTCGCCGCCAGCGCCGCCCGCCAGGCCACGATCCCCTGGGGCCCGCGAAAGCCGCGCTCCAGCAGATCGCCGTCGGTCATGAACGCCACCGCCATCCGGCCGTCGGCGAGGAGCGCCGAGTACCACCACCCCGTGGGGACCGCTTCGACCAGCGTGTAGGAGTCCCGCGAGGGCGGCGCGCCGGCCACCAGGGCCGACGCCCCAACCAGCCGGTCGTAGCGCACCCGCCGGGCCCCGAGCCGCCGGGCCAGGTGGGCCGGCCGCCCCGTGGCGTCGGCCAGGAAATCCGCCGTCACCACCTCACGGCCGGCCGGCGTGGCGATCTCCAGATCCCAGCCGCCCTCGTGCCGCGCCGCCGGCAAACACCGCACGACGCGGCACCCGCTCCGCCACTCCACCCCCGCCCCGCGCGCCTTCTCGGCCAGCCCCGCCTCGAAGGTGAGCCGGTCCACGTGCCAGCCGTCCCCCCGCGTGCCGAACAGGAACGAGCGCTCCCCCGGCTCCGACGATCCCCACACCGAGCGGTGCCCCAGAGAGCGCAGGTGTCCGCCGCCGCCCAGGAGGTCCTCCCACCCCAGGTCCCGCAGCAGCACGTTGAGGCTGGGCGGCAGGCACTCCCCCACCTTCCGCTCCGGCGCCCCCCGCGCCTCGACCACCACCGCCCGCACCCCGCGCCGCGCCAGCACGAACGCCGTCACCGCCCCCGCCGGACCACCCCCGGCCACGATCACGGTGGGCATTTTGCCGCCTATTTTCGAAGTCCCTGGCACTTAAGATCCTGACGTAGGGGCGGGGCTTGTCCCCGCCCGGGCGGGGGCCGGCCGAAGTCGCGAACCGACCGATCCCGGAAGCCTTTTTCCTCCCCCGTACTCGGGGGAGGCCAGGAGGGGGCGTTCCGGAGTCCGAGGCGCTTCCTTGTCCGGGAGGTTGAGGCCCCCTCCTGACCTCCCCCGAGTACGGGGGAGGAAACAGCGCCCTGCGAGATCAGTTGCCGCTGGTTCCCGTTCACGAAGTCCCTGGCACTTCTATTTCCTACCGGTCGCGGCGCACGACCTGCCGCCGCGGCTTCGGCTGCGCCGCCTTCTCGGCCGGGCTCTGCACCGGCAGCGCCTCGCTGGTGACCTTCGCCAGCACCCCGCGGGCCGCCGGCTCGACCGGGCTCTCGGCGCGCAGCACCTGCTGCCAGGTGGGGTCGGGCTCCTCGAACTTCTTGGCGCGGCCGGTCTCCACCCAGTAGCGGTGCGGCCATCCGGGCTCGGCCGGCCCGCCCGGCACCGGCTGCTCGGCCACGATCCCGATCGCATGCCAGTTCTTCACCATGTTGTTGATGCGGTCCTGGTAGGCGCCGGAGGCGTTTAGGTCGCGCAGCCAGAACTGGCGGTAGGTGAGGTGCTTCACCTTCTGCGCCGCCGGCAGCTTTGGATCGAGCAGCCGCTCGTACGACTGCCAGGCGAGCACCTGGTTGGGGACCCGCGCCGCCCAGAACGAGGGGAGCGACAGGTAGTTCGAGCTGTTGTACCCCGAGAGACAGCTCGCCTCGTCGGTCTGCCAGGGGACCCCCATCCAGCGCGTCAGCGACCCCGGCCCGCTCGCCGCGACCGGCCCGTCGGGCCCGAGCGCGATCTCCGGGGTCAGGTACGGCCCGTAGTCGTCGACCGGCATCTCCCCGGCCGGCAGGATGTTGAGCCGGTAAAGCAGCCCTCCCACGCTCGCCGGCGGCTGCCAGAGGCTCGGCACCCGCAGCGGCCAGGTCAGCTCGATCCCGGGGTGGAACGCGCCCCCCAGGCAGTCCTCGAGCGGAGCCTTGTCGAGCGCTCCCGGCTGCGCCGCCACGTCCAGGTCCTCCAGCTTCTCCGGCGCCGATTGCGGGTTGGGCCGCTCCCCCGTCTCGACCTTCCCCTCCGCCCACAGGCGCAGCCACTCGTACTGCGTCGGCGTGATGGCGAGGTCGTAGATCGCGGAATCCGTGTAGTCCACCCCGTCGCCGTAGAACGGCGGCAGGTCGACCGGCTCCGGCGGCGGCAGCACGGCGCGCGGCTCGGGGGAGTCCCACGGCGGCGGCGGCTGGCGGAACCAGTGGAAGAGGTACTCGCGCTCCGCCCGGTGGGCGGGGTCGGGGCTCGCCAGCTTCTCCAGGTACTCCGGATCGGTGAGATCGCTCGGCGACCCGGCGCCGAACAGGAAGTAGATCCCCTGGTTCACCCACTGGTTGCCGACCATCCGCGCGAACAGGGGGAAGATGTGCTCCCAGAACGTCAGCTTCGCCGGCGGCTCGACCCATTGCTGGCGCAGGAAGAGGTCGTAGACCACGTCGTGCATGGTCACCACGCCGTGCAGCCCCTGGCCGTAGTTGGGCGGCGTCACGGCGACCATCGCCGGCTCGGCCAGCAGCTCGCGGTCGCCGATCTTCACCGTCGCCCGCACCGGCCCGTCCGAGGTGTCGTCGTGCCAGCCGTCGTTGTTCGCGAAGGTGACCGCCGGCTCGCCGTCCGCCGAGGCCGAGTGGCCGGCGCCGCCGATCACGATCAGCCGCCCCTCGGCGTCGGTGCGCAGCTCCCCGAGCGGCACCTGGACGATCGACCCCGGCGAGAAGGAGATCCACCCCTGGTCGAAGGCGTACTCGGGGCCGCTCCGGTCCCGTCCGCTGATCGTCCTCGGGCCGGGGTCGATCACCAGGTCGTCCCGCTGCGCCCCCTGGATCGTGGCATTGCGGTACCCCGGGGTCATCGCGAACTGCTTGAGGTCGAGGGCGTTCAGGAACTGGTACCAGGCGGCCTTGCGGTTGGCCAGGTGGACCTCCCAGACGATCTCGATGTCGGAGCCGTCGCCGGCGGTGATCTCCCCGACCACGTTCCCCAGCTCGTCGTAGCCGTAGACCCGGAAGCGGGCCGCCTCGCGCCGGATCTCCCCCGCCGCGTTCTTGAAGCCGGCCGCCCCCGGATCGGCCGGGCGCCCCGGGATCTCGGGAGCCAGGTAGTAGTCCTCGGGCGGCGCGTTCCCCACCCGGGAAATCCCTAACGCAGGGTGAATCGCGCAGCGTACGATGCGGTCCATGTCGGCCCCCTTGGCCATCGGTTCCCCTCCTGTCTTCGTGATTTCGCGCGGATTCTAACACGCCCACCCGGCACCCTCGCCGAGGGTTCACTCCCCGCGCACCCATCGTAAACCTCGGGATACAATAGCCCTGAAGAAGGAAACGGTGGAGCTTTCGCCGGCAGGCCGCAAGGATGAATCGTCCAAGAGGAGGAAGCGCATGCGACTGGCACTGGCTAATCTCAAGGGGGGCGTCGGCAAGACCACCACGGCCGTGAACCTGGCCGCCGCGTTCGCCCGCACCGGCCTCGCGACCCTGCTGATCGACCTCGACCCCCAGGGCTCGGCCACCTTCTCGCTGGGGGTCGCCCGCGACCAGGTGGAGGCCTCGACCGCCGAGCTCCTCACCGGCAAGGCCGAAGCCCCCGACGCCGTCCTCGAAACCCAGGTCGAGAGCCTCCACCTCCTCCCCGGCTCCCTCCGCCTCGCCGGCCTCGACCTCGCCCTCGCCCGCAAGCACGAGCCCGAGAAGCTCCTCAAGAGGGCCCTGAGCCCGCTGCGCCGGCGCTACGACATGATCGTGATCGACAGCCCCCCCGGCCTCTCCATCCTCACCCTCAACGCCCTCGTCGCCGCCGAATCCTTCATCGTCCCCGTCGCCCCCCACCGCCTGGACACCGAAGCCCTCTCCGGCTTCCTCTCCCTCGTCGACTCCACGAGGGACCGCATCGGCCGCAAGACCGACCTCCTCGGCATCCTCCTCACCATGGTCGATCACCGCACGAGCGTCACCGACGAAGTCGTCGCCACCCTCCGCCACGACTACGGCGCCAAAGTCTTCCGCACCGAGATCCCCATCAACATTAGGTTGGCGGAAGCGCCGGGGCTGGGACGGCCTATTTTTGATACGGAGAGCTGGTCGACGGGGGCGGTGGCTTATGGGTTGTTGGGTGGGGAGGTTTTAAGGCGGGGTCGGAAGGCGGGGTTGGTGTAGGGGGGCAACGACTAAGGAGTGGGCGCTGGGGCCTTCCAGCGGACCAGCCAGCATCATAGGAGGTTCTCCCATTAGCAAGTTAACACAAGGATCGTAGTCGCTCTTTATAGTGGATGCACAGTATCACTTCTGAGGCCAACGGGTTGACAACTCAATGACTAAGAATGGGCTTCTTACAAGGATCACGAGACACTATCTCGATTCCCATGACTTCAATGGCTTGCCGGTCGAACCTTCTACTCCCGCGAACACGGTAAAAAATCTCGTCAAGAATGGCCTAATTTCAGTGGTCCGCGGAGATCGACATCCCAATCCCCACATTAAGGCTTTCGCAGCAGAGCGCATCGAAGATCAACTGCAGAAAATTGACGCTAGCGGACTAAGCGGCTGCCTGTATCCGGAACCCCTTCTCCTCCGAAAGGCCGTGAATCGATCCGACTATGAAGGAAGGCCATTTTCATTGTGCCTCGCCCTGGGAGAGCCGCAGTTATCACTCAAGTATTTTGATCTTGTAGTTCTCGAGAGTTACCGCAACGATCCTCGTTACTATTTCCAACACGACGATATACACGGCACTATCTCTGTTAAGGACGAACATTATATGGAGGGCGATAGCATAGTACCAGATCGAGACCAAGCTCTCTTACAGACATTCGGCTTCGGCTACGATAAAGATACCAATCGAGCAGCGGCGGTATTCTTAAGGTATTTGCACAACCTAACGCCGGAGCATCAACGCATCTGGGAGGCCCGGGAGCTACGAGGAGAGTACCTTCCTCACCCAGACTACTGGAAAGCCTCAATGGGCGAGTGGTCATTGAACACATCTATTTTTGTTGCTTTCATGGAAGAACTCCGCATAATAAATGAGATGACCAAAGCGATGGGGCGCAAGCGACTGTTTTCCCGTGATTTCTCAGAAGAACGACCGCGAGAGTTTGCGTTTCTCTTGAGACCTACGCAGAAGGCGTTCAACGAGTTTGTGCACGTACTGGATAAGATGCTCTCAGAAAACATAGCGAAAAAATTCTTCGGGAAGGACGTCGCACTGGAGCGTGAGCAAGTAAGAGCAGACGGTAAGATCATGGCCCATCCGAAGGGAACTATAACACTACTCGATGAATGGATTGATCACCAAGTACACCTAATCGACCCAAAACCAAAGGACGAAATGATTGCCACTTTTCGCAAAATTAGGCAGTTGCGCCAGTCACCAGCTCACACGGTTAAGGAAGACATGTTTGATAAACTCATTTTCAAAGAGCAACGCAAGCTTGTCGTAGATGCCTACAATGCGGTGCGTACGCTCCGGCTCATTTTTGCGATCCACCCAGCAACAAAAGTTGTAGAGGTACCGGAGTGGTTGGCTGCAGGCCAAATTAGCCCTTACTAGAAATTCTTTTCTTCGGTCCAATGATCGTTCTGTCCTCACCTTCGGCAACAAACACCTCATAGTCCAAAACTCTCAGGTTGGCCATCCCGCGGCAGCTGCACTGGAGAAGTTATGGCATACGAGCCACCACTCCACCTAATACTTGAAAACTTGCCCAAGTCCAATCCGGGTTACGACGCCGCTCCTTAATTTCTTCAAGCTGAGCGTTGCGCAGCGCAGAAATGACATCGACACCGCGTCGTAATTCCCGGTGAAGACGGAGAGAGAAACGCGCAGTGCTTGCATCATCTATGTGCCACAAGCTACCGACAACGGCGGGAACGCCCGCAGCGAGAAAGGAATAGGCCAAGCTGAGAGAGCCTTCACTGGGGGAGACTGGGCCTGCTTGGCTGCTACAAGTCGCGAGCACAACAACCCGAGTCCGGTTCAAGTGGATCCGAAGAATAGCATGGGCGAATAGATCTCCGGGATCGCTACCCTCCGAGGAAAGGATTAACCGGGAGTTCGCAGGGTCATTGAAATCTGCCGTGGAATGCGCTGCAAAATGCGCAATGTCAGACTCGCGCAGCAGGGCCAGGGCCCGCCTTGGCGTGGCCTTATCACGTGTCAACGGCCAGACCTTGATTCCTTGGTAAATTTCACTTAATTGCCTGATCTCCATGGCTGCCGCTGGCAGGCTTCCAGGTAAGTATTCTGACTCGTGAGTTCGACTTCTTGTGTCCGGGTCACCAACCAAAAGCGCCGTTGCGAGCGGTCGTCCCAATAACATCTGATCCCTTCGTACGGCCGCCAAGAATCCGGATATGCTCGGAGAAATCCCGACGGCGTGGTCCTCGACCAAAAAATGCTGATTGACAGGATCTCGCAATGCTGCGAATGGTACGCTGAAAAGAATCTGGGTCGGAACCAGAATGACTCGATCTCCGGGCAAGAGGTCATTTCTCCATGGCCCCATCAATTCGCGGTAGAGATGCTCCAAATTTTTTTCAAAAACGATCGGGTTAGACCGGCTCTCTCCTAAAGCATTCACCACAGAAGAGACAGATTCCCACGAAGGCTGGCGGGCAGCGATCAACACCCCCGATGGCCGAAGCAACCAACTGATCAGTCGACCTTCAACTGACGCGAAGAATATAACGTCTGTACCCGAAGGCAATCGGCGGCAAATTTCACGCCAACCAAGACCTGCAGCACCCGTGCTAATTGGGTGATCGTCGGGAGCCTTACTAATTTGCTCAAGGAGGGTGCGCGAGCGAAACCGTTCAAGAGTTTCTAGTGCTTCCTCCGGCCGACCAAGATGAAGTTGCAGCGCAGCCATTCTCTCATAGAGAGACTGCGCCTGATCGAGAAAGGAAACGCGTTCGCTAAAGGAAGAGACCTTTGCTCGTCGTTGCTCGAGATCGTGCAGAGCTCTCTCAAGGTCCATCTTTGCCGCGCGGGCATCTCCGCGCCGAAAATCGAAGTCGGCCCGAGCGCCAAGGCTGCCAGCCATCCTTAACTCAAGAGCTATTGCCGCCGCACGATTCTCGCTTTCATCAATCTCCCTGCGCGTGACATCAAAAAGCGGCGCGAAGTATTGACCGGCCAAATGATTAGTTTTCTCCAGCGCCCTCACTGCTTTCCCAAACTCCGTTCCAGCTTCTGCCTTCCGTCCCAATGCAGCCTCGATCCGCGCCTTTTCGAGTGAGCTACTAATAATTTCCTCGGAATCATCCGTGCTCTCGGCCAGGGCGAGCGAGCGACTTTTAAAAACGAGCGCAGCTCTCGGCCGTCGCTGCTCAAGAGAAGAGATCGTAGCGCCGTCGAATATGTCAAGCATCGCGCCAAGTTGCCGCTGACCGACAGGCGGCGAAGGCGCCCATGACAAGGCGGCAAATCGATGACGCCAGCTCTCATCAAGGCGGCCTAAGGATGTTAAAATAGCCGCAATCATGTTTTGAGAGATGACTATGCTCTGCGGCTCGCCAAGGCGGCTTGATATATCAAGAGCGCGCCGAGCCTCCGCCAAGGCCCGCGTCGGATCACCTTCACCCCCTGCGATAAAGCTAAGCAAGCGGTGAATCCTTGCTGCCAAACTCGGATACATGATGATGCGTGGGTCCTTATCCAATGTCTCCAACATTAACCGAGCCGGCGCAAGAGATCTTCTAAAGAACTGACTCCTCGCCTCTTGAAATCTAACAAATAGCGCAGCGTAGCTATGGATAGAGCGAAGCCCTCTTTCTGCAGCGGCAAAGTCAGGCATCGCTGTGTTGCCCAGTGTTCTTTCGCTTACCCTTTCAAGTCCGCTCCTATACCGGCACAGAGACTGAACTAACATCAACGACTTCGCACTGCGAGGGTCTCGTACGGCTTCTTCCATCTCTGCGACTACGTCTCTGAATATCCGATCCCGACCTCGCTTAGCAAAGACTTCCGCGATAAGACGGGCGGCGAACGTTCGCTGATCAACCTTATGCGGTTCGTTTCGCTTCATTGCCTCAGCCCACCGGGGAACTATGTTTTCTTCAAGGATTTCTCGTGTCACCTCAGGCTCCTCCTCGGCAAGCCGCGTCAGGGCCGCCCCTCCTCCCTTTTCGATTTCCTGAGAGAGAAGCTCGTAAGGATTTGCCCTTGGAACACGCATTAAAGCCGTAAGGTCCTTGAGCCGGGCCCGGGCTTCCTCGGACCACCGCGAATCACTATCAATTTCCAGATATTTCTGCCACGCCGCGCAGGCTTCTTCTCGAAGCGATAGATGCTCAAGGACAATCGCCTTATTGAAGCGTGCTTCCGGAAGATCAGGGGAAATCGCTATGGCGTGCTCAACGAGATCAAGAGCCGAAACATAATCTATCGGCGCATTCTTGATATGGGCCCGCTCATCATACAATGCCGACAGATCGGACAGCACCAAGGCGTCTTCAGGCTCTCCCTGCGTCCCGCGTTCGATTCCAGTGATCGCTGCGTCCAAGCCTCTATTGACCAGCGATGAAACCGCCAGGTCGCGCACTGCTTCTACTCTGCCCGATTTAATTCGCTCCTGAAACCTCTTCCACGCCCGACTATGCCTATCAACCGAGGTGGGATACGGTGCATAGTTCAGTTGACCGCCGATCCGTCCATCTGTTGGGCGCACCGAACCGAGCGCGGAGATAAGGGGCTGCTGAATCGCCGAGCGTCCGTGGAAGAATCCCGCCGTCCAGAGAACAAGTACCGTGCAGATACATCCCAGCAAGATGCCTACTCCGACATGCCATAACTTTGACAATGGGCAACCTCCAAATTTCGCGGTTCATTGGTGATTGTAGCCTATACTTCTCAAGCGACCACGGCGCCCTTCGGAAGCATCTCTCGGAAGTCCCATAGCAACCGGCATACCTGTGGGACTGAATGCCGTAACTGGCTTCCCTGCACCATTGGCGAACTGGAGACCCCGATGTAGTCTTGAGAGTATGGATCCCACCACTAGTGTCCGGTCTATTTGCTGTCTACCACCCGTAAGGCCTGCATTGACTGTAGTTTCGGGCGACTCAGGGGTGTCCACGATTTGAATTTCGGGGGCGGAGGCGCCACGGAGAGATTGAGCAATTTCTTGGAGGCGGTGCTTCGCCTCGGATCCCACTGAGTCAGGGGCCGGCCGGGTGGAGTTCCCGGTCGCTGAGCGCGAGGCTTTGCTAATCGCCCATGCCATGCTCTCGGGCTTGACCAACCCCGAGGTGACGCATGAACGTGGGCAAGACGCTGTTCGCACAGGTGATGGAGTTCGTCCCATGGAAGACCTTCGGACGCATCGTCGAACGGCACAAGGGTGATGCGGGCGTGCGCACTCTGAGCTGTGCCGACCTGTTCCGCGTTATGGCCTTCGCGCAACTCACCTGGCGCGAATCGCTGCGCGACATCGAGGCTTGTCTGGCCGCCAACCAAACCAAGCTGTTTCATATGGGAATGAAGGCGTCGCCCGCGCGCTCGACGTTGGCCGACGCACTCGAGCGTCGCGACTGGCGCATCTATCATGGGCTGGCTCAGCGACTGATCGCGGGCGCCAAAACGCTCTACGCTCAAGATCCTTCGGTGCTCGGACTCGATGCCAGCGTCTATGCGCTGGACTCCACCACGATCGATCTGTGCCTGAGCCTGTTCGACTGGGCACCGTTTCGATCGACCAAGGCGGCCATCAAGCTGCACACGCTTCTGGACCTCCGGGGCTCGATCCCGACGTTCCTCCACATCAGCGATGGCAAGCTGCACGATGTCAACGTGCTCGACATCCTGCCGATTGAGGCCGGCGCCTTCTACGTAATGGATCGTGGCTACGTGGACTTTACGCGGCTGTACGCGATGCATCAGGCCGGTGCTTTCTTCGTCACTCGTGCCAAGCAAGGAATGGATGCTCGGCGCGTGTATTCGGCGCCGACGCAGCGCTCTACCGGCGTAATCTGCGACCAGTGCGTGATGCTCAACGGCTTCTACTCGGCCAAAGCCTACCCGGAGCATCTGCGGCGTGTCCGTTTCAAGGACCCCGAGTCTGGCAAGACGCTCGTCTTCCTGACCAACAATACGGTCTTGCCCGCCTTGACGATCGCGGCTCTGTACAAAAGCCGCTGGCAGGTCGAGCTGTTCTTCAAGTGGATCAAGCAGCACCTGCGCATTAAGCGATTTCTTGGCACCAGCGAGAACGCGGTGAAGACGCAAATCTGTTGCGCCGTGGCCACTTACGTGTTGATCGCCATTGTCAAGAAAGAGCTTCAATTAGAGGCCTCGCTGTACACATGTCTACAGATCTTGTCGGTCTCGATCTTCGAGAAAACCGAGATTTCATGCGCCTTACAGCCTGATCGGTCCCAACGAGAAATAGCCAACCCCGCTAACCAATTGATTCTATTCGACTTCTAACCGGACGCTAGTGGGATCCCACAAACAGCGACGAAAAGGAAGTCCGGCGGCTACTGAACCTTCTGCGGAGCCTGATGCGCCTGCTCGGCGTATCGAACCGGGAGGTGGAGCGCCGGATGGGGCTCAATCAGGGGCAGGTCAGCCGGGTGCTGAGCGGGCAGATCGAGGCCAAGATGCAGTTGGTGCTCGGCGTGGCACGGTCGATCGGCCTCGAGTACGACGAGTTCTTCGCCTTCGCCTATCCCGAGCCGCGGCCGGCCGCCGAGGAGAGCGCCGCCGCCAGGAACGTGCGCTCCGTGCTCGAGACCATGCGGCCTTCCGCCCGCCGGTTGGAGCGGGCGGTCTCGGAGGCGGCCAAGATCACACCGGCGCCGCCCCGGAGCGAGGCGGCGAATCGGGAGGAGAGGGTCGAGGAGCTCAAGCAGATCATCCGCGAGGTCGTGCGGGAGATGCGGGCGGCGGAGGACGAGGAGCCTTTGGGTCCTGGGTGAGCGCGGTTCCGACGGAGAGCGGGCAAATCCTGCGGCGGAGGGAGTAGAGACGTGACAGGTCGTAACGAGAACCTATCCGAAACCACGGGGACGGCGTCACGTCTCTTCGCAGGGCAGGTCGCCGGGGCTGCCCCTTCGGAGGGATCACCTTCCCGGCTTGCCGCGGTCCGCCTGGATCTCACCTTCACAAGAAGCTTCGGAACCTGCCCCGGTACTACTTCGCCGGTGGCGCCGGTCTGCCCTCCGGCGGAGACGTGACGCCGTCCCCGTGGCCTCGGATAGGTTCTCGTTACGACCTGTCACGTCTCTACACCCTCCGCCGCAAGGAGATCGACGGTCTCAAGACGGCGCGATCGTTCGGTGTCGGGGCGCGGTAAGATTTCCTCGGGCTCGGATTGAAGCCGGTCCCCAGGAGACGCCTGATGCCTTCCACCTGCTACCCTGAAATCCCTCAGGATATTCTCGACTCGGCGCGACTGAGCCTTGACCAGGTTCTCGTCGAGCTGGCTGTCCATCTCTATGCGCAGGGTCGCTTGTCGATCGGCAAGGCGCACGAGGTGGCGGGCCTGTCCCTCTGGGAGCTCAGGCTGCTGCTCGGATCCCGCCAGATCCCTCCTCACTTCGCCGCGGAAGACCTGGAGCAGGATCTCGAGGCAGTGCCCAGCGAAAACGCGATCCCGGGCTGAGACCCTGGATGTTGGGCTCCAGAGGAGCCCAGGAATGTAGCCAGGGGTGCCAACCCCTGGTCGCAGCGATGCAGGCATTCATGAGTCCGCCCAATTCCAGAGCGCGGAGGGCGGCGGAATCCGGCGGAGCCTCCGGCGAGGCGGCGAGCCGAAAACCCCGGCGCCCCTCTGGGGCTTTGGGGAGGTCGGGGTGGTTGGCGCGTCTCCAGGGGCTCGCGCCCCTGGCTATATTCCGGGGCTCCTCCGGAGCCCGAGGAGGACGCCTGGAACCGGCGCCTCTGGCTACAGGCCGGACATAGGAGCCTGGCACCTCTGGAAGCCGCGCTTCCCGGAATCAGGGGACGACGCGCACGCTCTCGATCAGCTCCCGGAGCACCTTCTCCTCCGCGGTCCATTGGGCGACCGGCAACGCCACACCGGCCGAGACCTTGTGGCCGCTGTCGATCTCGCACATCCGTGAGAGAAAGTGTTGCAAACCGCCGGGAGCCTCCTGGTCCTCGCCCTCGAAATCCCAGCACTTCGCGCCGTCCCGCTCTGCGAGCGTGGAGCGCTGCACCGTTGCGCCTTTCTTCTTGAATTCGCGCTCCAGGGTCATCTGGAGCATGTCGAGCGGAATCGGGTAGGTCTTGATCTGGATCTCCACCCGCAGCTCGCCGGCCGGATTGGCGATGTTGAGGAAAAACGGACCTAGCTCGGTCTCCCGGTAGACCTTCCAATCCGCCGCCGGCAGGCGGACCGAGAACTTGTTCTGCTTGTCCGTCAATGTAAGGCCGTCGGCGCCGATCAGCTCCCGGCCGCGCTCGGGGGACCGGGTGGGCTTCACGGCCGGCGCTCCGGGCGCGGCCGTCGCCGCCGTCGCGGTTATGGGGATCGACAGGAAAAGCAGGATTCCGAACGCGGCGTGAAGAAAGCGAGGACTTGGCAAGCGGGAGGCCTCCTCGGGTTGCGCCCGCCTTCGTCGGCAGGCGCACGCAGTCTAGCGGATCGGCGAGATCCAGCCCATGGGAGCTCTGAAAAAAGACGAGGGGGACCTCGCGGCCCCCCTCCCTCCCTTCACGAACCTGACTGAACGGCGACTACTTGGCCTGCGGCGACGCCGGAGCCGGCGAGACGGCCGGGGTTCCCGGCGTCACGGGCGGCTTCGGCTTGCGGGGGCCGCGCGGGCCCGTCTTGCGGGGACGGATGCCGAACTTCACGAGGTCGTCGCTCTCGGAGCCGAGGCTTCCTTTGAGCAGGGAGCTGGCCCGCTGGCGGAGGGTCTCCCCCTTCTTCTCCAGCCCCTGGCGCTGGTGCACGGCGTCCTGCAGTTGGCCGCGCGCGACCTCCTGCTGGCTGTCGAGCTGCTTGGACTGGACGATCAGGGCGTCCAGATCCGCCGACACGCCCTGGAGATGCGGCATGTCCGGCAGATGAGGCTTGATGTTGGTGTTCAACAGCTCCCATTCCGTGATCTTCTTGGCGAACGTGACAGCTTTTCTCATGGCTTTCTCCTTTCAGAGAACGGTTTCGGGGCTCTCCCGAGCGAGGACATCCCGATCGGCGGGTGCTTCCAGACTGGGGCGATGGCGGAATCCCATCCCTTGGCACCCTCCTGGCCCTTCTGAAGATTCATACGAAGAACCGATTCAGCCCGTCTATATCGGATTTGGATTTTTAGTGGCAAAAAATTCAATTTAGGCGATCAGGCTGAATTTTTAGTGTCTGTCGTTCGTTCCGATCGATCTAAATCCAATTTTTAGCTGGTAATTTTGAATTCTTAGGCTCTAAGATTGGTTTTTGGGCTCTATGGTTGAATTTTCTACACCTAAAAATCGAAGTTAGGCTCTAAAAACGGTCCTTGCCTCTCGAAACGCGTGGCTTGGCGCTCCGGAGCCGTCGGCGGCGCCTTCGGCCGGTTTTTTGCTAGAAAAGCGAGCCTGAGGCCCGAGAAGAGACCTCGGGGCCCTTCAAACCGAAATCAGGGAAGGAGACCCGGCCATGGCGAGATCTTTGGAAGGAACGGTGGCGCTGGTGACCGGCGCCAGCAGCGGGATCGGGGAGGCGATGGGGCGGGCGCTCGCCGGGCTGGGGGCGGCGGTGGTGCTGGTGGCGCGGCGCAAGGAGCGGCTGGACCGGCTGGCGGCGGAGATCTCCGCGCAGGGCGGGAAGGCGATCGCCTTCGAGGCGGACGTCACCGAGCGGGCGCAGGCGGAGGGGGCGGTGCGGCACGCGGTCGAGACGCTGGGGCGGCTCGACACGGTGATCAACAACGCGGGGGTGATGCTCCTCGGGCCGATCGTGGACGCGCCGGTCGAGGAGTGGGAGCGGATGGTGCACCTGAACCTGCTCGGGCTGCTCTACACGGCGCACGCCGCCCTCCCCCATCTGCTGAAGGCGGCGCGGGGGGAGCCGCGGCGGGTGGCGGACCTGGTCAACATCAGCTCGGTGGCCGGACGAGTGGCGCGCGAGGGGTCGGGGGTCTACAACCTCACCAAGCACGGGGTGGGCGCCTTCAGCGAGTCGCTGCGGCAGGAGGTGACCGGGCGCCACGTGCGCGTCTCGCTCGTCGAGCCGGGCGCGGTGTCGACCGAGCTCGCGAGCCACCTGCGCCCGGAGATCGCCGAGCAGGCGATGCAGCGCTTCGCCAGCATCGAGCGCCTGGAGGCGGACGACATCGCCGAGACGATCGCCTTCATCGTCACCCGCCCGCGCCGGATGGCGGTCAACGAGGTGCTGGTGCGGCCGACGGAGCAGCAGGGGTAGGAGGGGCGGCTCCTAAGACCCTGGCACTTCTTGGAAGCCGGCTCAGCCCCCGGCCATCGCCCCCACGATCAGCAGCGGCTCCTCGCCCCGCGCCACCGCGTCGGGGAGCGGGGCGTCCGGCGGCTCGTGGGAGAGGTCCTCCTGGCAGGCGAAGAAGCGGACGAAGGCCCGGCGCTTGTGGGTGACGTGGTCGCGGATCGTGCCGCAGAGCACCGGATAGGCGGCCTCGATCGCGTCTAGGACGGCGCCCTGGGTGACCGGGCCGGCGACCTCGACCTCCACCTCGCCGCTGACCCCCGCCAGGTTCTGCAGGTGGGGCGGCAGCTCGACGCGGATGCCGTGGACATCGCGGATCATGGGAGCGTCTGGACCTCGACCGAGAGGACGGCCGGGAGGTCGCGGACGATCGGAGACCAGCTGTCGCCGGCGTCGGCGGAGACGTAGACCTGGCCGCCGGTGGTGCCGAAGTAGACGCCGCAGGAGTCGAGCGAGTCGACCGCCATCGCGTCGCGCAGGACGTTGACGTAGCAGTCGCTCTGCGGGAGGCCGCGGGTGAGCGCCTCCCATTCGTCGCCGCCGGTGCGGCTGCGGTAGACGCGCAGCTTGCCGTCGGGCGGGTAGTGCTCGGAGTCGCTCTTGATCGGCACCACGTAGATCGTCTCCGGCTCGTGCGCGTGGATCTCGATCGGGAAGCCGAAGTCGCTCGGCAGGTTGCCGCTGATCTCCCGCCACGAGTCGCCGGCGTCGTCGCTGCGCATCACGTCCCAGTGCTTCTGCATGAACAGCACCCCGGGGCGCGACGGGTGCATCGCGAGGTGATGGACGCAGTGGCCGACGTCGGCCTTGGGGTCGGGGATCTGCTGCGAGCGCAGCCCCTGGTTGATCGGCTGCCAGGTCGCGCCGCCGTCGTCGGTGCGGAAGGCGCCGGCCGCGGAGATGGCGATGAACATCCGCCCGGGGTCGCTGGGGTCGAGCACGATGGTGTGCAGGCACATGCCGCCGGCCCCCGGCTGCCAGCGCGGCCCCGAGCCGTGGTTGCGCAGCCCCGAGATCTCCTGCCACGACTGCCCGCCGTCGGCCGAGCGGAAGAGGGCGGCGTCCTCCACCCCGGCGTAGACGGCCTCCGCGTCGGTGAGCGACGGCTCGAGGTGCCAGACGCGCTTGAACTCCCAGGGGTGCTGGGTGCCGTCGTACCACTGGTGGGTGCCGGGGACGCCGTCGTAGACGAATTTGTTCCCCATCGCCTCCCAGGTCGCGCCGCCGTCGTCCGAGCGCTGGATCACCTGCCCGAACCAGCCGCTCGATTGCGAGGCATAGAGCCGGTCCGGATTCACCGGCGACCCCTTGACGTGGTAGATCTCCCAGCCCGCGAAGTGCGGGCCGCTGACGTTCCACTGCTCGCGCTTGCCGTCCGCGGTGAGGACGAAGGCCCCCTTGCGGGTGCCGACCAGGACTCGAACTCCGCTCATCCCTGACTCCTTCCTGACGTGGGCCTTCCGGCCGGACCACAGCCTATGCGGTCTCCGGAAGTCGGGTCAATATGTCGTCGGGACGGCTCGCCGGACGAGAAAACAAGTGCCAGAGACTTCCCGGACGGCTCACGAAGACCCTGGCACTTCTACCGCAGCACTTCTGGAAAGCACCTCGACCCCCGCTCCAGAAGTCCCTGGCACTTCTGGAAACCGGGGCCTCACTTGTTGAACAGCAGGAGCACGGTTGCCGTCATCGCCACCGGGTCCCGCAGCTCGGCCGGCAGATCGCGGGCCAGGTAGACCCTTCCTTTGTCCATCAGATCGACGCTCGCCAGCACGCGGTCCCCCTGGCGCAGCTCGTAGCCGAGGGGGGCGGGGACCGAGATCGTCCGGCCGTCCGCGCCGCGCAGGTCGTGGAGCGACCGGATGTCGATCCCGGCGTCGCCGAAGCGGGTGATGCCGTGGAAGTCCTTCAAGGCTCCCTGGAGCGAGAGGGGATGGACGACCCCCGCCGGATCGCGCAGGGCGCAGCCGAGAACGGTCTTGCCGATCGCCACCGATCCCTCTTCGTTCTGGGTATGCCAGCCCACCACCGGCGTGTTGGCGCGGCAGTCGGCGTACCCTTCCCCTCCCTTCTCCCCCACGAAGACGAAGCGGTAGGGTGAGCTGCGGGTCCCCTTGCCGACCTCCGCGCCGCCCGCGAACGTCGTGCCGGCCCAGTCCCAGCTCTTTTCGCCGGCCCGGGTTTTCTCGGTATGAAAGGGGCCGAACTTGATCGGCTTTCCCCAGGAACGGTTGGACAGCCCCTCGACGTCGTAGACCTCGGCGTTGGCGAGCGACGGATCGACGACGACCCGGGGCGGAGCGGTGGCGCACCCCGCGGCCCCGCCCAGAACGGCCAGAAGCAGAAGCAGGTGATTCCCCTTGCGCATTTGGAGCCTCCGAAAAGCTGACCTGTCGATGAATGGTTTCTTCGATTCTAGCATCGACGGCCGCGCTCCGGCTCGAGATCAGAAAGGCCGGGAGGCGAGCGCCTCCCGGCCCCTTGCGTCTCGATCAGCCGCGCCGGCTCAGGCGGGAACCTGGTCCTTCGCCTCGCGGCTCCAGTGGCGGTGCTCGGCGATGGCGGCCACGAAGGCCTTCGCCGCGCTCCCCGTCTTGGCGGTGCGGTCGGCGATCACGCCGGCCGCGGCGCCGTCCTGCAGCGCGCCGAGGTACGAGGCCGCGAGCAGGTCGACCCCGGCGCCGGTGGCCGCGATCGCCTTGCAGTGCATGTAGGCCTCGTTGACGAAGTGGAGGGCCTTCGCCTCCCGCTTCAGGGCCGCCACGCTCTTCTCGCCGCCGGGGACGTAGACGGCGTCGAACAGCACCGAGGCGGTGGTGAGCAGGCTGTGGTCGACCGCCAGCTCCTCGCCCCCCTCCCCCTTGAGCTTGCCGCCGCGCGGCGCCACGATCTTCACCTGGGCCCCCGCCTTCGTCAGCTCCTTTTTCATCGCCGCGAGGTCCGCCCCGAAGCCGTCGGCGGCCAGGAAGGCGATCTTGCGGGTCCTGATGGTGTCCTTCACCGTCCCCGCCATGCTGAGCGCCGGCGAGGTGCCGACGTCCTTCCGGGCCGGCGTCGGCTGGTACTTCCTGGGATCGGCGTCGGCCGGGACGGCACGGTTGAGCGGCCCCTCGATCGACTTCGGGACGGGGATCCCGAGCCCCTCCGCGACCCGCGCGGCGAGCGACTTGTCGACCTGCGAGAGCATGAACAGCATGCGCTCCTGGATCGCCGGCGTCTCGAGCTTGCCGAGCTCGAAGCGCAGCGCCCCCACCATGTGCTCCTGCTCCGGCGGCGACTGGCTCAGGAAGAACAGCCGCGCCTGGCTGAAGTGGTCGCGGAAGCTCTCGCTCCGCTCGCGGACCTTGCGGGCGTCGATCTTCTCGGCGTACGACTGGAAGCCGCCGTCCTTCGCCATCGCCTGGAACGGGCAGCCGCCGCCGAGGGTGTTCGGCTCGTAGGCCACCCGCCCGGGATTGATCGTCTGCCGCATGTGGGCGTCGCGCTGGTGGTTGTGCACCGGCGCCACGGGGCGGTTGATCGGGATCTCGTGGAAGTTCGGGCTGCCGAGCCGCGACAGCTGGGTGTCGGTGTAGGAGAAGAGCCGCCCCTGGAGCAGCGGATCGTTGGTGAAATCGATCCCGGGGACGATGTGGCCGGGGTGGAAGGCCACCTGCTCGGTCTCGGCGAAGAAGTTGCCGGGGTTGCGGTTCAGAGTCAGCCTGCCGATCCGCCGCACCGGCACCAGCTCCTCGGGGATCAGCTTGGTGGGGTCGAGGAGGTCGAAATCGAACTTGTGCTCGTCCGCCTCCTCGACGATCTGGACGCCGAATTCCCACTCCGGGAAGTCGCCGTTCTCGATCGCCTCCCAGAGGTCGCGGCGGTGGAAGTCCGGGTCGTTGCCGGAGATCTTGAGCGCCTCATCCCACACCACCGAGTGCATGCCGAGCAGCGGCTTCCAGTGGAACTTCACGAAGCGCGCCTTCCCCGCCGCGTTGACGAAGCGGAAGGTGTGGATGCCGAACCCTTCCATCATCCGCAGGCTGCGCGGGATGGCGCGGTCGGACATCACCCACATGATCATGTGCATCGACTCCGGAAGCAGCGAGATGAAGTCCCAGAAGGTGTCGTGCGCCGACGCCGCCTGCGGGATCTCGTTGTGCGGCTCGGGCTTGACGGCGTGGATCAGGTCGGGGAACTTGATGGCGTCCTGGATGAAGAATACCGGGATGTTGTTCCCCACCAGGTCGAAGTTCCCCTCCTCGGTGTAGAACTTGACCGCGAAGCCGCGCACGTCGCGCGCCAGGTCGCTCGAGCCGCGCGAGCCGGCCACGGTCGAGAAGCGCACGAAGACCGGGGTCTCGCGGGAAGGGTCCTGGAGGAACTTCGCCCGCGTCAGATCGCCGAGCGGCTCGTAGACCCGAAAGGTGCCGTGCGCCGCCACGCCACGGGCGTGGACGATCCGCTCGGGGATCCGCTCGTGGTCGAAATGGGTGATCTTCTCGCGCAGGATGAAATCCTCGAGCAGGGTGGCGCCGCGCGGCCCCGCCTTGAGGGAGTTCTGGTCGTCGTTGATCCGCAGACCCTGGTCGGTGGTGAGGAACTCACCCTGGTCGTCCACGGTGTTCTTCGCCAGGTCCGCCTGCTTGGGATCCTGGGGCTTGCTCTTCTTGGGATTTGCCGGGCTCATAAGACTGCTCTGCCTCCTCGTCGTTTACGTCAGGACGGGAGGACAATGCAATTCGGTCTCCAGGCGGCGGGGTGCACCATCAGACCGTCTACGATCACCCTGCGGCGGAGGCGGTAGAGACGGGCCAGGTCGTAACGAGAACCTGACCGAGGCCACGGGGACCGCGGTCCGTCTCCGCCGAAGGGTAGGCCGGTGCCCACGGCAAGGGCGCACCGGGGAAGGTCGTGATTCCCTCCCTGAAAGGCCGAGGAAGAACAGACAGGAAGAACAGACCGACGGGAAGGTGATCCCTCTTCAGGCCGTAGAAGGTAGATCCGGAGACCTGCCCTGCGAAGAGACGCCCCGCGTCCGTGGCCTCGGAAAGGTTCTCGTTGGGACCTGGGACGTCTCTACCGCCTCCGCCGCAGGATTTGCCCATTCCCAGTCGCGCTACAGTCGAGATTTTCGCGTTTCCTGGTGCAGCTCTTCTCGATGTCTTCCAGGAACAGGCGGGCGTTACGCAACACGGATGGCGTCTTTCTCGACGTAGGGACGGACGGCTTCGCGGAGGCCGGACTCAGTGACGAGGTCGACCCGGGCGCCGAGGAGGTCTTCGAGGAAGATCCGCAGCTTCATGTAGCCGGAGAAAGTAGGCTTCTGCTGGAAGCTCACGAGGAGGTCCACGTCGCTGTCCGCCGCGGCTTCCTCGCGGGCCACGGAGCCGAAGAGGCGCAGGGTCTGGACGCCGAATCCTTCCAGCTCGGACTGGTGTGCCGTCAACACCGAGAGAACCTCGTCGCGCCCCGTCGCTCGACTTTACCACTGACCGGAGCCCGAGGCTCTCAGCCGTCCGGATTGCTATAGTGGACGCATCCCCCGCCTGTGAGCGGACCGAAAAGGAGAAGCCGCCATGAGACGCCACGTCGAAGGGCATCGCACGCAACGCATCGGCTGGCTCCGCGCCGCCGTCCTGGGAGCCAACGACGGGATCGTGTCGACCTCCTGCCTGATCCTCGGGGTGGCCGCGGCCGGCACCGGGGCGAAGGCCATCCTGGTGGCGGGGGTCGCCGGGCTGATGGCGGGGGCCAGCTCGATGGCTGCCGGCGAGTACGTGTCGGTCAGCTCGCAGGCCGACACCGAGCGGGCCGACCTCGACCGCGAGCGGGTGGAGCTGGCGACCCTGCCGGTGCAGGAGCACGCGGAGATGGCCGCCATCTACGCCAAGCGCGGCCTCGACCCGCAGCTCGCCTCCCAGGTCGCCACCCAGCTGATGGCGCACGACGCCCTCGGCGCCCATGCGCGCGACGAGCTGGGGATCTCCGAGACGCTGACCGCCCGCCCCGTCCAGGCCGCCCTGGCCTCGGCCGCCACCTTCGCCGTCGGGGCCGCCTTGCCGCTGCTGGTCGTGCTGCTGGCCCCCGCCTCGGTCCTCCTCTGGGCGGTCGCCGGCAGCTCGCTCTTCTTCCTCGCCCTGCTCGGCTCGCTCGCCGCCCGCGCCGGCGGCTCCCCGGTCGGGCGCGCCGCCCTGCGGGTGACCTTCTGGGGAGCCCTCGCGATGGCGTTGACGGCCGGCGTGGGAGCGCTGTTCGGGGTGAAGGCCTGAGCGCCCAAAAAGGTTTCGAACCCCCTACAAGGAAAACAAGGAGACCCGATGAAAATCGTCCTGCTCTACGAGATCGCCCCGGACGGCCTGCCCAAGGCCCGCACCCATTTCCCCGCCCACCAGGCCCGCCTGAAGGAGTTCCACGCCCGCGGCGTGCTGCTGATGGCGGGGCCGTTCGCCAATCCGCTGGAAGGCTCGATGGCGCTGTTCACCACCCGCGAGGCCGCCGAGGAGTTCGTGGCCGGCGATCCCTTCGTCACCGAAGGGGCGGTGGGCCAGTGGACGCTGCGCGAATGGAACGAGGCGCTCGCCTGAAACGGTGTCCCGCGCCGGCTACTGCTGGCTCCCCGTGATCTCGCGGATCCTGCCGTCCGGAGCGAGCGCGCAGTCGATCACCAGGCTGGTCTCGCCGAAGATCGCCCGGTAGCGGTAGGAGCGCACGTCCCCTTTCGCCTCGCGGCTCAGCAGGGCGAGCGAGCGGAAGGGGCCGAACGATTTCAGGGCGCCCTGGAAGGCCTTGGCGCCGGCCGGATAGAAACCTTTCCACATCTCGGGGGTGAACGGCTCCGGGCCGATCGTGCCGGCCTGGATCTTCAGCAGCACCGTCTTGATCATCTCGGTCACCTTCGGCTCGGTGTCCGTGGCCGGCCGCGCCACCTCGGCGAGCGCCGGCACGTAGAGCCCCGCCACCTCGCGGGCGATGCGGGTGGCGTTGGCGTTCGCCCGGTTGGTGAGCACGATCACCGTCAGCCCGTCGTCGAGATAGCGCGCCATCGCCGTCGCGCCGTCCAGCCGGTTGCCGTCGTGGTAGGCGAGCCGGTGGCCCATTGTTCCGTCGGAATGCTGCGTTTCGAGATGCCAGCCGAGCCCGTAGGGATAGGTCGCGCCGCCGGCGAGCTTCACCGGCGCCCAGAGCGCCTCGCGCTCCGGCGCCGTGAGGAACGCGGTCCCGGCGAGCGCCGCGTCCCAGCGGGCGAGGTCGAGCACGGTCGACACCAGGCCGGCGTCGGCGTTGTCGTAGAGGGTCGGCTCGAGGAACGGGCTGTTGCGCAGCCTTCCCGCTTCGGCATCCCAGACGTAGCCCGCGGCGCGGTTCGGAATCACGTCGTCCGGGCTGTTGCGGCGCGTCGCCTTCATGCCCAGCGGCGCGAACTCCCGCGCGGCGAGAAATTCGTCGAAGCTCTGGCCGCTCACTTTTTTGAGGATCACCTGCAGCACGAGATAGCCGGTGTTGCTGTAGAGCCAGCTCGTGCCGGGCGCGAAATTGAGCGGCAGCGTCCCCATGCGGCTGAGGATCTCCTCCGGGCTGGTGCCGTTCGAGGTCGTGCCGTGCAGCTCGTTCAGGTGGTCCTTGAGCCCCGAGGTGTGGGTGAGGAGCTGGCGGATCGTGATCTCGCGCCAGGCTTCGGGGGTCTTCTCGAGGTAGCGGCCGATCCTGTCGTCGAGCCCGAGCTTGCCGTCGCGGGCGAGCAGCAGCACGGCGGTCGCCACGATCGGCTTGGTCACCGAGGCCAGGCGGTAGACCGTGTCGGCGGTGGCCGGCGCGTTCAGCTCGACGTTCGCGAGGCCGTATCCCTGCGCCTTGACCACCTTGCCGCCGCGCACCACGGCGAGCGAGAGGCCGGGGATGTGCTGGTCGCGCATCTCGGCGTGGATCGTGTCGTCCACCGCGTCGGCCCGAGCGCTCCACGCCGCGCCGAGCGGGACCAGAAATCCGAGCAGAACACCCCATCCCCAAACCCGCCGTCGATCCGTCATGGAGCCCTCCCTTCGCGCGGAGCTCGTTGCAAGGAGCCCGCCCATGCGCGCTCGCTCGGCCGCCGCGGCACAGAGGTTGCACCTCTCCTCGGGTGTGGACGGTTCAGGCTCCGGGAAGCGCCCGGGCGCTCTTCGCCGTCGGCGAATCATCAAGGAGGCATCATGTCTATCGATCTCAAACCTCTCGACCAGCAGGTCATCGTGATCACGGGCGCTTCGAGCGGCATCGGCCTGGCGACGGCCGAGTCGGCGGCGAAGCAGGGGGCGAAGCTGGTTCTCGCGTCGCGCAGCGGCAAGACGCTGGCCGAGATCTGCCAGCGGATCAACGACGCCGGCGGCCACGCGATCTATGTGGTGGCCGACGTCGGCAACCGCGAGCAGCTCGAGCGCATCGCCGGGGTGGCGCTGCAGAAGTTCGGGCGCATCGACACCTGGGTCAACGACGCCGGCGTGTCGATCTACGGCCGGCTCGACGAGGTCAGCGAGGAGGACAGCCGCCGGCTGTTCGACACCAACTTCTGGGGGGTGGTGAACGGCTCGCTGATCGCCCTCCCCCACCTCAAGCGGCAGGGGGGCGCGCTGATCAACGTCGGCAGCGAGGTCTCGGACGCGGTGGTGCCGCTCCAGGGGATGTACTCGGCGTCGAAGCACGCCGTCAAGGGGTTCACCGACGCGCTGCGGATCGAGATCGAGAAGCTCGACGAGGCGCCGGTCTCGATCACCCTGATCCAGCCGACCGCCGTCGACACCCCCTATCCGCAGCACGCCCGGAACTACATGATGGAGGAGCCCAAGCTCCCCTCGCCGCAGATCGACCCGCAGAAGGTGGCCGACGCCATCCTCAAGGCGGCGGTCAAGCCTCAGCGCGACGTCAAGGTGGGGGCCGGGGCCGTGCTCGACACCGCCCTCTCGAAGCTCGCTCCGGGGCTCGCCGACACGATGGCCTCCAAGCAGGCGGACCGCCAGCAGTACCACGAGCCGCCACGCGACCCGGAAGGGACGCTCTACAAGGCCGGCGAGTCGGGGCAGATCCACGGCTCGGGCGGAGTCGAGGACAAGGACAAGAAGAAGACCGCGGCGCCGCAGCGCCCGGAGCCCGTCGCGAAGTAAGGCGTCCGGGATGACCTACGAAGCCGCCGCCGGCTTCTCTTCCGGCGGCGCCTCGTAGGCCAGGAACTCGCGCACCTCGCCGCTCGCGGCCTGGAAGAGCGCCACCACGATCAGAGCGATCCCACAACCGAAATAGACCCGCGGGATGTCGCGGTGCAGCAGGTCGGCCACGATCCCCGCCGTGCCGGCGGCGATCGGCATGGTCGAGAGGCCGAGCGTCTCGAACAGGCCGAGGACGCGCCCGCGCAGCTCGGGGGGCGTGCTGAGCTGCGCGAGGCTCAGGGCGTGGATGGTGTTGAACCCTCCCATCGTCCCCGCCACGAAGAGGACCGCCATCGCCGTCCAGGGCGAATGGACCATGCCGAAGAGGATCGCCGAGGCGCCGAAGCCCAGCGCGCAGAGCAGGTAGGGCACCACCCGCCTGCGCCCCGTGAGGTTGGTGCTCCCCGCCAGGATGCTGCCGGTGAACGAGCCGGCGCCGAAGGCCGCCACCAGGAAGCCGTACCAGTCCGGCTTCACGTGCAGGAAGTCCTCGACGAAGAACGGCAGCAGCACGACGATGGTGATCATGAAGAAGCTGTCGAGCGGCGACACGTAGAAGAGCCAGCGCAGCCCGCGGCGCCCGCCCACGTAGCGCAGCCCGGTCTTCAGCTCGCGCCAGAAGTCCGCCCCCGCCTCGCGCCAGGTCGCCTTCCTGAGGATGGGCGGCGGCGGCGGGAGGCGGATCAGCGACTCGGCGAGCGCCGAGAAGAGGTAGGTCACCCCGTCGACGAAGAAGAGGACCCCCGGGCCGATGATGCGGAAGAGGACGCCGCCGGTCCCCTGCCCCAGGAAGGTCGAGACGTCGAGCGCCACCCGGTTCAGCGAGTTGGCCCGCGCCACCTCCTCCCCCGGCACGAGGTCGGGGATCGAGGCGCTGATCGCCGGCCGGAAGAAGGCGTCGCAGACCCCCATGATGGCGGAGAGGACGAGGAGGCCGAAGAGGATCGTCCCCGAGCGCCCCGGCACCAGGATGACGAGCCCTGCGAGGGCGATGGCGGCGAGGCCGCGCACCACGTCGGCCACGATCAGGATCTGGCGCCGCGACATGCGGTCGGCGAGGGTGCCGCCGAACGGCCCGAGGAGGATCGCCGGCACCCACTGCGACATCATCCCCAGCCCGAGCAGCGACGCCGAGTCGGTCTGCCGCTTGATCCAGAAGATCATCGCCACGGAGAACGCCTGCGAGCCCAGCATGCTGACGAACTGCCCCTGCCAGAGCAGGAGGAAGTCGCGGTTCATCAGGCGGGTGGGTCGCTGGTAGCTCATCGGCTGAACGTCAGGTGCGGCGAGAGGCGGGAGACGGGACGCTCAGCAGCGGATCAAAGCGGCGGATCGTGCCGCGCAAGGCGCCCCCCGCGCTATGCTCACCGCCATGAAAGTCCTCGTCTTCGGGCCCACCGGCACGGCCGGAGGGAGCGTCCTCAAGGTCTGCCTCGCCGAGCCCCGGGTGACGGAGGTGCGCGCGGTCGCCCGCCGCCTCGTTCCCCCTAAGGACTCCAAGCTGCGGACCTTCCTCCATGCCGACTTCCTGGACTACACGCCCGTCGCCGAGGCCTTCGCCGGCGTCGACGCCTGCCTGTTCTGCCTGGGGATCTCGGTCTCCCAGGTCTCCGGCGAGGCGGAGTACCGCAAGATCACCCAGGGCTTCCCCCTCGCCGCCGCCCGCGCGCTCCAGGCCGGGAGCCCCGGGGCGGCGTTCCACTACCTGAGCGGCCAGGGGGCGGCCCTCGACAGCCGCATGATGTGGGCGCGCGTCAAGGCCGAGGCGGAGCGCGACCTCCTCGCGCTCGGCAACACGTCCTGCTGGCGCCCGGGGTTCATCGACGGCGAAGCCTCCGCGAACGCGCCGCGGCTCTACCAGGCGGTGCGCCCGCTCACCCGCCTGTTCAAAGGATTCCGCGGCCTCTACGTCTCCGGCGACGACATCGGCCGCGCCATGCTCCAGGCGACGGACGAAGGGGTGCGCGGCAGGATCTACGAGAACCGCGAGATCCGCGACCTCGCCGAGCGCTGGCAGCGGGTGGCGCACTCGTGAGCGGATCGGATCAGGAGCCGATCGCCTGCGACCTCGCGCGCTTCAGCGACGAGCAGCGCCGGCGCGAGCAGGAGCTGTTGAGGAAATTTCGCCGGCAGCTCGTCCGCGAGTCCGAGACGGACGACGGCGTCTGGTTCTCCCTCGCCGCCGAGCCGGCGGAGTTGGCGAGCCTCGGCGAGCTCCTGGGGCTCGAGCGCCTCTGCTGCCCCTTCCTGACCTTCCGCCTCGAGGTCACCCGCGAGGACGCCGCCCGGCTCCACATCGCCGGCCCGCCCGGCGCGAAAGCGCTGATCCTGACCGAGTTCAGCGGGTAGAGGCAATGTGCACCTTGTCAAACGACGAAGAGCCTCAGATAGAGGCCGAAGTTGAGAAGGCTTGGCGCCAAGAGGTAGCCGCTCGGGTCGAGGCGCTGCAAGCCGGGACCGTGGAAACGACTCGCTGGGAAGATATTCGAAATGGATTCCTGGCAAAGCTGAGCCAACGCCATCCGAGCTGAGCTTACTCTTCGGACAGGATCAGTCCGGTCGCCGCCTGGGAAGACTCCCCGTCCCGCGATGCTACTTTCGTGCTACCCTGTGAGGGAGCGAAGGAGAACGGCATGATCAAAGAGATTACCCTGCGGCAATCCGGAGGATCGGTGACGGCGACGCTGCCCAAGGAGATGGCGGAACGCCTCCAGGTTGGGCCGGGTGACCGCATGTTCGCCGTCGAGACGGAAAATGGTGTCCTGCTGACTCCCTACGATCCCGACTTTCACGATGCCATGCAAGCCTTCACGGAAGTCCGCAGGCAATACCGGAACACGCTCAAAAAGCTGGCGGAGTGAGCAGTGGGAGAGCCGCGCTGGCTGACCCGGCAGATGGTGGATGCGATTCACTCCGAGCTCCTGCTCGAGCATGGCGGTGCGGCGGGCATAACGGCAGGAGGCGAAGACCTTCTTGAGTCGGCTCTCGCGCGTCCGAAGAACCGCTTGGTCTACGAGCCCGGCTCCGACCTCCCAGCTCTGGCCGCCGCATACCTTTTCGGCCTCGTCAAGAACCACAGCTACGTGGACGGCAACAAGCGCGTGGGGTTCGCGTCAGCGGCCACTTTTCTGCTCCTCAACGGCCTGCGGCTGACGGCGTCCGAGGCCGAGGCCTACGACGCGGTAATCGCCGTCGTGGAGGGACGGATCAGCGAATCTGAGCTCGCGGCTTGGGTGCGCGGAAACACGGAGCCCATCCGAAAAAGCCGCCGCTGAACAGCGCTGATCACCTCATGACAAACCGGCCCAACGGGCCGGGAGAGCTCAGCCCAGGGCTGAGGCCGCAGGCCGATGCCCTGGGAGGATTAGGAAAACAACCAAAGCGGCCTGTAGGGCCGCGAGAGCTCCGCCCGCCGTTCTGCTCTACCTCACCGAGGTTCTCGCGACCTTTCAGGCCGCCCGTAGTTTTGGCCTGCTTACCCAGGGCATCAGCCTTCGGCTTCAGCCCTGGGCTGGACTCTGCCGGCCCGTTGGGCCGGGTTGCCTACGGCAGCGGCGTCGCCACGAACGCCGGCCGCGTTCCGGTCACGGGATCGGACGCCCGTCCCGTGATCACGCCACGATCGTCGATGTCCTGCGCGGTGGTCAAAATGCCCGTGTAGCCGGGGGCGACGAGGGCGTTGAGATCCTTCATCACGCCGTTCTGCCAGAGAAAGGCGCGGCAGGCTCCGGCGGCGTCGCAGGAGTCGCCCACGACCTGGCCCCGTGCGTTGATGCCGTGCGCCTCGCTGTAGACGTCACCGGGCAGGGTGCCGAGATTCTGGAGGCCGCCGCGGCGGGTCCACAGGAAGGCGCGGAGCTGGGGGTTGTCGGGATCGTCACCGGGCTGGCTGGCGAAACCGACGACGTCCCCGCGCTGATTGATCGCCATCGGCGTGTTCCATGAGTCTCCGCCCAGGTTTCCGAGGTCGGTCGCGTGGCCGTTCTCCCACAGCACGGCGTGCCTGGCGGTGAAGCGCCCCACCGCCTGGTCGCAGATCCCCGAGATGCCGACCACCTGGCCGCGGTCGTTGATCGCCGTGGCGGCGCCGGAGGTGTCGCCGGGGAGGGGCGGCAGCTCGCGGATCTGATGCTGTCCCGGCCCCCAGACGACGGGGCGGAACTGCAGCACCTGGGGCGGCACGCAGGTCGCGTCGTGCACCTTGTTCTCCGCCCAGCCGACGACCTGCCCGAGGTCGTTGGCGCCGGTGGCGAAACCGTTGTTGCCGGGACACCCGGCGACATCGCGGGTGCACGCGAAAAACCTTACGGTCCTTGTCCGGCGTTTGCTCGCCCTTTTCGGACGCCGAATCAATCGGATTACGGGTCCGATTCCGGCGAGACGTATCGCCCCCCGCGGGTGTAGATTGGAGCCATGCTCGAGCCCGCCGATCGTCCGCCGTCGCTCTCCCCGCACATCTGCCAGCAGGCGCTCGACGCCCGCGACGCGCGCTTCGACGGCCTCTTCTACGTGGGGATCGTGACCACCCGGATCTACTGCCGGCCGACCTGCCCGTCGCGGCGGGCGACCCCCGACCACCGGCGCTTCTACGACTCCGCCGCCGCGGCCGAGCGCGCCGGCTTCCGCCCGTGCCTGCGCTGCCGGCCGGAGCTCGCGCCGGGGCTGACGCTGGCCGGCGCGGTGTCGCGCCTGGCGTCCAGGGCGGCGCACCGGATCTGCGCCGGCGCGCTCAACGGCCGCAGCGTGGCGGAGCTCGCCGCCGAGCTCGCGGTGAGCGAGCGCCACCTGCGCCGGGCCCTGCGGCGCGAGATCGGCGTCTCCCCCCTCGAGCTCGCCCAGACGCAGCGCCTCCTGCTCGCCAAGCGCCTGCTCGCCGACACCCGCCTGACGGTGACCGACATCGCCTTCGCCAGCGGCTTCGAGAGTCTGCGCCGCTTCAACTTCGCCTTCCACGAGCGCTATGGCATGAGCCCCAGCGCCGTGCGGCGACCGGCGGCAGCCGCGGCAGCCGCTCTGGCGAGCGAGCGGCTGCGCATGACGCTCGCCTACCGGCCTCCCTTCGCCTGGGGGGTGCTGACCGCGTTCCTCGACCGGGAGGCGATCCCCGGCGTCGAGGCGGTGGAGGGAGGGCGCTATGTGCGCACGGTGCGGACCGGCGGGCGGAGCGGCGTCGTGGGGGTGGCGGATGCTCCCCGGGAGGGGCAGCTGCGGATCGACCTCTCGCCCTCCCTCCTGCCGGTGCTGATGCCCCTCCTGGCGCGGCTCCGGCAGCTCTTCGACCTCGACGCCCAGCCCGCCGTGGTCGACGCGCACCTCGCGCGCGGCGGCCTGGCCCGGCTCGTCCGCAAGCGCCCCGGCGTGCGCCTCCCCGGCGCCCTCGACGGCTTCGAGGTCGGCCTCCGCACGTTGCTCCACGGCGAGCGCTCCGGGGCGGGCTCGGAGGCGAAGGACCGCGAGCTGGCGGGACGGGTCGTGCGGGCGCTGGGGGAGCCGATCGCGGCGGGCGCGACGGAGATGCCGGCGCTCGACCGGCTGGCGCCGGACGCCGGGCGGGTGGCGGAGGCGGGAGCGGCGGGGCTCCGCGCCCTCGGCGTGCCGCGCCGGCGCGCGGAGGCCCTCGCAGCCTTCGCGCGGGCGGTCGCCGAAGGGACGCTGGCGCTCGATCCGGGGGGTGACGCGGCCGAGACGCAGCGGGCCCTGATGGCGATCACCGGCATCGAGGAGCGGCTGGCGACCACGATCGTGATGCGCGCCCTCTCCTGGCCCGACGCCTTCCCCGCCTCGGACCGCGCGCTCCAGCTCGCGGCCGGCGCCACGAGCGGGCGGAGCTTCCTCGCGGCCGCGGAGTCGTGGCGCCCCTGGCGGGCCTATGCGGCCCTCCACCTCTGGGCGGATCAGCGGGACGGCTGATCCGCTCCTACCACTTCGCGAACTTCAGCTTCAGCTCGTCGCGATAGCGGGCGAGGGGGGGCGAGAGGGCGTCGATCAGCTTCAGCGCCTGCGCGCGCTTGAGGTGCGCCTGGTACGACCCTTCGCGCTTGGGGTCCGGCAGGTCGACCAGGACGGAGTCCCCCTCCTCGAGCTTGAACTGCAGCGTGGTGTCCTGGGCGTCGATGAAGCCGATGAAGTCGCCGCTCTTCACGAAGGCGCGGCGCGCCACCTCCATCGGGTGCCCGGAGGAGACCGGGACCTCCGGCGTGGTCTCCTTGCAGGGGCGCTCGGCCTGGATGCAGTAGAAGAACTTGAGGTGGCTCTCGGGCGCGGCCGAGGCCGGGATCGCCATCGCAAGGCCGAGGGTCAGCAGCACGGAGAATCGCAGCGTCTTCATGGGGCAGCAGCCTCCTGATTCAAGGTTCCGACGGTTGATCCCGCGTTTATCCAGCGATCACCAGGCAGACGATCAGGACGATCGTGAAGCAGAGCACGACGACGCCGGTGACGATCAGCCCGCGCTGCCAGCCGGCGAGCGCGTCCCAGCTGCGGGCGAGATCGGGGACCGTGCGGCCGAAGATCAGCTCGGTGGCGAACCAGACGGCCGGCAGCAGCGGCAGCGCGAGGCCGGGCCCGATCCATCGCCTGCCCTGGCTGGCCTCCCGTTGCAACCACCCGAAGAAGAGCGCGCCGACTCCGGAGAAGGCGATCGTCAGGATCAGACCGCGCAGGCGGATCGCCCGCGAGGCCTGCGCCGCCGCCGTCCGGCGCGGCGGCGGAACGGGGCGCCGGGGGGCCGGCGGTCCGGCGTCGGGCGGCCTTCCGGTCTGTCGTCCGTCGTAATAGGGCATCAGCCTCCCTCCTCGCTCCCCCTTGGGCTACTGATCGATCTGGGTCACGGTCACCTGGAAGCCCCCGCCGGGCCCCGACAGGTGCGTCGCCAGCAGGCTCCAGAAGCCCGCCGCGGGGTTCAGCACGCGGCAGTACTGCTGTCCGCCCGGCGCGTCGCTCTTGCAGGTGAACGTCGTGGGCGAGACCCCGGGCCCATGCAGGAGGTAGAGGGCGTCGGTGTTGTCGAAGTCGGTCGACATCAGCGAGACGCGGAGCTCGGCCGTCCCGGGCAGGACCTGGAAAGAGCTCGAGGCTTGGCGGCGGCGCCGGCTCAACGTCCCGTCGAGGGCCTGCACCGTGGTCCCCGGCTCGCCGATCTGGGGGCCGGCGCCGCAGGTGGCCGGCGTCAGATCGCCCCCTCCTTCGCGCTTGATCCAGGCGAGGTTGGCGAACACGTCGGCATCGAACGAGTTGTCGACCGGCGCGCACTCCGAGTTGGTGCCGCTCGAGGTCACCCCCGCCAGCATTGTCCGGCCGTTGATCGTCACGAAGAGCGGCCCGCCCGAGTCGCCGTAGCAGGTGTCCGCGTTGATCCCCGGCGGCCCGATGGGACGTCTGAAATTCCAGCACACGTAGCCGGGAGCGGGAGGATCGCAGGCGGCGAGCCGCACGAATCCGTTGCGCTTCAGGCCGTCGTCCGTGGAGTTCGTCTGCGTGCTGCCGAAGCCGACGATCTCGCCGCGCAGCCCCAGTGCCGGAGTCCCCGTCCGGTTGAGCGGGGTCGGCGCGATGTTGGTGACCGGCGTCGCCAGGTGGAGGATCGCGAGATCCGACGCTCCCGTGTAGCGGTTGTAGGCCGGGTCGACGGCGATCCGCGCCAGCGCGAAGGAGCCGGCGTGCTGGAAGAAGACCGACTTCCCCGCCGGGTCGACGAGGTCTGCCCGCTGCGAGCAGGTGACCCCTCCCAGGTTGTCGCCGCAGACGCAGTGCGCCGCCGTGAGCACCGTCCGGCAGCCGATCAGCGTCGCGCTGCACGAGCCGTCGTCGAGGAAGAGCGCGACGCTGGGATGGAGATGATCGCTCACCCCGTTGGTGATCTTCTCGCCCGGCGGCGATTGCGGCGATTGCGCGAGGAGCGGGAGAGCGAAGCTGAGACTCAGGATCGGCAGGACTGCGAGCGGGCGCATGATCGGGATCCTCCTGCCGCCGGATTGTAGCCGAGCGTCTCCTCAAAGCCCGCGGTAGAACTGCAGTCCGTTGCCGTCCGGATCGAGGACGTGAAACTCCCGCGTGCCCCAGGGGGTTTCCGCCGGCGCGTGGTAGGGGCTGCGGCCGGTCGCCTGCCCGGCGAGGGCGCCGCGGTCGCGCAGCTCGGCGTAGAGCTCGTCGACGTCGCGGACCCGGAAGCGGTAGGTCGGCCGGTCGATCGCGTGGGCGCAGTGCCTCGCGTCCTGCCATTGCAGATGGAGCTCGACGCCGTCGCGCGCCACTCCGGCGTACCGGGGGTCGTCGGGGCGGTCCTGGAAGGTCACGGAGAACCCCAGGCTCTCGTAGAAGGCGGCGGAGGCCGCGACGTTCCGGCACATCAGGACGGGGTGAACGGATTCGATCTTGCCGGCCATCGGTTCCTCCGGTGCCATGGTAGCGCAGGCGCGCCGCCGACTCGCCGTCAAACGGAGAGGAAACCCTCGGCGTAGCGCACCGCCCGGGCCGAGATGCGGACCCGGTCGTCGAGCGCCTCGCACCACATCTCCCCGCCCCGCTCCGAGAGCTGCAAGGCGTGCAGCTTGCGTCGCCCGAGCGCCGCCGCCCAGTAGGGGGCCAGCGTGCAATGCGTCGAGCCGGTGGCGGCGTCCTCGGCGATCCCGATCCGCGGCGCGAAGTAGCGCGACACGAAGTCGGCCGTCTCCCCCTTCGCCGTCACGATCACCCCCGAGGCCTCCACCTCGCGGAGCCGCGCGAAATCCGGCGCGAGGGCGCGGATCTCCGCTTCGCTCTCATAGACCGCGAGGTACTTCACCGCCTTCAGGATCGCCTTCGGCTCCCGCCCCAGGGCGTCCACGAGCCCCTCCGGAGGCGTCGCGCAAGGGGCCGCCGCGTAGACGGGAAAATCCATCCGGATCAGGGAACCGTCCTTGCCGGCGTGGACGATCCCGCTCTGGGTCCGGAAGGCGACCTCCTCCCGCCCCGGCCAGGAATCGAAGACCACCGAAGCCGCCGCGATCGTGCCGTGGCCGCAGAGGTCGAGCTCGACCGTCGGCGTGAACCAGCGTAGCTCCCAGGGCTCCTCCCCCGCCACGAAGAAGGCGGTGACCGGCAGCGCATTCTCGCGCGCGATCAGCTGCAGCGTCGCGTCCGCGGGCCAGCGCTCGAGCGCGCAGACCATCGCCGGATTGCCGGCGAACACCGCCCCGGCGAAAGCGTCGATGTGGTAGGCGGGAATCCTCAAGCTCTCCCCTTCTCGATCGCCGGCGCCTAACCGTCCGTCAAGGGAGGGCAATTCAGACAAGTGACCGACGGACAGGCAAGGCTCGTCGTATTGGTGGTCGTCACACAGACCGTGAAGTTATCCGTGTAGCAGGGAGAGCAGCTGATGCTCACCCCTCCCACGGCGCGGCGGACCTCCGAGCCCAGTTGGAGGATCGTTTCACGGCTCAGGACCATCTTCTTCGTACGCTTCTTCATAGCTATCTCCTTTTGGAAAGGCCTCTACGTCTATTTCCTGCTGAGCCCGCGGCAGACGAGCATCACGGCGACCGAATGGTGGGGAAACCAGCTGAGATGCCGGAAGGATTGCCGGGCTCCCTCGCACCCCTCGTGCTCGGCGCTGATCACCAGCTCCGAGTGGAACGGGGCGTTGGTGGTTGAAAGCGAGAAGATGCCCTGCGCATCGGAACGGGTCGTGCCGCGGGCTCCAGGGGATGGCGCGCCGGCCGAGGCCCGCGGGTGCGCTTCGCCCAGAGTGACCGCGGTCTGATCGAGGTTCCACGACCGGATCACCCCCGGGTAGTCGTTCGAGTCCACCAGGATGAAGCTGTGCGCGTTCGCCGGCGGATCGGACCATTGCGACACCCGCCCTTCGATGGCATCCGTGCCCGAGCAGGAGGCGAGGAGCAGAGGCAGCGCCCCGAGGAAGCAGCACGCGGTTGCCCTCCAGGCGCTGGATCGGAGCTCTCCCGAGGTTTTCATGCCTCAGAGTGTACGCCGTTCGGCCCGCTTACGGCGTCCCTCCCCGCACCGCTCGCACGTAGGTGGCGTCGCTCTTGAAGTCCGGATAGACCGTGCCGACGCTGAGCCCGGCGTTCATCACGTACCAAGCGGTGATGGTGGTGCCGCTGAGCGCGGTGCTGACGTCCGAGGTCGACGTCCAGTAGGCCAGATTCTTCGTGCAGCTTCCGGAGACCGCGCTGACGCCGGCCACGCAGTTGTTGTTGAAGGCCGCCGGCACCACGCCGTCGAAGCTCGCGAGGCTCAGCAGCTCCCTCGCGTTCGGGATGCGCCAATCCTGGGCGCCGCCGAAGCTCGCGAGGTTGACGGCGTCGAGCCAGTCCCAGATCGTCATCGTCGCGGTATTGCCGGTCCAATAATAGGAGTTGTCCTTGTCGTGCAGGCCGCCGTCGTCCCCCTTCTTCTCCCAGACCAGACCCGTATTGTTGTCGGTGATCGTGCCGTTGCCGTTGTCCGTGAAGCTCAGCGTCGCCCCGGCCTGCACGGCGCCGTCGTCCGGCACCGGGACCGCCCCGGTGATGTGATCGTCATTTTTCTCCGCGGTATAGACCGTGGTCTGCCCGGTGGCCGGGAAGCCGGTGGCACCGGCCGGTCCGGCCCAGGACAGGACCGCCGGGATGACCAGGAACAAAAACTGATGTTGGCGCGGCTGCAATTTGAAATCCATGATCGCTTCTCCTGAAGTCTCCGTGAGGTACCGCGCCGCGACCCGCAGAGGAGCGGCGGCGCTTCGACATTCTTCTCGACCTTCGGGAGATCGAAATCCGGAGAGAAAAAGCGACAGGTAGGAAGCGAGCCCGTTTACCGGAAGGATCGCGGGGTGAGCCGCGAGCCGGCCGTGGCGAGCAGCCCCGCGGTGACGCCCAGCCGCCGGTCGCCGGGGGGGTAGCTGCGCCGCTGGACGGCGAGCGCGTGCGCGAGGAGCGCCCGGGCGGCGGACGGGTCGCCGCGGTCGAGCTCGATGCGCGCCATCCCCACCTCCTGGCGGGCGACGGCGGGGTGATCCCCCCCGTAGGCCCGCCGGGAGATGGTCAGCGCTTCCTCGTTCCGCGCCGCCGCCTCGGCGAGCTTCCCTTCGCGGCGCAGCACCCCGGCGAGGTTGGCGAGACGCTGCGCGATCATCGGATGATCCCGCCCCAGGCTCGCCTCGCCGATCGCCAGAGCCTGGCGCAGCATCCCCTCGGCGGCGGCCGGGTCGCCGCGCTCGTTGACGGCGAGGGCCAGGTTGCCGAGCGCCGTGCCGACGTCCGGATGCCGCGGGCCGCGCGTCCGGCGCGTCACCTCCAGGGCCGCGCGGAAATGGGTCTCGGCCCCGGCCCAGTCCCCCTTGTCGCGCAGCAGGAGGCCGAGGTCGCTCAGGCTGGTCGCCGTCTCGTGATCGTCCGCGCCGAGCACCTTGCGACGGATCGCCAGGGCGGCGCGGAAGTGTGCCTCGGCGTCGCCCAGGCGCCCCTGGTCGAGGAAGACGCGGCCGAGCTCGCTGTGGGTCACGGCGGTGTCCGGATGCTCCTCGCCCAGGACCCTGCGCTCGATCGCCAGCGCCTCCTCGAGCCGGGCGCGGGCGTCGTCCAGCCGCGCGCCGGCGTCGAGGGCGACGCCGAGGTCGGTCAGGCTGCGGGCCAGTTCGCGGCTCGGCCCCACGGTGCGCCGGCCGAGCGCGACGGCCTCCTCGAGCAGCGGCCGGGCCCGCCCGGCGGCGCCGCGCCGCAGATAGATGCGGCCGAGGAGAGCGAGCATGTCGCGCCGCAGCGCGGGCTGCGCGGCGAGGTCGGTGCGCACCCGCGCGGCGCCGGCGTCGAGCAGGCTGGCCACCGTGGGCTCCGCCGGCTCGGCCGCATAGGGGTCGGCGCGGGTCAGCAGGTCGGTCAGGAAGCCGCTCACCTGGGCGGCCTTCCGCGCCTCGCGGCGCACGCGGTCCCGCTCGCCGGCCAGTTGCCAGCCGTAGAAGGCCACCACCCCGGCGAGCACGAGGAGCGCCGCCCCCGCGGCCGCCAGGCCGCGCGCGTTGCGGCGCACGAACTTCCGGGCGCGGTAGGCGGGGGAATCGGGGCGGGCGAGGATCGGCTCCCGGGCGAGGTAGCGCCGCACGTCCTCGGCGAGGGCGGTGACCGAGGCGTAGCGCTCCTCCGGGCGCTTCTTGAGCGCCTTGGCGACCAGGGTGTCGAGGTCGCCGCGCAGCGTCCGCCGCAGGCGCTCGGGGGTGGTGGCGCGCCGCGCCGCCACCTGCGCCTGGGCCGTTTCCGCAGCATCTGCCGATGCGACCCCGTCGGAGAGACGGCCGGGCTCGGTCTCGAGGATGGCGCGCAGCCGGTCGGCCGAGGAAGCCTGGTGATCGCCGAGCGGCGGGCGCCCGGTCAAGAGGAGATAGAGCAGGGCGCCGAGGGCGTAGACGTCGGTGGCGGTCGTCACGCACTCGCCGGTGACCTGCTCGGGCGCCGCGAACGCCGGCGTGAAGGCGCGCCCCGCCTCCCGCGTCCAGTCGGCGGATGCCGCCGGCGCGCCGTCCCCCTCTTCCGCGGTGTCCGCCGCGAGGAGCTTGGCGATGCCGAAGTCGAGCAGCTTGACCTCGCCGTCTTTCGACACCATGACGTTCGACGGCTTGAGGTCGCGATGGACGACGAGGTTGGCGTGCGCGTGCGCCACGGCGGCGAGGACGTCGAGGAAGAGGCGCAGGCGGGATTCGACGTCGAGCGACCGCTCGTCGCACCAGCGGTCGATCGGCTCCCCCTCCACCGCCTCGAGGACGAGATAGGGCTGGCCGGCCGCGGAGACGCCGGCGTCGATCAGCTGCGCGATGTGCGGGTGTTTCAGGCGGGCGAGGATGCTCCCCTCGCGGCGGAAGCGGGAGGTGCCGGCGGGGCCGAGGAGCGCGGCGGAGAGGAGCTTGACGGCGGCCGTCCCCTCGAAGCGCCCGTCGTTGCGCCGCGCCAGCCAGACGCTCCCCATCCCGCCGGCGCCGAGCGGCCGCACCAGCGTGTAGGCGCCGAACGCTTCCCCCGCGAGGTCCGCCGCGGCGAGCAGCTCCTGGGCGTCCTGCTCGAGGTACCCGTCGTCGCGCAGCGCCCGCTCCTCGCCGAGCAGGCTCTCGAGGTCCGCCGCGAGCCCGGGATCGCCGCGCGCGAGATCGGCGAGATACCGCCGCCGCTCCTCCGCCGAGAGCTCGAGCGCCTGGTCGAGGTGGGGGCTGACCCGCCGCCAACGTTCGCTCTTCACGGGCGGAGCTCGGCGCGCAGCGCCTGCCGGAGATAGATCCGCGCCTTGTCCCAGTGGCGCTGCACCGTGCGCTCGCTCTGCCCCCGCAGGCTCGCGATCTCGGCGAAGGTGAAGCCGCAGAAGTACTTGAGATCGACGACGTGCGCGATCTCCGGCTCGACGGCGGCGAGCTCGTCGAGCGCCCGGCCCAGCCGCTCGATCTCCCCGGCGTCGGCGTCGCCGGCGCCGCCAGCGGCCGCCGCGGCTCCGAAGTCCTTCCCCTCGAACGTGGTCATCACGAAGCCGCCGCCGCGCTTCCTCGCCTGCCGGCGGCGGAGGCCGTCGATGATCAGGCCGCGCATCACCCGGGCGGCGTAGGTGAAGAAGCGCGCGCGGTCGGGGAACGTCATCTCCCCAGGCCCCTGATGGGCCTCGCGCTGCGCGATGTCGAGATAGGCCTCGTGGAGCAGGCTGGTGGCGCCGAGCGAGCCGCCGGACCCCAGGCGCGCCAGCTCGCGGCGGGCGATCCCGCGCAGCTCGCGGTAGAGCGCCCCGAACAGCGCCTCGGAGGGTTGGCCGGCACCACCGACGCCGCGGTCATCGGAGAGGAGGGGGGGCGAGAGGGAGAGCTCCATGGCAGGGGAACGCGCCGGCCGGCGGTTTCCCCTCACTGCGCAGGACGGGTCAGCCGTCGCGGAGGGTCAACGCCCCGCCGCGGCGATCAACCGCCACCGGATGGGGGCGAGCCCCTGGGCATGGTGGTGGTGATTCTGCAGCGGCAACCTCTGACCCCGGGCGATGCCGATCTCGTGGCCGCAGGAGACGCAGCGATAGACGCCGCCGTCGGGGGAGTCGGACCCGGGCTCGCGGAGGATGTCGAAGTTGCCGTCTTCGCTCAGGCTCATGAATTGAGGGTACTTGAAGAGGGCCATGCGTCCTCCGCTCGTCGACTTTTCTTTATGATTCCCTTCAAACCCTATGGATTTTGCCGCGCCCGGTCAACCGGGCGGCCTGACCCGGGAGAGCACGAGATCCGCCGTCTGCCCTGCGGTGAGGCCCGCTGTCGGGATGTGCTCGGCGAAGGCTGCTGCCGCATGGGCGGCGCAGCACTCGGCGGCCCGCCGGTACTGCCAGGCCGCGCGCGGATCGGTGGGATCGGCGCCGCGGAGCCTCAGCCGCTCCTCGACGACGGCGAGGGGAGCCACCAGGCAGAGGTGGCGAACCTCGGGCTCGAAGCGGGAGAGGCCGCCGCGGATCTCGTCGAGATAGGAGAGGTTCGAGAAGGCCATGGGGACGACGACGTACGAACGCGCTCGGATGGCGGCGCGCAGGCCCAGGACGAGCCCCCGCCGCCATGCTGCGAGATCCTGAAAATCGTCGATCGGACGGCCCGCCAGGCGGCGGGCGCGCTGGAGGATGAACCCGAGGCGCTCCGGATCGAAAACCATCGCGCGCGGCAAGCTCCGCACGACGAGGCGGGCGACGGTGGTCTTGCCGATTCCGAACGCGCCGTTGAGGAGGACGACCATGGCCTTGCAAGGCGACCGGTCAAGCGGTGCCCAGCCTCAGGTCGACCTGACGATGAGGCTGGGCGGCGGAGCCGGGAAAGAGCTTCAGCAGAGGCAGGTGTTGCGGCCGCCGGTGCCGATGTCGCAGGTGGCACAGTTGGTCATCAGGCGGCTCCCGCCGTGAACCTGATCGAGATCCCCGACCTCGAGGGCCAGCAGGGTTTCGCGGCTCAGCTTGAGATTCTTCTTGACCAGTTTCTTCACAGGATCTCCTTTTCTCGCCAAAACCATCATGAATCGCCGGATCGAGTCACAGCGCGACTTCCTGATCCAGCAGATCGTGAGACTCTATGCCGGAGGTCGGTGGAGGTCAACGTCTTTTGACGGACTTCTTTGCGATCACCGGCGTTCCGCCAGCCGCAGCCCGAGGACGCCGAGGACGATCAGCGCGATCGAGATCAGGCGCAGGGCGCTCTTCGGCTCGCCCAGGAAGAGGATCCCCACCAGGGCCGTGCCCACCGCGCCGATCCCCACCCAGACCGCGTAGCCGCTGCTCGCCGGCAGGTCGCGCAGGCCGAGGCTCAGCAGGTACAGGCTGATGAAGTAGAGGACGGCGGTGACGACGCTGGGGCCGAGGCGGGTGAAGCCCGCCGTCTGCTTGAGGGTGGAGGCCCAGGCGATCTCCAGCAGGCCGGCGAGGAGGAGGTAGAGCCAGCTCACCCGTCCACCCTCCCCCGGCGCAGCTCGAGCCCCCCACAACCCTCGAAGAGGTCGCGGTCCATCCAGAGGATCAGCGTGCCGCGAAACGGCAGCGTCCAGCGCCGCACCCGCAGCTCGCCCTTCACGGTCGTCAAACCCTCCTGCTCTCCCACCAGCTTGTAACGGCCGGGCGGGACCGCCGGCAGGCTGAAGCGACCGGCGGCGTCGCTCAACGCCGTGGCGGCCTCCGTCCACCCCGTCGCCGTCTTCCTGAGCAGGATGACGAGCGTGCCCGGCAGGAGGTCGCCTTCCGCTTCCTTGTCTTTCAGCGAGGGGTGCGCCATCACGACCCCCTCGACTTTGCGCACGGTCACCGGAGGAACCTCGATGCACTCGGCCCCCGCCGCGACCGGAAGACATAGCAACAGCAGCAGAGCCCACCCCCAGATCCGCGACCAGAACCCTCGCCAAAATCCTTTCGATGGCCGCGACATCCTATGGGCTCCCGGACAGGTCACTTCACGATTCGCGGCGAAAACCCCAGAGAACGAGGACCGCGCCTGCCAGCATGGCGAGGCCGACGCTCACGAAGCCGACCGTCACCAGGCTCTCCTGCCAGGGCTGGCCGCTGTGCCCCGCGGCGCTGATCGGCGACAGGGCCGCCGTTCCGAACACCGCGCCCAGCGTAGTGAACAGCAGGTTGGCATAGGCGCCGTACAGCAGGGTCCAGTAGGCGGTGGTCTTCAGGGCGGGGGCCAGCTGGACCTCGCCCCAGACAGCTCCCAGAGCGAGCAGGAAGGTGCCGTTCATCAGCCCTTCCAGATGAGCGGCCAGTCCCATGCGCGGGTTGGTGAATTTTGGTTCCACGAACCCGCACACCAGGCCGAGGACGAAAAGGACCATCCCGTGCCGCAGCATCCTGTGTCGCTGCTCGTTCATGACGTCAGTCTCCGGCGAGGGCCTGCATCGAGAGCGCGCCGCTGCTCTCGCTCGAGCCGGTCAGCATCCGCCGGAGGTAGCCCGCCTGGCCGAGGTGAAACGCGAGATGAGCGGAGAGCTGGTGAAGAAAGAGACCGGTCGCCATGCGCGGCACGCCGAGACCGTCCGGATAGTCGGCCGCGATCTGCTCGTCGGTGAGACCCGCCAGGACCGTCCCCACCACCTCGCTCGTCTTCGCGAGATTCTCCAGCAGGACCGCTCGCGGCAGATCTCGCGTGCTGAACTCCAGGGGGCGGTCGCGCACGTAGCCGGTACCCCCCAAAACGGCTCCCAGGTAATGCTGGAGGTTGCCGCAGATGTGGAGGGTCAGCGTCCCCGCCGAGTTGGCGATGCCGGGCGCCGTGGCCCAGATCTGCGCTTCGTCCGGAAACAGCTCGATCTCGCGGGAGAACGACGCGAGCTCCCGGGTGATGAGGAGGCGGATCCAGTCGTGGGTCATCGCCAAACCTTACCACGCGGCCGCGCCGCGGCTCCCTGGACTAGCTCATCTGAATGAGCTTCGGGACCCGTTCGGCGGCGAGGACTGCCAGGCGCTGAAAGTCCGCTTCGTCGCGAAACCCACGCCTGGGGAGAAAGTGGAAAATCTGGCCGTGCGAATAGAACAGGAATCCCGTCGGCGTCGCCAGGACCTTGGCGAATGCGGTCCACTGCACCTCCGAGGTCGCGCCGGGGGCCACCGTGCTCAGCCCCTCCGGGGAGAGGGTCCACCGGATCTCGCCGTTGCTGTCGGGACGCCGCGCGAATTGCCGGCGCGTCCACCAGCGGACTTCAAAGGGGCGAATGGCGTAGAAATAGACTCCCACCCCCAGAAACCCGACCGCCGTCCACGAGAAGCGCTCCTGCCACAGGCTCCACAGGCTGGCGGCCATGATGAGCAGAAGGACGCAGTGACCCATCCAGCGGAACACCGGGCGGCAGACGTGCCTGAAATGCCACCGGCGCGCCGCCAGGACGTCGTCGGCGGTCCATCGGAAGTTGACGACCACCGGTTCGGACACGCTGTCAGACATCGATGGAGTCCAGGAATTGCGAGCTCAGAGGGAGCGTTGCCACGCCGCGAGGAGGTTCCTGGTCTGCCCTCACCGCAAGGGCAAGGGTGCCGCACTGCCAGCGAGCACCCTGACGGCAAAAATCGCCAAAGCGAGCCCCGCCAGGGCGTAGAGCAGGAAGAGCAGCCAGAAGAGGAGAGGCTCTTCGTCCCTTCGAAATTCGAGCCGACCGCTCAATCCTTTCGGTCCGCACGGCAGAAAGCCGCGAGACAGGCTCTGGTAGACCACGAACAGCAGGCCGATCCCCAGGACCAGGAAGAGAAGACCTTGAAAGGTCGCCATGGAGGAAAGGATACCGTGAAAGTCAGCGGCTGCGATGCACGTCCACGGCTCAGCAGGAGCTTTGGGCCACGGAAGCGGAGGCCGCGACCCCCACCAACTCGACCAGCAGCCCCGGAGCCAGCGCCGCCTGAAAGCAGACCCGCTGAGGCCAATGCGCCGGATCCGGGCCGATCCATTCCCGCCACTGCTGGTCGAAGGCGTCCCGGTTCGCGATCTCGGTCAGGATCACCTGGAGCGACAGGAGGTGAGAGCGCGCCGAGCCCGCCTCCGTGAGGTGCGACTCCAGCATGGCAAGGCTTTGAGCCACCTGGGTCGCAAAGCCAGCCGAGGTGTCGGTCGCGTTCGCCACGGTCCAGACGAGACCGCCGTAGGCGACAGTGCGGCTGCGGCCTGGGGCGGTGCTGGGCCAGCGTTCGATGGTCATGGAGGCTCCTGGGATCGAGATCGGTTCTTAACCGGCTCAATCGCTAAGGAGATGATACAGCGAAGACCGCGGTCTGAGCAGCAGACGATCTCTCCCTGCCCATCAGACCGCCAACCTACCCTTGAGAGCCGCTGGCGTCGGTGATTGCCTTCGCGAGAGATTGGGAGGCCTCGGCATTGTAAGTGGGCGTTTCCCATGGCTCCGCCTGAAGCCTGAAGGTTCTGACCTGCTCGAGAGCCACAACCTTGACGCCCGTCTTTCTTTCCGAGATTTTCCGCAAGTCGATCAGATAACGCATGCCATGCTGATGCGGCTTTTCTGGCGCCGTAATTTGAAATTCTGTCTTTATCTGGCCCACATCCTTGTTGGCTGTCTCAATCGTGAGCCCCGTCGCCTTGAGAACCTGGACCACGGTATCAAACGCGGCATCGTAGCCCGTGTTGAGGACGATCTCCTGCGCTTTTTTGATCTCCTCCGCAGACGCATTCTGATTGGCGCTGTCCGCCAGACGCTGCTCTCGCCTTTCATGACGACCCTGAGCGAGAGCTCGGTAAGACTGCCCCATGACGAAAGACGCTAAATTAGGAGTAGCACTGTTCTGCGCATGATATTCGCCTCCGAAAGGACCTTATTACTGGCGACTCGGAGGCTACCGCTTAATCGGCGGCAGCCTCCACGAGCTTGCAAAGCTCAGTACGCACCGTCTTGGTGGCTGCTTTCTGCCCACCCCCCGTTCCGAAATTGGCCTCAACATGAATTAAACCGCCGCCTTTTTCCTTGACGATGACGTTCAGTGGCGCCACGGAGCCTTGCCCCATAGTCACGGCTTGGCCAGCAGTAATAATGCCGAGATCCTTATTGGCGTTCACAGTACCCCAATTGTTCTCGGCCACAGCCTGAGCAACCCGTCGGAAGACATTGTCATACGCGACGCCCTTGTAGTCTCGCCAAGTCTTGTATGTCTTGCCCTTAAAGAAGGACCCGTCCTCCGTAAAATTCGCCATACACGCTCTTGAGTCGTCCGGCGTAGCTGTTGGCTCGTCGCTCGCCCAACTGACTCCTGTGCTGACGAGAACGAGCAGTGCGAGGGTGAATCCCTTCATAGTGATCTCCTGTTGTGAGTTGAGTGAAATGGTCGTTGCGCTGCCTGATCATGTAGGTAGGCACTGCCGGCGCTTCTTAAGCCTTCATCTTTGAACGCGATTTGGTTGCAGCGATCGTGTCGTCGCGACCCAATTCCGAAATGTGCTTTCTTGAGCCGAGGCTCCCATTTGCCCTCCCAGCCACCCTCCCCTATCATCCTCACCGTCCGCGGTCGGCCCGCGGCTCTCGCGGTACGGCCCGTCGTCCAACCGTCCTATCTCTGGAGGTGAGCTGCGATGAAGTCACGCAAAGTCAGCAAGTTGAGGATCTCGAAGGAGACGCTGCGCGGTCTCGAGACGTCGGATCTGCGGCAGATCGCGGCGGCGGCCACCACGCCGGTGACCATCTGCAATCTGCTGTGCACCGAGCGGTGCACGAACCCTTCCTGCCACTGCTGAGGGCCTTCGGCGGCAGCGTATGCAAGGTCGTATGCCAGCCGCCGAAGCTTCGGCAGTCTGCCGAAGCTTACAACGCTCTGCCGAAGCTTCGGCGGCCTGCCGAAGCTGACAACGGGCTGCCGAAGCTTCGATAGCCTGCCGAAGCTGACAATGCGCCGCCGAAGCTTCGATGGCCTGTCGAAGCTTCGACAAGCTGCCGAAGCCGACAACGCGCTGCCGAAGCTTCGGTGGCCTGCCGAAGCTGACAACGCGCCGTCGAAGCTTCGATGGTCTGCCGAAGCTTCGACGAGTTGCCGAAGCCGACGACGCTCCGTCGAAGCTGCGATGAGCTGCCGAAGCTGCGATGCGAAGGGGTAGCGGCGAAAGCCGGGCGGAGCGGACAAGGGCTCGCTTGGTTCTTCAGGAGAACAGAGACGGCGTGGGGGGAAGGGAGGCGACGGCCGGAGGAGGCCGCGACGCTTTCAGGGGGTGGCGGCGGAAGCTGGGAAGGAAAACAGGGGACCGAAGCCCGTGAGCGTCCAGGGGCGGATGCTGAATCCCGGCCCGACCCGCTGGGAGACCGCAGGGACCGAGCGAGGCGCCCGAGAAGAGCCTGGCACTTCTGGCAGCACTTCTGGCACCACTACTCGCGAGGCCGCGGCGCCGATCCGCGGCGCGGGGATCGGACGCGTTCCATCGTGACCCGAGAGAGCGACGGCGGGGACCACGGGAGCCATGAGCGCGACGATCCACCGCACCAGGGTGCCCCAGAGGTCGGCTGTGGTCGTCTCTCGGCTCATCGGGTGTCTCCAAGTTATGAGGATAGTCTGGTGGAGAGCAGGGAAGTTGTCAAGGGACAACCCTACCGAACAGGGTGACGCGCATGAACTTTGTATCTGCATGAAGATAGCGGCCTTCTCGATAACCTCGCCACTGGGGCGGCCGACCCTTCGAGGAGACGCCCCGCCGTCCCCGTGGCCTGCAGAGGGTCTCGTTACGCGATGGAGCGTCTCTACGGGTACGTCGTCGCAAACCAGCCGATTCCCCATTGGCCGGACAAGATCGGTCGGAAATATGGCAAGGCCCGGACGGCGGCAACCGCCCCGTAGAGACGCTCCCAGCCGGTAACGAGAACCTGGGCAGGCCACGGGGACGGCGGGGCGTCTCTCGAAGGCAACGCTCTCCCCTCCAAAACGCCCTCGAGAGAGACTCGATCGCCAATCGGAAGACTGATTCTGAAGACCCTGGCACTTCTCGGGGCAAGTTCCAGGAAGACCCTGGCACTTCTCGGCGGCACTTCTCGGCGGCACTTCCCGGACCTAATGCGCCGAGGCGGCGACCAGACGCCAGCGGATGGGGCCGAGGCCCGGGGCGTGCGGGTGGTGGGTTTGGGGAGGGAGCCGGTGGCCCTGGGCAACGGCGATCTCGCGGCCGCAGGCTTCGCAGCGGTAGATCCCCGCGTCGCGCGTGTCGGAGCCGGGATCGCGGAGGATGTCGAAGTTCGTGTCCTGGCTCAAAGTCAGGGACTGCATGTACTTGAAGAGCGCCATGATTCCTCCTTGGGTGGCAGCCGGTCGAGGCCGAGCGCGGCAGAAGCTGCAAGAGACCGGAGAGGCTGTATTCGCGTATTTTTTTGAACTCTACTCATGTTCGGCGGCGAGGTCAACCCGTCGTTCCGTCATAGGATGGAGGGCGCGCCGGCGAGCGCCGGGGAGGGACCATGGAGATCCAACGCATCGAGCCGTTTCTGGACTACCTCGGGCGGGTGCGCGAGCGGACGCGCCGCGTCGTGCTCGCGATCCCGCCGGAGCAGCTGGAGTGGACGCACAAGCCGGGGGCGTTCACGCTCGGCGACCTGGTGCGCCACCTGGGGGCGATCGAGCGCCACATGTTCGCCGAGAACGCGGCCGGGCGCCCCAGCCGCTACCCCGGCCACGGCCCGGAGCTCGCCGCGGGGTATGAGGCCGTGGTGGCGTACTTCGACCGCATGCACGAGGAATCGCTCGCCATCTTCCGCTCTTTGAGCCCCGACGATCTCGCGCGCCGCTGCGAGACGCCGGGCGGCGCGAGGATCGCGGTCTGGAAATGGCTGCGCTCGATGGTCGAGCACGAGATCCATCACCGCGGACAGATCTATCTGATGCTCGGCATGCTGGGCGTCTCGACGCCCCCCCTCTACGGGCTCACCTCGGAGGAGGTGCGGGAGCGCAGCCGCGAAACGCCGGGCGGATCGGAGGAGAGATGCTGAAGCGGATCGCCGACGGGCGCACCGACCTGGTGTTCGAATACGTGGCGGCGGGGCATCCCGCGACCTCGCGGGACACGGACGGCGTCTCGCTGCTCGAGTGGTGCGCGTACTACGGCGACGTCAGCGCCATCCGCTTCCTGCTCGGCCATGGCGAAGCGCTCGCGTCGCTGGGCGAGAACCTCGGCCTCAACGGCGCCGTGTTCCACGGCCACTGGCAGCTCGTGCAGTTCCTCGTCGAGCACGGCGCGGACGTCGATCTCGCCGCGGCGGACACCGGCGAAACCCCGTTGCACTCGGCCCTCTGCAAACGGAACCGCCTCGCCGACGAGCGGGTCGTCAAGGTGCTGCTGGCGAACGGCGCCGACCCCAACCGCGCGACCTGGGAGTCGGTCGAGACGGGCGCCTTCATGCGCGACTGCCGGACCCGCGGAGAGACGCCACTGCACCGCGCCGCCGCCTTCGGCTCGGAAACGATCATCCAGCTCCTGCTCGACGCCGGCGCCCACCCCGACGCCAAGGACGGCAACGGCGACTCGCCGCTCACCTGGGCGAGCTGGCACCTGCGCCCGGCCGCCATCCTCCGGAAGCTGTGCTACGGCGATTTCCACGTCCGTCCGGACTACGCCGGGATGGAAGCCCATCTGCTGGGGGAGCCACATGCGTAGGCCCGGTGCCGTCGAACGCTTCTCAAGACCCCAAGGCAGGGACGGGGACAGTCCCCGTCCTGCCTCGAAGCGTCCGGCCGCGGCTCACTTCGCCGTCTTCCCCGCCTCCCACGCCTTCCCGACGTAGCCCATCAGCTCCCGGATCGGCGCGGTGTCCTTGCCGTGGACGGTCGGCTCCTCCTGCCAGAGGCGGCCGAGCGACTGGCCGATGCCGGGGTCGCCGCCGGTGAACTCCTGGACCAGCTCCTGCCAGCGCCGGGCGAGCTGCTGCACCCGTTCGTCGGCGGGGTCGGTCCCCTTCTCCATCTCGGCCCGGACCTGCTCCATCAGCTGCGGCCATTCGGATTCGACCTCCTGGATGTGCTCGGCGCCCAGCTGCTCGCGGCGCTGCTGCAGCTGGGCCATCTGCTCGGGGGTGTAGTACTTTTCGAACATGCTCGTGTCCTCGAGAATTTGGAGGAATTCCTCCGTGGGTACGCGTTCGTCCGACCGGAAGTATCCGGCGACCCGCTCCAGGCGGTCGCAGAGGGTGCGCTGCAGCTCGATCTGCTCCTTGAGGTGAGCGATGTGGAGCTGGAGCACGCGGTCGGGGGTGATGTCGGGACGGTCGAGAAACTCCCGGGACTGCTCCAGGGAAAATCCCAGCATCCGCAACGAGCGGATCTGCTGCAGGCGCACCACGTCGGCCGCGGTGTACAGCCGGTAGCCGGAGGTCGAGCGGTGCGACGGCGAGAGCAGCCCGAGCTCGTCGTAGTGATGGAGCGCCCGCACGGACACTCCGGTCCGCTTGGCCAGCGCGCCGACTTTCCAGGGCGGAGGCCCCATGACGTCCCTCTCCTTTCCGGGCCGGTCCATCCGGCCCGATGGAGAAGACGATAGACCCTGACGCTACGGGAGGGTCAAGGGGTTTTGGGGAGAAAGATTCAGGAAAGATTCAGGGCAACGAGGGCGACCGCGGGTCGCCCCTACAACCGCGCTGAGCCATGGGTGTAGGGGCGACCCGCGGTCGCCCTGCTCAGTAGTCCGCGTACCCGGACCGCGTCCGCACCCGGCCGCCGCCGTTGTGGAGGCGGACGTCGACCTTGTGCCAGGCGCCGTCGCCTTTGGCGGTGGTGGCGTAGTAGCCGAGGGCGTACTGCTGGCGCAGCTCCTGGAGGATGCTGCGGAAGGCGCCTTCGAGCTCGCCGAGGTGCTCGATCGGCAGGACGCGGCCGCCGCTCTCGTGGATCGCCTTCTCGAGGGTCTGGTACTCGCGGTCGTTCCCCTGGTAGTCGCGCCAGGCGGAGGTGAACGACTGGTGCTTGCCGCCGAGCTGGATCCAGTAGACGAGCGACTGGCCGGCGCGCGCCTTCCAGAGGACGTCCGAGGCCGGCAGGACGCTGTGGACGTCCGAGCCGTCCGAGAAGAGGACGACGACGCGCTGGCCGTTGCGGGCGTCGAGCAGCTTGAGCGAGAGGTAGAGGAAGTCGTTGACCGCCGTCCCGCCGGCCGCCGAGGTGCCGGCGATCGAGTCGGTGAGCATCTTCTTGTCGGAGGAGAACGGGGTGAAGCGGATCAGCCGGTCGGAGAACAGGGCGAGCATCGCCTCGTCGGCCGGCTTCATGCCGTCGAGGAACGCCTTCGCCCCGCGCCGGACGGCCTCCTGACGCTCCCCCTGCATGCTCTCGCTGGTGTCGAGCAGGAGGACGGCGGTGAGCGGCAGCTCGTCGCGGCCGAAGGTGACGATCTGCTGCTTGGCGCCGTTGTCGTAGACCTCGAAGTCGTCCTGGCCGAGGGTGAGATTGCTGACGCCGAAGGATGAGACGTTGACGAAGAGGGCGCGCAGCTTGAGGTTGAGCTCGTCGGTGATCTGCACCGGCACGGTCACCAGGGTGTCCGTCCCCAGGGTCCCCGAGGCGGTGTGGGCGACGGCCCGGAACTCGCGCTTGATGTTCTCGTCGCCGAGGTCGACGGTGAGGCGGTAGGGGGGCTTCTTCACCGCCCCCATCAGCTTGCCGTTGACGAACAGCTCCACCTGCTCGACCGGCTCGCCGGCATCCACCTTGACGTCCACCTGGGTGGGACCGAACACCGGCTGGTCCGCCGCCGGGCTCAGGATGCGCACCGCCACGGCGCCGAACGCCGCCGTGCCGGCGAGGAGGGAGAGCAGGGGGAGCGCGACCGCAACCCGCGGCAGGCGGCTCATCGCGCCACCCCCGTTCCCGCCGCCGCCGGCGGCGCGCCCAGGGCCTGCGCCAGCACCGACAGGCGGGATTGCGAGTTCTCGTTGAGGAACTTCCGCGTCGCCATGAACTCCTCCGGACGGACGGCGTTGTAGAGGTAGCGGGCGGCGGAGGCCTCCTGGGAGGGAGAGGCGGCGAGCGCCTTCTCGATCAGCGCGGTCGCCTCGCCCGGCGCGCCGCGGCGGTCGAGCACGGCGGCGAGCTGGACGCGCAGCCGCAGGTCGTCGGGGAAGCGCTCGACGGCCGTGCGCAGGGCCTTCTCCGCCTCCGAGCTGCGGCCGCGGTCGCTGTCGAGCCGGGCGAGCTCCTGGTAGGCGAGCGGCGTCACCCAGGAGGGATCCTTGTCGGCGGTGAGCCCGGCGAGGAGCGCCCGCGCCTCGTCCGTCTGCTTGAGGCGCTTGAGGTTGAGCGCCAGGCGCAGGCGGGCCTCGGGGTTCGCGGGCTCCACCTGGAGGGTCTGGCGCAGCAGCTTGACCACGCTGTCGGCCTGGGCGTTCTTCTCGAAGATCGTGGCGAGGGCGAGGAGGGCGGTGACGTTGCGGTGGTCGAGCTCGATCGCCTTCTGGAACAGCTCGGCCGACGAGAGCTGCTGCGCCGCCTGCAGGAGGAGGCCGCCGAGGCTGGTCAGCAGGTGGCTGGTGACCTGGGCCGCCCCTTCCGAGCCCGACTGCTCGTTGTAGAGCAGGGCGAGGTCCTTCGTCATGTTGCGGGTGTGGACCATCGCCAGGGCGTGGCCGTGCCGCCCGAGCAGGAGGAGCCGGCGGTAGCTCTCGTGATGGAGCATGGCGATCGGCACCAGCACCTCGAGATCGGCCGCGCCGACCTGGTGGATCACCGCCTGCTCGGCCTTGAGGAGGGTGGTGCGGGTGCGCGGATCGGCGTCCTGGACGACCGCCGACTCGAGCGCGATCAGCTCATCGGGGGCCCGGTCCGTCTGGCCGGCCGACCAGTCGGCCAGGATGCGGCGGTAGATCTCCTCGATCTTCTCCGGCCGGAGCGTCTCGCCGGCCCTCAGCCCCAACCCCGCCGCCTTGGGCGGGGCTTGGAGCGCCGAGGCTGGAAGCGCCGCGGCCGCGACGCCGCCCTGCGCCCAGGCGGCCGGAGCCGCCATCATCCCGGCCATCCCGGCCATCCCGGCCATCCCCAGGGCGGCCAGGAGCGCCGACGGGGTCCATCGGATCAAAGACCTGCCAACAGAATTCCCCCACGCCTTCGCCGCAACCTTCGCCATCGCGCGCATGAGACCTCCAACATTGGAATGCCTCCTTCCTCTCCGCAGGGGAGAGGCCTCAACCCGGTAGTTGAAAAAGACAAACCGCAAAGACTAAAGAACGTCAAATTCACTGGGCCCATTATAAGTGCTTTCGGCGCCGATTTCGTGACAAATCTCTGCTTTCCGGGTGGGAGCCGGGTGGGAGCGCCAAGAAAAAGGGCGGGATCGCTCCCGCCCTTGTCGCTGGTGGCGCCTCGCGGCGAGCCCGAGGGGCTCAGTGGTGCGGGCGCGGGCGGGGCTTGCGGTAGGTGCCGTCGATCACCGCCTGGGGGACGCCGAGCGACTTCAGCAGGGCGACCCGGGCCTGCTCGGTGAAGACGACGTCGGTGAACCGGCTGTCGGAAGCCACGACGCTCGTCGAGCCCTCGACCGCCTTGTGCTTGGGCAGCGGGCCGAAGACGTAGGGGTAGAGGTTGACCTCGGGGATCGAGGCGCCGAAGGTGACGTTGATCGAGTCGATGAACTTGTTGGCGATGTAGGCGTAGCCGAACGCCGTCGGGTGGACGCCGTCGTAGCCGAAGACGCCGCCGGTGAGGAACTTGCTGCTGTAGGTGATGCCGCCGACCTCGAGGCCGTTGGCGGCGAGGTCCTTCAGGGTGGCGTTGGCGTCCACCAGGGCCGCGCCGTTGGCGGTGGCCGCGGCGGCGATCACCGCGTTGTAGGCGTCGACGTGCGTCTTGATGGTGGCGACCTCGGCGGCGGAGAGCACCGCGGTGTCGGGGAGGGGCTGGCCGGTGCCGCCGAGGGCGGCCGGGATGCCGATCCCCTGCGCCAGCAGGGAGGTGGCGGTGAGCAGCACGAAGTCACCGGCCTGGAGCGGCCCGTTGGGGCCGAGGATCGGGATCGGCGCGCCGTTGGGGCCGAGGACCGGCAGGTTGGTCGCCGGATTGACCACCACCCGGGGCACCGTGGTGACGAACGGGATGCTGGTGACGTCCGGGATGTTGGCCAGCACCAGCCGGCGGGAGGTCACCGAGGTGATCGCCTTGATCACCGCGTTGTAGTCGGCGGTGAACTGGGCGACCGGGGTGATCGTCACCCCCTCGATCACGATCCCCGAGGTGGCGGCGGCGAGGGCGTCGTTGTTGCCGATCCACAGGCTGACGAAGGTGGGGTTGAGCGACAGCCCCTCCTGGAGCTGGGTGCCGCCCAGCTTGCGCAGGATCAGGTCGGTCGGGTCGTTGGCGCTGGTCGACTGCGTCTTGGTCAGCAGGTCGTGCAGCGTGGCGCCCGGCACGGCGATGTTGTTGTAGGGGTGCGGGTAGTTCAGGTTGATCGGCACCCCGGTGGTCGAGCTGGGGGTGATGGTCACCGGCAGCAGGCTGCGCAGGACCAGGATCCCGGGGAGGCCCGGCGGGCTGACCAGCGGCTGCGCGAAGCCGTCGTTGGTGGTGACCCCCTTGGCCTGGCGGTAGATCAGCGCCGGGTAGCTGTTGACCTGGTAGGTCTGGTTGATCGAGCCGCTCGAGAAGCCGGCGGTCAGGCTGTCGCCCATCGCGACGTAGGTCGTGAAGTCGGCGCTGCCGGTCGCGACGGCGGCCGAAGCCGCCCCGGAGAGCGTGAGGAAGGCGAGCGTCGAGACGCCCGCCAGGATCTTGATTCGGTGCATCGTCATGTCTCCTTGAAGGGTTCTCGGGTTAGTAGCCGACCGTCAGCCCCAGCAGCACAGCCTGGGTCTTGTACTTGCCGAAGAAGGGCCCCTGATCCGCCCGCGACTTGTTCGCGGAGCGCTCCTTGAAGTCGAGGTACATCAGGCCGATGTCGTACTTGAAACCCGTGGTGTGGCCGTAGCCGATGCAGTAACCGGTGCGGTCGGCGTCGGGGAGGAGCGGGGAGACCCCCTCGGTGGGCTGCGGCGTCTGGTCGTAGACCAGGCCGAAGCGCCACTGGGAGGAGTCGCTCGTCGTCCAGCGCAGGCCGGCGCGGTAGCTGTAGGCGTTCTTCCATTTCTCGACGATCGTGGTGTCGGGCAGCGAGTTGCCGGTGCCGCCGGTGAAATCGATCGGGACGTCGTTGAACTTGCTCCAGCCCGTGTAGTTGACGTCCGTCTCGAGCAGCAGGTTGCGGGTGAGGCCGAAGGCGAGGCCGAGGCTCGCCTGGTCCGGATAGTCGATCGTCGTCTTCACCGGCAGCTTGGTGTTGTAGGGGATCTGCGCGCGGAGGATGGCGTCGAGCTGCGGGTTGCCGGTCAGGATCTGGGTGACGTGGGCGCCGCCGTCGTACTTGGCCGAGATGGCGCTGCGGTACGAGAGCCCCCAGGAGAAGCTCTCGTTGTACTTGTGGAGGATGCCGAAGTTGAAGCCGTAGTCCGTGTGGTAGTCCCCCTCGAGCTTCAGCCGGCCGACGTCGGCGATCTGCTGGGTGAAGGGGTTGACCGCCGGGATGTCGCGGTTGAGCTCGACCTTCGAGTAGCGCGCGATGGCGCCGATGCCGAGGCCGAAGCTCGGGGTGATCTGCCAGCCGAGGGTCGGGTTGAGGTCGAAGGCCTGCAGCGCCGCCTTGGTGGAGAGGAAGCGGCCGGCGAACTGGTCGGGGTTCTTCCACTCGGTGGTCAGGCCGAAGGGGGTCTCGATGCCGAGGCCGAACTTCCAGGTGCTGGAGATCGGCGCCACGAAGTAGGCGTGCGGCGGGAACTGGGAGAGCGTCTTCTGCTCGGCCTTGTACCCCTGGCCCGGGAACGGGTTGGCGCCGACGAAGTCCGCCTTGGTCGAGCGGATCCAGGTCGCGCCGACCGCCGCCGACGACTTCTCGACGAAGGCGAGGCCGCCGGCGTTGTAGAACAGCATCGACGGATCATCGGCCTGCGCCGTGAAGGCGCCGCCGAGCGCGAGAGCCTTGCTGCCCTGCTCGAAGATGCTGAAACCGGCCCCATGGATCGGTCCCGCGGCCAGAGCGGCGAGGGCGACGACACCCCAAGCCCTCCCCATGAATCCTCCTCGCCTGTGCATGGATCTCCTCCTGTCTCTTATGAATAGAAGCGATGAACGGAAGTGTACGCGACTCGGGTCTTCCTGCGACCGGGCCCCGGCCTGCGGAAAATGGGGCCCGTCTGGCTCTTTTCGGCTCGCCTAAACGTTAGTCTCAACGCCCGGGGGTGTCAACGCCCGCGCGGGTAGGGGCTTGGGGGGCAAACCCGGGGGGCAAACAAGCTGCTAGAGTAGGCAGCCTGGAGGTGAAGAGTCATGTTCGAAAGCCCGGTCCATCAGGAGACCTTCAACAAGCTGCAGGAGTACCTCGGGGAGCTCTTCGAGGAGCCCTACCACGACCCCGAGAACGACCACTTCTACGTGCGCTACGGGTCGACCGTGCTCGAGATCTCCGTCGAGCCCTACAGCGGGGAAGAGGCGATGGTGATGATCATGTCCTACTGCGTGCAGGACGTCGAGCTCGACGAGGAGCTGCTCGCGGGGTTGCTCGAGCTCAATCACGAGATGGCCTGCGGCCACTTCTCGGTGGTGGGCAACGACATCTTCTTCGCCCACTCGATGTTCGGCCGCAGCCTGGACGCCCGCGACCTGCTGCGGGCGATCACCGCGGTGGCCACGGTGGCCGACGACTACGACGACCGCATCGTCGCCCGCTACGGCGGCCAGACGGCGCTCGAGCGGATCCAGGACACCGGCGGCCGGCACCGGCGCCAGGGCGTCACCACGGAGTAGACAGAGCCGGCGCGGTTCGGCACCTCGTGCGAGCCGCGCAGCCCCTCACCACTGATTGCTCTTGACGGCCGCCTCGGCCTCGCGGTCGAGCTCGCGCGTCTTCTCGGACTCCCGCTTGTCGAAGAGCTTCTTGCCCTGCACCAGGGCGATCTCGACCTTGATCCAGTTCCCCTTCAGGTAGACGGAGAGCGGCACCACGGTCAGCCCCTTGAGCTGGGTGCGGCCGAACAGGCGGTCGATCTCCCGCTTCTTGAGCAGCAGCTTGCGCAGCTGCTCCGGGTCGTGGTTCTCGCGGTTGCCGTGGCTGTAGGCGCTGATGTGGGCGCCGACCAGCCAGGCCTGGCCGTCCTTGAAGTCGACGTAGCTGTCCTTGAGCTGCACCCGCCCCTCGCGCACCGCCTTGACCTCGGTCCCCTTGAGGCGGATCCCCGCCTCCAGGCTGTCGAGCACGTGGTACTCGTGGAGCGCCCGCCGGTTGCTCGCCAGCGGGCGGATGGCATCCCGGGATTTGCCGGACGGCTTCGGGGGGTTGGGGGCGGCCATGGGGGGATTGTAGCAGCGCCTACCCCGCCGCCTCTTTCGCCGCCGTCCCCAGCGCCTTGAGCTCCGGCAGCTCCCTCCCCTTGACCTCCGGCCAGATGACGCGGCGGGCGAGCATCGCCCGCTCCAGGCGCTCCCAGAGGTCGCGGTTCTGCACCGGCTGCCCCTCCTTGGTCTTCCAGCCGCGCTGCTTCCAGCCGGGGAGCCAGCTGCGGGCGCCGTTGCGCAGGTAGTCCGAGCCGGTGTGGACGGCGACCGAGATCCCCGCCGGCAGGCTCTCGAGGGCGGCGATCGCCCCCAGCAGGTCGAGCTGGTTCGAGGTGACGGAGGAAAGTCCTCCCGAGAGGACGATCTCCTCACCCGGCCGCCGGACGAGCGACGCCCATCCGCCCCTGCCGCGCCCTCCGGAAACGCGCAGGAAGACCTCCGCGGCGGGGGGCTCGGCCGGGGCCGGCATCGACGTACCCGAGGTCGCCGAGCGGGCGGCGCCCCCCTGCTGCTTGCGGATCTCGAGCGTCGCGAGCTGGTCCGCCCGCTCGTTCCAGCGGTTGCCGGCGTGCCCCTTGATCCAGTCCCAGCGGATGTCGTGCTCGCGGATCAGCTCGGCGAGGCGCTGCCAGAGATCCTCGTTCTGCAGCACGCCGTCCTTGCGCCGCCAGCCGCGGGCGATCCAGCCGGGGAGCCACTCGGTGATCCCCTTCCTCAGATAGAGCGAGTCGGTGAACAGGTGCACCCGGCAGCGCCGGGTCAACGCCTCGAGGGCGCGGATCGCCGCCGTCAGCTCCATGCGGTTGTTGGTGGCGGCCGGCTCGCCGCCCGACAGCTCGCGGACCTTGCCGCTCGCGCGGTCGAGGAGGACGGCCGCCCAGCCGCCGGCCCCCGGGTTGGGGTCGGCGCCGCCGTCGGTGTAGATGGTGATCTCGGGGGTGGCCCCCGGGGCCTCGAGGATGGGTTCGGTCATCGGTCGCGGAATCTAGAGGAATGCCACCAGGAAAGCAACGGCGGCAAAGGGGGCCATGCCGGCAGACGGAGAGGCCTGGCATCCCGTTTGCTAGGTAAGAGAATCGAAAGGCAGGAAACGTCTCCTCCCGGCGACCTTCCTGGCTTGCAAAAAGCAGAATCTGGGGAAGAGGCGCCCCAGCAGACACACATTCGAACCGCGTGGGAGCTCGTGATGGGGCCGACACGCGGCTTTTTTTATTTCCGCTCGGTTTTTCGCTCCGTTGTCCGCCTTTTCCGTGGCATGCCTCTTGCGGCTCCAATCTCCTGAAAGCGGCCTGCAACAGGCGTTTGCGACCCCCTCCCCAGGAGAACGAAACGCAGATTCCAAACCGTGGGCAAAAAATTCTGTAAAAAGGAGCACCGCCGTGCGAGACGAAGCCACCTCCCCTTCCTCCCCCCAGAGCCCGGGTGCCCACCAGCGCTCCGCCGCCAATTTCGACACACCGGCTGACAATTCTGGCGCGTTCCTCCGCCTCGGCCAGGCCGCCATGCTGCTGAGCGGCGCCGCGCTGGTGGCGGTCGCCGCCCAGAAGCGGCATTCGTGGAAATCGGCCGGCGCCGTGGCGCTCGCCGGCGCCCCCCTGCTCTATCGCGGCGCGACGGGCCGCTGGCCGGTGCCGCGCGGCATCGCGCAGGTGGCGCAGGCGGCGTCCCAGGCGGCCTCGGACGCCGTCGCCACGGCGCCCATCGAGACCGCGGTCACCATCGCCAAGCCGCGCGCCGAGCTCTACGCCTACTGGCGCCGGCTCGAGAACCTCCCCCGCTTCATGAAGAACCTCGACACCGTCAGCGACCTCGGCGGCGGGCGCTCGCACTGGGTGGGGAAGAGCCCGCTCGGCTTCAAGGTGGAGTGGGACGCCGAGATCGTCGAGGAGCGGGAGGGGCAGCTCCTCTCCTGGCGCTCGCTGCCGGGAGCGCAGGTGCACAACGCGGGGACCGTCTTCTTCGAGGACGCTCCCGGCGGCCGCGGCACGACGGTGCGGGTGTCGCTCGAATTCCGCGGCACCGGGATCAGCCAGGCGGTCGGCAAGGCGTTGAGCTCGGTCACCGAGCAGCAGGTCCACGAGGACATCCGCCGCTTCAAGCAGCTGATGGAGACCGGCGAGACCGCCACCACCGACGGCCAGCCGCACGGCGAGCGATCGCTGATCGGCCGGTTGCACAACCCTCTTTGAAACCTTTCGATTGCATTCGATTGCAACGGTGCCTCGCGAGAGGCCGGGAGAGACTGACATGAAAGCAGTTTGCTGGAACGGCAAGACCGACATCCGGGTCGAGACGGTCCCCGACCCCGAGATCCTCAACCCCCGGGACGCCATCGTCAGGATCACCTCGACGGCGATCTGCGGCTCGGACCTCCACCTCTACGACGGGTACATCCCCACCATGAAGAAGGGGGACATCCTCGGCCACGAGTTCATGGGCGAGGTGGTGGAGCTGGGCGCCGGCGTCAACAACCTCAAGGTCGGCGACCGCGTGGTCGTCCCCTTCACCATCGCCTGCGGCCACTGCTTCTTCTGCCAGAAGGGGCTCTGGTCGGCCTGCGACAACTCGAACCCCAACGCGCTGCTGCTCGAGAAGGCCTACGGCTACTCGGGCTCAGGGCTGTTCGGCTACTCGCACATGATGGGCGGCTACGCCGGCGGCCAGGCCGAATACGCCCGCGTGCCGTTCGCCGACGTCGGCCCGCTCAAGGTGCCGGACGGCCTCGAGGACGACAAGGTCCTCTTCCTCTCCGACATCTTCCCCACCGGCTACATGGCGGCCGAGAACTGCAACATCCAGAAGGGGGACACGGTGTGCGTCTTCGGCTGCGGCCCGGTCGGGCAGTTCGCCATCCAGAGCGCCTGGATGCTGGGCGCCGAGCGGGTGATCGCGATCGACCGTTTCCCCGAGCGGCTGAGCCTCGCCGAGACCTGGGGGCGCGCCGAGGTGATCAACTATGAAGAGGCGGAGGAAGGCATCGTCGAGACCCTGCGCGACATGACCGGCGGCTTCGGCCCCGACTCGTGCATCGACGCGGTGGGGATGGAGGCGCACGGCACCTCGATCGACGCCCGCCTCGACAAGGCGAAGCAGAACGTCAGGCTGGCGACCGACCGCTCGCACGCCCTGCGCCAGGCGATCCAGGCCTGCCGCAAGGGAGGGACCGTGTCGATCCCCGGCGTCTACGGCGGGCTGCTCGACAAGTTCCCGCTCGGCGCCGCCTTCGGCAAGGGGCTGACCCTCAAGATGGGGCAGACCAACATGCACAAGTACATGCAGCCGCTGCTGGCCAAGGTCGAGAAGGGGGAGATCGACCCCTCGCGGCTGATCACCCACCGCCTCGGCCTCGACGACGCCCCCTGGGGGTACAAGACCTTCCGCGACAAGGAGGACGACTGCATCAAGATCGTGATGAAGCCGGGCGAGCACCTCCATCTCCACGCGCACGGCAACGGCAACGGCCGCGGCCATTCGCACGGCCCCAACGGCCAGGATCACGGCCCGAACGGCAAGGAGATCGCATGAGCCTGAGAATGCCGCCGGCCCGCGAGGACGTCAAACGGCTCGCCGGGCCGGCCGCCGCGCTGCTCGCCGGGGCCGCTTTGGCCACTTTCGCAGCGGGGGCCAGGGCCCTCCGGAGACGGAAGCCGCTCGCGCTGCGCGACAAGGTGGCGGTGATCACCGGCGGGTCGCGGGGGCTCGGGCTGCTGATGGCCCGCGAGCTGGCGGCGGCGGGCACCCGCCTCGCCATCCTCGCCCGCGATCCCGGCGAGCTCGACCTCGCCCGCCGGGAGCTGGCGGCGCTCGGCGGCCATCGCGTGCTCGCCCTCCCCTGCGACGTGGGGAAGGAGGAGGAGGTGCGCTGGGCGATCGACGCGACCGTCGAGCGCTTCGGCCGCCTCGACATCCTGATCAACAACGCCGGCGTCATCCAGGTGGGGCCGCTCGACCACATGACGACGGAGGATTTCGCGGCGGCGTTGCAGGTCCACTTCTGGGGGCCGCTCTACGCCACGATGGCGGCCCTCCCCCACCTGCGCCGGCAGGAGACGGCGCGGATCGTCAACATCGCCTCGATCGGGGGGCGGATCGCGGTCCCCCATCTCGCCCCCTACAGCGCCAGCAAGTTCGCCCTCGTCGGCCTGTCGGACGGCCTGCGCGCCGAGCTCGCCAGGGAGAGGATCTTCGTCACCACCGTAGCCCCGGGCTTGATGCGGACGGGCTCGCACGTCAACGCCCGCTTCAAGGGGAAGCGGGACGAGGAGCTCGCCTGGTTCGCCGTCGCGGACTCGCTGCCGCTCGCCTCGATGGCCGGCCGGCGGGCCGCCCGCCGCATCGTCGAGGCCTGCCGCTTCGGCGAGCCGAGCCTGACCCTCACCCTCCCCGCGCGGGCCGGCGAGATCGCGAGCGTCCTCGCCCCCAACCTCACCGCGAGGCTGATGGAGCTCGCCGTGCGCCTCCTCCCCGGCCCCGCCGCAGAGGACGGCGACGAGGCGCGCCCCGGCTGGCAGGCCACCTCCCGCTGGGTCCCCTCGCTCCTCACCCGCCTCGCCGACCGCGCCGCGGTCGAGAACAACGAGCTGCGCGGGACGGCGACGGAGTATGGGGGAGGTGGGGCGGCGTAGGAGGCGAGGGACGAAAGGGACGGCAGGGACAGACAGGGACCAAGGACGCCGTCTCTGAAGTCCCTGAGGTCCCTTTCGTCCCTGGTACCCTCTTCGGACGCCGTGTTATCGTCCGCCGTCGTCCCCCATCGCCCATGGACAACCCCGACATCGCCCGCACGCTCGAGGAGGTCGCCGACGTCCTCGAGATCCAGAACGCCAATCCGTTCCGCATCCGCGCCTACCGGAACGCCGTGCGCACGGTCGAGACGGTGACGGTGCCGCTGCGGCGGTGGGTCGAGGAGGGGAAGGCGCTGACCGACCTGCCGGGGATCGGCAAGGAGATGGCGGGGCACATCCGCGAGATGGTCGAGACGGGGACGCTCGGCTTCCGCGACGAGTTGCTGGCGGAGGTGCCGCGCTCGCTGATCGAGCTGATGCGCCTGCCGGGGCTCGGCCCCAAGAAGGCGAAGAAGATCTGGGACGACCTCCAGATCGGCTCGGTCGACGAGCTCGAGGCGGCGGCGCAGGAGGGGCGGATCGCCTCCCTCCCCGGCTTCGGCGCCAAGAGTCAGGAGAAGATCCTCGCCGGCATCGCCGAATACCGCCTGCACGGCAGCCGCTACCTCCTCCCCGAGGCCGAGCGCGCCGTCGAGCCGCTGCTCGCCTACCTGCGGGAGATCCCCGAGCTGGAACGCCTCGAGGTCGCCGGCAGCTACCGCCGCCGCTGTGAGACGGTGGGGGATATCGACCTGCTGGCGATCGCCGCCGAGCCCGTCCCCGTGATGGAGCGCTTCCGCGCCTACGCGCAGGTCGACAAGGTGCTGATGGCCGGGGACACCCGCAGCACCGTGGTCCTCGGCTCGGGGCTCCAGGTGGACCTCCGCGTCGTCCCCGCGGAGTGCTACGGCGCCGCCCTCGTCTACTTCACCGGCTCGAAGGAGCACAATGTCAAGCTGCGGCGGCGCGGCGTCGAGCGGGGGTTGCGGATCTCCGAGTACGGCGTCTTCCGGGTGCGCGGCGAGGGTTCCGCCGAAGAGCACGACGACTGGATCGCCGGCCGCGAGGAGGCGGACGTCTACGCCGCCGTCGGCCTCGCCTGGGTCCCTCCCGAGCTGCGCGAGGACCGCGGCGAGATCGAGGCCGCGGCGGCCGGCCGCCTCCCCCACCTGATCCGGCTCGAGGACCTGCGCGGCGACCTCCACATGCACTCCACCTGGTCGGACGGCCGCGCCTCGATCGAGGAGATGGTGGAAGCCTGCGCCGCGCGCGGCTACGAGTACATGGTGATCTCCGATCACAGCAAGGCGCTGGCGATGACCGGCGGCCTCGACGCCTATCGCCTGCGCGAGCAGTGGAAGGAGATCGACGAGGTGCGCGCCCGCCACCCGGAGATCCACATCCTGCGCTCGATGGAGGTCGACATCCTGGGCGACGGCGCGCTCGACCTCGAGGACGAGATGCTCGCCGGGCTCGACCTCGTCCTGGTCTCCCTCCACTCGCGGCTCGACCTGCCGCTCGCGCAGCAGACCGAGCGGGTGCTGCGCGCCCTGGAGCATCCGGCGGTGAGCATCTTCTGCCACCCCACGGCGCGGCTGATCAACCGCAGGAAGCCGGCCGAGCTCGACCTCGAGGTGATCCTGCGCCGCGCCGCCGCGCTGGGGGTCGCCGTCGAGCTCAACGCGAGCCCGCACCGCCTCGACCTCAAGGACACCCACCTGCGCCTCGCCCGCGACCTCGGCTGCAAGGTGGTGATCGACACCGACTCCCACCGCCCGCGCGAGCTCGACCAAATGCGCTACGGCGTCGAGCAGGCCCGCCGTGCCGGCCTGGCGGCGGCCGACGTGCTCAACACCCTGCCGTACGCCGAGTTCCGGGCGGCGATCGCGCGCTCCTGAAGACATGAAAGAAAGGAAGCGATGAGCGGACGGATCCTGATCACCGGCGGCGCCGGCTTCATCGGCTCGCACCTCGCCGACGAGCTGCTGGCGCACGGCTACGCGGTGCGGGCGCTCGACAGCTTGGCTCCGCAGGTGCACGGCCCGGGAGCGGCGCGGCCGGCATACCTCGCCCCCGAGGTCGAGCTCCAGGTCGGCGATGTCCGCGACCGGCAAGCGGTGCGCCGCGCGCTCCAGGGGGTCGACGCCGTCTTCCATCTCGCGGCGCGGGTCGGCGTCGGGCAGAGCATGTACGAGGTCGAGAGCTACACCAGCGTCAACAACCTCGGCACCGCGGTCCTCCTCGAAGCGCTGATCGAAAAGCCGGTCCGCCGGCTGGTGGTGGCCTCCAGCATGAGCCTCTACGGCGAGGGGATGTTCCGCGACGCCGACGGCGCCCTCGTCCCCGGCGGCGAGCGCGACCGCGAGCGCCTCCTCGCCCGCGACTGGGAGGTGCGGGATTCGCTGGGGCGCGCGATGACCCCGGTGCCGACCCCCGAGACCAAGGCGCCGAACCTCACCTCGGTCTACGCCCTCTCGAAGTACGACCAGGAGCGGCTCTGCCTGACGGTCGGTAAAGCGTACGACCTGCCGGCCGTGGCGCTACGCTTCTTCAACGTCTACGGCACCCGGCAGGCGCTGTCGAATCCCTACACCGGGGTGCTCGCCATCTTCGCGTCGCGCCTGCTCAACGGCAACCGCCCCCTGCTGTTCGAGGACGGCGGCCAGCGGCGCGACTTCGTACACGTCTCGGACGTCGCCCGCGCCTGCCGGCTGGCGCTCGAGAAAGAGGACGCCGGGGGACAAGCGATCAACGTCGGCAGCGGCCGGCAGCAGAGCGTGCTCGAGATCGCCCACGCGCTGGCGGCGGCGCTCGGCCGCCCCGAGCTCACCCCCGAGATCGCCGGCAGCTACCGGGCGGGGGACATCCGCCACTGCTTCGCCGACGTCGCGCTCGCCTCCCGCGTCCTCGGCTTCACGGCCCGCATGCCGTTCGAGCAGGGGCTTCGCGAGCTCGCCGCCTGGCTCTCCGGGCAGCCGGCCGAGGACCGCGTCGCCGAGGCGCGCGCCGAGCTCGCCTCCCGCGGCCTGACCCGCTGAGCCATCGTCCTACCGGCGCCCTGTCGGGAGTGTAAACCCGCGGCGTCGAGCGGCAACCTTTACACGTTTGCCACGGGGCCCCGACGCTCCCCTCCAGCCCCTCCGTAAACCAGGAGAAGACTTTGCGCGATCCGCCGGCATCGGCACGGATCTTGGATGAAGGGAGCGCAGAGCAACACCTCTCGTCGGGTCCAGGAGGGGCCGTATGAGCAACAGCCAGCCAATGCCGCGCAAGGTCATGATGACCGCGGACACCGTGGGCGGAGTCTGGGCGTATGCCATCGAATTGGCGCGCGGCCTGGCCGACCGGGGTGTCGAAGTGGCGCTCGCCACGCTCGGCGATCCGCTGAACGACGCCCAGCGGGAGAAGGCGGACCGCGTCCCCCGCCTGCGGGTGTTCGAGAGCGGGCTCAAGCCGGAATGGATGGAGGATTCCTGGCGCGACGTGGAGAAGGCCGGCGACTGGCTGCTGGCGCTCGAGGAGCGGGTGCGCCCCGACCTCGTCCATCTGAACGGCTTCGCCCACGGCTCCCTCCCCTGGAGCGCTCCCAAGGTGATGGTGGGACACTCCTGCGTCCTCTCCTGGTGGCAGGCGGTCAAGGGGGAGGCCGCTCCCGCGCAGTGGGACCGCTACGCCCACGAGGTGGCGGCCGGCCTCGCCGCGGCCGACCTGGTGATCGCCCCGTCGGCGGCGATGCTGGCGTCGCTCGCCGAAAACTACGGCCGGCTGACGGCGGACGGCTTCCCGGCCTCCCGGGTGATCTTCAACGGCCGCGACCCGCGGGCCTTCAGGCCGTCGGCCAAGGAGCCGGTTATCTTCGCCGCCGGCCGGCTGTGGGACGAGGCCGCCAACCTCCAGGTCCTCGACCGGGTGGCGCCCAACCTGCCGTGGGACATCTTCGTCGCCGGCGAGACCCTGCACCCCGACGGCGGCGAGATCCGCCCGCACCGCACGCGCCTGCTCGGCAACCTGTCGCCGCGCGCCCTCGCCGCCTGGCTGGGGCGCTCGTCGATCTACTGCCTGCCGGCCCGCTACGAGCCGTTCGGGCTGTCGGCGCTCGAGGCCGCCCTGTCGGGGTGCGCCCTGGTGCTCGGCGACATCCCCAGCCTGCGCGAGGTCTGGCGCCACCGCGCCGTCTTCGTGGCGCCGGACGACCCGGAGGCGCTCGAGGCCGCGCTCAGGAAGCTGATCGAGGATCCCGACCGCCGCGCCGCGCTGACCGGCGGGGCGCGCGCCCGGGCGCTCCAGCTCACCTCGGAGAAGATGCTCGACGGCTACCTCGCGGCCTACGGCGACGTCCTCGCCGAGCGCGAGCGGGAGCTCGACGACACCGGGTCGTACCCGGCGCAGGTGGCCGTCTAGCGGGCGTTCGGACGTTCGATTGATATCCTGGCCATGGGAGGAAAGAAACCCATGGACAAGCCCCTGCTCGGCCTGCGCACCGCCCTCTACCACGTCACCGACCTCGACCAGGCGAAGGAGTGGTACCGCCGGGTCCTCGCCATCGATCCCTACTTCGACGAGCCGTTCTACGTCGGCTTCAACGTCGGCGGCTTCGAGCTCGGGCTCGATCCGGATCCCGCCGCGGGGTCGCCCGGACGCGGCGGCGTCGCCGTCTACTGGGGGGTCGAGGATGCCGGCGCCGCCCTCGCCCGGCTGCTCGGCCTCGGCGCCCGCGAGCACTCGGCCGTGCACGACGTCGGCGGCGGGATCAAGGTGGCCGCGGTGCTCGATCCGTTCGGCAACGTCTTCGGGATCATCGAGAATCCTCATTTCAAGCTCGAGGGGCCGGCGCTTCCCGTCTGAGCCCCGGACGCCCCTCTGGAGGAGCTGAGCCATGGCCGACGACCTCCATGATGACCTCCATCAGGAGTCCGACTCGCTCCGCAGCCAGAACCAGGAGGAGGAGAAGGGGCAGGAGCCGCAGAAGAGCTACGAGACGATCCTCGAGCAGGAGATCGCCGCCGGGCTCACCGAGCTCGAGCGCCCGGCGGGGGCGCTCCTCCTCTCCGGCCTCTCGGCCGGGCTCGACGTCTCGCTCGGCCTGCTGCTGATGGCGGTGCTGCGCACGCTGACCGAGGGGGTGCTGCCCAGGCCGGTCTCCGAGATCCTGGTCGCCATGGGGTACTCCGCCGGCTTCCTCTTCGTGGTCCTCGGCCGTTCGGAGCTGTTCACCGAGCACACCACCCTCGCCGTGATGCCGGTGCTCGACGGCCGCGCCACCGTGCGCCAGCTCGGACGGCTGTGGGGGTTGATCTACGTCGCCAACCAGGCCGGCGCCGCGGCGTTCGCGGCCTTTCTCGCCTTTCTCGCGCCGCACCTCGGCATCGTCGAGCCGCGGGTGTTCGGCGCCATCGCCGCCGGGGTGGTCGATCACCCCTCCTGGGTGATCCTGCTCAGCGGCGTCCTCGCCGGCTGGCTGATGGGGCTCCTCTCCTGGCTGGTGGCGGCGAGCCGCGACACCATCGGCCAGATCTTCATCGTCACCCTGGTCACCACCGCGATCGGCCTCTGCCACCTGCACCACGCGGTGGCGGGGACGGCGGAGGTGCTGGCCGGCGTCTTCTCCGGCCAGGGCGCGACGATGGCGGACTTCGGCAAGTTCCTCCTCTGGGCGACGCTCGGCAACATCCTCGGCGGGGTGATCTGTGTCGCGCTGCTCAAGTTCGGGCACGTGCGCACCCGCCATTGATCTCCGGGAGCCGCCGGCCAAGCGCCGCGGCACGGCACGGTTCTCGCAACTCCTTCGCCGGCAGAGAGCTTCGACCCGCGGCGTCGCGGTTTCGCAGCACACCCAGGAATCACAACCGGAGGAACCGCTCATGAAACTCGAATCCCTCAACGATCTCTATCTCGAACAGCTCAGAGACCTCTACAGCGCCGAGACGCAGATCCTCGACGCGTTGCCGAAGATGGCCGAAGCCGCCACCTCGCCCGACCTCAAGCAGGGATTCAACGATCACCTGCGCCAGACCGAGGAGCACGTCCGCCGGCTGGAGCGCATCTTCACCGATCTCCAGGAGAAGCCCAAGGGGGAGACCTGCGAGGCGATGAAGGGGCTGCTCAAGGAGGGGTCCACGATGGTCAAGGCCAAGGGTGAGCCCGCCGCCGTCGACGCCGGCCTGATCGCCGCCGCCCAGCGGGTGGAGCACTACGAGATCGCCGCCTACGGCACGGTCCGCACCTATGCCGAGTCGCTCGGCAAGCCGGAGCACGTCACGCTCCTCGAGAAGACCCTGAAGGAAGAGAAGCAGACCGACGAAAAGCTGACCCAGCTCGCCGAGAGCCACATCAACCAGGACGCGGGGGTCGCCGCCCGCTGACGGTGAGAGCTCGCACGGGCGCTCGCCGCGGCCTCGCGGCGCGGGGCGGGCGCTCGTGACGCGGTGTTCGAAGCCGGGACGGCGGGAACAAGCGCCTCCGTTCCGATGTTTCGATGAGTGGGTGGCGCGCGTCGGAGCATGGGACGGGTTGCACCCAACGGAGGTGGAGTCAACGGGTAAACAGCAATCCAGGGAAGGGGTGAAAACCATATGGACCACAGGACTACTACCGATCACGAGGAGATTCGGCGCTGGGCGGAAGAGCGGGGTGGGCGGCCGGCCGCGGTCGTCGAGTCCGAGAGCACGGAGGTCGCCGCGGGCGGTCTCCGGATCGACTTCCCCGATTACGATAGTGGAGAGGCCCTGCAGGAGATCACCTGGACCGAGTTTTTCGACCGGTTCGAGGAAGCGAACCTGACCTTCATTTTTCAAGAGGAGATGGTTTGCTGAGCGATCCGGTTTCTTTTTCGAGCACGTCGTCCAAGGGCGGGGAAGGTTTCCCCGCCCTTTGTCGTTCCTGCCGCCTCAGCTCCCGCTCTGCCCCTTGAGCAGCGCCAGGACCTGCCCCTCCAGCCGCCGCAGGCCGGCGGCATTCCCTTCCTCGCCGTCGGGCCCCGCGGCCGGCAGGGCGTCCTCCAGGGCGCCGTCGAGAAAGGTCTGGATCACCACCGGGTGGACGTAGTACTTGCGGCAGATGGCCGGGCGGTTGCCGAGCTGCCCCGAGACCTGCTTGATCATCTCGACCACCGCCTTGCCGGGATCCTGCTCGCCGTCGCAGGTGCCGATCTCGAGCAGGAACGAGAGGGCGAGCACGGTCCCTCCCCAGGTGCGGAAGTCCTTGGCGGAGAAGTCCTCGCCGGTCGTCTCGCGCAGGTAGGCGTTGACGTCCTCGGAGCTCACCCCCTGGCGCGCGCCGGACTCGTCGAGGTACTGGAAGAGCTTCTGCCCGGGCAGGTCGCGGCACTGCTTGACGATGCGCGCCAGGCGCCGGTCCTGGATCTCGACCACGTGCTCCTTGCCGCTCTTGCCGCGGAACTCGAAGTGGAGGGTGGAGCCGGCGATGTCGACGTGACCGTCGCGCAGGGTGGTCAGCCCGAAGGAGTTGTTCTGCTTGGCGTACTCCCGGTTGCCGACCCGGATCAGCGTCGTCTCGAGCAGGCTGATGACGGTGGCGAGCACCTTCTCCCGCGGCAGCCCGCGCAGCGCGAGGTCGGCCTCGACCCGCTGGCGGATCTTCGGCAGCGCCTCGCCGAAGGCGACCATGCGCCCGAACTTGGTCTCGTCGCGCACCTCGCGCCAGTCGGCGTGGTAACGGTACTGCTTGCGCCCGCGGGCATCCCGCCCGGTCGCCTGGAGATGGCCGGACGGCCGCGGGCAGATCCACACGTCGGTCCAGGCGGGGGGGATGGCGAGCTTCGCGATCCTCGCGAGGGTCCTGGCGTCGCGGACCGTCTGACCCGCGGGATCGAGATAGGTGAACCCCTTCCCCCGCTTGCGGCGGCGGAGGCCAGGCTCGTCGTCGGTGACATAGCGCAGGCCGGCGGCCTTGGCGCTCTCGGCCGGATCCACGAAGACGGCCACGGTCAGGCCGGTGTCCAGCTTTTCTGGTTCGTCGATGGCGATGGCGGTCGACATTGCAAGCTCCTCCTGGCACACGACCTGCAAATCAGGGGCCGCTCGCTTGCGCGCGGCCGGCCAACCCTCTATAACTACGCGCCGCGCCGGCGTGCTGACGCCGCCGGAGCTGGAGAAATCACCATGGACGCCACCGAAAACTCCTCGCAACCCCCGCCGCCGGGCGCGGCCCGCCCCTTCCTCGCCGGGCTCCTCGGTCCTGGAGTGGTGGCGCTCGACGCCGAGGGGGGCGTGCGCTTCGCGGACGAGCGGGCCCTCGAGCTGCTCGGCTGCGCCGACGGCTTCGAGCTGGCGCGGCTCTGGGAGGCGCTGAAGCCCCGCCTGGAGGGCGCCGGCCTGCAGTGGACCGGCGCCGGCGGGGCCGCCGCGCGGACCGCCGTCGAGCTGCCGGAGCCCGCCGGCGGCGAAACGGCCGCCCGCCCCCTCCTCTTCGACCTGCGGCGCGATGCCGCGGGAGGGGGGGTGCTGCTGGTCCAGAGCCTGGAGACGATCGCCGGGCTGGCCGCCGACCTCCGGCGGACGTCGCAGATGCGGTCGGTGGCGCAGATCTCACCGGCGGTGGCCCACGACCTGCGGGCGCCGATCAACGCCATGGTCTTCAACATCGAGATCCTCAAGGAGATGCTCGCCTCCGGCCGCGCCACCGATCCCGCCAACAAGGACCGGCTGCTGCGCTACGTCAGCGTGCTCAAGGAGGAGCTGTCGCGCCTCCACCTCGGGCTCGAGAACTTCCTCGCCTACATCTCCCCGCGCGGCGACAAGCCCGAGACCCTCGACCTCGGCGAGCTCACCCAGGAGCTGGCGGCGCTGCTGGTCGGCCCGGCGCGCAAGCAGCAGGCGCAGGTCAAGGCCGAGCTGCCGGAGGGGCCGGAGAGGATGGTGAAGGTCGACGCCAACCGCTTCCTGCTCCGCCAGGCGCTCCTCCACCTCGCCCTGGCGGCGCTCACCGAGGTGCCGAAGCAGGGGCAGCTCCATCTTCTCCTCGAGGAGCTCGACGGCCGCGCCCGGCTGCGCATGTACGCGGTGGCCGGCGCGGAGAGCCCGGCCGCCGCCGCGCCGGCCCCATCGGCCGCGTCGGCAGACGCCGGCGCGCCGTCGTTCGAGCTCGGTTTCTCGCCGGAAGGGGCGCTCGCCCAGCTCTGGGTGGCGCGCGAGATCCTCGCCGCGCTGGGCGGCGAGGCCCGCGCCACCGGCCCGCAGGGGGGAGAGGCCGCCGGGGGGGTACGGACATATGAGGTAGAATTGGCCGTCTCAAGGCATCCTAGCAATGGGAACAAGGAGTGAGGTGACCATGCCACACGCGCTCGCGGTCGACGACGACCCCAATTTTCTCTCAGCTCTCGCCGAGCTGATCGAGGGGCAGGGTTTCACCACCAATACTGCTTGCACGCTTCGGGACGCCCGCAATCTGGTCAGCCACCGGACGCCGGACGTGGCGCTGGTCGACCTCTACCTGCCGGACGGCAGCGGCATCGAGCTGCTCAAGGACCTCGAGCCCGGCGCTGCCACCGAGGTGGTGCTGATGACCGGCCACGCCGACGTCGAGAGCGCCGTGCAGGCGCTGCGCCTCGGCGCCAGCGACTACCTGACCAAGCCGCTCGACATCGGCCGGCTGAAGAGCATCCTGGCCAACGTGGCGAGCGTCCAGCCGACCGCGCAGGCCGCCGCGCCGATGCCCGAAACGCAGGAGGTCGGCCGGCTCGGCCTGCTGCTCGGGGCCTCGCCGCCGATGCAGTCGCTCTACGAGATGCTCAACCGGGTGGCGCCGACCGACGCCTCGGTCTTCCTGATCGGCGAGAGCGGCACCGGCAAGGACCTCGCGGCGCAGACGCTCCACCTGCTGTCGCGGCGGACCAAGGCCCCCTTTCTGCCGCTCAACTGTGGCGCCATCTCGCCCACCCTGATCGAGAGCGAGCTGTTCGGCCACGAGCGGGGGAGCTTCACCGGCGCCCAGCGCCGCCACAAGGGGTACTTCGAGCGCGCCCACATGGGCACCCTCTTCCTCGACGAGATCACCGAGATGCCGATCGAGCTGCAGGTCAAGCTGCTGCGCGCGCTCGAGACGGGGACCGTGGTGCGCATCGGCGGCGACCAGCCGGTGGACGTGGACGTGCGGGTGATCGCCGCCACCAACCGCGACCCCCACAAGGCGGTGCAGGACGGCAAGATGCGCGAGGACCTCCTCTACCGCCTGCAGGTGTTCCCGATCCACATGCCCCCGCTGCGCGAGCGCAGCGAGGACATCCAGCTGCTCGCCGACTACTTCCTCGGCCAGCTCAACGAGCGGCAGGGGACCACCAAGGTGTGGACCGAGGAGTCGCTCGACCGCCTGCGCACCCATTCCTGGCCCGGCAACGTGCGCGAGCTGAAGAACGTCGTCCACCGGGCGTTCATCATGGCCGACAACGAGATCACGCCGCGCTGCCTGCCGCGCGAGGTGGGCGGGGACTCCGGCTCGATCCGCAGCCTGAACTTCCAGGTGGGCACCTCGATCGAGGAGGTGGAGCGCCGTCTGATCATGGCGACCCTCGACGCCCACGGCGGCAACAAGCGCAAGACCGCCGATATTCTGGGAGTCAGCCTCAAGACGTTGTACAATCGCCTCAACACGTACCGCGAGGAGTGAGGGGGAGGGCTGGCCCGGGCGGTACGGAGCGCTGAATCGACATCGGGAGGACGGCTCGGCTTCCTCACCCCTTGAGGAGTCTGACGGGAAGTTGTATAGTTCCCCACCGTCCGACGACTTACTGACGACTTGGACTCAGGGAGGCTGTGGCACAAATTCTGCTTCAGAGCAACTCTGTACGCGTGGATCTGATGCCACGGGCTTGAAGGACGGGTCGACAGTGAGGAGAAGGATGCGATGAACCGTAACCAATGGCTGCTGCGTTCGCTGGTGCTGTGCATCGCACTGGCGTTGGCCGTGGGGGCATGCAGCTCGACCAAGTCCGCGCAGACCCAGGTCGATGACGCCGCCATCACCGCCAGGGTCAAGGCGAAGCTGGCGGCCGACGGAGACATCAACCCGTTCAACATCGACGTCGACACGAACCTGGGCGTGGTCACGCTCCAGGGACGCGTAAAGAAGGAAGATACCCGGTCCAAGGCCGAGCAGTACGCACGGCAGACGGGCGGTGTGAAGAGGGTTGTCAACCTGATCACCGTGGGCGACAAAGTGTAAGCGTCGCCCCGTCGTCTTAAATCAGTTCCATTTAACAAGGGAGAACACAAATGAAGAAGCTGTCCGTCAACCTTTCGCTGCTTTGCCTGCTGGCCCTGCTCCTGGTCCCCTTCGCCGGTTGCAAGAAGGAGGAGACGGAGGTCGAGGAGACCCCCGCGACCACGACCGACACCACGACCTCGACCTCGACCAGCACCGAGACTTCGACCACCATGGCCACCTCCGACAGCGGCATGGCCGCCACCACGGACGGGGGCAGCATGACCTCGGGCAGCATGACGTCCTCGTCGACCACGACCTCGGACGCCACCAAGCCGCCCGCGGGCAAGTAAGCACGATTCCATCGCTGGTTTGAAGGGGCGCTCGCCGGTCGAGCGCCCCTTTTGTTTTTCCCGCGCAACCTGCCCTCCCCCCGCCTTTCTGGCATCCAAGTTGCTCCTGACCGGGGTTGACCCGCCGGCGATCCCGGAGCGCTCGCGGCCGATTCACCCTTGGCAACAGCTGGAGGCACACCATGGACAATTTGCAAGGAAAGAACGTCGCCGTCCTCGTCGCGGACGGTTTCGAGCAGGTCGAGCTGACCGAACCGAGGAAAGCGCTGGAGGCGGCGGGAGCGAAGACCCGCATCGTCTCTCCCGCCGAGGGGAAGGTGAAGGGGTGGGAGCACACGAAATGGGGGGAGGAGCTGCCGGTCGACGTGCCGCTCCGGCAGGCGAAGCCGGAGGAGTATGACGCGCTGCTGCTCCCCGGCGGCGTGATGAACCCGGACAAGCTGCGGATGAATCCCGACGCCGTCCGCTTCGTGAAGCACTTCGTCGACGCCGGCAAGCCGATCGCGGCGATCTGCCATGGGCCCTGGACGCTGATCGAGGCCGGCGCCGTCCGCGGCCGGAAGATGACGTCGTGGCCGTCGCTCGCGACCGACCTCAGGAATGCCGGAGCGAGCTGGGTCGACCAGGAGGTCGTCCACGACGGTCCGCTGGTGACCAGCCGCAAGCCGGACGACATCCCCGCCTTCAACCGCGAGATGGTGAGCCTGTTCGCTCAGCAGGAGGTCGGAGCGGGCCGGCGCTAAGAGAGAGAAAGAAAGAGAGGGGCTCCCAGGGCGGCCGGCGGCCGCCCTGCCGCCGCCTCAGGACATTCGGTCAGGACCCTTGGAGCGCCTCGGCCAGAAAGCTCCCCGCCGCGGCGCGGAACTCGTCCGTCCACTCGTGCCCGCCGGCGAAGACGCAGGCGCGGGCGTCGATCCCCTTGCCGCGCAGCACCTCGAGGTCGTGGTTCATCTTCCCCTCGTCGTACCACTCGTCGGTCGTGCCGCGCCCCACCAGGACCGGCGGGAAGCGGGCGAGATCGAGGCTCGCGAGCTCGCCGGGAAAGTCCCCCCCCAGCAGGATCACCCCGCGGCAGGCATGGCCGGAGGAGGCGGCGGCCCGGTAGGCCATCGCGGCCCCCTGGGAGAAGCCGAGGTAGACGAGCCGCTCGGAGACCGGCAGCGTGCGCTTGACCTCGGCGACCACGCTCGCCGCGTAGCGGATGTTGTCGAGGATCGCGTGCTCGCGCTGCTGCCGGGTCATCCAGCTCGCGATGACCTGGCCGGTGCGGTTGTAGAAGGGGTGCAGGGCCTGCACGGCACAGAGCGTCCACCTCTCGGCGCCCGGCAGGCGGCGCATCTCTTCGAGGCACCGCTCGGCCCCCTCGCCGTAGCCGTGGAATCCCACCAGCAAGGGGCTCTCCGCCACGTTCTCAGGAGCCGCAGGAGCCGCCAGGAGGTAGCGGCCGTGCACCAGGGTGGCGATCGTGCGCTCTTCCTTCGGGCTCTCCCGGGTCTTCTCCCCCCCTGCGCTCACGCCCGCCGCCTCTCGGCGCGCTCTCGCAGGGGGGCCGACAGCTCGCGCACCCGCCCTTCGAGCCGGGAGGGGAGGGAGGGGTCGCCGCCGTGCTCCTCGATCATCCGCACCAGCGCGCTCCCCACCACCACGCCGTCCGCGACCTCCCCCACGGCGGCGACCTGCTCGGGGGTGGAGATGCCGAAGCCCACGGCGAGCGGCGGATCGATCCTCTTGCGCAGCCGCTTGACGTCGCGGGCGAGATCGTTGACCAGGGAGGTGCGCTCGCCGGTGACCCCGGTGCGCGACACGTAGTAGACGAAACCGGTCGAGGCGGCGGCCACCTTGCTGACCCGGTCGCGCGTGCTGGTGGGGGCGAGGAGGAAAATGGTGTCCACCCCCTGCTCCCGCAGGGCGGGAATGTATTCCCCTTCCCCCTCCTCGGGAGGGAGGTCGACGCAGATCACCCCGTCGACGCCGGAGGCCGCGGCCTGCTCGGCGAAGCGCTCGACGCCGCGGGCGAGGATCGGATTGAAGTAACTGAACAGGACGATCGGCACGCCGAGCTTGTCGCGGTGGCGGGCGACGAGCTGGAGGATGCCCGACAGCTTGGTCCCCGCCGCCAGCGCCCGCACCGCGGCGCGCTGGTTGACCGGTCCGTCGGCGATCGGATCGCTGAACGGCACCCCCAGCTCGATGATGTCGGCGCCGCCGGCGGCGAGCGCCTCCATGTGCTCGGCGGTCGCCGCGAGGCTCGGGTCCCCGGCCATCAGGAAGGGGATGAAAGCCGCCCGGCCGGCTTGGGTGCAGTTGAAGAAGACCTCGTCGATCGCGCTCATCGCGTCTCTCCTCGTTGCCGGGTTTGCCGGGCCGCGGCCTCGGCGAAGCTCTCCACGGTGCCGCTCGCCGCATGCTCGCGGTCCCAGTCGAGCACCGATTCGACGTCCTTGTCCCCGCGCCCCGAGAGGTTGACCAGGATGATGCGCTTGCGCGACAGGCGCGGCGCCCGCTTGATCGCCTCGGCGATGGCGTGCGCGCTCTCGAGGGCGGGGAGGATCCCCTCGGTGCGGGCCATGCGATGGAAGGCGGCGATCGCCTCCTCGTCGGTGGCCGAGGTGTACTCGACCCGCCCGGCGTCGTGCAGCCAGACGTGCTCGGGGCCGATCGCCGGGTAGTCGAGGCCGGCCGACACCGAGTGGGTGGGGGCGACCTGCCCCTCCTCGTCCTGCAGCACGAAGGTCCGCGTGCCGTGCAGCACGCCGAGCGAGCCGCCGCCGAAGCGCGCCGCGTGCTCGCCGTAGCCGACGCTCCGCCCCCCCGCCTCGACGCCGATCAGGCGCACCCGGCGCTCCTCGAGGAAGGCGGTGAACAGGCCGATCGAGTTGCTGCCGCCGCCGACGCAGGCGATCGCCACGTCCGGGCAGTCGGTCCCCGCCTGGCGCTTGAGCTGGAGGCGCGCCTCGTCGCCGATCACCCGGTGGAAGTCGCGCACCATGCGGGGGAAGGGGTCGGGGCCGAGGACCGAGCCGAGCACGTAGTGGGTGGTGCGGACGTTGGTCACCCAGTCGCGCATCGCCTCGTTGATGGCGTCCTTGAGCGTGCGGCTGCCGGAGTCGACGGGGACCACCTCGGTGCCGAGCAGGCGCATGCGCTGGACGTTGACCGCTTGCCGGCGCATGTCCTCGCTCCCCATGTAGACGACGCAGGTGAGGCCGAGCACCGCCGCCGCGGTGGCGGTCGCCACCCCGTGCTGGCCGGCACCGGTCTCGGCGACCACGCGCTCCTTCTCCATCAGCCGGGTGAGCAGACACTGGCCGAGGGCGTTGTTGATCTTGTGCGCGCCGGTGTGGAGCAGGTCCTCGCGCTTGAAGAAGAGGCGGGCTCCCCCCAGCTCTTCGGAGAGGCGCTCGGCGAAATAGAGGGGGGTCGGGCGTCCGGCGAAGTCGTTGAGCAGGCCGGTCAGCTCACGGCGGAAAGCCCGCGAGCGCCGCGCCTTATCGTAGATCCGGATCAGCTCGGCCACCGGCGCCATCAGCGTCTCGGGGACGAAACGGCCGCCGTAGGGGCCGAAATAACCCTCCTGGTCAGGGAGGGGTCGGGGTCTCGCCATGATGCATCACCTCCTGAAAGAGCCGCCGCAGCAGCTCGAGATCCTTGATCCCCGGGGCGGATTCCACCCGCGAGCAGACGTCGACCGCCCAGGGGCGGGCCGCGGCGACGGCGCTGCGGACGTTGTCCGGCCCGATGCCTCCCGCCAGAAAGAGCCGGCGCCCCGCGAGCTCGCCCAGCCCGCCCAACCCGCCGACGCTATCTGCGAGCGAGCCGTAATCCCATGCGATTCCGGTGCCGCCGTAGAGCCGGGCGTGGGGAGTATCGATCAGCACCCCCCAGAGGGCCCCGTAGGCGTCCAATTCCTCGCCGCCCGGCAACCCGCCGGTACGGAACGCCTTGATGGCGCGGCCGGCGAACGGGGCCACGGCGTCGGGCCCCTCGCTGCCGCTGAACTGCACGAGGTCGAGCCCCACCCGGCCGGCGATCCGCTCGACCTCCGCGCCGGGCGCGTCGACGAACACCCCCACCAGGCGGGTCCGGCCGCGCACCGCATCGGCGATCTCCACGGCGCGCTCGAGGTCGACGAAGCGCGGGCTGCCGGGATAGAAGTTTAACCCCAGATACTCGGCCCCCATCTCGGCCGCCGCCAGCGCGTTGGCGGGATCGGTGACGCCGCAGACCTTCACCTTCACGGGGGTCACGGGGGTCACGGCGGCGCTCATGGCTCGGAGCCCTCGCCCAGCAGCTCGCGCAGCCGGGCGGCCGGATCGCCGGCGGTCAGCAGCGTCTCGCCGATCAGGAAGGCGTCGAAGCCGCTCTCGGCGAGGAGGGCGACGTCGAGCGCGTCGCGGATGCCGCTCTCCGCCACCTTGAGGGCCTCGTGGGGGAGGCCGGCGAGGAGCGAGATCGAGCGCTCGAGGTCGACGTCGAAGGTGCGCAGGTCGCGGTTGTTGATGCCGACCAGCTCCCACGGCTCGCCGGCGAGCTTGGCGATGTCCGCCGCGTCGTGCGTCTCGACCAGCGGCACCAGGCCGAGGCCGCGGGCGAGGCGGGCGTAGCGCGCCATCTCCTCCGCCTCGTAGAGGGCGGCGATCAGCAGGATGGCGTCGGCGCCGGCGTCGCGCGCCCAGGTGAGCTGGAGGGGATCGACGATGAAGTCCTTGGCGATCGCCGGCAGCCCCGAGGCCTGGCGGCAGGCGGCGAGCAGGTCGTAGCCGCCGTGGAAGAAGTCGGGCTCGACCACCACCGACAGCGCCGCCGCGCCCCCCGCGGCGTAGATCCGCGCCTGCGCCAGCGGATCGACCCGGCCGTGCAGCGAGCCGAGCCGCGGCGAGCCCATCTTCACCTCGGCGATGATGGCGGGCGAGCCCCGGCGGGCGCGCAAAGCGCCGAGGAAGGCGTTGTCCGCCGGGGTCCGCGGCGCCCCCTCCGCCCAGTCCGTGGCGTCGGTGGCATCGGCACCGGCGGCCTCGGCGATGCGCTGCCGCCGGCGTTCGGTGATCCGCAGCAGGACGTCGGGAACGTCGGAGGGCATCATCCCGCGAAGCTCCGCAGCTCTTCGAGCTTGCGCTCGGCGGCTCCCGACCGCAGGGTCTCGCGGGCGCGCTCGACCCCCTGCTCGAGGGTCGCGGCGAGGCCGCCGACGTAGATCGCGGCGCCGGCGTTGAGCGCCGTGACGTCGGCGAGCGCCCCCGCCTCGCCGGCGAAGACACGGCGGACGGCGGCGGCGTTCTCGTCCGGCGAGCCCCCCGCCAGCTCCTCGAGGCGCGCCCGGCGGAGGCCGAAGCGCTCGGGGGTGAGCTCGAGCAGGCGCACCTCGCCGCCGTGCACCTCGGCGACCCGGGTGACGCCGGTGGTGGTGATCTCGTCGAGCCCGCAGCCGTGGACCACCAGGGCGTGCTCGGCGCCGAGGTCGCGCAGCACGCAGCCGATCGGCTCGACCAGGCTCTCGGCGTAGACCCCCATCACCTGCCGGCGGGCGCCGGCCGGGTTGGTCAGCGGCCCCAGGAGGTTGAAGATGGTCCGCAGGCCGAGCTCGCGGCGCACCGGCATCACCTCGCGCATCGCGGGGTGGAGGAGCGGCGCGAAGAGGAAGGCGATCCCCACCGCGTCGAGGGTGCGGCCGGAGGTGGCGGGATCGACCTCGATCTTCACCCCCAGGGCGGAGAGCACGTCGGCGCTCCCCGAGCGGCTGGAGACCGAGCGGTTGCCGTGCTTGGCGACCGGCACGCCGGCCGCCGCCGCCACCAGTGCCGCCGCGGTCGAGATGTTGAACGTCCCCTGCCCGTCGCCGCCGGTGCCGCAGGTGTCGACCAGCTCGGCCGTGCGGTGCGGGATGGCGATCGCCCGCCGGCGCATCGCCGCGGCGGCGCCCGAGATCTCGGCCACCGCCTCCCCCTTCATCCGCAGGGCGATCAGCAGCGCCGCCTTCATCGTCTCGGTGACCTGGCCGTCCATCAGCTGGCCGAAGAGCTCCTCGGTCTCCTCGCGGCTGAGGCTGTCGCCGGCGGTCAGGCGCACCAGCGCGGCGCGCGCCTCAAGCGGCATCGGCGGCATCTGCGCCCTCCGTGACGCTCTGCCGCCGGCAGAGGTCGAGGAAATTGGCCAGCAGGTGCGGACCCGAGGCGGTGAGCACCGACTCGGGGTGGAACTGCACCCCCCAGTAGGGGAGGTCGCGGTGGCGCATCCCCATCAGCGTGCCGTCGTCCGCCCAGGCGAGAGGCTCGAGCTCGGCGGGGAGGGTCGGCTCCTTGACCTCCAGGCTGTGGTAGCGGGTCGCCTCGAACGGGTTCGGCAGGCCGGCGAAGATCCCGTCGTCGCCGTGGCGGACGGGGGAGGTCTTGCCGTGCATCAGCCGCGGCGCGCGGTCGACGGTGGCGCCGAAGGCGAGGCCGAGCGCCTGGTGGCCGAGGCAGACGCCGAGCAGCGGCACCGGCGCCCGGCGGCGCAGCAGCTCGAGGCAGACCCCGGCGTCCTCGGGGCGGCCGGGGCCGGGGGAGAGGACGATCCCTTCGGGCTCGCGCGCCAGCAGCGCCTTGACGCTCTGGGCGTCGTTGCGCACCACGTCGACCTCCGCTCCCGCCGCGGTCAGCATCTGCACGAGGTTGTAGGTGAACGAGTCGTAGTTGTCGATCATCAGGATCACGAGCGTCTCTCCAGCTCTTCGGCGAGCGCCACCGCGGTGAGCAGCGCGGCCGCCTTGTTCTTGGTCTCCCGCTCCTCGGCGGCGGGGTCGGAGTCGGCCACGATGCCGGCCCCGGCGGTGACGGAGGTCTCCCCCTCGCGCACCACCAGGGTGCGGATGGCGATGCAGGTGTCGAGGTCTCCCGAGAAGGAGAGGTAGCCGACGGCGCCGGCGTACGGCCCGCGCGCCTCGGGCTCCAGCGAGTCGATGATCTCCATGGCGCGGATCTTCGGGGCTCCCGAGACGGTGCCGGCCGGGAAGCAGGAGAGCAGGGCGTCGAGCGCGTCCTTCCCCGTCGCCAGCTCCCCCTCGACGCTCGACACCAGGTGCATGACGTGACTGTAGTTCTCGATCTGCATGAAGGTCGGCACCCGCACGCTCCCCGGCGCCGCCACCCGGCCGAGGTCGTTGCGGCCGAGATCGACCAGCATCACGTGCTCGGCGCGCTCCTTGGGATCGGCCAGCAGGTCCTCGGCCAGGCGCTTGTCGCCGTCGGCGTCCATGCCGCGCGGCCGGGTGCCGGCGATCGGCCGCGTCTCGAGGTGGCGCCCCTGCTTGCGCACCAGCATCTCGGGAGAGGCGCCGACCAGCGAGACGTCGGGCGATTCGAGCAGCACCATGTAGGGGCTCGGGTTCACCATGCGCAGGGCGCGGTAGAGCGCCAGCGGCTCGATCCGCCGCGGCACCCGCCAGCGGCGGGCGAGCACCACCTGGAAGATGTCGCCGGCGGCGATGTGCTCCTTGGCGGCGAGCACGGCGTTGCGGAAGGCGACGCTGTCGAGGCTCGGCATGTCGGTGGCGGCCGGCCCGGGGGGCTGCCCCGGCATGGCGACGCCGCCCCCTCCCGCCTCGCTGGTGAGCAGCCGCGACAGCCGCGCGAGCGCCTTCTCGGCGTCGTCGAGGGTCACCTCCCCCTCGATCTCGTTGGCGATCGCCAGCACCCGCTGGTAGGCGTGGTCGAAGACGATCAGCGTGTCGAAGCGGGCGAGGAGAGCGATGGGGAGATCGAAGGCGTCCGGCGGGCGGTCCGGCAGGCGCTCGACCAGGCGGATCAGGTCGTAGCCGAAGTAGCCCACGAAGCCGCCGGTGAACGGCACCGGGCCGGGCTCGGAGCCGATCGCGTGCATCGCCTCGTGGAGGGCGGCGAGCGGCTCGCCCGGGAGACGCCGGCGCTCGCCGTCGCGCTCGAGCTCGAGGTGGTCGGGGTAGAGGCGGTAGATCTCCCGCGGCGCCGCCCCCAGGAAGCTGAACCGCGACACCCGCTCGCCGCCGGCCACGCTCTCGAGCAGGAAGCGGTACGGCGACAGCGCGGTGAGACGGCGGTAGACGGCGAGCGGCGTCAGGCTGTCGGCGAGAAACTCGCGGACGTGCGGCACGGCGCGGCGCGGCCGCCGCGAAGCCCCCTCAGACATGGGATGACCTCCAAAACAAAAAAGCAGAATGGTTCGCGCTACGCATTAGGAGTGTCCCGTCGAGGCCAAACCGTGGCGCCCGAGCAGCTCTTCGCTGATTTCGTTCGGATCGACGCCGCTCGCCTCGAGGAGGACCAGGAGGTGATAGAGCAGGTCGGCCGCCTCTCCCACCAACGCCCGCCGGCGCTCTCCCCCTTCATCCCCGGCCTCCTTTTCCTGGCTCGCGACCACCGCGGCGATCGCCGTCTCGACCCCTTCCTCCCCCACCTTCTGCGCGATGCGCGGAATGCCGGCGGCGAGGAGGCGCGCCGTGTAGCTCGCTGACGGGTCGGCGCCGCGGCGCGAGGCGAGGACCGCCGCCAGCCAGCCGAGCTCGAGGCGCGCCGGGTTGGGCTCGAAGCAGCTGCGCGTGCCGCGGTGGCAGGTGGGACCCCGGGGGCGGGCGCGCACCAGCAGGGCGTCGCCGTCGCAGTCGGCCGTCGCGTCGACGACGTCGAGGAAGTTTCCCGAGGTCTCCCCCTTCTTCCACGGCGCCTGCCGCGAACGGCTCCAGAAGTGCGCCTGCCCGGTCGCCAGCGTCTTCTCGACCGCGTCGCGGTCGGCCCAGGCGAGCATCAGCACGGCGCCGCTGCCGACGTCCTGGACGACGACCGGGATCAGTCCGCGGTCGTCGAAACGGAGCTCGTCGAGATTCATCCCGGCTCCTCCTTCTCCTCCGGCAGCGGCCGGATGGGGAAACCCGCCGCCGCGATCGCCCGCTTGATCTCGCCCACGGAGTAGGTCCCCTGATGGAAGATCGAGGCGGCGAGGACGGCGGCGGCCCCGGCGGCCAGCGCCTGCACCAGGTGATCGGCCGTGCCGGCGCCCCCCGAGGCGATGACGGGGACCGTCACCGCCGCCGCGACCTCGGCGATCAACTCGAGGTCGTAGCCGCCGCGCGTGCCGTCGCGGTCGATGCTGGTCAGCAGGATCTCCCCGGCGCCGCGCTCGACCCCCTCGCGGATCCAGGCCAGGGCGTCCCGCCCGGTCGCCTGCCGGCCGCCGCGGGTCACCACCTCCCACGCGCCCGCAGAGTCCTTGAGCACGTCCACCGAGAGGACCACGCACTGGCTGCCGAAGCGGCGCGCCAGCTCGCCGGTGAGCTCCGGCCGCGCGACGGCCGCCGAGTTGATCCCCACCTTGTCCGCGCCGGCGGCGAGCAGGCGGTCGGCGTCCGCCACGCTCCTCACCCCGCCGCCGACGGTCAGCGGGATGAAGACCTGGCTCGCCGTGCGGCGGACCCAGGGGGCGTCGGTGTCGCGCTCCTCCGGGGCGGCGCCGATGTCGAGGAAGACGATCTCGTCCGCCCCCTGCGCGGCGTAGGCGAGGGCCGCCTCGGCGGGATCTCCCTGGTCGCGGAGATCGGCGAAGCGCACCCCCTTCACCACCCGGCCGGCGGCGACGTCGAGGCAGGGGATGACCCGCCGCGCGAGACCGGTGGGGCCGTTCAGACGCATGCCGCGAGCGCCTCCTCGACGGTGAACGCCCCTTCGTAAAGCGCCCGCCCGACGATCGCGCCGGCGATCTCCACGCTGCCGCGGGCCGCCTCCAGGTCGGCGAGCGAGCTGATTCCCCCCGAGAGGAGGGCCGGGATCCCCGAGGTGCGCGCCACCCGGCAGGCGAGCTCGAGGTTCGGCCCGTTCATCATGCCGTCGCGCTCGACGTCGGTGACCAGCACGGCCGGGCAGGGCGCCCCCATCAGCCGGCCGCAGAGCTCGCCGAGGTGCTGCGCCGCCCCCTCCCGCCAGCCGGCGATCCGCACCTCGCCGTGCGCGATGTCGAGGGCGGGGACGAGGCGGCCGGGGCGCGCCTCCGCCAGCGCCCGGAAGGCTTCGACGTCGCGCGCCACCAGCGAGCCGATCACCACCCGATCGCAGCCGGCGGCGAGCGCCCAGTCGATCGCCGGCGCGTCGCGCAGCCCGCCGCCGAGTTGGATGCGGCCGACCGCCGCCATCCGCTCGATCAGCTCGCGCTGCGGCGGCTCGCCGAGGGCGGCGTCCAAGTCGACGACGTGGACGCGCGCCACCCCGGCGCGGGCGTACGCGGCGAGCACCGCCACGGGGTCGTCGCCGTAGACCGTGGCGCGGGAGTCGTCCCCCTGCCGGAGGCGGACGGCCCGGCCGTGGCGGAGGTCGATGGCGGGGATCAGCTCCAAGAACCCTCCTCCTCCGCGAGCGCCAGGAAGTTGGCGAGCAGCCGCAGGCCCGCCTCGCCGCTGCGCTCGGGATGGAACTGCGCCCCCATCACCCGGCCGCGCCCGGCGGCGGCCGGGAAGGCGCGGCCATGGGTGCAGCGGGCGAGGCAGAGATCGTCCGGCACCCCCTCGGGAGCGAAGCTGTGGACGAAGTAGACGTAGGAGCTCTCAAGGCCGGCGAGCAGGGGATGGCCGGCCGCGCCGTGCAGGCGGTTCCAGCCGATGTGCGGCACCGGCACGGTCTCCGGCAGCCGGGTGACGCGGCCCGGGAGAAGTCCCAAGCCCGCCGTGGTGCCGAACTCCTCCCCCTCGTCGAACAGGATCTGGAAGCCGACGCAGATGCCGAGCAGCCAGGCGCCTTTCGCGAGCGCGCTACGCAACGCAGCCTCGACCTCGCCGCTCACCGCCGCGCGGCGGGGGGCGAAGGCGCCGACGCCGGGGAGGAGGAGGCGGCGGGCGCCGGCGATCCGCTCGGGGTCCGCGGTGATCTCCACGGTGATCTCCGCCCGTGGTCCTCCGGCCCCGGCGCGCTCGAGCGCCCGCCCGAGGTTCCCGAGATTGCCGCCGGTGTCGATCACCACCGTCGAGGAGGGCGTGGAGGTCATGCTGAAAGCGTCCCCTTGGTGCTCGGCACCTCGCGGGAGGATGCCCGCTGCACGACCGCCTGGCGCAGCGCCACGGCCACCGCCTTGAAGGCGGCCTCGGCGGCGTGATGGCCGTTCCGGGCGGCCAGGATATCGAGATGGAGGGTGAGCCGGCCGCGGTCCGCGAACGCCTGGAAGAAGTCGGCCACCAGGGTGAGGGGGAAGTCCGCCGTCACCCAGGCCGCGGCGATCTCGCCGGGGGCCGTGTAGTGGAAGCTGCCACGCCCCGAGAGGTCGATCACCGCCCGCGCCAGCGCCTCGTCGAGCGGCGCGTAGGCGTGGGCGAAGCGCACGATCCCCCGCCGCTCCCCCAGCGCCTCGGCCAGCGCCTCGCCGAGGGCGATCCCCACGTCCTCGACCGTGTGATGGAGGTCGACGTGTGTATCCCCTTCCACGGCGAGGTCGATGCCGAGCCCGGCGTGGGTGGCGAGGGCGGTCAGCATGTGGGCGAAGAAGCCGTTGGGGACCTCGATGCGGCGCGCGCCGCCGTCGAGCGCCAGGGCGAGGCGGATGCGGGTCTCGCCGGTGGCGCGCTCGACGCGGGCGGTGCGGGTGGAAATGTTCGGCGCGGCCGCGCGACGGAGAACGGGGCGCGGCGCGGGCTCGCCCCGCAGGGCCGCCCGCATCGCGCGCAACGCGGCGCCGGTCCCCACCGACACCCGCAGGCAGCCGGCGAGCCCGGGGTAGCCGCCGACGTCGCGCACCCGGATCCCCCGCTCGGCGAGCTTTTGCTGCACCTCCCGCGCCGGCTCCTGCGGCGGGGTGCGGATCAGCACGAAGTTCGCCTCGGAGGGGAAGACCTCGAAACCCGCCTCCGCCAGCATCGCGGCCCATTGCGGCCGGCGGGCCACCAGCAGCCGCACCCGGCGCTCCGCCGCGCCGGCCGCCTCGAGCGCCACGCGGCCGGCAATCCCCGCCGCGTGGCCGAGGTTGTAGGGCAGCTTCACTTTGATCAGCTCGGCGACCAGCCGGGGATCGGCCAGCAGGTAGCCGAGGCGCAGGCCGGCGAGCGACCAGGCCTTGGAGAAGGTGCGGAAGAGGACGAGGTGAGGATAGCGGGCGAGCAGCGGCCGGTAGTCGTGGCGGCAGAACTCGCCGTAGGCGTTGTCCAGCAGGAGCGGCGCCTCCAATCGCTCGAGCAGGCGCTCCACCCGTTCGACCGGCAGGGCGTCGCCCGTCGGATTGTTCGGCGTGCAGAGGAGGAGGGGGCGGCGCGGCGCGCGCTCGACCTCGGCCTCCAGCTCGTCGGCGGGGATCCTGAGATCCGGGCGGGCGGCAAGGAAGCGCGGCACGCCGCCGGCCTTGAGCACGAAGCCGGGATAGAGGCCGAAGCTCGGCTCGGCCCCCAGCACCTCGCCGCCGGGAGCGACCAGCGCGGTGAGCGCGACCGAGAGGAGCTCGTTCGAGCCGTTCCCCACCAGCACCCCCTCGGCCGGGTGGCCGTGCAGCCGGCCGAGGTCGCGGCGCAGCTCGTCGGCGTGGAAGTCGGGGTAGCGGGCCCAGTCCGCCGCCAGCAGTTGCTCCGCCATGCGGAGCTTGAACCGCCGCGGCAGATCCCACGGCACCTCGTTCTGGTCGAGCTTGTGCTGGCTCGGCGAGAGGTCTAGATGATAGGCGCCGAGGGCCTTCAGCTCGGGGCGGACGAAGCGCGCCGGATCGAGTGCGGAATCGAGCTCCGGCTTCATCGCAGCCTCCGCCGCGCCGCCGCCGCGTGGGCGGGCAACCCCTCGGCGTCGGCGAGCGCCGCCGCCGCCGCCGCGCGGTGGCTGGCCGCGACGGGGGTGAAGCGCACCGTATGGCTGCGGCGCAGGAAGTCCTCGACGCCGAGCGCCGAGGCGAAGCGGGCGCTGCCGCAGGTGGGGAGCACGTGGCTTGGCCCCGCGATGTAGTCGCCGAACACCTCCGGCGTCGCGGCGCCGATGAAGACCGCGCCGGCGGCGCGGACGTGGAGCGCCAGCACCTCCGCCTCGTGCCCGACGAGCTGCAGGTGCTCGGGCGCCAGCCGCTCGACGAGGTCGAGCGCCTCCTCGAGCCCGCCGACGACCAGCGCGGCGCCGAACGCCGCCAGGGAAGCGCGGGCCGTCTCGGCGGTCTCCGCCAGCGCGGGGCTCGCGAGCTGGCGGTCGATCTCCGCCGAGACCTGCTTGGCGAGCTTCGCGTCGGTGGTGATCAGCACCGCCGCGGCCAGCGGGTCGTGCTCGGCCTGGGCCAGCAGGTCGGCGGCCACCTCGCCGGGATCGGCGCCCGGATCGGCCACGATCACCACCTCGCTCGGCCCCGCCAGGCCGTCGATCCCCACGTCCCCCACCACCAGCTTCTTGGCCGCCGTCACCCAGGCGTTGCCGGGGCCGGCGATCTTGTCCACCCTGCGGATGGTCTCGGTGCCGTAGGCGAACGCCGCGACGGCGTGGGCGCCCCCCATCCCCCAGATCTCGGTCACCCCCAGGCGGGCGAGGGCATAGCGCAGGGCCGGGTTCGCCCGGTAGGACTCCGGCGGGGTGGCGACCGCGATCTCCCGGACCCCTGCCACCCGGGCGGGGACCACGGTCATCACCGCCGTCGAGGGGTAGCTCGCCCGGCCGCCGGGGACGTAGAGCCCCACCCGCTGCAACGGGGTGATCCGCTCCTCGAGCTCGACCCCCTCCCCCTCCTGGCGGTAGCCGGTGCGCACCTGCGGGGCATGGAAGCGCTCGACGGCCACGATCGCCCGCTCGAGCGCCTCGACGAATCCGGCCGGCAGCCCCGCGCCGTCGGCGGCATCGCCTTCGAGCGGGACGAGCGCCAGCTCGGCGACCGACTCCGCCTCCACTCCGTCGAGCCGGCGGGCATGGTCGAGGAGGGCGGGATCTCCCTTCCTGCGGACTTCCTGGACGATCTTCTGCGCCCGCGACAGGGTCTTCGTATCGAGCACCGTCTCGCCCCGGCGGACGAGACGTTCGACGGCGCGGCGGCCGGCGCGGGAATCGGCTTTGACGACTTCGATCGGGCTCAACTCGCTACCCCCGCCGCCTCCAGGCGGCCGATCCAATCGTTGATGAAAGCTCTGTGCCGCTGGTACGAGGCGCGGTTCACCACCAGGCAGGCGGCGACCTCGGCCACCGTCTCGATCTCCACCAGGTGGTTCTCGGCCAGCGTGCGGCCGGTCTGCACGATGTCGAGCGCCAGCTCGGCCAGGCGGAGCACCGGGGCGAGCTCGATCGAGCCCGAGAGCTTGACGATCTCGGCCCCCCAGGGCTCGCGGTCCACCACGCGGCGCGCCGTGTTCGGGTACTTGGTCGCCAGGCGCACCTGGGTCCCCGCGGCGGGGAGCACCGGTTCCCGGCCGATGAAGGAGAGGCGGGACCGCCCCTCGTGGAGGCGCAGCGGCACCAGCAGGTCGCCGTCCACCTCCTCCAGCACGTCGCTGCCGACGATGCCGCAGTCGGCGATCCCCTGGGTGACGTAGAGCGGGAGGTCCCAGTCCTTCAGGGAGAGCACCTCGATCCCCTCCTCCGGCAGCCGCGTGCGCAAGCTCCGTCCCGTGCCGTCGAGGCCGTCGAGCGCGATCCCCGCGGTGCGGAACGCGGCGAGGGCGGTGTCGAGGTTCCGCCCCTTGGGGAGGGCCAGGCGGATCATGCCGCCGCCTCCAGCAGCCGCTCGAGATTGAGCGAGAAGCCCGCCGCCGGCACCTCGGCGCCGAGGGCGCGGAACAGCCTGTCGTAGCGCCCGCCGCCCCCCACCGGGAGTGCCGCCCGGCCGGCATAGGCATGGAAGACGAGGCCGTCATAGTAGGGGCGGTCTTCGGTTCCACCTGTCAGGCGCGGGTCGAGGCTGCTGCGCGCGAACTCGGCGAGGTCGATCGACAGCAGCACGCCGGGAAAGGCCTCGCGCAGCTCCGCGGCCAGGGCCTCGAGGCGGAGCAGACGGGCCGCCGCGTCCGCCCCCAGCTCCTCCGGCCGCTCCGGCACGCCGTGCTCGAGCACCGCGAGCAGCGTTTCCCCGCCGGACCCGGCCCGCCGCACCTCCCCCCGCTCGCGCCGCGCCACCGCCGCCGCCAGGCGGACGGGGTCGTCCACCCCCGCCGCCAGCAGCAGGCCGTCGAGCGCCCCCGCGAAGCCGAGCACCACCTGGAGCGCGAGGGGACTCTGTCCTTCTCTCCTCTCCAGACTCGTCGCCAGCTCCAGGAAGAGGCGGAGCACCTCGCGCTCGGCCCGTTCGCCGGCGAGACCCAGCAGCTCGGCCCCGACCTGGTAGAACTCCCGCGCCCGCCCCGCCCGCTCCTCCTGGTAGCGGATCACGTCGCCGCGATAGAAGAGACGGAGCGGCATGTCGAGCGCCTGGATGCGGGGGGCCAGCAGGCGGGCCAGCAGCGGCGTGAAGTCGGCGCGCAGGGCGAGGAGCTCGCCGTCGCGGTCGACGAAGCGGTAGAGCTCGCCGCGCGTCGCGGTGGTCAGCAGCGGCTCGTAGGGCTCCAGGTAGTCGAGGATCGGCAGGATCGCCTCCGTGTAGCCGGCCGCCTCGAGCCGGGCCACCAGCCGCCCCTCGGCGGCGCGCCGCCGCCGGGCGCTCTCGAAGAGGAGGGCCGCGACCCCGGTCGGCAGGGCGGCGGAGACCCTCATGAAATCCCTTCCAGACCCGCGGATGCCTGCGCCAGCGCGAGCGGCAGGTCCCGCCCGGTCATCAGCCGGAACTGTCCCCGCGCCTGGTCGACCAGCACCTCCCGGCCGTCGATCGCCACCGCCCCGCGCGCCGCCGCCTCGACCAGCAGGGGGGTCGGGCGGTCGAGCAGATAGACGAGGTCGATCACCACCGCGCCGTCGCGCAGCCCGTCGACGGCGAACGGCAGGGGGTCGTCCGCGTCCCGCCCGAGCGAGGTGGCGTTGACCAGCAGATCGAAGCGGGAGGGGTCGAGGTCGGCGAGCGGCAGGAAGTCGACTTTCAGGTGATCGGCGGAGCTGCGCCCGCGCTCCGGGTCGCGGTTGAAGATCGTCACCCGCGCCCCGGCCTGGCCGAGCCCCGCCGCCGCCGAGCGCCCGGCGCCGCCGGCGCCGACCACCGCCGCCGCCATCCCGGCGATCGCCAGGCCGCGGTCGCGTAGCGGCAGCACCACGCCGTCCGGGTCGGTCACCTCCGCCTCCCAGACCCCCTGGTTCCAGACCAGCGTATTGGCCGCCCCGATCAGGTCGACCAGCGGGCTCTCCGCCCCGGCGACCGCCAGGGCCGTCTCCTTGAACGGCGCGGTGACCGACAGCCCCCGCACCGGAAAGCCGATCGCGTCGAGCGCGCCGCTCTCCACCACCTCCAGCCAGAAGTCGCCGAACGAGGAAGTTTGGAAGGGAAGGTAGAGCGCCGGCACCCCCAGGGTGCGGTAGGCCGCGTTGTGGATGCGGGGGGAGAGCGAATGGGCGACGGGGTTGCCGACGATGCCGAACAGCGACTCGACCCGCGGCATCTCCGGCAGCCCGAAGTCGCGGCGCAGGTCGGCGATCGAGATCTGACCCGGCGCCCCGGCGATCTCCCCCAGCGAGCCGTAGACGACCGGCGCCCCCAGATAAGGGGCCACCAGACGGGTCCAGGCGCCGCTCGCCCCCGCCGCGAAGGCGGCGACGTCGCGGCGCCCCAGCGCGTGGAGGAACTGGAGCGCCGGGATCTCCTCGCCCGGCTGCACGGCGGTCGGCACCAGCTTGTAGAGCGCCGCGGGGTGGAGCGCCATGCGCTCGAAGATCGCCCGCAACCCCTCGAGCCCGGGCGCCGGGCCGTGCCACGAGATCACCCGCTTCGCCGCGGGGACGGCGCGGAGCACGTCGAGGGTGAGGTCGCGCGCCGCCTCGAGATCGACCAGGTCGTAGGCGCCCGCCGCCTCGATCAGCCGCCGGTGCCGCCGCTCGGGCGATCCCTCGAAGGCTCCCCCCTCGGCGCGGCTGCGCAGCGTGTAGAGGAGCTTCCCCGGAAACGATTGCGCGAGCGGCGCGGGATCGAGGTCTCCCACCAGGTCTCCGCGCACCTCCAGCCAGTCGACCCCCGCGAGTCCCGAGGCCCAGGCGGCGAGGTCCTCTCCGGGAGGGGTCGTGACGGTCGCGACCAGGGTGGCGCGAACCGCTGCGGCCGGAGCTGTCTCCAAAACGAAAACCTCCTTCCAGGAACCGGAAGGAGGCGGCGTGTTGCGGCGGCGGTCTCTCGTCCCGGGTCCGTTACGACCGGGACAAGGCCCGGCTCAGTTCACGGAGTGATGATGGCCGTGCGCACGCCAGCCCCAGACGGTGGCGGTGGGGCGGCGGAGGGTATTGAAGCTTATCATCAAGAATCCCGATCAGGCCTGAAAGCTTAAGCAGCGGGGCGGGGGGATGTCAAGTCGCGGCGCCAAACGCGGTATCCTCGCCCTCGCTTCTGTAGAGGAACTCGATGCACAAGATCGCCACCTATCTCCTGCGCTACGGGCTCGCCCTCGTCTTCGGCAACGTCTTCCTCGAACAGGTCGGCGCGCCGCTCCCCGCCCTGCCGATCCTGGTCGTCGCCGGGGCGCTCGTGCAGGGGGGGCGGATGCCCCTCCTCCCCCTCCTCGCCGGGGCGCTCGCCGCCTCGCTCGCCGCCGACACGCTGTGGTTCCTGGCCGGCCGCTGGCAGGGGCACCGGGTGCTGCGCACGGTCTGCCGCCTCTCCCTGTCGCCCGACTCCTGCGTGCGCGGCACCGAGGACCTCTTCGAGAAGGCCGGGATGCCGTCGCTGCTCTACGCCAAGTTCATCCCGGGGTACAGCACCATCGCGCCGCCGCTCGCCGGGGCGATGCGCAAGTCGCTCCCCTCCTTCCTGTTCTGGGACGGCCTCGGCAGCCTGCTCTGGCTGAGCTCGGGCGTCGTGGTGGGCTTCGTCTTCCACCACGCCGTGGACCAGGTGCTCTATCACCTGGAGAGCCTCGGCTTCTGGGCCGGCGTGGTGCTGGCGGCCGCCCTCGGGCTGGTGGTGCTCTGGAAATGGTGGCAGCGGCGGCGGGTGCTCAAAATCCTCCGGCTCGCCCGCGTCTCGGTCGGCGAGCTGAAGCGGCTGATGGACTCCGGGAACGCGCCGACGGTCGTCGACGTGCGCAACCAGTCCGCCCACGTCCACGACCCCCGGCGCATCCCGGGCGCGCTCAAGATGACCTTCGACGACATCGACGCGAAGCTCGCCGAGCTCCCCCGAGACCGCGAGATCATCCTCTACTGTGCCTGACCGAACGAAGCCTCCGCGGCCCGTGTGGCTCGCGCTCTGATGGAAAAAGGCTTCACCCGCGTCCGCCCCCTCGAAGGCGGTCTAGACGCCTGGGCCGAGGCGGGGTATCAGGTCGAGGACGAGACGGTGGTGGCGATCCGGCGGCCTGGGTGAGACTAGTGTAGTGGGTCCGATATTCGATCATGATCGCGGCGGTCTTTCGGCGACGATCACCCTGCGGCGGAGGCGGTAGAGACGTGACAGGTCGTAACGAGAACGCTTCGGAGGCCACGGGGACGGCGTCACGTCTCCGCCGAAGGGCAGGCCGGCGGATCGTCCAAGGACATCGGCAAGGCGTGACCGGGGCAGGTTTCGAGGCCTCCTTCGAAGGGTAGAGGAAAGGCAGACCGGCGGGCGGTGATCCCTCCGAAGGGGCAGTTCCAGGCGACCTGCCCTGCGAGGAGACGTGACGCCGTCCCCTTGGCCTCCGAAGCGTTCTCGTTACGACCTGTCACGTCTCTACCGCCTCCGCCGCAGGATTTGTCCATTCCCCGTCGGAATCGCACTCAAAAAGGTCACAGACTTTGGGCGCACTACACTAAATCAGGCGACCCCCAGCCACTTCAGCTCCCCGATGTCGAGAGCCTCCCGGTCGGTGTGGAGGACGTAGAGCTCACGCTCCGGAGCGCGGTGGTGCAGCTCCTTGTAACCGGTCATGGCGGTCGTCGCATCCGGAAAGGAGTCCACCACGGCCAGGTCCTCGAGAATTCGCTTGCCGGAGAGGCTGTGCGCTGCCAGCGCTTCCACTAGGAGCCAACGATGCGGGTAGGTCTGTCGGATCTGGTTCCACTCCATGGCGGCCTCCGCTCAATAACCTACCAGAACACTGGAAGCTATGGAGAGACCGGGGTCCGTTCCACCAGCGCCCGCACCGCCCGCAGGTCGCTCTCCAGCACGCGGTCGCGCAGCATGGTCGGCGCCGCTTCGCGCACTTCCAGGTAGACCTGCCGCGTCCCTTCGCCGAGCTGGGCCGCGATCTCCTGCCGGCGCTCGGGGGCGGTGCGCTCCCCGAAGGCCGCGGCCTCGCGGTCGGCGGCCTCCCATTTGGAGTCGGCGGCGACCTCAGGCCTCTTGAGACGGGGATCGATCGCCATCGCGATCCGCCACTCGACGGCCTGCGCGGCGACCAGCAGCTCGATGGCGACGACCGCCTGGGCGTTCCTGAGCACGGTGCGCGCCTTGCGCGCCGCGATCGTCGCCATCGCGTTGTGGTCTTCCGAGTTGGCGGAGGTGGGGATCGAATCGACGCTCGCCGGATGGGTGAGGACTTTGTTCTCGGAGACGATCCCGGCCGCGGCGTACTGCACGATCATCAACCCCGAGTTGATCCCCCGATGCGGGATCAGGTTCGAGGGGAGGTTGCGGCTCTGGTGGCCGTCGAGCAGCATCTGGGTGCGCCGTTCGGAGATATTCGCCAGCTCTGCCACGGCGATCGCCAGGACGTCCGCCGCCATGCCGACCGGCTCGCCGTGGAAGTTTCCCGCCGAGAAGGAGATCCGCTCCCGGCCGTCGTACCCCGCCGGCCAGTTGGCCGCGAAGGAGTGATCGAACGGAGCCTCCTCGCCCTCGAGATCATCTGGAAAAAACAGCGGATTGTCGGTCGCCGCGTTGATCTCCGCCTCGGCCACCTGGCAGGCGTAGCGGATGGCGTCGCGCGCGGCGCCGTGCACGGCCGGCGCGCAGCGCAGCGAGTAGACGTCCTGCACCGCTCCTGCCCTCTCGATCAGCCGGCTCCCCCGGATCAGCTCGCGGACGTGCGCCGCCGTCTCGATCTGTCCGGCGAGGCCGCGGGCCCGGTGGACGCGGGGGTCGAAGGCGCGGGCGCAGCCGCAGACCGCTTCGAGGCTCATCGCGAGGCTCGAGTCCGCCGTGCCGGCGAGCCGCTCGGCGTCGTGGACGGCGAGGGCGAGGAGCGCCGCCGAGAAGGTGGCGCCGTTGGTGAGCGCCAGCCCGTCCTTGTGGCCGAGCGCCGGGATCTCGACGCCGAGATCCGCGCGGAGCTGATCGAGGCCGCTGCGCAGCTCGCGCGGCTGGTACGCCAGATCGCCCGGCTCGCGCGCCACGTAGTAGCGGCTCTCCCCGAGCAGGACCACGAAGAGCTGGGCGAGCGGGCAGAGATCGCCGCTCGAGCCGACCGAGCCGCGGATGGGGACCAGCGGCACGATCCCGCGGTTGAGCATGGCGAGGACGGTGCGCACCAAGGGGGCGCCGATCCCGGAGTGCCCCTTGAGGAAGGCGTTCAGGCGGATGGCGAGCGCCGCGCGCACGACGTCCGGCTCGAAGTAGTTGGCGGGGTTGCCGGCGTCCGCCGTCTCCCCCACCCCCACGGAATGGCTGAGCAGGATGTTGCGCTGCAGCTCCTCCAGGCAGTCGGGGGCGATCGGCAGGTTCTTGAACTCCCCGAAACCGGTGGTGACCCCGTACTCGAGGACCGGCCGTCCGTCCTGCTTCCCCCACTCCTCGGCGTAGCGCGCCACGATCCCCTCGATCTGCGTCCGGCTCGCCTCGACCCGCCCCCAGGCGTCGGGATGGATCTCGACCGGCACCCGCGGATCGCGGGCGAGGCGGGCGAGCTCCGCGAGGGTGAGCGAGCTGCCGTCGAGGACGACGGGACCCGCGTCGCTCACGGTTTCTGGGTCCCGATCTGCGCCAGCAGCTCGCGGATCGCCGGCACCAGCTCGCTCCGCGACACCTCGCGCTGGCCCGGCCGCTCCTCCAGCCACTCCTGGCGATTGGCGAGCGCCTCGGCCCGCTTCCGGCCCATCTCCATGTCCTTCAGGGTGACGATCCCCTTCTCCTTCTCGTTCGAGCCGTAGAGGAGGGCGATCGGCACCCCCCAGGCGTCGGCGTACTTGAGCTGCTTGCCGGGCCCCTTGGCGGTGCCGAGGTAGAGCTCGGTCGGGATCCCCGCCCGGCGCAGCTCCCAGGTCATCGCCACGTAGTCGTCGGCGAGGGCGGCGTCCATGTTGGTGATCAGCACCTGGGCGGTCGACTTCCTCCGGTCGGCGCGGCCGAGGTGGACGAGCGCCGCGAGCAGGCGGTCGACCCCCATCGAGGCCCCCACCGCCGGCACCTTCTCGCCCAGGAAGCGCATCACCAGGCCGTCGTAGCGCCCGCCGCCGAAGACCGAGCCGAACTGCGGCGCGTCGAGCAGCACGGCCTCGAAGACCGGCCCGGTGTAGTAGGCGAGGCCGCGGGCGATTGAGAGGTCGAGCGACACCTGGTCCTCGCCGTAGCCGAGGGCGTAGAGATGGTTCGAGATCTTCTCGACCAGAGCGATCTCCTCCTCGGCACCCTCGACGCCGTGCAACAGCTCGCGGAGCTGCCCCACCACCTCGCGGCGGTCGTCCGAGCGGATACGCAGGAAGCGCTCGATCTTGTCGACCGCTTCCGAGCTCAGCCCCACGCCGCGGATCGGGTCGCCGGAGGAGTCGACGTAGCCCACCGTCAGCTCCAGGCGGACCTTCTGCGGCCCGACCTTGTCGAGCTTGTCGAGGACGCGGAAGACGTCCGCCCCCTGCTCGGGGGAGATGCCGGCGTAGGCGAGCAGGCTGTTGAGAATGCCGCGCGAGGAGAACTTCACCCGGAACGGCCCGACGTTCAGGGCGTTCAGGCTGTCGCACATGCCGGCGAGGATCTCGGTGTCGGCGATCTCCGACACCACCCCGACCGAGTCGAGATCGAACTGGGTGAACTCGCGGAAGCGCCCCTTGTCGGGCTTGTCGGCGCGCCAGACCGGCGACACCTGATAGCGGCGGAACGGCCGCGGCAGGTCGCGGTACTGGGCGATCACCCGCGCGAGCGGCACGGTGAGGTCGAAGCGGAGCCCCAGCTCCTCCTTCTCCGGGCTCTGCACGGTGAAGATCGACTGCTGCGCCTCGCCGCCGGCGGCGGAGCCGCGCAGGACGTCGAGGTATTCGATCGCCGGGGTGACGATCGGCACGAAGCCGTAGAGCTCGTAGACACCGCGGATGGTGTCGATCATCGACTGGCGCGCCAGCATCTCGGCGGGCAGGAGATCGCGCAGTCCGCGCGAGATCCGCGGTTCCACCGTCTCGGTCATGGGCGGAGTCCTCCGGCGAAGGGGCTGATTCTTAGGGGGTTGGTACCGGCGATGGGATTTGAACCCATGACCTCCTGATCCACAGTCAGGCGCTCTACCCCTGAGCTACACCGGCACGGACGGGGAATGCTACGCGGCGGACCCGGTCTTGTCAAAATCCGCGCGGTTGGAACAAGTCTAGCGCGCGACCAAGAGATTCGAGGCGAAGCGGCCGGCCTCGTCGGTCCAGGTCCGCCACAGCTCGAAGCCGGTGTCGGAGGCGAGCGCGGCGATCTGCTCGCGGTCGAACTTGTAGGAGCTCTCGGTGTGGATCGTCTCGCCCGCGGCGAAGGGGACCTCGAGGCCCAAAGCCCGGATCGCCACCGTCTGCGCCCGCCGGCTCTCGAGGTGCATCTCGATCCGCCCCGCCTCGCGGTTGTAGAGGGCCCGGTGGCGGAAGGAGCCGAGGTCGAACTCCCCTCCCAGCTCGCGGTTGATGCGCCCCAGCAGATTGAGGTTGAAGGCGGCGGTCACCCCCAGCGCGTCGTCGTAGGCGGGGATCAGCACGCTCTCGTCCTTCTTGAGGTCGACGCCGAGCAGGAAACCCTCCCCCGGGTTGAGCAGCGCCCGCACGTCGCGCAGGAGCTCGGAGCGCTCCCGCGGGTCGAGGTTCCCCAGGGTCGAGCCGAGGAAGAGGACGAGAGTGCAGCCGGGGGCCCGCCGCTCCCGGCGGATGGCGCGCAGGGCCGTCTGGTACTCGCCGACGTAGCCGGTGATCCGCAGGTCCGGGTAGGAGAGGAGGAGGGCGCGGCTGCTCACCTCGACGGCCGACTCCGAGATGTCCACCGGCACGTACTCCAGCTCCCCCTGGCGGGCGAGGAGCGCCTCGATCACCAGGCGGGTCTTCTGCCCGTCGCCGCTCCCCAGCTCCAGCAGCCAGAGCGGGCCGCCGAGGGCGCCGACGATCTCGCCGGCGCGGTCGCGCAGGATCTCGGCCTCCGCCCGCGTCGGGTAGTACTCCGGCAGGGCGGTGATCGCCTCGAACAGGCGCGAGCCGAGCTCGTCGTAGAAGTACTTGGGATAGAGGGTCTTGGGGGTGGAGGTGAGACCGTGCCGGACGTCTTCCGCGAACGTCGGGGCCACCCGCGCCGCGCCGACGTGGCTGATGCGCAGCCGCTTGCCGGGAAGCGTGTCGGGCGACAGGGTCGGGAGGACGGCCGCGCCGCCCAGGATCTCTGGATCCGCCATGAGTGGGGTCTTCATTGGGAACGGGATCTGTGCACGAACACTGCCATGGTAGCATCCCCGCGCCGTCCGGGAAGGGATTTCGAGCCCTTCCGCCCGTGACGTTTCGGTTTCATCTTCCGGTTAAGGAAATCGCACGAATGAGCGAAGAGCGGGAAACCCTGGAGCTGGATGTCGTCTTCGTAGGTGCCGGACCGGCGAGCCTGGCCGGCGCCTGCCACCTCGCCCGCCTGGCCAAGGCGGCCGGCCTGGAGCTCTCGATCGGCGTCCTCGAGAAGGGGCGCGAGATCACCAGTCATGCGATCTCGGGGGCGGTGGTCGATCCGCGGGCGCTCAAGGAGCTGTTCCCCGACGACTGGCAGTCGGCCCCCTTCGAGGGGGAGATCCACGGCGAGAAGGTGCTCTGGATGACGCCCGAGAAGGCGCTCTCGATGCCGGTCCCGCCGCCGATGAACAACCACGGCAACTACGTCGCCTCGCTCGGCAAGCTCCTCAAATGGATGGCCCCCAAGGTCGAAGCCGAGGGGGTCGACATCTTCTTCGAGTTCCCCGCCGTCCAGGCACTGGTCGAGGACGGCCGGGTGGTCGGCGTGCGCACCGGCGACAAGGGTATCTCGCGCGAGGGGAAGCGGAAGGCGAACTACGAGCCGGGGGTGGACATCCGCGCCCAGGTCACGGTGCTCGGCGAAGGGGTGCGCGGCACCCTGGTCAAGCAGCTCGCCGGGCCGTTCGGCCTCTGGCAGGGGAAGAACCCGCAGCTCTACGCGATCGGCCTGAAGGAGGTCTGGGACCTGCCCGCCGGCCGCGTCGAGCCGGCCGACGTCACCCACACGATGAACTGGCCGCTCGGCTTCGACAACTTCGGCGGCGGCTTCATCTACGGGATGCAGAACGACCAGCTGATCGTCGGCCTGGTGGTGGGGCTCGACTACGCGAACCCGCTCCTCGACCCCCACGCCGAGTTCCAGCGCCTGAAGACCCACCCCGAGATCGCCAAGCTGCTCGCGGGAGGAAAGATGGCGTTCTATGGCGCCAAGGCGATCCCCGAAGGGGGGTGGTGGTCGATGCCGCGCCCGTACGGCGACGGCTTCCTGATCGTGGGCGACTCGGCCGGCATGCTCAACAGCCAGCGCCTGAAGGGGATTCACCTCGGCATGAAGTCCGGCATGCTGGCCGCCGAGACGATCGTCGAGGCCCTGAAGGCCGGCGGCGCCACCTCGCCCACAGCGGATCGCCTCGCCGCCTTCCAGGCGAAGATCGACGCGAGCTGGATCAAGGAGGAGCTCTGGCCGGTGCGCAACTTCCACCAGTCGTTCGACCGCGGCCTGCTCGGCGGCTTCCTGCAAGGGGCGCTGGGAATGGTGACCGGCGGGCGCGGCTGGGGGGTCAAGGACCGGCTGCTGACGGAGGCGGGGCACGAGCGGATGATCCCGCTGAACACCCCGGCCGGGGAGCGGCTGAAGCCGGCGCCGCCGGTCGTCCCCGACGGCAAGCTGACCTTCGACCGCCTGGCCGACGTCTACAACTCCGGCACCGCCCACGACGAGGACCAGCCGGTTCACCTGCTGGTCGCCGACACCTCGATCTGCGTCGAGCGCTGCACGGTCGAGTACGCCAACCCCTGCCAGCGTTTCTGCCCCGCCGCCGTCTACGAGATGGTGGCGGACCCCGCCGTCCCCGCCGGCCGCCGCCTGCAGATCAACGCCAGCAACTGCGTCCACTGCAAGACCTGCGACATCATGGACCCCTACCAGATCATCACCTGGGTCCCCCCCGAGGGGGGGGACGGCCCGAACTACGGGAAGATGTAGGGTCCTACCCCCGCGGGCGGATCGTGCAGTCGCCGCTGCCGGTCTCGATCCTGATCGCGGTGCGGCCGTCGCCGCGCTTGGCGCCCACCACCTTGTGCCCCGACTTGCGGAGGACGGCGTCGGCGTAGCCCACCGTCAGCTGGCCGCTCCCCTGGTCGGAGGCGACGCTGAACGAGGCGTTGGGGCCGGCCTTGATGTCGATGTCGCCGCTCCCCGTCTCGGCGCTCAGCCGCTTGGTCCTGGCGAGGGAGCTCTGCACGGTGACGTCCCCCGAGCCGGTCTCCGCCGTCAGGTCCTCGAGCTCGACCGCCAGCACCTTGACGCCTCCCGAGCCGGTCTTCGCGATCACCCGTCCGGCCTCGCCGTCCTGGAGGGTCACGTCGCCCGAGCCGGTGTCGAGGGTCAGCTTGCCGGCCGAGACCTTCTGCACCGTCACGTTCCCCGAGCCGGTGTCGACCGTGCCGTTCCCCACCAGCCGCCGCACCACCACGTCGCCCGAGCCGGTGCTGATCGACGTCTCGCCGCGGGTCGAGCCGACCACCACGTTGCCGGAGCCGGTGTCGATCGTCAGCTGCCCGGAGCTCGAGGCGATCTGCACCTCGCCGCTGCCGGTGTCGATCGCGAGCGTCCCTTCGAGGTCGCCGCCGCGCACCGCGCCGATCGCGTTGCGGAAGGCGAAGCGGGAATTGGCCGGCAGGGTGATCCGTAGATCGGCGTAGAGGACCGGCGCCGAGGAGTGCCGCCCGGAGAGCACCTTCACCCGCTCGCCGCGATAGGTGGTCGTGGTGCTGTTGCCGATGTTGAAGCTGAGGAAGCTCAGGAACTCGGGGACGCCGCTCTCCTTCTCCCTCTCCTTGGCCGCGGGGTAGCTGTACGAGCGGTACTTCTCCACCGGATAGGAGAGCACCCACTCCTCGCGCCCCTTCCTGTCGAGGGCGCGCACCCACTTCAGGCTCTTCAGCTGCCGCTGCGTCTCGCCGCCGCCGAAATCGGCGTGGACGGTGGCGTCCACCACCACATCCCGCCCCGTGCCGCGCTGGATCTCGACCCGCCCGCAAAGGTTCGCGAGCCTCACCTCGCCGCCGGCGGGAAAGGGCTGCTGGAAGGTGCGGACGGCCTCCTCCGCTCTCAGGGTGGCCGCCATCCCGAGGCCGGCCGCGAGCGTCACCCCTAAGGTCGACGCGAAAATCTTGAATTTCTGGTTCATGGGGCTCGTGCGCTTCATGACGTCTCCTCCGTGTCGGCTGCTGAACGCACTACGGGCGAGGGGTGACAAAGGTTGCAGGCGAGATGTAGGGGCGACCGTTCCTACACGCGATATATTCTCCGTTCCCCAGGAGGATCCATGCGCCATCCGCTCATCGCCTGCAGCCTCGCCGCCGCCGTCGCTCTCGCGCCCCGGCCGGCGGCCCCCGAGACCCCGCCCCAGGAGCAACCCAAGGTCCCGACCCTCGAGGCGCTGATGGCCCCCGACGCCTATGGCCGCCGCCCCCAGCAGCAGGCCTGGTCGCCGGACGGCCGCCGGCTGGTCTACGTCTGGGACGGCGGCACTGGCGCGAACGGCGAGAGCGCCGGGAACAGAAACGGCGCCGGCAACCGGGCCCTCTGGTCGTTCGATCCGGAGACCGGGAAGAGCGCGGTCCTGGCGCGTCTCGCCGACCTCGGGGAGAACGGCAAGGACTTCGAGCTGGGGGGGTACTCGTGGTCGCCGCGGGGGGACTCGCTCCTCCTGGTCTCCAAGGGGGATCTCTACCTCCTCCCCGTCGCGGCCCCCAAGCTCCGCCGCCTCACCCACGGCGCCGGCCAGGAGGAGACCCCCCGCTTCTCGCCCGACGGCCGCCGCATCGCCTTCGTGCGCCATCTCGACCTCTACGTGCTCGACGTCGCGACGGCCAAGGAGACCCGGCTGACCAGCGACGGGCGGCAGAACGTGACCCTGAACGGGGTCGACGACTGGGTCTATGGCGAGGAGATCTGGAACCGCGAGCCGCGCGCCTTCTGGTGGAGCCCCGACAGCTCCCGCCTCGCCTACTACCGCTTCGACGAGCGGCCGGTCGGCCTCTACACCCTGCTCGACGACGCCCCCCTCTATCCGGAAGCCTTCCTGCAGAGGTATCCGAAGTCCGGCACCCCCAACCCGAAGGTGAAGATCGGCGTCGCCGACGTCGCCTCGGGGAAGACCACCTGGATGAGCACCGGGACGGACGACTCCTACCTCGCGCGCCTCGAATGGACGCCGCGCGGCGACGCGGTCGCCATCGAACGGCTGAGCCGCGACCAGAAGCGGCTCGACCTGCTGCGCTGCGCCGCCGGCAGTGGCGCCGACGGCGCCTGCTCCACGCTGCTCACCGAGAACTGGAAGACCTGGATCAACCTCGGCCGCGACTTCCGCTTCCTCCCCGACGGCCGCTTCCTCTGGGGGTCCGAGCGCAGCGGCTGGCGCCGCCTCTACCTCTACGGCGCCGACGGCAGGCTGCTGCGCCCGGTGACCCCCGACGGCTGGGCGATCACCGCGCTCGACGCCGTGGCGGACGACGGCACCTGGGCCTTCGTCACCACCTTCGCCACCGCCGGGCTGGGGGCGATCGACCGCAAGGTGGCGCGCGTGCGCCTGGATTCGCCAAATACCGCGCCGTCCGACACCGCCGGCTGGGAGGTGCTGACCCCCGAGCCCGGCTGGCACCAGGCCCTGGTCTCGCCGCGCACCGGCGCCTGGGTCCACGGCTGGAGCGACGCCAACACGCCGCCGCGCGCCGAGGTGCGCTCGGCGGCCGGCGCCGTCTTCCCCCTTCCCTCGACGGCGCCCAAGCTCGACGCCGCGGCGCTGCCGCCGTGGGAGTTCTTCACCCTCCCCGGCCCGGACGGCTCGCGCCTCCCCGGCCGCCTGGTGAAGCCCGCCGGGTTCGACCCCGCGCGCCGCTACCCGGTGATCATCTATCACTACGGCGGCCCCGGCTCGCAGGTGGTGGACAACCAGTGGGGCGGGCGCAACCTCTGGCACAAGCTGATGGCGCTGCGCGGCTTCGCCGTGTTCAGCGTCGACAACCAGTCGTCGATCTTCTTCGGCAAGGCCGGGGAGGACCGCGACTACCGCCGCTTCGGCCCGGTGAACCTCGCCGGCCAGCTCGCCGGGGTCGACTACCTGAAGACGCTGCCGTGGGTCGATTCCAGCCGCCTCGGCCTCTGGGGATGGTCCGGCGGCGGCGCGAACACGCTCTACTGCATCCTCAACAAGCCGGGGGTCTGGAAGGCCGCCATCGCCGGGGCGCCGGTGACCGACTGGAAGCTCTACGATTCGATCTGGACCGAGCGCTACCTCGACCGCCCGCAGGACAACCCGGACGGCTACCGCGACTCATCCCCCCTGAAGTACGCCGCCAACCTCAAGGACCATCTGCTGATCGTCCACGGCCTGGCGGACGACAACGTCCACCCGCAGAACACGGTGCAGATCAGCGACGCCTTCATCAAGGCCGGCCTCCCCTTCGAGCAGGCCTTCTACCCCGGCCAGAAGCACGGCTTCCGCCCGGTCGAGCAGCGCCACTTCTTCGCCCGGGCGGAGGCGTTCTTCGAGCGGGAGCTGCTCAGCCCTGATACCGCTTCAAGATGATCGAGGCGTTGGTGCCGCCGAAGCCGAAGGAGTTGCTGGCGCCGTACTCGAGCTCGACGGGGCGCGCCACCTTGGGCACGAAGTCGAGGTCGCACCCCTCGCCGGGGTGGTCGAGGTTGATGGTGGGCGGGAGGATCTGGTGGCGCATGGCGAGCGCCAGGATGCCGGTCTCGAGGCCGCCGGCCGCGCCCAGCAGGTGGCCGGTGCACGACTTGGTGGAGGAGACCGCCAGCTTGTAGGCGTGATCGCCGAAGACGGTCTTGATCGCCAGCACCTCGGAGAGGTCGCCGAGCGGCGTCGAGGTGCCGTGGGCGTTGATGTAGCCGATCTGCTCGGGCGCGATCTCGGCGTCGCGCATGGCGACCCGCATCACCCGCACCGCCCCCTCCCCTTCCGGATGGGGAGCCGAGATGTGGTACGCGTCGGCGCTCATGCCGTAGCCCACCACCTCGGCGTAGATGGCGGCGCCGCGCCGCTCGGCCATCTCGAGCTCCTCGAGCACCACGATGCCGCACCCCTCGCTGATCACGAAGCCGTCGCGCTCGGCGTCCCAGGGACGCGACGCCTTCTCCGGCTCGTCGTTGCGGGTGGTCATCGCGCGCATGGCGCAGAAGCCGGCCACGGCGAGCGGCGTGATCACCGCCTCGGCCCCGCCGGCGATCATCGCGTCGGCCTCCCCCGCCTGGATGAAGCGGTAGGCGTCGCCGATGGCGTGGAGCCCGGTGGTGCAGGCGGTCGCCGGCGCCGAGCTCGGACCCTTGGCGCCATGGCGGATCGAAACCTGCCCCGCCGCCAGGTTGACGATCTGACCGGGGATGAAGAACGGCGAGACCCGGCTCGGCCCTTTCTCGAGCAGGACCTTGTGGGTCGCCTCGATCAGCGGCAGGCCGCCGATCCCCGAACCGATCACCACCCCGACGCGGTCGGCGTTCGCCGCGTCGATCGTGAGCCCCGCGTCCTCGATGGCGAAGCGGGAGGCCGCGAGGGCATAGTGGATGAAGGTGTCGCTCTTCTTGACCTCCTTCTTGTCGAGGAAGTCGAGCGGGTCGAAGTCCTTCACCTCGCCCGCGATCCGGCACGGGTAGTCCGTGGTGTCGAAGCGGGTGATCGGGCCGATGCCGCTCTTCCCCGCGAGGAGAGCTTCCCAGTTCACGGCCGTGCCCACCCCGAGGGGGGACACCAAGCCGACCCCGGTGACGGCGACGCGTCTCGGTTCTCTCTTCACAGGCTGTTCTCGGTGATGTCGGTGTTGTCTTTGACGGTCAGGCGGCGGGGAGACCCTAGTTCTGATCCCCGACGTTGTTCTGGATGTAGTCGACGGCCTCGCGGACGTTGCCGATCTTCTCGGCTTCCTCGTCCGGGATCTCGATGCCGAACTCCTCCTCGAACGCCATCACCAGCTCGACGATGTCGAGCGAGTCCGCGCCGAGGTCGTCCGTGAAGCTGGCGTCCAGGGTGACCTCGTCCTCGTCCACCCCGAGCTGCTCGACGATGATGCTCTTGACTTTATCTGCGACTGCCATCGCTGTCCCTCCTTGATCGATTTTCAGGTCGGCCCGGGGCCAGCCCGCGCACGACCTGCGGTTCTAACACAAAGATCCTTCGCGAGTCCATTGTGCCGCCTGCCGGCCAGGGCCCTGGTCGACCCGCGCAGCCGACTGGCAGCGAGCGAAGCGAGCGGAGCCCGAAGGAGGCGAGCAGGGTTGACCAGGACCCTTGCCGGCAGGCGATCGGCATCAGATGTACAGCCCCCCCGATACGTTGAGCGTCGTCCCGGTGACGTACCCGGCCTCCTCGCTGGCAAGGAAGAGGACGGCCGCCGCGACGTCGTCCACCGTGCCGAGGCGCTTCAGGGCGATGCCGCCGGTCAGCTCCTCCCTGGCGGCGGCGGGGAGCTTGTCGGTCATCGCCGTCTCGATGTAGCCGGGGGCCACCACGTTGACGGTGATGTTGCGGCTCCCCAGCTCGCGGGCGAGCGACTTGCTGAAGCCGATCAGCCCCGCCTTCGAGGCGGCGTAGTTCGCCTGGCCGGCGTTCCCCATCAGGCCGACCACCGAGGAGACGTTGATCACCCGCCCCCAGCGGCGCTTCATCATCCCCCGGATCACCTCCTTGGTGAGCGCGAAGGCGCCGGTCAGGTTGGTGCGCAGCACCCGCTCCCAGTCGTCGAGCGACATCCGGGCGAGCAGGTTGTCGGCGGTGATCCCGGCGTTGTTGACCAGGATGTCGATCTCCGCGAAGTCGGGCGGCAGGCTCTTCAGCCGCTCGCCGAAGGTCGCCGGCTCGGCGACGTCGAGCGCCAGCGGCCGGGCGCAGCCGCCGCCGGCGTCGATGTAGGCGGTGAGCGTCTTCAGCTTCTCTTCGTTGCGCGCCGCGAGCACCACCCGCGCCCCCTGGCGCGCCAGCAGCTTGGCGATCGCCTCGCCGATCCCCTGCGAGGCGCCGGTCACCAGCGCCGTCCTGCCGTCGAGCTTCAGCATCAACCCGCCTCCTCGTCTGGCTCCGGCGCCAGGAGCTGCCGGAGATGGTCGGGGTCCGAGATCCCGGTGGTGCGGGCGCCGCGGACGACGATCCGCCGGTTCATCCCCGACAGGATGTTCCCCGGCCCCACCTCGACGAACGCCTCGACCCCGAAGGTTTCTTCCATCGCGAGGATCGACTCGGCCCAGCGCACCGGGCTGTCGATCTGGCGGATCAGCGCGTCGCGCGCCGCCTCCCCGGTGGTCACCGGCGCCGCGTCGGCGTTGGTCATCACTGGCACCCGCGGATCGCGGAAGCGGGTGGCCGCGAGGAGCGGCGCCATGCCGTCGCGCGCCGGGCGCATCAGCGGCGAGTGGAAGGGGGCCGAGACGGCGAGCAGGGTCGCCTTCTTGGCGCCGCGCGCCTTGGCGAGCGCCACCGCGCGGTCCACCGCCCCCTTGTGACCGGCGAGCACCGTCTGCGCCGGGCCGTTGTAGTTGGCCACCGCGCAGATCTCCCCCAGGGCCGGATTGTCCGCGGCGGCCGCCGCCGTCGCCTCCTCGGCGATCGCCAGGTTCGCCGCCGGGTCGAGGCCGAGGATCGCCGCCATCGCCCCCACCCCCACCGGCACCGCTTCCTGCATCAGCTCGCCCCGCCGCCGCACCAGCCGCAGGGCGTCCGCGAAGTCGAGCGAGCCGGCCGCCACCAGTGCCGAGTACTCCCCCAGGCTGTGCCCGGCGACGACGGCCGGCGCGAGCTCCGGCGCCAGCGCGGCGACCGCCCGCAGCACAGCGACCGAGACCGCCACCAGCGCCGGCTGGGTATTGGCGGTCAGGTTCAGCTCCTCCTCCGGACCCTCGAAGCAGAGACGCGAGAGGGGGAAGCCCAGCACCGCGTCCGCCTCCTCCAGGGTGGCGCGGGCTTCCGGCGAGGCCTCGGCCCACACCTTCCCCATGCCGACCTTCTGCGACCCCTGCCCGGGGAACACGAACGCCACTCTTTTGTCTGCGATGCCTCCGAGACTCATCCGGCTTCGGCCTCCTGATGCTGGTGCCCGCCCAGCAGCCGTTCCTCCTGGCTGCGCAGCTCGGCGATCTTGTCACTGATCTTGCGGTCGAGCCGGGCCCCCGCGAACTCCGCGGCCCGGCGGATGGCGCTCTGCATGGCGCGGGCGTTCGAGCGCCCGTGGCCGATGAAGCAGCCGCCGTTCAGGCCGAGCAGCGGCGCCGCGCCGTATTCGCTGTAGTCGGTGCGCTCCCGGAAGCGGTCGAAGGCGGGCTTGGCGAGCTGGTAGCCGAGCTTGCCGCGCGGGCTCCCCGAGATCTCCTCGCGCAGCATGCGCAGGATCAGCTCGGCCAGCCCCTCGGCGCTCTTCAGCACCACGTTCCCCACGAAGCCGTCGCAGACGATCACGTCCACCGTGCCGTTGAACAGGTCCCCCCCCTCGACGTTGCCGACGAAGTTGAGCCCGGTCGTCTTCAGCACCTTGAAGACCTCGCGGGTGAGGTCGGTCCCCTTCCCCTCCTCCTCGCCGATCGACATCAGGCCGATCCGCGGCGACGGGGTGCCGATCACCTCCTGCGCGTAGAAGTGCCCCATGACGGCGAACTCGCGCAGGTGGACCGGCTTGCTGTCGACGTTCGCGCCGACGTCGAGGAGGACCGTGCGCCCGTGCCGGTTGGGGAGCACGGCGGCGAGCGCCGGGCGGTCGACCCCGGGGACGGTGCCGATCACCATCTTGGCGGCGATCATCGCGGCGCCGGTGTTGCCGGCGGTGACCATCGCCGACGCCCGGCCGTCCTTGACCAGCTCGGCCGCCAGGCGCAGCGACGAGCGCCTCTTCTTGCGGATCGGCGTGATCGCCGGCTCGTCCATCCCCACCACCTCCTCGGCATGGACGACCTCGATCCGCCCGCCGGCGGCTCCCAGGGGCCCCAGCCGGCGCAGCTCCGCCTCGACGCGGGAGCGGTCCCCCACCAGCAGGATGGCGAGGCCGTCCTCGCTCGCGGCGCGGAACGCCCCCTCCACCGCGCTCTGCGGCGCAGAGTCTCCCCCCATGGCGTCTACGGCGATCGGCATGCTCGGGCTCTCGATCGGCCATGCCCCGCGGACGTCCTCGAGGACGCGGCGCGCGGGGCCGGCCGGACGGGTGGATCGGGCTTGAGGCGTCAGTCTATCTCAGAAGCTCAGAGGCTCCGACGCTCGCGCCAGGGCGCGCGGGGGATCGCGGGCGAGCGGCGGCTCAGGCGTTCTCGCTGCCCGTGATGATCTGCCGGCCCCGGTACTGGCCGCAGCTCGGGCAGGCGCGGTGCGGCAGCTTGACCTCACCGCAGTTGGGGCAGCTCGAAAGGGTGGGGGTCGCCAGCGCGTCGTGCGCGCGGCGCTTGTCGCGGCGGGCTTTGGAATGTCGGCGTTTCGGATTCGGCATGGTCGTCGAGCCTCTTCAGATCAACAGGTCCTGGTCTCTTCAGCCCCGGCCGCGCCGGGACCGCATCCAATTACGGTCAGTACGTACGGTCAATATTTACGGTCAATACGGTTCAGTTGGTCTCTTCGAGCCGGCTCTTCAGCGCGGCGAGGGAGGCCCAACGGGCATCCACCCTGGATTCGGCGCAGGTGCAGACCCCGTCGTTCAGGTCGGCGCCGCACCCGGAGCAGAGCCCCTTGCAGTCTTCGCGGCAGAGCGGCTTCATCGGCACGTTGAGCTGCAGCTGCTCGATCAGGATGGGGTCGGTCTCGAGGACTTCCTCCTCGATGTAGAGCTCCCCCAGATCCTGCTCGTGCAGCGCGTGCTCGCTCCCCGCTTCCTGGTTCAGCCCGACCACGATCATCAGCTCGACGTCCGCCCGGGTGGGCTCGACGATCGGCTTCAGACAGCGGTTGCAGCTCAGGGTCTGCTCGTAGGACAGCTTCGCCCGCAGGTAAAACCCCGGATCGGCGAACACCACCTGTCCGCGCCAACGGACCGGACCGAGAGCCTGCAGCTCCGGGCGGTCCAGCGTCTCCGGCGAGATCTTCTGCGTCTCGTCCCAGTTGTAAGGTTCGTCGCGAACCTGATCGAGCCAAATCTGCATACAAAGCCTCCAACCGGGGCAACCGCGAAGACTAAGGGTTTCCGCCCCCGCTGTCAATCCGCGGCCCCCCGGGATGTTCGGTTCGTCGGGGTGCGTGCGGCCTGCCTCAGCCGCAGTTCTGGAGCCGCATCTCGAACGCGGCCGGCGACTGGGTGGCGGCGAGCGACGCCCGCTCGCAGGAGCCGAGGGGGCCCAGCAGCGTCTCCCAGTCGTGCCAGCGCTGGACCTGCCGGCCGTCGACCAGCGGGATCTTCTCGAGGTTGCGGCGCAGCTCGTGGATCAGCGCGAGGGCCGGACGGGGGCGCAGCCAGAGCCCCAGGATCATCTGCGGCCCGTCGCCGCCCTCTCCATCCGGCGGCACCAGCTCCGAGATCTGCGGCGCGATCGCCGTGGCGCGCTCCAGGCTGGCGTCGTCGAGGGCAACAAGGGTCCATCCGGCGGCATTCCCGCGCGGCAGGCTGTCGGCCAGCAGGCCGCCGAGCCCGTGCGCCGGGAGCCCCCACCGCTTCTCCCCCGGCGGGTTGAGCACCGCCAGCCCCGGGAGATCCCCCAGCGGCCCGAGATGGAGCGCGCTCTTCTCCCCGAAGAGGGCCATCGCCGCCGGCGGCAGCGGCTTCTCGGCGTCCGCCGGCCAGATCGGCCCCGCCACCGCCAGCATCACGGGCGGGTTCACCCCCTGGACGGCGGCCGGCGGCGCCGGGATCTCCCCACCCCCCGCCAGCGCGATCTCGAAGTCCTTCTCCTTGCGCCGCAGGACGTAGCTGCCGGCCGGGAAGTCCGAGACGTCCTTCGCCAGGTGGAGGATGCCGAGGCTCTCGGGGAGCGGCGGCGAAGGCGGCGGCGAGGCCGGGATCTGCGCCTCGGCGCCGGCGCGCACCGTCCAGTAGCCGTCGATCCAGGCGATGCGCAGCACCCGCTCCTCGACGGCGTCCGGGTGGCCGCGCGTCTCGCGGATCTCGCCGCCGGAGAGCCAGGGGTTGTCGGCGATCTTCCCCGCCATCCGCGCCACCCAGGCGAGGCCGGGATAGACCCGCGCCACCAGCAGGAAGCGGTCCCCCCCGAGGTCCGAGCAGGCCACGATCTCGCGCGACGGCGGCACCGTGAAGGGGCCGAAGGCGGGGAGCACCGGCGCCGGCACGTCGGCGATGTCCGCCACCGCCGCGAGATACGCCGGCCCGTCGCCGATCGCCCCCTCGAGCTTCGCCAGGTTCTGGTGGGGGTACGGCAGCCACAGGCAGGCGCCGTACGCCCCCGAGGTCAGCAGCCGCGCCGGCCAGCTCCCCGGCTCCGGCGTCGCCGAGCGCTCGCGCGCGCTGTACCCATAGAAGAAGTGCCCGGCGAGCAGCAGGAGGAGGAGAACGGGGATCGCGAGCTTGAGGAGCCGGCGCATGGCGCCGGAAGCTACCACAACCCGATCTCCACGATCGCCGCCGCGATCTCGCGCGACAGCTCGTCGTCCTCCTCCGTTTCCTCCTCCCGGAACCCGAGGTCGACCATCTCGGCCGTCGTCTCGCGGATCAGGTCGGAGAGCAGGTCGTCCTCCGCATAGGGGGCGAGCGGCGGCACAGCCCGGAACGGCTGCGCCCCCGCCTCGATCGTCTCGCGGAGGAAGTCGGCGTACCCCCTGGCCGACCCCGCCAGGCTGTGGTGGAGCGCCATGTGGCGGCGCGCGTTCTCCCCCATCCGGCGGCGCAGCGGCTCGTCCGCCGCCAGGGCTCGCAGGTAGGCGAGGAGGACCTCCTCCTCGGAATCGTCCAGCGGCACCTTGGCCGCCGCGTCGTCCGGGATCTCGGCGAACGACCCCGTCTCGTTGACGATCAGCGGCTTGCCGAGCCCGAGGAGGCGCACCACCGTCCCCGAGGTCTCCCCCGCCGTCGGATGGCGCAGGTTCACCGCCACGTCGCACGCCTGCATATAGAGAAGGAAGCGGTCGAGCCCGAGCCGCCCGGTGACCGTCACCCCCGCCCGCAGCTCCGGGGTGAAGATCTGCTCGAAGTCGAAGTGCGGCGACACCTCCCCCACGATCAGCAGCCGCGCCCCCGGCACCTCGCGGCGGAGCTGCGCGAAGGCCCGCAGCAGCACCCCGGGGCGCTTCGCCGGCGTCAAGAAGCCGAACGTCGCGACCGCGAAATCCCCCGGCGCGATTCCGAGCGCCGCCCGCGCCTCCTCCACCGAAATCCCGGGGAGCCCTGCAAGGCTCAGATGATGGGGGACGGTCGCCATCCGCGTCAGCGGCCGCGAGGCGAGCACCCGGTCGCCCGTGCACCGGTTGTGCACGATCACCCCGCGGCTCGCGTCGACCGCCCGCTCGAACAGCGGATAGCTCCACGGATTGAGCGGCACCCCCGTCGCCACGCACCGCCGCGCCATCGCCTCCCCCGACCGCCCATAGGCGTAGCGCATCTCGGCGACATAGCCCGCCGGATCGCCCGCCGACAGCGTGAGCTCCCGCATCAGGTGGTGGATCACGTACTCGTGGAGCACCAGGACCCCGGGATGGGCGAACAGCGAGCGGTAGATCCCCGCGTGGTAGTCGCTGTTGTTGCCCAGCTGATAGACCACCGTGTCGACCTGTCCCCGCGCCAGCAGCCCCCCGAGCGCCCGCTCCCCATGCACCGGAAACCGCGCCGCCAGCTCCGGCGCGACCCGAAACCCCTCGTCCACGATCAGCTCGATCTCGCAATGCTCCGCGAGCGCCGGCAGCAGCTCGGCGCTGTAGTCCGCGATCCCCGACTTCCCGGGAGGCAAGGGGCTGTAGAAGGCGATCCGCATGGGGAGAGTCTAGTGGAGTGGTTCCGATATTCGGGATCATGATCGCTGCGGTCCTTCGCCTTGGCAGCGAACCGCAGGATCGAGTCGCCTTGAGGTCGTAGACGATCACCCCGCGGCGGAGGCGGTAGAGACGGGCCAGGTCCTAACGAGAACCTCTCCGAAACCACGGACGCGGTCCGTCTCCGGCGGAGGGCAGGCCGCCTCGCACCCGCAAGGCACTCCGAGGGCACACCGGCGCGCTGTTTTCCGACGCCGGGTCTGGGGACAACCGAAAACAAACGCGTCCGTGTGCCCCCGAACGGCCTGCCTTGCCGGAACCGCCTTGGCCCAGCGGAGACGCCCCGCGTCCGTGGCCTCGGAAGGCTCTCGTCAGGACCTGGGTCGTCTCTACCGCCTCCGTTGTGGGGTTTGCAGATCCCCATGGGAGCGCACTCAATAAGGTCACCGACCTCTGGCGCACTCCACTAGACAGCGCCGCCACCCGCCGCCTCGCGAACATACAGGGCCTCCCGCGACGCCTTCCCCGGCCGTACCTGCCGGAGCCGCCCCGCCTGCGCCATCCGCCGTAGCGCCACAGAGACCCCCGCCGACTTGATCGGGCGCTTCAGCACCTCCGCATAGCGCCGGTTGACCTCCGCCGTCACCCCGCGGGCCCCGAACGCCTCTCCGTCGGGCCAGACCTCCACCACGCGCGCGATCAAACGGCTGACCATCGGCGCCGCCCCGAAGTAGGGGATCTCCTCGGCGGCGACCACCCCGTGGCCGGCCTCCGGAGCCGCCACCAGCTCTGCGGCCCCCTCCGCAGCCGCCTTGAACGCCTCGAACCGCTCCGTGACCTTCTGCAGCTCCGCCTCATGGAAGGCGAGCTGCTCCCCATGCTGTGCCACCTGCTCCGCATGGAAGCCCCGCCGCTCGCGATGAAACGCCGCCCGCTCCTCGAGCTGGGCCAGCATCTGGGCCACGGAAAGTGCCGTGCTCATCCAAAATCCCCCAAAAGTGTCGCGAACGAGCCGTCGCTCGGGAGATTTCCGTGGCTCGTCGCGTCATTCCCTTGCCGTCACCCGTATCGGAGAGACCTCCGAGCGGCGATATCCCCTCGCATCGCAACACTATCATAACCAAAGAGCACTCGAAGCCTCTTCATGTCTTCAGACAGACCCAAATCGCGACATTCCCCCGACACCAGGGTCTCCAACGAATCCAAAAGCGGCCACTCCCTCGCTCGATCACGCCAATCTCTTCACCTCCCGCTTCGGCGCGAGAGCAGATCGCGACATTCCCTGTCTCGGTCGCAGCTCTTCAAGCGGGGAATGCTTTATCGGAGGTCGATAGCGCGAAACGCTTGCGCGATTGCCGACACTCGTGGCTTCCCCGAAGCCTCGCAACGGCTGCCTCGCGACACTCCGTCCTCATGTCGAGGTATTCCCCACCCGATCGCTGACATTCCCTGCGGGGAACGAGACACTTCGTGTTCGTGGCGCGCTCTGGAAGGCCAACTCTGGCCATTCCCTCTTCGAGAGGAGTCATTCCCTCGCCTCGCCGAGCCTCGCGAGCGCCTCCGAATCCACCGAGGCCTTGGAGGCCGCCGCCTCCGCCGAGCCGCCGAAAGCCCCAAAGGGGCGACAGCATGGAGCCTGGGGCGTCAGCCCCAGGGAAACGATCTGAACCTAGTGAAGCCCTGGAAGGGCGACAGCAGACCTTCCCGGCCCGGTCTGCTGACGCCCCTTCGGGGCTCTTGGTGGGGAATGGAACGCGTTCCTGGGGCTCACGCCCCAGGCTCCATGCTGTCGCCCCTTTCGGGGCTGAGGTTCGAGGACTTTGTGGCGAGGCCTTGCTGCCAGCTTGCGGGACTACCGAGGGAAGCTTGTATTCGGAACGCCGACGTCTCAGTTGCCTATACGACCTTCTACATGACGTTGACGCAATTCAAGGTCCGCAGTAGCCTGCCATAAGTTCTGCCGATCAAAAAGTGAGTACCGTCGGGGTCTTGCGAGTGAGATCTCTGCCGAAGGGAGAAGCAATGTCCAGACTGCCGATTGCGTTACTCCTCGTCTCGCTGCTCGCGGCGGGCTGCGCTTCCACCGGCCAGGCCGTCGCCAAGCTGGAGCCCGGCATGCCCAAGGAGAAGATCCTCGCCGCCCTCGGCCCTCCAGACGACCGGTCCTTCCGCGGCAAGGACGAAGCTTGGCAGTATCAGGAAATCGCGGGCTTCGGACAGTGCAAATACACCACTGTGTGGATCACCGACGGCAAGCTGGTCGGGGTCTCCACCCGGCGAGGCGCCAGCGTGGCCGGGTGTGGTCTGGGTTCAAAGGAAGTGGACTGGGGGCAGATGCCCACCGGCGGCACTGAGAACAAAGGTTCGTAGCATCTTCCCACAGTGGCAAAGCCCAGCTTCGAGGCGGGGCACCCTTTAAGAGGAGAATTTACATGAAATCACGCATAGCATTCCTTGTGTTCCTCATGGGTCTCAATGGGCTTGCTGGTTTTGCGGCCACTCATCCTTCCGCGAAAGCCACCCCGAAGAAGGAGCCTGCCTCGACCAAAACTGAAGAGGCACCATTTTCCAACAAGGATGTTCTCGCGCTAGCCAAGGCTGACCTTGGAGACAGCATCATTATCGCCAAGATTCAGCAGGTATCGACGGAAGTCCTTGACGTTTCGGCGGATGCCCTGATCAACCTGAAGAAGAGCGGCGTCAGCCAGCCCATCATCGAAGCCATGGTCAAACGGGTGGAGAGGAGAAACCGTCCCGTTGGCGCTGCTGGCTCTACATCGACCACCGCCAGCACTGAGCAACCCACGCAAGCGAAGTCCGCTGAGAAGAACGCGCAGCCGGATGGCACCGGGCCCGCTCCGAAGACTGCCGAGGGCAACTCGGCCCCCTCAGCCCAAGAGACCGTCAAGCTTTTCCTCACCGAAAAGCCTACGGGGCCCTACAAGGAACTCGAGAGAGTCAGCACTGGGAAATACAACTTTGCCGGTATTCCCAGAAAACGCGCTGTCATCGATGAAGAGTTACGGAAGAAGGCCAAGGAACTCGGTGGCAATGCCGTTATCAACATAACAGAGGACTTCGCAAGCGTTTCGGGAGTCGCCATAATTCTCGGGCAGAAATAGCACCGACTTACGTTAGAAATTGTTTTATGGTTCTCTAGGCGCGACGGCCCTTGCGCAGGGCGATGGCGCTGTCCGCGAAACCCCTGGGCGGCCTCCAGGCGCTGGAGCGGCGTCAGGCTGAGCATCCAGAGGATCAGAGCATCGTCTTCACCCTCAGCGACTCCGGGCGCGCCTTGGGCAGGCGCCGGTTCCGGCGTCTCCGGAGAGGCGAGCGGGTCAGGATCTCGGGGGTCGTTGGGTGGTCGCATGGCCGATCGAGTCTGTCGTCTCCTCGGACGAGGCTATCTTGGCGGGTCGCCTGATCAGCCCTCGATACTTTTCACCACGGGCTCCGCAGGCCAGGGCTCGGTGAAGGTGAACACCTCGAGGCGGTCGAGCGCGCCGTCCTTGGTCCAGAGGAGGGCGCTCGCCCCGTGCCGCAGGCCTTCGAGGTCGATCAGGAGGGGCCGGCCGATCGGGTTTCGCGAGTCCCGCAGTCTCGGGGCGGCGTCCGGCACGGCGAAGTAGGTGGAAAAGCCGACTCCTGTGAGGTCCCGGCGCAGGACGGACGCCTGCTCGTACTGGGTCCACAGCGTCTCGCCCGCCGCGCCTTCGGTGGCGACGAGGGCCTCGAGGATCCGGCGTTCGATCGGCTCCATGGCTCGATTCTCTCCCTTGAGGGTTTCTTCGATAAGCTCCGCGGGCGAGGATCCGGGAAGATCGCGAGTCTTTCCGTCTAACGGCTTTGCCGGTCCACCGCCCGATCCCGCGAGAAAGGCCAGGCCCCATGCCCACGAGATCCCTGCTCCGCCTCGCCGCGCTGCTCCTGCTGAGCCTCTCTGCCGCGCGGGTCGCGGCGGCCGACGAGCCGTTCATCCTGGTCAGCGACGTCGATGATACCGTGAAGGTCACCGACGTCCTGCATCGCAACGTTTCGATGCGAAATGCCATCCACAGCAAACTGGTGTTCGCCGGCATGGCGGAGCTCTACCGCGACCTCCTCGGCAAGGATTCGCCGGCCGAGCGCCTCGAATTCATTTCGGGCTCGCCGCGCATCCTGCTCACCCACAAGGTCGACGAGTGCCTGCGGGACGCCCGCTTCCCGCCGTACCGGGCGGCGCTGCGCAACCGGGTCGGATCGGTCGCCGACTTCAAGACGCGCGTCTTGCGCAGACTGTATGGCGGCTCCGAAAACCAATTTCTCCTGATTGGCGACGACACGCAGTCGGACCCGGAGGTGTACGCGAAGTTCGCCGCCGCGAAAAAGCCCGACCAGGTGCTGGCGATCTACATTCATCAGATCACGGGGCGCGCCCTCCCCCCGCACAGCATCCCGTACCTGACCGCCTACGATATCGCCCTGAAGGAATATCAGGCCCAGCGCCTGAACGCGCTTCAGGCTGCCGAGGTCGGCGTGGCCGTCCTCGCGTCGCAGGAGGCCGCCTTCCTGCCGGGCTTCCAGAAGTGTCCCCGGGAGTACGCGCAGCTTCCCGATCTTCCCAAGCCCCTCGAAGTCCTCCAGACGCAGATTCGGGATCGCATGAAAGGCCTTTGCGAGAAGCGCTCGCAGTAGCGCTCGGAGTCCTCCGGTTCTTTTTTCAGTGAGTCGAACCTGCTAAAATCCAGTCTGAACGAAGCGAAATCCCGGCAGGCTGACCCAAGGAGGCCCCATGGCGGACGAGTCGTTTGGCAGGGAAGAGATGACGGACGAGGACCGCACCTATCGCGGCTCCCGATATTCCGAGGTGCGCGAGGCGCTGTTCGCCAATCCCTATCAAAAGGTCTGGGGGGGTCCGGGCGAGCCGCCGTTGCCAGGCTACGAAGTGACCATGAAGAGCATCGTCGGCGGGCTTCGCCAGGCGAGCTCGCGCACCGTCGACTCCCATGCCGACCTGCGCTGGGGCGCGGACCGCAAGGGGTTTCGCCGCCTGCTGCATCCGAACGGCGTCTGCCTCACGGGGCGGTGGAAGATCACCGGGGAGACCCCCTACTCGGGCTATTTCCGCAACGGGAGCGAGGCGCTGCTGGTCGGCCGCTATTCCACCTGCTGCACGGAGACACGGCGCGGTCACATGCGGTCGCTGGCGCTGATCGGCAAGCTCTTCCCGACCCTGGACGCGGACCACGCCGAGCCCCTGGAGACCGCGAGCTTCTTCACCCAGCAGGACTTCGGCGGCGAGATGACGGAGTCCGTGAACGACGCGGAGCTGCGCAACGCTCCCGACACCCGCCTCTGGCGGCGCGGCCTGGGGGCGCCCATCCTGGCGCTGTCGGGGGTCGACTTCCTGCGCGCCGACAAGGAGCCCACGATCCGCCAGCTCTATCAGATCGCAGAGCTCGGCAAGCCGCCGGACGAGCCCACGCGGGCTCCCGCCTTCCTGCGCCTCCTGATGGCGGACGAGCAGCCGCGGATCGCCGGGGAAGAATTGGATTTCCGGGATGAGATCCTGGCGCAGATCTACGACCGCGGCGATCCGGCCCCCAAGCGCACGCTCACCTTTCACATCGAGGTGACGGACGAGGGATCGACCCACGGCACGCCGTTCTATCAGCGGCGCACCTTCGGCGCCTGGCGCCGCATCGGCAAGCTGGTGTTCGATCGCGCCGTCGCCTCGTACAACGGCGATTGTGTGATCCATTTCAATCATCCGACCTGGCGCGAGGACCGCAACGATCCGGCGACCGCGACCCGCGTCGGCGGACGCAAGGTCCGCTGAACGCCGGCCCCCTTCCGCGGGGCGGGGACCGGCTGAAGAGCGAGACTCAGAACGACGAGAGCGCCGAGCGCATCCAGGTGTCGGTCGCCACGCAGACGTAGAGGTAGGAGCCGTCCCACGCCATCTCCCCCTTGAGGCAGGGTTCCGAGGAGCTGGACGGCGTGCGGTCCTGGCGGATGCGGATGGTGTTGCCGTTGACGTCGAGAGCCTGGGTCGGCGTGGTGGTGTTGATGCCGACCTTCACCGCGTCGTCGCCCGTGCTGCCGAGGACCAGGCTGTTGCTCGCCGCCACGTGCGCGTTGTAGCCGATCGCGGTCGCATTGACCAAGCCGTCGCTCGACGGCCCCGAAAGGTAGCCGAGATAGGTGCTGTTCGTGCCGTCGTTCATCGGCTCGCCCGCATACCCTCCCACCGCGGTGATGCCCGCTCCTTCGTAGAGGGTATGCAGCGCGTGATACCCCACCGCCACGTCCTGGGCGTCGCCGCCCGTGTGCAGGGTGGAGAGCGAGTGGTAGCCGACGGCCACGCAGTTGGAGCTGTCGATCGCATTGTTCATCGCGCTCTGGCCCACGGCGACGTTGCGGGCGCCGCTGTCCAGGGTGGTCAGCGCTCCGACGCCGATCCCGGTGTTCGAGGTTGCCGTCGTCGCGGAGGTGAGGGCATCCGCGCCCACGGCGGTGTTCCAGAAACCCGAGGTCACCGACAGCAGCACGTCGTAGCCGATGCCAGTGTTGTAAGTCCCCGTCAAGGTGCCGTTCCCCGCGTTGACGCCGGCGAAGAGCCCGGTCGAGGTGGGCGCGGTATAGATCAGCTGCGCTCGGGCGGGAGCGACCCCGACGGCCAGCATCGCAAGCGAAGACAGCGTGAGAGACAACAGGACCGGACGAGAAACGAATCGCATCATGCGGGATCTCCTGAAAAACCAACCGTTTGGAACGAAAGGAACCGGAACGACCGGCCCATGGAACGCAGGCGCACCGAGCGCCGCCTTGCGGAACGCAAAGCCATCACCAACCTGAAACACAAACTGTGAAGAAATGATAACACAATAAAGGGCGCTTCCCCGCGGCGACTCAAGCTCCGCGGGGAAGGCTGAATCTCAGGGGATCGCTACGGCAGCGGTCCGCTCCAGCACTGGCATTGCATCGTGCCGTCGCCGCAATCGTTGCCGTAGGCCGCGATGCAGTGCTTGACCTGGGTGCCGCCCTGGCAGATCGAGTTGTAGCCGACGCCGCGGCAGATCGGCACGCTGCACGACCCGCAGCTCAGCGTGGTGGCCTGCTGAGCGGCCGGATTGAGGATGGGAAGCTGCGCCGCGTTGGCGGCCTTCGTGGGACAGGCGGAAACCCCCGTGATGGCGGCCGGGAGCACCACGGAGGCCTCCGGCGACGGCAGCGGCGCCGCGTTCGCCAGGGACGCGATCAGGAACGGGACGACGAACAGCACCCAACGGACTGATTTCATCGGCATCTCCTTTTGGAAATGGGTCCCGGAAGCGAGACCCTCCAACCTCAAAGGTGCCGGCGGCGGGCAAAGGAGCGCCTCCCTTAGGGGCAGGCGCCGAGCCGCCGCGCTTTCACCGTCCGCACCGCCGAGTCGCCCCCTCCCTTGGTATTCATGACCACCTCGAAATGGTCTCCGTGATAGGTCGTCGTGCTGTCGAGCGAAGTCCTGGCGCAGACGGTGGTAAAGGAAACGGTATTGCCTTCCATCTTGAGGTTCTCGACCTTGCAGTGGGAGGCCTGCGTGGTTTCCACAATGAACGCGCGCATTTCGGCGGGCGAGCCGTTGACCGCCTTCGCCTCCTGGGCGCCGACGCAGTGGGTGGACGTCTGCGAATGGCCGCGGACGAGGCTCGTCATCTCCCATTGTCCGGCCTGCATCCGCTCGGCCCCCCAGGCGGAGGGGGTGGCGAGCAAGAGGAGAGCGGCGAGCGAGAGCAGGATGAATGCGGTCAAATTCTTCATGGGGTCCCTTTCCGGGAGAGCGGACTTGGCGGGGACGACGAAGGTCGTGGCGTCCGTCTCGCCATCGTACTCCTATTGCAGGGGTCTCCGCCGGCGGGGCGCGCGGAAGGGAATCTTGGGAAGGCTACCCCGCCGCCTTGAGATAGCGGTCGCGCACGATCGCCCGGTGATGGAGGTCGTGGCCGGCGATCAGATAGGCGAGGGCGCGGACGCTGACCGGGTTGTTGTTCGCCGTCCCGCGGCGGGTCCAGGCTTCAGGAGCGAAGTGGTGGAAGAGAAGCCGGGTGGCGTGGCGGACGTGCTCGAACTCCGTGGCGAGGTCAGCGAACGGCACGTCGTCGAACGCGGCGTTGTCGACGTACGGGTTCTCGTCGAAGCCGGGGAGCGGCGTCTGGTCGTTGCGCGCGAAGGTGAGCGCCCGGTAGGAGAAGATCCGCTCGGCGTCGATCACGTGCCCCGCGACCTGCCGGAGGCTCCACTTGTCCGGAGCGTAGCGGAACCCCGCCTCCGACTCCGGGATCGACCGCCAGAGGGCGAGCGTCTTCTCCCCCTCGTCGCGCAGGATCTCCAGGATGTCCCCGGCGGGGACGAGCGAAATGTAACGGTCGTAGTAGGGGACGTATTCGCCGGCTTCGGGCCTGGTTCTGGACATTGGGGTCCTCCCTTGAGCGCTGGATCAGGAGAGAATCCTATCCCGGTGGGAGCGCCGTCACCAAAGCCAATTCGTGGATTCAGGACAGGACCACTTGCAGCCGGCGGTCGGGTGCGCTTACTGCGGAGCTCCCGAAAACACCCGAGCCACCGGCACGAACTCCTCGTTCCCTCTCTGGCGCAGGCTCCCACTCTCCCAGCCGGCGAGGATCGTACCGGAAGGTGAGAACGTGACGTGCGGAATGTCTTGCTCGGACTGCCGCACTTGGTTGAGCCGGATCTCGTCCGCAACGGGCGTGCCGTTACCCCGGAACAGACGGCCCTTGACGTCCCAGTCGTAGGGTGGGACAAAGCTCTGCCAAACGATGAAGTAGTCTCCTCTAGCGTCGACGGTAATCGCAGGGTTGCGCTGGGCCAACTGATGGACGTTGTTAACCCGAAATGGCTTACCGAGAGGCTGACCTCCGGCCGAGAACCGTCGGCCCAAGATGTCGCTTGTTGTATCAGGAGCCGGCGCGGCCTGCCAGACGACCAGGAATGAGCCGTCCGGCGCCACGGCCACTACGGCTTGCCCCTGACTCGCATGACGATCGGTACTGACCAGTTGCTCTGGACCCAATGGGCTCCCTTTTGCATCTGTCCTGCGAACGTAGACGTCATGAAGACCTCGCGAGTACACTCCTACCAAGTCGCCGTTGGGCTGGACTGCCGAGCCGTTGGGCCAAGGATTGGCAGATTGGTTCGACGGGAAGGCGCTCAAACGCTGCCGGGGGCGACTTTGGTTTCCGTTCCGGTCGATAAAGAACATGTATGCATTAGCCAGCAGGGATGTGTTGTCGATGGCGATACCGTAGATTGCAAAGCCGGAGCTGATCGGCAACAGATCGAGAAGGCCGGCATAGGACTTCGGGTTGTGAAACTGCGCTAAGCCTCCAACGAAGGGAAGCATGAGCTTTTCTCCCTGCGGCACGAGTGATTCGTCGTAATACTGCAAGAACGGCGTGACAAGTCCATTCTGAAACTGTTGATCCCAAAGGACGGCGAAGCCATGCTCCAAGCCGGCCACTATAGGGCCATTTTCGAAGTCCTCAGTCGCAAGCACTTTGGGCTGTACCACCACTTGCCCGTCCGGAGTGATCACCGCAGCAAGGAAGTCGACCAAGTTGGTATCAGGGCCAGCATGGTTGCCTCGCCAAAAGAGAGCACATGATCCCGAGAGATCACAGACCAGATTCGGCGAAAATTCAGCATAGACCCCAAGAGGTGCGGCGGCTAATACGAGATCGCCAGCCAGCGGTTTCTGGCAGTACACCGCACCCGAAGTAAGTAGAGAGACACTCAGACAAAGAAACAGCCGGTGGTGTTTGGTCATGGAAGAATCTCGGCGGCACCATCTGCGGTGCCTTGAGGAGTGAAGTGCTGATAATAGGATACGACCGTGCCCCTCGCGTTGTTCCTCAGATCCCAGCGAAGGCCGAATCCAGTGCTACCGGATGAATCCAGATTCAGCAACCGAGGATGGGAAAAGATGCTGCCCACAATCCTAGTCTCTTGGAACAGCGGGACTCCATTGCCGCTGAAAGCGCGGAAGCTGACTGCCCCGGGATCGTCGTTCATAGCCTCCGTGGTCCAGCCCACCAGGAACGCGCCATTCGCTAGATAGGCGACCTGCGGCTCCGCTTGGTGACCCGCCGTAAAGGCGTTGACTTGAAATTCGCCTCCTATAAACCTCCCTTTCGCGTCAAGAAATTGACCATAGATTCCGCCAAGATCTCCGTCCTGTCCGTAACTCGACCAGACGACAAGGACGTTACCTAATGGATCCGCGGTGATCGCTGGATCGCGCTGGTCGTTGAGGGTGGTGCTATTGATTCGGAATGTGGGTCCGGCGAGATTTCCGCCAGCATCAAGCTTCTGTACCGCCGTGAAGCTGTGCGCTGATCTCGACGGCGGGTGCCGACCAGGCCGTATCACCGACCCAGAAGAAGGGGGTGACCCTGTCGCCGTAGACGAGGGGCGAGCAGCCGATCAAGGTCGGAGGAAGCGACTTGCTCCAATTGCAGTTCTGCGTGGGGAAGCCGCGGGCATAGAGCTGGGGACCCGTGGTGTTCGCGCTGACGGTGATCGCCCCCGAGGCGGGAGCCCATGTGCCGGTCGCGCAGTTCAGGCCGCCTGTGGTTCCCGTGCATCCGGCGACCTGCCAGGTCCAGTTGCCCGGTGGAAGCGCAGCGCGCACCTTGAAGTTCTTGGGATTCGTGGTGTCGCTCAGCCAGAACGCCTCCTGGGTGAAGCTCGTCGTGCCTGAGGTGAAAGTGACCCGCAAGGTAAGGTCCCGGTAGGGGTTCCCGGCGCCGCTCCGGTAAAAATCGACGCTGCCCACGATCGTCTGCTCCCAGCACTTCCACTGCGAGATGGACGTTCCCGACACACACTGCGCTTCGCACGTTGCGCTCGCCAGCACCAGCACCACCAGAAAGGCCATCGTCACTTCCAGGCGCCGCTTCCCGATCATGGATCGCTCCCCCTCGTCACTACTGCTATTGCGCGAATGATATCACAAAACAGGGATGCAATCGGCGATCTTTGATCCCGAACGGGCGATCAAGCAGACGGGGTTTCCGGCAGCTCCTGACCGAACTGGAGCAGATACCCGTTGTTGTCGTAGATCGCGAACTCGCGCATCCCGTATTCGAAGTCTTCGAGCGGATAGCAGACCTTCGCCTGATCCTTCACTTGCCGCCAGAGCGCGTCCACGTCGTCGCAACGCAGGTAGAGGGAACCGGTGAAGGCAGGCTGATCGAAGGGCTCGTGAGCATTGGGGGTGGCGAGCATGATCTTCACGCTGTCGCGTTCGACCGAGGCCCAGCCCCATTCGTCATTCCGCGCTTCGCATGCGAAGCCGAGGAGTTTCGTGTAGAACTCGATCGAGCCGGCGAGGTCCCGGGTGCGCAGCATCGGGGTGAGCGCTTCGATCTTCATGGCAGGCGGTCTCCCAAGACTGGAAAGAGGAATTATAAGTGCCCCCGAGGGGCCCAAAGCCGGCGGGACGCCGGCGCTCCCAGGAAGTTGCCTGGGCTCCGCGCTGCCCCGCCGGGATATCATCCCCTCGCCCCCTGCCCTGCCGGCAGGCCGGGCTCGTCGTTCGGGGGAGCGCGGATGACCCGACGCATCGAAGAGCGGCTGGCGGCGCTCGGCCTCGAGCTGCCGGTGCCGAGCACGCCGGGCGCCAACTACGTGCAGTTCGTCCACACCGGGAACCTGGTGTTCCTCACCGGCCAGCTCTCCCAGTGGAACGGCGAGCGGCGCTTCGTCGGCAAGCTCGGCCGCGAATTCGGCGTCGCGGAGGGGCAGCAGGCGGCGCGGCTCTGCGCTCTCAACCTGATCGCCCATCTGAGAGTCGCCCTCGGCGGCGACCTCGACCGCGTCACGCGCTGCGTGCGGCTCGCCGGCTACGTCAATTCGGTCCCGGAGTTCGTCTCCCAGTCGCAGGTGATCAACGGCGCCTCCGACCTCTTCGTCGAGGTGTTCGGCGAGGCCGGGCGCCACACCCGCATGGCGGTGGGGGTCAGCGCGCTCCCCTATGACGTCGCCGTGGAGGTCGAAGCCGTGTTCGAGGTTGCCACCGAATCCCAAGGAGAGGAGTAGCCATGGCCACCGCGAGGAAGCTCTGGAAGAAGGGGCGCGGCAAGCTCGGCCCGCTCGAGCCGCTGCTCGGCGCCTGGGAGACCCGCGCCGATTCGCCGCAGGGGCCGATCCGTTGCGTGCGGACGTTCTCCTCCATCCTCGGCGGCAGCTACGTGCTGCTCGCCGCCCGCTGGGAGCTCCCGGGATCGGTCTACGAGGAGCACGCCGTGTATGGGGCGCCGGCGGGAGGAGCGCTCGGCTTCTGGTCGTTCACCTCCGACGGCAAGCGCTCGGAAGGAACGGCCGCGGATTGCTCGGACCTCCATCCGGAGGCGGTGGGCTTCGAGGCGCAGATGCCGGCCGGTCTCGCGCGCATGGCCTACTGGCCGGCCGAGGATGGCGGGATCGACTTCGTGGTCGAGTCGCGGAACAAGAAGGGGTGGAGCCGCTTCGTGCACCACCACTACAGCCCGCTCGCGGCCGGCGGATGAGCGAAGCTCCCCCAGTGGCGGCGGTCACGGTCCGCGAGCTGTCGGCCGCGGAGACGGACCGCGCGGCCGGGGTGCTCGCCCGCGGCATGCGCGACAACCCGCTCCACGTGCAGGCCTTCGGCCCCGACCCCGAGGTCCGCGAGCAGACGCTCACCCGGATGTTCCGGGGGGTGCTCCCGCACTATGGGCCCAAGGGGATGGTCCTGGGCGCCTTCGACGGCGAGACGCTGGTCGGCGTCTGCGGCATGGTGCGCCCAGGGCGCTGCCAGCCGGGGCCGGGCGAGCGGCTCCGCCTCCTCCCCGGCCTGGTCGCGGGCTCGGGCGCCGGCGGCACCGCCCGCCTGCTGAGCTGGACCGGCGCCTGGTCGCGCTTCGACCCGCCGGAGCCGCACTGGCACCTCGGCCCGGTGGGGGTCGAGCGGCATCTCCAGGGGCGGGGGATCGGCAGCGCCCTCCTCCGCGCGTTCCTCGAGCGGATCGCCGGCTCCGCGGCCTACCTCGAGACCGACAAGCGGGAGAACGTCCGCTTCTACGAGCGCTTCGGCTTCACGGTCGCCATCGAGGCGCCCGTGCTCGGCGTCCCGAACTGGTTCATGATCCGCCCGGAGGAAACTTCCTGATGAGCCCGATGCGCCCGATGGGATTGCTGCGCCGGTTCGCCCACAGCCTCTACCTTCAGGTCCTGGTGGCCGTCGCCCTCGGCGCCCTGCTGGGATTCCTGAACCCCCGCCTCGGCGAGGCGATGAAGCCGCTCGGCGACGGCTTCATCAAGCTGGTCAAGATGCTGATCGCCCCCATCGTCTTCGCGACGGTGGTGACCGGCATCGCCAAGATGGGGGACTTGAAGCGGGTGGGGCGGATCGGCCTCAAGGGGCTGGTCTACTTCGAGGTGCTGACCACCTTCGCCCTCGCCCTCGGCCTGCTGGTCGGCAAGCTGGTGCAGCCGGGGGCGGGGATGAACGTGAACGCCGCGGCGCTCGACACCAAGGCGCTCGCCGCTTACACCACCTCGGGGCACGCGCTCTCGACCACCGACTTCCTGCTCAACATCATCCCCAAGGACGTGGCGGACGCCTTCGCGCGCGGCGACATCCTGCAGGTGCTCCTGTTCTCGATCCTCTTCGGCGTCGCGCTCGCCGGCTTCAAGGAAAAGGGATCGATCGTGCTCCACTTCGTCGAGGAGCTGTCGCACGTCCTCTTCCGCGTGGTGGCGATCGTGATGCGGGTGGCGCCGCTCGGCGCCTTCGGCGCCATGGCGTTCACGGTCGGCAAGTACGGGATCGGCAGCCTTTTGAGCCTCGGCCAGCTGATGGCAACCTTTTACGTCACGAGCCTCCTCTTCGTGCTCCTCGTGCTCGGTCTCGTGCTGCGCTGGACGGGCCTCGGCATCCTCAAATTCCTGCGCTATCTGCGCGAGGAGATCCTGATCGTCCTCGGCACCTCGTCCTCCGAATCGGCCCTGCCGCTCCTGATGCGCAAGCTCGAGCGGCTCGGCTGCCCGGAGTCGGTGGTGGGGCTGCTGGTGCCGATGGGATATTCGTTCAATCTCGACGGCACCTCGATCTACCTCACCCTCGCGACGCTGTTCATCGCGCAGGCGACGAACACCCACGTGACGCTGGCGCAGGAGCTCGAGATCCTCGCCGTGCTCCTGCTCACCTCGAAGGGGGCGGCGGCGGTCACCGGCGGCGGCTTCATCACCCTCGCGGCGACCCTCTCGGCGGTCGGCAACATCCCGGTGGCGGGCCTCGCCCTCCTGCTCGGCATCGACCGCTTCATGTCCGAGGCGCGGGCGATCACCAATCTGATCGGCAACGGCGTGGCCACGGTGGTCGTCTCGCGCTGGGAGGGGGAGCTCGACGTCGAGCGGGCGCGCCGGGTGCTCGACGGCACCCTCTCGGAAGGGGAGGTCGAGGAAGAAGAGCACGAGGAGGGGCGCGCCGTCGCCTGACGGCCGCGCGCCGCACCGTGGACATCAGCACGCAGCACGTCGACTCCCCGCTGGGGCGCTGGACGCACAGCGTCTGGCGTCCGCCGCCGGGCAGCCGTCTCGCCGCGGCGGTCGAATCGATCACGTATTTCGCCGGAACGCTCACGTTTCCGCGCGAGCGCGTCTTTCCCGATGGCCGCGTGGAGCTGGTGGTGCAGCTCGACGCGCCGCACCGGCTGGTGCGCGGGGAGACCACCGAGACGGCGGAGCCCTTCGCGGCGGCCTGCCTTACCGGCATCCTCTCCGAATCGCGGGTGATCGCGGCGCCTCCGGGCCGCTGCCGCGTGCTGGCGCTGCATTTCCAGCCCGCCGGGGCCTACGCGCTGCTGGCGGCTCCCCTCTCCGAGGTGACGGGGATCACCGTCGATCTCCGGGAGGTCGTCGGGCGGGCCGCGGAGGAGCTGGTGGCGCGCTGCCACGGCGCCGCGTCGCCGGAGGAGATCCTGCGCGGCGCGGCCTCCTGGGTGGCGGCGCAGGTGGCCCGGGGGACGGCGGCCGATCCGGCGATCACCTGGACCGCGGCGGAGATCGCGCGCCACGCGGGGGCGGTCCCGATCGCCGCCCTCCGCGAGCGGACCGGCCTCACCCGCACGCGGCTCGCCACCCGCTTCCGCGAGCAGGTCGGCGTCTCCCCCAAGCACTACGCCCGCCTCCTCCGCTTCCAGCGCGTCCTCTCGCGGCTGCGCGCGGGGGACGATACGCTCGCCGGGATCGCCCTCGACGCCGGCTACTACGATCAGCCGCACATGAACGGCGAGTTCCGCGCCCTCGCCGGCTTCTCCCCGCGCGAGTTCCTCGCCGGCCGGCACTATCCGGGGAGCGCCAGCCTGGCCGAGCCGGGGGGGCTCAACGCCAGCCCGTGAGGGCGGCATTCCTATAGCCCAGGGTGGAAACCCTGGGTGGGCCGCCCGCGGTCGCCCAGGGTTACACACCCTGGGCTACAAGAAGGTCGCCCTCACGGGCTGGCATCGAGGTCATGGAGATCTCGAACTTTTTTCCAAGACTCCCTGCCTGGCCCGCCCTAAGATCGAGCCCTATCAAGGAGGAATGCGAATGAACCAGCCCCAAGTCGTCCCCTATCTGATCGTCAACGGCGCCGCCCGCGCCTTCGAGTTCTATGCCCAGGCGTTCGGCGCCGTGGAGGTGCTGCGCCTGACCGAGCCCGGCGGCCGGGTCGGCCACGGGGAGCTGCGGATCGGCGAGTCGAGGGTGATGCTCGCCGATGAATACCCGGAGAGCGGCATCCTCGGCCCGCGGGCGCGCGGCGGCACGACAGTGAGCCTCAGCCTTTCGGTGGCGGACGCCGATGCGGTGGTGGAGCGGGCCGTGGCCGCCGGCGCGAAGCTCGTGAAGGCGGTGGCGGACCAGTTCTACGGCGAGCGCTCGGGGCAGGTCGAAGACCCCTTCGGGCACGTCTGGCACGTCACGGCGCGCACCGAGGACGTCTCACCGGAGGAGATGCAGCGGCGCTTCGCGGCCCTGTTCGCCTGAGGTGTTCAGCCTCGCCGTTCAGCCACCCGCTCCGTCCGCGTCCAGAGGTTGCTCGGCCGCCGCCAGCAGCCCCTGGATGGCGGGGCGGATGCGGTCGACCAGCACGCACTCGACCGCCGCCCGGATCTCGGCGGCGGCGTCCGGGTCCGCGAACTCCCCGTCGTCCAGCCGGGCCGCCTCGTCGCGCGGCGGCAGGCTGGCCACGATCCCCAGCAGCCGGTAGTGGACCGAGCGCAGCTCGCGGGCGATCTGGCGGAGCTGCTCCTGGGCGTCGGCTTCGAGGTTGGCCATGGCGATTCCCTCCTCTCTCGTCGGGAAGCGTAGGGGCCGGAGGAGGGGGTGGCTACCGGCGGCGCCGGAAATTCGCCGGTGTCGCGTCCCGGAGTTGTTTTGCCGCCGGAAGGCGACCCGGGCCCCGCCGGTCGTCTTCGACTTTCACGTCAAAAGCTCGGAAAGCACTACAATCTTCTCTGCTCAAGAACCTACCGCGTTGAGCCGAGGAGGATATGCCGAGACCGATTCCGCCCCCGTTGAGCCTGGCCTTGACCGTTCTGCGCTCCTCGAAAGGCTGGAGCCAGAAGGAGCTGTCGCAGGCGGCCGGCCTCCCCCGCGGGATGATTTCCGACTACGAGATGGGGCGGCGCGCCCTTTCCCCCCGCAAGCTCGAGGCCTTCGCGGCGATCCTGGGGGTGGACGCGGACGAGATGGAGCTGGCGCTCCTCCCCGCCCGTTCCCTGCGGCCGGCCGAGGAGGCGCTGGGCCCGCCGCTGGGCCCCACCGCCGAGGAGCAGGAGCGGATCGAGCGCACCGTGGCGCGGGTGATCCGCCGCTCGGCGGACGTCGCCCGCGAGGAGCTGACCCGCTCCCTGCGCGAGACCGGCGTCCGGCGCGACCGCGAGGACGCCGAGGCGTTCTGGCAGCGCCTGAAGACCTACCCGCCCGAGGAGCAGCGCTTCCTGGTGCAGAACGCGCGCAGCCTGCGCACCTGGGCGCTCTCCGAAAAGCTCTGCGCCGAGAGCGCGCGGGCCGCGGCGGCCGACGCCGGCCGCGCGACGGAGCTGGCTGACCTGGCGCTGGCGGTCGCCGCCCAAGCTCCGGGGCCCGCCGGCTGGCGATCGCGCCTCCAGGGGTACGCCTGGGCCTTCGTGGCCAACGCGCGGCGGGTGGCGAACGATCTCCCGGAGGCGGAGCGGGCCTTCAGCCGCGCCTGGCAGCTATGGACCGCCTGTTCCCCCGAGGAGGAGGGGCCGCTCGCCGAATGGCGCCTGTTCGATCTCGAATCGTCGCTCCGGCGAGCCCAGCGGAGACTCCCCGAAGCCCTGGAACTGCTCGACCGCGCCCTGCTTCGGCAGAGTGGGGAAGCGGAAGGACGCATCCTCTTGAACAAGGCGTTCACACTGGAGCAGATGGGAGATTATGAGGGGGCGATCACGGCCTTGAAGCGCGCCGCAGCAACCGCCGGCGGTAGGAAGGAGCCGCGGTTCCTTTGCGTCCTCCGCTTCAATCTCGCGGTCAACCTCTGCCACCTGGGGCGCCATGCGGAGGCCGAGAAGCTCTTGCCGGACATCCGGAGCTTGGCCGTACGGCTCGGCAACGGCCTCGATCTGGTCCGCGCTCTCTGGCTCGAAGGACGGATTGCCGCCGGCCTGGATCAGCGAGACAAGGCCGTCTCCGCGCTCCAGCGGGTGCGGGAGGACTTCACCTCGCGGGGGATGGCGTACGACGTGGCTCTGGCAACCCTGGAGCTGGCCGTGCTCTTTCTGGAGGAGGGACGAGCCGAGAAGGTCCAGAATCTCGCCCGCCAGATGGCACCGATCTTCAAGTCGCAAGGAGTCCACCGCGAGGCCCTGGCGGCTCTCAGGCTCTTCCAGGAAGCGGCAGAGCAGAACGCCGCCACTGTCGAGCTGGCGCGACGGCTGGTCCGCTATCTCCAGCGGGCTCGGCATGAACCGGAGCTGAGATTCGAGGGGTGAAGCAGGCCGGATCTAAGACGGGCACCGGCCTGCTCGATGACTCTTCGTCAGTGGCCCGTCGAGCATCTCCCGTTGGGATCGAGGCCGCAGCCTTCGTCCTGCGTGGCCAGAACGCGAACCGGGGGCACGCAGCGCCCGTTGGGATCGACCCCGCATCCCACGTACGGCGCCGCGCTCGTTTGCGACCCGGAACGGCCGCTGGGATCGATGCTGGCCCCCTCCTTGAGGAGGCCGGTGACCGAGCCCAGGAAGCGGAGGATGGCGTCGGTGAAGGAGAAGGAGATCCCGGCGTGGGACGCAGCGGGCGCCCGGCGGGGAGCCGCCGAGACGGCGGGGACGACGAGGACGGCGGCGAGCGCCGCGGCGAGGACGACCTTCGAAAGCGGGGAGTAGCGCATGAGACATCTCCTTGGGGAGGAGCATCCGGCGCGGCCTCCACGGCCGCGCGGGCACCTCTTCAGGGAAAATAGTGTCGGCATTCGGCGCGGAATAATCTACTAGGAGAATCATCAGGGAAGAATTTTCCCGGAAGGAGCTTGACATGCAGACCCTGGGATCGCCGGAAGACGTGCGCCTCGCCCTCGGCGTCCTCCGCCTGCTGCGGGGGTGGACGCAGGCCGAGATGGCCTCGGCGGCGGGGGTGCACAAGAGCCTGCTCTCCCTCTACGAGCAGGGGAAGACCGTCCCCACGGCGAAGACGCTCGGCCGGCTGATCGCGGCCGTCGAGCTCCCGCCGGCCTCGTTCGAAGGGGTGGTGAGCCTGGTGCGCCTGATCCGCTACTGGTCGGGGCGCTCGGACGAGGCCTCGGCCGACGCCGCCGCCGCCCTCGCCCGCATCGTGGGGACCACGGTGGAGGTCACCGTCGCCCGCGACCTCGCCGGCTGGACGGACGCTCCCTCGCCCGCCGCCAGCGCCTCAGAGGCCGCGGAGGTCGAGGACCTCTGGGAGTCGCTGGAGAAGCTCTCCACGGAGCGGCGGTCGCTGCTCGTCCGCGAGATCCCTGACTTCCAGAACCCCCGCCTCGGCGAACGCCTCTGTGCCGAGAGCGAACGGGCGGCCCCGGTCGACGCCCCCCGCGCCCGGGAGCTCGCCGCCCTCGCCCGCGAGATCGCGGAGCGCGCCGCCGTCCCCGAGAAGGAGCGCGCCCGCCTGCGCAGCCAGGCCGAGGCGTGCCTGGCGGAGGCGCGGCGGGGTTGAGGAAACGATTTTTTGTGCCCCCCCTCTGGTTTTTCGTGTCCTCCCCACGATTCCCGAGCCGCTCCCTCTGGTTTTTCAAGCAGTCCCCGCGCGCCCGCTGTGCCTCCCACTGATCTTTCGTGGCTTCCCCCTGCTTCCCCGAGGGCCCCCAAGCATTTTTCGTCCGCTGCCTCTCTTCCCGGCATCGCTCCCTCGCAAAATTTGCTCCGTACCTCTGGTTCCCGGAGGCCGCCCTCTCGTTCCCGATGACGAAATTTCGGTGGGCGGAGACGGAGAACGCGGGGGCGGAGACGCGGAGCCGATGCTCGGAGGCGCGGTACCGGTGCAAGGAAAGGCAGAGCTCGATCGCGGGAGCCTTTCTCCTCCCCCGTACTCGGGGGAGGCCGGGAGGGGGCGTCGCGGAGTCCGATTGGCTTCCTTGGTTGGGAGGCTGCGAGCCCCCTCCTGACCTCCCCCGAGTACGGGGGAGGAAAAAAGCTCCCTGTGAGGTGGGTTGGCGGCGTCCGGCCGGTGAGGACTTGGCGGCGGGTTCAGCCTCCCGTCAGCTTCGCGATCACCCGGTCCCAGGTGATGTCGCGCACGCGGGCCTGGCCGGCGAGGCCCATCGCGCGGGCGGCATCGCGGTCGCGGTAGAGGCGGTCGAGGCGGGCGGCGATCTCGCGGGGGGCGTCGGGGGGACAGACGAAGCCGGTGGCGCCGTCGGTCACGAATTCGAGGACGCCGCCGGCGTCGGCGGTGGTGACCACCGGCTTGGCGGCCTTGAAGGCTTCGACGGTGACGTAGCCGTAGTCCTCGTCCCAGGGGGCGTAGTAGACGCCGAGCGCTCCCGCGTAGAGCGCGGGGACGTCGCGGTCGTCCACCCAGCCGAGGAGCTCCACGCGGTCGCGCAGGCCGTATTTGCCGATCAGCTCCTGGAGCCTCTCGCGCTCGGGGCCGGTGCCGGCGATGCGGCAGCGCACCGGGGTCTCGGTGTGCTTCATGGCGCGGATCAGCAGGTCGAAACGCTTCAGCGGATCGAGCCGGCCGAGGGTGAAGATGTAATCGCCGAAGTCCCCCGGGTGGTAGAGCGCGTCGAGCTTGGGGGGCGGATAGAGCACCTCGGCCTCGACCTCGTTGAAGCGGCGCAGGCGGTCCGCCACGTTCCCCGAGATGGTGTAGACGGCGCGCGCCTCGGCGAGGGTGCGGCGGTCCATGGCGCGGATCATCTCGAGCGCCTTCGCGTCGCGCGGCTGCGAGGCCGCGAAGTCGCTGTAGGGGGTGCCCAGCAGGTCGTAGGCCTGGCGGAGCTGGTGGATCAGCCAGACGACCTTGTTCGGGTGCTTGATCAGGTAGGAGGGGAAGCGGGTGGCGATCACCCGATCAATCCGCTTCCCCGCCGCCTCCTCGAGGTTCACCAAGCGCCAGGCGAGGCTCCCCTTGAGCAGCTCGGTCCGCGTCGGCCAGTGGAAGGGGAGGGCGACGACGTCCACCTCGAAGCCGCGGGCGCGCAGCTCGTCGCGCAGCGAGTCGACCAGCATCTCGGCGCCGCCGTAGGCGAACGGGATCTGGGTGGCGCAGACGACGATGCGCGGCTTCACGCGCGATCCTTGTCCGTTGCTTCGAGCCGCCGCTCCAGCTCCTCGACGCGCCCCTGCAGCCAGCGCAGCTCGCGCGCCGTCTTGTCGCGCCCCTCGAGGAGGTCCTCGATCAGCCGCGCCGCCGCCTGGTTGTAGGCGTTCTGCTGCTCGAGGAGCGGCCTCTGGTACCACTTCTGGAACAGCTTGTAGACCGCCTTGCGGGCGAGCACGATCAGCCTTCCGAGTCCGGTGCGGTGGGAGAAGGGGACCGGCTCCTCGACATACTCCCGGCTCTTCAGGGAGAGCAGACCGCTCCGCCGCTCCTCTCCCCCGCCGGCGAGGGTGGTCGCCTCGGCGCGGCGCTGGCGGAGCCCGGAACGCACCTGCTGCAGGACCTCCTCGACGCGGAGGTCGCCGGGCTCCGGGGCGGGAGGCGTGGACGTGGGATCGGACATGTGAGGGCGATCTTAAGGCCTACGGCCCCTCGCCCGTGAAGTCGAGGAAGACGCCGAGATAGCGCGGGTCCTGGCTCCTGGGATCGACGCGGGCCGGCACCAGTCCCCCCGAGACGTCGAAGGTCAGACGGTAGAAGGCCTCTCCCGAGGCCTGGGGGAAGAAGCCGAGGTCGCGCGCCGCCGGGTGGACAGCCAGCTCGACCGGCGTGCCGTTGCGCTTCCCCTCGGTGTCGAAGCGGACGGTCAGCCGCTCGCCGCCGCTCGCCACTGTCAGCACGTTCCCCGGCGCCAGCGACCAGGCGGTGAAGGCGAGGCGCGACAGGGGGCGCGGCGAGACCACGATCACCTCCGAGCGGGTCGCGCCGCGCACCCAGACGCCGTGCGGATGGCGCTCGCCGGCAAAGAAGGCATGCTGGGGGACGAGCCAGACGGCGTCGTTCCAGGTCCGCGTGAAGTAGCCGGGGAGGTGGTCGCCCGGAAGGAGGGTCAGCTCGAGCGGCAGCCGCTGGAAGAGGTGCGAGGAGGCCACGAGCTCCCCCTCGGGATCGACCCGCGGCAGGGCTCCGAGCAGCGCGAGAGCCGTCCACAGCCCGGCGGCGAGGTACGGGAGCGCCAGGCTGCGCCGGGCGGCGAAGCGCCCCGGCAGGAAGAGGAAGGCCGGATAGACCAGCGCCAGGTAGCGGCTGCCCAGGAACCCCGCGGCGCCGCCGAAGTCGTGCGGGTGCGCCAGCAGCACGAGGAGCGCGTAGAGAAGCAGCGCCCCCGCCAGCAGATGGCGCGAACGGTCCTTCCGACCCAAGAGATACAGAACGATCGCGAAGAGCGCGAACGGGAAATACGGCAACAAACCCGTCGAGCGGCCGGCGGCGAGGTAACCGAGGTTCCGCGGCAGCAGGCGGAGGCCCGCCGCGAGGTCGGGCGATCCCTCGGCGCCGTACCCCTGCCAGAGGTCGCGGGCGCTCTCGAGCGGGTACTCCCCCTCGAAGGTGCGGCGCTGGGTGCCGCCCCAAGAGGTCCACTCACCGGTGGCGGCGCGCTCGAAGCCGGCGAGGAGCCCGGCGGCGAGGAGGGCCGCGCCCACGAAGACGGCGAGCGGGCGCCAGCGGCGCCGCGCCGCGAGGTCGATCGCGATGGGCAGGGCGAGCAGGGCGAGGAGCGGCGAGGAGGCCAGCGCGGCGCCGGCGAGCAGGCCCACGCCGGCGTAGGCCAGGAGGCCGCGGCGCTCGTCCTCATCGGCGTCAGGTCGCCGCAGCCGCTGCCAGACGAAGAGGGGGAAGAAGCCGCAGGCCATCAGGAAGACCGTGGGCTCCAGCCGGAAGGCGTAGGCGAAGGCCGCCGAGGCGAAGAAGAAGCCGGCGACGAAGAGAGGGGCGGCGCCCCCCTCCTCCGCGGATTCGGCGGTCAGCGTGAAGGCCGCGAAAGCCATCGCCAGGAAGAGGGCCATGTTGAGGAGCGCGAGGCCGCGCACCCCCGCCACGGCGTAGAACGGCAGCGCGGCCAGCGGGTAGGCGACCGGGCCGCCGTAGCGCAGCGTCCGGCCGCCGTCGTCGGTGAACAGGGTGAGGCCTGCCGGCCCTCCTTCCCACAGGCGCCCGGCGCGGTCGAGGTCGGCTGCCCGGTACGCGAGGTCGTGGTCGTGCCAGAGGCTCTGCGTCATCAGCACGGCGGTCGCCTCGTCGCCGGAGGGGAGCGGCGGGCGGCTCCCGGAGAGGGTCCAGGCCACGGCGAGCAGGAGGAGCGCCGGGCAGGCGAGGAAGAGGGCTCGGGGGCGCATGGACCGCGTAAAGATACACTCTCGCCCGCAATGAGGGAAAAATGAGCCGCCTCCTCCCCCTCCTCCGCTTCGGCTCGCCGCGGCGGCTGCGCCGGACGTTCGTCTGGCTGCGCGGGATGGCGCGCGAGATCCGCCGCCGGCGCGCCGAGCCGCGGCTGACGGTGGCGGTGGACATCAATTCCTTTTACGAGGCGCTGACCGGGGTGGGGTGGTACCTGCACCAGATCCTCGCCCATCTGGCGGCGCGCGACGACCTGCGGCTGCGCCTCTACGGCCAGAGCCTGACCGATCGCGACCCCGAGGCGGAGCCCGGCGCGGCCCAGCTGGCGGTGGAGGTCCCCGCCGGACCGGCGATCGAGCGGGTGGTCTACGCGGCGCCGGACGGGCTGGTTGTCCCCCCCTGGCGGGCGGAGCAGATCCTCCGCCTCGTGAGCCCGCTGCTGGCGGCGGCGGACGGCAACCGGGTGCTGTTCGCCCCCAACTACCTCTTCCCTCCCCTCTTCCGCTTCGCCCGCGGCGCGCGGGTGGCGACGGTGCACGACCTCGGGCTGTTCAAGGTCCCCTGGGCGGTGCGTCCCGACTCCGGAGAGGCGCTGCGCGAGGGGCTCGAGCGGACCCTGTTCGCGGCCGACCTCCTGCTCACCCCGAGCGAGGCGGTGCGCGGGGAGCTGATCGCGCGCGGCGTCTCCCCCGGCCGCGTGCGCGCCGTCCACCACGGTCCGGGGACGCTGTCGGAGCAGAAGGCGGGTGAGGTTCCGGCCGGCACCCCGCCGCGCTACGCCCTCCACGTGGGGACGATCGAGCCGCGCAAGAACGTCGGGGCGCTGCTGGCGGCGTGGCGGCTCCTGCGGGCTCGTCATCCCCCGGCCCCGGCGCCGCCCCCGCTCGTCCTCTGCGGCGGCTGGGGATGGGGGGCGGAGACGGTGCGCGGGGAGATCGCCGCGGCCGAGCGGGAAGGGTGGGCCGTGCACCTCGGCTACGTGGGGCCGGCGGCGCTCGCCGCCCTCTATGCGAGGGCGGAGCTGGTGGTCTTCCCCTCCTTCTACGAGGGGTTCGGCCTGCCGGCGCTCGAGGCGATGCGGGCCGGCGCGCCGCTTCTGGCGAGCGATCTGCAAGTGTTGCGCGAGGTCGCCGGGGACGCCGCCCGCTTCGCGCCGCCGGACCGCGCGGACCTCTGGGCGGAGCGGATCGCCGAGATCCTCGCGAGCCCCGAGCTGCGCGCGGAGCTGGCCGCCAGGGGAAGGGAGCGGGCGGCGCTCTTCGACTGGGATCGCGCCGCCGGTGAGACGGCGCGGGCGTTCCGCGAGATTCGTAAGGATTCTTGAGAGGCGAGGACCGATTCACGATGCCCACCGGCCGTACCGACCGTGCAGCGCGCTTCCTGCTCTCCCTGCTGATCGCCGCCGTCCTCGCGACCGGCGCGCTGGCACCCAACGCGTCGCGCTCTTTCCAGGTGCTGGTCCTCGCCGCGATGCTGGCGGCCCTGGGCGGCGCGGGCTCGCGGCTCGCCCGCCGGCTGGCGCCGGAGCTGGGGGCCGCGTCGCACGGCGTCGCCGCCTTCATGCTGGCGGTGGGGCTCGCGGTGCTCTCCGCCACCGCGCTCGGGCATTTCGGCCGGCTGCGGCCGGCGCCGTTCCTGCTCGGGACGGCGGCGGCGTTCCTGCTCTCCCGCCTGCTGCCGGCGCGGCCGGGAGCCGCACTCGTGGAGGAAGCGGAAGAGATCGCCGCCGAGCTTCCGTCCCGCCGGCGCCGCGTCGAGACCGCCCTGCTGGCGGCGGCGCTCCTGGCGGTCGCTTTCACCGGGCTCGAGGACGCCCACAGCTTGCGGTATGCGCCGGCGGGCGCGCACGGCTTCGACGACATTTCGTACCACCTGTCGGCGGTCGCCGCCTGGGTCCGCTACGGCGACCTGCGGATGATTCGCTTCTCGATGGGCGATCCGAGCACGCCGTTCTATCCCGTGCTCGGCGAGCTCTCGTCCTGGGTGCTGCTGGCGCCGTTTCGCGACAGCGACGTGGCGGCGCGCTGGGCGCAGATCCCCTTCGCCCTCTTCTCCTTCCTGGCGGTCTACGCGATCACCCGCCGGCTGGGGCTCGCGCGCCGGGAGGCGGCGTTCGCGGCCGTCGGCTACGCGGCGATCCATCACGTCTTCCCCGTGCTGGCGGTGGCGGCGGGGAACGATCACAGCACGGCGTTCTTCACCCTGGCGGGGCTCGACGCCGCGCTCGCCTGCGCCCGCCGCCCCCGCGCCGGCACGGCGGCGCTGACCGGCGCCGCTCTCGGGCTCCTCCTCGCCACCAAGTACATCGGCCTCCTCTTCGCGCCGGTGGTCCTCGCCGTGCTGGTGGTCGCCCTGCTGATCGAACGCCGGCGGCCCGAGGCTGCGAAGCCTTCGTACCTCAGGCTCGCCGCCCTCGCGCTGCTCCTCGCGACGGTGATGGCCCTGACCGGCGGCTACACCTATCTGCGCAACGCGGTGACCACGGGAAACCCCGTCTTTCCGGCCCCCGTGCACCTTCTCGGGCTCGACCTGCCCGGATGGGGCGGGGTGTCCCCCGCCGAACGCGCCAAGGCGCCGGAGGCGGAGATCCACGTCTGGGAGTTCCTCACCCAGCGCGCCAGGCTGTTCGGCTCGTACTTCCCTTTCACCCTCCTCCCCGCCGCTCTGCTGGCGCCGCTGCTGGCGCTCGGGCGGAGGAAGTGGCTGGCGGCGCTGGTGCTCACCCTGCCCACCGTATTTTTCCTACAGTTCCTCGAGCTGATGCCCGACCACCGGGACATCCGCTACTTCCTCCCCGCGATCGCCCTCGCCGCCGTCGCGTTCGCCTGGCTGCTGCGCGCGCTCGGCGGCTGGACGTCGTACCTCCGCGCGGCCCTCTGCCTCTGGATCGTTCTCCAGGCGACCCGCGACGCCGTATGGACCGCCCCGAGCAAGGCCCTTCTCGTCGTGGTCCTCCTCGGTGGCGGTGCTCTGCTCGAGATCGCCTGGCGGCGCTGGCGGCGGCGCGGCTCACCTCGTCCCGCCGCCTGGCAGGACGCGCTCGCGGCGGCGGCGCTGGTGCTGGCCGCGGCGCTTCCGGCCGGGGGGATGATCGCGACGTACCAGCGGGAAAAGCTGGCGAAACAGCCCGCCGCGCACGCCCTCGACCAGCTCGCCGGCCCGGGCGGTGCCCGGGTCGGCTACGCGGGGCTGAACCAGCCCTATCTCTTCTTCGGCAGCCGCTTGCAGAACGACCTCGAGATCGTGCCGCGCAACCGCGAGGTCGACTCTCGCTATTACTCCTGGGGGAGCGAGCTGGGGGACCCTTACGAGGTGATCTCGTACCGGCGGTGGCGGCGGTCGCTCGAGGAGCTGGAGATCACCCGGGTGGTGATCGTGCGCGGCGACTGGGAGGACCCCGAGCGGCACTGGATCGTGGTGCGGCCGGACGACTTCACGCTCGAATACTCCGACCTCCGGTTCGAGATCTGGCGCCTGACGAGCCCTCCCCATCCGGCCGCCGGGAAGGACGGGAAGGGCGAGGCCCCGGCAGGACAGCAGGCGGGGCAAGGATAGGATCGCGCGATGCCGAGCCCTCCCCGCCTGCCGACGGTCGCCGTCGACCTCCGCGCCCTGGTCCCCGCGCCCACCGGAATCGGCGTGTACACCCGCTCGCTGCTGCTCGCGCTGGCGGCGCGGGGGAGCCTGAAGTACCTGGGGATGGCCCATCGCCTGCCGCGGGAGGCCGGCGAGCTCACGGCGGCGGGGATCGGCGTCGAGCGCCAGGAGGCGCCGCTCGGCGTCCTCTGGCAGCAGATGCGGCTGCCGGCGCGGCTCGCGAAAGGGGATGTCGATCTCTTCTGGTCGCCGCTGATCACCCTGCCGCTGCGCTGTCCGGTGCCGGCGGTCGCCACGGTGCACGACCTGACGGCCCTCCTCTTTCCCGAGATGCACACTCTCAAGGTGCGCCTGAGCCTGCTGCCGTTCCTGCGCCCGTCGTTCGAGCGGGCGCGGCGGCTGGTGGCCATCTCGGAGGCGACGGCGCGCGACCTCGCCTTCCATTTCCCGCAGTGCGCGGAGAAGATCCGCGTCGTCTATCCCGGCATCGACCCGGAGTTCCGGCCCGGCGAGCCGGCGGAGATCGCGGCGACGCGGCGCGAGCTGGGGGCAACGCCCGAGGGGGGGTACGTCCTCTACGCCGGGACGCTCGAGCCGCGGAAGAACGTCGGCCGGCTGATCGACGCCTGGGAGGGGCTGCGCCGCGACGACCCGCAGCTGCCGCCGCTGGTCCTCGCCGGCCCCTACGGCTGGGGGAGCGAACGGCTGGCGCGGCGGATCGCCGATCTCGCGCCGCTCGGGGTGACGGCGGTCGGGCGGGTCGACCGCGCGCGGCTGGTGCGGATCTTCCAGGCCGCCCGCGTTTTCGTCTACCCCTCGCTCTACGAGGGGTTCGGCTTCCCCGCCGCCGAGGCGCTCGCCTGCGGCGTGCCGGTGATCACCTCCGACACCTCGAGCCTCCCCGAGGTGGTGGGCGACGCCGGGCGCCTCGCCGACCCCCAGGACGCCGGCGCGATCGCCGCCAAGCTCAGGGGGCTGCTCGACAACCCCGGCCCCGCCGCCGACCTCGGCCGCCGCGGCATCGCCCGGGCCGCCCGCTTCCGCTGGGACCGCGCGGCGCGCGAGATGGAGGCGGTGTTCGAGGAAGCGCTGGCATAGAATCCGGAACGTCGTCCCGCGGAGACCCCTTTTTGCCCTATACGATCGGCATCGACGCCCGCAAGATCCAGGATTTCGGGATCGGCACCTACGTGCGGAACCTGGTGCGCTCGCTCGCCGCGATCGATGCCGAGAACCGCTACGTGCTGCTCGCCAAGCCGGGCGACCTCGAGGGGCTGCGCGACCTGCCGGCCAACTTCCAGGTGGCGCTCGAGACGTCGCCGGTCTATTCGGTGCGCGAGCTGTTCGCCCTCTCCTGGCAGCTCTACCGGCGCAAGCTCGACCTCTACCACTCGACCCACTACGTGCTGCCGGCCTGGGTGGGCTCCAGGGTGGTGGTGACGATCCACGACATCATCCACCTGCTCTATCCGGAGTTCCTGCCGAGCAACCTGGCCTTCCTCTACGCCCAGCGGATGATCCGCCGGAGCCTCCACCGCGGCGACCGCATCATCGCCGTGTCGCGCAACACCCGGAACGACCTGATGCAGCACTTCGACGTCGACGGGCGCAAGATCGAGGTGGTCTACAACGGCGTCGAGGACGTCTTCCGCCAGCGCCTGGCGCACGACGACCTGCAACGCTGGCTGCGCGACCTCGGGATCGCCCAGCCCTACCTCCTCTTCGTGGGGAACCCCGCCAAGCCGCACAAGAACCTCGACACCGTGGTGCAGGCCTACGCGCGGGCGCGGCGGATGGCGCAGTTCGACGCGCCGCTCGTCTGCGTCGGCAGCCGCCAGGGGTCGGAGTTCAAGATCCGCCAGCGCGCCGAGTACCTGGGGATCGGCGACAAGGTGCGCCTGCTCGGCCACGTGGCGCACGAGGCGCTGCCGGCGATCTACCAGGGGGCGGCGCTGTTCCTCTACCCCACCCTCTACGAGGGGTTCGGGCTGCCGGTGATCGAGGCGATGGCCTCCGGGGTGGCGGTGATCACCTCGAACACCTCGGCGCTGCGCGAGCTGGCGCAGGTGGGGGACCAGAGCTACGCGATGATGGTCGATCCGCTCGACCTCGACGGCATGGCGAAGGCGATCGCCAACCTGATGGGGAGCCCGGAGCGCCGCGCCGCCTTCGCCGAGCGCGGCATCGAGCGCGCCGCCCCCTTCCGCTGGGAGCAGACGGCGCGCCAGACCCTCGACATCTACAGGGCGGCGATCGAGGGGCACCCGGTCAAGGAAAAATTGAACGGATGATCGCTCCCGCGCCGGCCGGCCTGCCGATCCCCTTCCCCGCCCCGCGCCCGCCGCGGGTGGCGCTGGTGCACGACTGGCTGACCGGCATGCGGGGGGGCGAGAACGTGATCGAGGCGCTGGGCTCGCTCTACCCCGAGGCGCCGCTCTACACCCTGTTCCATTTCCCCGGCAGCGTCAGCGCGGCGATCGAGGCGCACCCGATCCGCACCAGCTTCCTGCAGCGCGCGCCGGGGATCCGCAAGCACTACCGGAGCTACCTGCCGTTCTTCCCGGCGGCGATCGAGGAGTTCGACCTCTCGGGGTTCGACCTCGTGGTGAGCTCGAGCCACTGCGTGGCCAAGGGGGTGATCGCCCCCCCCGACGCCTTCCATCTCTGCTACTGCCACACGCCGATGCGCTATGCCTGGGACCAGGAGCACGCCTACTTCCCCAACCGGCGGGGGCTGAAGGCGCGGGTGCGCTCGCTGACCCTGTCGGCGCTGCGCTCGTGGGACGTTTCGTCGGCGGCGCGCGTAAACCACTTCGTGGCCAACTCCCGCTTCGTGGCGCGGCGCATCCAGACCTACTACGGCCGGCCGGCCGAGGTCATCCATCCGCCGGTCGGCGTCGACTTCTTCACCCCCGGCACGCCGGCCGGGAAGGCCGGCGAGAAGGGGTACTGCCTGGTCGTCTCGGCGCTCGCCCCCTACAAGAAGGTCGAGGTGGCGATGGCGGCGTGCGAGAAGCTGGGGCTCGAGCTGCGGATCGTCGGCGAGGGGCCGGAGCGCGAGCGCCTGGAGGGGATGGCGGGGGCGCGCACCCGCTTCCTCGGCCACGTCGATGCCGAGGAGCTGCGCGACCTCTACCGCGGCGCCCTCTTCTTCCTCCAGCCGGGGGTGGAGGACTTCGGCATCGCCTCGGTCGAGGCGCTCGCCTGCGGCACGCCGGTGGTGGCGGCGGCCCGCGGCGGCATCCTCGACGTGGTCGACGACGGCCGGCACGGCGTGCTCTACCCCGATTGGGCGGGCCCCCCCGCCCTCTGCGAGGCGATTGACAAAGCACGCCGGATCGGATTCAATGCCTTGGATCTACGGGATCGGGCGGAAACTTTTTCCGCAGCTCGTTTCCTCGAGCGTCTCCGGTCGCGGTTGTCTCGTCGCTTTCCGAGCTGAGGGATCCTCTCCTTTGATTCAAGAACGCCACCGTAAGACGGCCGGCCTCTACTTTTTCACCGATCTGGCGGCGACTCTCGCGGCGTTCCTCGCCGCCTGGCTGCTGCGCTTCGAGCTCGAGGTGATCCCGGTCACCAAGAACGTGCCGGAGTTCGGTCCCTACCTCCACCTCCTCCCCTTCGTGCTGGTGCTGTGGCCGGTGGTCTTCTACTTCCACGGCCTCTACCAGAGCCGGCGCGGCCGCAGCCGGGTCGACGAGGTGCTCACCATCGTCTTCGCCGTGCTGCTCGCAACCGTTTTGCTGTCGGTGGTGGTCGCCTGGTACCGGCCGCCCGCCGCGCCCGGCAGCCACGAATACTTCACCTACAGCCGCGCCTTCCTCGGCATCTTCGCGGTGGTCGACCTCGTCTTCGTCGCCGCCACGCGGATGGGCGCGCGCTCGGTGCTGCGCCGCGTGCGCAGCTCCGGGCACAACCGCCAGCGCATCCTGGTGGTCGGCGCCGGGCTGCTCGGCCGCGAGATCACCACCAAGATCCTCGCCCATCGCGAGATGGGTTTCGAGGTCGTCGGCTTCCTCGACGACGACGCGGGGAAGGCGGGCTCGGAGATCTGCGGCGTGCCGGTGCTCGGCACCACGCGGCAGGCCGAGGAGGTGCTCGCGGCGCAGCGCATCGATCAGGTGTTCATCACCCTGCCGCTCGAGGCGCACAAGCGCATCCTCGCGCTGCTCGAGCTGATGGCGCGCGAGTGCGTCGAGATCAAGCTGGTGCCGGACATCCTCCAGTACGCGACGCTCAAGGCGGCGCTCGAGGACGTCGACGGCACGCCGGTGATCAATCTCTCGCAGGTGCCGCTGCAGGGTTGGAACAGCATGGTGAAGCGCGGCATGGACCTCGCGATCGCCGTCGCCTCGGGCGTCGTTCTGCTCCCCGTCTTCCCTCTGCTCGCCCTCGCCATCTGGCTCGAGGACCGCGGTCCGGTCTTCTACCGCCAGGAGCGCATGGGGCTCGACGGACGCTCGTTCATGATCGTCAAGTTCCGTTCGATGCGCGTCAACGCCGAGTCGAGCAGCGGCCCGGTGTGGGCGATCAAGGACGATCCGCGGCGCACGCGCGTCGGCGGTTTCCTGCGCGCCTGGTCGCTCGACGAGCTGCCGCAGCTCTGGAACGTGCTGACCGGCGACATGTCGATCATCGGACCGCGCCCCGAGCGGCCGACGTTCGTGCGTGAGTTCAAGCACAAGATCCCGCGCTACATGCTGCGCCATCGCGTGAAGTCCGGCATCACCGGCTGGGCGCAGGTGCACGGCTGGCGCGGCAACACGTCGATCAAGAAGCGCATCCAGTACGACCTCTACTACATCCAGAACTGGTCGCTGTCGCTCGATTTCAAGATCCTCTGGATGACGCTGCGCTACGCGCTGCGCTTGAACGCCCACTGACCCGCAGACCGTCCGCGCCTCGCACGCCTCCCCGTGGTCAGACACCGGTGGCGCGCAAACCCTTATTCCACGGGCTTTTTCTCGTCTCCCGCCAACCGCGTCGCGCGCCGCCCCGCGCCGCGCGGGCGTTTGCACACAGGCGGCACTAGGGCTTGCGGCGTAAAATCTCTTGACGCCCAAGATCTTGTGGGCGTAACCTAAACCCATCACACAACTGCCCGAGCTCAAGCGGGCAACCTTTGAAAGGAGACAGGTATGGCCAACGATACGACGGGCGCCAAGAAGACCGCCGCCAAGAAGGCTCCGGCGAAAGCCGCTCCGAAGCCGGCTGCGAAGGCTGCTGCGAAGAAGGCTCCGGCCGCCAAGGCCGCCGCCAAGAAGGCTCCGGCGAAGAAGGCCGCCGCGAAGAAGGCTCCGGCGAAGAACACCGCCGCCAAGTCCTCGGGTACGAAGAAGGTGACGGCGGCCAAGAAGCCGGCGGCCAAGAAGACCACCGCCGCGAAGAAAGTCTCGGCTCCGAAGAAGGCCGCGGCTCCTGCCAAGAAAGCCGCTGCCAAGAAGCCGGCGGCCAAGAAGTAAGCGCGGATGGCAGTGGCTACGGGGCGACGTTCTGGTCCTTTCGGGGCGCTTTTTTTCGGACGAGATCCACTGCCGTCATCCCCAGCGTCGCCTAGCACGGCGTAACCGCCTCCGCCCCGCGGCGAGAGCGTCGTGCCGGCCCTTCAGAGACCTCTCCTCGATTCGATCACCCGATCCAAATGCCCGCGCTTACAGGAGCCGGGCCGCAGCACGATCCACCAGCCACAGCCGGTTGCCACGGATGATCTGCGCCGGGTAGACCTCGGGCTCGCGCGCCCCTTCGAGCACCGCGTGGAGCGCCGCCGCCTTCTCCTCGCCGCTGACCAGGAACATCGTGCGCCGCGCGTGGTTGATCGCCGGCGGCGTCAGCGTGATGCGGAACGTGTGCTGCGCCTCGACCCACGGCGCGGCCACCCAGCGCACGCGCTCGGCGAGCAGGGGGGTGCCCGGAAACAGCGACGCCGTATGCCCTTCGGGGCCGAGGCCGAGCTGCACGAGATCGAAGCGCGGCCAGTCATCGGCGGATGCCGCCGCCACCGTGAAGATCGCGCGCAGCGTCGCCTCGTACTCCGCCGCCGCGGCAGCGGCGTCGGGGCGCTCGGCCGGAATGCGGTGCACGTTCTCCGGCGGCACCGGCACGCGGTCGAGCATCGCTTCGCGCGCCATGCGGTAGTTGCTGTCCGCGTGGTCGGGGGGGACGTGGCGCTCGTCTCCCCAATAGAAATGGATCGCGTTCCACGGCAGGCGATCGCGGTAGGGATCGTCCGCCAGCAGGCGGTAGAGCGCGCGCGGCGTCGAGCCGCCGGCGAGCGCCCAGTCGAAGCGCTCGCGCTCTTCGACGGCCCGCGCGGCATCGCTCACGATCGCCTCGGCCGCGGCGCGCATCAGGTCGTCGCCGTCGTCGAAGATCCGCACCTCGCTCGTGCCTTCGTTCAGGGGCGCCATTTTCTTCCTCCCCGTTCGATCAGCTCATCGGCCTCCTGCGGGCCCGCGGTCCCCGCGGCGTAGTTGGGAAAAGTGCGCGGCGCGAGCGCTTTCCAGACGTCGAGGATCGGCGCCACGGCGCGCCATCCCGCCTCCACCATGTCGCTGCGATGGAAGAGCGTCGAGTCGCCGAGCATGGCGTCGTAGAGCAGCGTCTCGTAGCCGGTCTGCGCCTGGCGGCCGAAATAATCCTCGTACTCGAAGCTCATCCGGACCGTGCCGAGGCGCATCGAGGGGCCCGGCACCTTGCCTTCGAAACGCAGCGAGATCCCCTCGTCCGGCTGCACGTGGATCACCAGCAGGTTCGGATTGAGAGTCTCGATCGAGGTGTCGCGGAAGAGCGACAGCGGCGCGCACTTGAACTGGATCGCGATCTCGGAGGCCCGCCTGGGCAGCCGCTTGCCGGTGCGCAGATAGAACGGCACGTCCGCGAAACGCCAGTTGTCGACGAACAGTTGCAGCGCCACGTAGGTCTCGGTGCTCGAGTCCGGCGCCACCCCTTTCTCCGCGCGGTAGGCGGGGACGCGCTCGCCGTCGATCACCCCTTCACCGTACTGGCCGCGCACGGTCTGGTGCAGCACGTCCTCGGGGCTGTAGGGGCGCAGCGCCGAGAGCACCTTGACGCGCTCGTCGCGCACCGCGTCGGCGGCGAACGAGACCGGCGGCTCCATGGCGATCAGGGCGAGGAGCTGGAACATGTGGTTCTGCACCATGTCGCGCAGCGCTCCCGCCTCCTCGTAGTAGGCGGCGCGCTCCTCGACCCCCACCGTCTCGGCGACGGTGATCTGCACGTGATCGATGTAGCGGCGGTTCCACACCGGCTCGAAGATCCCGTTGGCGAAGCGGAACGCCATGATGTTCTGCACCGTCTCCTTGCCGAGATAGTGATCGATGCGGAAGATCTGCCGCTCGTCGAGGACCTCGAGCAGGCGGCGGTTGAGCGCGCGGGCCGATCCGAGGTCGTGCCCGAACGGCTTCTCGATGATCACCCGCCGCCAGCGCCCTGCCTCCTCCTTCATCAGCCCGGCGGCGCCGAGCTCGCTGACGTAGGTGTCGAAGATGCTCGGCGGCACGGCGAGGTAGAAGAGGTAGTTGCCGCCGGTGCCGTGCGCGGCGTCGACCTCGTCGAGAACGGCCGCGAGATCCTTGAACGTCTTGGGTTTCGCGGGATCGACGGTGACGTAGCGCAGGCGGGCGACCAGCCAGGCGATCTTCTTCGCTTCGGTCTCGCCGGTCGCGAACTCCTTGAGGTCCTTCTTCATCTGATCGCGGAACTCGTCGTCCGACCACGGCGAGCGGCCGACGCCGACCACGGCGAAACCGTCGGGGAGCAACCCTTCGGCGACGAGGTTGTAGAGCGCCGGGATCAGCTTGCGCTTGGTGAGATCGCCGGTGGCTCCGAAGATCACCATCGCGCAGGGCGGAGCCGGACTCGCCCCGTTCTCCTGCGGCTTCGCCTCCGCCTTCTTCGCTCCCTTCGCCTTCGCGGCGCCGCCGGCCGCCGTCATGATTTATCGTCCTTCTTCTCACCGCCTTCCGCGGGGGCCGAGCCCGCGGGCGCCGTCGGGCGCAGCTCGACGTGGCCGCCGAACTTGTAGCGCATGGCGGAGAGGACCTTCTCTCCGAAGGTGTGCTCCTGGCGCGAACGGAAGCGATCGAACAGCGAGGCGGCGAGCACGTGCACGGGGACCGCCTCCTCGAGCGCGGCGATCACCGTCCACCGCCCCTCGCCCGAGTCCTGCACGAAGCCGGTGTACTCGGTGAGGTCCGGCGTCTCGGCGAGCGCGCTCGCGGTGAGGTCGAGGAGCCACGACGAGACCACGCTGCCGCGCCGCCAGAGCTCGGCGATGTCGGCGAGGTCGAGCGGATAGCGGTGCGCCTCCGGCAGCTCCGTGGAGGTCGCGTTGCGGAAGATGTCGAACCCTTCGGCGTAGGCCTGCATCAGGCCGTACTCGATCCCGTTGTGAACCATTTTGACGAAGTGGCCGGCGCCCACCGGACCGCAATGGAGGTACCCCTCCTCGGCGGTGCTCGGCTTTCCCGCGCGCCCTTCGCGGCCGGGCGCCGGCGCGATGTCGCCGCGGCCGGGTGCGAGCGTCTTCCAGATCGGATCGAGCCGCTCGACCTCCGAGCGCTCGCCGCCGATCATCAGGCAGTAGCCGCGCTCGAGCCCCCAGACGCCGCCGCTGGTGCCGGCGTCGATGTAATAGATCCCCTTCTCGCCCAGCGTCTGCGAGCGCCGCACGTCGTCCTTGAAGTAGGAGTTGCCGCCGTCGACGATGGCGTCCCCCTTCTCCAGCCGTCCCCCGAGCTCGCGCACCATCTGCTCGGTGGGCTCCCCCGCCGGCACCATGATCCACGCCGTGCGCGGCGCCTTGAGCTTGGCGACGAACTCGTCGAGCGTGCCGGCGCCCGACGCGCCGTCCGCCACCAGCTCCGCCACCGCGTGGGGATTGAGGTCGTAAACGACGCACTCGTGGCCACCCCGCAACAGGCGGCGCACCATGTTTCCTCCCATGCGGCCGAGGCCGATCATGCCGATCTGCATCGCTTCCCCCCTTTGTCGAAAGAGCGCTCCGCCCCCGATCTGCCGGGGGTCCGGACAGTCTATACCCGCGCCCCGGCGCGGGTATGGCGGCGAGCGGGCCTCACCCTTGCAACAAAGCGGAGGCGGAGGAACGGATGATGAAAGAGAATCGACAGAGCACCCGGCGGCTCCTGAAAGACCCGGCAATCCTGCTGGCCCTCGGCGGATGGGCCGCCCTACTTTTTCTGACGCCGGCGGCCGGTCAGGCCCAGGTGGAGCTCGCCGCCAAGGCGGGGTCGCTGGGGCTGGGGCTCGAGCTGACGGCGGGGATCTCGCCGCAGGTCGACTTCCGGCTCGGCGCCAACGGCTTCAGCTACACCGACGACCACCGCAGGATCAGCCAGATCGAGTACGACGCCACGGCGAAGCTGCGCAACGCGACGGCGCTCCTCGACTGGCATCCGGGCGGCGGCGCCTTCCGCCTCACCGGCGGGGTGCTCTACAACGATTCGCGGATCGAGGGGAACAGCCTGGCGCCGGCCTCGGGGGTCTACGACATCGGCGGCGTGCCGGTGCCGGTCGCCCTGGTCGGCACGCTCAAGGGGAAGATCGACTTCGATCCGATCGCCCCCTATCTCGGCTTCGGCTGGAGCAACCCGCTCTCCTCCGACCGCAAGGTCGGCTTCTTCTTCGACGTCGGCGCCTTCTATCAGGGGCGCGGCAAGGCGACCCTCACCCCGGTGATCCCGGCGGGAAGCCCGCTCGAGAATCCCGTCGCGCGCCAGGCGCTCGACATCCTCCTCCAGCGCGAGGAGCGCGACATCGAGAAGGACGCCGCCGACTACCCGGTCTATCCGGTGGTGGCGCTCGGCCTCTCGTTCAGATTCTGAGCTAAGCTCGCGGCATGCGCCGCCTCGTTCTCCTGACCCTGATGCTGCTGGCCGGTTGCGCCGTCAACCGCGCGGCCACGCCGAAGGAAGACCCGATGAATCGGATTGCGGAGTCCTACGTCAAGCTGGTGCTCGCCGTCGGGCAGCACGATGCCGACTACGTCGACGCCTACTACGGTCCGCCCGAATGGCGGACGGAGGCGGCGGCGAACCAACGGCCGCTGATCGAGCTCCGCGGCGAAGCGGGAAAGCTGATCGCCGACCTCGCCGCGCATGCTCCCAGCTCCGGCGATGAGATGGACACTCTGCGCCACCGCTATCTGCAACGCCAGCTCCAGGCGATGGTGGCGCGGATCGACCTGTTGTCGGGCACGAAGATGAAGTTCGACGCCGAGTCGAAAGCGCTCTACGACGCCGTGGCCCCACAGCACGACGCGGCGTATTTCCAAGGCTTGCTCGACCGCCTCGCCGGCGAGGTGCCGGGCGAGGGGAGCCTGGCGGAACGCGTCGAGGCCTTCCGGCAGGGGTTCGTGATACCCCGCGACCGCCTCGACGCCGTGTTCACGGCGGCCGTCGCCGAGTGCCGGCGGCGCACCCTGGAGCACGTCGCGCTGCCGCCCGAGGAGAGCTTCAAGGTCGAGTACGTGACGGGAAAATCCTGGAGCGGCTACAACTGGTATCAGGGAAACTTCCACAGCCTGATCCAGGTGAACACCGACCTGCCGATCTTCATCGACCGCGCGATCGACCTCGCCTGCCACGAAGGGTATCCGGGGCATCACGTCTACAACGTCCTGCTCGAGAAGCACCTGGTGCGCGACCGCGGCTGGGTCGAGCTCTCGGTCTACCCCCTCTTCTCACCGCAATCGCTGATCGCCGAGGGGACGGCGAACTTCGGCATCGAGGTGGCCTTCCCGGGCGAGGAGCGGACCGCCTTCGAACGCGACACGCTCTATCCGCTGGCCGGCCTCGATCCCGCCCGCGCGGCGCGCTACGCCGAGGTGCAGCGCCTGTTGCAGGGGCTGGGCTACGCGGGGAACGAGGCCGCCCGCCATTATTTGGATGGCGAGATCTCGCGGCAGGACGCCGAGGCCTGGCTGGTGCGCTACACGCTGATGTCCCCCGAGCGGGCGGCGCAGCGGGTCCGCTTCATGGATCAGTACCGGAGCTACGTGATCAATTACAACCTCGGCCAGGACCTCGTGCGGCGATCGATCGAAGCGCGCGGCGGCACGATCGATCATCCCGCGCGGCGGTGGGAGGAGCTGGTGAAGCTGATCTCCTCGCCGCGGCTGCCGTCGGACCTCTAGCCCGCCTTCCGCATGTTCTTCTCGGCTTCGAGCAGGGCGGCCTTCAGCGTTGCGCGCTCGCCGTCCTCGAGCCCCTGGCCGCCGAAGCTCTCCCGCAGGTAGAAGGCGATGACCCGCGCGGTGGGGGCCGCGGCGGCGGGGAAGCGGGCCGCGGCCTCGCGCTGCACGGCGAGCGGCGGCACGGCGTCCGAGAACCGCGCGCCGGCCCGGCCGAGGCGGCGGCGCAGGCGGCGGTAGGCTGCCGTGGCGGAGAGCGGCGGCTTCATCCGCAGGTAGAGGAGAAGGACCGCGGCGGCGATCAGCGTCAGGGCGAGCGCCAGCGCGAGGGAGACGTCGGGGAGCCGGCGCGCCAGCGGCTGGACGGCGCCGGGCGCCAGGGCGTCGAGGGCGCTGCCGTGGTGGCGCGGCGCGCCGGGCTTGTCGTGGTGCTTGAACAGCGACCAGAAATCGCTCCACAGCTCGCGCAGGCCGCCGAAGATCCGCAGCTGGTCGTAGAGGCCGAAGGTGAGGACGTAGCGGTCCCAGCGGAAGATCACGAAGTCCCACGCCTGCTGCGCCAGCAGCATCGTCCCCTCGTTGCCGCCGGCCGGGCGCCCGGCCGGCGGCGTGGGGTCGAAGAAGCGCCACCCCTCCCCCGCCAGATAGGCCTCGACCCAGGCGTGGGCGTTGTTCTCGCGCACGATGTAGTACCCCTCGAAGGGGTTGTACTCGCCGCCGAGGAAGCCGGTCACCAGCCGCGCCGGGATCCCCTGCGAGCGCAGCATCAGCACCATCGAGGAGGCGAAGTACTCGCACTGCCCACTCTTGTACTTGAACAGGAAGTCCTCGATCGGGTTGTCCGCCGTCCGCCCCATGAAGTCGAGGGTGTAGGCGTAGTTGTTCACCAGATGGTTCTCGAGCCGCCGCGCCCGGTCGGCCGCCGTCCCCTTCCCCATCACCCCGGCGGCGAGCGCCGCGATCCGCGGCGTCACCCCGGAGCGGTCGAGCGCCGGCTCGCCTCGCCGCGGCGGCGGAATGGCGGGAGGATCGGCGGTGAGCACCGGCGCCGCCGCCAGCCCCACCCGATACTCGGCGACCTCGAGCGGGCTGAACGGGAAGGACACCGCGCCGCCGACGTCGGTCGACAGCGACGAGGAGCGCGGCTCGACCACCGCCGTCTCGACCGGCAGCGGAACGCTCTGGCTGTGCAGCGGCTGTAAGTAGACCGTCGCCCAGCGCACCGGCTTCGCCGGGCTCAGCCGGAAGCGGACCCCCGAGCTGCGCGGCACGGAGCCGCGGTTCGCCGAGCGGCGCCAGGTCCCTCCCTGATAGATGTCGTAGGTGGCGGCCTTGAAGCGCATCTCGCGGTCGAGGTCGGAGGGGGCCGCGTCGAGCACCCGCATCACCACCTCGCGGCTGCCGCGGATGCGGCCGATCGAGTCGAGCATCACCTGCTCGGAGAAGCCGGCGGCCTCGAGCGTGACGCCGCTGCCGCCGCCGCGGCCGACGATGAACGGCGCGCGGACGCGCGGCAGGAGGAGGAAGAGCGGCACGGCGATCACCAGCACGGCGAGCGTCGCGAGGGTCAGAAAGCCGCGCACGGGGATGCCGGCGAGCGCCGGATCCTCGCGGCCGAAGCCGGAGAGGACGTGCAGGAAGGCGAAGCGGGTCAACATCACCAGCGTCAGCACCAGGAAGGCGAGCAGATAGAGCACGATCGTGGGATGGACGCTGGTCCCCATCGCCGCCAGGAAGAGGAAGAAGATGCCGATCGACGCCTGCCACTTGTCGCGCTCCCGGACGACGGCGAAAAGCTTGACCAGCAGCGCGAACAGGGCCAGGTGGATCACCGGCCCCACCAGCGAGCGGGAGACGGCGAAGATGTCGAGGAAGAAGAGCGGCAGATAGGCGACGCCGAGGACGTTCATCCCCCAGGCCGGCAGCCACCCCGGCGGATCGAGCCTCGCCCGGTGGAGCAGGTAGAGGACCCCCGCCATGTAGAGCAGGACCGGTGGCCAGCCGACCACGCCGTTGAACGGCAACGGCAGCGGCGCGAGCAGCGCGAGCCAGGCGAGCAGCAGCCGCTTCTGGCGTCCGAAGCTCATCCGGCGAGCCGCTCCGGCGTATCGGGCTCGAGATGGACGCGGATCTGCGGCGAGCGCGGATCGGCCGAGGTGAGCGGCTCGTTCCCCGTGCCCGCCGCCGGCCGGGCGGGGAGCAGGGCCAGCGCCTCGAGGACCGCCAGGCGCTGGCGCGCCCCGCCGGCGAAGGCGAGGGTCCCCTCCCGCGTCACCAGCTCGACCTCGTAGCCGTGGGCCAGGTGGTCGACGGCGCTCGTCGCCGCCTCGCTCACCAGGCGCTCGAAGCGGCTCCGCTCCTCGGCCCCCTTGAGCTCGCCGACCGCGTTGTCGAAGACGATCGACAGGCGGCGGCTGCGCTCGGCGGTCCGCTCGGTGAACACCAGCTCGCCGGTGCGCGCCGTCTGCTTCCAGTGGATGCCGCGCGGATCGTCGCCGCGGCGGAAGTCGCGCAGGGCGTAGAGGTCGTGACCCGCTCCGCGCCGGCGGCTGACTTCGTCCCCGGTCTGCTCGGAGGCCTCGACGCGGCTGCTGGCGGCCGGGAAGAGCTCGGGGAAGACCAGCACCTCGAAGTCGACGCGGTAGCGCACCCCCTTCCGGAAGAAGCCGAAGGGGAAGAGGCTCGACACGTGGACGTACGGGAAGCGCTGCCAGCCGCGCTCGCCGACCATCACCTCGAGCTGGCCGACGCTCTTCCCCCGCCGCGGCAGGAAGGGGATCAGCAGCGGCTGCCCGGCGCGGTTGAGGGTGAAGAGGAGGAACCAGCGCGGGAAGAGGAGGGCGCGGCTCCTGAGGGTGAACCCCACCGTGAAGGGGCGGTTGGCGAACACCTCGCCGGGGGGGTCGAGCGTGGCCTCGAGGCCGCGGACGTTGTCGCGCGAGGCGACCCCGGAGACGATCAGCGTCGCGAACATCAGGGCCAGCACCATGTAGAGCGCGTTGTTGCCGGTGTTGGTGGCGGCGATCGCCACCACCACGGTGAACAGCACGTACCACAGCCCCACCGTGGTGATGCGGATCCCCTCCGGCACGGCGCGCCGGCGGGAGAAGTAGCCGCCCGGACGTTGCGCCGCCGGCGGGCTCACAGCGGCACCGGCGTCGCCGCCACCACCTTCTCGACGGCCCGCCGCGCCTGCGCGAGGTCGGAGGCGCCGCGCCGCAGCGCGATGCGGTGCGCCAGCACGGGGGCGGCCAGGCGCTGGACGTCGTCCGGGATGACGTAGCCGCGCCCCTCGCAGAGCGCGAGGGCCTGCGCGGCGCGGAACAGCGACTGCAGGCCGCGGGTGGAGACGCCGAGCAGGAAGTCCCCCCCCTGGCGGGTGGCCTCGGCGAGCGACAGCATGTAGTCCGCGAGCTTGTCGGCGACGTGCACCCGGGTCACCCGCGCCTGGAGGTCGAGCAGCCCCTCCTGGGTGAGGACCGGCTCCAGGCGGTCGAGCAGGTCCTCGACGCCGCCCGACATCAGCAGGTCCTTCTCGTCCGCCCGCGGCGGGTAGCCGAGCGACAGCGACATCAGGAAGCGGTCGAGCTGCGACTCCGGCAGCGGGAAGGTCCCCTGGTGCTCGAGGGGGTTCTGGGTCGCCAGCACCACGAACGGCTCGGGGATCGAATAGCGCTTGCGCTCGACCGACACCTTGCGCTCGCTCATCGCCTCGAGCAGCGCCGACTGGGTCTTCGGCGTCGCCCGGTTGATCTCGTCCGCCAGCACGACGTTGGCGAACAGCGGTCCGGGCACGAACTCGAAGAGCTGCGTCTTCTGGTGGTAGATCGACACCCCGATGATGTCGGACGGCAGCAGGTCGCTGGTGAACTGGATGCGCTGGAAGGAGAGCCCGAGCGAACGGGCCAGGGCCTGGGCGAGAGTGGTCTTGCCGACGCCGGGGACGTCCTCGAGCAGGACGTGGCCGCGGGCGAGCAGACAGACGGCGGCGAGGCGGATGACCTCGCGCTTGCCGCGGATGACGCGGGCGACGTTCTCCTCCAGACGGCGGATCGGCTCGGCGGCGTGGAGGACGTCGCTGGTTTCGACGGCTAAGGATTCCATCGTGATGGCTTTACGGTTCCAAGGAATGATTGGATGACGGATGACAAAGGACGGACGACAAGACGGATAGCTCTTCTCAGAACGCGGAACGGCGCGGCAGGATTCCGGGCATTCGCCAAAGTATACCGAAGGCGGCATTTGACCGCCGCATTACCGTCTTCTAAGATGGAGGGGCACGAAAACCGGCGGCGAATGCCTCACCCCCGTGATCCAAGGAAGCAAAAAGAACAGGAGTCCCAGTGCCCCCAAGGCCGGAAGGAGCGAAAACGACCATGGCATCTGACACGAAGGCGGAGCGTTTGAAAGCGATCGACGGCACGCTGGCACAGATCGAACGACAGTTCGGCAAGGGGGCGATCATGCGCCTGGGCCAGCGCGAGACGGTGGGGCTGGAGGCGATCTCGACCGGCTCGATCTCGGTGGACTTCGCGATCGGCATCGGCGGCTTCCCGCGCGGCCGGGTGGTGGAGGTCTACGGCCCGGAGTCCTCCGGCAAGACGACCCTCGCCCTGTCGGTGGTCGCGCAGGCCCAGAAGCGGGGGGGGATCGCGGCGTTCATCGACGCCGAGCACGCGCTCGACGCCGAGTACGCGAAGAAGCTCGGGGTCGACATCGACAACCTCCTCGTCTCGCAGCCCGACAACGGCGAGCAGGCGCTCGAGATCGCCGAGATGCTGGTGCGCAGCAGCTCGGTCGACGTGGTGGTGGTCGACTCGGTGGCGGCCCTGGTGCCGAAGGCCGAGATCGAGGGGGAGATGGGGGACTCGCACGTCGGCCTCCAGGCCCGCCTGATGTCGCAGGCCCTCCGCAAGCTCACCGCCATCGTCGCCAAGTCGAACACCTGCCTGATCTTCATCAACCAGATCCGCGAGAAGATCGGCGTCATGTTCGGCAACCCGGAGACCACGACCGGCGGCCGGGCGCTCAAGTTCTACGCCTCGGTGCGCATCGACATCCGCCGCATCGCCGCGCTCAAGGACGGCGAGGTGGTGACCGGCTCGCGCGCCAAGGTCAAGGTGGTGAAGAACAAGGTCGCCGCCCCCTTCCGGCAGGCGGAGTTCGACATCGACTACGGCGAGGGGATCTCGAAGACGGGAGAGCTGGTGGACCTCGGCGTCGACCACAAGCTGGTGGTCAAGAGCGGCGCCTGGTACTCCTACGGCGATCTCCGCCTCGGCCAGGGGCGCGACAACGCCAAGGCGTTCCTGCGCGACAACCCCGATCTCGCCACGGAGATCGAGACCAAGATCCGCGAGCGCATGGGGATGCCCTCGCTCGCCACGTCGCCGATGCGCGAGGTGATGGCGGGCGAGTAGGCGTCTCCCAGCCCCGAAGGGGCGAAAGCCCCTTCGGGGCTGAATTACAAGGGAAAGGCCCTGTTCAGGAAGCTTCGCGGAAGACCCGCCGCCACCAGCGCTGGTAGGCGGGTTGCCCGCGTTTCTCTGCCAGCTCCTCGAGCTTTTCGACGGGCGCCGGCAGGAGGGCGAGGCGCCCCTTCTGGAGCTGGAGGAGCAGGAGGTCCATCTCACGCCCGCGCAGGCGGGCCTCGCCGGAGAACGCCTCGCCGAGCGAGGTCTTGCCGTCGAAGCGGGCGTAGAAGTCGCGGGCCCGGGCCGGCATCCGCGCCTTCTCCCCCTCCGCCGGCTCCTCCACCCACACCGGGTAGCAGCGCTCCAGCAGATCGAGCGGCACGGCCATGTGGCGCCGGGCCACCAGCACCTGCTCCTCGGTCGCCTGCTCGAGCAGCAGGTCGTAGACGCTCATCTCCTGGGTGGTGCCGTCGGCGGCCTCGCCGACGTCCTCGATGTCGAGCACCCCGTCGACGCAGAGCTGGAAGGCTCCGCTCAGGAAGCGGAAGTAGGAGCCGCGGATCTTCTTGTGCAGCTCGGCGAGCGTCCTGCGGCCGTCCACCTGCTCCACCAGGCGCCGCTGGACCGGCGTCAGCGCCTTCGGCGCCGCCACCCCGGGCTCGCCCCGGCGCAGCACCACGTTGTCGTGCACCAGGACGCGGCGCAGGCGCCGCACCTCGTCGAGCCAGCGCGCCCCCTCCATCTCGAGCCCCATGACGTCGATCGGCTCGGGGAGGATCTCCTCGTCCTGCGGCATCTCGGCCTGGAAATAGAAGATCCCCCGGTTCCACAGGAAGAGGTCGCAGACGAGGTCCTCGATCTGCTCGCGCAGCGTGTGCTGGATGAGGTCGGCGGAGAGCATCCCCAGCTCGCGCAGGGCGACCCCCAGGCGGACGTTCTTCCCCGCGCAGTGGCTGAGCGCGCGGAAGAGCTGGTTGTCGGAGAGGTGCCCCTGGAGGACCAGGTACTGGCCGTAGAACTCCGCGGGATCGTTCGACAGGCAGCCGACGACGGCGCCCGACTGGAAGTAGATCCGCTTCTCGCGCTCGCTGCGGCGGATCACCAGGGCGCCCGTGCAGCGCTCGGTCCTCGCCCATTGCAGCAGGGCGCCGAGGGGAAAGGAGGTCAGTCGGCCGGAGAATTCCATGGCGTTCTCGGCCTCCAGTCTAGCAGGGAGAGCGGCGATTTTTCCTCGGGAAGCCCCTGGTATGCTTGCCGCCATGCATCGCGCCAAGTCTCTCCTCCTCGCCAGTGCCCTGCTCTCGCTCGCTCTCGCCGGCCGCTCGAGCGGCGCGGCTCTCCCTTGCCGGCCCTGCGCCGGTCTCCGTCTCTACCCGGCGCCCCCCGCCGCCGCGGGGGAACCGGCGGCGGCGCCCGCCGCCCCGCTCGTCGGCCTCCCGGAGGTCGCCCGCGCGCTGAAACCCGCCGGCCTCGAGGCGGGCGGGCCGCTCTTCGTGGCCTCCGAGATCGCGCTCTCCGAGGGGGCTCCCGCGGCCGACGCCGACGCGATCGTCGCCCCCTGGCAGGAGATCGTGGCGAGCGGCGCGACCCCCTGGATCTCGCTGGTGTTCCGCACCCCGCCTCCCCTCGCCCAGGGGGGCGAGCGCCTCCAGGCCGAGCTGCGCGCCGCCGCCGCCCTCGCCGCCAAGGCGCCCGCCGGGAGCTGGTTTCAGGTCGCCTGGCGCCCGGAGACGGGCGCCTTCACCCCCGCCGAGTACGCCTTCCTGCTCAAGCGCGCCGCGGTGGCGCTGACCGGCGCCCGGCCCGAGGTGAAGGTGGCGACCGAGGGGCTGCCGGCCGATCCGGAGGCGCTCAAGGCGTTCTACGCCGAGGAGGTGGCCGCCTACCTTGAGGCGGTGGCCCTGCAACCGGCCCCCGCCGACGCGCTCAAGACGGCGGCCGAGACCCTCGCGGGTCTCGACCCCGGCCGGCCGGTGGTGCTCGACGCCCTGCCCATTCCGACTCCCGCGGCCGATCCCGCCGAGATGCTCGCCGCCGCCGCCCGCAACAGCGTGCTGGGGATCGACCTCACCCTGTTCCGGGCCCCCGGGCTCGACGTCACCCGTCTGGTCGCCGTGCTCTCGCCACTGGTGCTGCTCGCCCGAGAGTTCAAGGGGGACCTCTCGTACGATGCCGCCTCGTCGCCGACGGGGGCGGAGGGGGCCTGGGCGTTCGTCAACGGCAAGGACCTCTCCCTGCGGGTGATCGTCCTCTCCTCGCCCGGGCTCGATTCCGTCACCCTCCGCTTCGCCGATCCCGAGCTCCGCCGGCCGGCGCGCTTCCCCATCGGCCGCCAGCGCGCCCTCCCCCCCAGCGGCCAGGTGGTCGGCCAGACGCTCGAGCTCCAGCTCCCCGCGCCTGGACGGGTCAGCGTGATCGGCCTCGACCGCCCGACCGCCGCCGAGCGCAAGGGGGTCGAGGAGAAGGTGACCGTCGCCTCCGAGCGCGAGATCCCGGTCGAGGAGATCCTCCGCCGGCTGCAAGGCTTCGAGGACGCCCAGAACCGCAAGCTCGAGCACTACAGCGCCCTGAACACCACGGCGCTCCGCTTCCAGCCGTCGGCGGGCACGCAGCCGATCGAGGCGACTCTCCAGGGCCCCTTCTTCTTCGATCCCAGGACCGGCTCGGACTGGGCCTGGCAGTCGCTCTACGTCAACGGCGTCCGCTGGCGCGGGAAGACCCTGCCGGAGATCCCATTGATCCAGCCGGAGAAGGCGGCCGCCCTGCCGCTCGAGATCCATTTCACCAAGCAGTACCGCTACCGGCTGCGCGGCTCCGACCGCCTCGACGGGCGCGACGCCTGGGTGGTCGACTTCTCCCCCGCCAGCCCGGACGAGACCGGCAAGCTCTACCGCGGGACGGTGTGGATCGACAAGCAGCTCTCCTCCCGGCTGCGCACCCGCGCCGTGCAGATCGGCCTCCAGGGGGAGGTGCTGTCGAACGAGGAGACGATGTTCTACACGCCCGTCGACGCCGCGGGGCAGCCCGCGCCATGGGCGGCGACGAGCTACGTGCTGCCGTTGCGCCTGGTCGCGCAGCAGATCCTCTCGGTGATGAACAACGCCACGGTGGTCGAGCGCGAGACGAAGCTGACCGAGGTGAAGATCAACACCGCCGACTTCGACACCGCCCGCCAGGGGATCGACGCCTCGGACGTGACGATGGTGCGCGACACCGACAAGGGGTTGCGCTACCTGGTCAAGAACGAGCAGGGGGAGCGGGTGGTCAAGGAAGGATTCGCGGTCAGCAAGCTGTTCGGGGCCGGCGGCCTGTTCTTCGACGACTCGCTGAGCTACCCGCTGCCGCTCGCCGGGATCAACTACTTCTCGTTCGACTTCAAGGGAACGGGGCAGCAGGTCAACCTCTTCTATGGCGGCGTGCTGCTGATCGCGAGCGCCGCCCAGCCGCGCCTGTTCGGCAGCCGCTTCGACGCGGGGGTGAGCGCCTTCGGCATCGCCGTGCCGTTCACCGACACCTTCTACAAGGACGGCCGCGAGGTGAAGACCGAGGCGGTCAAGCAGCTGCCGGCGAACGTCGGCTTCAAGCTCGGCCACCCGATCGGCAACTTCATCAAGATCGACACCGAGTACGAGATCCTCTACTTCCACTACGCCAAGGCGGACGACGCGTCGAAGGACTTCCGGCTGCCGACCGACAACCTCACCCACTCCTTCTCGCTCGCCGCCACCTATGCCCGCTCAGGGTACCGGGTCGAGGCGGAGGGGAGCTACAACGTGCGCTCGCAGTGGGACGACTGGGGGCTCCCCGGCAATCCTGACTTCAGCACGGACAAGAAGGACTTCCTGCGCTGGGACCTGGCGGCGAGCAAGAACTGGTACCTGCCGAAGTTCCAGAAGGTCGGGCTCGAATTCGACTACGCCTCGGGATCGGACCTCGACCGCTTCAGCAAATATCAGTTCGGCTTCTTCGGCGACACCCGCGTGCACGGCTACCAGAGCAACCTGGTGCGGGCTTCGCAGGTCTACGCCGGCCACGCCTCCTACGGCTTCGAGATCGGCGAGGCCTTCCGCCTCGACGGCGTCGCCGACGCCGCGCTCGCCACCGACCGCGAGAGCGGGCTCGACCGCAAGCTGCTCGCCGGCGTGGGGATCGCGGGGACCTTCATGGGCCCCTGGCAGACGGTGGTCAACCTCGACGTCGGCACGCCGGTGGCGGGCCCGGACAGCGGCTTCGTTCTGTATCTGGTCTTCTTGAAGCTCTTCAAGTAGATCGCTTCTTTTTGACCTCGTCCCTCAGGGCCCGGAACCCCTCCAGCCGGGCCTTGAGCTTCGCTTCGTGCCCCTCCCCCTTGGGCTCGTAGAAGCGGGTCCCCTGGAGCGACTCGGGGAGGCAGTCGAGCCCGCCGACCCCCTCCTCGGTGTGCGGCGCGTAGACGTAGCCGGCACCGTAGCCGAGCTCCTTCATCAGGCCGGTGGGGGCGTTGCGGATCGCGTGCGGCACCGGGTCGGCGGGGCGCTCCTCGACGGTGCGCCGCGCCGCCTTGTAGCCGTCGTAGACGGCGACGCTCTTCGGGGCGAGCGCCAGGTAGACGACCGCCTGCACCAGCGCCAGCTCCCCCTCCGGGGTGCCGAGCAGATGGTAGGCGTCGCGGGCGGCGAGGGTCTGGAGGAGGGCCTGGGGATCGGCGAGGCCGACGTCCTCGCTGGCGAAGCGGATCATCCGGCGCGCCACGTAGAGCGGGTCTTCGCCGGCCGCCAGCATGCGGGCGAACCAGTAGAGGGCGGCGTCCGGGTCGCTCTCGCGCATCGACTTGTGGAGCGCCGAGATCAGGTTGTAGTGCTCCTCCCCCGACTTGTCGTAGAGCAGCACCTTGCGCTGCGCCACCCGACGCACCGTCTCGACGTCGATCCGCGCATTGTCCTCGACGGCCGCGTCGGCCGCCGCCAGCTCGAGGAGGTTCAGCGCCTTGCGCGCGTCCCCCGAGGCGAGCTGAGCCAGCTCGGCCAGCGCCTCGGGGTCGGCGGTGACTCCCGACGCCCCCAGCCCGCGCTCCGGATCGGCGAGGGCGCGGCGCAGCATCCCGGCCAGGTCCTCGGGGGAGAGGAGCTCCAGCACGACGACCCGGGTGCGCGACAGGAGCGCGGCATTGAGCTCGAACGACGGATTCTCCGTAGTGGCCCCGACGAGCACCACGTCGCCGTTCTCGACGTAGGGGAGGAAGGCGTCCTGCTGGGCGCGGTTGAAGCGGTGGATCTCGTCGACGAAGAGGAGGGTGCGCCGCCCCTGCGCCTTGCGCAGGCGGACCGCCTCGGCCATCACCTCCTTGACCTCCTTGATCCCCGAGGTGACGGCCGAGAAGGGGACGAAGTGGGAGGAGGTGGCGGCGGCGAGGATGCGCGCCAGGGTCGTCTTCCCCGTCCCCGGCGGCCCCCAGAAGATCAGCGACGGCACGCGGTCGGCGGCGATGGCGCGGCGCAGGAAGCCGTTCTCCCCCACTACCTTGCGCTGCCCGACGACCTCCTCCAGGGTGCGCGGGCGCATTCGCTCCGCGAGGGGAGCGGTGGCCGGCGGCCTGTCGAGCTGCGAGGCCGCTGGCGCGGCGGGTTCCTGGTCGTCGAAGAGCGAACGCGGCATCAGGTGGAGAGTATCAGGGAGAAAGCAGCGCGACCTCCACCCGCGCGTCATTGAAACAGGCGCCGCCGCCGAGGTCGGCGAGCGTGTCCGGCGCCAGCGCATTCGCCGTGGCGCCGTTCAGCGTGCTGCGCCCCCAGAGCCCCTTGGGGAGGCAGGCGACGCCGGGGAGAAGGTCCGGATTGAGCCGCGCCGCCACCCGCACCTCGCCGAGGTCGTTCCAGACGCGCACCGTCTCTCCCCCCGCGATGCCGCGCTCGGCCGCGTCGCGCGGATGGATCTCGACGGCGGCCGGCTCGCGCACCAGCTGCCCGAGGGTCGAGCTGATGGTGCGCCCGGTGGCGGGCGAGATCAGCGCCAGGGGAAAGCGCGCGATCCGCCGCCTCCTCCTGAAACGCGTAGAGGCCGTGCGGCGCCTCGCGGTCGAGTGCCTCGGGGACGAGATGGATCTTGCGGTCCGCCGTCTGCGGGAAGGCGTCGACGAACTGGACGGGCGAGGCGCCGCAGTCGGGGACGGCCACGCCGTCGCGCTCGATCTCTTCGCGCACCCGCGCCGAGCCGCGGAGGAGGGCCGCGGTGATCTCCTCGGCCGTCGTGACGTCGTCCGGCCGCTCCAGCCCCAGGCGGCGGATCAGCTCGCCGAACACCTCGAGGTTCGGCCTCGCCTCCCCCGCCGGCGTGGCGACCGGCGAGGTCTTGTACAGCACCATGGAACCGTAGCCGCGCACCATCTCCGCGTGCTCCAGGAAGTGGGTGGCCGGCAGCACCAGGTCGGCCCAGCGCGCGGTGTCGGTCCACACCTGCTCGCAGACGACGGTGAAGAGGTCCTCCCGCGCCAGCCCCCGGCGCACCTTCTCCTGGTTCGGCATCGTCGCCAGCGGATTGCAGTTGTAGACGAAGAGGGCGCGGACCGGCGGCTCGCCGGCGAGCAGGGTCTCCCCCAGCTTGTTCATGTTGATCGTCCGCGAGGGCGGCCCTGCAGGCGCCGGCTCGGTCACCGCGCGGAGGTCGAGCGCGCCCCCCCAGACTCCGGAGTTGCTCATCGTGAAGCCGCCGCCGCGGACGCCGAACTTCCCCGCCACCGCCGGCAGGGCCAGCGCCGCCGCCACCGCCGAGCCGCCGTTGCGGTTGCGCTCGAACCCCCAGCCGGTGCGGATCAGGGCCGGCGACGACTCGGCGTAGAGGCGGGCGAAGCGCTCGAGGTCCGCCGCCGGCACGCCCGAGGCCGCCGCAGCGCGCTCGAAGGTCCACGGCTCGGCCCGCCGCCGCAGCTCGTCGGCACCGGTGGCGTGCGCGGCCAGGAAGTCGAGGTCGGCGTGCCCCTCGGCGAACAGCCAGCGGATCACCGCGAGAGCGAGCGGCAGGTCGCTGCCGGGGCGCGGCGCGAGGTGCAGGTCGGCCTTCTTCGCCAGCGGCGTCCGCCGCGGATCGATCACCACCAGCCGCCCTCCCGCGTCGAGGGATTCCTTGATGAAGGGGACCGCGTGGATGCCGGAGGCGGAGGGGTTCACCCCCCAGAGCACGGTCAGCCGCGCGTGCCGGAAGTCGGGCAGCGCGACACCGGCCATCTTGCCGTAGAGGCCGGAGGCAGCCCGCCCCGACGGCGCGGCGCAGACCGTGCGGGCGAGGCGCGAGGCGCCTATCCGGTGGAACAGGCGGGCGTCCATCGAGTCCTGGGTGAGGAGACCGTTCGAGCCACCGTAGCAGAAGGGGAGGATCGACTCGCCGCCGTGGCGCTCGCGAAGCTCGCCGAGCCGGGCCGCCGCCAGGTCGAGCGCAGCGTCCCACGAGATCCGCTCGAAGTGCCCCGCCCCCTTGGGACCGACTCGCCGGGCCGGATAGAGCAGCCGTTCCGGACCGTAGAGATGCTCCGGCAGCCGGCGCACCTTGGCGCAGATGTAACCCTGCGTGACCGGATTGAGGCGGCTGCCGTCGACCTTGACGACGCGCCCCTCCTCCACCCGCACGTCGAGGCTGCAGGCGTCCGGACAGTCGAGCGGGCAAGCGCTGGGGAGGACGGCGGATTCGGAGGGCTGGATGGGTTCGACCATGACGGGATTGTAGATCTCAGTGGAGATCCTGTCCCAGACCACTTTGAGCTCTCAGGAGCGGACCAATCTGGAGCACGGTTGAGTGAAGCCGACCAAGCCCCGAAGGGGCTGAACCACGCTGCGTCTGGTCTAGGCCTCGCCGTCCTTCTCGATCGCGCGCACGATGGCGTCGGTGAACTCCGAGGTGGTCGCCTCGCCGCCGAGGTCGTGGGTGCGGATCTTCTGGTTGACGACGACGTCGCGCAGCGCGCGGCGGATCCGCTCGGCCACCTCGTCCTTCTGCATGTGGAAGAGCATCATGATCGCCGAGCGCATGAGAGCCAGCGGGTTCGCCAGGTTCTTGCCGGCGATGTCCGGGGCGCTGCCGTGCACCGCCTCGAAGACCGCCGCCTCGAGCCCGATGTTGCCGCCGGGGACCACGCCCAGCCCGCCGACCAGCCCGGCGCAGAGGTCGGAGACGATGTCGCCGTAGAGGTTCTCGAGCAGCAGCACGTCCCACTCCTCGGGGCGCATGACGAGCTGCATGCACATGTTGTCGACGATCCGGTCGTCCGACTGGATCTCCGGGTACTCGGTCGCCACCCGGCGGACACAGTCGAGGAACAGGCCGTCCGAGAGCTTCATGATGTTCGCCTTGTGGACGGCCGTCACCCGCTTGCGGCCGTGCCGGCGCGCGTACTCGTAGGCGAAGCGGGCGATGCGCAGCGACGCCTTCTCGGTGATGATCTTGATGCTCTCGACCACCCCCGGGACCACCACGTGCTCGAGGCCGGAGTAGAGGTCCTCGGTGTTCTCGCGCACCACGATGATGTCGACCCCGGTGAAGCGGCTGGGGATGCTCTCGAGCGAGCGCGACGGGCGCAGGTTGGCGTAGAGCTCGAGCTCCTGGCGCAACTGGACGTTGATCGACTTGAACCCCTTGCCGACCTGGGTGGTGACCGGCCCCTTGAGCGCCAGCCGGTTGCGGCGGACCGACTCCAGGACCTCGGGCGGCAGCGGATTGCCGTACTTCTCGAGCGCCTCGGCGCCGGCGATGTGACGCTCCCATTCGATCCCGGCGCCGGCGGCCGCGAGCACGCGCACGGTGGCCTCGCTGACCTCCGGTCCGATCCCGTCGCCGGGGAGGAGAGTGACGGTGGTCTTCGTCGTCGCTTCGGGGCTCATCGCTTCGGACTCCCTTCGGTTGGTACGGCAGGCACCGCCGCCAGCGCCGCGAGAGGATACCGCAGCGTCTTCTGCAGCCATTCGCCGTTCTCGGCGACGCTGCGCGAAAGGCCCGCGACCAGTGTCTCGCGCTGCTCGTAGAGGCGGTAGCCGTCGCGGGGACGCAGATAGCCGGCGGCCCGCGGCTCTTCCGCGAACAGCGCGGCCTCGCCGATCTCGGCGGCGCGGGCGGCATAGCGCGCGCGGTTCTCGAGCAGCGCCTTGACCACGAAAGGCATCACCATCGAGTAGTCGGCCTGCGCGCTCTCGGTCGTCTGCTGGTAGGTCTCGCGGTCGACCTTCCCCCAGGTCACCGCCTCGGCCGGCGGGCAGGACGACAGCGACCCTTCGGTCACCGGCGCGCTGACGATCTGGACGTCGAAGGTGTAGCCGCGGATCCCCTCGAGGCCGAGCACCTGGCCGAGCGCGGGCTCGGGCTGCAGGTTGTAGTTCTTCGGCACGCCGCCGCCGAGGATCAGGGTGGCGAGCGACTGCGCGGGATGGGTGAACAGCCCCCAGTGATGATAGGCGCACGACTCGAAGACCTCGGCGTGGAGGTCGAGCGAGAAGTCGTACCCCTCGAGCAGCCCCGCCTGGCGCATCGCCCACAGCTTCATCGAGTTGAGGAAGAGGCTGCCGTCGCCCGGCGCGCCGACCAGGATCGGCACCCCCAGGCGCCAGCAGGTGGCGAGCAGCCCCGGCGCGACGCCGTTCTTCTCCTCCTGGGCGGCGAAGATGCGGCCGAGCAGGTAGCGCAGCTCCGTCCCCGTCATCGACTTCTGGAACTCGGGGCGCAGCAGGCAGGCGGTCATGAAACGGTCCTGCTGGAACAGGACATCCTCGTCGAAAGCCATGTCGGTGACGCGGATCGTCTTCTCGTCACGCAGCACGCCGTCGTCGCCGAAGATCGGGACCTCGAAGATCGGGTCGGGATGCTCGTCGAGGCTGCGGTGGCCGTCGTGGTAACAGACGGCGTCGGTGGTGCTCAGGTAGGCGACCCAGCCGGTCTCGAGCAGGGGGATCAGCCAGGCCTGATGCTGCCCGGAGACGGTGACCGGGCCGGCGATCGCGAGCGTCAGCGGACAGCCGGCGCCGATCGCCTGATCGAGCAGGCGGTAGACCCGCCGCAGGTAGGCGCCGCCGAAGGCCGGCAGACAGGAGGTGAACAGCTCGTCGAGGGTGCCGCACTCGTCGACCCGCCGCACCTCGACGCGGCGCTTCGTCTGCAGATGGACGTTGTGCGGGAGACGGTTGTCGTGCTCGCTGCTCATGGCAGCGTACGGTATAACAAAACCTAGTTCCCCAATTGTTCGATACGGTCCGCCACGTCGCGGTAGTGGGGGTTGAGGCCGGAGAGGTCGACGAAGGTCTGGAAGGCGGAGACGCGGTCCTCGAGAGCGAGGTAGGAGCAGCCGAGGTCGTAGAGGAGGCCCAGGTGGTCCTCCTCGCCGAGGCCGGGGGCCTCGAGGCCGCGCTCGTACCAGGTGATCGCCACGTCCGGGAGCCCCTTGTCGAGGAAGCAGAGGCCGAGCATCGAGCAGCAGAGCACGAGATGGCCGTCGTCCTTGGCGGCGATCTGGAACTCGCCGATCGCCTCGTCGAGGAGGCCCATCTCGCGGTAGGCGATGCCGAGGTTGAAATGGGTGTCGTAGTCGGTCGGCGAGAGGTGCTCGGCGACCCCCTTCTTGAACCCCTCGACGATCTCCTCGAGCGACTGCTCGGCCGGCGCCGCCAGGGCGCCCTCGCCGCCGCGGAAGAGCTCCTCCTGCGACAGCTCCTGCTCGAGCTCCGCCGCGAGGTCGAAGAAGTCGTCCTCCTCGTCGAACACGCTGCGCGAGTCGGCCGAGCCCGCCTCCGCGAGCTTCCCCGGACGGTTCTTCTCCGCCTCGTCGAGCCAGCTCAGGCCGCCGGTGTCGTCGAGGCTCGGCACGCTGCGCGGCGGCGTCTGCGATGTCTGCGATGTCTGCGATGCCTGTGGCGAGCGGGGTGGCGGCGGGGCGAAGCCGGCGCCCGCGCCGGAGGGCTCCCAGTCCATCTCCTCGCTCTCGATCATGGCGCCGATCTCGAGCGGGTTGAACATCACGGGGCGCGGCGGGACGGCCGGCTCCGGCTCGGCGGCGGCGATTGGTGGCGGCGGAGGCGGCGGCGCGGCGGCCGGAGGCGGCGGAATCGCCGGGGGCGAGACCATCGGCTGCGCCGCCGACAGGGGTGCCGGCGCCGCGGCGGGACGCTTGGGGCGCGGCTCGATCAGGCCGCGCAGCATCTGGTCGATGTCACCGGCGGGGCGCTTGCGCGGCGGCGCGGCCGGCGGCGGGACCGGGGGTGCAGGCGGAGGCGGAGGCGCGGCCTGCACGGGCTCGACGGCGGGAAGCTCGGCCGGCGGCTCGACGGCCGGAGCCGGAGCGGCGGCCATCGGAGGCATCGGAGGCGTCGGAGCGACCGGAGGCGGAGGTGGAGGCGGCGCCGGAGCGGGCTCCGGCTCGAGGAACGTGCCCGGCCCGGCCTGCACGCGGTCGCCGTCGAGGCGGTAGCCGGCCTCGACGAGACGCCGGCGCGTCTTCGCCCAGAGCGCGCCGCCCCCCGTTTGGGCGGCGGTCCGCGACGCGATCCCCGACATGATGTTGGCCAGCTCGACCACCCGCTCGTGCGCCCCCTTGTCGAGATGGATCTCGATCATGGTGGCATAGGCGCCGAGGTTCTGCGGCCGGATGCGCAGCGCCTCGCGCAGGCGCTCCAGGGCCTTGTCCTCGAGGCCGTACTTGGCCAGCACCTCGGCCTCGCTGACCAGGTCCTCGTCGCGCGCCGCGACCGACGGCGGGTGGAGCTCCGCCGCCGTCCGCTCGAGCAGGTCGGTGTCGAGCCCGGGCTCCGGCGGCATCCCCGGCATCTCCGCCACCCCTGCAAAGGACGCGGCGGGGAGATCGCCCTCCAGCTCGAGAGGGGGGAGATCCTGCTCGACGGCCCAGATCCCGGGGTCGACCGGCGGCAGCTCGGGCTGCTCGAGCTCGAGCTCGAGCAGGATCGCCTCGTCGGCGGGGAGCTGGACCTCTTTGAAGGGGCCCGTGGGGAGATCGCCGAGCTCGCCGAGGTCGAGCTCGAACTCGCCCGTCCCCTGATCGTGCGGAACGCCGGCGGGCCGCCCGGGCGGCACCGGCGCCGCGGCGCCCGTCTCGTCGCCGCGGGACCAGGCCGAGCCGAGACGGCTGCTGGGGCCGGCCAGCATGTCCGGCGGCGGCTTGACCAGGCTCGCCGGCTCGTCGTCGGCGTCCATGTCGAGGACGAACCCCTCGTCGAGGTCCAGCTCGAGCTCGATCTCGGCCTCTTCCTCCGGCTCGGCGGCCGGGGCCTCCGGAACCGGCGGCGCGGTGGCGGCGGCGGCCGCCCGCAGGGCCGCCGCGAGCTCGTCCTGGTCCCAATCGTCCTGGTCCGCGAAGCTGCTGCCGTAGGGGATCTCGACCTCGGGCTCCGGCTCCGGCTCGGGGGCCGGCGGCGGCTGGAGCGGCGCGCGCCGCTCGGCGGGGCGCGCCGGCGCGGCGGGCTGGGGCGCGGCCTGGCGCGGCGCGGCGGGAACCGGCATCGGCGCCGGCGTCGGCGCCGCCGCGGCGGCCTCGGGCTCCGCCATCACCGCGCTGCTGCGGCCGAGGCGCGCGGCCTGCGGGTTGCGCTCGGTGGCGAAGGCCAGGAAGCGCGTGGCGGCGGCGACGTTCCCGGAGTCGCGGAGGCGGATGAAGGCGTCGTTGATGAACGCCATGTTGCTGCTGTCGATGTCGAGCGCCCGCTCGTAGACCTGCCCCGCGTCCTGCGAGCGGCCGTGGGCCATCATCATTTCGGCGATGACCCGGTACTCGTTCATCGCCTTCTCGATCAGCTGCTGCGACTGATAGATCTCGGCGAGCTTGACGTGGTAGCTCGGGTTGTTCGGCTCGAGGTCCGCCATCTTCTGGTAGATGGCGATCGCCGAGGCGGCGTTGTCGTGCTTCTGGTAGTAGTCGGCGAGCACCTGGTACTGGGTGCGCGCCTCGTTGACCAGCCCCTGCCGGTGGTAGAGCTCGGCGAGCTTCTCGTAGACCTCGAGCCGTGTCGGGTCGAGCTTGATGATCTTCTTGTAGATCGCGATCGCCTTGACGAAGAACCCTTCCGTCGAGTACTGCTCGGCGATCTGCGTGAAGAAGTCGACGGCCTCGTCGATGCGCTGAATGCGCGCGTAGAGGTCGCCGATCCGGTTCAGCGTATTGATGTCGTTGGGGTTCTCCGCGAGGAGCTTGCGGTACTCGCGGATCGCCGGCTCGATCTTGCCGCGCGAGACGTACTTCTCGGCGGTCTGCACGATCTGCTCGCGCTGGACGGCCATCAGAGGTCGGCCTCGCGAGGGAGAACCGGCCGGAAGCTCAGCCGGTGGGCCGGGCTCGGCCCGTAGGTGATCAGCGCGTCGAGGTGCTCGGGGACCGAATACCCCTTGTGGGCGGCGAAGCCGTACTGGGGGTAGTCGCGGTGGAGGTCGACCATCATCCGGTCGCGTTCCACCTTGGCGACGATCGAGGCGCAGGCGACCGCGTAGCTGAAACAGTCGCCGCGGATGACCGGCAGGCAGGGGAAGGCGAAGCCGGAGAGGCGGACGGCGTCGACCACCGCGCAGTCGGGCGCCGGCCGCAGGCGCGCGAGCGCCTCGCCCATGGCGACCCGGGTGGCTTCGAGGATGTTGATGCGGTCGATGATCTCGGGGGAGACCGCGGAGACCACCACGGCCACCGCCTGGGCGCGGATGGCGGCGGCGGCGCGCTCGCGCTCCGGGGCCGTCAGGCACTTGCTGTCGTCGACGCCGGGGACCCGGCAGCGGCCGTCGAGGAGGACCGCCGCCGCCACCACCGGGCCGGCGAGCGATCCGCGGCCGACCTCGTCGACGCCGGCGATCAGCCCATAGCCACAGCGGGCGAGCCCTTCCTCGAGGCCGCAGAGCAGGTGGAGGCGATAGGCCTCGAGGAACAGCTCGATCATCGCCCGGGCCGGTCGAACCGGTTGCGCCGCCCTGCTCAACACGACTCCTTTCCGCTCGACCCCCGGACGATACCGATCGCGGCGCCGGAAGCCGCCCTTACGGCCGGTCCCGGTCGTCCCGGCGCTCTTCGATGCGGGCCGCCTTGCCGCGCAGATTGCGCAGGTAGTACAGCTTGGCCCGTCGCACCCGGCCGCGACGGATCACCTCGATCTTGTCGACGTTGGGGGAGCTCATCGGGAAGATCCGCTCGACACCGACGCTGCCGGACATCTTGCGCACCGTGAAGGTCTCCCGGGTGCCACCGCCACGGCGGGAGATCACGACCCCCTGGAAGATCTGGATTCGCTGCTTGTCGCCCTCGACCACGCGCACGTGGACGCGGAGCGAGTCCCCGGGCTTGAAATCGGGCACGCCCTGCCGCACATAGACACTCTCGACCTGGTCCAACTGGTTCATGACTCACCTCGTTACCCGACGGATCGCCCTTGGGGACAATGCCGTCATTATTTCGATTTCGCTGGGGTCGCGCAAGCAGCATCCCGCTCGCCGCTTGTCGGAGCCCCGCGCAACGTCTCAAGATCCTCTCTCTGCCGCCGGCTCAAGCGCGCCAGGACCGCCGGTTTCTCGAGCAGGTCCGGCCGCTTGGCGAGCGTCGCCCGCAGAGCCTCCCGTTCCCGCCAGCGCACGATCGCCGCATGGTCCCCCGAGGTCAGCACCGCGGGGACCGCGAGCCCCTCGACCACCGGCGGCCGCGTGTAGTGCGGATGGTCGAGGAGCCCCGCCCGGAAGCTGTCGTTCTCGACCGAGTCGGCGAGGCCGATCACCCCTTCCACCTGCCGCGACAGGGCCTCGATCAGCACCATCGCCGGCAGCTCGCCGCCCGACAGCACGTAATCGCCGATCGAGACCTCCTCGTCCACCACCGTCTCGCGCACCCGCTCGTCGATCCCCTCGTAGCGCCCGCAGAGGAGGACGAGCCCTTGCGCGGAGGCGCGCGCCGCCAGGGCGCGCACCTTCGCTTCGTCGAGCCGCGCCCCCTGCGGCGAGAGGAGCACCCGCCACGGGCCCTCGCCAGCTTCCGGCGCGGCGTCCGGCGGGAGCGCGACCGCGCGCACCGCGCGCACCGCGCGCAGCCAGGGGGGCGCCGTCATCACCATCCCGCCGCCGCCGCCGTACGGCTCGTCGTCGACGCTGCGGTGACGGTCCTGCGAGAAGGCGCGCAGGTCGTGCACCCTGACCTCCAACAGCCCCTTCTCCCGCGCCTTGCCGAGCAGGCTGGTCGAGAGGAAGGGCTCGAACAGCTCCGGGAAGATCGTCAGGACGTCGACGCGCATGTCTCGAGCAGTCCCGGAGGGAGCGCCAGGTCGATGCGTCCGCGCGCCACGTCGACGTCGAGCAGGAACTGCTTGACGAACGGCACCGGCACCCGCCGTCCTCCCCCCTCGACGATCAGCATCACGCCGCCGCCGTCCTCGACCACCTCGACGACCCGCCCCAGCTCCTCGCCGTCGTTGCGGCAGCGGCAGCCGAGCAACTCGTACTGGTAGTAGGTGCCGCTCGGCGCGCTCGGCACCTCGGCCCGCGGCACCTCGAGATCGAGCCCCCGCAGCGCCTCGGCCGCCTCGCGCCCCTCGCAGCCCGCGAAGCGGACCACCGCCCCGCTCTTGTGGGGCCGCCCGGAGGCGACCGTCAGCGCGAGCGGCGGTGTCCCCCCGGGGCCCGGGCGGACTCCCTGCACCCGGCTCCCCGGCTGGAAACGGCCGGGGACGTCCGAGAGCACCTCGATCACGACCTCGCCGCGCACGCCATGCGGGCGCAGCACGCGCCCCACGGCGACGCTCTCCGGCAGGTCATTGCGCTCCGGGTTCTCCGGGCGCGCGACCTCCTCGCGTTCAGTCTTCGAGGATTTCGAGCTCATGGCGCACTCCCCGCCGGTCCTCGCGGGTCTCGAGCAGCGTGCGCATCGCCCGGGCGGTCCGCCCCTGGCGTCCGATCACCTTGCCGAGGTCGTCGGGAGCGACCTTCAGCTCGAGGACGCCGCCGCCGCGCCGGCTCGGGATCTCCTGGACCTCGACCTGGTCGGGCTGGTCCACCAGCAGGCGGGCGAGCTCCTTGAGATCGTCGGCGAGCTCGGACATGCTCAGGCGCTCTTCTTCTTCGTCTGCGCGAGCAGTCTCTTGACCGTGGGCGACATCTGGGCGCCGTGAGAGAGCCAGTGGTCGGCGCGGACGGTGTCGATCGTCACCTGCGCGGGGTTCTTCGTCGGGTCGTAATGACCGATCTCTTCCACGGCGGAGGCGGTCGGGGTGTTGCGCGAGTCCGAGACCACCACGCGGAAGAACGGGTTGTTCCGGGCGCCCATGCGGCGCAGCCGAATCGTCAGCATCTTGAAGCCTCCAAGTCCTTGATTACGCTAGCGCGAGACAAACCACGGCCCTCGAGGCCGACGCGCAAAGGCGGGTAAGCTTAGCAGAGGTCGGCGCGGATGCCAAACTCAGCGCACCGGCGGCGGCGTCTCCGCGGCGCATGCGGCGGCGCGGGCGAGGAGCAGCTCGCGCTCGCGGAGGTTCCGGGTCAGCGAGGCTGCCCGCTCGTTCTCCTCCCGGGCTTCGGCGAAGCGGCCGAGCTTGGCCAGGAGATCGGCGCGCACGCTGGGCAGGAGGTGATACTCCCGCAGCGCGGGCTCGGCGAGCAGCCCGTCGGCGACCGCGAGCCCCGCCGCCGGCCCGAAGGCCATGGCGAGGGCGACGGCGCGGTTGAGCTCGACGACCGGCGAGGGGGTGACGCGGGCGAGGGTCTCGTAGAGCGAGGCGATGCGCGCCCAGTCGGTCTCTTCGGCGGTGCGCGCCCGGGCGTGGCAGGCGGCGATGGCCGCCTGCAGGGCGTAGGGGCCAGGGTCGCCGCCGAGCGCCTCGGCGCGGGCGAGCGCCGCCAACCCGCGGCCGATCAGGAGGCGGTCCCAGCGGGCGCGGTTCTGGGCGAGGAGCACCACCGGCTCGCCGCCCGGGCCGGTGCGCGCCGCGGCGCGCGACGCCTGGATCTCCATCAGCGCCACCAGGCCGTGGACCTCCGCCTCCCCCGGCACCAGCTCGGCCAGCACGCGGCCGAGGCGGAGGGCGTCCTCGCAGAGCGCCGGCCGCATCCAGTCGTCGCCGGCGGTCGCCGAGTACCCTTCGTTGAAGATCAGGTAGAGGACCTCGAGCACCGACTCCAGGCGCGCCACCAGCTCGGCGCCGCGGGGGACCTCGAAGGGGATTTGTCTTGCGGCCAGCGTCCGCTTGGCGCGGACGATGCGCTGGGCGATCGTCGGCGCGGGGACGAGGAAGGCGCGAGCGATCTCCTCCGTGGTCAGGCCGCCGAGCAGGCGCAGGGTGAGCGCCACCCGCGCGTCGGTCGGGAGAACCGGATGGCAGGCGGTGAAGACCAGGCGGAGGAGGTCGTCGCCGACGTCCTCGGCCGCCGCGTCGAGCGCCGCGACGAGGGCCTCCTCCACCGCCGCTCCCGCCTCCCGCGCCGCCGCCTGGTGGCCGATCTCCCGGTGTTTGCGCTCGCGGAGCTGGTCGCGGCGCAGCAGGTCGATCGCCCGGTGCTTGGCGGCGGCCATCAGCCAGGCGCCCGGCTTGTCCGGGATCCCCGACCGCGGCCACTGCTCGAGCGCGGCGACGAGGGCATCCTGGGCCAGCTCCTCGGCGCGGCCGACGTCGCGCACGATCCGCGCCAGGCCGGCGATCAGCCGGGCCGACTCGATGCGCCAGACGGCGTCGATCGTGCGATGGGTGCGATGGGTGCGATGCGGATCGGCGGCCGTCACGGCCGCCGATTAGAGCATCCGGGGGACCGCTCCGCCTAGGTCCCCGTGCGCTTCCTGAACTCCTCCTCGGCGGCCATGACGGCGCGCCCCTCCTCGGTCTGGATCACCGGCTCGAAGTCCGCGGCGTCGAACACCTGGCGGATCTCGACCTCGATCGGGCAGCGCAGGAACCACTCGACCGCCTCCTGCTTCGACTTCACCTGGATCATCCAGAAGCCGGCGATCAGCTCCTTGGTCTCGGTGAAAGGGCCGTCGACGACGGTGCGCTTGCCGTCCGGGGCGATCGAGATCCGCGCCCCCTTCGAGCTCGCCTGGAGGCCGTCGGCCGCCAGCAGGATCCCCGCCTTCACCAGCTCCTCGTTGAACTTCCCCATCTCCACGATCTCGCGCTCGGACGGCATCACGCCGGCCTCGGAATCCGCGTTGGCTTTGACCAGGACCATGAATTTCATCGCTGTCTCCTTCTCGGTTTCGGTGTCGGGCGCCCGGCCGATCCCGGGCTCCATGAGGACGTCGAACGAGGGTCCGCGGAATCGACACGCCGCGCAAAACTTTTTTTCCAGCCGCCGCGAACCCTCCGCAACCTTCCGCCTTCCCTTGCGTACTCGATACCAGAGTGATATCACTCTGATATTCAAGAAAGGGAGCGAAGCGACCATGATCCGCGAAAGGGAGTACGACGGCAACCCAGGGTTGGGCATGCTTCTGCTGTTTCTCGCGCTGTTCCTCGGTTCGATCATCGGGCTGATCGAGAGCGCCCTGCATGGGCTGGGCTGGGCTGCCGCCGGCTGCGGCCTGGGGATGCTCGCCGGCATCCTCGGCCTCGCCGGGCTGTTCGTCGTCAACCCCAACCAGGCCAAGGTGATGCAGTTCTTCGGCGCCTACGTGGGGACGGCCCGCAAGGCGGGGCTGCGCTGGGCCAACCCGTTCTACAGCAAGAGGGGGGTCTCGGTGCGCACCCGCAACTTCGAGACCGCCAAGCTCAAGGTCAACGACAAGGCCGGCAATCCGATCGAGATCGCGGCGGTGGTGGTGTGGCGGGTCTTCGACACCGCCGAGGCGCTGTTCAACGTCGACGACTACATCAACTTCGTCCAGGTGCAGAGCGAGTCGGCGCTGCGCAACCTGTCCACCCGCTACCCCTACGTCGCCGATCAGGAGGGGGAGATGGACCTCTCCGGGCACACGGCGGAGATGTCGGTGGGCCTCGCCCGCGAGATCCAGGAGCGCCTCGAGCAGGCCGGCGTCTCGGTGATCGAGGCCCGCATCAGCCACCTCGCCTACGCGGCGGAGATCGCCTCGGCGATGCTGCAGCGCCAGCAGGCGAGCGCCGTGGTGGCGGCGCGCTCGAAGATCGTCGAGGGGGCGGTGGGGATGGTCGAGCACGCTCTCGCGAGCCTCGCCGAGAAGGGGATGGTCGAGCTCGATTCCGAGCGCCGGGCCGCCATGGTCAGCAACCTGCTGGTGGTGCTCTGCGGCGACCGCCACCCGCAGCCGGTGGTCAACGTCGGCAGCCTCTACCACTGAGGCGGAGGAGCGGCTTTGGCGGAACGCAAGAGCTACCCCCTGCGGCTCGACCCGGAGGTCTACGAGGCCCTCCGGCGCTGGGCCGAGGACGACCTGCGCAGCGTCAACGCGCAGATCGAGTTCCTCCTCTCGCGCGCCCTGCGCGAGAGCGGCCGGGCGAAGGGAAAGCGGGAAGAGGGATAGGCCGGAAGGGCAGATCCTCCTGGAATACGGTTCCTCCGGAAAGACAAAAGGGCGGGGATTGCGATCCCCGCCCTTTGTCATTGGGGCCTCGTCGGCCCGCCGCCCGTGAGGCTGCTGCGGTTACGCCCGCCGCCGCCGCAGGGTGAAGAGGGCGCCGCTCACCAGCAGCAGCGCCAGGATCGCCAGGCCGACCTCGGAGAGGGTCGGGACCGCGGCAGCGACGGTGACGGCGAACGACGTCGGATCGTTGGCCGCGGCGGTCCCCGGATCGTCGGTCAGGATCGACGACTCGTTGGTGCCGTTGCCGTCGGCGTCGAAGAAGACCGTCCCCTGGTTGGAGATCGTCGTGCCGCCCGTGCCGTTGTTGATCAGCGCGTGGATGGTGATCGTCACCGAGCCGCCGGCGGCGATCCCGCCGTTCCAGTGCACGGTGCGGTTGGGCAGGTCGACGGTCGCCGTGCCGGTGCTCGCCGAGGCGCTGACCAGGGTCAGGGTCGCGGGGAGGACATCGGTGAACTCATCGCCCGGGTTGTCGAGCTGCGCCGTGGCGCTGGGGTTCGAGATGGTGACGGTGTAGGTCACCGCGCCGCCCTCGGAGAAGGTGCCGGTGACCGTCTTGGTGTGGGTGCCGATCGACGACGGCGAGAGCACCACGAAGGTGGTGGCGCCGCCGGCGCCGGAGCCGGTGGTCGTCCCGGCGGTCTCGTTGGTCCCGTTGCCGTCGGCGTCGGAGTTGACGGTGGCCTGGTTGGAGACCGTCTGGAGAGCCGTGCCGCTCTTGACGGTGGCGTGGATGGTGACCGTCACCGAGCCGTGGGCGGGAATGGAGCCGTTCCAGGTCACGGTGTTGGTCCCCACCGTGGCGACCGGGGTGCCGGAGGTCGCCGAGGCGCTGACCAGGGTGAGCTGGCTGGGCAGCACGTCGATCATCTCGTTGCCCGGATTGTCCTGCTGGTCGAAGTTGCTGCTGTTCGAGAGGACGATCGTGTAGGTGATGCTCCCCCCCTCGACGAAGCTGCCGGCGACCGTCTTGGTGGCGGTGACCGTGGCCGGCGAGAGGACCAGCACGGTGGCGGACGCCGAGTTGTTGCCCAGCGACGGATCGACCGTCTTGCCGTGCGGCCGCGACTTGAGGGCGGCGGTGGTGGCGTTGTTCACCAGGTTGCCGGCGAAGTTCGGCGCGGTGACGGTGAAGACGAGGGTCGCCGTGTCGCCGACCGGCAGGCTGGCGAGATTCCAGATCCCGGTCGCCGCGTTGTAGACCCCCTGCGAGGCGTTGGAGGTGGCCGCGGTGAGCGCCGGGAAGAGCGGGAAGGCGTCGTGGACGTTGACGCTGTAGGCCGGGTCGCCGCTGAGGTTCTTGACCGTGAGGGTGTAGGTGATCGTGCCCCCCGGATTGACGCTCGCGGGAGTGGCATTGAAGGTCAGCCCGAGGTCCGCCGTGCGCGGCGCCTGGAGGGCCACCGTCGCCTGGTCGTTCGCCGGGTTGGGATCGAGCGGGGTGCTCCCCGCCAGCGAGGCGATGTTGCTGAGCGGCTCGGTGCTGTCGACCGTTGCCGTGATGTGCAGAGTGGCCGAGGCCGCGTTGGCCAGGGCGCCGACGGTCCACAGGCCGGTCGCCGCGTTGTAGGCGCCGCCGCCGTCGTCCGACACCCAGTTGACGCCGGCCGGCAGGAAGTCGTTGACCACCACGCCGGTCGCGTTGTTCGGGCCGTTGTTGGTCACCGTGAGGGTGAAGATGACGGTGCCGCCGGCGGACGGGTTGGCGTTGTTCACCGACTGGGTGACCGCGAGGTCCGCCGACGCCGTTCCCTGGAGCAGCACCACCTCGGCCCGCTGGCCGGAGGCGTTCTGGTGATGCAGCAGGAGGGCGCCGAGCGAGCCGTTGGCCGTCATGTTGGCGGTGTTCCAGGAGACCGGCAGAGCGGAGCCGCTGAGGTCGTCGTCCAGGAAGTCGCCGCCGAAGTTGAGCCCCTGGGCGCCCCAGTTGTAGGTGAACGGACCGGCCGCCACGTCGTAGAAGGTGCCGGCCGCCGGCGAGCAGTGGTCGCCGGTCGCCGTCCGCGCGCAGGTCGGGTTGCTGCCCGGGCAGGTGATCACCTTGTACTTGATCGTGGTGTTCGCCGTGGAGACATACCCGAGCTGGGACGGCGAGGCGCCGAGGATCATCACGTTGTTGAGGTGCAGCCCCGTATCGACGACCGACGGCGGCACCAGGTTGACGGGAGAGCCCAGGCCGAGGATGGAGTTGCCGTTGGTGGCGGTGTCGAGGACGATCCGCTCGAAGGTGTCGACGTGCGTTCCGCCGGCGACGAAGATCGACGGGTCGGAGTTGTAGATGATCTTCTCGTAGATGCCGTCGTTGTTGTTGTCGATGCAGATGTCGTAGGCGACGTCGTTCGGGGTCGACCAGTCACCCCAGCTCGCGACCCCGAACATCACGAGGTCGTTGGTCAGGCTCGGGCTTCCCGCTCCGGGCAGGAAGGACGTGCCCACGTAGTGGATGTCGGCGTAATCGGTCGAGTTGACCGGATCGAGCGGCGAGGCCACCTGCAGCTCGAAGGGGGAAACCAGCGACTCGAGGTCGGTGGGGAAGGAGCCGGTGCAGCTCGGCCCTGCCCCCAGCGTGCCCGTGCACAGGCCGGTCCCGGAGAGCGGGATGGTGGTCGAGCCGGTGGGGGCGCCGCCGGTGACGATGGTGGCCGGGGCCGACATCGTCGACGCCGCCTTCTCCGCCATGTAGACCGGCAGCCGGAACTTCAGCGTCGAGCTCTGGCTGAAGGTGAGGTACGACCCCTTCTCGGCCAGGAAGTTGCGCGGCTGCGCGCCGTAGTTCACCTGGATGTTCTCGGTGCTGGGGAGCGAGGGGTCGATGGTGTGCTTCATCTGCGAGGCGTCGGCCGACATCTGGATGTTCAGCTCGACGGTATCCCCCGCCGGCACCGTCACCGAATTGCCGCCCGGCAGCGAGAACGTGACGCCGGGCGAGTTGACGACGTTGTCGAACGCGAGGTCGAAGGTCTGCGGAGTGAGGCCCTTGTTGACCACGCGGATCTTCTTGCTCTGCGTCACCACGCCGGTCACCTCGGGGGTGAAGGCGACGCTGACCAGCCCCGCCTCCTCGGCGTTCATGGCGACGACATTGCCGAGGGCAGACTTGACGGGATCGACCCGGCCGCCGCCGACCCGCGACGGGCCGTACCGCGGCGGGGTGTTCCCCGGCAGGGTGAAGGTGTCGTTGGTGGCGTAGTTCATGGCGAGGGCCTTGAGCTCCTCGACCGACCATTCCGGCTTGAGCTCGCGCAGCAGGGCCATGATGCCGGCCATGTGCGGGCTCGCCATCGAGGTCCCGGAGATGGTCAGCGGCTGGTTGCCGGCCTGGAAGCCGGAGGGGTCCGAGACCCCCGTGCAGCCCGCCGCCACCAGGCAGGTGTGGCCGGTCTGCACCGAGGTGATGTTGAGCCCCGGCGCCGCGATGTCGGGCTTCAGGCGCAGCGGCGAGTTGAAGATGCGCCGCGGCCCGCGCGAGCTGAAGGAGGCCAGGGTGTCGCCGCCGGCGAACAGGGTGACGTTCGGAGGCGAGGCGAGGTTGGCCTTGATCGAGTTGCCGTCGGCGAAGGTGACCATCACCGAAGGGATGGTGATCGTCGGGTCGACGCCGGCCATGCCGCCGAAGGCGCCGGCGGAGCTGTTGGCGATGATCACCGCGATGGCGCCGGCGTTCTGGGCGTTCTTCACCTTGACGATGAAGCCGCAGGTGCCGCGGTCGAGGATGGCGATGTTGCCGGCCACGGCGGCGGCGTTGGTCAGCGGCGAGCAGCCGTCGGTGGTCAGCGGGCCGGCGCCGTCCGCCGGGTCGATCCCCTGCACCACGTTGCCGGTCAGGCCGGCCGCCGGCGGCACGGAGCCGAACTGCGCGGTGCCGGCGACGTAGAAGCCGGCGATGCCGGCCGGCGAGTTGACACGGATGTTGCCGGCGGTGACGCCGCTGTCGACCGAGGCCGCCGTGGCGATGACGCGCGAGGCGACGCCCGGGGCGCCGGCGATGAAGAAGTTGTCGCCGGAGTTGCCGGCCGAGGTGACCACGATGACGCCGGCGAGCGCCGCGTTGTCGGAGGCGACCGAGGTGGCGTTGGTGGCCGTGCCGTAGTCCGAGCCCAGCGACATGTTGATGACGTCGAGGTGGTCGGCGAGGTTGTTGTCGCCGTTCGGGTCCATCGCCCAGTCGATCGCCTGGACGGTGAGCCCGGTCCCTCCCGTGCAGCCGAAGACGCGCAGGGCGTAGAGGCTCGCCTTGGGCGCCGTGCCGGGGCCGATGCGCAGCGGGCTGTAGGTGGAGGTGTTGGCGTCGTAGGGGCCGGGGAATGTGACGCCGGCGGCCGTGACGCCGAGGCCCGCCGCCGTGCCGGAGACGTGGCTGCCGTGGCCGTTGCAGTCCATCGGGTTGGCGTCGGGGACCGGCGCGTTGTTGCCGGCGTAGGCGTCCCCCGCGAAGTCGGTGCCGCCGACCACCTTGGCGGTCGGGAAGGAGCCGGCCGTGGTGAAGTTGGCGGTGGCGGTCGACTCGGCCTGGTAGGTGGCGAGCAGGCCGTTGCCGCCGAAGTCGGCGTGCAGGTAGTCGATGCCGGTGTCGATGATGCCGATCCGGACGCCGGTGCCGTCGGCTCCCGCCGGCAGGCCGATGGTGTTGGCCCAGACGTTCGGCGTGCCGAGGAAGGGGACGCTCGTCGAGTTGGTCGGATACTCCATCAGGATGGGCATCACGCGCTTGACCCCCTGCACCCGCTGCAGGGCGCGCAGCCTGGCGGGGTCGACGGCGACGGCGATGCCGTTCATCACCTTGCTGACGCGGTAGATCTCGCGGGCGTCGATCGACGAGGAGGCGAGCGCCTTGGCGACCATCGCCTGCTGCGACTCGTTCTTCACCACCTGGGCCTTGGTGGCGGCGCCGGCCAGAGCCAGCGCCCGCTTGTCGGAGGGGAGGGCGCCGCGCATCGCATCCGCGAAGACGACGGCCGCCGACGGCTCCTGGAGCTCGACCATGACCTGGATGCGCCCGTCCTCCGTGCGCGCGGCGTGCTCGAAGCCGCCGTTCGAGGTGTCCTCCACCGTCGCGGCGGCGGACTCCATGTCGACGGCGGGCTTGGATTCGAGCGCCCGGGGGGGCGTGCCCAGAGCGGGGAAGGCGACGACGGAGGAACCCAGGCAGGCGAGCAGGACGGCGATTCGCCGGCTTGCCCGCGACCCGAGCGGAGAGGGACTCAAGATGTGATGATCGAACATTTCATCCTCCCGTGCTGAAAACGGATCGAGCGGCGTCGGTCGGGACAGCCGGACGGTGACCCCCTGATCTGCAGGGTCCCGCGTGGAGTACCAGGGACAGGCGTACCCAGAACGACTCCTAGAAGGCTTGGCCGTCATAGTACTCGAATTCGGCGGGGCGTCAAGAGAATGTCACCCGGAGGGTGAATTTTTCGTCACAGCCACCCTTTTTTGGCGGGCGAGGGGCCGCCGCGACTCGGAGAGGTCGTTGCGGCCGGTCCGTGTCGAAGGTCGGGGTTCGTGTCATCGGGTCCTCCGTTCCTGTCATCCAGGGTCATTCTGGACGGCAGGGCCGGAGGACCTTGAGGGTGGGATGTCAGGACTTCTGAACACGAGGCGGTTATACCCGGGTGTACGGAGACGGCGCCTCAGAGGTCTTGAAGATTCTTGCTGTCTCGGCGGCAGCCCCGCCCTACCCCCCCAACTCGGCGATCTCCGCCTCGAGGCTCTCCCACTCCCGCATCAGCTCCTCGACCTTGGTCGACAGGGTCTTCTGCTCCCCTTCGAGCTTCTTGACCTGCTCGCGCGGGTTGCGGTCGAAGAAGGTGGGATCGCAGAACATCTCGTTGATGGCGTTGATCCGCGACTCGGAGTTCTCGACCTGCGAGGTGACCACGTCGAGCCGCCTGGCGAGCTCCTTCTTCTTGTTCTGGCGGCGGCGCGCCTCGGCGGGGTCGACCTCCGCCGCGGGGACGGCCGCCGCCGCGGCGGCCTTCTTCTTCTGCTCGCGCTTCATGCGCAGCACCGCCTCGGCGTCGAGGTGGTCGTCGCCCAGGCGCTCCAGGTACTCCTCGTAGGTGCCGCGGAAGTCGTTGATCCCCTTCGGGGAGATCTCGAAGATGCGGTCGGCGAGCTGGGAGACGAACCAGCGGTCGTGGGAGACGAAGATCAGCGTGCCGTCGTACGACTTCAGCCCCTCGACCAGCGCCTCGATCGCCTCGAGGTCCAGATGGTTCGTGGGCTCGTCGAGGATCAGCACGTTCGGCTTGGTCACCGACAGCTTGCAGAAGACCAGGCGCGCCGCCTCGCCTCCCGACAGGCTGCCGATCGGCTTCTTCACGTCGTCCCCCGAGAAGAGCACCATCCCCAGGTTGCCGCGCACGAAGCCGATCGGCTCGACCGGCACCGCCTCCCAGAGCCAGGCCTCGACGCTCTGCTTGCTCCCCTTCGGCAGCTCGTGGTGGTCCTGCGAGAAGTACCCCTGGTAGGTCTCGTACCCCCACTCGACCTTGCCGGCGTCGGCCTCGGTCTCGCCGACGGCGATCTTGAGCAGGGTCGACTTGCCGATCCCGTTCGGGCCGATGATGGCGATGCGGTCGCCGCGCTCGACCCGGAGGGTGACGTCCGAGAGCACCTGCTTGTCGCCGTACGCCTTCGAGATCCCCTCGAGCTCGAGGGCCGCCCGGCCGCTCGGCCGGATCTGGTTGAACTTGAAGGTCGGATAGCGCCGCGAGGTCTGCGGCAGGCGCTCGATGACGATCTTCTCCATCATCTTCATCTTGCTCTGCGCCTGCCGGGCCTTGGTGGCCTTGGCCTTGAAGCGGTCGACGAACTCCTTGTGGCGCGCGATCTCCGCCTCGCGCTTGCCGATCTCGGCCTCCTTGCGGTCGCGGTTCCCCACCTTGGCGGCGAGGAAGGCGTTGTAGTTGCCGGGATAGAGGATCATCGTCTCGTAGTCGACGTCGACGATGTGGGTGCAGATGTTGTCGAGGAAGCGGTGGTCGTGGGAGATCACGATCGCCGTCCCCTTGTAGCTGTCCATCAGGAACTTCTCGAGCCAGCGGATCGACAGGATGTCGAGGTGGTTCGTCGGCTCGTCGAGCAGCAGGACGTCGGGATCGGCGGCGAGCACCTGGCCGAGGAGGACGCGCAGCTTGAAGCCGCCCGAGAGGTTCGACAGCGGCTGGCGGTGGATCTCGGTCGGGATGCCGAGCCCCTCGAGCACCTCGCCGGCCCGCGCCTCGAGGGTGTAGCCGTCGTGGCGGAGGATCAGGTCCTCCACCTCGGCGTAGCGGTCGGCGTCGAACTCGTTCTCGGCGTCGGCGAGCAGGCGCTCCTTCTCGACCATCGCCTCCCACACGTCGTGGTTCCCCATCATGGCGACTTCCAGGATGGGCATGTGCTCGTAACGGAAGTGGTCCTGCTTCAAGACGCCCAGCTTGAGTCGCTTGGGCATCGCGATCGTCCCCTCGCTGGGGATGTCGTCGCCGGCGAGGATCTTGAGGAACGTCGATTTCCCCGAGCCGTTGGCCCCCACGAGGCCATAGCGGTTGCCGGGGTTGAACTGGATCGAGACCCCCTCGAACAGGGTCTGGGGGCCAAAGGATTTGCCAAGGTCGGATACGGCGATCATAGGGCCGGACATGATAGCACCCGCCGGAAATCCTGAGAAAGTTGGCCGGGGGCTGTCGTCCGGACCTCTTTTTTCCGTTTATAGGGGATTGAAAGGAGAGCGCCGGCCTCCCCGGGCACGCTTGCCACGGTAAAGCGTACGCACTACAATGAAAGCGTACGCCTTGGAGGAACCGGCCATGCGGAAACCGATGACAGCCACGGAATTGCGGAAGGACATCTACCGGGTGCTGGACGACGTGCTGGAGACGGGGGTCCCGCAGGAGGTGACGCGGGGGCCGCGGATGCTGATGATCGTGCCGGCGGGAGGCCGTCGGCTGCGGCTGGACGAGCTGCCGCGGCGGGAGGCGCTCAACTGCACCCCCGACGAGCTGGTCGGCACGAGCTGGGACTGGAGCCCGGAGTCGTGAGGGCATTCCTCGACACTCACGCCGCCATCTTCCTCTGGGAAGGGGGAGGCGAGGTCTTCGGCGCCGGCTCCCGCGGGCTGATCGACCAGGCGGCCCTGCTGATCTCCCCCATGGTGAGGCTCGAGCTGCAGCTCCTCCACGAGGTCGGAAGGCTCAAGGTCGAGCCGGACCAGATCCTCGGCTCGCTCAGCGCAGACTTCGGGGTGACGGTGACCAGCGATTCCCTCGACGCCCTGGTGCCCTTCGCGATGCCCCTCGCCTGGACCCGCGACCCCTTCGACCGTATGCTCGTCGCCACCGCGATGCTCCATCAGGCGCCGCTGGTGACCCGCGACGCCCGCATCCACGAGCACTTCCCCGGAGCGATCTGGTAGCAGAATCGCCCCCCTATAGCTTCAAACCTCCCTTCGTCCCACCGGCGCCTCTCGTGGCGCGGCGGGCAAATCCTCGCCGCCGACGCGGCGGTGCCGGCGCGCTACGCCGGTACTTAATCCCTTTGAGGATGGAACAATGCGTTTGGAGTCCGTACGCTCTCTCAAGGAAGAACTCTTCCTGCAGACCCTGACTCGAGTCTCGTTGCGCGATGGAGTGGCCATCTTTCGCTCCGCTCTACCGGCCGTCGAGCCTCCTTCCCCCATCGCTCTGGGCATCGAAGGGCGCCATGGCGATTACCGTCTGGCGGTCCGGATCCAGAGCGCCAGTCCTGGCGTGCAGGCGAACCTCGAGCGGATTCTCGAAGTCGCCCACGGCGAAGCCTCCGTCCGCGTCGTGGGGCGCTTGGTCAAACAGCAGGCGGTCCCCCATGGCAGAGTCCGGCCCTTGCAGATCGGCTGCTCGCTGGGTCATAGCCATATGACGGCGGGAACCCTGGGGTGCTTCGTCCAGGTCGATGGGCAAGCCGAGCCCTGCATCCTTTCGAACAACCACGTCCTCGCGGACGAGAATCGGGTCCCTCTCGGCAAGCCCGTTCTCCAACCGGGTCCGATCGATGGCGGGACCTCGCCCGGAGACGATGTCGCGGTGCTCTCCAAGTTCGAGCCGCTCAACGCCTCGGGAAAGAATCTGGTCGACGCCGCCGTGGCGGCGCTCCACGCAGGGATCTCGGCGGACTTCGATGTGCTGGCCGGCTTGGGGACGCTCGACGGAACCCGTGACGAGCCCCTGGAAGGCGAGGAAATCGTCTTCAAGCTCGGGAGGACCACGGGCCTGACACGGGGACGCGTCAGCGCCTTCGAGATCGACGACGTCTGGATACGGTACGACCTCGGCGTAATCGGTTTCGACCGCCAGATCGAGATCGCTCCCCTGGAAGGAAAACCCTTCAGCCTGGGCGGCGACAGCGGCTCAGTCATCGTGGACGAGGAGCTGCGCGCCGTAGGGCTCCTCTTCGCCGGCAATGACGTCGACGTCACCTATGCCAACCCGATCCAGACCGTATTGGAGTCCCTGGGAGCCCGCCTGCTGTAGGAAGCGGGAACGCCCTAAGGGGTGTAAACTCAATCCATGCAGGACGAGAAGCTCGACGCCGCCCGGGAAGCCAAGGAACAGGCGAAGACGATCTTTTCGCGCCATGGGACCGTCAACGGCATAGGCTTGACCCGGATGGGGAAGCACTACGCCGTCAAGGTCAATTTCGAGTCCGAGCCCCGGGACCGGGCCAGCATGCCGCGAGAGATCGCCGGGGTGCCCGTCGTCGTTCAGGTCATCGGTGTCCTCCACAGACAGACCGTCGGTTGATCGCCACGAGCTGCTCGAGCAGGCGGCCCTTCTCGTCTCTCCCGCGATGCGGCTTGAGCTGTAGCTCCTCCACGGTCGAGCACTTCCCCGGAGCGATCTGGTAGCCGCATGCCGCCTCAGAAGAAAAATCAGCCCGTCACCACGAAAACCCTCCGCCTCTCCCGCCGCGGCTGGCTGATCCTGGCCGCGGTCGCGGCGGCTCTGGTGGTGGCGGCGGGGTTCGTGATCCTTCCGTTCTGGCGCCTGTCGAGCCACTTCGACGAGGTGATCTTCCGTCAGCCGTCGCGCCTCTACGGGCGGGCGACGCGGCTCTACGAGGGGCGGAGCCTGCCATCCGAGCAGCTGATCGCCGGGCTCGCCGACGAGGGGTACCGGGAGGACAGGACGAGCGCCGAGCTCCCGGCCGGACGCTACCGCAGGAGCCGCGACGGGGTGGAGATCCATCTGCGGAATTTCCCCCTGCCGGACGGCAGTCACGGCGGCGGCCGGGTCGGCGTCGCCTACGACGGGGGGCGCATCGCCGGGCTGCGCCGCGACGGCAAGGCGACCGACGCGGTGATCCTCGATCCTCCTCTGCTCGCCTCCTACTACGGCAAGAACCTCCTCGAGCGGCGACCGGTCACCCTCGGCGAGGTGTCGCCCGACCTGATCGCTGCGATCCTCGCCGCCGAGGACGAGACCTTCTTCGGCCATGCCGGGGTGTCGCTCACCGGCACCGCGCGCGCCGTCTGGGTCGACCTGCGCGGCAAGGGGGTCCGCCAGGGGGGGAGCACGCTGACCCAGCAGCTGGTCAAGAACCTCTACCTCACCCAGGAGCGGACGCTGACCCGCAAGAGCCAGGAGATCCTGCTCGCCGTCCTGCTCGAGATGCGCTACACCAAGACCAAGATCCTCGAGGCGTACCTCAACGAGATCTACCTCGGCGGCGGCAACGGCGTCTCGCTGATCGGGGTCGGCGCCGCCTCGCGCGCCTACTTCGGCAAGGACGCGGACCAGCTCGACCTCTCCGAGGCGGCGACCCTCGCCGGCATCATCCCGTCGCCGGCCAACTACTCGCCGATCGCCCACCCGGACCGCGCCAAGCTGCGCCGCGACTGGGTGCTCGGCCGCCTCGCCAAGCTCGGCACGGTGCCGCAGGCGAGGATCGACCAGGCGCTCCAGGAGCCGATCGCCGTCGCTCCCGAGCCGGTGGTGCGCCGGCGGGCCCCCTACTTCGCCGACTCGGCGGCGCTCGAGGCGTCGCGGCGCTTCGGCGTCGAGGACCTCGAGGACGGCGGCTACTCCCTCTTCTCCACCCTCGACTGGGCGGGGCAGAAGGCGGCCCAGGAGGCGGTCGAGCTGGGCTTGAAGGCGATCGACGGCGGGAGCAGGAAGAGATCGCTGCAGGCGGCGCTGGTCTCCATGGACCCCGAAACCGGCGGCATCCTCGCCTACGTCGGCGGCCGGGGGTACGACGCCAGCCAGTTCGACCGCGCCGGCCGCGCGCAGCGCCAGCCGGGGAGCTCGTTCAAGCCGATCGTCTACGCCGCCGCCTTCGAGGCCGGCACCGCCTCCCCCGCCTCGTTCCTCGAGGACGAGCCGATCACCGTCAAGACGGGCGCCGGCGACTGGAGCCCGAAGAACGACGACGACACCTACCACGGCTGGGTCAGCGTGCGCACCGCCCTCGAGAAGAGCTACAACCCGGCGACCACCCGCCTCGCCCTCCAGGTCGGCATGCCGCAGATCATCAAGCTGGCGGGCCGGATGGGGATCACCACGCCGATGGAGCCCTTCCCGGCGATGGCGCTCGGCGCCGCCGCGGTGACGCCGCTCGAGATGACGACCGTCTACTCGACCCTCGCGAGCGGCGGCGCGCGGCCGCCGGTGCACGAGCTGGTGGCGGTCGTCGACCACACCGGCAAGACCATCCAGGGGGCGCCGCTGCCGAAGCCGGAGCGGGTGCTCTCGGCGCAGAGCGCCTACCTCGTGACCTCGCTCCTCGAAGGGGTGCTCCAGCGCGGCACCGCCGCCGGCGCCGCGCAGGGGATCCCGGGCGAGCTGGCCGGCAAGACCGGCACCACCAACAAGCAGCGCGACGCCTGGTTCGCGGGGTTCGGCCGCGGGCGGACCACCGTCGTCTGGGTGGGGTACGACGACAACGGCAAGACGCGCCTCTCGGGCGCCCGTGCCGCGCTGCCGATCTGGGTGCGCTTCATGGCGAAGGTGGCGCCGCCGGGGGGCTACTCCGCCTTCGAGCAGCCGCCGGGGGTGACCACGGCGTCGATCGATCCCACCACGGGGATGCTGGCGACCGAGCTCTGCCCCGCCACCCTCACCGAGGTCTTCCGCGAGGGGGAGGTCCCCACCGAGCTGTGCAACCGGCACGGCGGCATCCCCGAGCCGCAGCTCGCGGCCGGCGAGACCGGCCCCGGCGGGGAGACGGTGGCGCCGGGCGCCGAGGAGCGCGCCGAGAAGCCGCACCCCTTCCGCAGCTGGCTCAAGCGGATCTTCGGGCGCCGCGACAAGGACGACAAGGACAAAGAGAAGGAGAGGGGGAACGAGGACGGCAAGCCGCCCTCCTGACGGCGGTTCAGCCGGGGAGCCGGCGCGCGATCCGCGGCGCCAGATAATCCACCAGCTTCTTCCGTCCGCCGTCGGTGTAGTGCATCGGATCGCCGAAATCGGCGTCCGTCCAGGCGATCTCCCGCTCGGCGTCCGCCAGCTCTCCCACCCCCGCCGCCGCCAGCCGTCGCACCACCTCGTTGAGCCGCGCCAGCTCCCCCGGCGCCGCCTCCGGCCGGAGCTCCGGATACCACCCCGCCAGATAGGCGAGATCGGCGGCCCGGCTCGCCGCCCGGATGCGGATCGGCTGGGTCACCAGCAGCACCCCGGCGCCGCGCGAGGCGGCGAGCGCCGCGAAGGAGCGCACGTTGCGCTCGAAGGCGGCCACCCCCTCGGGCGCGATCCGCGCCTGCCGTTGAGCCGCCCCGGGAGCCGCCAGCGCCTGCCAGGGATCGTCCGGGCCGCGGGCCCCGCGCGAAAGGTCGCGGAGCTTCTCTGCCAGCAGCGAGCGGCCGAGCCAGGACGCCGGCGGCAGCTCGAGTCCGAGGGCGCGGCGGGCGAGCTCGGCGTGGCCGTGTTCGTACTCCGGGTCGAACGGCCGGTGCGAGGCCGGCTGGAGGTCGTTGATCCCCTGGTAGAGGACGCAGAGGTCGGGGGAGAGGTCGAGGTCGCGGATGGCGAGCGAGATCACGCTCTCCTGGCTCGTCCACCCCGGAAAGCCGGCGTTCCACACCTCGACGGCGGGGTACACGGCGCGCAGCCGCGTCTCGAGCAGGCGCGGCCAGGTCGAAGCGTCGTCGGGAGCCAGCACGTCGAACGTCGTCGAGCCGCCGGAGAGCAGCACCCGCGTCACCCCCGCGGGTTTGGTCCGCGGACGTTCTGGAGAGCGGTAACCGAGGCGGTCGAGCGAGGCCCGCTTGCCGAAGGCGGCGGCCTCTCCCCCCTCGCGCGGCGCGGTGTTCAGATAGGCATGGCCGCGATAGATCCGCCGCAGGACCGCGATCTCCTCCCGGAACGCCGCGCTCCGCGTCCGCGGCCAGGCGCCGTCCCGCACCCGCAGCGCCACCCGCAGCAGGACCTCGCCGGCGGCCAGGAGGAGGAGGGCGGTGATCAGGCCCAGCAGGAGGCCGCGAGCGATCCGGGAAGGGATTTGCAAGGGAACGGCTCGGAATCTCTAAGAAGAGGAGCCCGCTTCCTTCTCCCGGTCGCGCTCGCTTTTCCTCTCCGCGAGGAGATCCTCTACCGAGGGACCTCCCTGCTCGAACATGCCACGAGCGGCCCGGACCGGATCTGCCGAAGACTGGCCCTTCTGTCGATCTGGTGGTGCGGTCGATTTCATGCCGGCCTCCGACTACACGGCATTCTACCCGGCTCTCCACGGTTCTGACGTAGGGGCGGGGCTCGTCCCCGCCCGGGCGGGGCCGGCCGGAGTCGTTCGCCGATCGATCTTGGGAGCCTTTTTCCTCCCCTGTACTCGGGGGAGGCCAGGAGGGGGTGTTCCGGAGTCCGGCGCGCTTCCTTGGTTGGAGCGCCGCGCCCCCTCCTAACCTCCCCCGAGTACAGGGGAGGAACCAAGCTCCCTGCGAGATCAGTTGCCGGAGCTCAGCCGGCCCCCACCCGGGCGGGGACGAGCCCCGCCCCTACGTCGGGATCTTGGCACTGGAGAGGGCCTACGCTACGAATTGACCGGGAATGCCCCGAACGCCCCTGCGTTATCATCTCCGGCCCCTTGCCGCCTCCGGAAGGCGCCGCCCGAACTCCGAGAATCCTTCAGCCACGATGCCCAGATCCGAACCGCCCGCCATCCTCGTCGAGCGCGCCCGCACGCACAACCTGAAGGGGATCTACTGCCGGGTGCCGCACAAGGCGGTGACGGTGGTGACCGGCCCTTCGGGGGCGGGCAAGTCGTCGCTCGCCTTCGACACCATCTTCGCCGAGGGGCAGCGGCGCTTCGTCGAGTCGATGTCGACCTACGCGCGGCAGTTCCTGAACCAGATGGAGCGCCCGCCGGTCGACGCCATCCAGAACATCCTGCCGGCGGTGGCGCTCGAGGCGAAGAACGCCGTGCGCAACGCCCGCTCGACGGTCGGCACGATCACCGAGACGCTCGACGTGATGCGCCTGCTGTTCACCCACCTCGGCGAGCTCGCCTGCGTGAACGGCCACGGCCCGGTGCGCAGCTGGTCCCCCGAGGAAGTGGCCGCGGAGCTCAACGCCGGCATGGCGGGCGACGCGTTTACCCTCGTGGTGCGCCTGCCGCGGCCGAAGAAGGGGGCGGACGCCGCCCTCGCCGAGCTGATCCGCCAGGGGTTCCAGCGCCGCTTGGGGGACAAGGACGATGATGTGGTGCGCATGGAGCCGGGCGAGAAGTGGCTGGCCAAACGCGATCCGCTGCCGCTCGTGCTCGGCCGCTTCACCGCCCGCTCGGAGGCCGAGGCGCGCATCCTCGACACGGTGGAGACCGCCTACCGCATGAACGGCGGCCGGGTGGAGGCGCGCGGCACCGACGGAACCGTCCGCCTCTACAGCCGCGAGCTCTCCTGCCCGGTCTGCGGCGCCACGGCGCGGCGGCCGACGCCGGCCCTCTTCTCGTTCAATTCGCCGCTCGGCGCCTGCCCGGAGTGCCAGGGGTTCGGGCGGGTGATCGGCGTCGACCGCGAGCGGGTGATCCCCGATCCCCGCCGTACCCTCCTCGAGCGCCCGATCGCGCCCTGGAACACGCCGGCCTACGAGGAGCTGTACGACGAGCTCTACGCCGCCGCCCGCAAGAAGAAGGTCCGGCTCGACGTCCCCTGGGGGGCCCTGCCGGCCAGGGACCGCGAGTGGGTGTGGAGCGGCCCCGGCAACCCGGCGAGCCTCGATTCGTTCTTCTCCTGGCTCGAGGGGCGCACCTACAAGGTCCACGTGCGGGTGCTGCTCGCCCGCTACCGCGCCTACGACCTCTGCCCCGTGTGCCTCGGCACCCGCCTGCAGCCGGAGGCGCTCGCCGTCCGTCTCGAGGGGCACACCCTCCCGGAGCTCGCGGCGATGAGCGTCGAGCAGCTCCGCGCCTGGCTCCGCGAGCGGCGCTGGACGCCGCGCCAGCGCGAGGTCGCCGGGCATCTGCTCGACGAGCTGACCGAGCGGATCGAGGTCCTCCACCGCGTGGGGCTCGACTACCTGACCCTCGACCGCCAGGCGCGCACGTTGTCCGGCGGCGAGACGCAGCGCATCCATCTCGCGGCTGCCCTCGGCTCGGGGCTCACCAGCACCCTCTACGTGCTCGACGAGCCGACGATCGGCCTCCATCCGCAGGACAGCGAGGCGCTCCTCCACCTGCTGCGCGACCTGGCGGCGCGGGGGAACACGGTGCTGGTCGTCGAGCACGACCGCACGCTGATCCGCGGCGCCGACCACGTGATCGACCTCGGGCCGGCCGCCGGCGAGCGCGGCGGCGAGGTGGTGGCCGAGGGGCCGATCGCGGCGATCCTCGCCTCGGAGGAGTCGCTCACCGGCCGCTACCTGCGCGAGCGCCCGCCGACCCAGGCGCGCCGCCACGTCGCCCGCTTCCGCCGCGAGCAGGGGTGGGAGACCCTGTCGGACGAGCTCGCCGGCCTCCCCCGCATCGCGATCCGCGGCGCGCGCGAGCACAACCTGAAGGACGTCGACGTCGATTTCCCCCTGGGCGCCATGGTCGCCGTCACCGGCGTCTCGGGCTCCGGCAAGTCGACGCTGATCGAGAACGTCCTCTACGGCACCTACCAGCGCTCGCGCGGGGTGGTGAACGTCGAGCCGGGGGAGTGCGACTCGCTGACCGGCCTCGACGATCTCGAGGACGTGACGCTGGTCGACCAGCGCCCGCTCGGGCGGTCGAGCCGCTCGAACCCGGTCACCTACATCAAGGTCTACGACGAGATCCGCAAGCTGTTCGCCGCCACGCCGGACGCCAAGGCGCGGGGGATCACGGCCGGCAACTTCTCCTTCAACGTCGACCAGGGGCGCTGCCCGGTCTGCGAGGGGACGGGGGTCACCGAGGTCGACATGCAGTTCATGGCGCCGGTCACCGTCCCCTGCGACAGCTGCCAGGGGCGCCGCTTCCGCCCCGAGGTGCTCGCCGTGCGCTACTTCGGCATCGCCCCCGGCGGCAAGACGGACATCCCCAGGAACATCTCCGAGGTGCTCGACCTGACGGTGGAGGACGCGATCGAGTTCTTCGGCGACAACCGGCGGCTGGTCAAGCGCCTGCGCGTGCTGCTCGACGTCGGCCTCGGCTACCTGCGCCTCGGGCAGTCGACGTCGACCCTCTCGGGCGGCGAGGCGCAGCGCCTCAAGCTCGCCAGCTTCCTCGACCGCCCGGCGACCGAGAAGCAGCGCCTCTTCCTGTTCGACGAGCCGACCACCGGCCTCCACCTCGCCGACATCGATCTCCTCTACCACACGCTGCGCAAGCTGGTGCAGCGCGGCGACGGCGTGGTGATCGTGGAGCACAGCCCCGACCTCATCTCGCGCTGCGACTGGATCGTCGACCTCGGCCCCGGCGGCGGCGTCCACGGCGGCGAGCTCCTCTACTCGGGCCCCCTCGAAGGGTTCCTCGACCAGGCCACAGGCCCCACGGCCGAGGAGCTGCGCCGGCACCTCCACTGGGAAGACGCGGCGGCCTGAGGGTCATGGCTCGTTGGCCCGCGCAGCCGACTGGCAGCGAGCGAAGCGAGCGGAGCCCGAAGGAGGCGAGCAGGGCCCACGAGGACGCGGCCGAAACAGCCTGGGGATTTTTCGAGGGAGACCCTCTGTTCTCGCGGGAGAGCTGGACGTTGCGGCCGGCGGCAGCGGCCAGTAGGATGAGCGCTCCCATGGAATCGATTCAGACCCCCCTCGCCCGGACCCAGACGGCGGCCGTGCGCTCGCCGCGCCCGGTCCTCTGGTGGATCGGGACGTTCTGCGGCGCCGTCCTGGGGGCCGTGCTCCTGTTCTCCGTCTGGGCGAAGGCGATCGATCCCGGGGCGTTCGCGGAGCAGATCCACACCCAGAAGCTCGATTTCCTCCTCCCGGCCGTCGGGCTCGCCCTGTTCGCGCTGGCGCTCGAGACCGCGCTCGGGCTCGCCCTCCTGCTCGGGGTGCGCAAGCTGTGGGTGCTGGTCCCCGCGGCGCTGCTGATCGCCTTCTTCCTCAGTCTCACCGGCCGCGAGTGGTACCTCGCGTCGCACGGGCTGCTCGCCGCCGGCTCGTCGTGCGGCTGCTTCGGCAACCTGGTGCAGCGCACCCCGGCGGCTGCCTTCTGGCAGGACCTCGGCCTCTTCCTCCCGCTCCTCCTCCTCGCCTTCGTGGGGCGCGAGCACCGGCCGCCGCGCTTCCCGCCGGTGCGCACGGCGGCGGTGGTGGTGGCCACCCTGGCGGTGGTCCTCTTCGCCTGGAAGGCACCGGCCCTGCCGCTCGACGACCTGGCGACCCGTCTCCATCCCGGCGTCGCGATCGGCGGGATCTGCGCCGGCGGCGGGGCGCAGAAGGTCTGCCTCGACTCGCTGGTCCCCGAGCTCGCGCAGGGGGAGAACCTGGTGGTGATGACCCCGCTCGACGCCCCGGAGCTGCTCAAGTCGGTCGACGCGCTGAACGCCCTGGCGGGCGAGTCCGGCGGCGCCACGGGAGCCCCCGCCCTCTGGGTGCTCACCTCCGCCACCGAGCAGGAACAGAAGGCGTTCTTCTGGAAGTGGGGGCCGCGGTTCCAGATCCGCGAGGTGCCGCCCGAGCTGATGCGCCCGCTCTACCGCCGCCTCCCCCGCTCCTTCGCGACGAAGGACGGGCGGGTGACCCGCACCTTCGCGGGGCTCCCCCCGCTCGCGGCGGCTCCGGCCAGTCCTGGCACCCGTCCAGCTAAATAATGCTCAAGCCATCCGAACCATCCCGAGAGGTTCTCGACATGCGACAGACAAGAGTTCCGGTCCGCGCCGCCGCCGCCCTGGCGCTGCTCCTCCTCCCCGCCCTGGGCCTGCTGGCGGCGGCCACGAGCGCCCAGGCGGTCCCCTCCGACGCCACCTTGCGGGGGTTCGAGCCGAGCGGCGAGTACATGCTCGTCGTCGACAACAAGCTCGCCTCGGCGGCCGAGATCTACCAGAACGACAAGATCCCGGCCTTCCTGATCATCTCCTCGGCCCTCCCCTCGCCCGTCATGCTGACGCCGCGGACGAGCGCCGTCGAGTCGGTCAACTTGATGAAGATCTCGAAGCAGAAGGACGGCTCGGTGGACCTCCTGGCCGACGCCGTGCTGGCGCCGCTCGGGCAGTTCCAGATCGCCGGCGAGAGCATCGCCTTCACCGTCCAGGGGAAGAAGGCGAGCCTCGACCCCAAGCCCGCGCTCACCGGCACGCGCAGGGCGGCGGACCTGCTCGGCAGCCTCCCCGAGTACGTCCGCGGCTCGAACAACTACAACCCCAACCCCGGCGCGATCGCGGCGCTCGCCAAGGACGGCAAGCCGGTGGTGGTGCACGTCGTCTTCGGCTCCTGGTGCCCGCACTGCCGGCAGCACGTGCCGATGATGCTGAAGGTCGAGAAGCAGGTGAAGAACCCGAAGATCAAGTTCGAGTACTACGGCCTGGGGCGCCCGCCCGAGGGCTGGAAGGACCCCGAGGTCAAGCGCCTGGGGGTGAAGGGGATTCCCACCGCGATCGTCTACGTCAACGGCCTCGAGGCCGGCCGCATCGAGGCGCAGGCCTGGGCCGCCCCCGAGGTGGAGCTCAACAAGATCGTCAACGGTCCGGCGGCGAAGGGGAAGTAAGAACCGCCAGCAGATCCACCCCGCCGTTCTTCCAGCCGGCGTCCGGGAATTGCAGCTCCCCCGGCGCCGTGCAGCGCGAAACCCCCAGCCGGGCGAGCTCCGGCTCGAGCGCCCAGGCCTCCTCCCCCGCCAGCGCCGCCCCCTGGAGCTTCCCCTGCCAGGGGGCGAGGATGCCGGGGAGCCGCGCGAGGTCGGTCAGCGGATGGACGAGCACCGTGCGCAGCCCCGGCGAGGCTTTGAGCGCCGGCTTGGGCTCGACGATCACCGTCCCCTCCCGCAACGGCAGCTCGGAGTGCCAGAGGCCGCGCATCTCGGCGTCGAGGCGGAGGTGCTGCACGGCCGCCGAGAGGAAGCGGTCGCGCGGCCCCGGCGGCCAGCGGTCGGCGAGCTCCGCGAGCTCGCGGGCGAGCCGCCCGGCGAGCGCCTGCGGGTCGCCGTCCGTATAGACCGCCACCACCGAGAGGCATCCCCGCTGATCGAACAGCGCCACGTCGCGCGCCAGCCCCTCCGCCGCGCCGCGGAGATCGGCGGCGGCGGCCACCACCCCCAGGCTGACCTTGGGGCCGAAGGCGATCAATTTCTCCGGGACGGCCGTCTCCCCCAGCCGCTTCCCGAGGTCGTCCAGCATCTCCTGGCCGCCGTAGGCGATCACCCTCTCCACCCCCGCGAGCACCGGCTCCTCGAGCGCCGCCTCCCCCCCCGGCCAGGTGGCGGCGGCCACGACGCCGGCGAGGCGGGGCTCGCGGCGGACGAGAGCGGACAGGAAAGCAGGCGCGAAGAGCGGCTCGGCCGAGGCGGATTTCACCAGCACCGGCCGGCGCGCCAGCAGCGCCGGCAGGAGCGGCTGCACGGCGAGCCCCGGCAGGCTGGCGGCGAGGATGGCGAGCACGGGCCCCTCGCCTTCCGCGGCTTCTGGAGCCGGCCGGCCGTGAGCGAGCAGGGTCCCCGCCGGCTCGCGCCGGTAGCCGCCGAGGATCGCCTCGAGGCCGGCCTTCAGCCCCTCCTTGGAGAGGGCGCAGAGGCGGGCGAGGGGCGGATCGAGCGCCCGGCGCTCGAGCGAGCCGGGGCGCAGGAAGGTCGCCACGGTGTCCCCCCAGGCGGCGAGCAGATCGTCATCGGAGATCGCGCGCAGCTCTGGGGTCGCCTCGGCGAGCGCCGCCACCACCCGGGCGAGCGACTCGGGGGTCCAGCGCGCGGCGCTGTAGCGCACCCCCGGCCGCTCGACGGCGCGGAAGACCGGCGCGCCGCGGCCTTGGGCGAGCGAGGGGGGGACGTAGGCGTCGTACAGCATGGCCGGATTTCGACGGAAGAAGAGCCGCCTACCGGCCGAGCTCTTCCACCACCAGCGAGCAGCCGCGCAGCTCGGCGCCGGCGGCGCGGCCGAGGAGGCGGAAGCCGTCCCCCTCCGCGACCCCCAGGTCCTCGGTCAGCAGGTGGACCGCCGAGCCGAGGTTGGCGAGGTCGAAGACGGCGATCAGGCCGGGGGTGCCGGCGGGCGCCTCCGCCAGCGTCTCGGGGTCGAGGATGCGCACCCGCACCCAGTGCGGCGCGCGGTAGAGGTCGGGGTCCTCGCCGAGCAGCGCGCCGGTGTAGCACTGGCTGGTCAGCTCGGTCATCCCGTACTCGCGGACCACCGACCCCCGCGGCACGCCGGCCCAGACGTGCAGGCGCCCGTGCAGCTCCTCCGGCGCCACCTCGGCCCCCTTCCCCTTGAAGCCGCCGGTCTCGAAGACGGCGCTTCCGGCCGGCAGGCGGAACTTGAGCCCCAGCCGCTCCAGCGCGTCCAGCCAGCCGGCCAGGGCGAAGGACGTGGCAATCACCAGCACGGGGCGCCCCTCGCGCTGCCGCGCCCCCGCCCAGGAGCGCGCCGGCGCCGCCTCGACCCCGCGCGCGCCGAAGGCGGTGACGCTCTCCGGGCTGCCGTAGCGGGCCAGGATGTGATCGGCCATGAACGACAGGCTCGAGTCCGGGAGCTGCTCGACCGTGGGGATCAGCGACAGGATCGGCACCCGCGCCTCAGAGCCGGCGAACGGCAGGCAGAAGCGCGGGAAGGAGGCGTCGATCACCGCGCGATAGAGGTCCGGATAGGGCTGGTGATGGACGCTGCGCTCGCCGGCGGTGGTGCCGCTGCTGCGGAAAACGACCCCCTCCGGCCCGGCCGCCGCGGACAGCGTCAGGCTCTTGAAGGCGGCGGCGGGGACGGCGGGCACCTGCCGCCAGTCGGTCACCGTCCGCGGGCTCACCCCCCGCCCCTCGCAGAGGCGGCGGAACGGCTCGATCCGCTCGTACTGCCAGGCGAAGGCGGCGAGCGCCAGCTCTTCGAACGAGGCGCCGGCGGGAGCGGTCAGGAACTGTTGGACGCGGTTGACGATCTCGGGAATCACGGGCGGGATTTTGTCACGGTTCCTGCGACAGGGGGCAGGGGGCCCTTTCTGTTAAAATGAGGGAGATCGCGCAATCGCAGGCAATCAGCCATGGCCGACTTCCCCGAGACCGCACGCCACCCGGAGGACTCCGAGCCCGTCGAATCGATCGCGGCGGTCGCCACCGCCCTGACCCTGGAGATCGACGAGCTGTTCGCGCGCTTCCGCCTCCGCGAGGAGGAGGCCGACGAGCTCCTGCGCGAGATCCTCCTGCTCGCCATCTATCGCTGGGACTCAGTGGAGAACCGCGAGACCTGGCTGCTCGCCACCCTGCGCCGGGCCTGCCTGCGCCGGGCGCGGCGGCGCTCGTATCCCCCCTCCTGAGCCGCGGCCGCGCAGGATTCTCCCTCCCCGAGGGTTCCAACCGAGGTGGCGACCGAACCTTCCGAGGCCGCGGCCGTCGATCCGGGGTGGCAGGCGCTGGCGCGCGTGGCCGCGGGGGACGCCGAGGCCTTCGCGCCGCTCGTCGAGAGCCATCAGCTGCGGCTCCTCCGCCTCTGCGAGCGCCTGCTCGGCGACGCCGAGGAAGCGCGCGACGCCACGCAGGAGGTCTTCCTCAAGGCGTACAACAAGGCGGCGGAGGTGCGGCCGCGGGGGCAGGTCTACACCTGGCTCTACCGCATCGCCGTCAATCACTGCCTGAACAAGCTGCGGCGGCGGAAGCTGGTCCGCTTCCTGCGCCTCGAGGAGCCGGGGGATGCCGAAGGGACTCGCGCCCCCTTCGATCCCCCCGACCCCGCCGCCGATCCCTCCACGGCTCTCGCGGCGCGCCGCCGCTGGAGCGCGACGCAGCGGGCGATCGCCAGGCTGCCGGAGGGTCAGCGGGCGGTGCTGGTGCTGATCCGTTTCGAAGGTCTTTCCTATCAACAGACGGCCGAGGTGCTGGGGATCACCCCCGGGGCCGTCGAAAGCCGGCTGGTCCGCGCCATGCGCCGCCTGGAAACTGTCCAGACGCCGCAGGAAGCGGGCCACCCGGGGGTTTCATCGAGGGAGAGGAAATGATGACGAGCCGTACCCACCCCGAGCTGATCCGCCTCCTCCACGGCGAGCTGGAGCCGGAGGCGGCCCGCGCGTTGCGCGAGCGGATCGGCAGCGACCCCGAGCTCGCCGCCGCCTGGCAGCGCCTCGAGGGGACCTGGAGCGCCCTCGAGCCGCCCCCGGCCGCGCCGCCGCCCCCCGGCTTTTCGGGGCGGATTATGGCGAACGTAAGGGCCCACGTGCGGAGCCAGAAGAGCGTCGGCGGCACCGGCCTCTCCTGGCGCTCGGCGCCGCGCTGGGTGCGCACCGCCGCCGCCGCCGCGCTGCTGGCCGGGGCCGCGGCCGGGATCGGCGTCGGCGTGGCGGCGAGCGGGTCGGACTCCGACTCGGCCGCGGACGCCGCCGCCTCCTCGCTCGGCTCCCCCGAGTTCAACTTGGCCGAGAGCTACTGGGGCGGCGTCGAGGACGCCACGGCGCGTCCCGGCGAGGCTTCGGGAAGCTCCGGGACCGAGGTCCGCCGGTGATCCGCTGGTGGCTGGTCATCGGGCTCCTCCTCTCGGTGGGGCTCAACGTGGGGATCCTCGCCGCCGTGGTCGCGCGCCGCGCCGCCGCGCCCGGACGCCCGGCGGCCCAGGCGCAGGGACCAGGCCAGGGGCAGGGGCAGGCGAATCCCGCGAACGCCAACGACCCCGTCCCCCGCCTGACCCGCCTCGCCGACCGCCTGAAGCTCGAGGGGGACACCCGGCGCAAGTTCATCGACACCCAGTGGAACCTCTACCAGGAGACCACCCGCCTGCGGCTCGACCTGGGGGAGATCCACCGCTCGCTGCGCAAGGAGATGATCCTGCCGAACCCCGACCGGCCGCGGGTCGACGCCCTGCTCGCCGACTCCTCGCGCACCTACCTGGCGCTCGAAAAGTCGCTGGTCGACAACGTCTTCGCCACCCGCGCCCTGCTCGGCCCCGAGAAGGAGGCCGAATACCTCAAGATCGTCGGCCGCCTCCGCCTCCCCAACCCCGGCCCCGGCATCTCGAACCCCCCGGCCGGCCCGAACGGGCAGGCGCCGGCCGAGAAGCCGGGGTTGTTCGAGCGCTGGCGGCAGAGGCGGCAGCAGCGGCAGCAACGGCGAGGGATGGGACAACCGTAAGGGAGCAGGAAGGAAGCGCCGATCCGGAGGGTGACTCGGCTCGAGGCGAGGCTGTGCCGCCGGGCCCTCACTCCCCCGGCCCCTCTCTCCCAGCCTCCCTCCCACCCCGCCGGGAGAGAGGGGAGAACTGCTGGGTAGCGGTGCCTTTTTCCTCCCCCGTACTCGGGGGAGGTTAGGACGGGGCTCGCTACCTGCCAACCAAGGAAGCGTACAGGACTCCGGAACGCCCCCTCCCGGCCTCCCCCGAGTACAGGGGAGGAGAAAAGCGCCTGACCCGGGCCTGCCGTGGATCGCAGGGCCCCCCTCTTCTCCCGGACGGAAGGGGGGGAGGCGGGGAGAAGAGGGCCGGGGTGATGAGGGCCCAACGCCCCCGCCAAGGCAGCCGCTCCTTTTACTTCCCCACCCCCCGAGCCGTCCGCACATCCTTCAGCCGGTCCTGGATCTTCTGCAGCGCCTCCGCCGGCAGCACCAGCACCGTGTCCCGCCCGGCGACGCGCGCCGGCGCCCCGCCGGCGGCCGGCGGGTAGAGGGTGATCGTCTCGGTGCCCGCGTCCTTCGTCCGCAGCTCGACGGTGAGCGCCGGCTTCCAGCTCGCCATCCCCTGCGCCTGCGCCTCGCGCGGGCTCAGCAGGTGCTCCGCCTTGGCGCTGGTCACGGCGAGGAGGAGGTCGGAGACCGGGAGGAAGGAGATGACGGTCGCGTCCCGCTTCCAGTCGGTGCCGGCGCGGGAGAGGTGCACAGGGGGGCCCTCTCCCCCCTGGATGGTGGCCGAGTCCACCTGGTGGACCTCGAACTTCGAGAGCTTGAGCGAGCGCCAATCGGCCGCCGGCCGGTGGACCGCTTCGCCGAGGCGGGTGCGCACCTCGAAGAGGGCGCCTCCCGAGCGGGCGTAGCTCGCCTCGCCGCTCGGCTGCCCGGGCGGCGTGGCGCCGCCGGTCACCGGCCCGCCGAGATCGATCTTCACCGGTGGTGCCCCGGCGACCGCCACCTCCACGCTGCCGCGCGGCGGATCGAGCCCCAGCTCCTTCAGGTCCTGCGAGCCGTCGTGGAAGCGGTCGGCGGTCAGCCCGGAGAGGTCCGCGAACAGCCCCTCGACGAGGTCGTGATCCGCCCAGTCCGGCTCCGGGAGGGCCGGGCTCTCGATGCGGAATCCCTCCGGCCGGCGGACCAGGCTCACCGCTCCTCCCCCCCGCCAGCCGCCCCGGTCAGGGTGATCCGCTGCACGGCGTCGCGGTCGGCGCGGAAGATCAGCCGGTCGCGCCAGTCCCCCGGCGCCTTCTCGAGCTCGGGGAGGATCGCATCGCTGACCACGTAGGCGCCTTTTTCATGGTCCACGCCGGCGATCAGCGTCCCGCCCGGCGGCACCTCGGCGCCGATCTTCAGCACCTTCTCCCCCGACTTGGTGGTCAGGCGCACGCTGGCCCGCGGCCGGTCGAGCCCCACGGCTTTGGGGTCGACCCGGTCCATCGTGCGCGTCTTCTCCAGCGTGCCGAGCGTCTCCAGCAGATGGTCGACGGCGAAGGTGTCGGCGCGGGCGGCGAGCGGCCCGGTCAGGCGCCACTCGGCGGACGGCTCGGGAAGATCGCCCCCCTTCTTCGCCTTCGTTGTCTCCTTTTGGGCCGCCCGCAACGCCGCGCCGCCGACCCGCTCGAGGCTGACGGGCCCCTTCGCGGAGTCGATCGCGATCGCCGTCACCTCGTCCTTCTCGAAGGCGAACACCTGCTTGCCGAGCTTCGTCCGCTCCTCGCTCGACGGCAGCTTCCTCTCGTAGAAGAAGATGAAGGCGCTGAGCGCCAGCACCACGGCGAACAGGATCAGCAGGGTGCGCGGCTTCATGGTGCTATCTCCGCCGCCGGCGCATGAACACCGCCACGCCGAGCCCCACGGCGAGCAGGGGGAGCACCCCGGCCAGCAGGTAGATGTTGCGGATCTCGTCGCGCGTCAGGGTGAGCCGCACCTGCTCGGTCTTCTTCGCCGGGATGTCGAGCAGCGCCTCGCGCTCGACCAGCCAGTTCACCGTGTTCGCCAGCAGCACGGCGTTCGGGCTGTTGGCCTCCAGGAGCTGGTTGGTGGCGAAGTCGGAGTCGCCGTAGACCACCAGGCGAAGCCCCCGCTTGCCGGGGGCGCCTCCGGCGGGGGCGGCCGTCTCGGCGACCACCCCCATCGCCACCGGCCCCGCGAGGTCCCGCGCGTCGCGCGACACCTTGTCGAGGTGCGCGAGGTCGGTCTCCCCCCATCCCTGGTCGGTGGTCTTCAGCAGCTCGGTGACCTTGAGCCCCGGCGCGCTCCCCGCCCCCGCCGAGCGGGCGAGGCTGACCAGCACCGGCACGTTCCCCTGCCCCAGCGCCTTGGTGATCGGATGATCGCCGTAGCTCTTGATGAAGATCGTCTCCGGCCCGAAGAACGGCAGCGGGTTCGAGGGATCGACCACGATGTTCTCCCCCACCTTGACGCCGTAGCGGGCGAGCCACCCCTCGAGGTTGGTGTTCACCAGCGCCGCGCCCCCCGGCCCCAGGGTGGGATCGAGCATCACCAGCATCCGCCCGCCGCCGTCGAGATAGGCCGAGAAGGCGGCGAGCTCGGGCGGCACGAAGCTGCTCGCCGGGCCGGCGATCACCAGCAGGTCGGTCCCCGGCGGCACCGCGCTCTTGCCGAGCGAGGCCCACTCCGAGATGTCGAAGTTGTCCCGCCCGAGGAGCTGCTGCGCCCCCGAAAGGCCATGCCCCCCCGGCTCGTCGAGCGTCGGCTCGCCGTGGCCGGTGGTGAACAGGATCTTCGGCTTCCTCCCCTCCGAGAGCTGGAGGATCGCGCTGGTGAACAGCTGCTCCCCCTTGAAGCCGGTGATCTTCGGCGGCCCCCCCTCCTGCTGGCCGCTGAAGTCGACCTCAGCGAGATCGTTGCTGTTGATCACCCGCTTGTCGTTGCCGCTCGCCACCACCACGCCGGTGGCGGTGACGCCGTACTGCTTGACGAGCTGCTGCGCCTGCAGCGGGTTCTTCTCGAGGTCGACCACCCGCACGTGCACCCGCCGCGACGCCGCCCCGTAGCGCTGCAGGAGCTCGGTCGTCGGCTGATACAGCTCGTGCTGCTGGTCGGGCGACAGGAAGACGATGAAATCGACGTCGCGGTCGAGCCCGCGCAGCACGTTGCGGGTGCGCTCCGAAAGGCTGTAGAGCTGGCTCTTCGTCCAGTCGAAACGCTTGTAGTACTTCCAGCCGAAATAGTTGAGGATCACGAGCAGCACGGCGAGCAGCAGCACGCCGGCGGAGAGCGTTCCGGTGCGCACCAGCGCGCTGCGCCTGGGCTCGGACGCCTGCGGGGGCGTCGGTTGGGAAGGATTCGGGGTGGCAGGCATCGCGCTCATCTCCACTTCTTGTCCGCCAGCGCGCGGCTGGCCAGGAACAGGAAGAACAGGGTGCCCGAGAGATAGAACACCAGCCTCCGGGTGTCGACGATGCCGCTCGCGAACTCGTCGATGTGGTTCCACAGGCTGCCGTAGCCGAGCACCTTCTTCAGCACGTCGTTGTTGACCATCTCCTCGAACACCCCCATCAGGAAGAGGATGAAGAGGAGGGCCCCCGTCATCATCGCCGCCAGCAGCTGGCTGCGCGTGGTCGACGACGCGAAGATGCCGATCGCGAGGAACAGCGAGCCGATCAGCAGGATGCCGAGATACCCCGCCGCGATCGGCCCCCAGTCCACCTTCTCATAGGCCGAGATCACCGCCCCGTAGGCGAGGGTCGGCAGCCAGAGGAAGGCGTAGAAGGTGAGCGCCGCCAGGAACTTCCCCACGATCACCTCGGTCTCGGTGACCGGCGCCGTCATCAGCACCTCGATCGATCCCGAGCGCAGCTCCTCGCTCACCAGGCGCATGGTCAGCAGCGGCCCGAGCAGCAGGAGCATCAGCCAGGTGGCGCGGAAGAAATAGCCGAGCGGCGGACCGCCGCCGGCCCGTGGGTCGCTGAGCTGCCCCACCAGATAGATGAAGATCACGCCGTTGACCGCCAGGAAGAAGAACAGCACCACGTAGGCGAGCGGCGAGAAGAAGTACGCCCGCAGCTCGCGCCGGCAGGTCGCCAGGATTCCGTTCACGAGACCACCTCCTGCTCCGGTTCCGGTTCACCTTCCGCGTCGCGCGCCCGGGCCACGGCCGCCGCCTCGTCGTCCACCGCCGCGTCCCCGCCGGCCGCCGGCGCGTCGATCGCGTCATGAGTCGTCAGCCGCACGAAGATGTCCTCCAGCGTCGCGCCGCGCTCGCGGGCCAGCTCGAGCAGCACCCAGCCGTGCTCGACCGCCGCCCGGAACACCGCCTCGCGGGGATCGGCGCCGCCCGCGCACTCGAGCTTGTAGCCGCCCGCCCCGCCGTCGACCGCCGTCACGCCGGCTACCCCCGGCAGACCGCCGAGCACCTCGGGCGCGCCGGCCGGAGCCTCCTTGAACGCCACCCGCACGGAGGGGTTCCCCGTCCAGCTCTGGCGCAGGCTTTCGGGGGTTCCCTCGGCGATGATCCGTCCGCGGTCGATGATCACCACGCGGTCGCAGAGCAGCTCGACCTCGGGGAGGATGTGAGTCGAGAGGAGGAGGGTGTGCTCGCGCCCCAGCTCGCGGATCAGCTCGCGGATCGAGATGATCTGCCGCGGGTCGAGCCCCACCGTCGGCTCGTCGAGCACCAGCACGCGCGGGTTGTGGAGGATGGCGGTGGCGAGCCCCACCCGCTGGCGGTACCCCTTCGACAGAGTGCCGATGATCTGGTTCTGCACGTCGCCGAGCAGGCAGCGCTCGAGGGCGACCGGGATCGCCGTGCGCGCCTCGCTCCGCGGCAGCCCTTCGAGCTGCGCCCGATAGCCGAGGTACTCGCTGACCCGCATCTCGGGATAGAGCGCGACGTTCTCCGGCAGATAGCCGACCTGCCGGCGCGCCTGGCGGGGGGACTCGAAGAGATCCTTGCCGTCCACCGTCACCCGCCCGCCGGTCGGCGGCAGGAAGCCGGTGATCATGCGGATGGTCGTCGTCTTGCCGGCCCCATTCGGCCCCAGCATCCCCAGGATCTCCCCTTCCCGCACGGAAAAGGAAATGCCGTCCACGGCCGTGAAGTCGCCATAGCGGCGGCTCAGGTTCTGCGCTTCAATCATGAGAGGCCCTCCCTCGATCGCCCGGGCCCGACGGACCCCGGCACCCAGCGCCCTACAGCAAGAGCGATGCCGCCAAGCCGAAGGGCTCCAACGGCCGCAAACTACGGAAAATGCAGGAGAATTCGCGACGTTCCGGCCGCCGCGGCTCCGCGAAACGTGCCACTTTGGCCGGCCGGAGGGGGATCGTATCGTGTTTCGGGCGGGGGGCCAAGGACCGTCGACGTCACCCTGCGGCGAAGGCGGTGGCATCACCCTGCGGCGAAGGCGGTGGCATCACCCTGCGGCGAAGGCGGTAGAGACGCCCCGGGTCCCAACGAGAACCTTCCGAGGCCACGGACGCGGGGCGTCTCCGCCGGAGGGCAGGACGGCGCCACCCGAAAGGCGTGCCCGGGGCAGGTTTCGAAGCCTCCCGCGGGGGGGGGGGCGCCCCAGCCCTCCCCAGGCTCCCGCCACCCCCGCCAATGGTATCCTTCCCCCATGGCAGACAAAGACCGGGCCTCCAACATGAAGTCGTCGTACCAGCTCTCGCTCGAGAGGCTGGAGAAGCTGGGAATCGAACGCCCCCGCGAGGAGACCTTCACCGAAGAGCTCCGCATCAAGATCACCGAAGAGCGCCGCAAAGCCGACGCCCGCCTCGCCGAGCTCGAGATCCTCCACAAGGATCGCCTGAAGTCGATGTACGACCCCGCCAAGCGCGAAGAAGAGGAACAAGAGTACGTCCGCGAGCGGCGGCGGATCGAGGAAGATCGGGATCGGAAGATCGGGGAGTTGCGGAAGTAGGGGGGCTTAGCTCCGGCCCCCAAACCTGAAAGGTCAACGCCGGTCGACTTCCGAGGCCGGGTCGAAAATCGCGAGCCCTTCCGCGGTCGCCGCTGCCAGCAGGGCGCGGTCGGAGCAGGCGAAGAGGATCTCGATTCCTTCCTCCTGCAACAGCATGGCGCTCGCGAGATGGACGGCATCGGCACCCCGGAGAGGATGCCGGTCACAAAGCTCCGGCACCCGCCTGAGCACCGCCTCTCCGACCGGCATTTGGTTGAGCCTTTCCCAATCCTCGGCGAAGACGAGCCGGATCTGCTCGAGCTCCGCTTCCCGGAGAAGCTCTTCCCGCCTCCGGCGAGCCAATGCGGCGTGGATTTCGGCAAAGGCCAGGACCGAGGCAGCCTTCGGATCCTCGCGCGCGACAGCCTCGCGCATTCGCTCCGAGCCCGGTTCGGCGATGTAGATCTTGACCAGAGCGCTGGTGTCGAGAAAGAGAATCAACGTCGGTCTTCGCTGATCATCTCAGAGGCCAGCTTGCCCCGATTGGGGAAGGCAGGGCCTTGAAACCCACGTTCCGTCCGCCGGGGCAGCGTCACCAGACCCCGGGACTCCAGCTCGGCCAGACGCTGTTGCTCGGTCGCCTCTGGAAGCTGGGACAGCGGGATCAGTGCAGCCACAGGCCGGCCGTCCCGTAAGACAACGATCCGCTCGCCACTCTCGGCACGCTGCAAGTAGCTCGAAAGCTGGTCCTTCAGGACTCGGGTGCTCACCGTGGACATTTAGCACCTCCCGTGGCCATTGTAGCCGCACCTCAGCGACCGAGACAAGGGCACGCCCCAGAGTGAAGGTCTCCCGAAAGCTCGGCGGCCCCGCCTATCTCGCCCGGCACCGGAGGCCTAGAACCACAGCGAACGACCTGGCGGTCTGCTTGTAGCTCCCCACGGTGCGCGAGCGAGATCGGCGCAGCCTATTTCTTCAGCGAGCTCCAGCTAGGAGCACCAGCCGGTGCCAGAGGTCACGACACCGCCACAGCACCGATTGAACGTTGGGTCATAAGACTGAGTACCGCAGCACTGCCGATAGCTTCTATACGGTATCGAGGAGATGACGCCATTGCAGCAGATTGCGAAATCCGGGTCATAGGCCTGAGTGCCGCAGCACTGCCGGTAGCTTCTATAAGGTATCGAGGAGACGACGTTATTGCAGCAGATTGCGAAATCCGTATCATACGTCTGAGTCCCGCAAGTGGTTTGATAGGCTGGCAATTTGGTGGTAAATGAGACGACGGCGAGGAGAAATAGACACAGGCAGAGTCGACGCATTGGAACCTCCTTCGTTACTGTTGCTATTGTGGACCTTCGGCCCCCTTCTAACTATTGGCAATACTAAAATCATGTAAGAGTCATTGCAAGCCCAGAGCGCCAGCGCCTCGCATTATCGACTCTCCCGGCTCGTCGATCGGGCCGTGAATTGGGTCTTCCGAAAAGCTCGTCGGCGCCTGCGCCCAGCAGTTTTCTGTGTCCCCCTCGCGAATTTCGCTACCCTCCTCTCGGCCCCGCACACCGCCCACTCATTCCCTGGCTCTCACCTCTGATTTTTCGACCGCTCCCTCTGACTTTTCGTCACCTCCCTTCAATCCCCGGAGCCCGGGGAAGAGAGGGAGCGCTCGGGGAACGAGGGGGAGGTGACAAAATCTCGCGGGGCGGCGGCTGCCCTCTGAGATTTTGTATCGCGGGGCGAGAGGGAGCGGACGAAAAAGCAGAGGGAGCGAGCGGAAAACGAGAGGGCGGAGACGCGGAAGCAGTGGGGAGAGGCGTACGCGCGGTTCCGAGAGGAGGAAAACCGCGGGGCGGACGCGGCGAGCCGGAGGGCGGAGCCGGCCACTGGAAGGGCACACCCGCCAGCCGCAGGAGATCCGCGTCGACACCTGACCGCCTGCCCAGCACTTCAAGGCGAGCTAGAATGCGCAGGCCGGGGGCAGTCCCCTGGCACTACCAGGGAGACCATCCATGAAGAAGCAGGTGAAGAAGCTGGTGTTGGCGAAGGAGACACTGAGGAGCCTGGAGCAGACAGGGCTGAGCAAGGTGGCAGGAGCGGACAGTGTTCAATGCACCAACACCAATTGCTGCAGCGGTCTTGCCGGCTGCGGGTCTACCGCTTGCGGTGGGACACAGACCGCCGGGTCGAGGCTCTGCTGACACCGCAGGCAGGTGGAGCGGCCTCAGCTCGCTTCACCTGCCCCCAGCGGAATGGCCGCCGGAAGCCCCTTCCTTTCTTTTTTTCGACGGTGATCTCGGTTCCGACGGAGACTTCCTTCAAGAGCATCGTGATTTCTAGTTATGTATAATGAAATCGCCTATCCTGATTCAGGAAGGCCACTCACGACAGGAGCTCGAGATGAAAAAGACGGACAGGACGCTCAGGAAGCTCATCCTCAGCACGGAGACTCTGCGCAGCCTCGAGGAGTCCAGCCCCTGGAAGCGGTCAACGGGGGAGCCTCCTTGAAGCAATCAAACTGCCCCGATCTGCACGTCCACCTGCCCTTGATGGGGGCATCGATGTCCTGCACAGGAGTCATCCTCGAAGGTTGAGGCTGAGCAGCCCGGGGCGCCGGCCCCGGGCAATCCAGCCCGGTCCTCCCTGAGCTTTGCCGTCAGCCCGGAATCACCGGCTCGACCAGGTGCGCGAGCTGGGCGAGCGATTCCTGCCAGCCGAGGTAGCACATCTCCAGCGGAATGGCCTCCGGAAGCCCCGTCTGCTCGATGGCGAGCTCGGTTCCGCAGGAGACCCGCTTCAGGATCGCCGTGGTCTCCATCTCCCCGGGCAGGTTCGGATCGTCGAAGACACCCGAGTAGCGGAGGCGCTCCCCGGCACCAGCTCGCGGTACTCCCCGCCGAAGGAGTGGCCGCTGCCGGTCGAGAAGCTGGTGAACGACATCTGGTATCGGCCGCCGACCTGGCGTCCATGTGGTGGACCTTGCAGGTGAAGCCGTAGGGCGGCAGCCACTTGGCCATCGCGTCGGCGTCGAGGAAGGCCTGGTAGACGTGCTCGGGGGCGGCGCGGAGCACGCGGTGGAGTCGGACGGTGCGTTCGGGCATGGTTGGTCTCCTTTCGGCCGCGTACCTTAGCGGGAGCCGGCGCCCGCCCCTTTTTCACGCGCCAGATTCATGAAAACGCGATTTTGGGCGTGCCAAAGGAGGGACCGTCAGAAGAAGCGGGAACGGCTGCAACATTGTTTCGCGTAAAACATTGTTTGAAGCCGAAAAACGACGTTTGCGACGCCGACTTGTGTTCCGGCCGGTGCAAACAATGTTTGGAGCCGTAAAACAATGTCCCGGCGCTTCAAACAATGTTCCCGGCGAAAAGGCAATGTTTGAGCGGCCGGGGCGGTTTCCGGGGGAGCTCCGGGGGGCGGGCGCCCGTCCTGGACGCTGGCGGGCACATCCTGTGCAATTTCCCTCCTCGCAGGCTGGATCTCAGCGAAAGGAGCCGGACGATGCCCGCGACCGCAACCGCATCCAACACCCTGACCGGCCAGACCATCCGCTGGAAGTTCGAGGACAGCCCGACGGCCGGGGGGAGCTACGAGCATACGTTCCATGAGGACGGCAGCGTGTCGTTCAGCATGCTGGACGGCGAGAAGCAGGGGAAGCCCACCCGCGTCAAGAAGTACGCCGCCTTCGCGGTGGCGCCCGAGGTGCAGATGGTGTCGTACTTCAGCCCGGAGAGCGGCTATACGCTGACGGTGGCGATGAACTTCGAGACCCAGCGGATCTACGGCTTCGCGTCCAACGAGAAGGAGTGGCATCCCGTCTCCGGGACGATGGAGGTCCTGAAGTAGGGGCTTATCCGCAAGGGTCCGGGTGCCGCGGCTGCCCGCGGCGCGCTGTAGATCTCCTGGAAGCGCCGGATCGCCTTGCCGCCGCCGCAGAGGTAGACGGCGTCGTCCGGCGCGAAGCGGAAGCCGGGGGCGAGCTCGATCAGGATCTCCTCCCCGCGCTCGACCGCCACCACCAGGGCCCCCGTCCGCTGGCGGATGCCGAGGTCGGCGAGGGGGCGGCCGACCAGGCCGGCGATCCCCGCGGAGGGGACTTTCAGGATCTTGAGCTGGGGATCGATCGCCACCGCGTCGAAGCCGAGGAGCTTCTTGGCCAGGAGCTGGCCGGAGACCTGGCTGATCGAGAGGGCGAAGTCGGCGCCGGCGCGGTGGATGCGGTCGACGTTCTCGGCCTCGTTCACCCGCGCGATCACCGGCACGTCCGGCGCGAAGTCCTTGAGGATCACGGTGGCGAAGAGGGTGGCGCTGTCGGCGTCGAGGGCGAGGATCATCGCCTGGGCGGTGCGGACGCCGGCCGCCTCGAGGATGCGGGCGTCGAGCACGTTCCCCACCAGGTCGACCTCGGGGCCCGCGTGGCGGTCGATCAGCCGCACCTCCTCCCCCACCGCGCGCAGCAGCTCGGCGACCTTGCGCCCGACCTCGCCGCCGCCCCCCACCACGAAGGTCCCCTCGCGGTGCATGGTGACCGTGCCGCCCGCGAGGTCGCGCAGGCGGTCGACGCTCTCGTGGCTCCCCACCACCACCAGGATGCCGTCCGGCTCCAGGCGGAGCCCGGGCCCCTCGGAGACCGCCAGCTCGCCGCCGATCCACTGCCCCACCACCGTGGCCCCGGTGCGCGCGCCGATCGCCATCTCGTCGAGGGTGTGGCCGGCGAGCGGGCTCTCGGGGCTCACCCGCACCTCGGCGACCTCGAGGTTGCGGCCGAGCTGCTGGATCCCCCCTGGCGCGGGTTGATGCGCGCCGAGGCGCGGGCCGCGAGGGCGGCGCCCAGGATGTGGCGCGGGGTGAAGGCGGCGGTGGCGCCGGCGAGGATCATCGGCCGGCGGTGGTACGGCTCCTCGACCAGCGCCAGGATCGGCCCCTTGTAGCCGAGCTGGCGGGCCGAGAGGCTCAGGGCGGCGTTCTCGTCGTCGGTGCCGTTGGCGATCACCGCCCGGGCGGTGGCGAGGCGCGCCGCCTGGAGGCCGCCGTCCCCCGGCTCGCGGTGGACGACCTGCACGCCGAGCTCGAAGAGGCGGCGGGCGCGGGTCTCGTCCGGCTCGAGGACGAGCGTCGGCACCCCGGCGCCGGCGAGCTCGGCCAGCAGGGTCTCGACCGCCGGGCCGTAGCGGTAGATCACCGCGTGCCCGCTGAGGTCCTTCTTCGCCACCTCCTGCGGCAGCCGCGTCTCGAAGCGCTCCTCGAGGAAGGGGATCAGGTAGATCGGAAAGATCAGGAAGACCAGGAAGATGCCCAGGAACTGGACGACCAGCACGAACACCACCATGAGGGGATGGCGCCACGAGGAGTCCGCCCCGTAGCCGGTGGTGCTCAGCGTCTGCCGGCCCACTCCAGGCTCTGCCAGAAGTCGCGCGGCTTCCCCTCGAGCGCCGCCATCCCCCACATGTAGAGGAGGGTCGAGGCGACGACCGTGGGGAGCAGGCCGAGGGCCAGCAGGAGCAGCCGCTTCCGGGAGCGTCGCATGGGGGGATTGTAGGCGCCTGGGGGAGCGCCGATCCGGAAAGCCGACAAGAGGACGAGGAAGTTCCGATCCGGAAAGCCTGCGTGATTGTGGCGATGGCCGTGCCGCCGGGCCCTCACCCCCCGGCCCCTCTCCCTCCGCCCCCCCCCGACCGGGAGAGGGGAGAAGCTGCAAAAGCCAGAGAAGCCAGAAACTTGCGCCGGGAGGAAAATAATTTTTGGCTCCGCGATCTGACCGTAAAAATTCCCCTTCCAGGGCCCCCCTCTTCTCCCGGTCGGCGGGAGGGGCGGGGAGAAGAGGGCCGGGGGTGAGGGCTACAGGGCAGCCGCCCCAGGAAGCGCGCCCCTCAGTACGGCATGTCCTCCTCGTCCAGCCCGAAGTGGTGCCCCAGCTCGTGGACCACGGTGTCGCGGATCTCGCGGATCACCTGGCGGCGGTTGTCGCAGGCGCGCAGGATGGGGCCGCGGAAGATGTAGACGCGGTCGGGGAGGGCGGCCTGGTAGAAGGAGTCGCGGTCGGAGAGGGGGACTCCCTGGTAGAGGCCGAAGAGCTCCTCGTCCGGCTCCATGCCGAGGGCCTCGAGGTCCTCGGGGTCGGGCTCCTCCTCGACCATCACGGCGACGTTCTCGAGCAGCTCGGCGAACTCGGGGGGAAGGCCTTCGAGGGCGGTTTCGACCAGGGACTCGAACTCTTCGGGCGGGACTCGCATGACGGGATAGATTACCAAGCGTGAGCCGCGGCAACCGCCCTCTCTGGATCGTGCTGGCGCTTTGCGCCCTCCACATGCTGCTGTTCGACCGCGGCCTGGGAGGGGACGGCTGGGCGAGCTTCTCGACCCTCGAGGCGCTGGTGGACGGCGGCACCCTGTGGGTGGAGGGACACGGCCACGGGGTGGCGAACGGCCTGGTCGGGGCGCCCGGGGGGCACCTCGTGATGCAGTACCCGCCGGGGGTGCTGGCGCTCGACGCGCTCCCTTTCCTGGCGGGGCGCGCGGCCGACCGGCTCCTCCCCTCCGGTGGCTGGCGAACGGCTTCGAGCTGCCTCCCGCCGGACGGGTGCCGCGCGGGGTCTTCCTCTCGGCGGCGGCGGTCGTCCTCGCCAGGAACGCCGCCACGCTGCTGGGTCTGGCGTGGATCTTCTTCGCCCTGCGGCGGATGGGGTTCTCCGAGAAGATGGCCGCGGCGGCCTCGGCGCTCACCTTCTTCGGCGGCCCTCTCATTTTCTACTCGCTGGTGGGGATGACCCACGCGCCGGTCTTCGCGCTCGCGGGGCTGCTCCTCCTGGTGCTGGTCCGCCAGCACGAAGCGGAGAACGCGGGGAGCGCGGGGCTCGCCGCGGCGGCGGGGGCCGTGGTGGGGGCGGCGGTGCTCCTGCGCTACGGCTCGCTGGCGCTCGGGGCGCCGGCCCTGGTGGCGATCTCCTGGGGGCAGGCCGGGGGCGGGCGGACTCGCCTTCGCCGCCGGGCTCGTTCCGTTCCTCCTCGTACTCCCCTTCTGGTGGCGTTCGCTGTTCGGCGCCTGGGCTCCTCCCTACGGCGGGGTGTGGACGGTCTCGGCGGCCTCGCCGTGGAACGTGCTGCTGTCGCCGGTCCACGGCCTGTTCTGGTTCCACCCGGCGCTCCTGCTCGCCGCGGCGGGGCTGGCGGTGGGCGTATGGAAGGAGATCGCCCGCCGGACGCCGGGGTGGGCGACGGTCGCCGCCGTCTGGTTCCTGGCGGTGGCCCTGCTCTACGGGTGGTGGTCGGAGTGGAACAACGCGGGGGGCTACGGGCAGCGCTTCCTGATCGACGCTCTTCCCGCGCTCGGGATCGGCTTCGCGGCGTTCCTCGCGAAGCGGCCAAGACGGCGGTCGCGGCGCTGGCGCGCGGCCGCCCTCCTCGGCTAGCTCCTCTTCTTCGCCGCCGTCGGCGGGCTCGTCCCTCCGCCGCCGGGGCTCCCCTGGCCGCAGCGGCTGGCGGAGTACGCGCCGCTCGCCGCCCACCCTCCGGGGCCGGGCGAGCTGGCGGGGGCTCTGCGCCGCGCCTCGGTGCCGGCGCGGGTCGTCCTGCGCCGGCCTGCGGCCGAGTCGCGGTAAACTTCCGGCATGTCCGACGCGTCCGTCCGGCTCGACAAATGGCTGAACGTCGCCTGCGTGTTCAAGACGCGCAGCCAGGCGACCCGCGCCGTGGAGCTCAACCGGGTGACGGTCAACGGGCAGACCGCCAAGCCCCACCGCCACCTCGGCGCCCGGCGACCGGATCGAGGTGGAGATCGGCGAGTGGACGCGGGTGCTGATCGTCAAGGAGCTGCGGGAGAAGCCGGTCTCGAAGGAGGAGGCGCGCACCCTCTACGAGGACCTGAGCCCGCCCCGCCCCGAGGCCGACCCGATCCAGCGCCTGCTGCGCCGCCCTCCCGTGGTACGCGACGCCGGGAGCGGCCGGCCGACCAAGAAGGAACGGCGCGACATCGACCGCTGGGAAGAGGGGGACGAGGGCTGAGTCGGAAGAAAAAGGGTGCAACCCGGAGGTCGCACCTAAGAGGGGAAACAGGCCGCGAAGCCTAGGGATCTCCTCCTATCTGTCAATCGGTACGTCCACCTTGCAAAGCCTCGATTCTTGACATGATCTAGACACCTTGCTAGCTGGGGGCAATGCCCAGCGACCGTCCGAGCTCCAGCACCCCGCGCCATCCGATCGGCGTGGTGGCGCGCCGGACGGGCCTCAAACAGGACCTGATCCGGGCGTGGGAGCGGCGCTACGGCGCCGTCGAGCCGGGGCGCTCCGAGACGCGGCGCCGCTTCTATTCGGACGACGACATCGAGCGGCTGCTCCTGCTGCGCCGGGTGGTCAGCGGCGGGCGGGCGATCAGCCAGGTGGCGGGGCTCGGCAACGAGGAGCTGCAGGCGCTGATCGAGACGGAGCCGGCGCCCCCGTATTCGCCGCGGGCCCGGCCGGGAAGCCGGCGGCGAGGCGGACGCTCAAGGCCCCGACACGCTCGACGAGGTGGCGGAGGGCTTCCTCAACCGGTGCATGGCGGCGGCGCAGCGCCTCGACGTGACGGAGATGGAGCGCGAGCTCGAGCGCGCCTCGGTGCTGTTCAGCCGCACGCACCTGATCGAGCGGGTGCTGTCGCCGCTGATGACCCGCATCGGCCAGCTCTGGCACCAGGGGACGCTGCGCCCGATCCACGAGCACATGGCCTCGACGGTGGTGCGCTCGTTCCTCGGCGGGATGAAGGGGGCCTATCATCCGGAGATCTCGGCGCCGCATCTGGTCGTCACCACCCCCGCGCGCCAGCGCCACGAGCTCGGCGCCCTGCTCGCCGCCGCCACCGCCGCCGGCGAGGGGTGGCAGGTGACCTATCTCGGCCCCGATCTCCCCCCCGAGGAGATCGCCGCCGCCGCCCGCCAGACCAAGGCCCGCGCGGTCGCCCTCAGCATCACCTACCCGCCGGACGATCCCCTGCTGAGCGACGACCTCCGGCGCCTGCGCCGGCTGCTCGGCCCCGGGACGGCGCTCGTCGTCGGCGGGCGCGCCTGCCCGGCCTACTCCCCCGTCCTCCAGGAGGTCGGCGCCTTCCTGGTCGACGACCTCGGCGCCCTGCGCCGCGGCATCAACAGGCTGCGACCCCCGGATCGAGGGCGAGCCGGGGAACGGCGCCGCCGGCCCGAGCTGAAATACCTGGACAGGAAGTAGACGCGCCCTGTCAGCCGGGATCAGCTCCCCAGGAACTCGCCGATCGGGGCGAGCCGCTCGTTGTGCTCGCAGGTGATCTTGAACACCACCATGAGCGGCACGGCGACCAGGGCGCCGGCGATCCCCCACATCCACCCCCAGAAGGTGAGGGCGAGGAAGATCACCACCGGGTTCAGGGTCAGCCGGCGGCCGAGGATCAGCGGGGTCAGCAGGTAGGCCTCGAGCAGGCTGAAGGCGAAGAAGGCGCCGGCCGGCAGCAGGGCGTGCGGGAGGTCCGGGAAGGTGAGCAGGCCGACCATCGCGAGCACGGTGATCATGGCGATCGCGCCGAGGTAGGGGATGTAGGTGGCGAACGCCGCCACCACCCCCCAGAGGAGCGGCGTGGGGACGCCGAGCAGCGACATCACCCCCCAGACGGCGAGGCCGAGGACGCAGTTGATCAGCGTGATGGTGCCGAGGTAGCGCGAGATCTCGGTCTCGAGCTGGCGCGCGATGGCGGTGGCCCGCGCCTTGTCGTCGACGCTCGGCAGCACCTTGATCAGCTTGCGCAGGAAGAGGTCCCCCGAGGCGAGCAGGAAGAAGAGGAGGATGACCGTCACCACGGCCCCCGAGACGAGCTCGGTCGCCTGGCCGAGGATCTTCGCGCCCAGGCTCTCGGTCGTCATCTGCACCTTCGGCGCGTTCCCCGAGCCGGCCGAGACCTGGGTGATCTTCTCCATCTGCTCGGTCGCCTTGCTCACCGTCTGCACCGGCCGCTTGAGGTCGCGGATCCGCCCCTCGATCCGGCGCAGGCTCTGCGGCGCCTGGCCGATCCAGCCATAGGCGGGGACGGCGAGCTGGAAGAGGCCGAAGCCGAGCAGCCCGAGCAGGCTGAAGATCACCAGCGCGGCGCCCAGCCCTTCCGGGATGCGCAGCTTTTTCAAGGCGCGGACGATCGGGCTGAGCAGAAAGTTCAGCAGCAGGGCGAGGACGATGGGGAGGAAGAACGAGCGCGCGAAGTAGAGGGTGTAGAAGGCGGCCAGCAGGAAGAGGCCGGAGAGGGCGAGCGAGCGGACCTCGAAAGGCCGCGCGAGGGCGTCGCGAAGTCGCTGCTCGAACATGGGCGGTTCTTTCGCTCCGAGCGGACCTCGAGCGTAAGGCCGGAAGGACGCCGGCGGCCCGGTCGTTTCGTCGTTGCCGGCTTGAGTCAGGCCCGGCGGGCGAGACCCATCACCAGCGAGATGACGAAGACTACCAGGAAGAGCACGAAGAGGATCTTGGCGATCCCGGCCGCGCCCGCGGCGATGCCGCCGAAACCGAAGACGGCCGCCACCAGTGCGACGATCAGAAAGATCAGTGCCCATCTCAACATGGCTCACTCTCCTCGGTCGAACCGTCCGCGCTCAGGGGTCGGACGGGAAGGTTTCTCAAAAGGGCCGGAGGCAAAACCTGGGAGGAGTTACCTGGTGCCATCGCCCCCGGCCACCGATCATACATAGCAACGCCCGTGCCAACAAATCAGCTTGAAGCAGATGCTAACAGCGCCAGGATCTCCTCCAGGCGGTCGGCCTGCTCCGGGGTCTTGTCGGTGCGCCAGCGGGCGATGCGGGGGAAGCGGACGGCGAGCCCCGACTTGTGGCGCGGCGAGCGGGCGATCCCCTCGAAGGCGAGCTCGAAGACCTGCACCGGCTCGACGGCGCGCACCGGGCCGAACTTCTGCAGGGTGTGGCGGCGCAGCCAGCCGTCGAGGGTGAGGATCTCCTCGTCGGAGAGGCCCGAGTAGGCCTTGGCGACCGGGACCAGCTCACCTCCGACCAGACGGCGAAGGTGTAGTCGGTCAGCAGAGTGGCCCGCCGGCCGTGACCGGACTGGGCGTAGACCAGCACGGCGTCGAGGGTGAAGGGGTCGATCTTCCACTTCCACCAGTCCCCCCGCTTGCGGCCGGTGCGGTACGGGGAGGCGAGGCGCTACAACATCACCCCCTCGACGCCGCGCTCCCGCGCCTCCTCCCGCGCCCGCGCCAGCGCCTCCCAGGTCGATCCAGCGGCCTCCCGGAGAGGTGAGCAAAAAAGGGCGTCCCTCGGCGAGCAGTTTTTCCAAGCCCGCGCGCCGCTCGGCGAGCGGAGCCTCGCGGAGGTCCTGCCCTCCCAGCTCCAGCAGGTCGAAGGCAAGGAAGACGGCGGGGGCCTCGGCCAGCACCTTCTCGGTCAGCTTCTTGCGGCCGATCCGCCGCTGGAGCACGGCGAACGGCAGCGGCCGCCCCTCCTTCCAGGCGAGGATCTCGCCGTCGAGCACCGTGCCGTCGGGGAGGAGGGCCTGCGCCCCGCGCGCCAGCTCGGGGAAGCGCTCGGTGATCAGCTCCTCGCCGCGCGACCAGAGATGGACGTCGCCCCGCCGGCGGACGATCTGGGCCCGGATGCCGTCCCACTTCCACTCGGCGAGCCACTCCGCGCGGCTGCCGAGCGACCGCGCCTCGGCCCCCTTCGAGCGGCGAGGCCAGGTAGAACGGGTACGGGCGGGACGAGTCCTCCGCCTCCTCGCCCGGGGTCAGCAGGTTGGCGAAGAAAGCGGCCGTCGGCTCCCAGCTGCCCATCAGGCGATGGGCGACACCGGCTGCGGCACGCCGGCGACCTCGGCCAGCGCCCGCTCGACGAGGGTCGGCGCCACCCCCACCCGCAGCTCGCCGGTGACAGCTTGTCGAGCACGAAGGTCTCCCAGCGCGGCACCCCCGCCACCAGCCGGTGCCCGCCTGCGCGCTGGACCTCGGGGGCCAGGGCGGCAGCGGCCGGTGGCGCTCCCTCGTCGTCAGCGAAGAGACTCCGGCGCCGGCTCCCCCGGCCACGGCTGTCGAGCAGCAGGGCGATCGTCTCGGCCAAGTCGCCCACGACCGAAGCCTCGTCGCCAGCCATCGGGGATCCCCGCCTCCGCCATCGCCCAGCCCGCCAAACCGCGGCCGAGAGGACACGCTTGGGCCCGCCCGGTGAGGAACCAGACGGCCCAGGCGGCGTCCGCGGGCGGCGCCGCGGCGAAGTAGGCGGCGAGCGCCGCCACCTTCTCGAGCGTGGAGGTCGTGCGGTCGAGCGCCTCGTAGAGGGCGGCGAAGCGCTTCAATGGCCTTCCGTCTCCGGCCGGTCTCCCCGGCCGCCTCTCCCTCGGTCTCGCCCTCCATCTCGCCGGTGAACGGGGTCGCCAGCGGCTCGGCGGCGAGCCCCCCTCCCGCAGTAGCGGGCGAGCGACTCGGAGGCGCCGTGGGTGGTCAGCACCCGCCGCGCCGGTCTCGGCGATCGTGCGCAGCAGTCGGGCCAGTCGGCGTGGTCCGAGATCACGAAGCCGCGGTCGAAGCCGCGCCGGCGGCGGGTGCCGCGCACCCGCATCCAGCCGGAGGCGAAGGCGGTGCTCGCCGCCCCGAAGCGGCGCATCCAGGGGAGCCCCGGCCGAGGCGGCGCGATGATCAGCTCGCCGGCGAACGACTGGCCGCGCACCGCCTCGCAACCGGCCGGGTGGGGAGCATCCGGCGCCCGCCTGGCGGTAGCACTCGGTGAGCGGCTCGAGCGCGCCGTGCACGAAGACCGGCCGGTCAGTCAGCCGCGCCAGCTCGCCGAGGATGCGCTGCGCCTTGCCGAGGGCGTAACAGAAGAGGACGGAGGCCCGCCCCGCCTCGCCGTTCGCCCCCACCACGCAGGATCTCGCGCGCCACCTCGGCGCCCGGGTCCCAGCGGTAGATCGGCAGCGCGAACGTCGCCTCGGTGATGAACGTCCGGCAGGGCACGCTCGAACGGCTCGCAGGTGGGATCGGCGGCCCGCTTGTAGTCGCCCGAGAAGACCCAGACGTCCTCCGGGTGCCCGCGGCGCTCCACCCGCACCTGCGCCGAGCCAGGATGTGCCCGGCGGGGTGGAAGAGACCGTCACCTCCCCAGCTCCACCCGCTCGCCGAAAGGAACCCCCTCGACCCGGGCCGCCGCCCCCAGCCGCCGGCGCGGATGGGGAGCGAAGGCGCCGCCGCCAGGTCGAGGCGCTCCACCGGGCATGGTCGCCATGCCCGTGCGAGATCACCGCCCGCTCGGCCGGCCGCCAGGGATCGATGTGAAATCCCCCGCCGCGCAATCAGGCCGCGGTCGTCGGGGCAGAGGAGGGGGGCGCTGGATCGCGGTCATTCATCCCAGGAGAGATCGAACAGCGAGAGCTGTGCCACCCGCTCCTTGACCAGGCTGGAGGCGGTGACGCCGAGGAGGCGGACGGGGCGTTTGGCGGCGTCGGTGCGGCGCAGCAGGTCGCGGGCGCAGGCGGCGATCGAGGGAAAGTCGTCGACCGGCACGGCGAAGGTGCGCGAGCGGGTGACGGTGGTGAAGTCCTCGTAGCGGATCTTGAGGGTCACCGTGCACCCCGCGATCCCCTTGCGCCCGAGGGCGTCCGCCACCTCCTGGGCCATGCGGTCAACCTCGGCGTGGATGCGGGCGAGGTCGGTGAGGTCCTCGGAGTAGGTGTTCTCGGTCCCCAGGCTCTTCCTCTCCTGGTGGGTCTCGACCGGGCGGTCGTCGATGCCGTGGGCGAACTCGTGGAGGATGCGGCCGTGCTTGCCGAAGCGGTCGATCCAGCAGGTCGACGTCGGCGGCGCGGAGGTCGGCGATGGTGGCCAACTTCGTCGAAAAAAGCGCCCGCTCGGTCGCCGGGCCGACGCCGTGCAGGCGGCGCACCGGCAGGGGGTCGAGGAACGCCTGCACCTTGGCGGGCGGCACCACGGTCAGGCCGTCCGGCTTGTTGAAGTCGGAGGCGATCTTGGCGATCAGCCGGTTGGGGCCGACCCCGACGCTCACCGTCAGCCCGCGCTCCTCGCGCACCCGGCGGCGGATCTCCTTGGCGAGCGCGGTGGCGCTCCCCGCCGTCCCGAGGTGATCCGAGACGTCGAGGTAGGCCTCGTCGATCGACACCGCCTGCACCAGCGGCGTCAGCTCGCGGTAGATGGCGAAGATCTTCTCCGACTCGCGGGCGTAGCGGCGAAAGTCGGGGGGGATGAAGAGGATCTCCGGGCAGAGGCGCTTGGCGCGCAACGAGGGCATCGCCGAGTGGACGCCGAAGCGGCGGACCTCGTAGCTGGCGGCGGCCACCACCCCGCGGCTCTCCGGACGGCCGCCGATCGCCACCGGCTTGCCGCGCAGCGACGGGTCGTCCCGCATGTGCACGGCCGCGTAGAAGCAATCCATGTCACAGTGCAGCACGCGCCGGCTCCTCTCCGGCTCGACGACGGCGTCCGGGGATCGCACGAAGCGTAGCTTAGCGCGAAACCCGCCGCGGTTCCGCCTATGACCCTCCAGCGGGGCCGCCGCGTTCCCCGGCTGGAACGGCCGGGGCGCAAACCGGTAAAATGGGCGCCGTTTTCGTGGTTTGCAGGTCTGCTCTCTGTCGTGTGTGACATGGAACGGGAAGGGGACGCGGGAGACGTTGCGTCGAGTTGTCGCCAGACGAAAGGAAGGATGAGCCGGCTCTTTCCGCATGCCCAGCCGTTCCGCGCCGCACCGCCGCGTCGCCGCTTCGCTGCTCCTCGCCGGGCTCGCCGGACTCGGGCTGCTCCTCTGTGCGCCAGGGAACCGGGGCCGTCCGTCGGGCCCGCGCTGACCGACGGGCTCACCGTGGAGCGCGACCTCCGGGCGGGCGAAACCCACAGCTACCCGGTCGAGCTCCAGACGGGCCAGTTCCTGCGCGTCGTGATCCAGGGAGATCGGCGGTCGACGTCATTGCGAGGCTGTTCGACCCCCGGGGAGTCGAGATCACCGGCGCGGACGGGCTGGTCGGCGGCACTTCGGCGGAGGAGGATCTAGCGGCGGTTGCCGGGGCGGCTCCGGGCTGTACCGGATCGACGTACGGACCGAGAACCCGCAGTTTCCGCGGGGACAGTACCGCTTGCGCGTCGAAGGCCCACGGGGGTCGCGGGAAGCGAGGACGCCCTCCGCGCCGAGGCCGTGAAGGGCCGTCTGGGATTGCCTGAGCGAGACCGGCGGGGACGACCGCTCGCTCGAGCGGCGCGTCGCGGCGCTGGAGCGTGCATTGCCCCTATTCGCCGGTTGCAGGAGACTCGCCGCGAGGCCGAAGCCGACTTCCTGCTGGGCCTTTATCGGGCTTCCCTCCCCGGCGGCACCGAGCCGGCGGCGAAGGACTACCTGGCCTCGGCCGCGCTGTGGAGCGCCCAGCCCGGAGCCACGGCGCGCACCTGGCAGGTCAACTCCCTGAACAGCGCCGGAACGCTGCTCAACCGGCTGGGCCGCCCGGAGGAGGCGAAGCGCCACTACCAGGAGGCGCTCGCCCTCGCCCGGCAGGCGGGAAACCTCGAGGGCCAGGCGATGGCCCCTCAGCAACGTCGCGTGGAGGAGCAGGATGAAGGGGATGTCACGGCGGCGATCGAGAACTCCTCGAGTCGCTCCGGCTGGCGAAGGAAGCCAGGGAAGCCGAATCCAGGCGAAAGCCCTCAACAACCTCGGCATGGCCTACAGCCAGCTCGCCGAGCCGCAGAAGGCGATCCAGTATTCGAGCAGACCCTCAAGCTCGCCCGCGCCTCGTCGGCCACGAATCGGAAGCCTCCGCGCTGAACAATCTCGGCCTCTCCTACTTCTCCCTCGGCGAGTGGGAGATGTCGCTGAAGCTGTTCCGGCAGGCGCTCGCCATCCCCCGCGGCGTGGACGACCCCGACAACGAGGCGAGGATGCTGATCAACCTCGGGGCGACCCTGGTGCGGCTGGGGCACTACGACGAGGCCGGGAAGACCTTCCTCCAGGCGCCCGCGCGCAGCGTGGACCGCAAGACGCGGACCTCCGTGCTCGTCCGCCAGACCTACCTGCGGGTGCTGTTGAAGCAGCCGGCCGAGGCGGTGGAAACCGCGCAAGCCGCTCTCGAGTCGGCGAAAGGCTTTCCGGACCTCGAGGCGGGCGCCCTCTGCGCGCTCGGCGTCGCGCATCGCGAGGCGGGAAACCTCCCGGCGGCCCGCCTCGAGCTGACCCAGGCCCTGGCCCTGGCCCACGAGCGCCAGGACCGTTCCGACGAGGCGGACATCGGCTTCCCCTCGCCAAGACCGAGCGCGAGGCCGGCGACTTCAAAGCCGCCGTGGAACAGGCACGCTCCTCCGTCGACAGCTTCGACTCGCTGCGCACCAAGGTCTACGACCAGCGGCTGCGCAGCTCGCTCTCGCCACCCAGCTCGACGCCTACGAGATCTACATCGACGTCCTGATGGCCTCGCGGACCGCGGCGAACGACGCCGCGGCACAGGCCTTTCAGGTCAGCGAGCGGGCGCGCGCCCGCAGCCTCCTCGACGTGCTGAACGGCTCGGGAGCCGAGGTCAGCGAGGGGGCCGACTCCGGCCTGGTGAAGGAGGAGCATCGCCTGCGCGACGCGCTGAACTCCCTCGACTCCTACCGCTTCAAGCTGCTGAGCGAGAGAAGCCCGACCGGCAGAAGCTCGCGGACACCGAGCACCGCCTCGAGGAGACGCTCGACCAGTACCGCAAGGCGCAGGCCGCGCTGCGCGCCAGCAGCCCGGGATACGCCGCCCTCACCCAGCCGCAGCCGCTCAGCCTCGCCGAGATCCGCAGCGAGGCGCTCGACGGCCGCGCGCTCCTCCTCGAGTACGCGCTGGGCGCCAGGCGGAGCTACCTCTGGGTGGTGACCCCGGAAAGGTCGAGAGCTTCGAGCTGCCGGCGCGCGAGCGCATCGAGTCGGTGGCCCGCCGCTACTACGCCATGGTGAACGCCCGCAACGAGCAGCCGGCCGGCGAGAGCCCGGCGGCGCGCAAGGGGACGACCGCGCCGACGTCGAGGCGGAGCGGGCCGGCCAGGAGCTCGGAGAGCTGATCCTCTCCCCCGCCATGCTGCTCGGCGACCGCCCCCTGCTGATCGTGGCCGACGGCGCCCTGCAGTACATCCCCTTCGCGGCGCTCCCCATCCCGGGAGCGAGCGCCCCCCTGATCACCCGCCACGAGGTGGTCACCCTCCCCCTCGGCCTCGGCGCTGGTGGCTGCGCCGCGAGGTGCGCGGCCGAGCCCGGGCGCCGCAGACCCTCGCCATCTTCGCCGATCCGGTTTCCAGGCCACCGATCAGCGGCTGACGCGGCGCTCCTCCGGGATCGACCGGCCGCACCTGGCGTCCGCCGCGATGGCGGGGATGCCGCGGATGGCGCGGATGCCCCGGAGCGCGGAGCCCAGCCCCGGGCGGCGACCCCGAGCGCCTCTACTTCGGCCGCCTGCCGTCGTCCGAGCGGGAAGCGCGGACGATCGCGGCGCTCGTGCCGCCGGGGCAGCTCTTCCTGGCGACCGGCTTCGCCGCCACGCGCGACAGAGCGCTCAGCCCCGAGCTCGCCCGCTTCCGCAACCTCCACTTCGCCACCCACGGCGTGCTCGACAGCCGCCGTCCCGAGCTCTCGAAGCTGGTGCTCTCGCTCTACGACGAGCAGGGCCGTCCGCAGGACGGCTTCCTGCCGCTGAACGACATCTACAACCTGCGTCTGAACGCCGACCTGGTGGTCCTCTCGGCGTGCCGGACGGCGCTCGGCCAGGAGATCCGCGGCGAGGGTCTGGTCGGGCTGACCCGCGGCTTCATGTACGCCGGCGCCGCCCGCGTCCTGGCGAGCCTGTGGAGCGTCGAGGACCGCGCGACGGCGGAGCTGATGGGAGAGCTCTACCGCGGCATGCTGCGCCAGCGGCTCTCCCCCGCCGCCGCCCTGCGCCAGGCGCAGCTCGCGATGCGCCAGAGCCCGGCCGCCGGTCCCCCTTCTACTGGGCCGGCTTCGCCCTGCAAGGGGAGTGGCGGTGAGCCGGCGCGAGGACCGCGGACCCCGCGAGGACGGGCTGACCGCCGAGGGGTTCGCCGCCCTCCTCGCGCAGCTCGATCCGGCTCCCGACCTCGCGGCGGAGAAGTACGAGACGATCCGCCGCAAGCTGATCCGCCTGTTCGAGTGGCGCGGCTGCACGAGCCGGAAGACCTCGCCGACGAGACGATCAATCGCGTCGCGCGCCGGCTGGCCGAGGGGATCGAGCTGCGCTCGAACGATCCCTACGGCTACTTCTGCGGCGTCGCCACCTGGTCTACAAGGAAGTCCTGCGCCGCGCCGCCCGCGAGCACCGGGCGCTCGAGAGCCAGGGGTGGCCGCCGGCGTCCTTCTCGCCGGAGGAGGAGCCCGCCGACCGCCGCCTCGAAGGGCTGCGCCGCTGCCTCGACGGGCTGCCGCCCGACCAGCGCGACCTGATCCTCGTTACTACCGGGGGGAGGATCGTCCGGGGAGAGCAACATCCGCAACCGCCAGGGCCTCGCCCGCGACCTCGAGCTGCCGATGAACGCGCTGCGCATCCGCGTCCACCGGGTGCGCCGCAAGCTGGAGTCCTGCGTCCACGCATCCCTCCGTCGCTGACTTATTCTTCATCGCGAAACGTTTCTCTGAAGAAGGACATCGTTCTTGAAGTCGCAGAGGGAGGGTTTGAGGGCATGCGAGAGAATCCATTGAATCGATCCGATGAAGAGCTGGTGAGGAGCTACCTGCTGGGAGAGCTCACGGAAGACGAAGCGAGCGCACGGAGGGGCGGCTGCTGGCCGAGGACGAGCTGTTCGAGCTCGCCGAGGCGGTCGAGGGGGATCTCCTCGCCGCCGCCGACCGCGGCGAGCTGACGCCGGCGGAGAAGGAAAAGGTCGAGCAGCGGCTCGCCGCTTCCCCGCAGGGAAGGGAGCGCCTGGCGCTCGCCCGTAGTAACCGGCCGCGATCGGCGGCCCGCCGTTCCCGGAGGCGGGGGGACGCGCCCCCGGCTCCGGTCGTGCCGTTCCGGCGGCGCTCCTCGGCGCCGCCTCGCCGGCGGTGCGCTGGATGGCCCTGGCAGCGGGGCTCGCCGCGGCGGCAGGCCTCTCCTGGTATGCCCTGGAGCGGCCGCACGGCGGGAATCCGCGCCGCTCGTCGCCCAGGAGCGTCCGGCCCCCGCGCATCCCGTGGCCCCCAGGAACCCGGCCCCGGCTCCCGTGCCGCCGGCGGCATCCACCGCCGCGACCGCGGAAGAGGGGCACCAGATCGCGAAACGGCAGCCGGCCAAGGTCCTCCTCCAGCTCGCCCTGATGACGACCCGCGGCGCCGAGCCCGTCCACCGGCTCGACCTGCCGCGCGGCACGGAGATCGTCGAGCTCCAGATCGCCATCGAGGGGATGGAGGAGTTCAAGTCCTTCGACGTCGCGGTGCAGGATCACGCCGCGCAGACCGTCTGGGAGCGCGGGATCGAGCCGAGGACGCTGGACGGCGTGCCGACCCTGGTGGCCGGGGTCCCCGCCGACCGGCTGCCGTCGGGAAGATGTGGAATAAGGTCCGGGACTCGCTCCCGGCCGCGCGCCCGAGGATCTTCTTCCCGGAGGTCGAGGTCACGCCCCGCGGGAACCCCTGATCCGTTCCACTCCGCTCCGGGGCGCCCGCGCCTCCGGGGGCTTTGCTCGGGAGGAATCATCATGGATGTCAGCAATCAAACGGGGTCGGACGCAAGAGTCGGAGTCGTCAACAACACCGGGGGCCGGAGCGGATCACGGCCACCACTTCCGGCCCGACGAGGCGAGGAACTGGCGGCTCCTGCGGTCCGGGGAGACCTACACCACGACCCGACGCCCCGGCCCTGGCTGATCTGCTTCATGGTCGGCGACCACCAGGTCGTCGAGGAGGTCAGCTCCGCCTCGGGTCAGGTGAGGCTGCTCCAGGCGGGCGCCAGCTTCCGCGCCCACATCGCCTGAAGCGCCGGAAGGGAAATCCCACGCTCCGACCGTCCAACTCAGGAGGACCCATCCGTAGATATAGACCCGACGGGCCTCCTCAGCGTCCCTTCTCCCCCGCGCCGGCGCGCCGCGCCGCGGCCGCGCCTCCCCCACCCGCGCTACGATCCGCCCCTCCCCTCGACCCGGCCGAACCCCGCGGCCGGCGGCCGAGGAAATCCCGCGCCAGTACCCGTCGTGGCCGCCGCGGCAGGGGCGCTGCGATTCCCGCGACCCCCGCGGCCCCCACGTCCCCGCCCCGGCCGCGCGCCCGCGCACCCTGCGAACCCCGCGGCTTCGCCGTCGACAACCTGCCGCCGACGGACCGCAGGCTTTCCCGCGCCCTCCCCGGCGGGCGTCCCCGCCGGCGACCGCAAGGTCCTCGCCCTGCTGCTCGCCGGCCTCGCCTTCAACGCCCTCGCCCTGCTCGGGAGCGCTCCGCTCTCGCGCGCCGACCTCGGGCTCGGCACCACCGTTTTCCTGGCCGGGATCACCCTGCTGGGGGTGCAGGAGGTCTGGCGCCGGCAGCGCGGCCGAAGCTGTCCGGGTCGGCGGACTCAGCCGCCGGCTCCCCCCCCGGCGTGCACTCCCCCCTCCGGTCTGCCCCCAGGGATCGAGCGCCTCGGCGAGCTCGTCCGGCGGCAGCACCTGCTTCTCGAGGCAGAGCCTCGCGCATGGTCTTGCCGGTCTTCACCGACTCCTTGGCGATCTCGGCGGCGGCGTCGTAGCCGATCTTCGGCACCAGCGAGGTCACCATGGCGAGCGAGCGCTCGACCAGCTCCTCGCAGCGCTCGCGGTTGGCGGTGATCCCGTCGACGCACTTCTCGGCCAGCAGGCGCGAGGCGTTGGCGAGGATCTCGATCGACTGCAGGAGGTTGTAGGCGATCACCGGCATCATCACGTTGAGGTCGAAGTTTCCCCCCATGCCGCAGAGCGTGATCGTGGTGTCGTTCCCCACCACCTGGGCGGCGACCATCAGCACCGACTCCGGGATCACCGGGTTGACCTTCCCGGGCATGATCGAGCTCCCCGGCTGGGCTGGGGATGATTCGCCGATGCCGCAGCGCGGCCCGAAGCGAGCCAGCGGATGTCGTTGGCGATCTTGGTCAGCGAGGCGGCGATCGTCTTCAGCACCCCGACATCTCGACCGCGGCGTCCTTGCCGCCATCGCCTCGAAGCGGTTGGGCGCCGCCTGGAAGGGGCACCCCGTCTGCTCGGCCAGGCGGTCGATCACCCGCGGCGCGACTCCGGCGGCGCGTTCAGGCCGGGCCCACCGCGGTGCCGCCGAGCGGCAGCTCGGCCAGGCGGGGCTTCGCCGCCTCCAGCCGGGCGAGCGCGGCTTCGCCGGGGCGTACCCCGAGAACTCCTGCCCGAGGCGGACCGGCACGGCGTCCTGGAGATGGGTGCGGCCGATCTTGACCACGCGGTCGAACTCCGCCGCCTTGCGGTCGAGCGACGCGGCCAGGATCTGGAGCGCCGGCTCGAGCAGCTCGCAGATGGCGAGGTAGGGAGGAGACGTGGATCGCCGTGGGGATCACGTCGTTGCTCGACTGCCCGGCGTTCACGTGGTCGTTCGGGTGGACCTTTCTTCGAGCCGACGGCGCCGCCGAGGATCTCGATCGCCCGGTTGGCGAGCACCTCGTTGACGTTCATGTTGGTGGAGGTCGCCGAGCCGGTCTGGAAGTATGTCGAGCGGGGAACTGGTCGTCGGTGTTCCCCGCGATCACCTCCGAGGCCGCCTGCCGGATCGCCTCGGCGATCTCCTCCGGCACCGACCCCAGCTCGGCGTTCACCGCCGCCGCCTCCCCCTTCATCAGCGCCACCGCCGCGAATGAACCGCTTCGGCAGCGTCAGCCCCGAGACGGGGAAGTTGCGGCGCGCCCGCTCCGTCTGCGCGCCATAGTAGGCCCCGGCCGGCACTTCGATCTCGCCGAGGCTGTCTTTCTTGATCCGTGGATCTGCGATGAGAGTCTCCTGAAACGATTGAGGCAAGAAAAGGGAGCGGCCCCGGGCGGTATCGTAGCGGAGAGGCAGCGGTGGGCGGCCAAGACGCACTGGTCCGGCCGCCCTCCCCCTTCAGCGGCGATACGAGAACTTCGAGATCACGATCTCGACCTCGCGGCCGTCGGTCGGCGGGTTGCCGTCGAAGAGCCAGAGGTTGAGGTGGACGGGCAGGGGGCGCTGCGGGACGTAGCGGGCCTGGCTGCTTCGGGCTGAACTGCCAGCGGGCGATCTGATTGCGATTGTCGTTGCGGTGGCCGTTCAGGCTCTGGAAGAGGATGCCGTTGCTGCGCCAGGTGTAGCGGTGGGTGGTGTAGGTGCTGGCGAGGGAGAACTCGTAGACTTTCCCCCGGCAGCAGGTTGTCGCGGGTCGGCCAGACCCGTGAAATTGAGGTTGGGATTGGCCAGGTCTCCCCAGCGGGCGATCTCGACGTTGATCTCGTTCGTCGAGTCCGGCCCGACGTCCGGCGGCGGGTAATCGAACATCCCGAGCACCACGTTGCGGTCGAGGGTGTCGATCGCGCCGATCACCTCGAACTGGTAGACCCCGAACCCCAGGCGGTTCGGGTCGGCCAGGCTGACCTCGGCGCACGACCACACGCCGCCCTCCTGCGAGAGCTTGAGGTGGAGCTGCCCCGCCGCGTCCACGAACGCGTTCGCCGGGTTCCAGTGACACGGCCCCGGGCCCCCCTCGCCCGAGCGCACCTCCCAGGTGTAGCCGGAGAACTGGAGCGTGGTGGCTCCGGCCAGGGCCGGCAGGAGGAGGAGGGCCGCCAGGGTGCTGGCGGTGAAGATCCGCGGGGTTCTCGACGACATGGCTCTCCTCGTGAATCCTCGATCGCTGGTCTATGCTCTCCCCGAGTGTAACCCGCCAAAGCGAGGGTGAGATGGCGATGCACGGCAAGACGGTCCTGATCACAGGCGCCACGAACGGCATCGGGCTCGAGGCCGCGGTCGAGCTCGCCCGGCTCGGCGCCAAGGTGGTGATGGTGGGGCGTGATCCAGCGCGCACCGCGGCCGCGGTGGCCGAGGTCCAGAGGCGGAGCGGCTCGGCGGCCGTCTCGCACGGCTCTGTGACTTCTCCTCGCAGGCCTCGATCCGGACGCTCGCCGCCGCCGTCCTGGCGAGCGTGGACCAGCTCGACGTGCTGGTGAACAACGCGGGGGGCGTCAACAAGACGCGGCGGCTGAGCGTCGACGGGATCGAGATGACCTTCGCGGTCAATCATCTCGGCTACTTCCTGCTCACCAACCTGCTGCTGGATCTCCTGGTGCGGAGCGCGCCGGCGCGGGTGGTCACCGTCGCCTCGATCGGTCACCGGCGGGGGACGCTCGACTTCGCGGACCTCGGCTACGAGAAGGGCTACGCCATCATGCGGGCCTATACGCGTTCGAAGCTCGCCAACGTCCTGTTCGCCGCCGAGCTGGCGCGCCGCCTCGCCGGTACGGGGGTGACCTCGAACAGCCTCCACCCCGGCAGGGTGGCCACCAACATCTGGTCCGGCGCTCCCGCCTGGACAAAGCCGCTGATCGCGATCCTCTTCCGCCCCTCCATGCTCACCCCCGCAAGGGGGGCGCCACGATCGTGCAGCTGGCGGCCTCCCCCGAGCTCGCGGGGGTCACCGGCAAGTACTTCGAAAAGCAGGCCGCCGTGACGCCGGCGCCGCTCGCCCAGGACGCGGCCCTGGCGAAGCGGCTGTGGGAGGTCAGCGCTGCGATGGTGGGGCTGCCGCCGGACGCCTGACGATCCAGCTAGGGCTCGGCCGAGATCGGCGATCGCCTCCCTCAAGGGGCGACGACCTCCCCCTCACGGGGCGAAGGCCCTCTCTGCCAGTCTTCCCTGAGACACAGAAGCCCGAATCAATTAGGGTAGATCCAGGGAGGTGAGGCATGGGGTGGAAAGCAAGAGAGGCGCAGAGGGAGCCGGGAGGTGAGGAAAGGGTCCGGGAGTCGGGGGAGCCGGCCGGCTCCCCCGACTCCCGGACCTCGAAATCGAAGGCGATTGGCCTGCGTCCTGTTTCGGACCCGGAAGTGATCGCCAAGCCCAAGCGCCGGCAGTTTACGGCGGAATACAAGCTTCGGGTCCTGCGGGAGGCGGACGCCTGCAAGGAGCATGGGGCGATTGGAGCTCTGCTGCGTAGAGAGGGGCTGTACACCTCGCTGCTGGGCAAATGGCGCGTCCAGCGAGAGCAGGGAGAGCTGGAGGCTTTGAGTCAGGCTCGGGGCCGCAAGGTGGATCCCGAAACGGCTCTCCGGCATCAGGTCCAGCAGCTCGAGCGGGACAAGGCGAGGCTCCAGCGCAAGCTGCGTCAGGCCGAAGCCATCATCGAGGTCCAAAAAAAAGTCTCGGAGATCCTGGGCATCAGCCTGGCGGCTCCGGAAGACGAAGAAATGAGCTGAGGCTCCTGGCCCAAGAGCTCGCACCGACCCTGGGGCTACAGGCCGCCTGCAAGGGTCTCGGTGTGGCCCGGGCCACGATCTACCGCCAGCGCCGCCCTCGAGCCGACAGGCCGCCTCGCCGGCGATCGGCCTCCCATCGGGCCCTCAGCAGCGAGGAGCGCCAACAAGTCCTTGAGCTGCTGCACAGTCCGCGCTTCGTCGACGCCTCTCCCAGCGAGGTGTACGCCACCCTGCTCGATGAAGGCCTTTACCTGTGCTCCCAGCGCACCATGTACCGCCTGCTGGAGAGTCACGACGAGGTGCGGGAGCGCCGAAGGCTGCGACGCCACCCTCAGTACGCCAAGCCGGAGCTGCTCGCCACCGGCCCCAATCAAGTCTGGTCCTGGGACATCACTAAACTGCGCGGACCGGGCCGTGGAGAGCACTACAGCCTCTACGTCATCCTCGACATCTTCAGCCGTTACGTCGTCGGCTGGCTCCTGGCCGACCGGGAGAGCAAGACCCTCGCCCAGAGGCTCATCGAAGAGACCGTGGCCAAGCAGGAGATCCCACCCGGACAGCTCGTCCTCCACGCCGACCGGGGCTCGGCGATGACTTCCAACACCGTCGCCCAACTGCTGGCCGACCTCGGAGTCCTCAAGAGCCACAGCCGGCCTCATACCAGCGATGACAACCCCTTCTCCGAAGCCCAGTTCAAGACCCTCAAGTACCACCCGCTCTTCCCGAATCACTTCGCCGGAAAGGACGACGCTCGCCAGTTCTGTCGCGGCTTCTTCGATTGGTACAACCGGCAACACCGCCACTCGGGCCTCGCTCTTCTCACGCCCGAGCAGGTCCACTCCGGCCGCTCTGAGAGCGTTGTCCAGCAACGGGCTGAGACCCTCAACGCCGCCTATCGCACCCACCCTTCTCGCTTCGGGCGGCCGCCCCAGCCTCAATGGCCCCCGCAGGCCGCCTGGATCAATCCTCCCAACCCGAGTCAGCCCCAATCTCCCCTCATTGCGGACGACTTTGTGTCTCAAATAGGTTGACAGGTTCCGAGGCCCGCCCATCGCAGGGAAAGCTCGTACCTGCGAGGGATCTCGACATCCCCGATGGGGGAAGCCCGCGCCTCTACGGGGCCTTGACGATCCCGACAGGGGGAGGCCGGACCCCGAGAGGGCGCTCGACGTCCCCGACAGGAGGAGAGGGTATCCCCAGCAGTTTTTAGGCGATCCCCGATGGGGAGAGGCCCATACCCGAGATGCGGCGTCATCGCCCCGCGTTGCGGCGCCGTCCCCCGGGATCGCCGCGCCGCCGCCCCGCGGTGACGACCGCGAATCAGGAAGAAGCCTTTGTGTGCAGGACGCGGGTGTCGGTTGAGTCCGTCGTGAGGCAGTATCGGCCCAGACTGATGACGCTCGTCACCACCGTCCCCAGCAGAAAGAGGGCGAGGACGAGACCGACGAGCAGACGCCAAGGACGCGAGTAACGCCGCGGCGAGGTGGTGAATTCCGGAGGGTTCTCGAGCAGGCCGATGGCGTTGACGCGGGGTATCAGAGTCGATGTCATACAGGATCTACGTTCCTCGACTCTCCGCCGGACTCGATCGTGTAGTGCGTCTGATGGCGATGGCAGAGAGGGATGCTTCTCGACCACGGCGACGCCCGCCGCCGGTCTCCACAAGGAACGCTCCGCTGGCCACGCAGAATTCGCCCAAAGAGTCGTAGACAGGCTCCCAAGTGGCCATGGTCTGCTGTCGCCCTTTCAGGGCTTTGGGGTTGGCCGGAATCTGATTCCTGGGGCTCACGCCCCAGGCTCTATGCTGCCGCCCCTTCGGGGCTGTCGACGGTGGTCTTCGCGATCACAGATTTCGGACGCGCTACACTAGCTTTCAGCAAAGTAGTCTGAGTCAATCTTTTTGACTTCATAGACCGCGATCGTAGTTACACCCACCCCAAAGTCAATCATGAACCGAGCCAGCGCCTTGCCATCGATCAGAACGATCTTGGAGTCGATCCTGGACACGTACTCATACGCATCCTTAGAGAACTCTGATGTAGTTATAAAAATACCTTTTCGCGCACGCTGCCCCTGAAGTGCGCCAGCAAACTTTTGAATCTCTGGCCTACCGACGGTCGCATCCCATCGCTTGGCCTGAATGTAGATGCTATCCAACCCGAGATGATCTTCCTTGATGATCCCATCGATGCCCTCATCACCACTACGGCCAATCGCTTTTCCCGCATCCTTCCGGCTTCCGCCATAACCCATCTTCACAAGAAGCTCGACTACGATGTTCTCGAAGAAAGCAGGATCGGACACCTTGAGGGCCTGCAATATCTCCGCAGCAAGCTCTGAGCGTAGCCGCTCATAGGCACTTTCAAGAGCTTCGTGGGGAGTTTGGCCCGGCAGGGTTTCAACCTCGCCCGGGCTTGCACCCTCATCAACCGCATCCTTCCTGGCAGTCTTGAAATCCAAGAATTCAGGAAACCGCTCCAAGAACTTGACATTGATCTCGCGCGGAGATTCCTGGAGTACCGCGCGCCCTCGCGCCGTAATCTGGAAGTAGCCACGTCGCGGGGTTAACAGCAGGCCCGCCTTCTTAAGGTACGTGCGCGCCCAACCAATACGGTTGATAAAAACCGGCTGCTGTCCGCTGGGTAGGAACTCGTTTAATTCACTCTCGGTGAGCTTGAACTCCTGAGCCAATCTCTGCACCGCATCCTTCAGCTGATGTTCCTCTCCATCCGACGAATACCTGAGAAGAGGGAGCATGCAGGTTTGATAATCAGGAATCGGCATATTTCACCTTACAGGTCCGCCTGCGAAGCACATCAGCCCGCCACCATCTCCTGGAGCGAGCGCACCGAGAGCCCTTCGCGCTTGAGCGCCGCGATCCCCTCGGCGCAGGCCATCGCTCCCGAGAGGGTGGTGATGCAGGGGATGTCGTACTTCAGGGCGGTGCGGCGGATGATGCCGTCGTCCTCGTGCGACTCGCGGCCGAGGGGGGTGTTGACCACCAGGGCGATCTCGCCGTTGATCAGCAGGTCGACCACGTGCGGGCGCGCCTCATGGACCTTGAGCACGGTGCGCACGGCGAGCCCCTTGCCGCGCAGGTAGTCCGCGGTGCCGGCGGTCGCCGTCAGCTCGAAGCCGAGCTCGGCCAAGCGCTGGGCGACCGGCAGCAGCCCCGGCTTGTCACGGTCGTGGACGGAGAGGAACGCCGCCCCTTCGAGGGGGAGCACGTGGCCGGCCCCCATCCAGGCCTTGGCGAAGGCGTTGCCGAAGGTCAGCGCCTCCCCCATCACCTCGCCGGTCGACTTCATCTCGGGGCCGAGCACGGGATCGACGCCGGGGAAGCGGCGGAAGGGGAAGACCGGCGCCTTGACGAAGACTCCCGGCACCCGCGGCTCGACGGTGAAGCCGAGCTCGCCGAGGCTCTTGCCGGCCATTGCCGCGACGGCGACCTTGACAAGCGGCATCCCCACCGCCTTGGCGATGAACGGCACCGTGCGCGAGGCCCGGGGATTGACCTCGAGGACGTAGATCGCGCCGTCCTTGAGGGCGAACTGCACGTTCATCAGCCCCACCACCCCCAGCCGCAAGGCCAGGCGGCGGGCGATGTCGCGCATGCGGTCCTGGTCCTCGGCCGACACCTTGTAGGGGGGGAGGACGGCCACCGAGTCGCCGGAGTGGATCCCCGCCTCCTCGATGTGCTGGAGGATGCCGGCGACCACCGCGCGGGTGCCGTCCGAGATCAGGTCGAGATCGACCTCGAAGGCGTCCTCCAGGAAGCGGTCGACCAGGATCGGGTGGCCGGAGGAGACGTCCGCCGCCGCCGCCATGTAGCGCTCGAGGGTCGATTCGTCGTAGACGATCGCCATCGCCCGGCCGCCGAGGACGTAGCTCGGCCGCACCACGACGGGATAGCCGATGCGCTCCGCCACCTGCCGCGCCTCGGCGAGCGAGGTGGCGCTGCCGTTCTCCGGCTGGAGGATGCCTTCCTCGGCGAGCAGGTCGCCGAAGCGCCGGCGGTCCTCGGCGAGGTCGATGGCGTCCGGCGAGGTCCCCCAGATCGGCACGCCGCGGGCGGCGAGGCCGCGGGCGAGCTTGAGCGGTGTCTGGCCGCCGAGCTGCACGATCACCCCGATCGGCTTCTCGCGGTCGAGCACGTCCATCACGTGCTCGAGGGTGAGCGGCTCGAAGTAGAGGCGGTCCGAGGTGTCGTAGTCGGTCGACACCGTCTCCGGGTTGCAGTTGATCATCACCGTCTCGTAGCCCAGCTCACGCAGGGCGAAGGCGGCGTGCACGCAGCAGTAGTCGAACTCGATCCCCTGGCCGATGCGGTTGGGGCCGGAGCCGAGGATGACCACCTTCTGGCGGTCGTCCGGCTCGCTCTCGTCCTCGGCGCCGAAGGTCGAGTAGAGGTAGGGGGTGGTCGCCGGGAACTCGGCGGCGCAGGTGTCGACCCGCTTGTAGACGCGCTGCAGGCCCTCCCGCTTCCGAACGGCGGCGAGCTCCCCCTCCGGGCAGTCGACGAGGCCGGCGATCCGGGCGTCGGTCAGGCCGAACGCCTTGGCGCGGCGCAGCAGCGGCCGGGGGAGGGAGGCGAGGTCCCAGCAGGCGAGCTCGGCCTCGAGCTCCACCACCTCGGCGATCTCGCGCAGGAACCAGTTGTCGATGTGCGAGGCCTCGGAGACCTCCTCCGGCGTCCACCCCTGGCGCAGCGCCGCGAAGACGGCGAACAGGCGCTCCCAGTTGGGGGTCGCCAGGCGCCGCCGCAGGAGGACCGGATCGGACATCCGCCGCTCGCGCGAGGCGACGCTGCCGTCGAGCTCGAGCGCCGACAGCGCCTTCATCAGCGCCTCCTTGAAGGTCGAGCCCATCGCCATCACCTCGCCCACCGACTTCATCGAGGTGCCGAGGGTGGTCGAGGCCTCGGGGAACTTCTCGAACGCCCAGCGGGGGATCTTCACCACCGTGTAGTCGAGGGTCGGCTCGAAGGCGGCGTAGGTCTTCCCCGTGATGTCGTTGGCGATCTCGTCGAGCGTGTAGCCGACGGCGAGCTGGGCGGCGATCTTGGCGATCGGGAAGCCGGTGGCCTTCGAGGCGAGCGCCGAGCTGCGCGAGACGCGCGGGTTCATCTCGATCACCAGCCGCTCGCCGGTTTTGGGATCGACGGCGAACTGGATGTTCGAGCCGCCGGTCGCCACGCCGACCCGGCGGATCACCTTGAAGGCGTCGTCGCGCATCGCCTGGTAGTCGCGGTCGGAGAGGGTCTGCTGCGGCGCCACGGTGATCGAGTCGCCGGTGTGCACCCCCATGGCGTCGAAGTTCTCGACCGAGCAGACGACGATGGCGTTGTCCGCCGTGTCGCGCATCACCTCGAGCTCGAACTCCTTCCAGCCGAGCACCGACTGCTCGATCAGGACGCGGTGCGAGGGGCTGGCCTGGAGGGCGGTCGCCACCACCTCCTCCAGCTCGTCGCGGTTGTAGGCGACGCCGCCCCCCTCGCCGCCGAGGGTGAAGCTGGGACGGACGATCACCGGGTAGCCGACCTCGCCGACGATCTCGCGCGCCTCCTCGAGGGTGCCGGCGTAGCCGCTCTTCGGCACCTTGAGGCCGATCTCCTCCATCGCCTGCTTGAACAGGAGGCGGTCCTCGCCGAGGCGCAGGGCGTCGATCCCCGCTCCCAGCACCTCGACGCCGTAGCGCGCGAGGGCGCCGCGCTCCTCGAGGGCGATGGCGAGGTTGATCCCGGTCTGGCCGCCCACCGTCGGCAGCAGGGCGTCGGGGCGTTCTTTCTCGAGGATCTTCTCGACCACCTCGGGGAGCAGCGGCTCGACGTAGGTGGCATCCGAGAACTCCGGGTCGGTCATGATCGTCGCCGGGTTCGAGTTGACGAGGACGACCCGGTACCCCTCGCGCTTGAGGACGCGGCAGGCCTGGGTGCCGGAGTAGTCGAATTCGCAGGCTTGGCCGATGATGATCGGACCCGAGCCGAGGACGAGGATGGAGCGGAGATCGGACCGTCTGGGCATGGCGGGGCGGAAGTGTACATCAGAGGAGCTGGCACGGGATTGGCAAAGGTTCGCGAGAGGTTCCAAAGCGGTTAGAAAGGAAGAATCCGGCCATGAATCCAGCCAATCGCGAACGGCTTCAAATGCTGATCAAGGGTCACGAGGCGATGTTGGAGGAGAAGCGGCTCCGCCCGGAAGGGGTGTTCCGCCAGAACGATCCGTTTCGCGAGGAGTTCAACCGGCTGGCGCGGTCGGTGATCCTCCCCACCCTGACGGAGATCAAGGACGTGCTGGTGGGGAAGGTGGAGTCCGCCTCGATCTTCCACCGCTCGACGGCCGCCGGCCTCAAGGTGAAGCTCGACCGCTTCGAGGACTACGACCGCTCGCTCCACTTCTACGGCGACGCCTCGACCAAGGTGGTCAAGGTCACCTACGAGGGGATCGGTTTCGGCCTCCTCGCCGACAAGCTCCCCCTGGCCCAGCTCACCGAGGAGGTCGTGGAAGAGGAGGCGATGAAGTTCCTGCGCCGCGTCTTCGGCCAGGAGCAGCTCCAGCGCCCCGGCCAGGCCCCTTCCGGGAACAGCGGCCCGGGCGGCGGCAGGCGCCCCCCGGTAACCGGTTCCGACTTCCTCCGCGTCTGAGCGCGCTCGCCCGAGCGCATCCTACGGACGGACCGCATCGAGCCAGCTTCTCCGTACGACCTCCCGGGAGTAGTCGGTCTCCAGACGGCGCCGGCCGTTGGCGGTCAGCCGCGAGCGGGCCTCTGGATCGTCGAGCAGGGAGGTGATGGCGGTCACCCAGCCCTGCGGGTCCAGGCCGGCCACGGCGAGATCCTCTCCCGCTACCCCGGAGGTCCCCGCGGCCGCCCAGAGGGAAGCGAGGACCGGCACCCCCACCGACCAGGCCTCCAACACCTTGATCGGCACCCCGGAGCCGCAGCGCATGGGGGCGAGGGCGAGCGTCGCCTGCGCGAGGATGGCGCGGAGGTCGGGCGGGGACTCGATCAGCGTCGCCCCGGCGGCTTCGATCTTCCGCCGCAGCCCCGCGGAGGGGCGGTCGCCGGCGATCACCAGGCGCACCTCCGGGCGCGCGGCGCGGAGGCGGGGCCAGACGCCGCGCAGCCACCAGGAGACCGCGTCCGCATTGACGAAGTAGCCCAGGTTCCCGGAGATCGTGAGCACCGGCGCCTCGCCACTCACCGGGGACGCCGCCCCCCCGCCGTCGACGGAGGTGGCGATCGCGATCGGCACGACCCTGATCCGGGAGGCGAGCGCGGGGGGCAGCCGGCCGGCGATCGCCCGGCGGTCCCGCTCGCAGACGACCAGCACCCGTTGCGAACGCTCGGCGAGGCGGCGCTCCGCCGCCGCCAGCCGCCCCGCCTCGGCCCGCAGGAGCGGCGCCCGCCACGGACGGTCCACCTCCGCACGCCGCGCGAAGTTCAACGCCAGGCTGTCGATCAGGTCGGTGACGATCGGCGTGGCGCCGAAGTCCTCCAGGTGAGGGGCGAGGCGGACGAGCTGGAGCACGCCGAGCTCGTGCCGCGGCGCCAGCTCGCGCAGCCGGCGTCCGAGGTCCGGCTGGTAGAAGAGGGCGGACTGCCAGGGGAGGCGGCGGGCCGCCGCCCGCGCCAAGCCGGCGAGGAGGGCCGCCCGCCGCGGCCGGTAGAGCTCCACCCGATAGGGGGCGTCGGCGGGAGGGGAGGGCTGGCCCGGCGCCGGGGCCGGCGCCAGCAGGGTCAGCTCGTGCGCGCCCGCCTCCTCACCAGAGAGCGCGTCGAGCATCTGCACCGCCCGCATCTGGTCCCCGCGGCGCGGCGGCCAGGGGTAGCGGGAGGTGGCGAGGAGGATTTTCAAGCTACCCCGTGAAGCTCCAGGTCTTCACGTCCCACTCGCCGCCGTCGATCGCCACCGCCCCGATGTACTGCTCGGCCGGACGCAGGTGATGGAAGAACCAGCGGGCGGCCCGCTCGGCGTCCCCTTCGAGAGTGAGCATGCGCGGCGCCTCCCCGGGAGCGAGGGTGACGTCGAAGGAGTCGAGCGGCGCCGCGAGCCCCTCCCCCACCGCCTTGAGATAGGCCTCCTTGCGGGTCCAGCAATTGAAGAAGGTCTCCTCTTTCGCCGGGAACGGGATGCTGCGCAGCACCACCCGCTCGCTCTCGGAGAAGAAGCGCTCGGAGATCTGCTCGCAGTCGGGCATCGAGCGCAGGAATTCGACGTCGACCCCGATCTCGGGGCCGAGGACGAAGCCGACCAGGGCCAGCTCGTCGGAGTTCGAGAGGTTGAAGTGCAGGGTGCCGGCGGCGGGATCGGCGAGCGGCGGCTCCAGGAAGGGCTTGCCGCGGTGACCGTAGGTGAAGCGGACCGCCTCCGGCGCGCGGCCGGTGTAGGCGCCGAGCAGGGCCCGCAGGGCGCCGCGCCCCACCACGTACTGGCGGCGGTGGCGGTCGAAACGGAAGCGGTTGGCGCGCTCCCACTCGTCCGGGGAGAGCGAGCGCCCCAGCCGCTCGACCTCGCCGGCGGGCGGATCGAGGCGGACCGACCAGACGTGGACCTCGCCGGCCGCGAGGGGCGGAGCCGAGGCCGCAGCGCGGGGAGAAAAGTCCGTCACCGCGGCCCGGGGAGCGCCGTGGCGGAGAGCTCCGACAGGTCGCGCGCCAGGGACTCGAGCAGGAGGTCCTTGCTGCTGTTGATGAAGAAGTGATCGCCCGGCAGCATCCGCAGCCGGAACTTGCCGCGGGTGTGCTGCTTCCAGGCTTCGAGGTCCTCGCGCAGGACGTCCGGATCGGCGAGGCCGCCGAAGGCGGAGATCCCGGCGTCGAGCGGCTCCTCCGGGACGTACTCGTAGGTCTCGTGGACCGTGAAGTCCGCCCGCAGGATGGGGGTGAGGAGCTTCATCAGCTCCTCGTGCTGGAGCACCTCCTCCGGCGTACCGTTCATCTCCCGGATCTTCTCGAGGAATTCGGCGTCGGGAAGGTTGTGGATGACCTCCTCGCGGGGCGGCAGCTCCGGCGAGCAGCGGCCGGAGACGAACAGGTGGAGCGGCTGCGCCCAGCCGCGCCGGCGCAGCTCGCGCGCCAGCTCGAAGGCCGCGAGTGACCCCAGGCTGTGCCCGAAGAAGACGAACGGCAGGTCCATGTACGGCTTGAGCGCGTCGGCGAGGACCGGGATCAGCGGCTTGAGGTTCAGGTACGGCGGCTCGCGGAGGCGGTTCTCCCGGCCGGGGGTCTGCACCGGGCAGACCTCGATGTCGGAGAGCAGGGACGCACCCCACCCGCGGTAGGTGGAGGCCCCACCTCCCGCGTGGTGAAAGCAGAACATCCGCATCTTGGCACGGGGGTTCACTTCGCGGTAGGCGAGCCACCGCTCCGTCGGCTTGGCGCTCGGTCTCAAGGTAGGGTCAACTCCAGGTCAGTCCGCTCCGGCCGCGGCAGCGGCCGGCCGGGAGCCGCGCGCCCCCGCCGAAGGGAGGCGCGGCGGGCTAGTTGGCTTCTTGCGTCGTGGTCTGCCGGTTGCGCTCCATCTCTTCCATCTTCTTGCGGAGCGAGAGGGGACGCATATCGGTCCAGACTTCCTTGATGTAGTCGAGGCACTCCTGCTTGAGGCCGGACTTGCCGACGTCGTTCCAGCCGAGCGGGTTCTCGCGATGGGCCGGCCAGATCGAATACTGCTCTTCGTGATTCACCACGACCTTGTAGATCGTAGTGTCTTCTTTTTCTTCCCAGCTCATTCGAGTCGTCTCCTTGAATCGGAAGGCTCTTCCCCGCCGGACTTGGCGCGGACGGGGCCGTTCCACCTCTTAAGTGCCGAAAACGCCGCAGGCGTGACAGCCGGCTCGAGAGGGACTCGAATTTTACCAGCTTTGGGCCGGGGTGGGTAGCGCGCCGGTCGCCTGTGCCGCTCGGGCCCGGCCGAGCGCCGCGACCAGAGCCTCGACGTCCCCGGGCCCCGTCCGGTGGTTGGTGACGCAGGCGCGCAGGGCGGGGCCCGCCTCGCCGAGCGCCACCGTGCTGAGCCAGGCCTCCCCCGACGCCACCACCGCCGCGGCGATCCGCTCGAGGCGCTCGCGGCCGGCCGCCTCGCCCCTCCTCTCGGCGTCCACGAAGCAGACCACGGGGAGCGGGGTGTCGTTGACGATCTCCCACCCCTCCTCGCGCAGCCGCCCGCGGAGGCGCTCCCCCATCGCCGTCATGTGGCGGATCGCCGCGGCGTACCCCTCCCAGCCGGCGACCGCCAGCGACAGGAAGAGCTTGAGGCCGATGAACCGGCGCGACCACTGCATGGTGTGGGCGTAGGGGTCGGCCACCGGCAGCGCGTCGCCGTCGCGCGGCATGTAGCCGGCGGCCACCCGGAAGGTGCGCTCGAGGATCCCGGCGTGGCGCGTCAGGTAGACCCCGGCGCCCATCGGCACCGAGAGCCACTTGTGGGCGTCGAAGGTGAGCGAGTCGGCGCGGGAGGTGCCGTCGAGGAGGTGGCGCAGCTCGGGAACCAGGGCCGCCGCGCCCCCCCAGGCCGCGTCGACGTGGAGCCAGAGCCCCCCGGCCTCCTGGGCCACCTGGGCCAGCTCGGCCACCGGATCGACCACCCCCGCGCTGGTCGAGCCCACGGTGGCGACCACCAGGAAGGGGGAGCAGCCGGCGGCGCGGTCCTCCTCGATGCGGGCGGCGAGGTCCGTCGGGCGCATCCGCAGCTTCGCGTCCACCCGCACCTCGCGCACCGCCTCGGTCCCCAGACCGCAGAGGCGCGCCGCCTTGAGGAACGAATGATGGGCCTCGGGAGACACGTAGAGCACGGGCTGGCTGCGCAGGGCGAGCAACCCCCGGCGGCCGACCTCGGGGAAGGCGCGGGTGATCGCCGTCAGCAGGGCGGTGTGGTTCGCCTCCGCGCCCCCCGAGGTGAACGTCCCCTCCGCCCGCGCCGGGTCGAACCCGAAGTGCCCGGCCAGCGCGCGGACCAGGTGCTGCTCGATCTCGGCCGCCAGCGGGCTGTGGCTCCAGGCCGCGAGCTGCGGGTTGAAGGCGGCCACCAGGGCGTCGGCGGCGATCCCCATCGTGGTCGGGGCGGGATTGAACAGGCCGAAGTAGCGCGGGTGGGGGGTGTGCACCTGCCATTTCCACAGCCCCTCGACCGCGAAGTCGAGCGCCTCCAGGGGGTCGCGGGGTTGCGCGAAATCGAAGGGGGCGAGGGCGGCACGGATCGCCGCGAGGTCGAGGGGGGGCGCGACCGGCTTCTCCGCGATCCCCTCGGCGTACCCCTCGATCGCCGCGATCAGGCGGCGCCACAGCTCGTCCCGCGTTCCGGCGTCCAGCATCAGCATGGGAAACCTCTCCTCCTCCCGATGGATCGCAGCAATCGCGGATCTTAGAGCAGGACGCCGCGGAAGAGCCCTACAATGCCTGCCATGGCCGCCAAACCCGCCCGAAGCCTCCCCCCCTGCCCGCGCACCCCGAACTGCGTCTCGACCCAGGCGCCCGCCGGACCCCAGCGCCTCGAGCCCATCCCCTACGTCGGCCCGCTGGCCGCCGCCCGGGACCGGATGCTCAAGATCCTCCGCGACCGGCCGCGGACCACCATCGTGCGCGAGGAGGCGGACTACCTCAAGGCGGAGTGCCGCTCCCTGCTCTTCCGTTTCGTCGACGACGTCGAGATCCTGTTCGACGACGGCGCGAAGCGCATCCACTTCCGCTCGGCGTCGCGGGTCGGCCGCAGCGACTTCGGGGTGAACCGCAACCGGATGGAGGAGATCCGCGCGGCGTTCCAGGCGGGCGGAACGGCCCGCCGGTGAGGGTCTTCGAGCTCCGCGCCCGCACCCGCGTCCCCCGGCCGCGCCCGGAGGTCTTCGCCTTCTTCGCGGACGCCGGCAACCTCGAGGTGCTGACGCCCCCCTTCCTCGGCTTCCGGATCCTCACCCCGCAGCCGATCGAGATGCACCCCGGCACCCTGATCGACTACCGCATCAGCCTCCACGGCCTGCCGATGAAGTGGCGGACGCGGATCGCCGTCTGGGAGCCCCCCTCCTGCTTCGTCGACGAGCAGCTCAAGGGCCCCTACCGCCTCTGGGTCCACGAGCACACCTTCGAGGACGCCGGCGACAGCACCGTGGTGGTCGACCACGTCCGCTATGCCCCGCCCTTCGGAGCGCTGGCGAACTGGCTGCTGGTCGAGCGCGAGGTGAAGACGATCTTCGCGTACCGGGAGGCGAAGCTGAAGGAGGTGTTCGGCGAAGAGGAGGTCGGACCGTGAAATGCCATGTCTGCGGATCCGAGATGCAGCCGGTACGAACTGACCTTCCGTTCAAGATCAGCGAGACCACGATCGTCATCGTCAAGGCTCTTCCCATCCTCCAATGCGAAAGGTGCAGCGAGTACCTGCTGGAAGACGCCGTATTGCAGCAGGTAGACGAGATTCTGGAGGGCGCTGACGGGCGGGCGGAGTTGGAGATCGTACGGTACGCCGCCTGACGTTCCGGATGATGCTTACTGAGTCAAGATCAGCCGACCCGTCTTCCAATCGATTTCCGAAGGCATCTGCTCCCTCGAAAAGCCGAAAGCCGCATAGAACCTCTGTAAGAGACGAAGGCCGCAGCCATCCGGGTTTTCCATCTCGCTCAAAGGGAAGGTCAGCGGCTTTTCGAGGACAAAGTCGTCCGCCCGGGCGAACATCACGGGCTCGGGTGGCCGGAGGGCCCATCCGCGAGAAGACCCGGGGCGCAGCGACCATCCCCTGCAATTGAATACGGCCATATGCACCACCAGGTCCGTCTCGTCCCGCCCTTCTCCTGTCCAGACCTCTGATTGTCGGTAGAGCTGCGCCGCGATCCGAAAAACGGAGATCGGATACTCCAGCACCGCATCCGGGAAAAGCAACTTCTTGGGATCGTCACGGAGGGGCGAATGCCACCAGAAATCGATCAGCGGAGCGGTAAACGCGATCCCTCCATCCTCAAAAATCCTCAGGAAGGTGTTCTCCTTCCGCCCAACATCGAGGCTCTTCCTGCCAGAAGGGTCGTGGTCCACTCTCGGCCCGAAGCCGGCCAGCGCGGCGAAAGAGAGGAAACCCGCCCTCCGGTTGCCGCTCACACCGGGTTCGAGGAGGAGGTCGCTCGCTGCGATCGTCAGCAGATCGAGATCCAGGCTTCTCGAAGGCTGCAGACGAAGCCACCAGAGGCCGTCCCCATCGCTCCGGACCTCCTCCTGTCCTTTTTTCTCTTCCGCCAGGAGCGCCTGGACAGCCTCTCGGTCCTGGTTTCGGTCCCCGTCCCCATCTCCAAAAATCTCGCCTCGATGCATCTCGCGGGTATGGCCGCTGTGCCGGATCAGAAAGTGTCGGCCCCCGGCTTCAAGATAGGCAAACGGACCACGCCCTCCTCCAGGTTGGAGGGTCAGTCGCAGGCCGAGAGAATCCCTGGAGCCTTGCACCTCCACCCGGAGCTCCTCCTGCATCGGCGAGGGCTCGATGGTGTCCTTCAAGGAGTTTGCGAGCGTCTTACCTTCCCGGGCTGCTTCCGGCGCCTCCACCGCTTGACCGGTTCCCTGCCACAGGCTGATCCAGAGTGTGCCCCCGCCGGAATTCAGCATGGCGACGGCCTCTCGGGCAATGACCCCGGGAGCTTCGAGCGCATGCCGGTCCATCTTGACGGTAGGGATGCTCTTGCTCATGATGTCCCTCCCTTCAAGCAGGCCACCGGATCGAGCAAGAACCGCTGGAGAGCCACCGCGTGGACCCCCTCGGCGCTCTCCTCGAGGACGCCGCCATGCACCAGGAGGCTCCGCTCCGCCCCGAGCTCGCGCGCCGCTTGGCGGAGGCGCTCCGCCTTGTCAGCCCTGAGCCGTAGGGCGCTCGTCACCTCGACGGCGACCAGATGCCCCTGAGTCTCCAGGACGAAGTCGATCTCGAGGTCCTCCCGATGCCGGAAGTAGGTCAGCTTCCCCTCGAGCTCGCGGGCCGCTTCCCTCAGATGCCGGAAGACCGCCGACTCGAAGGCTCTCGCCCGGACGGCAGGATCCTGAACCGGCAGCGGCGCGAAGGCGGCGACCAGACCGGGATCGGCGGCGAAGATCTTGGACTTGGACCTCAACCCGGCGGCAGCATTGCGGGTGAACCGCTCCAGGGGCGAGACCAGGAGGGTATCCGCAAGGAGGCGTGCCCATTCCCGGACCGAGCGCGCATCCGCTCCGAGGTCCCGGGCGCGCGCTTCGGCGTTGAACTCCGCTCCCGAGTCCTGGAGGAGATAGACCAGGAGGTCCTTCACCCTCGCCACGTCGACGCCAAGCCCGGCGAGGTCCCGGAGGATCGCCCGTTCGGCGATGTCGCTGCGCAGCCGCCGGCGGACCTCCGGAAAATCCTCGCTCAGCGCGTATTCGGGGAATCCGCCGAGAGCCAGGTAACGCTCATGGACGTTGGGAGCCCGGCGGAGGGTGGCCTTGGCATTCTCCTCTCCGGGCATGGAATGGAGGCGGACGAACTCCCAATAGGCCAGCCCCTCGATGAAGATCTCGTCCCAACGCCCCTGCCCCGACTCGACGGCCCCGGCACGCAGGAGCCCGGCGGCGGAATCCGTGGCCACGATCCGGCCGATCCTGGCGTCGACGGCCTGTTTGAGCCATCGATCCCACGAGGCGGCGCCGCGGATCTCATCCAGCAGGAAGACCCGGGGGTACTCCGGGCTCAGGCCAAAGGGCTGGGCCTCCACGATGTCGCGGGCGGAGATCTCGCCGGTGATCCGCTCGTCCGAAAAATCGAAGTAGGTGAGGTTCTGGGGCGGCCACCCCTGCTCGAGCAAGGCATCAGCCACCTGGAGGAGAAGCACCGTCTTCCCCACCTGCCGGGGTCCGAGCAGCAGAGTCGCGCGGCGATCGTCGATCCGCAGGATGCGGCGAAGGATCTCCGGTGCCAGGTCGCGGCGGACGGGGTATCCTCGGGCACGGCGGACGGCCGCATCCCGCCACCAGGGGTTTTGATCCTGCAGCAGGTCGTTCAGGATCATTCCAATGCTCCTCCCAACCAAGTATACCTACATCATGATGCCTGAAGCCAATCCCAAGCCCTCCCCTGATCTCCTCTACGCCCCGCACGGCGAGCCGGGGAGCTTCTTCAATCCCTGGGCCCCCTTCCGGAGCCGGTTCACCGACCTGCTGCGCTGGCAGCTCGGGCGGAAGAACCGCTACGACAAGAGCGCTCCGCTCGAGATCCCCGTGGTGGCGAACGACGGCGCCTATCTGAAGGACCGGAGCGCGCCGGACTCGGTGACCTGGATCGGCCACTCGAGCTTCGCGGTGCAGGACGGCGGGGAGGTCTTCCTGACCGATCCCCACTTCGGGGCGCGGGCGCTCCTGCCGCGCCGCAAGTCGCCGCCGGGCATCCCCCTCGGGGCGGTGCCGGTGGACGCCTTCGCGGTCGTCTCCCACAACCACTACGACCACCTGGACGCCTGGAGCGTGCGCCACCTGCCGGCGGCGATGCCGTGGTTCGTGCCACTGGGGCTCGGGGGGTTCTTCCGCGACCGGGGGCGGCAAGTCACCGAGCTCGACTGGTGGCAGAGCATCCGCTTCGGGGAGCACGGCCGGTGGACCCTCACCTGCCTCCCGGCCCAGCACTGGTCGAACCGGGTCACCGTCAAGCGGAACGCCACCCTCTGGTGCTCCTGGCTCCTCGACTCCGGGACGCGGAGCTACTACTTCGCCGGCGACTCGGGATACTTCGACGGCTTCGCCGAGATCGGGCGGCGCTTCCCGGGGATCGACGTCGCCTTCCTCCCCATCGGCGCCTACGAGCCGCGCTGGTTCATGCGGGCGCAACACGCCGACCCCGAGGAGGCCTACCGGGCGTTCCTCGACCTCGGCGCCCGGACGATGATCCCGATGCACTGGGGGTGCTTCGACCTCACCGACGAGCCGGTCGACCTCGCCCCCAAGGTGCTCGCGCAGGTCCTCGAGCGCTCCGGCGCCGACCGCGGCCGGGTGCGGACGCTGGCGGTGGGAGAGCGCTGGTCCCCGTGGTAAAGTGAATCACCCGTTCCGGCAGGCTCGGTTTTCCGAGGCAGGCATTGGGTTATGAGCCGATCCTCAGCGCAGCAGCAAGCTCGAAAAGATCTGGAGCGCCCCGCGTCCGCGCGGGGACCCGCGCGCCGCTCCCCGGGGGTCTCCCCCCTCCAGCTCGAGCTGTTCGGCCCCCTCCCCTTCCTCGCGCCGCCTCCCCCCGTGCCGGCGGGGAGCCCTGACGCCCAGCGCTTCCACCTCCTGCGCCAGCTCAACCGCCTGACCGGCGGCCGGCTGCGCTCCCTGGAGCTGACCGACAACCGCCGGACCATCCTGAGCGTCCGCGCCGGCAGGACGGGGTTCCGGGCGCCGCTCGAGCTGCGCATCCACCACTCCTTCACCGTGGCCCCCGAGGAGGTCCTGCAGGCGGTGGCCACCTTCGTCGAGAGCAAGCGGGGGAGCGACCTCGCCCGCGAGGCGCTGGTGGTGATCCGCGAGCACTTCACGGCCCACCGCGAGACGGCCCGCGCCCGCAAGGTGGTCCTGCGGCCGGAGGGGGTCGCCTTCGACCTGCGCGAGGTCTTCGCCGATCTCAACGAGCGCTACTTCGAGGGACGGATCACGGCGGCGATCACCTGGGGAAAATCCGCCATCTCCTCCCCCTGCCGGCGCCGGCGGAGCGCCAGCCTGCAACTCGGCAGCTATTCTTACGAGGACCGCCTGATCCGGCTGCACCGCGTGCTCAACCACCCGGAGGTGCCGCGCTACGTGATCGAGGCGGTCGTCTACCACGAGATGCTCCACGCCGACATGCCCCCGGAAATCCGCGGCGGCAAGCGCTTCTTCCATACCCCCGAGTTCCGCCGCCGCGAGCGCCTCTACCGCAACCTGACCCGCGCCGAGCGCTGGATCGGCGACAACATGCCCGCACTGCTCAAGGCCAGGGCCGCGATGTCGGCCGGCAAGCGCTCCGGAAAGCCGGCGCGCCGAACAAATCAATAGCTAAATGCGCATGAGAAACTAAGTTTGGCTTGAAACCTGCACTGAGCTCCTTGTGGAACAAGGCCCCTGTCGAACAGCGGCCACGAATGACACTTGCAGTCTCCGGCTGGATACGGAGACTCGATTCAAAGGAGCTTGAAATGTCGAAAATCCTCCGCTTCGTCCTCCTGGCGGCGATCGTCACGATCGCTTTCCTCCCACGTCCGGCGCACGCGACCTTCAACACCGTCTGTTATCTGACCTCCGGCGACCTGCCGCCGATCCGCATGCAGGCCGACGGCGACGGCGGCGTGACGTTCGTCGTCGAGACCCCCAACGGCGAGGGACGGTTCATGCAGATCCGCCCGGCCGGCGGCCATTGGGAGATCAGCTCGATGCACACCCTGCCGGCCGGCAACGCGCTCGAGCTCGACGCCGACGGATATCCGATCGTCCACCAGGACTATTGAGCAGGATCACCTGAGCCGGATCCTCCGAGCAGGACCGTCGAACGGCTCTTGAATCACTCTTGATCGATTCTTGAGCCGCACCCTCGCGGTGGCCGTCGGTGAACGGCCACCGCTTTTCGTGTACCCACCGACAGAGATCAGGACCCATCCGCGACAGACGCAGCGGAAAGCCAGGCATAGATTGTTGACTGTGGGGTACACCGCCAAGCCTGAGCTCGCCACCGGGCTCGCGGGCACCATTTACAAGGTTAACGCGGCACACCGATGCAATATTGGAGTGGAAAATATTGTTCTCCATTTTGTAGGAAATATTGATCATCCGAGAGCCTCCAGCCTATGCTGGAGACCCCGATAGCAAGGGAGCTTGATATGTCAAAATCCATTCGGTTCGCCCTTTTGATCCTGGTCGTATCGTTCACGATTCTCTCCATCCCGGCCCATGCCAGCTTCACGGCGATCTGCTGGATCACCTCCGGAACTCTGGCGCCCATCCGGATGCAGCCCGATGGGGATGGCGGAGTCACGTTCTACGTCGAGACGGTGCACGGCGACGGGCGATTCTTCCAGATGCGCCCGGCCGGCGGGCACTGGGAGATCATCTCCATGCACAGCCTGCCCAAGGACTCGGGGCTCGAGCTCGATTCGAACGGCTATCCCTACATCCATCAGAACTGACCCGCACGGACGGCCCCCGGCGGTGCCGCGACGGCGGCACCGCTCCCCTCCGGCCTCGCCTTGCCTCCAACCCCTTGTTCTGCAACAATTGCACGACGCCTCGCCGAAGAAGAACGGTTTGACTCCGGAGTAGCCGTAAGCCCGACGTGCCCATCCCGAAGCGCGAAGTCGAATTCCATCCCTCGGTTCCGTTCGAGCTCTCCGCGGGCCGTCCTCCCGGGCGGCCGGCCCGCGGGTGGTTGCCATGAGCTCCCGGCGGGAGCTCGTCTTCGTCTCCGCCGGCCTCGGCCTCGCGGGGGGCGGGCGCGCCGCGGCGGGCCGCCTGCTCGCCGGGCGATGCGCCGCCTTCGCCCGGGAGCGCGATCTCGCCTTCGATCTCCTCTCTCTGGACGGTGCCGGGCTGCCGGACGCCGAGATCCCCGTCCGCGGCTTCGGCGGAGACCAGAAGGCGCTGGCGCTCGCCGTCTGGAAGCGGCAGGTGACGGAGCGGGGGGCGGCCTACGTCTTCGATCTGCTGGGGGCGGCACGGACCCAGAGCTATCTGCCGGCTCCGCTGCGGGCCCCCTATCTGATCCCGCTCTATGGGATCGAGGTCTGGCGGCCGCTCGAGTGGGACCGCCGCCGGGCGCTCGCCAAGGCCGCCGTGCTGCTCGCGATCTCCGCGCATACCGTGGAACGCGCCCGGCCGTTCGCCCCCGGGATCGCGAGAGCGGCCGTCGTCCCGCTCGCCCTCGAGGAGCGCAAGCCCGAGGGGGCGGTCGATGCCCAACTCCTCGGGCGACTGGGGCGGGGGTTCCTGCTCATCGCCGGACGCATGGATGCCCGCGAACGCTACAAGGGGCACGACGAGATCCTGGAGGCGCTGAAGGGGGTCGAGGGGGTCCGGCTCGCCGTGGCGGGGGACGGCGACGACCGGCCGCGGCTGGAGCAGAAGGCGGCGGCGTTGGCTATCTCCGACCGGGTGACCTTCACCGGCTTCCTCAGCGAGGCGACGCTGGCGGAGCTCTACCGCCGTTGCGCCGGCTTCGTGATGACCAGCCGTGGCGAGGGGTTCGGGCTCGTCTACCTGGAGGCGATGCGGGCGGGCAAGCCGGTGATCGCCGCCCGCGGCAGCGCCGCCGAGGAGATCGTGGTCGATCAGAGGACCGGCCTGCTGGTCGACCCCGACGACCGCGAGGCGCTGCGCGACGCCCTCGCCCGGCTGATCGATCATCCCGGCGAGGCGAAGCGGATGGGGGAGGCCGGCCACGAGCGCTGGCGGCGCGACTTCGGCGTCGAGCGCTTCGCGGAGCGGCTGACCCCCCTGCTCGAGAGGCTGGTCCGCTGATGTGCGGCATCAACGGCATCCTGCGCCTCGCCGACTCGGCGCCGGCGATCGACCGCGAGGAGCTGCTGCGCAGCCGCGATTCGATGATTTCCCGCGGGCCGGACGGCGCGGGGGCCTGGATCTCGGACGACGGGCGGGTGGCGCTCGCCAGCCGGCGCCTGGCGATCCTCGACCTCTCGGCGGCGGGAGCGCAGCCGATGGCCTCCGCGGACGGACGCTTCCACGCCGTGATGAACGGCGAGATCTACAACTTCGCCGGGCTGCGGCGGGAGCTGGAGGCGGACGGGGTTCGCTTCCGCTCGCACAGCGACACCGAGGTCGTCCTCGCCCTCTATGCCCGCGAGCCGGCGGACCCGGCGGCTCTCCTCCCCCGCCTGCGCGGCATGTACGCCCTCGCCATCTGGGACGACCGCGAGAAGAGCCTGCTGCTCGCCCGCGATCCGCTCGGCATCAAGCCGCTCTACCTGGCGACGGAGACCGGCGCGGACGCCTGCCTGCGCTTCGCCTCCCAGGTGAAGGCGCTGGAGGCGGGGGGCGCGATCTCCCGGGAGATCGACCCGGCCGGCGTCGCCGGCTTCCTCCTCTGGGGCTCGGTCCCCGAGCCGCTGACGATCCGCAAGGCGGTGCGGGCGCTGCCGCCGGGGCATCACCTGATCGTCCGCGAGGGACGGATCGGCGAGCCGGTGGCGAGCGGCCTCCCGGCCATGGCCGCGATGGCGATGGAGCCGGCGGCGGCGATCGAGGACTCGGTGCGGGCGCATCTGGTCTCGGACGTGCCGGTCGCCGTCTTCCTCTCGGCGGGGCTCGACTCGGCCCTGATCGCGGCGCTCGCCTGCCGGAACCTCCCCGAGCCCCCCGCCACGTTCACCCTCCGCTTCGATGCGCTCCTCGGGACGCCGCAGGACGAAGGGCCCCTCGCCGCCGAGGTGGCGCGGGCCCTGGGGACCCGCCACGTCGAGCGCTCCTTGAGGGCGGGAGACCTCGCGGCGCTCTGGCCGGGCGCCGTCGCCGCCATGGACCAGCCGAGCATCGACGGCTTCAACACCTACGTGGTGAGCCGGGCGGCGCACGAGGCGGGACTCAAGGTGGTCCTCTCCGGGCTCGGCGGCGACGAGATCTTCGGCAGCTACCCCTCCTTCGCGGACGTCCCCCGCCTGGCGCGGAGCGCGCGGCGCGGGCGTCAAGTCCCCGGGCTCGGCGCCCTCTGGCCGCCGGCCGCGCGTCTCCTCGCCGCGGACCGTCCCAAGCTCGCCGGCCTCCTGCGCTATGGGCAGACCCTCCCAGGTGCCTACTTTCTACGCCGCGGGCTCTTCCTGCCGGAGGAGCTCCCCGCCCTGATCGGCCGCGACGCCGCGCAGGAGGGGCTCCGGCGCTACGATCCGGTGGCGGACGCGGCGCGCGCGCTGGCGACGGACGATGGCGTGCGCGACGACTGGACCTCCGTCCACGCCCTCGAGACCGCCCTCTACATGCGCAACCAGCTCCTCCGCGACTCCGACTGGGCCTCGATGGCCTGGTCGGTCGAGCTGCGGGTGCCGCTGGTCGACGCCTGGCTCTCGGCGCGCCTCGCGGCCCGGGGGTTCGAGCCGGCGCGCAGCGCGGGGAAGGCGGCGCTGGTGCGCCAGGCGGCTCCCGAGCTGCCGGAGGCGCTCTGGCGCCGCCCGAAGACGGGGTTCTACATCCCGGTCGCCGAGGGGATGCGCCCGGAGCTGGCGGCGCGGCGGCCGGGGGAGCGGTCGCGGTGGCTGGCGCTGCGGATGCTGGAGGAATTCGGGGTGACCGCGCGATGAAGCCCATCGAAGCGCAGGAAGCCGTAGGGTGCGCTGTGCGCACCGTGGACGACCTCGACGGTGCGCACAGCGCACCCTACGAAGGAGGAGACCCGGGTCCCAGCCTCTTTCGCGATCGCCTCCGCCGCTGGGTGAAGATCCTCTCCGCCTACTTCACCGCCCAGACCCTCACCCAGCTCGCCGGGATCGCGGCCGGGCTGCTGTTCGTCAACCTGATGCCGGTGCGGGAGTTCGCGCTCTACACGCTGGCCTTCTCGGTGATCACCTTCTTCAACTTCGCCTCGGACCTCGGGAGCAGCACCTCGCTCGTCTACTTCTTCCATCAGGCGCGCAAGGAGGGTAGCGACTTCGCCCCCCAGCTCGCGGCGGTCCTGTCGCTGCGCCGGCTGGCCTTCCTCCTCGGCGCGGTGGCGGTGGTCGCGGCGTTCCCCCGCACCGCCGGCGCCAAGGGGTTCGGCCTCACCGAATCGCTGCGGGTCACCGGCGGCATCCTGCTCTGTGTCTGGTTCCAGATCGGCTCCTCCCTGCGCGTCCTCGCCCTGCGCCTCGAGGACCGCTACGGCCCCTCGTACCGGGCGGAGATCGCCGGCGGCCTGACCCGCCTGCTCCTCGCGGCGGCGATGGTCGCCACCTTCCGCCTCGAGGCCTGGCTGGGGGTGCTCACCTCGGCCGTGGCCGCCGCCGTCGTCTACTTCCTGGCGCGCCCGGTCTCCGCGGCGGCGGCGCCGGCGGCGGTGTCGCGGATCGACCTCGCGCCCTACCGGCGCAAGGTCATCCGCTATCTCCTGCCGACCCTGCCGAGCGCCCTCTTCTTCGCCGTCCAGGGGCCGCTGAACGTCTGGCTGGCGGCGACTTTCGGCGGCACCCGCAACATCGCCGAGGTGGGAGCGCTGGGACGGCTCGGCCTCCTGGTGGGGATCTTCTCGAGCCTGACCGGCGTCGTCTTCCTCCCCCGCCTGGCGCGGATCGCGGACGAGCGCCTCTACCGCCGGCGTTTCCTGCAGTTCGGCGCCGCCCTGGCAGCCGTGGCCCTCGCCATGTTCGTCGCCGCCACGGCCCTTCCCGGCCTCTTCCTCTTCCTGCTCGGGAAGCACTACTCGGGGCTCCATCGCGAGCTGCTGCTGGTGGTGGGGGGCGCCGGGCTGACCCTGCTCGACGGCTACGCGGTGAGCGTCAACCTCGCCCGCTCCTGGACGCGCTGGCAGGGGGCGGCGGTGGGGGGGCTGATCGCCGTCCAGGCGCTGCTGGTGGCCTTCCTACCGCTCTCGACTACGGCCGGCGTGCTGAGCTTCAACCTGCTCGCCGGCGCCGCCGCCCTCCTCGGGCAGCTCGCGATCCTGGCCGTCGGCTTCACCCGTCCCGCCTGGGTGCACTGGCAATGAGGATCGTCCACGTGACCCCCACCTACTTCGCCCCCGAGTCGGTGCTCGGCGGCGGCGAGCGCTTCGCCGAGGAGCTGGCGCGGGCCATGGCGGACCGCCCCCGGGTCCAGGAGGTGAAGCTGGTCAGCTTCGGAACGCGCGCCTTCCGGGAAGTGCCAAAGCCCGGCTTCGAGCGGGTGATCCTGGCGAGCTGGACCCGGGACCGGATGACCCCGTTCGCGCCCGGTCTGCTGGCCGAGTTGCGCGACGCGGACGTCGTCCACTGCCACCAGCTCGCCGTCCTCCCCAGCTTCCTCGGCATCCTCTTCGGCCGTCTCCGGGGGAGCCGCACCTTCGTCTCGGACCTCGGCGGCGGCGGCTGGACGCCGGGGTACCAGATCGACGTCACCCGCTTCCTCGACGCCCACCTGCCGATCTCGGAGTACGCGGCGCGGGGGATCCGCGGCCGGAACCGGAGGCTCCGGGTGATCTACGGCGGGGTGGACCTGGAACGTTACCCGCCGCGGGAAACCTCCGGGCACGACGGCGCCGTCGTCTTCCTCGGGCGGGTGCTCCCCCACAAGGGGATTCATTTCCTGATCGCAGGGTTGCCGGCGGGGGTGGCGCTCGACGTCATCGGCCCGACGCCCGACGCGGCGTACCTCGAGCGGCTGCGCGCCCTCGCGGCGGGGCCTGATGTCCGCCGGGACGTCCGCTTCCACGGCGCGCTCCCCGACTCCGCGGTGATCGCGCGGCTGGGGAGGGCGATGGCGCTGGTCCATCCGACCCCCGTCGACGAGCGCGGCTCGGCCGGGGCTCACGAGCTGTTCGGGCTCGCCCTCGTCGAGGCGATGGCGCGCGGCTGCCCGGTGATCGCCGCGGACGCGGCGTCGCTCCCCGAGATCGTCACCCCCGAAGTCGACGGCCTCCTGGTTCCCCCCAACCAGCCGGCGGCGATCGGCGCGGCGATCCTCCGCCTGCGCGACGAGCCGGGGTTGTGGGAGCGGCTGTCGGCCGGCGCCCGCCGCACCGTCGAGGCCCGCTTCACCTGGACGCGGGTGGCCGATCGTTGCCTGGAGGCCTACGCGGAGTGCGGATCCTGATCGTCAGCCACCCCGCGCTCGACCGCGAGTCCGGCGCCGCGCAGATCGCCCTCAACCTGGCGGCGGCGCTCGGGGAGCGCGGGCACGACGCCGTGGCGTGGTCCCCCGAGCCGCTCCCCGCGGACACCCGCTGGTGGAACGTCTACCAGCGCCAGCGGCGGGCGATCGAGCGCTTCGCCGCCGCCGCGGGGCCCTGGGACGTCATCGAATCCCCGGCCGTCTCGGCCACCCGGCGCCTGGCCCGGCTGGCGCGCGGCGGCCTGCTGGTGGTGCGCGACGTGCAGCCGGAGCTCCTCTATCTCCGCGACGCCCTGAAGCGGGAGCTTCGCCTCCGCTCGCCGCGCACCCTCTTCCACACCCTGGGCGGCACCCTGCTCGCCGCGGCGCTGGTCGGCGGCTGGCGGCGGGCCCGGCTCGTCCTCTGCCTGGGGAGCCGCGAGCGGAATTGGATGGCCGGCGCCTTCCCGCGCTGGGAGGGGAAGCTGCGCACCTACGTCACCGCGCCGGCGGATGCCGAGAAGAGCGCCCTGGCCGAGGTGAGGCGGCGGCGCGTGCCGAGGCCGGATGGGGAAGGAGCCCGCTTCCTCTGGATCGGGCGCTGGACCCCCCACAAGGGGACGGCGGCGTTGCGGGACCTGATCGCGTCCCGCGCGAGGTCGGCCGACCGCTTCACGCTGGCCGGCTGCGGCGCGGCGGCGGAACGCGAGCTGCCTCCCGAGTGGCTGCGCTCCGGCCGGGTGCGGGTGATCCCCACCTTCCGCCGCGCCGATCTTCCGGAGCTGCTCGCCGGCCACGACGCCGGGCTGTTCACCAGCGAGGTCGAGGGGTGGGGGCTCTGCCTCAACGAGATGCTGGAGTCCGGCCTCCCCGTCTTCGCCACCGAGGCCGGCGGGGTGGACGACCTGCGCCCCTACTTCCCGGCGACCCTCCGCCCGTTCCCCCCTCCGGAACGGCTCGATCCCCAGCCCCCTCCCGAGGATCTGGAGGCGAACGGCTACCAGGCCCGCTTCTGCTGGGGGGCGATCGCCCGCGGCTACGAGGAGGCCCTGCTCGCCGTGCTTCCTCCCCGGAGGCCCTCCTGATGCGGAGCTTCCGTTCGCGGGCCGAGCGCAGCCTCACCCGCTGGCCCGCGCTCTATGCCGCCCTCCTTCGCTGGCGGCCGGGGCACGACTTCGACCGCTGGCTCTTCCTCCGCCTGGTGCGGAAGGGGGACACGGTCTTCGACGTCGGGGCGAACCTCGGGGTCTACTCGCTCCTCTTCTCCCGCCTGGTGGGGCGGCGCGGCCGGGTGCACGCCTTCGAGCCCGGCCCGCCGACCTTCGCGGGGCTCAACGGCCATCTCGAACGCGAGGGACCCTGCCACAACCTCACCGCCAATAACCTGGCGGTTGGCCCGGCGGCGGGCACCGCCGCCCTCTACCTCCCCGGCGACGATCACGGGCAGGCCTCGCTCAGCCGCCAGACCGCGGGGTCGTGGACCACGGCCACCGCGGTCGCCGAGTTCGCGGTGCCGATGACCACCCTGGACGCCTATGCGGCGGAGCGGAGCGTGGCAAGGGTCGACCTGATCAAGATCGACGTCGAGGGGGGGAGCTGGGGGTGCTCCAGGGAGGCGCCCGCCTGCTGGCGCGCGACCACCCGCTCCTCCACCTGGAGGTCTCCTACGGCTGGGCGCGCGCCTTCGGCTACGGGCCGGCGGAGGCGGTGGCGTTCCTCGCCGGGCTGGGCTATTCGGCCTTCTACCGGCTGCAAGGAGAGGTGAGGCTCCTGCGCGATCCGGCGGCGGAGCTGGCGGACCTGAGCGCCGGCGGCTCGGCCAATCTCCTGTGCGCGATCCCCGAGCTCCACGCGGAGCGCCTGGAGCAAATCCTGGGGCAGGGCCGGTGACGATCGTGCGGACGCTGGGGCGCCGGGTCCGCCGGGCCGCCGGGCTGCCGGGGCGCTGGGCGCTCGAAGGCGCCGTCGCCGTCGCGGCGATGGCCCGGGCGCGCGGAGACGTCGCCGCGCCGCCGGCCGATCCGGAGTCGGTCTTCGTGCTGCGCAACAACGACCTCGGCGACCTGCTGGTGGTGACGCCACTGTTCGCGGCGCTGCGGCGGAGGTTCCCGCGCGCCGCGATCGTGGCGGGGGTCGGCTCCTGGAGCCTCGACGTGCTGCGGGGGAACCCGCACCTGTCGGAGGCGCTGGCCGTCGACGCGCCATGGTTCAACAAATACACGACGCCCCGTGGAACGCTCGGCCGCCTGCGCTGGATCGCCCGCTCGCCGGCGGCCGCCGGGCTCGCCCGCCGCCGCTTCGCGGTGGGGATCGACGTGCTGGGGAGCGCCTGGGGGTCGCTCCTCCTGCTGCGCGCCGGCATCCCCTGGCGGATGGGGGTCACGGGGTTCGCCGGCGGCCACCGCGGGGTCCAGCAGGCGATCCCCTTCGCTCCCGGCGAGCACGTGGGGCGGATGGCGCTCCGCTTCGCCGAGCGGCTCGGCGCCACGGAGCTTCCCGCGGTCCGGCCGCAGCTCTTCCTGACCGCGGAGGAGCGGGCGGCGGGCGAGGCGCTCTGGACCTCTCCGCGGCGCGGATTCCGCCTCGCCGTCGGCCCCGGCGGCGGCCACCCGGAGCGCTGCTGGCCTCCCGAGAGCTTCGCGGCGCTCCTCCGCGCGCTGAGGACGGCGCCGGAGCTCGAGATCGCCGTGGTCGGCGGCCCCCGCGAGCGCGAGCTGGCGGCGGAGCTCGCAGCGAGCCACCCTGGCGCCCGCCCCCTCCTCGACCTCGGGCTGCGCGAGAACTTCGCTCTGATCGCCGCGGCGGACGGCGTGATCTGCAACTCGAGCCTCCTCCTCCACGTCGCCGCCGCCTTCTCGCGCCCCACCCTGGCGCTCCTCGGCCCGGCGTTCCCCTCCGCCCGCCAGCACCAGGCGCAATGGGGATATCCCGGGACCTGCTGGAGCCTCGGCCGCGAGCCCAGAGCGCGGGGGATGGCGACCCCGGAGGAGGCGATGGACGCCTTCCGCCGACATCTGCTCGGGACCTTCCCTTGAAAGTGGTGCAGATCGTCCCCGCGATCCCGCCGGCGATCGGTGGCGTGACGGGTTACGCGGAGGCCCTGGCCGCCGCCCTCGCCGCGCAGGCCGGGATCGAGAGCCGCTTCGTGTCGCCGCTCTCCGGCGACCTGGAGCGAGAGCTGTCCGGCGCCGGCACCCTCCTCCTGCATTACGCCAACTACGGCTACGAGCGGCGCGGCTGCCCGGCGGAGCTGGTCGCCGGACTGGAAGCATGGAAGGCCGGTGGGGAGGGGCGGCGGCTGGTCACCGTCTTCCACGAGGTCTACGCCTCGGGCCCGCCCTGGCGGAGCTCGTTCTGGCTCTCGCCGCGGCAGCGGCGGCTAGCCTGCCGCCTGGCGACGCTGAGCGACGCCCTCCTCACCACCCTCGGGCTCTACGCCGGGCTGCTCGCGCGGCTGGCTCCCGGCGTCCGGGTGACGGTGGCGCCCGTCTTCTCCACCGTCGGCGAGCCTGCCGGGGAAGAGGTGGGCGCGAGACCCCCGGTGATGGCCGTCTTCGGCGGTGCCGGAGCCCGCGCCCGCGCGTACGGCGAAGCGCTGCCGGAGCTCGCCGCGGCCTGCCGCGCGCTGGCCGTCGAGGAGATCGTCGACATCGGAGCCGACGCCAGCGCCCCGGCCCGCGTCTCCGGCCTTCCCGTGCGGCGGCTGGGAACCCTACCGGCCGCCGAGGTCAGCCGGCATCTGCTGGCGGCGCGCGCCGGCTTCCTGGCCTATCCCCCGGGCTTCCTCGCCAAGTCGACCATCTTCGCGGCCTACTGCGCGCACGGCCTGGCGCCGGTGTGCGTCTGGAAGGGGCGGGGCGGCGGGACGGCGGAGGCTCCCCTCTGGCGGGCCGCGGGGCCGGGCGCCGAAGAGGTGGCCACGGCGGCCCGCGGCTGGTACCGCAGCCACGCGCTCGCCCGCCAGGTCGAGACCTACCGCCGCCTGCTGATCGGGGACGGGTCATGAGGGTACTGGTCTACTCCCCCGCGTTCCTTCCCCACGTCGGCGGGCTGGAGATCAACGTCGCGCAGACCGCCAGCGAGATGATCCGCCAGGGGATCGAGGTGGTGGTGGTGACCACCACGGACAGCCGGGAGGCCGACGACTTCCCCTTCCGGGTCGTCCGCCAGCCCAACCCCGGCGAGCTCCTGCGCTGGGTGATCTGGTGCGACATCTTCTATCAGGCGAACGTCAGCTTGTGGGGGCTCTGGCCGCTGCTCGTGGTCCTCCGGCCGTGGGTGGTCTCCCACCACAGCTGGTACCGCCGGCCGGACGGCCGCATCGCCTGGCAGGACCGCCTGAAGCGCTTCTTCCTGCGCTATGCCGCGGTGTCGATCGCGGTGAGCTGGGCGATGGCGGCGGACCTCGACATCCCCTCGACGGTGATCCCCAACGCCTACCGCGACAACCTCTTCCGGGTGCTGCCGCCCGCCGCGGGGATCGCGCGCGACCGCGACCTCGTCTTCCTCGGCCGCCTGGTCTCGGACAAGGGGGTCGACATCCTGCTCGACGCCCTGGCGAAGCTGGAGACGGAGGGTCTCACCCCCCGGCTGACCATCGTCGGCGTCGGCCCCGAGCGCCCCCGTCTCGAGGCGCAGGCGGCGCGGCTGGGGCTCGCCGGCCGGCTCGACTTCGTGGGGCTGCGCACCGGCGAGGCGCTGGTCCGCCTGCTCAACGCGCACCGCATCCTGGTCGCCCCGTCGCGCTACAACGAGCCGTTCGGCATCGTCGCGCTGGAGGGGATCGCCTGCGGCTGCGTGGTGGTGGGGTCGAGCGGCGGCGGCCTCCCGGAGGCGATCGGCCCCTGCGGCGTGACCTTTCCGAACGGCGACGCGGCGGCGCTGGCGGCCGTCCTCTCCCGGCTGCTGCGCGATCCCGCGGTGGGCGAGGAGCTGATGCGGCACGCCCCGGAGCACCTCTCCCACCATACGGAGAGCTACGTCAGCGGCAAATATGTCGACGTCCTGACCCTGGCTCTGCGAGGATACTGGCGGTGAATCTCCGCTTCCTCATCGTCCTCTTCGGCGGCGTCGCCGCCTTCTGGGCCTTCCGCCGCTGGCGGCAGGCCGTGCAGATGGCGATGGTGGTGCTCGTCCTCGAGGGGGCCGTCCGCAAGTGGCTGTTCGTCGAGGCGCAGGACATCATCTACTTCGGCAAGGACGTCCTGCTGCTCGCCGCCTACGGCGGCTACCTGGTCAACCGGCCGCGCCTGCGCGACCGCTGGGTGCCGCCGGCGCCGGCGCTCTACTTCACGCTGACCGTCGCCGCCGTCTTCGGCGTCTTCGAGGTGTTCAATCCGCTCCTCCCCAACTTCTTCGTCGGCCTGATCGGCTTCAAGTCCTATTTCCTCTACGTGCCGCTGATCTTCGTGCTGCCGGCGGTGTTCCCCAACGACGAGGCGCTCGCCCGCTTCCTCCGCCGCTTCCTCCTGCTCTCGATCCCCGTCGACCTGCTCGCCGTGGCGCAGTTCTTCAGCCCGCCGACCAGCATCCTCAACACCTACGCCCGCGCCTCCGAGGACCCGATCTCGGCGGTGACCTTCGGCAGCTCGGCCTTCGTGCGGGTGACCGGCACCTTCTCGTTCATCAGCGGTTATTCGGCCTATCTGACCGCGATCGTGATGCTCGCGCTCGCCGCGCTCGCCACCACCCAGTGGCGGCTGCGCGGCAACCTGACGGTCTATCTCGCGATGGGGCTCGCCGTGGTGGGGATGTTGATGACCGGCTCGCGCGGCCCGGTGGTCATCATCGCCATCCTCTTCCCCCTCTACTGGTGGCTGGCGGTGGCGCGGGAGAAGAAGAGCGGGCCGACGCTGATCCGGCTGATGGTCGGCGTGGTGCTGCTCGCCGGCTTCGTGAGCGTGATCGGGCGTGACGCCTTCGGCGCCTTCCGGGGGCGGACGGTGGCCTCGGGAGACGAGTTCTCCGGCCGCATCACCACCCCCTTCACCGCCCCCTTCGCAAGCCTCCAGGATGCCGGCCCCTTCGGCTACGGCATCGGTGCCACCCACCAGGCGGCGACCGCGGTCACCAAGGGGATCGTCCCCTACAGCTGGCTCGAAGGGCACCTGGTCGAGGTGGAGAGCGGCCGCGTCATGCTGGAGCTGGGACCGCTCGGCTTCCTGCTGGTCTACTTCGGCCGCATCCTGCTGGCGGTCTTCGCATTCGTCCAGGTGTTCAAGCTGCGCACCCTCTTCCACCGCTCGATCGCGGTGGCCGGCCTGCTGGTCTTCCTCGCCGCGCTCCCCGCCGGCACCGTGTTCGACGTCACCACCGGGCTCCTCTACTGGTTCTTCGGCGGCATGCTCTTCCTGGTGATCTGCCTCGACCGCCGGCGGGTCCTGGTTGCGATGGCGGCGCGCGCGGCGGCCCTGCCGGCCCCCAGGCCGGACCAGGTCCCGGCGGCAGCCCAGCCCCAGGCGCACCTCTCGTGACGAGCCTTTCCCCCCGCCCCGCGATCCTGGTGACCCATCCCGGCCGGCAGCACTCCCACCAGGCGGCGCTGGCGCTCGCCGAGGCCGGGCTCCTCGCCGGCTACTGGTCGGGAGTGCCGGCGGATGCCGAGTCGTTCCGGCGGGTGCCCGCCCTCCTCCGCTCGCGCTTCGCCCGCTATGCGCCGGTGCCGCTCGACCCCCGGCGCACGCGGTGGTTCCCGTGGACCCCGGCGCTGCGGCGAAGCGGCGACGCCCTCCTCTCGCCACGGCTCGCGGCCTGGACCGACTTCGCCGCCTGCCGGCTGTTCGACCGCTGGGCGGCGCGCGGCCTGGAGCGCCGCGCGCGGGGGACCACCGCGGTGATCGCCTGTGAGATCTCGGCCCTGGCCACCTTCCGGGCGGCCCGCCGCCGGGGGATCGCGACGTTCCTCGATGCGCCCTCGATCCATCACGCCGCCCAGGACCGCCTGCACGGCACCACGGACTCCCCCCGCCTCCACCGCCGGATCGTGGCGATGAAGGACGCCGAGATCGCGCTCGCGGATCACATCCTGACCGTCTCGGAGCTGGCGCGGGAGACCTACCTCGCGGCCGGGGTCCCCGCCGAGAAGGTGCACGGCCTGCCGCTGGGCGCCGATCTCGAGCTCTTTTCTCCGGGCGAGTCACCTCCGGGAGAGGCGGGGCCCGCCGGCAGCGGTCTCGTCTTCCTCTTCTCGGGCGCCACGATCCACCGCAAGGGGTTCGATCTACTCCTCCAGGCGTTCGACCGGGTGCGGGCGGAGCACCCCCATGTACGCCTTCGCCTGGTGGGACCACGGGGCGACGAGGCGCATCTCCTGGACCGCCGGGGGACGGACGGCATCGACGTCCTGGGGGCGGTCCCGCAGCCGGAGCTGGCGGCGGAGCTGCGGCGGGCCGACCTCCTGGTCCTCCCCTCGCGCAACGACTCCTACGGGATGGTGGTCGCGGAGGCGCTCGCCTCCGGCGTCCCCGCCCTGGTCTCGGAGATGGTCGGCGCCAAGGAGCTGATCACCCCGGGGAAGACGGGATGGATCGTGCCGGTGGACGACCCCGCGGCGCTCGCGGGACGGATGGCCTGGTGCGCCGGGCATCCGGACGCCGTGCGGGCGCTCCGGGACGATTGCCGGCGGGCCGCCGAGACCGCCACCTGGGGCGCCTACCGGTCGCGGCTGGCGGCTCGGGTGCGGGAGATCCTGGGGGGAGACCGGCATTGAAGCTCCTCCACGTCGTCCCCACCTACCTCCCGGCCTGGCGTCACGGCGGGCCGATCCTCGCCATCCACGGCCTCTGCAAGGCGCTCGTCGCCCGCGGGCACGCGGTGACCGTCTTCACCACCGACGTGCACGGCGAGGGGAGGCTCGACGTCCCGCGGGGGGAGCCGGTGGAGCTGGACGGCGTCGAGGTCCGCTATTTTCCGGTCGTGCCGGTCCCCCCTCCCCTGCGCCGCCTGTACGTCGCTCCCGGGCTGGCCGCGGCTCTGCGGGCGGAGGTCCCGCGGTTCGACGCCGTCCATCTCCATTCAATCTTCCTGTGGCCGACGTCGGCGGCGGCGTGGCAGGCCGAAAGGTGCGGAGTCCCCTACGTCCTCTCGCCGCGGGGGATGCTGGTGGGAGAGATGATCCGCACCCACGGACGCTGGCGCAAGCTCGCCTGGATGCTCCTCGCCGAGCGGCGCACGATCGAGCGGGCGGCAGCCCTCCATCTGACCAGCGACCTCGAAGCCGCCGAGGCGGAGGCGCTCGACCTCCCGCTGCCGCCGCGGAGGGTGATCCCCAACGGGATCGACCCGATGCCGTCGTGGAGCGGCGACCTCGCGCCGCTCTCCCCTGCCGTGCGCGCCCTGGTGGAAAGGCCTCCCTTCCTCCTCTCCCTGGGGCGCCTCTCGTGGAAGAAGGGGCTCGACCGGCTGATCCCCGCCCTCGCCGGCGTCCCCGGGGCCCTGCTGGCGATCGCCGGCAACGACGAGGAGGAGATCCTTCCCATGCTGCGCAAGCTCGCCCACGACTCCGGCGTGGCGGACCGCGTCCGCTTCCTGGGGGCGGTCCACGGCGAGGAGAAGGCGGCGCTCCTCCACCGGGCGGCGGCGCTCGTCCTCGCCTCGCGCTCGGAGAACTTCGGCAACGTGGTGCTCGAGGCCTGGGCGGCGGGGCGGCCCGTCGCCGTCACCCCCGAGGTGGGGCTTGCGGCGACCGTCCGCGAGGTCGGCGGCGGGATCGTCGCCGCGGGGGACCTGGGGACGGCCCTCCGCGATCTCCTCGCCGACCCCGCCCGGCTCGACGCGATGGGGCGCCGGGGGGAAGCGGCGGTCCGCGCGCGCTTCGGCTGGCCGGCGGTGGCCGGCGCGATGGAAGAGCTCTACGCCCTCCACGCCGGGGTGTCGCGATGAGGATCGCCTTCCTGGTCGAGCGCCCGACGCAGTTCGAGGCGCCGTTCTACCGCTTCGCGGCGCGAGACCGCGAGCACGAGCTCCGCGTCCTCTACACCGGACGGGAGGTCGCGGCGCCGGTCTATGATCCGGAGCTCGGCGCGCCGGTGGCCTGGGGGATCGACCTGCTGAGCGGATATCCTCACGAGGTCTGCCCGCCGGCGGGCGCGGCGGCGTGGCTCGCCGAGCGGCTGCGCCCCGGGCGCTGCGACCTGCTGATCGCCAACGGCTACACGCAGCCGCTCTACCGCCAGGGCGCGCGGCTCGCGAAACGGGCGGGGGTGCCCACGGCGCTGCGCCTCGACTCGGTGCTCTGGGACGCCTCCTTCCTGCGCACCCTCGCCAAGCGTTTCCTCTTCGCCACCTATATGAAATCGACGTACGACCTCTTCCTCGCCACCGGCAGCCTGACCCTCGACTACCTCCGCGCCCAGGGGGTCCCCCGCGAGCGCACCGGCCTCTTCCCCTACGCCGTCGACGTCGAGAGCTTCGCCGAGCGCTCCCGGATCGCGCCGGAGGAGAGGAGCGCCCTGCGGGAGCGGCTCGGGGTCCCGGCCGGCGCCCGCGTGGTCCTCGGCCTCGCCAAGTTCAACGACCGCGAGGCGCCGTGGGACCTGCTGCGCGCCTTCGCGCGGCTCGTCGGCGAGAGGGGCTACGAGGACCTCTGGCTGGTCCTCGCCGGCGACGGCCCGGCCCGCCCGGCCCTCGAGAGCTTCGCCGGCGGGAAGCGGCTGGCGCGGGTCCGCTTCCCGGGCTACATCCCCTACCCCGAGCTCCCCGCCCTCTACGCGGCCTCCGACCTCTTCGTGCACGCCGCCCGCGAGGAGCGCTGGGGGGTCTCGGTGCAGGAGGCCCTCGCCTGCGGGCTCCCCGTGGTCGCCTCCTCACGGGTCGGCGCCGCCTACGACCTCCTCGAGGTCGGCGGCAACGGCTTCATCTATCCGGCCGGCGACGACGGGATGCTGGCGCACCGGATCAGCGAGGCGCTCGCCCTGAACCCTGAGCCGGCCCGCGCGCGCAGCCGCGCCATCCTCGCCCGGTGGGACTACGCCGCCACCTGGCGCGGCCTGCTGAACGCCGCGCAGACCGCGCAGACCGCGCAGACCGCGCAAAGAGTGGCGCACACCCGATGACTCCCCTCCCGATGACGATCCCGCTCTCCGTCCTGGTCACCACCCGCAACGAGGAGACGAATGTCGAGCGCTGCCTGCGCAGCGTCCACGGCTTCGCGGACCAGGTCTTCGTGCTCGACTCCGAGAGCACCGACCGCACCGTCGAGATCGCGGAACGGTACGCCGAGGTGCACACCCTGGCCTACGACCACACCAGGATCATCCCCTGGATCTTCCAGTGGGGGCTCGACAACCTGCCGCTGCGCAACGACTGGGTGCTGATCCTCGAGGCCGACCAGGCGGTGACCCCCGCGCTCCAGAGCGAGATCGCCGCCCTGCTGGCGCGCCCGGAGGGGGTCCGCGAGGACGGCTTCTACATCCACCGGCGCCAGATCTTCCGCGGCAGGCCGCTGCGCTTCGGCGGCTACGGCAGCAAGCTGCTGCTCAAGCTCTTCCGGCGCAGCCGCTCCGAGCTCGACCCCATCGAGCAGGACACCCGCGTCTACGTGCGCGGCCCGGTGGGACGCCTGCGCGCGCCGCTCGAGGAGTGGAACCTCAAGGAGGACTCCATTCAGTTTTATCTCCACAAACATCTCCGCTATGCTGAGGCGTTCGCCCAGGAGGAGCTCGAACGCCGGCGCCGCGGCCTGCACTGGAAGGTGACGCCCCGCCTCTTCGGCACCCCGGACGAGAGGGTCCTCTGGCTCAAGGCCCGCTATTACCGCATGCCGCTGTTCGTACGCCCGATGCTCTACTTCGTCTACCGCTACTTCTTCCTGCTCGGCATCCTGGACGGCAAGACCGGTTTCATCTTCCATTTCCTCCAGGCCTTCTGGTTCCGGCTGATCGTCGACATCCGCCTCGAGGAGCTGCTGCGCCAGCCGCCGCTGCCACCAGAGGACGCGCGGTGAGCCGCATCCTCGGCCTGAGCGCCTACCATGCGGACGCCTCGGCGGCGGCGGTGGTTGACGGCCGTTTCGTGGCCGGCGTCGAGGAGGAGAGGTTCCGGCGGATCAAGCACTGGGCGGGCTTCCCCGAAGAGGCGATCCGCTACTGCCTGGAAGAGATGGGGGGCGGCGGAATCGGCGACCTCACCGCGCTCGCCGTGGCCCGCCAGCCGCGGGCCCACCTGGCGCGCAAGGCGCTGCTGGCGCTCTCCCATCCGCGCAGCCTGGGAAGGGCCATGGCGCGCGCCCGCAACCTCCGCCAGGTCGCCTCTCTGGAGCAGCGGATCGCGGCCACCTTCCCGGGCTTCCAGGGGACGCTCCCCCGCCTCCATGCCGTCGAGCACCATCTGGCGCACGCCGCCTCGGCCTTCTTCTGCTCCCCCTACGAAGAGGCGATGTGCCTGTCGGTGGACGGCTTCGGCGACTTCGTCTCGACCCTGATGGCGGTCGGCCGGGGGAACGCCATCGAGCCCCTGGAGCGGGTCCACTTCCCGCATTCGCTCGGGCTGTTCTACACCGCCATCACCCAGTTCCTCGGCTTCCCCGGCTTCGGCGACGAGTACAAGGTGATGGGGCTCGCGGCCTACGGCGATCCGCTGTTCGTCGAGTTGCTCGGGCGGATCGTCCCGCCGCGGCGGGACGGCACGTTCGCCCTCGACCTCGACTACTTCCGCCATCTCTCCGAGGGGGTGGACATGACCTGGGAGGACGGCGCGCCGGAGCTGGGCACCGTCTTCACCCCCCGGCTGGCGGAGCTCCTGGGCCCCCCGCGCCGGCCGCAGGAGGAGCTGACCCAGCGCCACAAAGACCTCGCGGCCTCCCTCCAGAAGGTCTACGAGGAGCGCTTCTTCGCCCTGGTGCGCTCCCTCCAGCGCCGCACCGGCCTGGTCCGCCTCGCCCTCGCCGGCGGCTGCGCCATGAACTCGCTCGCCAACGGCAAGCTGTTCGACCGCACGGACGTCCAGGACGTCTACATCCAGTCGGCCGCCGGCGACGCCGGCACCTCGCTCGGCGCCGCCCTCTACGCCCACCATGCGATCCTCGGCGCGCCGCGCAACGGCTTCGTGATGGAGCACTCCTACTGGGGGCCGGCGTACGGCGAGGAGGCGGTGCGCCGCGCCGTCGCCGCCGCGCTCCCCGCCTCCGGTGGGCAGGACGGCGACTGGGGCCCCGGAGGAGAATTCCACCTCGAGACCGTGCGCGACGGGGAGCGGCTGGCGGCGGAGACCGCGCGGGCGATCGCGGACGGCGCCGTCGTCGGCTGGTACCAGGGGCGCTCCGAGTGGGGGCCGCGCGCGCTCGGCAACCGCTCGATCCTGGCCGATCCGCGGCGGGCCGACATGCAGGACGTCCTCAACCGCAAGATCAAGCGCCGCGAGTCGTTCCGCCCCTTCGCCCCCTCGGTGCTGGAGGAGCGGACGGGCGACTGGTTCGCCCTCGACGTTCCCGATCCGTTCATGATCAAGGTCTACCCCATCCTGCTCGAGAAACGCCGGCTGGTGCCGGCGGTGACCCACGCGGACGGCACCGGGCGCCTGCAGACCGTGTCGCGGCGGACCAACCCCCGCTACTGGGAGCTGATCGCCGCCTTCGAGCGGCTGACCGGCGTGCCGATGCTGCTCAACACCTCGTTCAACGAGAACGAGCCGATCGTCAACACCCCCGCCGAGGCGCTCGACTGCTTCCTGCGCACCCGCATGGACCGCCTGGTGATGGGCGACCTGGTGCTGAGCCGCCGGGAGGATGGATGACGGTCCGCGACGAGGGGGAGGCCGGCCCGCGCGAGCTGCTGGCGATCGCCCTGCTCGCCGTCGGGCTGCGGGTGATCCTGTTCGCGGTGGCGTCCGCGATCAAACATACGACCTTCACCGACTTCGCCGGCACGGCGGACGGCTATCAGTACCTCGCCTACGCCCGCGCCTGGCTCGGCCCGGACGCCGAGTTCGCCGCCCATCCCTTCTACGGCCGCTTCTTTCCCGGCTATCCCCTGATGATCGCCGGCCTCCGCCTCCTCGGCGTGCCGCTCGCCGCCGCCGCGCTGCTGCCGTCGTGGCTCGCCGCGGGCGCGGTGGCGGTGCTCTGCGCGCGCTACTTCGGCGACCGCCGGATCGGCTGGGCGATGGCGGCGCTCACCCCCTCGTACGTGTTCAGCGGCTCGCTGATCTGCTCCGAGGTGATGTGCCTCCTCTTCTCGATGGCCGGGCTCGCCTTCGTCCGGCAGGAGCGCCGGGTGATCGCCGGGGTGGCCTTCGGCCTCGGCGGCCTGTTCCGGCCGGTGGCGGTGTTCGCCCTGCTCGGCGTTGCGGTGGCCGATCTGCGGGAGCGCCGGCTGGGGCGGGCGGTCCTGACGGTGGCCTTGTCCGGCCTCACCGTGGCCGCCGGGCTCGCCGCCGTCCGGTGGCGCTTCGGCGACGCCCTGATGAGCCTGCGGCAGTACCAGGACCCGAACGTCGCCTACGGCGATCACCTGATCACCTGGCCGTTCCACTCGATGATCACCATCCCGCTCACCTCGCAGGTGCCGGCCTGGAAGCTGGCGTTCGTCGGCGTCCATCTCGCGGCGGTGCTCGGGGGGTGCGTCCTCGCCGTCCGCGAGATGTGGCAGGCGGCGGCTGCGCCCGAGCGCCGGCTCGCCACCCTCGCCGGCGTCTGGCTGCTCGCCAACACCCTCTACGTGGTATCCATCGGCGGCTTCTGGGGGTTCCACGACTTCCCCCGCTTCCTGATCCCGGCGCTGCCGCCGCTGTTCTACGCCTGGCGCCGCTTCCTCCCCGTCCGCCGCTGGGTCTGGCTCCCCGTCGGCGCGCTGTCGGTGATCCTCTCCATCGAGCCGACGACCCGGCGGCTGGTCCCCGCTCCGGCCACCGACCCGAAGGCGGCCCAACCCACCGAGGCGACATGGCAGATTCCTGGCGTCAGGCCCTCCGCATCCTGAGGTCGCACGGGCCCGGCTTCTTCGTCCGTTTCCTGGGCTCCCGGGTGGCGACCACGGTCGCCCTGTGGCGCCGGCTACGGAACCTCCCTCCCACCGAGGATTTCGGCGGGATGATCGACCTGATGGTCGACCGCCCGCTCGGCGCCGGGCAGCCGGTCTTCGCCATGCAGCGCAAGAGCGAGATCGCCGCCTTCCTGGCCCGCATGACGGCGCTGCATCCCCAGGTCGTAGTGGAGATCGGCACCGCCTCGGGCGGCACCCTCTTCCTCCTCTCCCGCGCCGCGGCCCCGGACGCTCTGCTGGTGAGCCTCGACCTCCCCGGCGGCTCCTTCGGCGGCGGCTACCAGGCCTGGCGCAAGCCGCTCTACCGCTCCTTCGCCCGCGCCGGGCAGCGGATCGTCCTGCTGCGAGGCGACTCCCACGATCCGGCGATGGCGGCGCGGCTGCGCGCCCGCCTCGCCGGCCGGCCGATCGACGTGCTGTTCATCGACGGCGACCATCGCTACGAGGGGGTGAAGGCGGATTTCGACGCCTATTCGCCCCTCGTGCGCCCCGGCGGACTGGTGGCCTTCCACGACATCGTCCCCGACCCCGGGCAGGAAGGGATGGAGGTGAGCCGCTTCTGGCGCGAGGTCTCGGCGCGCTTCCCCGCCGCCGAGCTGATCGAACGGCCGGACCAGCCGGGCTACGGGATCGGCGTGCTCACCTTCCCTGGAGCCTGAGATGAGTTGGAGATGAAGGACCGGCTGGACCTCGGCGGCGTGACCCTGCTGCTGACGGCGACCGTCCAGGTCAACCGCGGCGTGGCCGGGGTGACCGCCCCTGCCGCCGAGGCGCGCGAGGCGGACTATCTCGAGAACCTGCGCTATCAGCTCCGCCATCACCCGCGAATCCGCCGCATCGTCTTCGCCGAGAACTCCGGCTGGCCGCTCGACCGCTTCGCGCGGGCGATCGAGGACAATCCGTGGGACAAGGAGGTCGAGCTGCTGCAGCTCGACTGCAACGACTTTCCCGGCCACCTCGGCAAGGGGTACGGCGAGGCGCTGCTGATCGACCGCGCCCTCGCCGCCTCGCGGCTCGCCGCGGTGGCGAGCCACGTGGCCAAGCTCACCGGCCGGCAGCGGATCCTGAACCTCACGGCCCTGCTGGCGGGGACCCCGGCCGGCGTCCGCTTCCTCTGCGACCTGCGCGACCACGGCTTCTACGAGCGCTTCGGCCTCCCCGCCGCCGGCCGCTACTGCGACACGCGCTTCTTCCTCTTCGAGCGCACCTTCTTCGACGCCCACCTGCGCCGGCTCTACCGGGCGGCGGAGAGCGGGGAGGTAGAGCACAACCTGGAAGCTGCCTATTACGACGCCGTCAAAGCGTTGGAGCGGGAGCCCGGGGTCCTCCCCCGCTTCCGGGTCGAGCCGCGCTACCGCGGCCGGGCGGGGCACTGGAACAAGGACTACGGCGGCGCGAGCGAGCGGATCAAACAGACGGTGCGCGCGGCAGCGCGGCGGCTGTTCCCGCGGGCTCGTTTCTGAGGGTGCCGAGGCTGCCGAGCCATCCGGAGGAGACCAGGAAACGGGCGAGCGCCTCGGCCGTCACCTCGTAACCCACGGGGTTGCAGTGCGGATCGCGCGGCAGGAGGTGGAAGGGACCCCGCGCCGCGTCGGCCCGGAAGGTCTCGATCAGCGGGCAGTAGGGGACCCCCGTCCCCGCGGCCACCTGCTCGAGGCGCCGTTCGAGGGCGAAGCGGTCGTAGCGCCCCGGCGGCAGCTTGAGCTTCCGCTCGGTATTCCGGATGTAGGGGTCCCAGACCTCGGCGATCGCGGGATGGGAGTAGAAGAAGAAGCGGGCGCCCCCCTGGGCGGCGCTGGCGTCCATCGCCGCTCAACAGCGCGGTGAACAACTTCCAGTCGATCGCCTCCAGGTGCTCGGGAACGTAGTAGAGGTCGGGAGCGAGCCCCAGGAGGTTGCGCCCCTGCCAGCCGCCGAGGCGGGTGCGCAGCACCAGGAGGTGCGGCTGGAGGAGCCGGTAGAGGGCGGAGAGCTGTAACCACTGGCGCGGCCCGCCGCCGGAGCTCGCCGTCCGCGACGGCATCGCTCCGGGGGGCGGCACGTAGGTCAGAGCGCCGTCCGCCGCGACGACGAAACGCGGCTTCGGCAGGCCGTAGGCCTCCCGCGACTCGTTGCCGCCGAAGTCGTTGTCGCAGAGGGCGTAGGCGACGATGTCCGGATGGTAGAGCGGGATCAACCGCCGCATCAGGAGGAGCTCCTGGTCGGTCGAATACCCCTCGACCCCCGCGTTCAGCACCTCGACCCGCTTCCCTGCCTGGCGTAGCAGGCGCTCGAGATCGGCGTGCACCGTGCGGTCCGGCGGCACCGCCCGGCCGACGACCGTCGAGTCCCCGAACAGCAGGATGCGCACGACCCCGGGCGGCTTGGCGCGCCGCGCTCCCGCGGGGGTCAGGCCGTCGGAATTCGTCCGGTAGCGGACGGTCCACCCTTGCTCGCTCCGGGTGGTGACGTCGAGGTTCGGCCGCTGCACCCAGGCGATCTCCGGGTCGGGGAGCCAGTCGTCGCTGGCGTCCCGCTGCCGCCAGAGGTGAGAGGGGACCAACAACCGGACCGCCCCCTCGAGCAGCCCGAGGGTCAGCAGGCAGGAGATCCCGACGACCGCGCTCGCCAGGGCGGCGCGGCGAAGAAGGCGAGGACCCGTGGGTGTCTTCATTCCTGGCGTGCTCTCCCGCTGGCGCTGTAAAGCAAAAGCGGCCCCGAGAGGCCGCCCGAGGACGTCCTTCCTGATCTGGAGAGACTAGAACCGGCCGCGCAGCCCGAGATACACCTTGCTCTGGATGCGGTCCTCCGACCCCTGGACGAGGTCGAAGCGGCCGACGCCGAAGGCGCTCAGCTTGCGGGTGATGTAGAGGTCGATGCCGAACTGCGCGTTGGCGCCGAACTTCGACTCGTTTCCGGAAGCGCCGGCCGGCGGATTGCTGGTGAGCAGCGTGGTGTCGATCTGGTGCACCCCGGCTCCCACGCCGAGGAAGGTGTCAACCGGACCGAGAGGGATGACGCCGACCAGGTTGATGCCGAAGAGCAGGTCGCTCCCCTTCCCCGGGTGGCCGCTGCTCGGCTTCCAGTACCCGACCTCGGGCTCGAGGTAGCCGATGATCCCCTCGTCGTCCCCCCGCCGGGTGTCGCCGTCGCGGCCGTTGAAGCGGATGCGCAGCGAGGCCATCTCGTAGGTCTCGACCTTGTTGAGGGGCTCGACCAGGCCGATCCCCACCCCCAGGGCGAAACGGTCGCTGTGCCGATCGCTCCGGTCATCGTCGCGGTCGCGGTCGTTGGAGCTCTGGGCCTGGGCCCGGCCGGCGGAAACCAGGGTCGCCACGGTCAGCAGACCGACCATCATCCATCGTTTCATCTCGTTCCTCTCCTTCCAGGAAAAGCCTCGGGGCGCTTGCTTTCCCGGTAGCACGTCCAATGGAGTCGACTAGGGCTGTCGCGTGATTTTAACACGAGCCGAGGAGAGCTTCCGCGACCTCCGGCAGGCGCTCGAAACCGGAGGGATAGCTGAGGCGGCGAACCGGCACCTGCCGCACCAGCCGGCTGAGGCGATCCAGGCGGGAGGGCTGCAAGCCGGCCGCCTCGACCAGACGTGGCGAGAACGAGTGGCGGATCAGCTCGATCAGCGCCTCGCTCCGCGGGACCGGCTGGATCTCAACGCCGCCCTCCCCCTCCGGCCGCCGGGACGCCAGATAGATGGATGCGAGCGGGGCGGAGGCGTCGTGGAACGACCCGAATCCGACGTCGCCAGCCTCGCCGATGGCGACCCGGCGCTTTTCCGAATCGCTCTGGACGAGAGGGAGGGATTCGTGGGAGCCAACGAAATGGGCGGCCTCGTCCGGCCACATCCGCATCTCGGGATAGGAAGGGCGCGCCTCCCAGCGATCCTCCCGGTTCTCGAGGACTAGCAGGTCGTCGGTCAGCAGGGCACAGCCGGTCCGGATCATGGCGGCGGCGAGGCCGGTCTTCCCTCCGCCGTGCCGGGAGATGAAAGCCAATGCCGTGCCCCCCGTTCAAAGCCACCGCCGATGCGTGGAGGGTCGGCAGGCCGCGTGCATTCGAACCAGTAGGAGAGGACCGGACCGAGAAACCGCAGCTCGGCCAGACCGCCCGCGGGGTCCGGGACGTAGCCTTCGATCTGCCGGGCCTTGAGATGGAAATCGCCCGCTCCCGGAAAGTGGAGAACCTCTCCTTCGGGGCTGCGATAAAGGCTTGCCAGGCTCGCGCCGGTCCGATCCTGGAAGGCGCTGACGTAGAGCGGAGAAGAAGCGAAGGCCTCCGCTTCCCGGCGAGGTGAAAAGAGGAGGATCAGCTCGGAACGGCCGTGCCCCGAGGGCAAAGCGAGGCGAAAGGGGAAGTCGCTGGCGATCGTCAGACCGAAAAGGCGAAGGCGGTGCCGGGTCAGGGTTGGTGATCCAGAGAGAGGCCTGCCCCGCTCAAACGCCCGTGCTGCCGCCATTGTCGACGTCCGTGATGTCGGAGAGGGGCCCGCCGGTGAGCTCCAGGATCGATCCCCATTCCTGCAGCCGCGGACTCTCGTAGCGCTTGCGGGGTGGGGCGTGCTCAAAGGGAGGAGCACTCGATCTCTCCTCCGGCATGCTCTCGGTTTTCTTATTCATCGCAAGAACCTTTCTGGGAGGTCTGAGACCTACTCCCTGCTCACGCCGCGAACCGGCCGGCGAGAGCCTGACGCTGCCGATTACGGATTTCCTTGTAGCGTCTCAGCCAGATCTCAAGTGTAAGGGCATACCACAGAGTACGCCTCGACTCGTCGGTTCCCCCATCAAGAAATGCAAGAAATGCCGCTTCCAAACGCTTCCCGTCCAGGATTCCGAGCTCCGTGGCAAGAGGAGCTCGCAGCAGCTCCCGAATCTCGCCCGACGCTTTCCCCCGCAATCCCGAATCCAGAAACGTGCCAAAGCGGGTCTTTCGCTTCCGCAGCCGGATTCTATCCGGAAGAATTCCCTCCATGGAACGCCGCAAAAGACTCTTTGATAAGTCGACTCTGAATAGCTGCTCGCCGGGAATTGCCAGAATGTATTCAAAGAGACGCCGGTCCAGAAAAGGCTGACGGACTTCAATTCCGAACGCGGCGGCGCTGCGGTCATACCAGTTCGCGAGCCGCCAGTACCAAGGTACGCTGACCAGGTTCGCGTAGATCTCCTGCCGCGCCAGATTGCCGGAGATCGTCCTGGACGGCAGGGCTCGGCCGCGGCCGGCGAGACCGGTGCGGCGAGCGAAATCGGGGAGGAGCAAAGAGACGGGCTCCGCCGCCGCCTGGAATCCCAGGGCCGCTCGCAGCCACTGGTCGACCGCGACAGGCAGAACGGGGCGTCCGAGGTGGCGATAGAGCACCCGGAGCAAGGACTCGTCGCGGCTCTTCGCGTGCCTGATCAGCTCCAGGACCGCGCGCGGGTTTCCTCGCCGCAGCCGCTGCGCATATGAGAGGGAGCTTCCCCGGAGCAGATCGTCACCGCCATGCCCCATCAGCAGCACGCGGGAACCGTTCGCTCCCATGCGGCGAAAAATCTCCTGGTGGCAGGCGCGCCAGCCGACGAAGGGGGTGTCCGGGCTGAGGGGAAGCAGGCTCCGCGACTCGAGGCTCCAGAGCCCTTCGGCCTCGATCGGCTCGACCTCCAGACCGAGCTCCTCCGTCATCGCCCGGCTGTAGCTCCGCTCGTCGCACTCGGCGAGGCGGTCGAAGACGAACGTGTAGGCGCGGACGCTGGTGCCGGGGGACCGCTGCGCCAGCGCCGCCACCGAGGTCGAGTCGAGGCCGCCGCTCATTGCGATCCCGGCGAAGCTCCCCGCGCCGCGCAGACGGTCGGTCACCGAGCGCTGGAGGATGTCGAGGAAATGGGCCGCATAGTCTTCGTCCCGCGGATAGCGGATCTCGGCCGGGCGTGGGGACCAGTAACGCTCGAGGCGCATCTCTCCGGACTGGCGATCAGCCGCTGGCCAGGAGCCAGCTTGTGGACCGCCGTGAAGAAGCTGCGCTCCGGATCTTCACACCGGCCCGCCAGATAGGCCGCGATCTCGCATTCGTCGTAGTCGTCGGGGACGGCCGGATGCGCGAGGACCTGCATGGCGTCCGAGCCGAAGCAGACGAGGGAGCCGACGCGGGCATAGTGCAGCGGCTTGATACCTAGAGGGTCGACGGCACAGAAAAGGAGATGACGGCAGGCGTCCCAGATGGCGAAGGCGAAGTCGCCGAGGAGGTGGTCGGTGCACGCCTCTCCCCATTCACCATAGGCCAGGAGGAGCAGAGCGGCGTCCGAAGCGTCGGTGGCGGAGGCGTGGTACGAGCCTGGCGATCAGCTCGGGGCGGTTGTCGAGCCGGCCGTCGAAGAGGACGCAGACCTGCTGGCGCCGGTCGAGGAGGGGCTGCGCCCAGCCATCCTCCTCGGGATGGCGCGCCAGGTAGGCGAGGCCGGCTTCGCCCAAAAACCGGTAACCGATCCCGGCAGGGGCCCGATACATCGCCGACTCGGCCAGCCGACGAAAGGCCTCGGGCTCGACCCGGAGGGTCGCGAAGTCGACGATGCCGAAAACGCCGCTCATTCTTTGGTTGCATGTACTTGAAGCAGACCGCGGGCGGCGAGAGCCGCAATGAGCTGGGTGAGATCTTCGCGCAGCCGCGCCTCGGACACGTCGTACTCCGCGCAGAGGGCGCGGCAGACCGCTTCGGAATCGCCGTGAGCTTGGAGCAGAGACCACATCCTTGTTCCCACCTCGTCGAGCCCGTAGTAACGGCCGGTCACGGTCTCCAGGAGGACCGCCTCGCCGTCCAGATCCCGGAACAGCACGGCTTCCGGTACGGTGATTCGGAGCACAGGATCAGTCATGACTTATACAAGAACCATTCCATTATAACAGGGGGGAGTCCTGCGCGGGTAAAAAATAAGGAGGGCCGGGTGTCCCGGCCCTCCTCAAGAGTTCCCTGCGCGGAGGCTAGCTCCCGCAGTGGTACCCGAAGTCGACGTCCGTCCGGCTGACCGTAAGGTTGAAGGTGGCCTGGTTGGCGGACGAGAGGCCGTCGAGGTCGAAGGTCTCGGTGCGTTGGTCCCCACGCTGCTGGCGACGATCTTCACCGTGTAGGTGCCGGCCGCCAGGCCGCCGAAGCTGTAGTTGCCGCTGCTGTTGGTGGTGGTGGTGGCGATGACGGTGCCGCCGCTGTTGAGCAGCTGAACCGTCACGCCGCTGATCCCCACCTCGCCGGAGTCCTGCAGGCCGTTGGCGTTGGCATCCTTCCACACCCGGTCGCCCACGGTCAGGCTCGGCCGGTACCCGAAGTCGACGTCGGTGCGGTTGGCCCCGGAAGCGAGCGTGAACGTGGCCTTGCTGGCCGTGGCGACCCCGTCGAGGTCGTAGGTCGGGCCGAAACCGCCGGGCAGGGTGCTGGTGACGATCTTCACCGTGTAGGTGCCAGCCACCAGCCCGCCGAAGGTGTAGTTGCCGTCGCCGGAGGTGATGGCGGAGGCGATGGCGAGGCCGTTGCTGTCGAGCAGCTGCACGGTGACGTTGTTGAGGCCGGCCTCACCGGAGTCCTGGACTCCGTTGCCGTTGGTGTCGGTCCAGACCCGGTTGCCCACGGAGCCGAGGGTGCCGCAGTCGTCCAGGTCGATGTTGATGTCGCCTTGGCCGGTGGTCTGGAAGCTGGAGCCGGTGGTCGGCTGATGCGTCACCGTCCACAGGAACCAGCCGGAGCCGCCGAAGTTGATGTTCTTGCCGTTGGCCCCGAAGCCGACCTGGAACGCCGGGCCGGTGTTGTGGATGCTGATCACGGCTCCCGCGTAGCTGCCGGCGCCGGTCAGCGTGCCGGTGTAGCTGGTGAAGTAGTACCAGGTGGCCGTGTTGATCGGGCCGCCGTTCTCGCTGTAGGCCGTGGACTTGAGCTCCTTCTTCGGGCTGCCCGAGCCGACCGTGGTGGTCAGGCCGCTGAAGGTGACGTCCACCGTGAAGCTCTTGGTGGGGTCGGAGACGCTGTGCAGCGTGCCCGTCAGGCGGGCTGTGTAGTCGGAGTTGACCACGAAGCTACCCGGGTTCGGCGTGAACACCAGGTCGGTGACGATGCCGGGGAACCAGAAGGCCTGGCCACCGGAGGAGGGACCGTAGGTGGCGTCGAGGGCGGCGGCGATGGCGCAGCCGTTGACCTTGTAGCCGAAGTCCACATCGGTGCGGGTCTGCCCGCCGGTGAGGGTGAAGGCGGCGACGTTGGGGGTCGCGATGCCGTCGAGGTCGTAGCTCGGGCTGAGCGCACCGCCCAGGGGGAGGGTGCTCGTCACCACGCGGACCGAGTAGCTGCCGGGCGCGAGGTTGGTGAAGTTGTAGAGGCCGCCACCCGAGGTGGTGGTGGTGGCGACCACGGTACCGCCCGAGTTGAGGAGCTGGACGGTGACGCCGTCGATGCCGGACTCGCCGGAGTCGAGGACGCCGTTGCCGTTGATGTCGAACCAGACCAGGTTACCGACCGAGGCGCTGGTGCGGTAGCCGAAGTCGACGTCGGTGCGGCTCTGGCCGGCGGTGAGGGTGACGGTGGCCGCGTTGGCCGTCGCAGACCGTCGAGGTCGTAGGTCTGCGCCGCCCCTCCGGGGATGGAGGAAGCGACCACCTTCACGGTGTAGGTGCCGGCCACAGGTTGCTGAACGTGTAGTTGCGTGCCGCTGGTGGTGGTGGTGGCGATGACGGTGCCGCCGCTGTTCACCAGTTGGACGGTGACGCCGTTGATGCCGGCCTCGCCCGAGTCCTGAGTGCCGTTGCCGTTGGTGTCGAGCCAGACCCGGTCACCGATCGAGCCGGCGTTCTTGTAGCCGAAGTCGACGTCGGTGCGGTCCTGGGCAGCGGCGAGGGTGAAGGTGGCCTTGTTGGCCGTGGCGACGCCGTCGAGGTCGTAGCTCGGCGTCACACCGGCGGGCAGGGCGGTGGTGGTCACCTTGACCGAGTAGGTGCCGGCGGGGAGCCCGTCGAAGGTGTAGTTGCCGTCCCCGGCGGTGACGGCGGAGGCGAAGGCGACACCATTGTTGTCGAGGATCTGCACGGTGACGCCGTTGATGCCGGCCTCGCCGGAATCCTGGACGCCGTTGCCGTTGGTGTCGAGCCAGACCCGGTCACCGACCGAGCCGAGGGTCGAGCAGTCGTCGAGGTCGATGTCGATGTCGCCCTGGCCGGTCGTCGTGAAGCTCGTGCCGACGGTCGGCTGGTGCGTCACCGTCCAGAGGAACCAGCCGGAGCCGCCGTAGTGGAGGTTCTTGCCGTCGGCGCCGACGCCGATCTGGAAGGCCGGGCCGGTGCGGGCGATGGTGATCACCGCTCCCGCGTAGCTGCCGGTGCCGGTCAGGGTGCCGGTGAACGCCGTGTAGTACGACCAGGTGGCGGTGTTGATCGGGCCACCGTTCTCGGAGTACGCCGAGGACTGGAGCTCTTTCTTCGGGCTGCCGGACGGTGCGACGTTGGTCAGGCCGCTGAAGGAGACGTCCACCGTGAAGCTCTTGGTAGGGTCGGAGACGCTGCGCAGCGTGCCGGTCAGGCGGGCGGTGCCGTCGCCGTTGGCGACGAAGCTGCCAGGATTCGGCGTGAAGACGAGGTCCGTGACGATGCCCGGGAACCAGAAGGCCTGGCCGCCCGTGGTCGGACCGTAGGTGGTGTCGAGCGGAGCGCCCTCGGCGCAGCCGTTGATCTTGTAGCCGAAGTCGACGTCGGTCCGGTTCTGACCGGCGGCGAGGGTGAAGCTGGCGAAGCTGGCGGTGGCCACTCCGTCGAGGTCGAAGGTCGAGGCTCACCCCGGCCGGCAGGCTGCTGGTCACCACGCGGACGGAGTAGGAACCGGCCGGGAGGTTGCCGAAGGTGTAGTTGCCGTCGCCGGCGGTGGTGGTGGTCGCCAGCACGTTGTTGGCGGAGTCGAGGAGCTGGACGGTGACGCCGTTGATGCCGGTCTCACCCGCGTCCTGGACGCCGTTGCCGTTGCTGTCCATCCAGACCCGGTCGCCGACCGAGCCGGCTGAGGCGATAGCCGAAGTCGACGTCGGTGCGGTTCTGACACGGCGGCGAGGGTGAAGGTCGCCTGGTTGGCCGTCGCGACCCCGTCGAGGTCGTAGGTCTGCGCCACTACCGGCCGGGGAGCGAGGAGGCCACGATCTTGACGGTGTAGCTGCCGGCCGCCAGGTTGCTGAACGTGTAGTTGCCGTCACCGGCGGTGGTGGTGGTCGCGATGACCGTGCCGCCGCTGTTCACCAGCTGGACGGTGACGCCGTTGATGCCGGCCTCGCCGGAATCCTGGACGCCGTTGCCGTTGGTGTCGGTCCACACCCGGTCGCCGACCGAGCCGGTGTTCTTGTAGCCGAAGTCGACGTCGGTGCGGTTCGCACCGGCGGCGAGGGTGAAGGTCGCCTGGTTGGCCGTCGCGATCCCGTCGAGGTCGAAGGTCGCCGCCGTACCAGCGGGCAGACGTCGAGACCTTGACGGTGTAGGTGCCGGCTAGCCAGGTTGCCGAACGTGTAGTTGCCGTCACCGGCCGTCGTGGTGGTTGCCGACCACGTTGCTCGAGCTGTCGAGCAACTGCACGGTGACGCCGTTGATGCCGGTCTCGCCGGAATCCTGCACGCCGTTGCCGTTCGCGTCGAGCCAGACCCGGTCGCCGACCGAGCCCGTGTTCTTGTAGCCGAAGTCGACGTCGGTCCGGTTCTGACCGGCGGTGAGAGTGAAGGTCGCCTGGTTGGCCGTCGCGATCCCGTCGAGGTCGAAGGTCGCCGCCGTACCAGCCGGCAGACCCGAGACCTTGACGGTGTAGCTGCCCGCCGCCAGGTTGTTGAACGTGTAGTTGCCGTCACCGGCCGTCGTGGTGGTTGCCACCACGTTGTTCGAGCTGTCGAGCAACTGCACGGTGACACCGTTGATGCCGGTCTCGCCGGAATCCTGCACGCCGTTGCCGTTCGCATCGAGCCAGACCCGGTCGCCGACCGAGCCCGTGTTCTTGTAGCCGAAGTCGACGTCGGTGCGGTTCTGACCCGCCGGTGAAGGTGAAGGCGCCGCCTGGTTGGCCGTCGCGATCCCGTCGAGGTCGAAGGTCGGGCTGCGCGTACCGGCCGGCAGAGGGTGCTCGAAACACGCTTGACGGTAGTAGCTGCCGGCCGCGAGGTTGCTGAACGTTGTAGTTGCCGTCACCGCTCGGTGGTGGTGGTCGCGATCACGGTGCCGCCGCTGTTGAGGAGCTGGACGGTGACCCCGTCGATGCCGGTCTCGCCGGAATCCTGGACGCCGTTGGCGTTGGTGTCGAGCCAGACCGGTCGCCGATCGAGCCGGTGTTCGGTAGCCGAAGTCGACGTCGGTGCGGCTGGCCCCGGCGACGAGGGTGAAGCTCGCCTGGTTGGCCGTCGCGATGCCGTCGAGATCGTAGCTCGCCGTCGCTCCAGCGGGGAGCGAGGCGGGCACGACCTTGACGGTGTAGCTGCCTGCCGCCAGGTTGCCGAACGTGTAGTTGCCGTCGCCGGCGGTGGTCGCCGTCGCGATGACCGTGCCGCCGCTGTTGACCAGCTGGACGGTTACGCCGTTGATGCCGGCCTCGCCGGAATCCTGGACGCCGTTGCCGTTGCTGTCCATCCAGACCCGGTCACCGACCGAGCCGGTGTTCCGATAGCCGAAGTCGACGTCGGTGCGGCTGGCGCCGGCGGCGAGCGTGAAGGTCGCCTGGTTGGCCGTCGCGATCCCGTCGAGATCGAAAGTCGCCGCGACCCCAGCGGGGAGCGAGGCGGCCACGACCTTGACGGTGTAGGTACCGGCGGCCAGGTTGCTGAACGTGTAGTTGCCGTCACCCGCGGTGGTGGTGGTCGCGATGACCGTGCCGCCGCTGTTCACCAGCTGGATGGTGACGCCGTTGATGCCGGTCTCGCCGGAATCCTGGACGCCGTTGCCGTTGCTGTCGAGCCAGACCCGGTCGCCGACCGAGCCGGTGTTCTTGTAGCCGAAGTCGACGTCGGTGCGGTTTGCACCGGCGGCCAGGGTGAAGGTCGCCTGGTTGGCCGTCGCCACGCCGTCGAGGTCGAAGGTCTCCGCCGTACCGGCCGGCAGACCCGAAACCTTGACCGTGTAGGTGCCGGCCGCCAGGTTGTTGAACGTGTAGTTGCCGTCGCCCGCCGTCGTGGTCGTCGCGATGACCGTGCCGCCGCTGTTCACCAGCTGCACGGTGACGCCGTTGATGCCGGTCTCGCCGGAATCCTGGACGCCGTTGCCGTTGGCGTCGAGCCAGACCCGGTCGCCGACCGAGCCGGTGTTCTTGTAGCCGAAGTCGACGTCGGTCCGGTTCTGGCCCGCCGTCAGCGTGAAGGTCGCTTGGTTGGCCGTCGCCACGCCGTCGAGGTCGAAGGTCTCCGCCGTACCGGCCGGCAGGCCCGAAACCTTGACCGTGTAGGTGCCGGCCGCCAGGTTGCTGAACGTGTAGTTGCCGTCGCCCGCCGTCGTGGTGGTCGCCACCACGTTGTTCGAGGCGTCGAGCAGCTGGACGGTGACGCCGTTGATCCCGGTCTCGCCGGAATCCTGGACGCCGTTGCCGTTGCTGTCGAGCCAGACCCGGTCGCCGACCGAGCCGGTGTTCTTGTAGCCGAAGTCGACGTCGGTCCGGTTCTGGCCCGCCGTCAGCGTGAAGGTCGCCTGGTTGGCCGTCGCCACGCCGTCGAGGTCGAAGGTCTCCGCCGTACCGGCCGGCAGACCCGAAACCTTGACCGTGTAGCTGCCGGCCGCCAGGTTGTTGAACGTGTAGTTGCCGTCGCCGGCCGTGGTGGTGGTCGCCACCACGTTATTCGAGCTGTCGAGCAGCTGCACGGTGACGCCGTTGATGCCGGTCTCACCGGAATCCTGGACGCCGTTGCCGTTCGCATCGAGCCAGACCCGGTCGCCGACCGAGCCGGTGTTCTTGTAGCCGAAGTCGACGTCGGTCCGGTTCTGGCCCGCCGTCAGGGTGACCGCCGCCTGGTTCGCCGTCGCGATCCCGTCGAGGTCGAAGGTCGGCGCCGTACCGGCCGGCAGACCCGAGACCTTCACCGTGTAAGTGCCGGCCGCCAGGTTGCTGAACGTATAGTTGCCGTCGCCGGCCGTCGTGGTGGTCGCGATCACGGTGCCGCCGCTGTTCAACAGCTGCACGGTGGCCCCGTTGATCCCGGTCTCACCTGCATCCTGGGCACCGTTGCCGTTGGCGTCGAGCCAGACGCGGTCGCCGACCGAGCCGGTGTTCTTGTAGCCGAAGTCGACGTCGGTGCGGGTGGCACCGGCGGCGAGGGTGAAGGTCGCCTGGTTGGCCGTCGCGATCCCGTCGAGGTCGTAGGTCGCCGCGACCCCAGCCGGGAGCGAGGCGGCGACGATCTTGACGGTGTAGGTGCCGGCCGCCAGGTTGTTGAACGTGTAGTTGCCGTCACCCGCCGTGGTGGTGGTCGCCACCACGTTGTTCGAGGCGTCGACGAGCTGGACGGTGACGCCGTTGATGCCGGCCTCGCCGGAATCCTGGACGCCGTTGCCGTTCGCGTCGAGCCAGACCCGGTCACCGACCGAGCCCGTGTTCTTGTAGCCGAAGTCGACGTCGGTGCGGGTGGCGCCGGCGGCGAGGGTGAAGCTGGCCGTGTTGGCCGTGGCGACGCCGTCGAGGTCGTAGGTCGGCGTCACTCCCGGCGGGAGCGAAGCGGCCACGATCTTGACGGTGTAGTTGCCGGCCACCAGGTTGTCGAACGTGTAGTTGCCGTCGCCGCTCGTGGTGGTGGTCGCCACGACGGTGTTCGAGGCGTCGAGCAGCTGGACGGTGACGCCGTTGATGCCGGTCTCACCGGCGTCCTGGGTGCCGTTGCCGTTGCTGTCGAGCCAGACCCGGTCGCCGACCGAGCCCTTGTTCTTGTAGCCGAAGTCGACGTCGGTGCGGGTGGCGCCGGCGGCGAGGGTGAAGCTGGCGGCGTTCGCGGTGGCGATGCCGTCGAGGTCGTAGGTCGGGGTCATGCCGGCCGGCAGGGTGCTGGGCACCACGCGGACGGTGTAGTTGCCGGCGGTGGCCGGGAAGGCGTAGTTGCCGTCGCCGCTGGTGATCGTCGCCGCGACGATGTTGCCGCCGGCGTCGACGAGCTGGACGGTGACGCCGTTGATGCCGGCCTCGCCGGAATCCTGGACGCCGTTGCCGTTGGCATCGAGCCAGACGCGGTCACCGACCGAACCGACCGTCGAGCAGCCGTCGAGGTCGACGTTGATGTCGCCTTGGCCGGTCGACTGGAGGTTGGCGCCGGACGTGGGCTGGCTGGTGACGTTCCAGACGAACCAGCCGGAACCGCCGAAGTTGCCGTTCTTGCCGTTGGCGCCGGTGCCGACCTGGAAGGCCGGGCCGGTCTGGTCGATCCGGATCACCGCACCGGCGTAGTTGCCGGTCCCCGTCAGGGTGCCGGTGTATGCGGTGTAGTAGTACCAGGTCGACGGATCGATCGTCCCGCCGTTGGCCACATAGGCTGAACCGAAGAGCTCTTCCTTGGGGCTGCCGGCCGGGGCCGTCGACTGGTAGCCGCTGAAGTGCACGTCGACCGTGAAGGCGTTGTTCGGGTCCGACTTGCTGCGCACGGTGCCGATCAGGTGAGCGGTGCCGTCGGTGTTCGAGGTGAAGCCGCCGGCGGTCGGGACGAAGACGAAGTCCGTGCCGATGCCGGGCAGGTAGAACGAGTGGCCGTTCGGACCGTTGTTGAGAGCCGGGTCCGAGATGGAAGGCATGGCGCAGGAGCTGCCGCCCGGAGGAGGCGTCCAGTAGCCGAAGTCGACGTCGGTGCGGCTGGCACCGGCGGCGAGGGCGAAGG
>CAVWOZ010000068.1:0-26420 GCA_963756595.1 uncultured Acidobacteriota bacterium
CCATACCGCTTCCACGCCGGGCGCTCCACGCTGTTGGTTGCTCCGTTCACCCGTTCCAACTCGCCTGCCTTCCTCGCCGACCGCCACGGATGATAGCGGATTTGAGCGGGGAGGTTGATCACGGACGAGCACGGACGGACACGGACAGCCACCAACCCTGTCCGTGCCGGTCCCTGTTCGTCCGGGTCAGTCCGTGCTCAGCTCAGAAGGCGACCTGCAAGCGGGCGAGCACCTTGTCCTGCGAGTCGAGCCGTCCGGCCTTGACCCGCAGGTAGTCGGCCATCAGCTTCAGGTCGTGCCCGTGGATGTAGTAGTTGAGGCCGAGGGTGGTGGTGTCGGTCTGGTTCTTCGCGATGTCGTCGTTGGGATCGAAGGTCTCCTGCTTGACCACGATCTGGAGCTTCTTGGGGACCAGGTAGAGCGACGCCTGGACATAGCCGCCGACCGCCTGGAACTTGGGCGCGGGGATGTGGTTGGCGGGCTCGTAACGGGTCCTGAGGTACTCCGCCCAGAGCTCGAAGGGGCCGGAGACGAACTGGGTGTCGGCGCCGAAGCCGTGCCGCTTGCCGGTGAAGATGCCGTCGCGGTCGCTGGTGGTCGGGGTGGAGTCGATCCCGAGATCGGAGGTGAGGGCGAGCGAGGTGTCGTCGGCGGAGAAGCCGTCGACGCCGATCGACCAGCTCGCCTTGCCGCCGGCGAGCTCCCCCTGCCAGGGGATGCCGGAGAGGCGGCCGACGGTGTCCAGCTTGTTGTTGTCGTTGGCGTTGGTGTTGACGCCGTTGCCGTTGAAGGTCCCCACGGCGTAGGAGAGGCGCTTGTCGAGGAGGTCGCCGCCGAGCTGGACGCCGATCTGCCGGTTGAGGGTGAGGCGGTCGTTGGCCATCGAGCGCTCGATGGTCAGCAGCCGGGGATCGGCGTAGAGCTGCTCGAAGCCGAACGGCGTCTTGAACTGGCCGACGCGGACGTTGGCCGCCGCGTAGCGGTTCCAGTTGATGTAGCCGTCGGTGAGCTGGGCGCGGAAGCCCGAGGTGTTGCCGAGGCTGCCGGCGAGGTCCATCTCGAAGCGGAAGTCGAACTGCTCGAGGAACGAGCCGGTGGCATTGAGGCGCGCCCGGCGGAGATAGAAGCGGTCGTCGCCGTTGGTGAAGCGGGCGTCGCCGCGGTCGCCGCCGTCGAACTGCGCCTGGATCAGGCCGCCGAGCTTCAGGCTCACCGTGCCGCCGCTCGCCGGCTTGACCACGACGACCGGCGCGACGTCCGCGGGCGCAGGCGTGGGCGCCGGAGCCGCCTGGGCAGGCTGCGGCGCTTCAGGAGTGGGCGGGGTCTGCTGCATCGTCTGGGCCGGGGCGGGGCCTGCCGCCAGTGTCAGACCGGCGCCGAGCAGCAGCGCCGCACCACGAGAATTCAGGATTCGCAAGCGGATTCCTCCTTGAGGGGATCAGAGAGCGGGAGAGTAACAGGGCCGATATATCCGATCAAGCGCGTCCAGCCGGGGTCCTTTGGGCCGTCGTCGAGCCTAGGGGCGGGAGGTGACGCCGTCAGTCGCGCGGCGGTTCCAATCCGGTTCCGGCGCCGGCTCGCAGTACACTCAAGGCTCCCATGCACCGCCGCCCCCCAGCCGCCGCCTGCGCCGGCCTTCTCCTCCTGCTGCTGGCCGCCTGCGCCAAGCCGGAGCCCCGGCCCGCGCGCGTGCCGCTGCTGTCGCAGGGCTGGGGGGAGATCGAGCGCCAGGCGCGCGGCCAAACGGTGACGCTGATGATGTGGAAGGGCGATCCCGCCGTCAACGCCTACATGGACCGCTTCGTGGTCCCGGCGCTCGCCTCCCGTTACGGCATCACGCTGCGGATCGTCGACGGCCAGGGGAGCGCGATCGTCTCCAGCCTGCGCAGCGAGATCGAGGCGGGGCGCTCGCAGAACGGCATCGACCTCGCCGCGATCAACGGCGAGGCGTTCGCCCCCCTGCGCGGCATCAACGCCCTCTTCGGGCCGTTCACCGCCCGGCTCCCCAACGGCCCGCTGCTCGACCTCCAGGACCCGTTCGTCGGCACCGACTTCCAGCAGCCGACCGCGGGGTACGAGTGCCCCTGGGGGGTCGCGCAGCTCGCCCTGATCTACGACAGCCGCCGGGTCGCCTCGCCCCCCCGCAGCCGCCAGGCGCTCGCCGCCTGGGTGCGGGCGCACCCGGGCCGCTTCACCTTCGACAGCTCGTCGACCGGCATGACCTTCCTCGAGTCGCTGATGATCGACCTCGGCGGCTCCCCCACGGCGCTCGACGGCCCCTTCGACGAGGCACGGTACGACCGCCTCTCGGCCGCGCTCCTCTCCTACGTCAACGCCATCAAGCCGTACCTCTGGAAGGAAGGGGACACCTTCCCCACCGGCGTCGCCGAGCTGCACCGGCTGTTCGCCGCCGGCGAGATCGACTTCACCCTGAGCGCCAACGACGGCGAGGCGGACAACAAGATCGCCCGCGGAGAGCTGCCGCCCACGTCCCGGGCGTACGTGCCCGACTTCGGCACCATCCGCGGCGCCCGCTACCTGGCCATTCCGAAGCGGGCTCCCCACCTCGCCGGCGCGCTCGTCACGGTCGATTTCCTGATCTCGCCCGAGGCCCAGCACGCCAAGCTCCTCCCCGCGGTCTGGGGAGACGGCACGGTGCTCGACGTCGCGCGGCTCCCCGCCCCCTGGCGGCAGAGATTCGCCGCCGTGCCGGCGCGCCGCTACGGGCCCGAGCGCCCGCAGATCGCCGGCAAGGCGCTGCGGGAGCCGGATGCGCAGTACCTCGTCCGGCTCTACGACGACTTCCGCAAGCACGTCCTGCGCGGCTGAACCTCGCGACTGACATAGCCAGGCACGTATTTAAGTGGTCCACCCCTTGCAAAGTAACCGGCAAGGAGGAACTTCTTCGTGATGTCAGCGCGCGTTTTCGAGGACGGAACTTTCGACCGCTGCAACGAGCGGGACCGGGGGCTGATGGCGCTCGTCGCCCAGGGGGACCGCGGAGCGTACGCGGAGCTTTTCGACCGGCTCTCCCCCTGTGTCCTGGGGGTCCTGGTGCGGCTCCTGCGCCAGCGGAGCCTCGCCGAGGAGGTCCTGCAGGAAACGTTTTTACAAGTCTGGATGCAAGCCGGCTCCTACCGGCCGGAGCTGGGCACCCCGCGCGGCTGGGTGCTGCTGATCGCCCGTTCCCGCGGCCTCGACTGCCTGCGGCGCGAAGCCTCGCGCCAGCGGCGGGAGGAGGACGCGGCGGTCGCCGAGCCGCGGGTCCTCCCCGCGACCGGCACCGCCCACCTCGAGACCCTCGAGCTCCAGGCCCAGGTTCGCCGCGGGCTCGAGCGGCTGCCGGCGGCGCAGCGGGCCTGCCTGGAGCTCGCCTACGAGGCCGGGATGTCGCACCCGGAGATCGCCCGCCGGCTCGAGATGCCGCTCGGCTCGGTGAAGTCGCGGCTGCGCCTGGGGATGCGCAGGCTCGGCGCCCTGCTGGCGCCGGCGCGCGAGGGCGACCCCGCCGCGGCGCGGGCCTGACTCCCCGCTCCCCCTCTTATAGACATCTCGAGGTTCGGCGTAGTCATGAAGCGACCGATTCAGGAGCCTTTTTCCTCCCCTGTACTCGGGGGAGGAACAAAGCTTTCTGCGAGATCAGCCGCCCCGGTCCAACGCGTCTCCTTGTTCAGGATGTGTAGAAGAGGACCCCCTCTACATCGGCGGCATGCGGCAGGTGTTGCCGCCGGCCGCCGGCAGATAGCACTCCTTCACGTAGTCCATCACCATGCGGTCGGCGTTGTAACGCCAGGCGAGGGTGCGCATGGCGCGCTTGACGCGGGCCATCCAGCCGGCCGGGATCCCCGCCTCGTCGCGCTCGTAGTAGAGCGGCACCACCTCGCCCTCGAGGGTGGTGAAGAGGGCCTCGGCGTCGCGCTCGTCCTGCACCTCGGGGTCGGCGTGGACCTCGCCGCTGCCGATCGCGAAGCCGTTGCCGCCGTCGTAGGCCTCGGCCCACCAGCCGTCGAGGATCGAGCAGTTGAGCACCCCGTTGACGATGCACTTCTGGCCGCTGGTGCCGCAGGCCTCGAGGGGGCGGCGCGGCGTGTTGAGCCAGGCGTCCACCCCCTGCACCAGCTGCCGCCCGACGTGCATGGTGTAGTTCTCGATGAACACCAGCCGCCCGGCGAAGCGGGGGTCCTTCTCGAGGTTCGCCACCTTCTGGGCCAGCTCCTTCCCCTCCTCGTCGCGCGGATGGGCCTTGCCGGCGAAGACGATCTGCAACGGCCGCTGCGGGTGATTGACCAGGCGGTCGAGGCGGTCGAGGTCGCGGGTCAGCAGGTCGGCCCGCTTGTAGGTGGCGAAGCGGCGGGCGAAGCCGAGGGTGAGCACCTCGGGCGCCAGCGCTTCGTGCTCCGGCGCCGCGAGGCCCAGCCGTTCGCGGCGGTCGGCCAGGCGGCGGCGGGCGAAGGCGTAGAGCCGCGCCTTGAGCACCTGGTGGACCTCCCAGATCTCGGCGTCGCGCACCTTGTCGATCTTCATCCAGAGCTCCGGGCGCGAGATGCCGTCGAGCCAGTTCGGCCCCAGGTGCTGCTGGAGGAGGAAGTACATGTCGGCGGCGAGCCAGGTGCGCACGTGAACGCCGTTGGTGATGTGGCCGATCGGCACCTCCTCCTCGCTCTTGCCGGGGTAGAGGCCGTGCCACATCTGGCGCGACACGCGGCCGTGGAGAGCGGCGACGCCGTTGGCGCGGCGGCTGAGGTTGAGCGCCAGCACCGTGGGGCAGAACGGCGCCTCCGGGTCGTGCTTGCGCTCCGAGCCGAGCGCCAGCACCTCTTCGATCGGCATCCCGAGGCCGCGGGCGAGCGCCGCGAGGTGGGAGCTCGCGAGGTCGACGCGGAAGCGGTCGTGCCCGGCCTCGACGGGGGTGTGGGTGGTGAAGCAGCTCATCGCCGCCACCTCGCGGATCGCCGCCGCCGCCGTCACCCCCTCCCGCTCGACGATCTCCCGCGCCCGCTCGAGCAGGGCGAAGGCCGAGTGCCCCTCGTTGAGGTGGAGCACCGAGGGCTTGACCCCCACCATCCCGAGCGCCCGGTGGCCGCCGACGCCGAGCAGGATCTCCTGCTGGATCCGCATCTCCTGGTCGCCGCCGTAGAGGCGCGCGGTCAGCGACTGGTCGGTCTCGGAGTTGGCGTCGTCGCGCGCGTCGAGCAGCAGCAGGATGCTGCGCCCCACGTAGACCCGCCAGATGCGCAGGAAGACCTCGCGCCCGGGGAGCTCGACGCTGAAGCGGGCCGGTTCGCCGTCCGTCCCCAGCACCCGCTCGGCGGGGAGCTCGGCGCCCGAGATCGGCTCGTAGAGGTTCTGCTGCCAGCCGGTCTCGTCGATCAGCTGGTGGACGTAGCCCTGGTGATAGAGCAGGCCGACGCCGACCACCGGCGCCCCCAGGTCGCTCATGCTCTTCAGGTGGTCGCCGGCGAGCACCCCGAGCCCTCCCGAGTAGATGGGGAGCGACTGGTGGATGCCGAACTCGGCCGAGAAGTAGGCGACCGGCCGGGCGAGGATCGGTCCGGCGTGGACCACCCCCCAGCTCTCGCCTCCGTGCAGGTAGCTCTGCAGCCGGCGGTGGGCCTGGTTGATGCGGGTCTGCATCTCGAGCTCCTGCACCCGCTGGTACACCTCGTCGGGGGGGATGCGCTGGAGGAGCGCCACCGGATTGTGGTGGACGACGCGCCAGACCTCCGGGTCGAGCTCGCGGAAGATGGCGCGGATATCGGGCTGCCAGGACCACCAGAGGTTCTGGGTCAATTCACGCAGCTTTTGAAAGGTCTCTACGGTCGGTTCCGTCATATTCGGCTCTCCCTGGGCGAACGCCGGAATATACCTTGGAAGCCGAGGAATGCTCTCACCTCCCCAAGATCCATCCCTCGGTTGACTTGTGGCCCAAATCTTGCTATTCCGCTAAGGTAGGTCGGCAACACCGTTGACCCTTTTTCAGCTCTAGGAAGCTCTTCGTGTCGAATCACGCACGCATCGCCCGTTCCTCCTCCGCTCGGTCTCGCCAGCGCGCCTGGGGATTTTCATGAGCGTCGAGGACGGAGCGGGCAAGCCCCGGTCTGCTCGACCGCCGGGAAACGAGTCGCCGTCGAGCGACTTCGTCCATCTCCTCGACTACCTGAAGGCGACCCGCGGCTTCGACTTCTCGAGCTACAAGCTGTCGAGCCTGGTGCGCCGGGTCAAGAAGCGGATGCACGAGGTCGGCAACACCTCCTACGCCGAGTACATCGACTTCCTCGAGGTCCACCCGGACGAGTTCCTCCCCCTGTTCAACACGGTGCTGATCAACGTCACCGGCTTCTTCCGCGACCCGGCGGCCTGGGCGGCGCTCGCCGAGCAGATCCTGCCGCGTCTCCTGGAGCACAAGGGGAAGGACGAGCCGATCCGCTGCTGGAGCGCCGGCTGCGCCTCGGGAGAGGAGGCCTACACCCTGGCCGTCCTGCTCGCCGAGGCGCTCGGCGAGCAGGAGATGCGGCGACGGGTGAAGATCTATGCGACCGACGTGGACGACGACGCCCTCGGCCAGGCGCGGCAGGGGAGCTACACCGCCGCCAAGGTGGAGGGGGTCCCCCCGGCGCTGCTCGCCAAGTATTTCGAGCCGGTGGGCGAGCGCTTCGTCTTCCGCCCGGAGCTGCGCCGCTCGCTGATCTTCGGCCGCCACGACCTGACGCAGGACGCCGCGATCTCGCGCCTCGACCTGCTGATCTGCCGCAACACGCTGATGTACTTCAACTCCGAGGCGCAGGCGAAGATCCTCTCCCGCTTCCACTTCGCCCTCCGGCGGGAGGGCTACCTCTTCCTCGGCAGGGCCGAGACCCTGCTCAGCCACGGCAACAACTTCCACCCCGAGGACCTCAAGAACCGCCTCTTCCAGCGCACCGCCGCCACCAACCTCCGCGAGCGGCTGCTGGCGTTCTCCCCGGTAGCGGCGCCGCCCGACGGCGCGTCCGGCAACCGCCCGGTGCGGGTCCGCGAGGCCGCCTTCGACGGCGGGCCGGTGGCGCAGATCGCCGTCGACCGCAAGGGGCAGCTCGTGCTCGCCAACGAGGCGGCGCGCAAGCTGTTCCGGCTGGGGCCGGCCGACCTCGGCCGCAGCTTCCAGGACCTCGAGATCTCCTATCGTCCCGCCGAGCTGCGCTCGCACATCGAGAGCGCCTGCCTGTCGCGGGCGAGCGTGACGCTGAAGGACGTCGAGTGGCGGGACGGCTCCACCGGAGCCGGCGAGCCCCGCAGGCTGGAGATCCAGATCCGGCCACTGGTCGACGGCGGGCTGCTGCTCGGCGCCAGCATCGCCTTCCACGACCAGACCGTCGAGCACCGGCTCGCCGCCGAGCTGAAGCGCACCCACCAGGAGCTGGAGGCCGCCTACGAGGAGCTGCAGTCGGCCAACGAGGAGCTCGAGACCACCAACGAGGAGCTGCAGTCGACCGTCGAGGAGCTGGAGACCACCAACGAGGAGCTGCAGTCGGCCAACGAAGAGCTCGAGACGATGAATGAGGAGCTGCAGTCGACCAACGAGGAGCTGCGCTCGATGAACGACCAGCTGCTCGAGAAATCGCACGAGCTGCGCCGGGTCAACTCCCACCTCCACGCCATCCTCGGCAGCCTGCGCTCGGCAGTGGTGGTGCTCAGCCCGGACCTCAAGGTCGAGGTGTGGAGCGAGAAGGCGCAGGAGCTCTGGGGGCTGCGGCGCGACGAGGTCCAGGGACAGGAATTCCTGCAGCTCGACATCGGCCTGCCGGTCGGGCAGCTCGACGGGCCGATCCGCGAATGCCTGGAAAGCGGGCCGCGCGGCGTCCAGATCTCCATCGACGGCGTCAACCGCCGGGGGCGACCTACCCGCTGCGATGTCACCTGCACCCGCCTGGACGACGGCACGAAGCCGGCCGGCATCATCCTGTTGATGGAGGAGATCCTGCGCGCGCCGAAGGTTGCGCCGCGGGACTGAGGAACGACGATGCCGAAGGGACCGCACGACAGCACGCTCTCCTCGGCACAAGGGCAGCTGCGGGCTCTCCAGGGGGAGGTCAACCGGCTCGCCGGCAACGACCGCCTGGCGACCGAGATCGCGGGCATCCAGGTCCAGCTCGACGGCCTGGGGGTCGCCTACGAGGAGCTCGAGATCCAGAACGACGAGCTTCAGATCACCCGCGAGGCGCTGGAGCACGAGCGCCACCGCTACCGCCAGCTCTTCGACGAGGCGCCGTTCGGCTATCTGGTGACGGATGGCAACGGGGTCATCGAAGAGGCCAACCGCGCCGCCGCCGCCCTGCTCGTCATCGCCCAGCGCCACCTGGCCGGCAAGCCGCTCGCCGTCTACCTGCATCCGGAGGAGCGCGCCCCCTTCCACGCCTTCCTCTCGGCGGTGGGCTCCGGCGCGGCGGGGGGCGAGCTGGAGGCGCGGCTCAAGCCGCGCCAGGGCGAGGCCCTCGCCGTGGTTTTGACCGCCGCGCGCGACCCCGAGCAGGGGACGGTGGGACGGCTGCGCTGGACGCTACGCGACGTGTCGGTCACCAAGGCCGCCGAGGAGGCGTTGCGGGCGAGCGAGGAGAGGCTCCGCCACGCGCAGCGCCTGGAGGCGGTGGGGCGACTCGCCGGTGGCATCGCGCACTCGTTCAACAACCTGCTGGCGGCGATCTCCTTCCAATGCGAGCTGCTCGTCGACGCGCTGCCGGAAGACGACCGGCGGCGCTCCCACGTCGAGGAGATCCAGCACGCCGGCGAGCGCGCCGCTTCCCTCGCCCGCCAGCTCCTCGCCTACGGCCGCAAGCAGACCCTGCAGCCGCGGGTGCTACGGCTCAACGACATCCTGGGCGAGATGGAGCCGATGCTGCGGCGGCTGATCGGCGAGCACATCGAGCTGGCGATCTGCCGCGACCCCGACGAAGGGGCGGTGCACGTCGACCTGGGGCAGCTCGAGCAGGTGATCCTCAACCTGGCGGTCAACGCCCGCGACGCGATGCCCGCCGGCGGCCTCCTCGAGCTCGCCGCCGAGAGCGTCGAGCTCGCCGGCGGCGAGCCGGTCGGGCCCGGCGAGCCGGTCGGGCCCGGCGAGCCGGTCGGGCCCGGCGAGCTTCCCCCCGGCGGCTACGTGCGGCTGACGGTGCGCGACACCGGCGGCGGCATGCCCTCCGAGGTGATGGCCCATCTCTTCGAGCCGTTCTTCACCACCAAGGAGCGGGGCAAGGGGACCGGCCTGGGGCTCGCCACCGTCCACGGCATCGTGCACCAGAGCGGCGGCAGCATCCGGGTGGCGAGCGACGGCACCGGCACGCGCTTCTTCATCCTGCTGCCGCGCGTCGCCGAGGGATCGGAGGTGGTCGCCGTGCGGGCCCCGATCCGCCGCGGCTCCCGGCGCGGCACCGAGGTGGTGCTGCTGGTCGAGGACGAGGACAACATCCGCGAGCCCGCCATCGAGATCCTGGAGAGCCGGGGCTACCAGGTGCTCTCCGCCCCCGATGCCGCGCGGGCGCTGACGGTCGCCGAAGAGCACCCGGGGACCATCAACCTCCTGGTCACCGACGTGGTGATGCCGGGGCTCTCGGGAAGCCATCTCGCCGAGCGGCTGGTCGCCCGCCGCCCGGGCCTCAAGGTGCTCTACATCTCGGGCTACCCCGAGGACGCCATCGCCCACCACGGCGTCCTCGCCGCGGATCAGCACTTCCTGCAGAAGCCCTTTCCGCCGGGGCAGTTCCTGGAGAAGATCCGCGAAGTGCTCGACGCGCGGGGGGTGGCGTGATGAGCATGGACGCAGATTCTGCCCGCCGGGACATCCTCGTGATCGGCGCCTCGGCGGGGGGCGTACAGGCCCTCTGCTCGGTCATCGAATCGCTGCCGCCCGGTCTGCCGGCCGCGGTCTTCGTCGTCCTCCACGTGGCGCCCCACGGCCGCAGTGCGTTGCCGGCCATCCTCGCCCGGTCGGGCTGCCTGCCGGCCGTGCACCCCGCCGACGGGGAGGAGATCCAGGCCGGCCGGATCTACGTCGCGCCCCCGGACCGCCATCTGACGATCCAGGAGGGCCGGATCCGCCTCTCCCGCAACGCCAGCGAGAACGGCCACCGCCCGGCGGTGGACGTGCTCTTCCGCAGCGCGGCCCGCGCCTACGGGCCGCGTGTCGTCGGCGTGGTGCTCACCGGCAACCTGGACGACGGCACGGCCGGTCTCGCCGCGATCAAGCGCTGCGGCGGCGCCACCGTGGTGCAGAACCCCCGGGATGCCGACTATCCGAGCATGCCCGAGAGCGCCATCCACAACGTCCGGGTGGACCACGTGGTGCCGCTCGGCGAGATTGGCGCCCTGCTCGACCGCCTCGCGCGCGAGCCCCGGCCGGCCTTGCCCGAAGCCGGCGCCTGCCTGATCGAAGAGGAGCCCGACGCCATGGGTACGACCGATCGAGATCTCGGAGAAGCGAACCGGCACGGCACGCCCTCGGGCTTCACCTGCCCCGACTGCGGCGGCACCCTGTACGAGAAGCCCGGCGAGGCGCTGGTCCACTTCCGCTGCCGTACGGGACACGCCTACTCCCCCGAGAGCCTGCTCGCCACACAGTCCGACCAGTTGGAGGGTGCCCTCTGGGCCGCCCTGCGAGCGCTCGAGGAGAACGCCGCCCTGGCCCGGCGCATGGAGAAGCGCGCCCGCGAGCTCGGCAACGGGCTGACCGAAGAACGCCACGCCCAGCGCGCCCGCGATGCCGAGCGTCATGCGAAGCTGCTCCGCACCATCCTCACCCAGGGCGGCGCGGAGGTGGAGACGGCTTAGCTCGGTGCCTTTCGTCAGGCTCTTCCCCGTCCCGCCGGCGATTCCGGCCAGGATCCCGCGCAGCTCGTGGGGGTCGAGCGGCTTGACCAGGTGGCGGCGGCTCACTCCACCCACTGCGTGATCCGGAAGGCCGGCCGCGGCGACAAGGTGACGGTCAGGAGGACCTGCGCCTGGGGCCGGAGCACGGTTTCGACGTGCAGGGAGTCCGGCAAGGCGAGGATCCCTCCGGGCTCCAGATCGACCTCCAACCTCTTGCCCGAGCTACCCGGCAGCGACGCCGCGGAGGCCGCGAAGCGGACGTCGGCGAGAAGGGCCTCGGCCACGAGGCGCTCGCCGGCCGCGAGGCCGAGCGCCCAGAGGGCCTCCTCAGGGAGTGTCACCCGCAGGCCGGGCTCGACGGGCAGTCGGTACTCGGCCTCGACGAAGAGCTCCGCCGGGCGCCTCGGCTCCTCCTCCCTGGCGGAGAGCGCGAGCTGCCGCCGCCAGGAGTCCGCTGCGGCCCGGAGCCGGACCGGCCGCCCCGGACGCACCAGGGCCGCCGCTTCGCCCGGCAGCCGGATCTCGCCCTGAACGCCCACCGCGGCCAGGGCTCCAAACAACAAAACCTCCTCGACGAAAGGCCAGGGATGGCTGCACGACTGGGCGCAACCGATCACGATTTCGCGGTAGCTCGCGAAAGACCACTCCGCCTGATCGCCGCCTCGGGAGGGTGAAGCGATCAGAAGGTCTCCCGCGTTGAGGGACAGCGCCCAGAGGAGGAGGCCGGGGAGGACGGGGGCGCCGTCCACGATCTCGAGCGGCAGGTCCGCGGACAACCGGCGTACGGGTCCGAAGGAGAACGGGAATCGGAAAGGTGGCCGCCGCAGGCTGTCCATGCCTTGAAACGGCCCGCCTCAGGCGAAGGGGATCGGCAGGAACGGAACCCCTTGGAGCCGGAAGGCGAGGCGGAGCGTCGGCAGCGCGCAGTTCCAGACCTTGAGGTCCAGCCTCCCGGCCTCGGCCTCGGCGAGGAACTGCCCCAGGGCCGACACCGTGAGATCGGCGCCTGGGACGTCCCGGAACGCCGCCGTCATCTCTTCGACCAGGGCGATCATCTCGTCCTCGCGTCCGGCCATCAGCCACAGCACCCCGAGGTCGATCGTCACCAGCGTCGCCTCCGGCGCCGAGCCCTGCGCGATCATCTTCCGGCGTACCGCCAGGAGCTCGGCCAGCAGGGCGCGGGCCTTCTCCCGGCGCGCGGCGTCGCGCCGGGGCCGCGCGGGGTGGATCGACAGCCGGACCTCCAGCGGCTCGTCCCTCGGGTGGTTACGGCGATCCTGGCGATCCGAAAGATTTTCATCCCAGGTTTCGTCGTCGCCCGGCGGCATCATGATCCTTCTCTTTCAGTCGTCGAGGCCGGGAGCGCGGCCATCTCCGCGAGATCGGCGATGGCGGGGGCCATCCAGTCGTTCAGGACGCACTCGACGACCGAGCGGATCTCCGTGCGGACGTCCAGCTTTTCGAGGTCCGCCACTGCGGCCTCGGGCCCCGCGTCGTCCGGCAGGCTTTCCTTCACGCCCACCAGCCGCAGCTTGACAGCTTCGAGGTCGCGGACGATCTCCAGGAGCTGCGCCTGGGCAGCTTCGACAGCGGTCATGAAGGGGTCCCCTCGCGTGCGGCACCCTTGGGATCGCCGGCGGACCAGAGCCTGCGGGTCGCCCCGACGCAGCGGGGGCAACGGGTCAGCAGGTGCCGGACGACGGCCCGCGCCTCGGGGCGGCCGAGACCGCCGCGCACGAAGCGCTCCAGCGTGGCCGCGGCCGGATGGGTTTCGCCCGGGTTGCCGCGGGCCGGTGGTGCTTCAGGCTCGGACGTCGTCAGCCGCATTCCTCGTTCCCCTTTCCCGCGCTCCGGCGGCGCGGATTCGCCAGCTCGCGAGAACCCTACGGAAGACTGGGGAGCCGCCCAAGCGCCGGGGGGAGCGCCGGGAGAGGGCGGCCGGCCGGGTTGCCGTTGTGGGGAATTTCACTCCTCGCGAGAAGATTCCGGTCGCGCTTGTCCCAGATTTGTCCTCAGCGGAAACTATTTATAGAGAAGGCTCGGGAAGCGAGAGGAGAGACCCCCACGTGTCGAAGAAGCTGCCGCGGTTTGCCGTCGCGCTCACCTGCCTGCGGGTCGCCCTGGGCTGGAGCCAGGGGGAGCTCGCCGCGGCGCTGGGGATCTCCTCGAACCTCATCTCGGACTACGAGCGCGGGCACAAGCCGCTGAGCCGTGAGCGCCTGGATCAGTTGGCGGCGACGCTCGGCCTGCCGCGCGACGCGGTGGACGACGTGCTGGGCTGGGTGGACAAGGTCTGGGGCAAGTCCGGAACCGCCGTCTACCCGGCGCCGCCGGACGAGGCGCAGGCCGAGCGCCAGAGGCTCGAGGCGGTCGTGCAGGCCCTGGCGCGGGCGACCTCGGAGGCCGGGCGCCCGCTCTTCGCCTTCCTCTCGGTGGAGATGCGGGCGCTGGCCGAGCGGCAGGGGGTGAAAGGGTCGTGGGCCCGCCTGCTGCGGCGCCAGCCCGCCGAGCGCCGGGCGCTGGTGCGCAAGTCGCGGGAGATGCGCAGCTGGGCCCTCTGCGAGCTGGTCTGCGCCGAGAGCGTGAAGGCGGCGCCCCACAGCGCGGAGCTGGCGCTGGAGCACGCCGGGCTGGCGGTGGAGATCGCCCGGCTCGTCGACTGCGAGGATCTCTTCCGCCGCCGCCTACAGGGCTACGCCGAAGCCCACCTCGGGAACGCTCATCGGGTGCATGGCAACCTGCGAATCGCGGACGAGACCTTTGGGCGGGCTCGCGCGCTGTGGAAGGCCGGCGCGCCCGGAGATCCTGGGCTTCTCAGCGAAGCGCGGGTGCTCGGCCTGGAGGCTTGCCTTCGCTTCAACCAGAGGCAGTCAGTCGAGGCCTTGAAGCTTCTCGATCAAGCCCTGGCCGTGGATCAGGATGGAGAAACGAGATTCCTACTGATCGTCCGTGCGCGGGTCCTCGAGCAGATCGGCGACTACGACGGCGCCATTGAGAATCTACGCCAAGCGGCCCCACTGATCGAAGGGAAGCAGGAGCCTCGTCAGCTCTTGGTTGTTCGATTCAACCTCCTTCGTAATCTATGCCATCTCCAGCGTTTTGCCGAGACACAGATGCTCTTGCGGGAGGTGCGAGCTTTGGCGGAGCGGCTCGGCCAGGATCTCGATCTATTGAGGACGTTATGGCTGGAAGGGTGGGTTGCAGCGGGCCTGGGGCGAAGACAAGAAGCGATCGCCAGCCTGGAGCAGGTGAGCCGGGATCTCACCCAGCGCAACATTCCCTTTGATGCCGCGCTGGCGAGCCTGGAGCTTGCGGCCCTCTATCTGGAGGAAGGACGCACCACGGAGGTGCGGCAGCTTGCCGAAGAGCTGCTCCCGATCTTCAAGGCGCAGGAGATCTATCGGGAAGCCCTGGCGGCGGTCACGCTGTTCGCCCAGGCCGCACGAAAGGAGACCGCCACGGTGGAGCTGGTCCGGCGGCTTCTCGACTACTTCTATCGGGCGCAGCACGACCCCGAGCTGCGCTTCGAGAAGCCTTGAGTTGAAGGAGGATCTTCGCCCTCCCGGAACCATCCTGCCGGACCGGCGAGGACGGCCTCGCGGTTCCGGCAAGGCTACGCAGAGCCGTGCTGTCAGTGTCCCGAAAGACAACGGCCGTATGGATCAAGGCCGCACCCGTTATCCAAGTTCTGTTGAGAGGGAGCCTGGCCATTGAGACAACGACCATACGGGTCAAAGCGGCAACCGCCCTTGCTCCAGACGTTCACGAGCAAGCTCCAGAGGGGAGCCCAGAACGAGGCCGGCGCGGCGGCGTGGCTCGCCGCGGCAGGAGCCGAGCCTGCGAGCGGTTTCGCGGCCAGTGATCCCGAGGCGAGCAGGAGGAGGCACAACATGAGCACGGCGAGCGGACGAAGAGAGGAGCGGTGCATGGCGAGTCCCTTTCCGGGAGGCGGCTCCGGCGCGGCCTGGATGGGCGGGCGGGCGCCTCGCTCCGGGGAGTATGGGTCGCCATGAGGGGAAAATCACACCGCGCGCGGCAACCTGGCCCGCCAGAGCCGCGGAAATTTACACCTCCCGACGACAGGGGCGAGGCGGCGTTGACTGTCCAGGTCCTCCGCTGGATCTCCGGCTGGACGCAGAAGGAGCTGGCGGCCCGGTCCGGCGTGTCGGAAGGCACGATCTCCCGCTTCGAGCGAGGGGATCGGGTCCCTTCCTCCCGGACCTGGGCCCGGCTCTGCGAGGCGGTGGACGTGCCGGCCGCGGTCGTCGAGGCGGTCCTGGCCCCGGCCCTGCGGAACGTCCTCGCCTTTCGCTCGGAAACCCTCCTGGATCTGGATGCAGGGCTCCCCAGGGATGCCGCGGAGCTGGCGGACAAGCTGATGCGGAGCCTGGTGGCCCTCCTCCGTCCGACGTTCGTCCTCCTGGCCCAGGACATGCTGGCCGCCGTGAACGCCCCCTGGCAGGAGGACCCGCCGGCGGAGAGCGACCGCCAGGGGGCCGCCAGTCTCTGGACGGTGCTGCGGGACGGCACCCCGAGCCTGCGCGAGCTGCTCCTCGAGGAGGCCCTGGAGTATCGGAGCTGGGCGGTGTGCGAGCTGGCGTGCGCCGAGAGCGCCAAGGCGGCGCCGCACAGCGCGGAGCAGGCGCTGGAGTACGCCACGCTGGCGGTGGAGATCGCCCGCCTGGCTCCCGGAGAGGAGACCTTCCGGCAACGCCTCCAGGGCTACGCCCAAGCCCATCTCGCCGCCGCCCTCAAGGCCCGCGGCCGGCCGCGGGAAGCGGCAGCAGCGCTCGGCCGCGCGCGGGAGCTCTGGGAGGCCGGTGCGCCCGGAGATCCCGGCTGGCTCGACGGGACGCGCGTCCCCGGTCTCTGAGGGCGCCAACTAGCAGCTACGGGCGCGCTCAGCGGCTTGGCCCAAAGGTTTCCACATGATACCGTTTGTGCATTGTAGACTCTAAGGAGGATCGGGGATGCGACAAAGGTTGTGGATGCTTGCAATCCTGGGTTTGACTGCCTTTATGCCTTCACGCCCGGCTTCGGCCTGCTATGTGTGCCAGCTGAGCGGCGGCGTCATGTCCTGCAATGACGTCATCGGCGAGACCGGAGGAGGCGATTGCCTCATCAACTGCAATCGCTTTGGAACCTGCTTCTGCCGGACCTTGAATTTCTGTGCCGGCTCCAATGGGTGCGGAGGACAACCGTGTCCCGTTGCCAAGCCTCAAGGTCCGGTGAGCCAGGGAGACCGGGAACCGATCGTTTGGCTGACCAAGAGTCTTTTTGTTCAGGTGAGCACGGCAAATCCCGATGCGGCGATGCTCCTGTCCAGCCTGACCCGCGATACAGACGTCTTCCTCACCGGCCATATCGACCGTGTCGCCTTCATCCCGGGCGATTACAGGGGCATGTTCACCCAGAAGGTCCCAGGCAAGAATGGCGCCGCCGAGAGCACCTTGTCCTATCGCTACAAGGCTTCTGCTGTGGTGCAGTCCGATGGCAGTCTCCGGGTACGCCTCGAGGTTTTCGACCACCCGGCCATCCAAGTCTTGACGGCGCAAATTTGGAACGGCGAGAAAGGGAGCCTGATCGAGGTGGAAGGTAGAGACCATCGGTCTCAACGGATCGAGCTCTAGGATTCACGCCGCGATCACAGCGGCGCTCGCTCTATGGCTTCAGCACGCAGGGAGTCGTCGGCTCTAGCGGCTGAAATCTGGCTCAGTCGACGGAATCTTCAAGACCAGCTCCCCGTTCGCCGTCAGGGTCCCGCTGGCGCACCGGCCGCGGGGGACGATTCCGAAATCGAGGCCTACCCACTCCGCGGGGTAAAGCAGGCAGGCTTGATACGTCCCGGGTTCGAGGCTGGGAATGACCGTGCGCCCGGAACCCTTGGGAGAGATCCCCGCGGCGAGGGCCCAACCGGTCAGCGTGGCAAGTCCGTCGACCGAGCCCCCGTGGAGGACACCGACGGTAGGGGCGTTCGGGTCCATGTAGTCGATCTCGCCTTCCTTCTCCACGACCAGAGTGCCGCCCGTCTGGTCCAGGGTTACGCCGAACGTACGGCTCTCGGGGACCGGCATCCTCAACATGCGATAAGCGAATCCGGGAGACCTGACGCTGAGCAGCATTTCACTGGCGGCCCGCGGCAAATGAATTTCGAAGTGCCCTTGAGCATCCGAGGTGACGGAGCGGGCGGAGACGTAGGGGATTCCCGCTGGAGCGGCGGTGATCCGGGCTCCCGCGACCGGGCCTGCCGCAGAGGTCACGATCCCCGAGAGGCGCAGCCGGGGGCGCGCGACGAGGATCCAGGACTTCGAGTCCTCTCCGCCCTCGACGTCGATCGATACCGGATCAGCGGCCAGAGTGTCTCCGGCGTCGGCTTCGACCAGCGTCGGCCCGGCCAGGAGGCCCCGGATCTCGAAGTGCCCGTCGTCGTCCGTCCAGGTCTGGACGCGGTCCTCATAGACCTTGCCATTGCTCATCGCGCTCACGATGGCCTTGGGAATCGGCGCGTTCTTCTCGTCGACGACGCTGCCGCGCAGGACCGTGTTCGGCAGCTTGAGCTCGACCTCGGCCACTTTGGTCCCAGGCTTCGGCTCGATTTTGAGCTTCGGGATCTCCCGCTCGACGACCGGATGCTCGGCATGGACGGAGACCGGCCAGAAGCCAGCCTTCGGAAGAAGGACTTCGAAGTAGCCCTTCCCGTTGGACTGCGCCTCGATCCGGGTGGCTCCCCATCTTCCTCCGAATTGGACTTTCGCGGAAAGCGGCGCATCCCCATAGGAAACCGTGCCCTTGACGGTCACGAGGTCCATCGTGACGTAGAGGGGAGCCAGGTTTTCATCGACCGTCAAACCGCCATCCCACCAGGTCTCGCCGCCGGAACGCGAAACACGGGCAAGATAGTTTCCGGGGGGAACGCCGGATCGCTTCCAGGATCCGTCCGGGCCGGCCGGTTTTTCCGCGAAGGTTTCCACGACCGAGGAGTCACGGTCCAGCTTCTGCAGCTTCACGGTCCAGGGCTGCCCTGCCGGATCGAGGGGCGGATCGATGAAGACCTCCACGGCTTTCGGTGCCTCCAGCCGCAGGGGTGGATTTGCCACTTCGGTGACCTCGCCAGGAACGACGCGCACGGAGGTGATCGCCGGGGCGTAGCGCTCGTGATGAGCCTCCAGAAGGTAGGCGCCGGGAGGGACCCCCTCCACTTGAAAAAAGCCGTGCGGGTTGATCGTCGCCTCGAAGTGCAAGGCTTCCAGACGCTTCCGCTCGACGGCATCGGGCAGAGGCCCACTGATCCGCGGCCGAAGAGTCACGGTCCCGCGGTCGCCGATCGGCACACCATCGGCGGTGATCACCCAACCCTGGACGGCGGAACCGGGGCGGAGGTCGAGCCGACCAGGGTGGGCGGTGCCGCCAACCTCGATGTGGACTCCCCACAGATAGCGCGGGACGAAGCCGCTGGATTGGAAGCGGAGATCCAGGATGCCGGCCGGGACCTTGCACCGCCAGGAATCATGCTCCACCGGGCAGGCCGACTTCGAAATCGGCGGCGCAAGGTCCTTCTCGGAGCCAGGCGCCGGTCTGAAGAAAACGGTGAGCTCCGAAGGCGCCTTCACCTTTTGATCAGAGATGAAGCCTCCTTCGATCGTGCCGGCTCTCCAAAGAGTGAGCGTGACTTGGGCCGGCTTATCGCGGAGCTCCAGTTGGTAGGGGGCACTCCAAAAAGCTGGAATCTCGAGGGAGAGCACCCAACGCCCAGGCCGGAGACGGAGTGTCGAAGGGCTTCCAGCCTCGATTTGGAAGTGGACGGGTGCCACTTTCTCCGGTCCAAACCACTTGGCAATGCCGTCCGCCTTCGCAAAGGCGGGAATCCCGATGGGCTTCGGAGTCGATACGTTGACGGTGACTTCGGTCGTCGACGGAGCGGAGGCCTGCGGCTCTTGAGCGGTGAGCCCCGTGAAGGAGGAGACGAAAAGAACGCTCAGGAGTGGGAGGAACGGTGATCGCCTCATCGGACCAACCTAACATCACGGGTGTTTCAGTTCCAAAAGACCGTATTGCAAGACGCGCATTCCGAAGGACACCATTCTCCCCCCGTCCTCGTGCAGCCCGACCCGCTGCCGGTGCCGCCGCCCCCGGTGCCGCCCCCACCCCCCGCCGTATAGGCACAGGCTCCGCCCAGAATGCAGAAGGAGGGATTCTGAACAGAGATCGAGCACTCACAACTCGCACTTGCGTTAACCGTCGTGCAGAAAGCGGTCCGGCGAGCTTGATTCGTATCGCAGTCGATACAGACATTCCCACTACAGTCCGCAGAGAGCGGGTACACTCTGAAGAGAAGAAGCAGGGTCAGCGAGAAGAGCAGGACACGCATCTTCATCTGGTTCTCCGTTTTTCAGTTCCAAAAGACTGTTGAGCACGAGCTGCAGTCGGCCGGACACCACTCGCCTGCCGTCCTTGTACAGCCTGACCCGCCGCCGGTACCACCGCCCCCGCCGCCGCCGCCTCCAGAGGCATCGTAAGAACACGATCCATCTACGCTGCATTGGGGCGTTCCGCCAAAGAGGCTGATCGAGCAAGAACAGGAGGCGCTGGACTGTACAAACGAGCACTTCACAGGTCCATGCAGGGAATCACAGTCAGCGCACCCGGTGGAAGAGGTGCAGGAACCCGCCCAACCGGCCGGGCCCAGAGCAAGAAGAAGCGCCAAGAACGAGACCGCACGGAGAACCGTCATCCGTCGCATTTCTGACCTCCTGGGCAGCTCAGCCTCATCTAGATAGTATATTCAGAGGGAAGAAATATCGTCAAGCTTGATATGGCTTCGCCGAGGCCGCAAAGAAGCGCAAAGAAGAAGGAAGAGGTCACCGGCAGGTGGCCGCGTACCTCGCGAAGGCGCGGTGCCGGCCGGAGTTGCGGTTTCGAGGGGGAGGCAGCCTGCTGAAGGAGCAGCCGCGCTTCGACGCCGAGGAGGTTCCGCCCGCCCTCGGAACTGTCTGCCGCCCGTGCTCGACTTCTGAGGGGAGCTCCATGCACAGGTTCACCGTCACGGCGCACAGGTTCCCCATCACAGTGCACAGGCTTTCCGGCCTGAGGAACCAGCTCCCCGTCACGAGGCACAGGTTCACCAGCCCGAGGAACCAGTTCCTCGTCACGAGGCACGGGTTCACCGGTCCGACGCACCAGTTCCTCGTCACGAGGTACAGGTTCATCAGCCCAAGGAACCAGCTCACCGTCACGAGGTACAGGTTCATCAGCCCAAGGAACCAGCTCACCGTCACGAGGCACAGGTTCACCAGCCTGAGGAACCAGCTCACCGGCACGAGGAACAGGTTCCCCAGCCCGAGGCACCATCACACCGTCACGAGGCACAGGTTCACCGGCCCGAGGAACCAGCTCATCGTCACGAGGCACAGATTCTTCCGAAGGATGACCCGGTGCATCGTGACGTCGCAGCGGTTCATCGCAACGGCGAACACGTTCCTCGCGACGATGCACCGGTTCACCCGCAGGGAGAACCTGTGCAGGGTAACGACGGACCTGTGCATCGTCACGAAAAAGCAGGACATCGTGACGATGCCACGGGGATAGGGATCCGCCCTACGTCTCTTTCCCCATCCCGCCGGCGATCGCGGCGAGGATGCCGCGCAGCTCGTGGGGGTCGAGCGGCTTGACCAGGTGGCGGTCGAACCCCGCCTCGCGCGAGCGCTGGCGGTCCCCCTCCTGGCCGTAGCCGGAGGCGGCGATCAGTACCACGTGGCACAGCGCCGGGTCGGCGCGCAGCCGCTGGGCGACCTGGTAGCCGTCGAGCCCCGGCAGGCCGATGTCGAGGATGACCACGTCGGGCTGGAAGATGGCCGCGGCTTCGAGCGCCGCCGGGCCGGAGTGGGCGGTGCGCACCTCGTGGCCGTCCATCTCGAGCAGCGCCATCATCATCTCGGCGGTGTCCTCGCTGTCGTCGACCGCCAGCACCCGCAGGGTGCCGCGCGGCGCCGAGCCGATGGTCGCGAGCGACCTCTCCTCGTCGGGCGAGGCCCCGGTCAGCAGGATGGGGAGGCGGACGACGAACTCGCTCCCCTTCCCCACCCCGTCGCTGTGCGCCTCGATGGTGCCGCCATGCAGCTCGACCAGCCGGCGGGAGAGGGTGAGACCGATCCCCAGGCCGTCCCGCGAGCGGTCGAGCGAACGATCCCCCTGGATGAAGAGGTCGAAGATGCGGGGGAGGAGGTCGGGAGAGATCCCGACGCCGGTGTCGGTCACCCGCAGCACCACCTCGTGGCCGCTGCGTTCGGCGCTCAGCGCGATGCTGCCGCCGTCCTCGGTGAACTTGGCGGCGTTGTTGAGCAGGTTGGTCAGCACCTGCTCGAGGCGGGCGACGTCGACCTCCAGCCAGACCGCCTCCTCGGGGAGGGAGAGGGAGAGGGCGTGCCCGCGCTCCTCGAAGATCGGCCCGATGACCTCGGCCGTGTGGCCGACGATGGCGGCGAGCGCCACCCGGGTCCGGCGCAGATCGACCTTGCCGGTGCGGATGCGGCTGACGTCGAGCAGGTCGTCGATCAGCCGGGTCAGCCGCCCCACCTGGCGCTCGACGATGCGCCGGGTGTGCTGGCGGGCCGATTCCGAGAGGGTCTTCTCGTCGAGCAGGTTGAGGGCATAGGCGATCGGAGCGAGAGGGTTGCGCAGCTCGTGGGCGAGGACGGCGAGGAACTCATCCTTCTCCTGGTCCGCCCGCAGCAGCGCTGCGGCCTGATGGCGCAGATCCTCCTCCAGCCGCTTGCGGTCGGTGCGGTCACGCATGATCTTGAAGAAACCGCGCACCCCCCCCAGGTCGTCGTGCATGGCGGTGGTGATGCCGCTGGCGAAGAAGCAGCTGCCGTCCTTGCGCACATGCCAGCGGTCGTCGCTCGCCCGGCCGGTCTCGGCCGCCTTGCGGAGCTCCCGCTCGGGGGCCCCTTCCTCCCGATCGGTGGGGACGAAGAAGCGCGCGAAGGAGCGGCCGAGGATCTCCTCGGGGGTATAGCCGAGGAGGCGCTCCGCCCCCGGGTTCCAGCTCGCCAGCCGCCCTTCGAGGTCGAGGAGCACGACCGCGTAATCCACCACCGACTCGAGGGCCAGCCGATAGGCCTCCCCCGAGGCGATCAAAGCCGTCAGATCGGCCGCGCTGCCGATCGGTTCGTCACCGTCTTGGAGTCTTTCCATAGGTCGTTCCTTGGCTGCAGTCCTTCCGGATTCCTTCCGGGGCGGGGACGAAAGCAAAGGGCGTGCCTCGTCGGAGCCGCCAGGGGCTCCTGGAGGGAGGCGATCCTTCCGCCGCGATCCGGCACGTCCCCTGCATCTCCCCGCAGCCCGTGACGAGACCAACCGAGAACCCCGAGCAGAGCTCCCCGGCGCCGGTGTCCCGGCGCTTCCCCGTCGGCGCCGAGGTGGTGCCGGGAGGCGTTCACTTCCGCGTCTGGGCTCCGCTGTGCCGGCGCGTCGAGGTGGTCTTCGAGGCCACGGCCGACGACGCGGCCGAGGACTGGGCCGTCGACTACGAACTGACCGCCGAGCCGGACGGTTACTTCTCGGGGCTCGTCGCGGGCGCCGGCGACGGCGCCCTCTACAAGCTCCGCCTCGACGGCGGCGACGCCTTCCCCGATCCCGCCTCGCGCTTCCAGCCGCAGGGGCCGCACGGGCCGTCGCGGGTGGTCGACCCCTCCCCCTTCCCCTGGACGGACGCGGGCTGGACCGGGATCGGCCGGGACGGCCAGGTGATCTACGAGATGCACGTCGGCACCTTCACCCGCGAGGGGACCTGGGAGGCCGCCTCGCGCGAGCTGCCGGAGCTCGCCGAGTTGGGAGTCCGCACGATCGAGGTGATGCCGGTCGCCGAGTTCCCCGGCATCTTCGGCTGGGGGTACGACGGCGTGGACCTCTTCGCCCCATACCACGTCTACGGGGAGCCGGACGACTTCCGCCGCTTCGTCGACCGCGCCCATGCCGCCGGGATCGGGGTGATCCTCGACGTGGTCTACAACCACCTCGGGCCGGACGGCAACTACCTCAAGCAGTTCTCCGGCACCTACTTCACCGACCGCTACATCAACGACTGGGGAGAGGCGATCAACTTCGACGGCGAGGGGTGCGGGCCGGTGCGCGAGCTGTTCATCGCCAACGCCGGTTACTGGATCGAGGAGTATCGCCTCGACGGGCTGCGCCTGGACGCCACCCAGGACGTCAAGGACGCCTCGGAGGACCACGTCCTGGCGGCGATCGTCCGCCGCGCCCGCGCGGCGGCCGCCGCCGCCGGGCGCACGATCTACATCATCGCCGAGAACGAGCCGCAGCACACCCGGCTGGTGCGCCCCCCCGAGGAGGGAGGGTACGGCATCGACGCGCTGTGGAACGACGACTTCCATCACTCGACCCAGGTGGCGCTCACCGGCCGCAACGAGGCCTATTACAAGGACTACAAGGGCTCCCCCCAGGAGATGATCTCGCTGGTCAAATACGGCTACCTCTACCAGGGGCAGCGCTACTCGTGGCAGAAGAAGCGGCGCGGCACCTCGGGGCTCGGCCTGCCGCCGACGGCGTTCATCAACTTCCTGCAGAACCATGACCAGGTGGCGAACTCCGCCCGCGGCGAGCGCTGCCACCGCCTCGGCTCCCCCGGCCGCTTCCGGGCGCTGACCGCGCTCACCCTGCTCGGCCCCGGGACGCCGATGCTCTTCCAGGGGCAGGAGTTCTGCGCCTCGACGCCGTTCCTCTACTTCGCCGACCACAAGCCGGAGCTGGCGAAGCTGGTGCGGGCCGGGCGTCTCGAGTTCCTCTCGCAGTTCCCCAGCCTGGCGATGCCCGAGACCCAGGCCGGGGTGCCGGACCCCGAGTCGACCGAGAGCTTCGAGCGCTGCAAGCTCGACCTCGCGGAGCGCACGCGGCACGCCACCTGCTACGCCCTCCACCGCGACCTGCTGCGGCTGCGCCGCGAGGATCCGGTGTTCCGCTCGCTGGCGAAGGGGTGGCTCGACAGCGCCGTGCTGGGGCCGGAGGCCTTCCTCCTCCGCTTCTTCGGCGAGAACGCGGGGGACCGCCTGCTGCTGGTCAATCTGGGGATGGACCTCCCGCTCGAGCCGGTGCCCGAGCCGCTGCTGGCGCCGCTCACCGGCCTGTGCTGGGACGTCCTGTGGTCGAGCGAGGATCCGCGCTATGGTGGCAGCGGAGCGCCGTCGCCGGAGGACGAGGAGGGGTGCTGGCGCCTCCCCGGCCAGGCGGCGGTGGTGATGAAACTGGTGGAGGAGAAAAAGCGATGAACATGCCGGCCCGAACCATGCCCTGGCCCGAGCGGGAGGAGATCCCCGCCGAGCCGTTGCCCGCCTCCCTGTTGACCCGCGAGTGGCTGATCTCGAACGGCCTCGGCGGCTACGCCTCCGGCACCCTCGCCGGCGTCCCCACCCGCCGCTATCACGGCCTGCTGGTGGCGGCGATGCCGGCGCCGGTCGGCCGCGCCTTCATGCTCGGCCAGATCGAGGAGGTGCTCCGCCTGCCGGACGGCACCATCCTCCGCCTGGGCGGCGAGCAGAAGGTGGGGCAGCCCGCCTACGTGCCGGGCGCCGGCCACCTGCGGGAGTTCCGCCTGGAGTGGGGGCTGCCGGTGTGGACCTACGAGGTGGGCGGCTTCCGCCTGCAGAAGCGGGTCTTCCTCGGGCATCTCCAGAACACCGTCCACATCCTCTACCGGCTGGCGATGGGGGACGGGCCGGTGCGCCTCGAGCTCCACCCCACCGTCCACTTCCGCCCGCACGACGCGCCGGTGTCGACGCCGCTCGGCGGCGCCTACACCCTGACCGTCGTCGAGCACCGCTACGAGCTCTGCTCGCCGTGGCCGAACCTGCCGTCGCTGCGCCTGGCGATCGAGGGGGCGCACCCCTTCTTCACCGTCGCCGGGCGGAAGATCGAGGACGTCTACTACGACGTCGAGGCGCGCCGCGGCTACGAATCGGCGGGGGATCTCTGGTGCCCCGGCTTCTTCGGCGTCGACCTCGAGGTCGGCGAGGAGGAGGCGGCGCTGGTCGCCTCGACCGAGCCCTGGGAGGTGGTGACGGCCCTCGGCTCGCGCGAGGCCTTCTCGGCCGAGATGGAGCGGCGCCGGCGGCTGATCTACATGGCCGACCGCCGCGCCCACCAGGGGACCGCCGCCGAGCTGGTGCTCGCCGCCGACACCTTCGTGGTGACCCCCGGCCGCTCCGAGGACGCCGCCCGCGCCCACGCCTCGGGGGACGAGGCGCGCAGCATCATCGCCGGCTACCACTGGTTCACCGACTGGGGGCGCGACACCATGATCAGCCTCGAGGGGCTGACCCTCTCGACCGGCCGCCAGCTCGAGGCCGGGTACATCCTGCGCACCTTCTCGCGCTACATCAAGGACGGCCTGATCCCCAACCTCTTCCCGGAGGGGGACCGCGACGGCCTCTACCACACGGCCGACGCCACGCTCTGGTTCTTCCACGCCCTCCATCGCTACCTCAAGACGACGGACGACCGCGAGACGCTCCGCCTGCTGCTGCCGAAGCTCCTCGACATCGTCGACCACCACCTGCGCGGGACCCGCTTCGGGATCGGCATCGACCCCGAGGACGGGCTGCTGCGCCAGGGGGCCGAGGGGTACCAGCTCACCTGGATGGACGCCAAGGTGGACGACTGGGTGGTGACCCCGCGGCGCGGCAAGGCGGTGGAGCTCAACGCCCTCTGGTACAACGCCCTGAAGCTGCTCGAAGCGTGGGTGCGGGAGGAGGCGATGTCGAAGCGGGAGGAGACCGCCCGCCACCTGGCGCATCACGCGGAGCGCTGCCGCGAGTCGTTCAACCGCCGCTTCTGGTACGCCGAAGGGGGGCATCTCTTCGACGTGGTGGACGGCGTCGTGGACGGCGAGCCGGCGGACGACCCGGCCTGCCGGCCGAACCAGGTCTTCGCCCTCTCGCTCGACCACCCGGTGCTCGACCGCGAGCGCTGGGAGCCGGTGCTGAAGGTGGTCAGCGAGCAGCTCCTCACCCCGGTGGGATTGCGCTCGCTCGCCCCCGGGCATCCCGACTACAAGCCGACCTACGACGGCGACCTGCGAGCCCGCGACGCCGCCTACCACCAGGGTACCGTCTGGGCCTGGCTGATCGGTCCCTTCGTCGACGCCTGGATGCGCGTTCACCCGGGGAGGCCGCAGGACGCACGGAAATTCCTCGCCGGTTTCGTCCCCCACCTGGGGGAAGCCTGTCTGGGCTCGATCAGCGAGGTCTTCGACGCCGAGGACCCCTACACGCCGAGAGGGTGCATCGCCCAGGCCTGGAGCGTCGCCGAGGTCCTGCGCTGCTGGATCCGCACTGCGGGCCCCGAGGAGGTGGACCAGGAGATGAACGTCCACGAGGAGGCGGTGACCGGCGGACGCTGACGCCAGGGCGACCGCGGGTCGCCCCTACACCCGCACCGAGCCATGGTTGTAGGGGCGACCCGCGGTCGCCCTCCTAGCCCAGCTCCATGATCTCGGCGAGCGTCGCCCGGCGCAGGCGGAGCTCGTCGGGGAGCCAGGCTTCGAATCCCGCGCTGGCGAACAGGGCCTCGTC
>CAVWOZ010000069.1:0-31428 GCA_963756595.1 uncultured Acidobacteriota bacterium
CGACATGGACGAGACGAGACCGCTTCTTCCGGACGAGGCGTGGCGGCGGATCGCCGGGCGGGTGACTCCGCTCGCGGTGGAACGCGTGGGGCGGCGCGCGGCGCTCGGGCGCTCGCTCGCCGAGACCCTCGCGGCGACGGTGGACGTGCCGGCGACCGACGTCTCGGCGATGGACGGCTACGCGGCGGCGGACGAGATCCGGCCGGGAGACGCGCTGCCGGTCGCCGGCACGGTGGCCGCCGGCGACGCCCCGGGGGCCACGCTCGCCGCCGGCACGGCGCTGCGCATCATGACCGGCGCCCCGATGCCGGCCGGCGCCGACCGCATCCTCCCCGTCGAGAACACCGACGGCGGCCGCGAGCGGGTGACCTTCCACGCCGCGGCGCAGGCCGGCGACCACGTGCGCCGGCGGGGGGAGATCCTCGAGGTGGGGGACCGCCTCCTCCCCCTCGGCGCGCGCCTCACCCCCGGCGCCCTCGCCCTGCTCGCCACCCACGGCTACGCCGAGGCCGCCGTCCATCGCGCGCCGCGTGTCGCCGTGCTGACCACCGGCGACGAGGTGGTCCCCCCGGAGTCGGTCCCCGCCGCGGGGCAGCTCCGCGACTCGAACACCGACTTCCTCCTCGCCGCCGGCGCCTCGCTCGGCTTCGCCTTCGAGCCGCTGGGGATCGCCCCCGACCGTCCGGAGGCGCTGCGCGACCTGGTCCGCCGGGGGCTCGAGAGCGACGTCCTCCTGCTCTGCGGCGGCGTCTCGATGGGGGAGTTCGACTACGTGGAGGGGGTGCTCGCCGAGCTGGGCTGCGAGGTGGTCTTCGACGGCGTCAACATCCAGCCGGGCAAACCCCTGGTCTTCGCCACCCATCCCGGGGGGGTGATCTTCGGCCTCCCGGGGAACCCCGCCTCGGTGATGGTCGGCTTCTGGCTCTTCGTCCGTCCCGCCCTCCGCCGCCTGATGGGATTCGACGACTCCTGGTGGGGGGCGGCGAGGACCGGGACCCTCACCCGCAAGCTCCCGGGAGGCCCCGCGCGCGACCGCTTCCTCCCCGCCGCCGTCGAGCCGCGCGACGGCACCCTCCACGTCACCCCCTTCCCCCCCAAGGGCTCCCACGACCTCGCCGCCTTCGGCCAGGGGACCGCCCTCGTCCGCCTGCGGGCCGGCGCTCCGCCGGTCCCGGCGGGGGGGAGTGCGAGCTGCTGGTGATCGTGCCGTAGGATCGTTCGCGGAGGCTTTACCTCGAAAATCCGCCAGCGGTTGGGGGAATTTCAAGGCAAACGACGGGGACCTTCAGGGCGTCCGTAGAGGCTCCAGTCGATCCAGCAACTCGCCGGCCGCGACGGCGCGGACCTTCGCGGCCAGCGGGAAGGTCCGCTCGCCGGCATGGATCACGTCGAGCCGGTCGAGATCGAGATCCTCGAGCACGGAGGACATCGAGCGCGTCAACCGGGGGGCCGACGTCCGCTTGACCTCGAACCCGAAGCGCCGCTGGCCCGAGACGACCAGCAGATCGAGCTCGGCGCCGGTGTGGGTCGCCCAGAAGAAGCACTCCTCGGTCCGGGCGTTCAGCCGTTCCACGATCTCCTTGAGGAGAAAGCCTTCCCAGGAGGCTCCCACCTTGGGATGCCCGGCGAGGTCGCCGCCGTTCTCGATGCCGAGGAGCGCATGCAAGAGTCCCGAGTCTTCCACGAAGACCTTGGGAGAGCGCACCTGGCGTTTCGAGACGTTGGCGTGCCAGGGCGGGAGCTGGCGCAGGACGAGAGCATCGGTCAGCAGGTCGAGATAGCGCCGGACGCTGCTCTCGCCCAGACCGAAGGCGCGCGCGATCTCGGCGCCGTTCCAGATCTGCGCGTGATAGTGCGCCAGCATCGACCAGAAGCGGCGCAGGGTCTCGGCCGGAGTGCGGATTCCGAGCTGTGGGAGGTCGCGCTCCAGGAAGGTCTGCAGGAAGGAGCGGCGCCATTCGAAGCTCTCCGCCTCGCCGGGCGCCAGGAACGAGCGCGGAAATCCGCCGCGCAGCCAGAGACGGTCGAGCGCCACCGAACCGACCTCGTCGAGCGCGAGACCGTGGAGACGGTGATAGCCGATCCGCCCCGCGAGCGACTCCGAGCTCTGGCGCAGGAGATCGGGCGAGGCGCTCCCCAGGACGAGGAATTTCGTCTCCGACCCCGGCCGGTCGGCCAGGACCCGCAGCAGAGGGAAGAGCTCCGGCCGGCGCTGGATCTCGTCGAAGATCACGAGACCCTGAAGCGGCCCCAGAGTCAGCTCCGGATCGGCGAGCAGCGACACGTCCGCGGCGCTCTCGAGGTCGAAGCGGGTCACCGGCCCTCCCCGCCGCTCGCCAAAGTCGCGGGCGAGAGTCGTCTTCCCGACCTGCCGGGCGCCGAGAATCGCCACGACCGGAAAGGTCCGAAACAGCCAGTCCAGGCGCTCGAGATGCCGGGTGCGCTCGATCACATCCGCGATTTTACCTTGAAAATCCACCAACGGTTGGGGGAATTTCAGGGTAAAACGACCCCGGCCGGTTCGGCCCGCGGCGAAGACACCGCCCGCCGGGACCCGCCGCCGGCTTGGACTATGCGATGATTCTGGTGACATTGATCATCGATGCGACGTTTTTCGTCGCCGGAGGCGGTGCGATGGCCGACCAGGTGGCCGGCTCGTCCGCGGCTGCTGTCGCGCGCGAGCCCTCGGAGCCCGTCGATCGGGCCATCCAGCGGTTTCAGGACGGCAGCGACCGGCAGGGAGCTTTCCGCTTCCTCTATGAGACCTACTTCCGCGCCATCGAACGCTTCTTCGCCCGCAAGGGTCTCCCCCCGGAAGACTGCCTCGATCTAACCCAGGAGACGTTCCTCGGGATTTACAAGGGTCTGGACCGCTACGACCACCGCCAGCAGTTCACCGCCTGGCTCTATCGGGTCGCTACCACCACCTACCTGAAGCGGCTGCGGACGGCCGCCACGGGGAAGCGGGCGGCGGTGGAGGTGTCGCGCGACGCGATGGACGATCCCGACGCGGCGTCGGCGGTGCCGGGAGGCCAGCTCACCGTGCTGCTCGACGAGGAGCGCGGGCGGGCCCTGCGGGGCGCGGTGGCCGAGCTGCCGGAGCAGATGCGAGACTGTCTGACCATGCGCCTCTATCACCAGCTGAGCTACGACGAGATCGCCACCGTCAAGAAGATCTCGGTCGAGACGGTGAAAGCCCATCTCTTCCGCGCCCGCCAGAAGCTCCGGGAGAAGCTGGCCGGTTTCGCCCTCGGGGACCTGGAGACCTGACCCATGAACCGACCCCCACCGCAGACCGACCCCGAAGCCCTGATCGCGGCCCTCGCGGCCGTCGCCGAAGCCGCCTGGGACGGCGCTCCGTCCGGCGAGCCCGAGCCCGAGGAGCTGCTCGACTACCTGGAGGGGCGCCTCCCTCCCGCCGACGAGGCGCGCGTGGCGCGGCAGCTCGCCGCCAGCCCCGAGGCCGCCCGCGCCCTCCTCGACCTCGCGGACCTCGAGGCCGCCGGCGCCGCCGCCGGGACGCAGCCGGCCGAGCTTGCCGCGCGCGCCGGCTGGCGCGACCTCGAACGGCGCCTGCCCGCCGCGGCTCCCCGCACCCGGCGCCCGCCGCGGTGGCTCTCCACCCTCGCCGCCGCGCTGCTGGTGTCCACCTCGGCCTTGAGCGTCAAGGTGTACAAGGATTGGGAGGAGCGGAACCGTCCGGTCGCCAACGTCGCCCGGCTCGAGCTGGCCTCTGGTAGCCGCGCGGGGACGGAGCCGGCCGTCGCCCTCTCCTCCGGCGCGCCGCTCGTCCTGGCGCTCGATCCTGCCGTGCACTGCCCCTCGTACGAGGCGGAGATCACGGGCCCGGGGGATCACGGGAGGCAGAGGGTACCGGGGCTGGAGCAGGATGCGCGCGGCCGGCTGACCTTCCTCTGGCGCCCCCCCCGGCCCGGGGACTACACCCTGCGGCTGACCGGCTGCGCCCGCGAGCTCGAGGAGGATTCCTTCCGGATCACCGCCCATGGCGGCTAGACCATCGCCGCGGCGTGACTGGAAATGGGGGCTCGCCGGCCTCCTGGCCCTCGGGCTCCTCGCCTGCCGGACGCGGGAGCTCGACTGGCCGGCCGGCGAGCTGCGCGCCGGCGGCCGGGCGCCGGCGGCGGCGCTCGCCCCCGGCGAGGTCCACCGGTACCGGCTGCCGCTGAAGAAGGGGACCCTGCTCCGGCTGGTGGTGGAGCAGCAGGGAATCGACGTGGCGGTGGCCTTCGCGGACCCCGCCGGCCGCCGGGTGCTCGCGGCCGACCGGCAGATCGAGGACCGCGGCCCGGAACTGGTGCTGGCGGTCGCCGCTGTGGACGGCGTCCATACGCTGACCGTCAGCGGCATCGAGGAGAGCCACCCCGGGCGCTACGCCGCCCGGATCGAGGCGCTGCGTCCGGCGACGGCGGCCGACCGCCGCTCCGCCGACGCCTACCGGCTCTTCACCTCGGCCGCCCGCCTTACGGCCGAGCGGTCGGGCGTGGCGGAGACCCGGCGGAGGCGGGCGCTCGACGTCTGGCAGCAGGTGGGCGACGTCGCCCTGAAGGCCGAAGCCCTCGAGGGCCTGGCGACACAACTCTTCGGACGCGGTGACTATCAGCCCGCGGCCAGACTCTACCGCCAGGCCGCGGACACCTTCGCTCGCGCCGGCGACCGCCGCTGGGAGGCGATCGTCCGCAACGAGCTGGGGGCATGCCTCCTTCCCCTCGGCGAGGCGCAAGCGGCAGCCGACCAGTACGCCAGGGCCCTCGCCTATCTGGCGCGGGCAGGCGACCTCCGCAACCAGGCCCGGGCGCTCCACGGCCTGGGGCAGTCTTTCCGCTACCAGGGCGAGCTCCAGAAGGCGCTCGATCACTACGCCGCCGCCCTCGCCTTGCTCCCCCTGGACGACCGCACGGTCCGGCCCTACACCCTGCACAACCTGGGCGTCCTCTATGCCCGCTATCTGGACGACGAGCGCCTGGGGCTCCCCATGCTCCACGCGGCGCGCGACGCCTGGCTGCCCAGCGCCGAGCCCTGGAAGGCTCGCACTCTGAGCCAGCTCGGCTGGCTCGCCGACGAGAACGGGAGGCTCCCCGAGGCTCTCGAGGATTACCACGTGGCCCTGGCCCTACGCCGGAAGAACGATCCCTGCCAGGGCGCGGTGATCCTCGCCGGCCTCGCCCAGGTGGAGGAGAGGCGCGGCGAACGGACGGCGGCCGGCCGCTGCCTCGCCGAAGCGCTCGCCATCGTCGGCCAGCAGGCCTGCCCCACCTCCGAGCCGGCGGTGCAGCTCCTCGCAGCGAGCCTGGCGGAGACGCTCGGCCACCCCGCCGAGGCCCGCACCCGCTCCCTGCGCGGAGTGGAGCTCTATACCCGGCAGGGGGACCGGCTGGGCCAGGCTGCCAGCCTTGGGAGCCTCGCCCGCGACGAACGCGCGCTGGGGAACCGGGAGAGCGCCCTGGCGGCGAGCCGGCAGGGGCTCACGATCCTCGAAGGGGTCCGCCCCACGGTGCTCAGCGACGACCTGCGCGCCGCATTCTTTTCCAGCACGCGCGAAGCGTTCGACTTCGAGATCGACCTCCTGCTGGAGATGGGCCGGCCCGAGGAGGCCTGGGTCGCCGCCGAGCGGGCTCGCGCCCGGCTGCTCGGGGACCTTCTCGCCGAGGCCGGCGCCGGCCTGCGGCGCGACGCGGCCCCCGACCTCGTGGCGAAGGAACGTGTGGCGCAACAGAGGCTGAATGCCCTGGAGACGCAGCGGCAGGCGACCGGCGAGGCGCACCCGGAAAGGCTGCCGCCGCTACGGCAGGGGATTGTGGAGGCGGTCGACGAGCTGGAGTCGCTGCGCGGCGAGATTCGCCGCCGGAACCCGCGCTATGCCTCTCTCGTCCGCCCCGAGCCGGTCTCGCTCGCCACCGCCCAGCGGGAACTGCTCGATGCCGACACCGTCCTGCTCGAGTACCGGCTGGACGATGCGGCGAGCACCCTCTGGATGGTGACCCGCGAGTCGCTCACGGCCGCGCGCCTGCCGCCACGGCGCGAGGTCGAGCGGCTCGCGAGCCAGGCCACGAGCTGGTTTCAGGGCGGCGACTGGCCGGGCCACAACCCGCCGCAGGTCTGCGAGCTGAGCCGGATGCTCCTCGGGCCGGCGGCTCCCGTCCTCGGCCACCGACGCCTGGTGGTGGTCGCCGACGGCGCGCTGGAAGTCCTCTCCTTCGCGGCCCTCCCCGCTCCCTTCGATCCCGGCGCCTGCGCCGCGGCGCCTCCCCTGGTGGAGGCCCATGAGATCGTCTACGAGCCCTCGGCGTCCACGCTCCTCGCCCAGCGCGGCCTGCTGGCCGGCCGCCCGACCGCCCCGGGGTGGCTGGCGGTCGTGGCCGACCCCGTCTACGAGCGGACGGACCGCCGCTGCCCACTCCCTGCCGTGCGCGGCGCCGCGCGCCCCCCCGGCGTCCTCCACCGCCTCCCCGGCGCCTCCGATGAGGCGAAGGCGATCGCCGCCCACCTCCCCGCCGACAAGGTCCGCGTCGCCACCGGCCTCGACGCCTCGCGCGCCACGGTCCTCGGCGGCGCGCTACGGGGCTTCCGCATCCTGCACTTCGCCACCCACGGCCGGCTGGATGCCGAGCAGCCCTTGCTCTCCGCCCTCGCCCTCTCCCGGTTCGATGCCTCGGGCTGGCCGGTCGAAGGGTCCCTCCCCGCCCACGAGATCTACGACCTCGACCTGCCGGCCGAGCTGGTGGTGCTCTCCGCCTGCGAGACAGCGCTCGGCCGCGAGGTCCCCGGCGAGGGGCTGGTCAGCGAGCTCCCCCGCGCCTTCCTCTCCGCCGGCGCCGCCCGCGTGCTGGTGAGCCTCTGGAGCGTGGACGACCTCGCCACCCGCGACCTGATGACCCGCTTCTACCGCGCTCTCTTCGAGCGCGGGCTGCCTCCGGCCCAGGCGCTCCAAGAGGCGCAGCGCGCCATGGCCCGCGCCGGTCTGCCGCCCCGGAAGTGGGCCGCTTTCGTGCTGCTGGGGGATTGGCGGCCGCTGCCTCCGTTTCGCGGCTGACCGCTCCGGGCATCTCCGCAACGGCGGCGGCGCACCCTTCCCGCGAACGATGGGATTTCAAGGGGAGTTCGCAAAGGAGACCCCATGAAACGCTGCCTTCACATCACGATCAACGAGACCCCCGGCGCTCTGCCGGCGGGCCTCCAATCGAAAACTCCCGATGCGGGGACCACCGATCCCGGCGGGAACATCTCCATGCCCCCGCCCGACGGCGGCACCGATCCCAGCGTCGGCGCCCATGCCGGCGGCTACGACGGCGGCTACGCCAAGGCCGGAACGGCCGGAGCTACCGCCGCAACCTCGGCGAGCTGCCAGGCCGCGGCCAGCGTCTGCTGCTGCTCCTGCGCGTGCGGCTGCGGCGGGGCGGCCTCCTCCGCGGGCGGCGCCAGCCCGGCCCCGGCGCCGATTCCCGGCGTGACGGCGGCCGACTACAGCGGCTTCGTCATCGTGCGTCTGGTAGAAGGGTTGGTGAGCTCCAGCCCGGCCGAGAACCTGTGGACGCTCGCCAAGACCCATGCTCCGGAGCTGTCCGAGCTCGAGGCCGTCCTCGAGTTGCCCATCACCAAGGCCGCGGCGAGCCCGCAGGCAGCGGCCCAAGTCGCCCCGGCACCCGCCTCCGTGGCCACGACCGACTCCGGAGGGGGCGCCACCAAGGCGATCCCGGTGCGGTTGCCGGAGCCGCCCCCCGGGACCTTGCCTTCCCGGCCGCTGGTGGAGATCGCCGCGCCGAACCGCGTGGAATGTCTCGCGGCGATTCGCCGTCTGGAGACCAAGTTTCCCGCTTCGCCGTTTCCCCCCCTACACAGCCTGACCGCCTACTGGCGGGTCGACCTGCGCAAGCACCCCGATCTCGTCGAAGAGGTGGTCCAGCGCCTCAGGAGCTTGGCGGCCGTGGATCTGGCCTATCGGGAGCTCTCTGCGAACGACCCCGGCGCGGGGAGTCAGGCCGGCCAGGCCCTCTCCGAGGATGAGGGGTATCTCGACGATGCCCCTGTCGGGATCAGCGCCCGATGGGCTTGGCCGAGCCTGACCCCGGGGAAGAAGGTCACCGTCTGCGATCTCGAGCAGGGGTGGAATCTGGTGCATCAGGATCTCAACCTCTCTTTGCCGGTCGGCCCTCTGCTGAAGGACACCTCCGGCCAGCCTGTCATCGTCTACGGCGACAACCGCTCACCGACCGAGGGGAGCACCGGTGACCACGGCACCGCCGTCCTGGGACAGTTGGCGGCGGCCGGTCAGAGCGGCATCAGTGTCCAGGGAACAGCCGCCGGCTTCGTGTCGCTCCTGCCGGCCTCGCACTACCGCTCGGTGAACAGTCATATCGGTTCTGTGCCCTATGCCTTCGCGGGCACCAGCGGCCACGTGGCGGCCGCCATCGTCCAGGCCCTGGCGCCCAATGCCAATCCGAGCCTGAAGGCCGGCGACGTCCTCCTGCTCGAGGTCCAGCGGGCCCTCCTCCCCACCGAGGTCGACGAGGCCGACCTCGACGCCATCCGCCTCGCGTCGGCCCAGGGGGTGACCGTGGTGGAGGCGGCCGGCAACGGTGGCGTGGACCTCGACGGCCTCACCGTCCCCGAGACGGGACGCAGCCTCGCCCGCACCTCCTCCGCGTTCGTCGACTCGGGAGCGATCCTGGTCGGCGCCGCCCGCGCCGCACTCCCCCACGATCGCGCCTATTTCTCCAACTACGGCTCACGCGTCGACTGCTACGGCTGGGGGGAGGCGGTGACCACCTGCGGCTACGGGGACCTCGCGGGGACGACGGCCACCAACTTCTATACCAACGTCTTCGACGGCACCTCGAGCGCCTCTCCGATCATCGCCGGCGCCGCCGCCCTGGTGCAGGCGCTCTACAATCAGGCCCTCTCCGGCCTCCAGACGTCCGGCACGCCCGGTCCCTGGCTCACCCCGAGCGCCCTGCGCTCCCTCCTCTCGGACCCGGCCACCGGCACCCCCCAGGGGCCGAACGTCGCCGGCTCGATCGGCGTCATGCCCAACCTCCGGGCCGTCCTCGGCAGCGGCGCCGGGCTGGTGCCGGTCCCCTACATGCGCCGGCACGTCGGCGACGACGGCTCGCGGCCCGCTCCCGGCGACGAGATCAGCTCCAGCCCCGACATCCTGGTCTGGAAGGGAGGAGGAACCGCGGCCGTCGCGCGCTTCGGGGAAGGGCTACGCGCCAACACCCCCGCTCCCGGAACTCTGATCGATCCGGCCCATCCGGAGCAGATCTATCCGAGCGACGTCTACGTCCGCCTGCGCAACCGCGGCGGCGGGACGGGGAAGGCGAGGGTACACCTCTTCGCCAGCCCGGCCGCCACGCTGATCACACCCGAGCGATGGCTCCCCCTCGGCGCCGTGGACGTCCCGTCGATCGCTCCCGGCGATCTGCTCACCGTCTCCCCTCCCTTGGGGCCCAGCCTGACGCAACCGCTGCCGCCCGACACCCTCTCCTTGACCACACTCTGGCAGGGCACCGCGCCCTGGCCGGCGAGCTTCGCGCCGCTCTGGCCCGGCAGCGTCGTGCCTCCCTATAGCCTGCTGGCGGTGCAGACCCCGGACGCCGTGCAGGGCCTCCCCAGTGCCCTCGCGAGCCCCTCCGTCCTCCCTCCCGGCCCCCCCTACTTCGACTGGGCCGAGACCCGTGCCTTTCTGCGCGGGCCAGGAGTGGCATGGCGCAACTCCTATCCGATCACGACGGCTCCCGCCCTCACCCTAGCCTTCCTGATCGCGGGGACGCCGGACCAGGCGCGCTTCTTCGACTTCGAGATCCTCCAGCGCCTGCCCGCCGGAGCCACGGTGACCCTCGCCGTCCCCGACCCCCTCGCCGCCAAACTGCGCCAGCGCCAGCCCGCGCTGGGGAGCGACCAATCCCTCAGCGTGCCCCGGCAGCCCCGCACCCAGATCCACCGCCTGCAACTCGCCGCGGGGACCGCCGCGCCGGCCGCCTTCGCGATCACGACCGGCACCTCGCCCCTCGCGACCGGCCACAGCCTCGCCATCCGCCAGCTCTGGAAGGGTGAGGAAGTGGGACGGATCACCTGGTGGTTCATCACCCAGAACGACCCGGAGGCCGATTAGCCGCCGCGCTCCCTCCTTCGTTCCACAGCTCGCCAAGCGGCCGTCCCTCTCCGGGGCGGCCGTTTTCTTTTGCCCTCGGTGATTAAAAAACTTTATTTTCCGATAACCCCTCCGGCGCCGGAACGGATTGAAGAGGAGTGCAGCGGACGCTTTTGAATGATCCAAAGGCTCCGATTCCAGAATCCTGCGCAATGGAGATCGAACCATGGACACGAATCAGATTGCAAACCTCGAAGCGGGAGCCCTCGCCCTGCTCCAGAAAAAGAACCCGAAGGCGGCCGGCCTGCAGGTCTTCCAGCGGCAGATCGACACGGTCCCCTCGACCGGAAAGCCGATCTTCCGCCTGGGCGCCTTCAACCCCGCCAGCCCCGACAAGTCGCGGGTCCAGATCGTGGTCGACGAGACGGGGGCCGAGGTGGACACGAAAACCCTCGGCGACCGTGAAGCCAAGCTGTTCTTCGGCGGCGACTTCTGGCCGTGGTACCAGTACAGCTACAGCGTGAAGTTCGTCTGCGGCACGCAGCCGGCCTCCGACGGCTGCTGCTGCGCGCCGGGCGTCCGCACCGGGATCTACTCGACGGAGATCAACATTCACAATTACCAGTCGTACGGCTGGGCGTGGCTCCAGACCTCGGTCATCCCGCTGATCCAGGCCGGCACGCCGCAGGGGCGCGAGCCGCGCATCATGAGCAGCCGCAGCACGGAGAGCCTGTACCTGCCGCCCGGCTTCGCGACGATGGAGGACTGCTGCCGCCTCAACGAGCGGCTGTTCGGCACCGCCCCGCCGGCCGGCCAGCCGCTCAACGTCGGCTTCCTGGAGATCGTCAGCAACGTCGAGCTCAAGGTGACCGCGGTCTACACGGCGACCGATCTCGAGTCGAAGTCGGTGAGCATCGACGTGGAGGATGTCTCCTCGCGGCTCAAGTCTCCGTACTACTACCCGTACCCGTACCCCCTCTCGCTGGCGGCGCCGCTCCCCCCTTCCGTCACCTCCCCGGCCCCGGCCGCCACGGCCTGAGCCCGTATCGCGTTCCCATCAGGCGGCCGGCCTGTCGCGCGGCCGCCTCCCTTCGACGAAGATCCAGAGAGACTCCGGCACCCTGCGCCCCGCGGGGACGCACCGGCCGAGGCGGGCTTCGCAGGAGAAGGTGCGGGCCCGCGCCTGCGAGGAGCCCTTCGCCCCGGCATGACCGGCCCGGAAGGGCGGCTCCTCCCCTACCGGGGATTCTGCTCCGGCTCGGCGCTCTTGGGGCCCAGAAGGCTGGAGAACCTTCCCTGCTTCTTCAAGGTCACGATGCCGCTGCTGATGACGGCTCCCTCGGGCAGGGTGAGCAGACCGTCATCCCGGCTGCGCTGGTCCCGCAGCGCCTGGGTCGCTACCTTGCCGCTGGCCGCCACCACCAGGATGTCGAACGTCTTCTCCTTGGAGCTCCGCAGCTTGATGGACCACTGGCCGTCGGCCCCCGGGAACAGCTCCCCGCGGGGATAGATCGCGCCGTTGCCCTGCCGGATCCCCAGGAAGATCTGGCAGTCGCCGAGCCCGGTGACGATCCCCTGCACCAGCACGTCCGTGCCGACCGTATCTCCACTGTGCGGCGAGCGGATGGTGGCGCGCACCGACTGCGGGCTCGAAACCGGCTCCTCTTTCTCCTTCTCCTTCTCCCTGACCTTGGGGATCGGGACGGCGGACGGGACGGCGCGGATCGCGGGCTCGGCGACCTCGCGGTCGACGCGTGGCGCCGCGGGCACCTCCCTCGGGCGAAGAGGCTCGCGGCGGTGCGGGACGGGCGGCTCGGCGGCGACCGTGAGGGGCGGAGCGGCGGCGGCAGCGGCAGGCGCCGCGGCGGGCTCGACGGGCGCAGGAGCCGAAGCGACCCCGGCAGCCGGGACTTTCGCCGGGACCGCGACGGCTCCCGACCCGTGCGGCGAAGCCGGCGCAGGCTGGACCTGCGAGGGCCGGCTCGGCGTCTCCCTTCGCAAGGCCCCCGACACCAGCACCCCGGCGCCCACCAGCCCGAGGGCGGCCAGAGGGAGCAGCCAGCCCCACAGCCGGAGGGGCTTGGCCGGCGGCGCCGGAGCAGCCGGGACGGGCTGCGGCGAGGCCGGGTTTTCCTTCAGGATCTCGCCGATGGCATGGGCCAGGCGGTCGACATCGTAGGCCCAGCGGGCGTCGCTGAGCTCGATGGCGTTGCGCCGTGCCAGCCGGGCGAGCGAGGCCGGGAGCTCCTCGGTACCCGGCATCGGAGCGTCCTGAACCAGGACCGGGATGACCCGGATCCGGCGCTCCAGGGCGGACTCCAGCTCCAGACGCACGAAGTCCCCGGGATCGTCGAGGCGCCGGCGTCCGGCCTTGTCCTGGACGTTCAGCCACTCGCGCCCGATGACGACGATCAGCGCCGCGCACGAGCCCACCGCGGCCTCGATGGCATCGACGAAATCGACCCCGGGCTCGAGGGTATCGACGTCCATGAACAGCCGGCCGGCGAAGTGGTGGTTCAGGCCATCGAACAGCCGTCCCGAATGGCCCGCGCTGTCCTCGCGGCGGTAGTTGATGAAGATGTTCGCGGCGCCCTCCTGCCGCTTGACGTCCTGTGAGCTCATCTCGACCTCCTGGTGGCTTATTGGCTTCCGTCGAGAGCTGAAGGCGCCCCTCCCTCTGAGGTTCGCCGGCCGCTGCCGCGATCTGACCCGTCGGGCTAGAGCTCCTTATCGTAGGGAGATCCCGAACAGTCCCGGACTCCCATGGACTGCCGAAGCACCGAAAAGATCTCCTGAAGGGGGGCTGTCATGCTGATTAGCTCCAAATGAGGTAAGTATACTTTACCGATTCAAGTAGAGGATCAGATTTCTCGCAGCGGGAAGCCGATCCGCGGCCTCTCCCTTCCATTCCCCGGCCTCGCCCTCTGGTTTTTTGCTTCCGGGAACGAGGGGGAAGAGGGGAGGGGGGGACTCGGGAACGCCAGGGAGCGGCCGAAAAACGAGAGGGAACGACTCTCAAAGCCTTGGGAGCCTCCGGAAAATGAAAGGGGAACGACTCGCGAAGCCTTGGGAGCGGTTGAAAAACGGCGGGGCGCGAGCCCGGCAGGAAAAGGCGGCAGACGGAACGAGAGGGCGGAGCGCGACGACTGTAGGTAGAAGCTGCTTCGTGACCTCTTCAAGGGCACGCTTCGTGGCGATCCTGGTGACGCAGACAGGTGATCATCTGGTAGCTGGATTTGAGGGCCGAGTTGTAGGCGGCGGCGAAGCTGCCGTTGTAGGTTGAGAAGTCGCACGCCTCGCCGGCGAAATAGAGCTGATGGTCGATCGGCTCGGCCAGCTTCTGGCGCATCGCCGCCTGGCCCGGCAGGGCAGCCGAGTAAGCGCCGAGCGTCCAGGGGTCCGCGCCCCACTCCGTGGTGCGTGACTTCACCAGGCTGCGGCCGGCCTCGCAACTGCACATGTCGCTCATCGCCGTGAGGGCCAGCTCGACCATGCGGTCATGGCCATGGTCCGACAGCTTTTCGAGCTCCCAGGCCCGTTTGCCGCCGAAGAAGCCAATCGCGATCAGGGTCCCCATGGGCCGGAAGACGAAGGCCATGTCGTCGTCGCGGCGCTCGAGGTCGCCGCCGTAGAGCAGCCAGGCGTTCTCGACCGGAGCGCCGTCTTGCCGGGGGAAGACGGCGGGCGTCGAAAACTCCAGGATCACCTTGTCGAGCAGCCCCATGGGCAGACCGCGGATCGCCGCCACCTTGGCGGCCGGCAACTCGGGCGCGAACTCGATCTTCCCCGCGGCGAGGACGCCGGTCGACACGGTGACCAACACCATGCGCCCCGAGAAGCGCTCGCCCGGCTTCGTCTCCACGGTCACGCCGCCGTCCGTGCGGACGATCCGGGTCACCGGCGAGCTCAGGTGGACGTGGGGGAGCATGTTCTGGCCGTATTCCTGGACGAACGTGCCGTAGCCGCGCTGGACCAGAACGTCCTCGCCGGCCAGGAACGCGCCGGCATCGGCCGAAGAGCTCGCCTCGAGCTCCACCGCGCTCTCGAGCGGCCCGGAGTTGAGGGCGACGAGCTCGCGCAGCTTTTCGAAAGCCGGCTCTCCCGGCCCCGGCTTCCCGCCTTCGGGCTCTTCCTGCGGCAGATGATCGGACGCCGCGCCGTCGTGGTGAGCGGATTCTTCGAGCGACCCCTCGAAGGCCTTGGCGATCTTTTCGAAGCGTTCCCGCTCCCGCGGGCTGGCGAAATGGTGATTGAAGAAGAGATGGTGCCCGGCGTCCACGTCCGTCTCCTGCGTGGCATATCCGCTGCCCAGGATGACCGGGCTCAGAGGATTCGTCCTGACGTTGTGGATCCAGGCGCCGCCCAGATCGATCGGAGCGCTGAACGTGGTCGTATCCGTATTGCCGCGCCCGCCGATCCTGTCCGTCGCTTCAAGAATCACGAAAGAACGTCCGGCCTGCTGGAGATTCTTGCCGGCCGTCAGGCCGGCCATGCCGGCGCCGACGATGATCACGTCGTAGCGCTGCTGCGCCGCAACGAGAGGAGTCGAAGCCAGCGGAGCCGCGGCCGGCGCCCGCCGGGGTGAAGGCTGAGACGAGCACGCCGTCGCCAGGGCAAGAGCTGCAGCCAGCCAGACGCGGGCAAACCGATTCTTGGGCCCCATAGACCAAAATCTCCTGTTCCGGCCCGTCTTGGGCCAGCGGCCGCTTATCTGCAACTGAGAATACCCGATGAGAGGGTCGAACGGCTTACCTGGGAGCCAACAAGTAAAGTATACTTACCTTATTTGGAGCCAATAAGCATGATAGCCCCCATCCAGGAGATCTTTTCGGTGCTTCGGCAGTACAACCCCTGGTGGGAGTCCGGGACCGTGCGGGACCTCCCCGGCTGGCGGCGTACGGCGTTCTCCGAGCTGATCCTCTGGCTGGGAGCGCCTCCGGCGCCGCGGGCGATCCTGCTCAGTGGCGCCCGCCAGATCGGCAAGACGACGCTGCTGCTGCAGGCGGTCGAGGAGCTCCTGTCCCGGGGGGTTCGCCCGGAGCGCATCCTCTATGCGACCTTCGATCACCCCCTGCTCAAGCTGATCGGGCTGGAGGGGGTCCTCAACGTCTGGCGGGAGATCCAGCCCCGCTCCGAGGAGATCGAGTACCTTCTCCTCGACGAGATCCAGTACACCCAGGGGTGGCAGACCTGGCTCAAGCACCAGGTCGATTTCGAGAAGCGGGCTCGCATCGCGGTGACCGGCTCCGCCGTCCCGCTGGAGACCGAAAACCTGGAATCCGGTGTCGGCCGCTGGCACACCATCCGGCTGGCCACGCTGTCGTTCTCGGAATACCTCCAGATCCAGGAGATCCGCCTGCCCAACGTTCCGGAGGTGGACTCCCTCGCCGAGCTCTTCGCCTGGAGCCCGGCCGACCTCCTCCGCGCCGGCGAGATGGCTCGCCCACTGGTCGCCCACTTCCACGAGTATCTGCTGCGGGGAGGCTTTCCGCAGACGGCCCTGATCGAGAGCGTCACCTTGGCGCAGAAGCTGTTGCGGGAGGACATCGTCGACAAGGTCCTCAAGCGGGACATGACCGCCCTCTTCGGAGTCCGGCGGGTGCTCGAGCTCGAACGGACGTTCCTGTACCTCTGCCTGCACGACGGCGGGCTGCTGGACATCCAGGCCCTCTGCACCCAACTCGGCCTCAAGAAGCCCACCGTCGGCCGGTTCATCGACCTGCTCGAAGCCTCCCACCTGATCTACCGTCTTCCTCCCTACGGGTACGGCAAGGAGATCCTGCGCGGGAAATTCAAGGTCTATCTCGCCGACCCGGCCATCGCCGGAAGCGTCCTGCTCAAGGGGCGCGGGCTGCTGGAAGACGAGAGCCGGCTGGGGGCGGCGGCCGAGACCGCCTTCTTCAAGCACGTCTTCGCCCGCTACTACCAGACCGGCGTGAGCTTCACCTATTGGCGGGGCCGCAAGAGCCTGGAAGTCGACATCCTGGCCGAGGTCCGCCTCCAGCTGATCCCCTTCGAGGTCAAATACAGCCGGAGCGAGGTGCTGGAGAGCGATCTCAAGGGGCTCCGCCTCCTCTGCGAGGAGAAGAAGATTCCGCGCGGCTACGTGATCACCCGCCAGGTCTCCGACTTCGGGGTGGTGACCTTCCCTGGCAAAGTGGAAACGGCGATCCTCAAGATCCCGGCGCCGCTGGCTTGTTATTGGCTTTCGCGGTCGGAAGGAAGGTCGTGAGCGGATCGAAGCGGCTTGGCGGATGCGCATAGGAATCGAACAAACGAACTGCCCTCGATGCCGCAATCGGCACTCTTGGACGCTAGCATCTCTCCGGAGATGGAGCAGCGCCGCTAGCGGCTCCTCGAATGAGGACGGCGTGCAACTACCGTCCGGTATGATCAGCCTTAAAGCGCATCTGTATGCGCGGCGGTATGGCACGCATTGGTTCAGGCTCTCTAAATCCTCTGCCACTACTTTCTCCCCTGCGGAGCCTTATACCTCCTCACCCTCGGGTGAAAGCTTCCCTCGGAGACGAGCAGCGGTGTTGTGAAGTTGGACCATGCCCTCCGTGGCCTCGCGCTGCAGATCTGCGCTCGCTGTAGAAGCCTCCGTCGAATACCTCTCAATCTTTTCGGCGATCTCATCCAGCCGCCGTGACAACTCCGAAACACTTTCTTCATACTGAGCGAGTCTCTCTATGATTGTCTGCTGACCATGGGTCAGGAAGCCGCAGAACTGAGCGTTGTATTCCGAGATGATTGCATCCGCTTCTTTTCGCGCAAGACTACCGACCTGCCATATCGACAGGCCGATATTTGCTGCGACAAGAAGAGTCACGACACCGATGAATAGGGTGGCCCAGGCGCTCAAATCATTCCTGCCTGCCTCTAGTACGGCAAGGCGGGTTTCCAGCTTACCGATTTCCTCTCTGTCCGCAGGGGGAGATATCGCCGGCATTGAAAAAGAGCTATGTTGAGCGCTCTGGGTTGTAACAGCGCGAGAGTGGAGTTTCCCTGCGTCGCCGGGCCGCTCCATCGGTGGCCCAAGCAGCGCCACAACTGCAGTGAGTATGAGTGCCGTGATCATAGCGTGCTCTCTTCGTTCGATTCTCCGTATTGCTCTGCTACCCATCCGTTTGCGGAAGGATTCAAGTTGTGCAATTCCGTTGACGCGCTCTGAATGATCAATTCCCTAAACATCTCGCGCTGGTCAAAAATGTACGAGCGGGCGTCTTCCAGTTCCTCGCTCATGAAGGATGCCTGGTTATTCATCTCTTGCAGCACCCTCTCTGCGTCATCGACCTTTTGGACGAGCTGCTCCTGAAATACCGTATCGAGCTCACTTATCCTCTGACGAATTAGCCTCCGTACTACGCCCCTGGTGTGTCCGACCGACAGGAGCAAATTGGTAATCAGCGCGCTGAAGCCTATCAGCGTGGCCAGTGCCATGTAGGCGGTGGTGGAACTACGTCCTTGTTCCAGGACCTCGAGACGCTCAGAGAGAAGGGGTGGGAGCTTCAGACCGGCAGGAAAGCCTACTTGGAGACTCGCCCATTTTGGCATCAGAAAGAAAAAAACAGCCATGAGCAAGCACACAGAGAGAAGAAGTAGACATGCCCATGTAGCCCAAAGACGAGACTCGAAACTGTCCTGGGAGTCATCGTCTCGCCGAGGCCAGAGTACAACGATAAAAATCAGTGCGACTACAACCAAAACTCCCCAGACGTTTGTGCCCGTCCTTTCAAAGAAAAATTCTGGTGATGGATTTGCAAGTCTGTAGCGGTGCTCTTCTGATCGATTGTCTAAGTACACATCTACGGAGTCATCCTCTAGGTCCCCGATGGGAGCAAAGACGAACCTATACTGCCTCTCGCGCCCCGGTCGATAGGTGGTACGAATCACGCGGGCCGGGAAGACAGATCGCCCCACGTGGATAGCTGGTTGAGGCGCCAGGCTTGAGATCGGTGGGAGGGAATTTCTATCAATCGCATAAAAGACGATGACGACCTCGGTCGAGTCTTCTGCGATGAGCAGGGTTTTCAGAGTCCCATAGACGGTCGGACCGAAATTGCCGGTATCAAGCTTATAGGAAGCGTCGTAGCCGAATTCTCCCTTGGGAAAGGGTCGTTTCTCTGAGGGGTGCGGCGACTTGCCATGGAGAAAGTGATAGGCGTCATCAAAGATTGGGAAAGACGGCGGCAGGGGCTCGGAATAGAAGTGGATGCATGAAAAAACCAGGATGGCGCCACAGCAGAGAATGCCTATGAACTTTAGGATACTCCGCATAGTAAGATTCCTTACCCGGTACAGTTCTAGAAACCATGGCTGGCGGCAACCGTCGCCGGAGGTTTCAGGTCAAACCATGGCGAATCTGCCGGCAGTCTACCTACCCTGCGTACCATCGGCGTGTCACGCAGGAAACGTAGATTCAATGGCAATGCCGTCTCAAGCTGAAGTCAATAGGCGTCGCAAAATGCCGCCCTGATTCCTCGATTGGCGGAAGCGCATGGGAATCGAACCCACCCCCGATGCCGCAACCGGCACCGGACAACGGTTTTGAAGACCGCAGAAGGCACCAGCCCCCGAGCGCTTCCGAGGGGATTCTAGCGCAGGAGAGGCTCTTTCCCCCCGTTCGGGCCCATCCCCCTTCGATTCGGGCGGTGATACGCTCCGCGGCGAAATCACTGGAGGACGAAATGACCCGCCATGCCCTGAGGCTTTCCCTGCTGCCGCTGACCCTGTGCGTTCTCTCTGCCTGCGACCACAATCCCCCTCCCCCGCCTGATGCCGCGAGCCCGGCGGCGGCGCAGACCAGTTCCACCGCTCCGGCGGCGGCCCCAGCGGCCGGCGGCGCTCCTTCGATCCCGTCGCACACGCCGGCGGTCGACATGGGGGCCTCCTCGCAGGCGGCTCCCGCTGCCGAGCCGGGGGCGGGCTCGATCGCCTTCGATCTTCCCAAGGCGTGGAAGGCCGAGACGCCGAAGTCGGGCATGCGGCTGGCCCAGGCGTCGATCCCGGGGGCGAAGGGGGCAGGGGATTTTGCCGTCTTCTATTTCGGGCCAGGGGGCGGCGGACCGGTGGAGGCCAACATCGCGCGGTGGGTGGGGCAGATGGAGGGGTCAGGACCCAAGCCCGTCCCGGAGATGATGGAGGCCAACGGCTACAAGGTCACCTGGGTGGACGCCAAGGGGACGATGAAGGGGGGGCAGATGGGGATGGGACCGGCGACGGCGATCCCCGAGGCGCGGCTGTACGGCGCGGTGGTCGAGGGGCCGGGCGGCCCCTGGTTCTTCAAGGCGCAGGGGCCGGACTCGACCCTCGCCCCACAGCGCGACGCCTTCGTGACAATGCTGAAGAGCGTACGGGCCAAGAAGTAGCGCGCTCAGAGGAAAAGCCCCGCGGGGACGGCGGCCGACCGGGTTTGAGGTCTGCTGCCGCCCCTTCGGGGCTGTAGGCTCGGACTCTGCGCGGCAGGACGCCTATCCGTTGCTGTCCGAGCTCTGGGGCGCTTTCGGCGGGGCCGGCGGCTTCGGGGAATCGTGCCGGTGCTCGGGCGCTTCGTGGCGCTTGCGGTCCTGCCGCTCGGTCGCCTTTCTGTCGCGGAGGGTCCGGCGGATCTCCTCCCGGACTCCCGCCATCTCGCGCTCGACCTCCTCGTGGATCTCCTTGCGGATCTTGTCGATCTCCTGGCGATCCTCGGCCCGCATGTGCTCCGAGCGTTCGGCCCGCTCCTTCTGGAGCTGGGCGCGGACCTCGTCCATCTGGCGCCGGATCTCCGGGGAGGGCTTCATGCTTTCGGCCATCTCCTTGGCGGCGCGGCGAATCTTCTCGCGCTGCTCGGCGGTCGGCTTGTCGCCGTCGGCGAGCCTCAGGCTCTTGAGCTCAGCGTCCATCTTGGCCTGCATGCGGGCCATGTCCGCCTCGGAGGGGCGCATCTGCTCACCGAGCTTTCCCATCTCGGCGGTCAGCCGCAGCATCTCGGGGCTGGGCTGCAGCTTGGACATCTTGGTGGCCAGCTCGCGGCTCAGCTTCTCGAGCCGTGGCTTCAGCGTCTTCTCGATCTCCCGCGTCGAGCGCTCGATGTCGCGGGAAAGCTTCTCCTGCTGCTCGTGGGTGAGCTGGTGCTCGGCGGAGAGGGCGCCGAGCTGGCCGTCGAGGCTGCCGAGGGCCGCCTGGAGCGAGGCGCTGACGCTGGCGTCGATCGCCTCCGCCGACGGCAAGTCCTTGAGGTCGACTTCGGGGCCCTCGATCTCCTGCGAGTCCTCGGCGGCTTCCCGCGCCTCCTGCTCCGCCCGTTCGGCCCGTCCGAGATCAGATTGCTGCTCGTCGCGCTCCTTCTTCGCCTTCATCTCGGCCCTTCCGGCCGCCGAGTCGTCGTCCGCCCGCTCCGCGCGGTCGGCGCGACGCTGGGCTTCCTCGGCCTGCGGGTGGGTCGGCGTATCGGTGGCATCCCTGACGTCGACCGCCGACGCGGCAGGCGCGGCCGATGCGGCGGGCTGGGCCGACGGGGGCTCGGGGCGGGCGGCCGAGATCGCCGGGGCGGCAGCGGCGACAGCGATCACCAGGACCCCCATGGCCACGGCGAGCCAGGCGCGCCGGGCCGGATGCTCCGGCGAGCGGGCCTCATCGAGCAGGCGGCGGATGCGCACTCCGAGGCTCGAGGGGCGGTCCGCCATGCTGGGGACCGGCAGGCGCCGGACGCCGACCGACCAGCCGGCGACCTCGGCGAGGCAGCCGGCGAGCGACAGCGGACGCCCGGTGCGCGCCACGGCCCACTCGTCGCTCAGCATCTCGGAGATCTCCCGCAGGCGGCGACGGGCCACCCAGTTGAGCGGCTGGAAGAAGAGGAGGCAGGCGATCGCCTGGCCGAGCACCAGCCAGAACGGGTCGCGCCGTGCCAAGTGGGCGAGCTCGTGGGCGAGCATCCCCTCCTGCTGCTCGGGGCTGAGGCCGGCGAAGGCCCGCGGCGGCACGCAGATCTCGGGCCGGCCGAAGCCGAGCGCCAGCGGCACCGGCACCCGCGACGAGCACGAGAGGCGGACGGCCTCTTCGAGCCCGGCCTCGGCGGCCAGCGTGCGGAGCTGGGCGTGGAGGTCTCCCGCCACCACCCGCGGCCGATTCTTCAGGCGGCTCCCCAGGCGGAGGTAGGAGCGCCCGTAGGTCAAGAGGAGGAAGAGGGCTCCGCCCGCCCAGGCGGTGAGAACGAGAGACGAAAGGGACGGCAGGGAGCGAGAGGGAGCCGCCGGCACGGCGACAGCGGCCGACGGGCTGGATTCCCGGAGCTGCGCCGGGGCGAATTCAGCCGAAGCGGCGAGGCGCATCGCCGGCTGGTTGGCGATGGGCGCCGCCCCGAGGTTCAAGGTCTGAGGGCTGGGGGCTCCCGCCAAGCGCCACTGGCCGGCGAGGGGTTGCCAGCCGGCGGCGAGCTGGAGCGAGGCGGTGAGGATGGCGCCGACCAGGGCGGCCTTCCAGACGACCTCCTCGGCGGCCACCGACCAGCGGGCGAGACGCTTCGAGGCGAGCGCGGCGAGGCCGAGCAGGAGCGTGGAGTGAAGGAGATAGGTCAACATCCAGGCGACCGCGAACATCAGCGTTCCTCCTCGCGTCCCCGGGACGCGGACGCAATCAACTCGCGGAGCTGGGCGAGCTCCCCCGCGTCGATCTCATGCTCGGACAACAGGTGGTTGACCAGGGCGGTGACGTCCCCCCGGAAGAGCTGCGAGGTGAGGTCGGCCACCATCGAGCGGCGGACCTGCCCCTCGCTCACCCGCGGGCGGAAGATGAACTTGCGCCCTTCGGCGCGGTGGTCCACCACCCCCTTCTTCTCCATCTTGGTCAGCATCGTGGCGATGGTCGTCAGGGCGAGCCCGCGCTCCGGCTCGAGCGCCTCGTGGACCTCCGCCACCGTCCCCTCTCCCTGCGCCCAGAGGATCCGCATGATGGCGAGCTGCAGATCTCCCAGGTGGTGGGCCGTTTCCGTGGTTTCGAGAGTGTCTTCGGCTTTCATTCCGCTGTCTCCTCCGCTTCAACTACCGAGATAGTACTACCAGGGTCGTTGATCGTCAAGAGGTCTCCTCGAAACAGCGAAGATCGTCATCTGGAGGCGTCCGCTAGCTGCTGGAGGCCGGGGAATGCGACATTCCCCGGACTTTGTACGATTTTGGGGGAGAAAGGATCTCGTTCCCCGCGGGGAACAGCTCTCGAGCACCTGGGAAAAGGGCTTTCCCCGATATCGGCACGCCGTTCCCCGTGTGCGGGAGCGCATTCCCCGTCGCGAAGGGCTCCACGGAGCCGAAAGACCGCATTCCCTTTTCGTTTTGCCTCGTTCCCTCTGGGGAATGCCTCTCCGGCCGTGGTCAGCGTCTCATCGTGGAGAGGGAATGCGACCTTCGTGAAGAGATCGCAGGCTCAGTCGGAGGGAATGCTGCATTCCCTCTTCGCGGAAGGCTTGAAATGCGGGGAATGCGGCTCGTCGCGGGGCTCTCCCGACATAGAATCGGGGCCTTGCTCCACGCTGTTGCCGGGATGAACCGGTGGAAAGGGGTCAGGCCGTGCGGTTCGACATACGCAAGCTCGCGCTTCTGCTCTGGCTGGCCGCGCCGGCGGCTCAGGCTCAACTCTGGCTCGGCCCGGCGGCGGTAGAGGTCCGCGCCGAGGACGGGAAGGGGCATGCCCTCGGCGGTGCCCAGGTCCTCCTCCAATACACCTCGCTCAATCCCAAGGACGGCCCGGCGCCGGTGGCGACCGACTCCCGCGGGCACGCGGACGTCGGCGGGCTCGCCGAGGGAGCCTGGCATCTCGAGGTCAGCCACGACGGCTTCATGACCTACATGGCGGAGATCACCGTCCGCCGCGGGCGCCCCGAGGTGACGGAGGCCACGCAGTTCCGGGTCGCCGGCGGCGGCACGGGCCTGATGCGGGTGAAGGTCTCCCGCGGCAGCGCCACCGCGGCGCCGCAGCCGCAGCGGGCCGCAGCCGCACTGGCGACTCCGCCTCCTCCGACTCCTCCCGCGCCGGCCCCGAAGCCCGCGCCGGCTCCGGCCCCCGCGCCCGAGGCGAAGCCCATCCCGCAGCCGGAAGCTCAGCCGGCTCCCCCGGCGCCGCAACCCGCACCCACGCCCCAGCCGGTCGAGAGGCCGCAGGCGCAGCCGGTGCCCGCGCCGCCGTCCTCCCCGCCGCCGCCGGCCGTCCGGCCGGAGCCCGCCCCGACGCGGACACCGCCCGTCCAGACGCCGCAGCCGCGGCCGGAACCGCCCGCGCCTCCAGTGCCGACCCCCAAACCGGCTCCCGCTCCTCCGGCCCCCGTGCCGACCCCGACGCCGGCTCCTCCGCCGCCCCCTCCGGCCGCGGCGGCTCCGGCAACCCCCATCGCTCCGGCGCCGGACGCCACGCGGCTGCGCACGGCCAAGGACCGCACCTGCTTCGAGTGCAAGCCGGGAGAATCGGCGCTCTCCGTCGAGAAGGTGATCCCGCCCGGCGGCGGCGCCGGATGCGGAGACCTCGCGGCGCGGCTCAAGGGAGGCGACGTGCCGGCCGACCTGCCGGCGGGGTGCCGCGTGCTGCGCATCGTCCTCCCCGCCGGCATGCGCTACACCGGCTACCGCTACGAGATCCAGGACCAGGGGAAGAGCACGGACTGCACCGTCGGCCAGGACTGCCCGCAGGGGACCGGCCGCTGGCCAGTCACTCCCATCCTGGTGCGGAACCCCAGCGGGACGATCGTCCTCGCCCCCTTCGAGGCGGGCCCCGCCGACCGCGAACGGCGGGTGGTGTTGACGGCTTATTTCAGCTCGGGGAAGAAGTAATCAGGACCAGCGGCAGAGCTCGAACATGGACCTGCTTGACCTGGTGACTGCCATTCTTTCCTACGACGCGCTCACGGCGCGGCAATGGCTCGCGGACGCCGAGCGGTCGGGGTTCGTCTGGTCGACGGTGCCGCGTCCTTCGAATCTAGATCCCATGGCATCCGCCCTGGCGGCGGGCGTCACCGAGCTTCTGGCGTCACGGGCCGGACAGACTCCGCCAGCCTGGACCGCCAAGGTTCCGGCCTCTCCTCAACAGCGTTTCCTGGTTCGGGCGGCAGAGACGATGCCTCGGTTGCGGCGGCTCTGCGAGAGCGAAGGGCCGGAGCCTCTGCGGCGCCGCGGCCTCTTCGCTCCCCCCGAGTTCCTGACCCACGCTTAGTAGCCCGACGCCGGCAACTGATCTCGCAGGGAGCTTGGTTCCTCCCCTGTACTCGGGGGAGGTTAGGAGGGGGTTCGCAGCCTCCCGACCAAGGAAGCGTGCCGGACTCGGGAACGCCCCCTCCTGGCCTCCCCCGAGTACAGGGGAGGAAAAAGGCTCCCGATATCGGTAGGTTCACGACTCCGGCCGGCCCCCACCCGGGGCGGGGACGAGCCCCGCCCCTACGTTCAAGCACAGGCCCTACCCTCAGGTCCTCAGCAACGGCAGCCGCTTCCCCGTCCATCCCGGGAAGAGGCGGGCGTCGTCCTTGACGCCCAGGTGCTTGCCGGCGAGCTCGCAGAAGACGGCGCGGAAGTCGGTGGTCACCGGCAGGTCGCGCCCCTCGTAGAGGGCGCCGGGGTCGAGCCCCGAGAAGGTGCCGTGGACCTTGCCGCCGTCCATCGCATTGCCGAGCACGAAGAGGCAGGAGCCGTGGCCGTGGTCGGTACCGCCGGAGCCATTCTCGCGGACGGTGCGGCCGAACTCGGTCATCGTGGTGAGCACCACCTGATCCTGATAAGCGCCGAGGTCGGTCCAGAAGGCGCTGATCGCCTGGGCGAGGTCGCGGGCCTGGCGATTGAAGGTGGCCGCCTGCTGGACGTGGGTGTCCCAGCCGCCGGACTCGGCGAAGGCGATCTCGATGCCGACGTCCGATTTGATCAGCAGGGCGATCTGCTTGAGCGCGGTGCCGAGCGGCGACTGCGGGTACTGCGCGCCGCCCGCCGGCTGATAGTTGGCGATCTGCGCGTCCGACAGCATGTGAATGGCGCGGAAAGTCTCGCTGCCGGTGTCGCGCAGCAGGTGCTGCGAGGTCTGGTCGTAGAGCGCCTCAAACCCCTGCCCGGCCGCCGCCGCGGTGCGGTCCGCACCGGTGAGCTGCACCTTGAAGTCGGCGAGGTTGGTGACCGCGATCGCCGGCTGGTTGCCGTAGAGCGAGCGCGGCAGGGCCGGGGTCATCGCCACCGCCCGGAAAGGCGAGGCGTCGTGGCCGAGGAGACCCATGGCGCGGTTCAGCCAGCCGTCGGGGGTCCCCTTGCGGCCGGGGGTGCCGGTCTCCATGAAGTCCTGGGCGTCGAAGTGCGAGCGGGTGGGGTCGGGGGAGCCCACGGCGTGCACGATGCCGAGGCGCTTCTCCTTCCACAGCGGCAGCAGCGGCGCGAGCGCCGGGTGGAGGCCGAAGCCGGCGCCGAGGTCGAGCGGCGTCAGATCCCCCTGATTGGCCCCGGCACCGGCGACCGCGAGGCGCGGGCGGAGGGCCTTCAGGCTGTCGCCGGTGGGCGGCACGGCGGCGAGGCCGTCCATGGCGCCGCGCTGGAAGAGGGTGACCAGGATCTTGCGCCGGCGCGACGAGGTGGCGCCCGTCCCCTCGGCGGCCATCGCCGCGCGGGTGAGAAACCCCGGTCCGCCGCCCACCCCCACCGTGACGAGGGCGATGCCGCCGGCTTTCATGAACAGTCTGCGTGTCAACATGGCGTGCTTCCTATGCTCGGTCTTCGTTGATGTGTGCTCAAGTCAGCGACGCTGGAACTCTGGCGAGCCGAGGATCACCCCCACCACCTGCTCGAGCGGCGTGGGGGGGCGGCGGTCGACGACGGGCTTCGGCTCGTCCCCCAGCTTGCCGCGGACCTTGATCGCTCGCACTGGAGCAGCGGTCCCCGCCATCCCGGCCTGACTCATGGCGGACATCTCCGAGCCGCCGTAGACCAGCTCCTCCGCGGGATCGGATTTCTTCGTTCCCTTGCCGGTCGCCGCCGGCGCGGCCTGGTCCACCTTCTTCGCCAGGTTGGGATCGGTCACCATCGGCCCGAGGAGCTTGAGCGTGGCGGTGAGGTCGCGCCCCGGCATCAGGTAGGCGGCGTAGAGGGTCAGGGCCTGCTCGCGCGACTCGGGCTCGTGCCCCTGGTTGAGCAGCGGCAGGTCGACGCTCACCCCCTTGACCCGGTTGGCCGCGAGCTGGAGGCCGAAGTTCATCCGGTTGAGGAGCGAGCCCGAGCTCACCCAGGCGTCGGCGCGGTCGGGGTAGCCGGTGGGGGCCTGGTAGGCGTAGAGGGGCTGCCCCATGCGGGTGATCCAGCGCAGCAGCTCGCGCGGATCGATGATCTCGCCGCCGGTCGCCCGCAGCGCCGAGGCGGCGAGCTCGAAGGGGGACTTGATCTTGGCGCCCACGGCGTCGCGGCTCCAGAACTGGGGGGAGTCGACGATGGCGATCAGCATGCGGCGGACGTCGCCCCCTGTCTGCAGGTAGATGCCGGTCAGCCGGTCGACCAGCGCCTGCGGCGGATGATCCGAGACGAAGCGGACGGCGAGCTGGGTCGCGAGGTGGCGCGCGGTGTTGCGGTGCGCGGCGAGCAGGTCGAGCACCTGCTCGCCGTCCTCGATGCCGCGGCCGGCGGGGAGGCGGGTGCCGAGGACCGTCTTCTCGGCGGCGTCGTGCTGGTCGGCGCGGAAGAGGAAGTCCCCCTCCGCGCGGAAGCCGAGCCCGCCGGCCCGCTGGGCGCGGGCGAGCCGATTCTCGGCCGCCTCGCGCGCCTTGGGCTGCAGGGGCATGATCGTCCAGCCGGTGAAGGCGCGGGCCACCTGGACGACGTCCGCCTGGGTGTAGCCGCCGTCCACCCCCAGGGTGTGGAGCTCCATCAGCTCGCGGGCGTAGTTCTCGTTGACCCCGCGCTGCGCCTTGGGGCGCTTCGCGGCCGCTGCGCCTCCCGCGGGGGGGTTGCGGCGCGCGGCGAGCATCCCTCTCCCACCTCCTCCGCCCTCGAGCCGGGCGCGCAGTCGCGGGCGGTTATTCATCTCGTCCTGCATCGTGGTCGGCTCGTCCGCCGCGGCGGTGGACTGCGCGTTGTCGAGGTAGAGCAGCATCGCCGGGCTCTTCGCCGTCGCCTCGAGGAGGTCGCGGAAGCGCCCCAGGGCGTGCGGGCGGATGGCGTCGCGCTCGTAGGAGAGGAGGTAGGGGCGGGCCTTGTTGTCGGTCAGCGAGACATTGAAGTGGTTGTACCAGAAGTCGGTCATCACCTCTTCGAGCTGGTTCTCGGAGGCGACGGCGCGCACCAGCTTCTGGGTCATCAGCTGGCCGAGCAGCTCCTTCTCGGGGCGGTACCCTTGACCCGCCGCGAAGGCGGTGAGCTTGTCCTTGAGGGCCTTGCGATCCGCCTCTTCGTCCGCAGTACCGTTGCCGGCGTTCTTCTTGAGATTGAGGTCGCCCCGCTTGACGTCGTCGGGGAGGATCCCGGCCTGTTTGGCCTCGGCGAGGATGACGCCGGCCGGCGGATAGGTCTTTAGGATCTGGGCCGTCGACATGGTCAGCGCCGGCAGGTCGCGCAGATCGTCGAGCGTCTTGGCATCCGGAAGGTCGGCGCCGAGCTGGCGCGCGAACCAGCGGTCGAGCCCCATCTTGACGACGGCGTCCACCTCGCCCGGACGGGGGCCGAAGGCGAAGCGGTTCAGCAGGTGAGAGGCGGCCTGGCGCTCGGTCAACCCGGCCTGCTTCCAGGGCATGGGGCTGGCAGTATCGCTGGCGGTATCCCTGGCAGTATTGCTGGCAGTAACGCCGGCCCAGGACACGCCGGCCAGCCCGAGGGCGGCGACGAGCAGGGCGGCGGAAGGTTTGAATCTCATGATGATGGGCTCCTTTGCGAGGTCTCTCGTCTCCATCCTGCTCCTGAAACCCGGCGCGCGGGCATTTCCTGCGGAATCGCGACTCCTCTTGCCAAACTGTACGACGTTTGTAATACACTATCCGTAGACTTCAGTGGGAAGCACTGAAACGCGGGATGCCCTCCGGCATCTCCTCTGGGGAGGGCCTCGTCCGCGATGATCGAGCTGGAAGGGATCGCCAAGACCTACGCCGACGGCATGGAGGCCCTGAAGGGGATCTCGCTGCGGCTGGACGCGGGGATGTTCGGCCTGCTCGGCCACAACGGGGCGGGGAAGACGACCTTCCTTTCGATCCTGGTGCTGGCGCTCGAGCCCTCGGCGGGACGGCGGGTGTACGACGGGCTCGACGCGGCCTCGGCGCGGGCGCGCGCGGCGATCCGCCGGCGGATCGGCTTCCTCCCCCAGGACTTCCATCCGATCGGCCACCTGACCGGGCGGCAGTACCTCCTCCACTGCGCCCGGCTGCGCGAGGTGCCGCTCGGGCGGGCGGCGCTCGGCCGGCGGGTGGCGGAGCTGCTGGCGGAGGTCGGGCTCGAGCGGGCCGCCGACCGGCGGGCGGGAGATTACTCCGGGGGGATGCAGCGGCGGCTGGGGATCGCCCAGGCGCTGATCCACTCGCCGCGGCTGATCGTGGTCGACGAGCCGACGGCCGGGCTCGATCCCGAGGAGCGGATCCGCTTCCGCGCCCTGATCACCGACGTGGCCGCCAGCACCACCGTGCTCCTCTCGACCCACATCGTGGAGGACGTCGAGGCGACCTGCCCGCGCCTGGGGGTGATCGCGGGGGGGCGGCTCCTCTTCGACGGCCCGCCGACCGAGCTGCTGCGCCGGGCGGCTGGGCGCCTCTGGCAATTGCCTGCCGGCGCGGCCGGCGCTCCCCTCCCCGCCGGAGCCGTCGAGGTGACACTGCGCGCGGACCGCCAGGGGGGTGTCGAACGGGTGATCCACAGCGAGACGGCGGTGGAGGGCGCGCTCCCCCGGCGGCCGACGCTCGAGGAGTCGTACTCGGCCTTCCTCGCCCTCCAGGGGGTGGCGGTGCCGGCCGACGCGCCGGAACGCCCCGGAGAAGCGGCGTGAGGCTCACCGCCGCCTTCGTCGCCCACGAGTGGCGCATTCAAGGCAGCTCGCTCCGCTTCCGGGTCCTCGCCGCGCTCTACGCCGTGGCGGGATCGGTGCCGGCGGCGGTCGCCTGGTTGCGGCGCGATCAGGTGGAGACGGCGATCGGCGCCGCCACCTACGCGGCGGAGACCCTGGAGGTCGTGCCGGTGCTGACCGCCGTCGTCGCCGTGCTGATCTCGCTCGACGCCATCACCCGCGAGCAGGACGAGGGGAGCTGGACCACGGTGGCGCTCAGCGGGATGTCGAGCGCCGGCTACCTGCTGCGCCGCTGGCTGGCCCTCCAGGCGCTGCTGCTGCCGCTGACCGCCGTGCCGCTGGCTTTCGCGGCGGTGGCCGCAGGCAGTGCCGGCGGCGGCATGGTCCCCCTCGCGCCGTTCGCCGGCCCCTGGCTGATGTTCGTCGCCCCCATCGCCATGGTCTTCTCGGGGCTGGCGCTCGGCGTGGGGACGATCGCGGGGGGCACCCTGAACGCCTTCCTGCTCGGCGCCTTCGCGCTGGTGGCGGTCCCCGGGCTGATCAACGCCGTGCTCTGGCACTTTCGCCTCCGCGTGGGGACCGACTGGCTCTCCGCGGGGCCGTTCCTCCGCTCGGCGAGCCGCCTCGCCGCGCTGCGCCACCCGGAAAACCCCTGGGGGAGCTCCTTCCCCCTGGGGGTGAGCGAGTCGCCGTACGACGCCGGCGTCACCGGCGAGCAGTACCTCGCCGACGCGGCGCTGCCGGTGACCCTCGCCGCAGCGGCGCTCGGCCTCGCCGTGCGCTACTTGCGCCGCACCCGCCCGGACGTCCACCCCTGGCGCATCCCCCCGGCGCATCCGCTGCGCACCTTCCTCACCACCCTCGCCCGGCTGCGCGAGCGCTACACCCCCGACCCGGCACCGGCGCGGGCGGACCTCTGGCTGCTCGGTCTCGCCCTCCTGCTCGCCGCCGGCGCCTCGGCGTGGATCGTCGACCGGGCGCTCCACTACGACCGGCTGGGCAAGCAGCGTTTCCGGGCCGAGGCGGCGCAGGGGATGCCTCCCACGCCGGTCGACGTGGTCCCCGGCCGCTGGCGGATCGCGGGCTCGCTCGGCCCCGGGCGCGCCGTGGAGCTCGCGGTGACGGCTGAGATGCGGAACGTCGGGCGCCAGCCCCGCGCCCATCTCGCCTTCGAGCTCAACCCGCGGCTCGCGATCACCGTCGCCCATCCGGACGAGGGGCGGCTCACCCTCTCCCGCTCGTGGAACCGGCTGCGGGTGGAGCTCGATCCCCCGATCCCCGCCGGCGGCCGGCGGGAGATCGCCTTCCGGCTGCGCGGCGAGCCCGGCGAGGTCTCCTTCTCGCTCCCGGGCGCCGCCTATCTCGGCTTCTACCAGACCCTGGGGCGCCACCTGCACGCCCGCTTCGCCCGCGACCTCGCGGACCTCTCCGGGAGCTACTTCGTGCCGGCGATCTCGCCGCGCCGGATCGACCTCGAGGCGGCCGACCTCACCCCGGTCCCGCGCTACCACGCCTGGCAGCTCGACGGCGAGATGCGGATCGAGGAGGACACCTTCTCGCCGCAGGCCGACCTCTCCCTGGCGCTCGCCGCGCCCCCCGGCGTCTTCCTGGCCGACGGCTGCGGCGACACGCTGCGTGCCGGGCCGCCCGGTGGGCGCCTCGCCGGAGGTTGCCGGATGCCGCTCGCGGAGCTGGCGGTGGTGGGCGGGAGCTACCGGCGGCTCGGACCGCAGGCGGCGGGGACCACGGTGGCCGTCCTCCCCGCCCACGCGGCGCTCGGCGAGCTCCACCTGGGCTTCCTCGCCCGCGGCACGCGGCAGATCGAGGAGGCGTGGCCGGGTCTCGGCGACCTGCGGCGGATCGTGGTGATCGAGTGGCCGGGAGACTCGGGGTTCAGCACCGACCCGATCTCCGCGGCGTGGGACAGCCGCTGGATCGATTTCAGCGGCTCGCCGCTCACCGTGCGCGGCAACCTCGCCCTGCTCAGCGAGGCGAGCATGGTGCGAGCCAGCGTCCTCAAGCCGGAATGGTTCACCGCCGAGCTGGTGGCCTCGCGCCTCGCCCGCCGCCGCCAGATCGCCGCCGACGACTCCCCCCTCTTTCGCCAACTCTTCCGCGCCCTCGCCCTGCAACGGCTCGGCCTGGGGCCGGAGAGCGGCGCCGCGGTGAGCGGCCTCCGCCCGGGGCAGGGGGGAGTGGTGCGCATCCCGCCGCCCAAGGACCGCTACAGCAACCTCTACTGGGGGAACCGCTTCCCCGCCCTGGTGGCGGGGCTGCGCCGCCGGATGGGCGAGGAGGCGCTGCGGCAGGCGATCGACGAGGTGCTGGCGCCGGAAGCCGGCGGTGCCGGAGAG